>CANEXF010000050.1 GCA_947443645.1 Comamonadaceae bacterium | reverse complement strand
GTGGAAGTGCACCGCGCCCGCGTGTTCGACAAAATGGGCGTCAAGTCGGCGGTCGAATTGGCCAACCTGATGCGCAATGTTTAATCGCCGGCTTTGCCTTTCGTTTGCTTTTTTTCAACATCCTCGTCAGGTTTGATCTCGCCGCCTTGTCGTCCTGAGAACATGGTCCACCACACAATGAACACCAGTATCAGCAAGGCCGCGAGGGCTTCAAGTAGCAACAAAATCATGGCTATTTTTTTCCAGTTCGCAAAGAAGTTTTTGATTATCGGCGGCGTGCTCTGGCTAAGCGCTTGTGCTGTCAAAACCCCGCTGCCGGCATGGCCAGCGCCAGGGCAGAGCAGCGTGCCGCCTGCGGCCGTTAACCAGCCGGCTTCGCCTGTCTCCGCGGCGGATGCGACTGGCACACGGGTACAAGGCAAAAGCCGCTGGGTGCCGGTGCGCTGGACTGATTTACCTGGCTTTGAAAATGACACCTTGTTTGAAGCGTGGAATGCTTGGATCAAAAGCTGTGAGCGCCCCGGACCTACCTATGCGCCACTGTGCCCGGAGATACGCCGCCTGAGCATTGGCAGCCCGGAAGAACAACGCGCCTGGATGATGTCACGGCTGCAACCCTACCGCGTCGAGTCGCTGAGCGGTGCGGCCGAAGGCCTGCTGACAAGTTATTACGAGCCGGTGTTTCGCGCTAGCAGGCAATCCACGGCGGCCTACGCCGTGCCGCTGTACCAACCTCCAGCCGGTCTGGCCAGCCGCAAACCGTGGTTCAGCCGGCAAGACATTGAAACTCTTCCCGAAGCGCAAGCGGCCCTGCAGGGCCGCGAGATCGCTTGGTTGGAAGACCCGATTGACGCGATGCTGCTGCACATCCAGGGCTCGGGACGTTTGCGCCTTACCGAAGCCGATGGCAGCCAACGCACCGTGCGGGTGGCCTTCGCCGGCACCAACGAGCAACCCTACCGCAGCATCAACCAATGGCTACTGGAACAAGGCGTGAGCAAGATCAACCCCTGGCCGGACGCCACCAAGGCCTGGGCCGCACAAAACCCGCTACGCGTGTCGCAACTGCTGTGGAGCAACCCGCGCTACATCTTTTTCAAAGAAGAAGCCCTGCCCGAGCAAGACGCTGGTTTTGGCCCGCGCGGTGCGCAAGGCGTGCCGCTCACCGCCGGTCGCTCCATTGCCGTGGACCGGCAAAGCATTCCCTACGGCACGCCGGTCTGGCTGACGTCCAGCGGACCTACGGTGCAATTGCAAAAACTGGTACTGGCGCAAGACACAGGCAGTGCGATCTTGGGTGCGGTGCGGGCTGACTACTTTGCCGGCACTGGGGCTGAAGCCGGCGCGCTGGCCAGCAAAGTCAACCAACCCCTCAAGTTATGGGTGCTGTGGCCGCGCTGAGCGGCCATCCGCATTCGAAAATAGAAAGCCAACATGCCCGCCACCGAACTCGTCGTCACCTCTGCAGGCAAAGTGGGCGACAAAGAATTGCTGGTCCCGACCGGCGTCGAAGGACCGCTGCTACCGCACGTTCAGGACTGGGTCACGGCCAAACGCACCGCCCGCATTCCCGTGAAAGATGTTAGCAATGCTTTCCTGGTCAAAGGCATCAAGCAGTGGTCTATCTTTGAAGAAAAAAAGGGCTCGAAAGTGGTGCGGACTGTTTTCAAAATCACGTAGCAAGCGCCCTTAGCGCACAGCCGCATCCCCACCCAAGGCCTTGTACACGGTGACCTGATTATTCAAACGCGCGAGTCGATTCGTCGCCAAAGCGATATCCGCCGTACGGCGTTTTTCTTGCGCGTCTAGCCACAGACTCAAAGTGGCCGCACCAGCCCGGTAACGCACTTCGTACAAGCGTTCTGCGGTGAGCGCGGCCTGCAATGTTTCTTCCAGCCGCGCACCCTGCTCGGCCAACTGCTGGCGCGATGACAAGGCGTTCTCGACATCGCCAAGCGCGGTGTACAAAGTCTGCCGAAAATTCACCACGGCTTCTTCATACTGCGTTTCGGACACGCGAATACTCAGCTGCATGGCGGTGCGCTGCAAGAATGGCAGCGTCACGCCCAAGCCAAGCGTGGCCACCGGGTTTTGCAACACGCTACCCAACTGGGCGCTTGACGAGCCGAGACTACCCGTCAGGCTGAAGGCTGGGTAATAGCTGGCCCGGGTCGCATCGATGCCTGTGAATGATCCGCGCAAGCGCAGCTCGGCCGCACGCAGATCAGGCCGGCGACCCAGCAAGGCTGCAGGCACGCCGGCATCCATCGCAGGCAGCGTCAAAACGGGCAAGGTGGAAGGGTTTGACAAGCTAGTGCCCGGCGGGCCATCAAACAACAGCGCCAGCGCCGTGCGGGCTTCGAACGACAGTTGCTGCAAGGCGCTTTGGCTGGCCTGTTGACTGGCCAGCGTCTGCTGCGCCTGGGCCACTTCCAAGCCCGACACGGCACCTGCACGGTACTGCGCCTGAACCAAATTAAAGGTGGTCTGCGCGTAGGCAATACTCTCAGCATTGGCCGCCAAACGCTGGTTCAAGAATCCCACTTGCCAATACAGCGCCGCCGTGGTGCCGACCAACGACAGCGCGGTACTTTGCCGGTCTTGCTCGGTTGCCAGCGCTTCCCAGCGCGCCACATCGCGCAGGCTACCAAGACGGTTCCACAAATCAATTTCATAAGCCGCAGTCAACGCCACGCTGTTGCTGCGTGCCGTCACTGCGCCAGCTTCCAGTGGCAGACTGGCACCAGCACCGACGCTGCCACTAAAGCGCGGTTGCAGATTGTTGTCAGCCAAGCCCGCCAGCAGCTGCGCGCGTCGCACACGTATCGCAGCAGCCGCTAGATTGTTGTTGCGCTGCAAGACCTCGGCGACGAGCCGGTCCAGTTCGGTGTCATTGAAACGCGTCCACCAAGACACGCTGGGCGCACTTGGCGCAGTGCCAAAAACAGTTGCCGCACTCGTCTGGCTGTACTGCGCGGGGAGCTTGAGCGCAGGCGCTTGGTAGGGGCCATTGAAATTTGAGGCACAAGCGCTCACCAACATGGCAGCCCCGATCGCGGTGGTCAAACGGATGCTGCGAAATGTCAGAGGAGTCAAGGTCATGGGTTTCACAATGTTCATTCCCGTGCCAGCGCATCAACCGGGTTGAGTTTCGCGGCGCTGTTGGCCGGCATAAAGCCAAAGATCACGCCAATTAGCGTTGAGCAGACAAAGGCCACCACCATCGACAGCGTGGAATACACCATCGTGAAGCTGCTGCCCGACTGCTCAAAGCCCCAGCCAACCAACAGCGACAACAGAATGCCGAGCACACCGCCCAACAAACACACCAGCACGGCTTCAATTAAAAACTGCTGGCGGATATCGCCTTGCCGCGCACCGACGGCCATGCGCACACCGATCTCGCCCGTC
>CANEXF010000049.1 GCA_947443645.1 Comamonadaceae bacterium | reverse complement strand
CGCATTGACATAACGGATCGATGAGCCGTCGTAGATCTCTGCGCGCAATTCGCGACCGAGCTTGGATTGCTCAAGTTGCATGCGCGCCTGCATTTTCAGGAACGCCCGACCAGCGCGCCCCGTTCTGGCAAGGTCTACGGCGGGTCTGAGAAACATGTCGACGATGCTTTCAACCGACATGGGGGCGTCGCCAGCTGCGGCTTCTGCCGCGTCCAGCAGTTCCAGCCGTTTGCTCGCCAGACTGGCGCCGGCTTGAACAAAGGCCTCACGGAGCAGCGCCTGCTTGGTCCCGAAAAAATAGTGAATCATGCCGACGTTGACCTTGGCGTGGTCTGCAATCTCGCGAAGCGAGCAGCCGTCATAGCCGTGGTCTGCGAACAGGCGTGACGCAGCCTTCAGAATTTTGTCGCGGCTACCGCTGCCCGCAGGATTTTTTTTTACCGTCATGAAGTCATTTTTCTTGAGCGCTGCCCAGTATGCCATGCGAGATAGCCCGCATTGACAGTGCTTTTATCGATCTATATATTAGTCATTTGACTAACTAACAATAATGTTCAGATGCAGCTTGCGGCCACTTGCGCCTGAGGCCAGGCGTCGGACAAATCGATTTATTTATGCACCAACTAAACGAGACACATGCGCCCGACCTGCGCAGCTGGGTCGAACGCGCCAACGACACCGGGTGCGACTTTCCCATTCAGAACTTGCCTTTCGGTGTTTGCCTGGGCGCTGCAGGGGAAGGCTCGCGGGTGGTGGTCGCGATTGGCGATCAAGTTCTCGATGTCGCAAAAGCCCTGGCTGCGGGACTGTTTGACGGTCTTGCAGCAGAGGCGGCGCAGGCTTGCCGAACTGGCCGTCTGAACGAACTCATGGCACTGGGGTCTGCACATCAGTCGGCCTTACGCCTACAGCTGTCCCGGCTTCTGCGCGCAGGCTCGCAGCATCGCGCTGCGCTGGAGCACTGCCTGTCGGCGATGACTCAGGCACAGATGCTTTTGCCAGCGCAAATAGGCGACTTCAGTGATTTTTTCACGTCGATACACCACGCCACCAACTCAGGCCGGCTGGTCCGTCCCGACAACCCGCTGATGCCGAACTTCAAGCATATTCCGGTGGCGTATCACAGCCGTGCATCGTCTATCGTGGTGAGCGGAACCCCTTGTCCCAGGCCCACGGGGCAGACCAAACCAGCCGGAGCAAGCGCACCGGTGTTCGGTCCCACGCGCTGCCTGGATTTCGAGTGCGAGATCGGGTTTTATGTGGGTCAAGGCACACAGCTTGGTGAGTCCATTCCTCTGGCTAAAGCACACCAGCATGTCTTTGGCCTGTCACTGCTTAACGACTGGTCTGCCCGCGATATGCAGGCATGGGAAAGCCAACCACTGGGCCCCTTCCTGGCGAAAAGTTTCATGACCACCCTTTCGCCATGGGTCATCACGCTGGAAGCCCTGGCGCCTTTTCGCACGGCTGCAGCGGCGCGCGGTGACGACGCACCAGAGCTGCTGCCGTATCTGAACGAGCAAAGCGATAGGGCGCACGGCGGATTGGCCTTGAGCCTTGAAATAAGCCTGCAAAGCCAGGCCATGAAAAAGCTGGGCCTGGCACCTTGCGTGATCAGCCGTCCGAAATTCCAGGACCAATACTGGACGCTGTTCCAGATGCTGGCGCACCAGACCAGCAATGGCTGCAACATGCTGCCCGGCGACCTGATCGGCAGTGGAACCGTGTCAGGCCCGCGCGAAGGGGAACTCGGCTGCCTGAAGGAAATGACAGCTGATGGGAAATCCGCCATAACCCTGCCGAACGGCGAAAAGCGAAGCTACCTTGAAGCCGGAGATGAAGTGGTATTTCGTGGCCGCTGCGAGCGCGCGGGTTATGCCTCCATAGGCTTTGGTCACTGCTCAGGACGCGTCATGGGCGAGTGACCGGCCGCACCAAAACATCTGCCTTGCCAAACATCAAAGAGTAAACCGCATGAAAACCATTTGCAGCGCGATATTTTCAGTCCTGGTCTGCCTGAGCAGCACGCCGTCAATTGCCCAAACCTATCCAGACAAGCCTGTGCGCTTCATTGTTCCCTACGCGCCGGGCGGTCCAACAGACATCATTGCGCGGCTTTTAGGCCAGAAACTTTCAGAGACCTGGAAGCAGGCTGTGGTCATAGAAAACAGGCCAGGCGCCAGCGGCAATGTAGGCACCGCACAAGTAGCGCGGTCCGCGCCGGACGGCTACACCGTTCTCATCAACACCAGCTCGGTTGCGGTGAACACCAGTCTTTACCTCAATCCCGGCTACAACCTAGAAAGGGATTTGCTGGGTGTCGCCAATGTAGCGTCCAGTCCGAATGTGATCGTGGCGGGCAGCTCGCTTGGCGCCAAGAACCTTAAAGAGGCCCTGGACAAGGCAAAAACCGGTTTGCTCAACTACGGCTCCCCAGGGGCAGGCACCACGCCCAATCTTTCGGCCGAGTATCTTTTTAAGGTGCTGGCCAAGGTTGATGTGACACACGTGCCCTACAAAGGTGCGGGACCCGCACTGAATGGCGCGCTCACAGGGGAGGTGCAGTTTGCAAGCGTCGCCATGCCGGCCGCAGTGCCCTTGCTCAAGTCAGGCCGACTGCAGGGACTGGCGGTGACCAGCGCCAGGCGCTCGCTGGCGCTGCCTGATGTCGCGACCGTGGCGGAGTCAGGATTTCCCGACTTCGAGGACTACACATGGGTCGGTGTGTTTGTTCCGGCCGCGACACCGATTGCGATAGCCACACGCATCAATGCCGATATCGAAAGCCTGCTGGCACAGGCAGATTTTCGTGCACGTTTGGCCAATGTCGGCTTCGAGCCTTCAGGCGGCAGCCTGGACAACTTTGCGCGCTATATCAAGGCAGAAAGCAGCAAATGGGCCAAAGTTGTGCGCGAAACCGGCACCAAACCCGAATGAAGATTTCGCACACCCGAAATTATCGAATCAGTTTTTAAAGCAACAGACATCCAGACCTAGTCTCTAATAGGAAACCAGACATGAGCGACAACTTATTGCCTATTCGGCGCGTACTCACGGGCGAAGACGCCAAGGGACGTTCGATTTTTGTTGAGGACGGGCCATCCCCTGCCGTACGCCTGGTGCCGCAGCGACCGGGCTACCGCGTGACGAATATCTGGCGAACCGGCCCGGCACCATCTGCCGTTGATGCGCCCGACAGCATTGGCGAGCACAAAGGCGTGCTGCCGCCTGGACACGGCACAGTGCTGCGTGTGATCGACTATCCGCCTGAGCCGCGTGACCCGCTGGAACTCAAACGCATGCAGGACGCCACCTTTGCGCAGCTCTACCCTGATGCGCAGCATGAGCTCAAGCCCGGCGAACACCCAGGCATGCATCGCACCGACACCGTGGACTACGCCTTGGTACTGGTCGGCGAAATCACCGCCATACTGGAAGAGCAGGAAGCGGTGTTGCGCGCAGGCGATATATTGGTCCAACGCGGCACCAACCACGCCTGGGCCAACCGATCAGGCCTGCCTGCACGCATCGCCTTCATCCTCATAGACGGCAAGCGATAAGCGATTAGCCAAGCAGACCGGCCGTCGCCAAGTTAAAGCACGCGCCGCGCAGGTGGCGCCAGGGCGGCTAGCGTTGTCTGGCTTTCAATTAATTTTTTGCAAGTCAAATCAGGCTCTGGCGCCCTTAAGACGGGCGAAAGCAGCTATCAAATAAGGAGCACTCAGAGCTTCATGGCTTGTGGGCTTATACGGGGCAGTAGCTGATGCCATGCGGCAACCGGTTGACAGAGGGTCTGATCGGCGCGTGTTGGTCATTGCAATTCAAGCGCTTGAGTTACCAATGAAAAAGGCCGCTAACTGTATGTCGTTAGCGACCTTCGTCATGCGGTATGGTGGTGGGGTGCTACCAGAGGGCAAACGGTCTCGGAATAGCGATCCCCGGTCCTGACTAGCCACCGCTAGCTATCCCCAATTCTTACGCCAATTCACACTGGGAACAGGCATTTCAATGAACCCAATTCTATCGATTTGCGGACGGCGGTTCAATTCCGTAATCACCCTTGAATCCGCGTCTGCAGCCCGAGAATACACTCAAATCAAGGGGGGTGACACGTCGGGCAAGAAGCGCTAAAATGCATGAAATTTCAATGAAAAAGCCTCCATGTCAGCCGCTGCCACACTATTTACGCCTCCCCTAAAGGGTGCCACAGCGCACCTTGCGGACGAGCTGCAAGCTGGCCGTGTCTATCGGCGTGAAGATCTTGCTCGCCTGAGTAATGCAGTTGATCG
>CANEXF010000048.1 GCA_947443645.1 Comamonadaceae bacterium | reverse complement strand
GCCATCAGCGCCCTCAACTGCTCATCATTCAAAAACGTCGGCGTGCCGCCACCCAGATGCAATTGGCTGACCGTCTGACCTATTCCCAGGCAGGCAGTCTGCAAGTCAATCTCACGGCTCAGATAACGCAGGTACTCGTCAGCACGCTCATGGTGCTTGGTAATAATTTTGTTGCAGGCACAGTAGTAGCACAGCGACTCGCAAAATGGTATGTGCACATAAAGAGACAGAGGCAGCGCCATGGCTGCGGCGCCCGAATGACGCTGTTTGAGCGCCTGCGCGTAGTCGTCGGCTGCAAAGGCTTCAACAAAGCGGTCTGCTGTCGGGTAAGAGGTGTAGCGCGGCCCGCTCAAATCAAATCTGCGCAGTAAATCAGGCGAAACAACACTCATGAACGGATTCCTAGGGATGAAACAGTACTTTGCATTCAAACGCTGAATATGACGTTGACCTGGATCAAGCGCATTACGCGCGGGCAAGTACGTGCACAATAAGATACATCTCAGGAGCTTCCATGTCCGATAGCGCACCGATTCTTACCGCAGCCGAAGCAGCAATCTTGGCGAAGTCGCAGACCGCTGTCAAAATCGTCCCCATGAACAAGGAATCCATCAAAGTCGCTTGCTCCAGCTGCAATTTGCGCGAGCTATGTATGCCGGTTGGCCTGAACACAGAAGAACTCGCGAGAGTCGACGAACTGGTAGCGACCAGGCGCACCGTCAAACGCGGCATATCACTGTTTCACACAGGGGAGAAGTTCACTTCGCTGTACGCCATCCGCAGCGGTTTCTTCAAAACCTGCGTGACCACCGAAGACGGTCGGGATCAGGTCACAGGTTTTCAGATGGCCGGTGAAATCATTGGACTGGATGGCATCGTCAACGACCACCACACCTGCGATGCCATTGCGCTTGAAGATGCCGAGGTCTGCATCATGCCGTTTGACCGGATTGAGGAAATCTCCAGAGAGGTCAATGCACTGCAGCACCATGTGCACAAGATCATGAGCCGGGAAATCGTACGCGAGCATGGCGTGATGCTGTTGCTTGGCAGCATGCGGGCCGAGGAGCGATTGGCGGCTTTCCTGCTCAACCTCGTGCAGCGCCTGCAGGCCAGGGGCTTTTCAAAGTCCGAACTGATACTGCGCATGACGCGCGAAGAAATTGGCAGCTACCTGGGCATGAAGCTGGAAACCGTCAGCCGCACCTTCTCGAAGTTTTCAGAAGACGGCATGGTCGAGGTCAAACAACGCCATATCCAGATCCGCGACGCCGATGCCCTCAGGCGAATTATCAATCCACAGCCCTGTCATTGAGCTCGGGTTCGGGCTTGGAAAGCCACAGAACCATGCAACTACAGGCCATGGCGATCATCCAGAAGCAGAAAAAAGCCACTGTATAGACGCCCTGCCGCGAGGGTTGCGCGGTCTGACCGGGCCAGTGCACTTCGCCAGGGTCAACCAGCGAGAAAACCAGCGCTTCCAGCAGACAAGCTGCCAGAAAAGCCGGCCACATGATGAGCACCCAGTGCTTGACCTCCCGCTGCTCGTTCAGGTCAATTTGTTCCATCAAGCCGCCCTCCTGTCGCGCTATGGTTGCGTCCCATTTGCGCAGGCTGCATAGGCGGCTGAGCCTTCTGAACCTGCTTGCCGAGCTCGATGCCCTCCCGGTAATAGTTTTCAGAGACTACCGCGTCTGGCCCCTGCAAGATGTAAACCGCCGTGATGGCACAGGCGAACACCGCCGAAACAGGTCCGGCAATGACCATCCAGACATAGGGCTCCTTCCACCAAGGCCGCACCACCGGTGCGTGCGAGATATCGGCCTGAGCCTTGTCAACGGATTTCATCAATTTAGCCTTCAAAGATGTTTAACGTGGCACAAGAAATACTGATTTCTCACTGACCACTGCGGGCGTAGTTCCCTGCGCAGAAATGGTGAAAGTGATGGGATGTGAGCCTGCCGTAGCCGCGTTCGGCGGCGTTTGCACGCGCACCGCAAGCCATCGCGATGCTGCGGCATCCACCTCGATCGGTGCATCCGAGACAATTCTGGCGCCATCAATGCCAGTCACAGCAATCGAATACTGCTGACCATGCTCTGTGGCATTCATGACCTGCATGCGGTAAACGTTCTCGATATTGCCCTGCCCAACCATTCGGGCAACGCTGCCGCGGTCGCGCACAACATCGACCTTGAGCGGCGTGCGTGTCAATAGACTGAACAGCATGGCCAGTGTGACGCCGGCCAGCACCGCGGTGTAAATCAGAATGCGTGGTCGCAGCACCCGCTTGAACATCGCCGCTTGAGGAAGTTTCTGGGTGATACCGTTTTGCGTGCTGTTGCGAATCAGGCCGCGCGGGTAATGCATCTTGTCCATGACGCTGTCGCAGGCATCAATACAGGCCGAGCAACTGATGCACTCATATTGCAGACCTTTGCGAATATCAATCCCGGTAGGGCAAACCTGCACGCACAAGCCGCAGTCGATGCAGTCGCCCAAACCTTTGGCGTGGTATTGCTCGGGCGTATCACTGCGCGGACGTGCGCCCCGGCCCTCACCGCGCGCCGTGTCGTAAGTCACGATCAGCGTGTCACGGTCGAACATCGCGCTCTGAAAACGCGCATAAGGACACATGTACTTGCAGACCTGCTCGCGCATCCAGCCGGCATTGCCGTAGGTCGCAAAACCATAAAAAAGCACCCAGAACGACTCCCAGGGACCCAGAGAAAAAGTCGCCACCTCGCCGGCCAGTTGCCTGATCGGCGTGAAGTAGCCCACAAAAGTGAAGCCCGTCCACAAACCAATCGCAATCCAGACTGCATGCTTGGCAGTCTTGCGTGCCAGTTTTGCAACACCCAGCGGGGTTTTGTCCAGACGCATGCGCGCAACCCGATCGCCCTCGATCTTGCGCTCAACCCACATGAAGATTTCTGTGTAAACCGTCTGCGGGCAGGTGTAGCCACACCAGAGCCGCCCAGCCACTGCAGTGAACAGGAAAAGCGATAGCGCACTAACTACCAGCAAGCCCGTGAGATAGATCAAATCCTGCGGATAGAGCACCAGGCTGAAAATATAAAAACGCCGCGAGCCCAAATCAAACAACATTGCCTGTCGGTCGTTCATGGACAGCCAAGGCAAGCCATAAAACACAATCTGGGTTGCCCAGACCATGGCCCAACGCCAGTGGCTGAACCACCCAGACACACTTCGTGCGTAAATTTTGTTTTCTGACCGATACAGCGACACCACGGCCGATGAGTCGTCTGCAGCGGTGCTCGCAACCGCAACAATTGGAATGATCGGTCTGGCTGGCGTGTTGTTTGATGAAGAAGTCACTCGCTATCGTCTTTAAAGGGTCTATTCAGGAATCATTTGCAAGTCGATCTTCAAGCTTAGGGCATCGCCTTGCCAACTGGCTTGGCCGCAGCGCCGCTCACGCCCCCTGCTGAAGTTGCAGGCAGAGTGCTGGCTGAAAGGCTCAACACATAAGCGGCCACCACATGAATCTGGTCGGCCGTCAACTTGGGAGCCTGGGCCGGCATCACATTGTTCTTGCCGTTTTTGATCATGCTGACGATAGCCGCCTCACCCCAACCGTGAAGCCAGTAGTCGTCGGTCAAATTGGGTGCGCCCAAAGCCTTGTTTCCCTTGCCGTCAACGCCGTGGCATGCTGCGCAAACCGAAAATCTGGCCTTGCCGCTGAACGCCTTGATCTCGTTGTGCGGGCTGCCGGACAGGGACAACACATAATTGGCCAATTCACTGATTTCAGGCTCACCACCAACCGCTGCGCCCATGGGCGGCATCATGCCAACCCGACCATTGGTCACCGTCTGAACGATATGCGCGGCGCTTCGCTCGCCGAGCCAGGCTGTATTGGCATTCGTCAGATTGGGATAGGACTTGCTGCCGCGCGCATCCGACCCATGGCACTGGGAGCAATTGTTCATGAACAAGCGCTCACCAACGGCCAGGGCACGCGGGTCTTTGGCCAGGGTTTCCACCGGCGCAGCTGTGAACTCCGCATACAAAGGTGCAACCTGCGTGCTCAAGGAAGTGACGTCCTGCTTGTGCTCACTCTGGGTTGACCAGTTCAGAAGTCCACGGTAGCTGCCCAGTCCAGGAAAGATCGCCAGGTAGACCAGCGCAAATACCACCGTGATGATGAACAGCCACATCCACCAGCGTGGCAGCGGGTTGTTCAGTTCGCGCAAGTCCTGATCCCAGACATGGCCGGTGGTGTTGTCCTCGGCCTGACCGGGGTGCGCCATGACAGTGGCTTTTCCCGCCAGCCACAGCAGCAGCGCGCAGGCAATGATGGACACCAGGCTGATGCCCGCAACGTACCAAGGCCAGAATCCATTCGTAAAATCGCTCATCCTGCCTACCCCTATTCAGACTGGAACGGCAACTGAGCCGCGTCATCAAACTCTGCTTTCCTGGAAGGCAGACATGCCCAGACCAGGATTCCGATAAACACCACGAAGGCGGCAACGGTCACGATACTGCGTAAAAAATTGATATCCATGTGTGC
>CANEXF010000047.1 GCA_947443645.1 Comamonadaceae bacterium | reverse complement strand
GATGGCCGCATCCTAGAACGCTACACAGTGATGCACCTGATAGACGGCCAAATGATTGGCTGCTCTACCTATTGCCGCGACATCACGGGCCGCAACCAGGTTGAAAAGAAAATCATGTTCAACCGCCTGGTGGTGGAGAACTCCGGCCCCATGTTCTGGGTCGACCCCGCTGTCCGCAAGGTGGTCTACGCCAACCGGGCAGCCTGCCAGGCACTGGGCTACAGCAAAACGCAAATTATCGGGCTCGACGTTCCCAAGCTTGACTTTGTCATGACACAGGAGCAGGCCGTCGTCATGCGCGACGAGTTGACACGGACTGGCCAGGCAAAACAGTTCGAGACCAGCTACCGATGTGCAGATGGCAGTGTGATAGACGTAGAAGCCAGCGTGTTTCGAACCGAAGGCGAGAACCGCACCGTGCACGTGACGACGTTCAAGAACATCACCGAGCAAAAGCGCGCAGCAGCCCAGGCCGAGCGGGAAAAAGCCACGATGCGCGCCTTGATCAACTACATACCCGATCCGATTTTTTATAAAGACCTAGACGGCAACTATCTGGGCTGCAATGAAGCCTTTGCAGAAATTCTTGGCTGCAGCGCAGCCGATATTGTGGGCAAACACGACCTGCAGTTGATGGGAAAGACCCTATCGGATTCATCGTCAATACTTGACGGGAAAGTGCTCACCCGCCTGCAGAAAACCACCCGCGAGCACTGGATGGACTACAAGGACGGCAGGCATGAGATGTTCGAGACCGTGCGGGCGCCCTTCTGGGACCGTCAAGGCGTGCTGCTGGGCCTCATGGCGATTGGCAGGAACATCACACAGCGCAAGGAAAACGAAGAAACCATTCGCCAGGCCAAGCTAGCCGCAGAGCAGACGACGCAACTCAAGTCCGACTTCCTGGCCAATATGAGCCACGAGATCCGCACGCCCATGAACGCCATCATTGGCATGTCGCACCTGGCCCTCAAAACCGAGCTGACTGACCGCCAGCGCGACTACATCAGCAAGGTCCAAAGTTCCGGCCAGCACTTGCTGGGCATCATCAACGACATTCTCGACTTCTCCAAGGTCGAAGCAGGCAAGCTGACCATAGAAAAAATTGATTTCGAGCTCGACAAGGTGCTGGACAACCTGGCCAATCTGGTCACAGAAAAATGCACCAGCAAGGGACTGGAGCTGGTGTTTGACCTGGCGCCCGATGTGCCGCACACACTGATTGGAGATTCTCTGCGCCTGGGCCAGATCCTGATCAACTACGCCAACAATGCCGTCAAGTACACAACAAAAGGCGAGGTGGTGATCACGGCGCAAGTCGCTGAGCGCACGGCCGAGGATGTGTTGCTGCGTTTTTCAGTACGCGATACAGGCATAGGCCTGACGGCCGAACAGATCTCGCGGCTATTTCAAAGCTTCTCACAGGCCGACACCTCGACCACGCGCAAGTTTGGCGGCACCGGCCTGGGCCTGGCGATCTCCAAGAACCTGGCCGAGCTGATGGGCGGCGAGGTCGGCGTCAGCAGCGTCTTCGGCCTGGGCAGCGAGTTCTGGTTTACTGTGCGCATGGGCATCAGCAAGCTGCCCAAGCGCGTGCTGTTGCCGCAGCCGGACCTGCGCGGGCGTCGCGTGCTGGTGGTCGATGACCATGACCATGCACGCAGCGTGATACGCGAGATGCTGGAGACCATGACTTTTGAAGTCACCGACGTTTCATCGGGGGAGGCCAGCATTGCTGCCGTGCGCGACGCGCATGTCGAGGGGCGGCCGTTTGAAGTCGTGTACCTGGACTGGCGCATGCCGCAGATGGATGGACTGGAGGCCGCGCGGCGCATTCGGGCGCTGGGCCTGACGCCCGAGCCGATTCTGGTCATGGTCAGCGCCTACGGTCGCGAAGCCATGCTCAAGGAGGCCGAGCAGCTCGACCTGGGCGGCGTGCTGGTCAAACCTGTCAGCGCCTCACTGATGTTTGACACCACCATGCAGGCGCTGGGCGGGCTCAGGCCAGACACGCGCAGCAGTGGGCCAGCCACCAGCGACGGCATGCAGGAGCTGGCGCCGGTGCGCGGTGCACGCATCTTGCTGGCTGAGGACAACGAGATCAACCAGCAAATTGCCTGCGAATTGCTGATCGATGCCGGCTTTGTGGTCGAGGTCGCGGACAACGGCCAGATCGCGCTTGAAATGGTTCAGAAGTCAAGCTACGACCTGGTGCTCATGGACATGCAGATGCCGGTCATGGATGGCGTGAGTGCCACTGTTGCGATACGCCAGCTGCCCGACTTTAAGGACCTGCCGATTGTGGCCATGACAGCCAACGCCATGGCTGAAGACCGGCGTGCCTGCATGGACTCTGGCATGAATGACTTTCTGACCAAACCGATAGACCCGGAGATCATGTGGGCCATGCTGCTGAAGTGGATAAAACCCCGGACTGGTAACAGCGCACCAAAGGCGGCCTCTGCAGCACCGACCACAACCACTACGACGACGACTACCACTACGACTACGACAGCTACCGCGACTGCGGCAGCCGTAGTCACTCCGGGCAGGCAAGCGACGTCAAGCAATATCGATCTGCCCGAAGGCATCAGCGGTCTGGATGTTCGCACTGGGCTGGCCCGCATGATGGGCAAGAAGCCGCTGTACCTGACCATGCTGCAGAAGTATGTGACGGGGCAGAAAAACAGCGCCCAGGACATCCGGGCCAGCCTGCAAGCGCAGGACTGGGCGAGCGCGCAGCGCAGCGCCCACACGCTCAAGGGCGTGTCAGGCAATGTAGGCGCCACCCAGGTCCAGGCCTGCGCAGACATGCTGGAGCGCGCGATCAAGGAGCGCAGGCCGGACATCGAGATCGTTCAGGCGCTCAGTGAACTCGAGCAGCTTATTTCGGTGCTGGTCACGGCCATCCAGGCCTGGCGCCCACAAGCGCCCTGAAGCGCCCCGGGCGCTGACCCGCCTGGACAAGCCGCAGGCCGCTAGCCGCAGCACCGCACGCTGCGGCCGGCGCCGCACAGCCATCTAACTTATTGATTCAAAGCCCTTGTAACGCCCTCAGATAAGTGGCTAGCAGCTATGTTTTCAATAGCATTAAGCCGTCTCTGGCAAGCTGCGCAGTTGCAGAGCTGTCAAGCGCGCCACGGGGTAAAAAAGGCGATCAAGGGTTTCTACTAGGCCCGCTGCTTCTATGATGTGGACTTGGTTTTATCGATTAAACCGATTCTGATTATTGAACTCACAAGACCCGCCTGCCGCTTGCTCCTCACGGGGCCTTGGCATCAAGGGCTTCTCGCCTTCTAGCGATTAGCTAGCAACAACCAACAAACCTGAAAGCAGCCTGCATGCAAGCCCAGATTACCCGACTGCCCGACAACTTCCGCTGGCCCGGTGGCAAGCGTGTCGCCGTGATTTTCAATATCGCCTATGAGGCCTGGTCGGACGGCCAGGCACCCGGTATCGGCCCCATGGGCAACGTGCTCAAGCCCGGATTCTTCGACACCAACGCCCACTCCTGGGCCAGCTTTGGTCTGGTGCGAGGCATACACAGGCTGCTGGGCATCGCCGAAAAGCATGGCGTGAAAACCAGCGTGATGGTCAACGGCGTGATCTGTGAGCGCGACCCGGAAACCGTCAAGCGCATTGCCGATCTGGGCCACGAAATCATCAACCACTCTTGGGGCATGGATGTGATCCCGGTTTATTTCGATGAAGCCGGTGAAATCGCCAACCTCCAGCGCAACCACACGCTGCTGGCGCGCACCGCAGGCGTCACGCCCACAGGCTGGATCAGCCCGCGCGGCACCGGCAGCACCATCAGCTCACGTTTGCTGGCTGAAGCCGGCTACACCCACCATGGCGACGTCAATGACGACGACCGCCCTTATGTGATGGACTTTGGCGGCAAACGCATCGTCGGCATTCCACTGACCATGGACGTGAACGACCTGCCCACCTGCATACGCTACGGGCATGGCCCCCGCCACATGCTGGACACCTTCAACGACACCTTTGCGGCCATGCGTGAGTTCGAAGCCGTGCCGCTGATGCTGGACGTCACGGCCCACACCCATGTGATGGGACGGCCCTCGGGCGCCTGGGTCTATGATGCAATCATGGCCAAGGTCAAGGCCACGCCAGACGTCTGGATTTGTACACGGGAAGAGATGGCCCGCTACGTGCTGGAACAAATCCCAGCGCTACCTACATCTGCAAGCTGAGAAATCTGTCATATCGCTTACGCTCAGGAGAAGCAAGATGATTCAACGCCGTCATGTTTTATCGGGACTGGTCGCTGCCAGCGCACTGCCCCAGGCCGCCTGGTCACAAGCCGCCTGGCCCAACAAGCCCATCAAGCTGATCGTGGCTTTTGCCCCGGGCGGGCCGGCCGACATCATCGCGCGACTGCTCTCGCAAAGGCTGAGCGAGCGCCTGAAGCAATCGGTGATCGTGGAAAACCGCGGCGGTGCCGGTGGCAATGTTGCAGCGCAAGCTGTGGCGCGCGCCGAGCCCGATGGTTACACCCTGCTGGTGAGCACCAGCGCATTTGCCGTCAACCCGGCACTGTCGCGCAAAGCCGGTTACGACCCGATCAAGGATTTCGCCACCGTGAGCGTGGTCGCCGGCACCCCCAACTTGCTGGTGGCTTCGCCCAACTTGCCGGTGCAAAACCTCAAGGATGTGCTGAAACTGGCGAAAACGCAGAACCTGAGCTTTGGTACGGCAGGCGGCGGCACCACGCCGCACCTGAGTGCAGCATATCTGTTCAAGTCGCTGGCCAAGGTCAATATCGTTCATGCGCCTTACACCGGCGCAGGCCCGGCGCTTTCAGCGGTGATGGGCGACCAGATTCAGCTGGCCAGCGTTGCGCTGCCGGCGGCGATTTCACTGGTCAAGGCCAACAAGGTCAAAGCACTGGCGGTGACCAGCGCGCGACGCGTCAGCTCGCTGCCAGACGTGCCCACCGTGGCCGAGCTTGGCTATCCGGGCTTCAGCTTTGCGACCTGGGTGGGCGTTTTCGCGCCGGCCAAGACGCCTCTGGATATCGTGACACGCCTGAACTCCGAACTGAACCTGACGCTGTTCATTCCGGAGTTCCAGCAGCAACTGGACCAGGCCGGCTTCAGCCCGATTGGCGGCTCGCTGGACAAGTCATCAGACTATCTGAAATCAGAGTTGCTCAAGTACGCCAAGGTCGTCAAGGAAACCGGCATCACGGCCGACTAGCGACCGGCTTTGCAGGCGTCCAGTCAAGCCAGGGCGTCCCACAGCAGCTTGGAGCCGGTCAGGAACATGCCCAGGTAAATAAGCCGGTAAAACAGCACCGGGTCTATGCGCCTGGCGATACGCACCCCTATCCAGACACCGACAGGTGCCAGCGGCAACAGCACCAGCGAGGTGGCCATGTTGCGGGCGTCAAGCAGTCCCAGCCAGGCATAGGGAATCCACTTCGACAGGTTGATGAAAAAATAGAAAAAGGCCATGGTCGCCGTGAAGGTCACCGGCGACAGCCGCAAGGGGATCACATAGGCATTGAGCGGCGGGCT
>CANEXF010000046.1 GCA_947443645.1 Comamonadaceae bacterium | reverse complement strand
TACCCCTATTCAGACTGGAACGGCAACTGAGCCGCGTCATCAAACTCTGCTTTCCTGGAAGGCAGACATGCCCAGACCAGGATTCCGATAAACACCACGAAGGCGGCAACGGTCACGATACTGCGTAAAAAATTGATATCCATGTGTGCTTCTCCTATTTGAGCGCCAGGCCCAGGCCTTGCAGGTAGGCGATCAACGCGTCGAGCTCGGTCTTGTCCTTGAGCTCAGCGGGCGCACCGGCGATTTCTGCATCCGTGTAGGGAACACCAACCACGCGCAGTGCCTTCATGTGCTGCTGAATGCTGCCGGCGTCCGCTGGCGCTTTTTCCAGCCATGGATAAGCAGGCATGATGGATTCAGGCACCAGATCACGTGGGCTCGTCAGATGCAGGCGCTGCCATTCATCGCTGTACTTGCCGCCTACGCGATGTAAATCGGGACCTGTGCGCTTGCTGCCCCACTGAAATGGATGGTCATAGACAAACTCGCCGGCTACCGAGTAGTGACCATAACGCAAGGTTTCCGCAACCAGAGGGCGAATCATCTGGGAGTGACAGTTGTAGCAACCCTCACGCACATAGATGTCCCGGCCAACAATCTTTAGCGGCGAGTCCGGAACGATGCCCGGAATCGGCTGAGTTGTAGATTTCTGGAAAAACAGCGGAACGATTTCCACCATGCCGCCTACCGCAAGCACCAGCAGAATCAGGACGATCATCAACCAGTTGTTGGTTTCTATTTTTTCGTGTGAGAAAGACATGAGTTACTTCTTTCAGGCGTGGCTGAGAACAGATGGAATCAGGGTTTCGGATGGCTTTCCAGCCATTGCAGTCCTGGTCACATTCCAAGCCATCACCAGCATTCCCGTCAAATAGAGCACACCGCCAGAAAACCTGACTATGTAGAAAGGGAAGGTGGCTTTGACACCTTCGACAAAGGTGTAGGTCAAGGAGCCGTCAGGATTAATGGAGCGCCACATCAAGCCCTGCATCACACCTGCAATCCACATGGAAGCGATGTACAGCACGATGCCTATGGTGGCTACCCAGAAATGCACCTCGATCGCCTTGATGCTGTGCATCTTGGTTTGACCAAACATGCGGGGAACCAGGTAATACAGTGCGCCCATGGAGATGAAGCCAACCCAGCCCAGCGTTCCGCCGTGCACGTGGGCAATGTTCCAGTCGGTGTAGTGCGACAGGGCGTTAACCGTCTTGATCGACAACATCGGGCCTTCAAAAGTGGAGATGCCGTAGAAGGACAGAGCCACAATCATGAAGCGCAAGATTGGGTCATCGCGCAACTTGTGCCAGGCGCCCGACAGTGTCATCACGCCATTGATCATGCCGCCCCAGCTTGGCGCAAGAAGAATCAGCGAGAACACCATACCCAGAGACTGGGTCCAGTCGGGCAAGGCGGTGTAATGCAGATGGTGTGGGCCGGCCCACATGTAAGTGAAGATCAGCGCCCAGAAGTGGACGATGGACAAACGGTAGGAATAAACCGGCCGCTCAGCCTGCTTTGGAATGAAGTAGTAAACAATGCCGAGAAAGCCAGCCGTCAGGAAGAAGCCCACCGCATTGTGGCCATACCACCACTGAACCATGGCATCCTGCACGCCAGCATAGGCCGAATAGGATTTCATCCAGCCCGCAGGCACCACTGCAGCATTGACGATGTGCAGCAAGGCCACGGCAATGATGAAGGCGCCATAAAACCAGTTGGCAACATATATATGCCTGACCTTGCGCAGACCAACGGTGCCAAAAAACACAATCGCGTAAGCCACCCAGGTCAGGGCGATCAGGATCGCAATCGGCCACTCAAGCTCGGCATACTCTTTGCCGCGGGTAAAACCCAGCGGCAAGGATATGGCGGCAGCCACAATCACCGCCTGCCAGCCCCAGAAGTGGAATGCAGCCAGCTTGTCAGAGATGATGCGCACCTGGCAGGTACGTTGCACCACGTAGTAGCTGGTAGCGAACAGCGCACAACCACCGAATGCAAAGATCGCGGCATTGGTGTGCAAGGGACGCAGGCGCCCGAACGACAGCCAGGCGATCCCGAAGTTGAGTTCAGGCCAGGTCATTTGTGCGGCAATGAACACGCCCACCAACATGCTGACCACACCCCAGACCACGGCCATGACGGCAAACTGGCGTACCACCTTGTCGTTATAAGCCGTAGCACTGCTTGCCGACCATCGGGCCTTGGGAACGTGCATTGACGTCGTCGAAAGTACTGCACTCATCAAAAATCCCTTTGTTATCTATCTGGTGTGGAGTGTGCCGACGGCCGGCCATGGCCATATTGATATGGATCAAACCTGCTGATCGGGTGGTGGTTTTACGGTCATTGGGCGGTCCGATTCCTGGAGAATTCGCTGCCCCTCGCTCTCCAGACCTTCAAACTGACCAGACCAGACGGCCCAGGCCAGCAAGGCCATCACGCCAAAGGCCAGCAAGACCGACACGGGAACCAGGAGAAAAAGAATATCCATCAGACCGAGTCCTTCAAAGTGGCCAGGCGCGCTGCGTTGGCAATCACCAACAGGGAACTCAGCGCCATGCCCAGGCCGGCAAGCCAGGCCGGCAGCCAGTCCGCCAGAGCCAGCGGCACGCCGACTGCGTTGTAACTAGCGGCCCACCAGAGGTTTTGCCGCACAACCGCCATGGTGCGGCGCGCGTGCGCCAACATTGCGGGCAGCATCAGCAACTGCACGCCTGGCATGACAAAGTCAGACTGCGCCTGCGCCAGCGGCACGGCCGACCCGACAGCCATGGAGACATGGGCACCCGCCAGCACCGGGCCGTCGTTCAGGCCGTCACCGACCATGAGAACTTTTCGCCCCTGCTGCTGCAAGACGCGCAACAGTTCGAGCTTGGCTTGAGGCGTGCAGTCGCCCTGCACTTGGCCCAGGTTGCGTATCCCCAGCCGCTCAGCCACGCGCACGACAGCGGCTTGCCTGTCACCCGACAGTATGTGGACCTCGAGGCCGCGCGCCTGCAGCGCGGCAAGCGCCTGCGCCGCATCAGCTCGAACGACTTCATCAAATTCAAAAGACGCCAGCCATCCCGCCGCGTCGGACAAAACAAGCTGCAGGCCCTGGTTTTCGCCATCGTCGCCGAACAAGCCACCTGCTGACGCGTGGTCAAGACCGCAAAACCGCAGCGAGCCCAAACGCACCATGTCTGTCGCACCCGCCATGCCAGCGGCACACGCCGCAACCAGTCGACCTTCCAGACCCTGACCGGCAAATTCCCTGACCTCAGACAAGCGCGCTTGGGCCGGCGCGCCAGCCTGACTGGCCGCTGCCACAAGGGCGCGAGAGACCGGATGCAAAGAATGTTGCGCCAACGCACCGGCCAACTGCAGCGCTTGCAGCTCCGAGACGCCGCTGCGCGTTTGCACGGCGCGCAAGCCCATGTGGGCTTCGGTCAATGTGCCGGTCTTGTCAAAAATGACCGTATCAATAGCTGCAAGCGACTCAATCGCTTGCAAACGCCGCACCAACACCCCCCGCCTAGCCAGCAGACCAGCCGAGGTGAGCATGGCGACGGGCGTGGCGAGCGACAGCGCGCAAGGGCAAGTCACAACCAGAACGGCAACCGCAGCCATCAGGGCGCGCGCCGGGTCGGTCGGCCACCAGAAGACCGCAGCGCCAGCGGCTGCCAGCAACACAAACCACAGGAAAGGCCTGGCAACGCGGTCGGCCAGCAAGGCCAGGCGCGGCTTTTCTACCGATGCCCGCTCCATCAAGGCCACGATCTGAGCGTAACGCGTGCGCTGGCCAAGCTGTTCAATACGGACCTGCACGGCAGACGACAGGTTATAGCTACCGGCAAGCACGGACGCGCCTGCCGGACGCGCCACAGGACGTGACTCACCCGTCAGCAAGGCCTCATCGGCAAAGGTGTCACCAAGAGTGATGCAACCATCCGCAGGAAAAGCCTCTCCAGGCAACACCCGGATCACATCGCCCAGCGCCAGGCGCCGCACCGCGACACGCTCAAACTCACCGCTGAGGCCCTGCCGCTCCACGCTGTCGGGCAGACGCTGCATCAGCTGCCCCAAAGAGCCGGCAGTACGCACGCGCAAGCGCTGCTCGAGCCAGCGGCCGGTCAGCAGAAAAAAGACAAACATGGTCAGAGAGTCAAAGTAGACCTCCCCGCCCCACCAGCCCTGCGGCTCGAAGGTGGCTGCCGTGCTCACGGCAAAGGTCACGACAATGCCCAGCGCCACGGGCAAATCCATGCTGATGCTGCGCCGCTTCAGGTCACGCAGGGCGTTGCTGAAAAATGGTCCGCATGAAAACAGCACCACGGGCAGGCTCAGCAACCACGAAGCCCAGCGCAGCAATTTTTCTATATCAGGCGCAATGTCGCCCGGCGTGGACAGATAGGCAGGCGCCGCATACATCATGACCTGCATCATGCAAAAGCCAGCGACCAGCCAGCGCCAGAGCACCAGCCGCGCCTGCTGGGTGCCGTGATCATTGGCAAAGGCCTCGGCAGGCGGCAGCAATTGGTAACCCAGCGCGCCGGAAGCCGCCATCCATTCGGACGGCCGGGTCAGGTCTGCGGACCAGGTGATGGCGGCCTGCTGGCTCGCTGCACTGACATGCGCGGCGACCACGCCGGGAATGCCTGTAAGCGCCTGCTCCAGTGTCAATGAACAGGCCGCGCAGTGCATGCCCTGCACCATGAACTGCGACTCCCACAGACCGGCTTGGGCCGAAGCACTCGCTGGACGGCTAAAAATGGCCCACTCCTGTGGGTCGTCAAATACCGCCAGACGGCGCAGATCCGTGGCCACGCCGGCGGGCAGTGCAGACGGCTCAGCAAGAAAGGCCGGTTGTGGGGAAATTGCGGAAGCTTGCATGAGAAACCCAAGCATAGCGGGAGCCGAGACGTGATAGCTTGACCTGGATCAAGCCCGCTGGCGTCCACGCCGCTAAGGTAGAGGCTCAAATCAACTCCAGGAGACCAAAAATGTACCAGCGCATCCTCATCGCAACCGATGGATCAGCCCTGTCCCGCAAAGCCGTAGACAGTGGCATCAAATTGGCGGCGCTCACGGGCGCGCAAGTCGTCGTTCTCAAGGTGGTCCCGCGCTACCCCGTGAGTTATTTTGAAGGTGGCATGACCATGTCCCTGAACAGTGTCGCCACTGTCGAGAAGCAGTGGGCGGAGGCGGCACTTACCGTGGTCGAGGAGGTCAAGGCCAAAGCAGAGGCCAAAGGGGTCAAGGCCAAAGCCGTCACCACCAAATCCGATCTGACAGCCGAGTCCATCATTTCTGTGGCCAAAAAGAACAAATGTGACCTGATCGTGATGGCTTCACACGGCCGCCGTGGACTCAAGCGGGTGTTGCTGGGCAGTGAAACCACCCAGGTTCTGACCCACTCGCACATTCCTGTGCTGGTCTTGCGCTAACCGAAGTCCAAGGCAAAAAGTCGCTCTAGCGCCCGTTTAACGGGCGCTAGCAGCTCCTGATTCTGTAGCAAACGTGCCGTCTCAGGCGAACAGGTTCTTGTACTGATCGCGCAGCAAGTTCTTCTGGACTTTACCCATGGTGTTGCGCGGCAGCGCATTGACCAC
>CANEXF010000045.1 GCA_947443645.1 Comamonadaceae bacterium | reverse complement strand
TCACACTGCAGACCTGGTGTTTCCCGGTCGCCGGCTGCGTCGGCTACCGCGGCTACTTCAGTGAAGCCGAAGCGCGCAATCAGGCGCGGCAGCTTGAGGTCCAGGGCCTGGAGGTCTATGTTTACGGCGTGCCGGCCTACTCCACCTTGGGCTTGATGAACTGGGCTGGCGGCGACCCGCTGCTCAACACCTTCATCAACTACCCGGAAGGCGAGCTGGCGCGGCTGATCTTTCACGAACTCGCGCATCAGGTGGTCTATGCCGGCGACGACACCAGCTTTAATGAATCTTTCGCCACCGCCGTCGAACGCCTGGGCAGCCAGCGCTGGCTCCATGAGCAAGCCGGCGAGGCCGCCCGCCGCGACTATGCGGCTTTTGACAAGCGGCGCCAGGAGTTTCGCGCGCTGGTGCGCGCCACGCGTCGCGAGCTGCGCCAGATTTACAAGCAAAACAAGGCCATAACGCCCGCTACACAGGCGCAAACAGCTATCACTTTAGTAGCAAAACGCGAGGCCATGCAGCGCTTTCGTGATGACTATGCCCGCCTCAAGGCCGCCTGGGGCGGCTTTGCCGGCTACGACCCGTGGGTGGCCAGCGCCAACAACGCCTTCCTGGGCGCGCAAGCCGCCTACGACGAACTGGTGCCCGGCTTTGAAGCGCTGTTCGAGCGCGAAGGCCGGGACTGGCATCGGTTTTATGATGCAGTCAGACACTTGGCAAGCCTGTCCAAGAAAGACCGGCGCCAAGCCCTGCAGACCAACCCCATGGAGCCCGACGATGGCTGACATCCACATTCAACGCCAGCACGGCATGAGACTTGACCAAGCCCGCAAGGCCGCCGCCCAGTGGGCCCGCCAGGCAGAAGAGAAATTCGACATGACCTGCAGCTACCAGCCAGGCCAGGACATGGACCAGCTGAGCTTTACGCGCTCAGGCGTCAGCGGCACGCTCAGCGTGAGCGCCGAGGTGTTTGAGCTGAA
The DNA here is from genome assembly GCA_947443645.1 of Comamonadaceae bacterium. Taxonomy (GTDB): domain Bacteria; phylum Pseudomonadota; class Gammaproteobacteria; order Burkholderiales; family Burkholderiaceae_C; genus Polaromonas. The sequence goes on along the minus strand of CANEXF010000045.1, from coordinate 4,871 downwards.
GGCCAAACTCGGCTTTTTGCTCGGTGCCTTCAAGGAGAAAATTGAAGGCGAGATCGTCAAGACTCTGGACGAGCTGATTGCTAGCAATGCAGCTGGCGCAGCAAAGACCGCAGCCCAAAAAACGCCAGACAACCAGGCCTGAATCCGCGTCGTGGCCAGCGCTTCCTACAACCTCGCCAGGTTTGACCTGGTGTCCATACGCCTGGCCGTGGCCTGCGCCCAGACCGGCAGCCTGACAGCCGCCGCGCGGGATTCGCACCTGGCACTGGCAGCGGCAAGCCGCCGGCTGCGCGAACTCGAAAGCGCACTCGGCGACAGCCTGTTTGAGCGCCACGCACGCGGCCTGCTGCTCACGCCGGCCGGTCGCATATTCGTCAAGCACGGGCTCACGCTGCTGCAAACCATGGCGCAACTCGGCACCGAACTGACGGATTTGCGGCAAGGCGTGGCCAGACACATCAGCCTGTGCGCGAGCAGCGCCGCCATCAGCCAGTTTCTGCCGCCGCTGCTGGCGCGCTATGCGCAGCAGCAGCCGCAGGTCCATGTCGAGCTCGAAGAGCAGGTCTCGGAAGCGGTGGTGAGCGCCTTGCGTGAGGGCCGCGCTGATCTGGCGGTGTTTGTTGAAGGCCCTGACACGACCGGGCTCAGCACCCGGCTGTTTCGACACGATGAGCTGGTCCTGGTGCTGCCGCAAGGCCACCACCTGGCCGGTCCAACCACGCCGCTGCACTTCGCCGACGCGCTGGACGAAGAGTGGATCAGCCTGACAGCCGGCGCCGCGATGCTGCAAATGCAGCAGCAGGCGGCGCTGGCGGCCAAGCGCCCGTTCAAACTGCGCATGCAGGTGCGCAGCTTCGACGCGGTCTGCCACATGGTGGCCTCGGGGCTGGGCATCGCGGTGCTGCCCAAGGGCGCCAGCCTGCCCTTGCTCAAGGCCATGAAGCTCAACTGCAGGCCGCTGGCCGATGGCTGGGCGCAGCGCCGGTTGCTGCTGGCCACAAGCGCGACCGAGAGCGACCAGGGCGTCATGGCCTTTGCTGCGTTTCTGACGCAGCCTTCGCAAAATGCGAAGGCCAGGCCGCGCAAACAGTAATGGACGCGCGGCCCAGGCGGCCGCACACTGCTGCGCCATGGACACCACTTCTCTCAACGCCGGCACGGCAGCCGCAACAACGCTCACAGGCCCACTGGCTGGCCTCAAGGTTCTCGAACTCGGACAACTGATCGCCGGGCCATTTGCGGCCAAAACCCTGGCCGACTTTGGCGCGGAGGTGATCAAGATTGAAACGCCGGGCGACGCCCAGCTAGGCACCGGCGGTGACCCGCTGCGCAAATGGCGCCTGCTCAAGGATGGCACCTCGGTTTGGTGGCAGGTGCAGTCGCGTAACAAGCGCTCATTGGCCCTGGACCTGAAGCAGGAAGAGGCGCAAGCCATTGTGCGCAAGCTGGTGCTGGACGCCGACATCCTGATTGAGAACTTTCGCCCCGGCGCCATGGAGGGCTGGGGTCTGTCGCCCGAGGCCTTGCTGGCGCTCAACCCCAGACTGATCATGCTGCGCATCAGCGGCTACGGCCAGACCGGCCCCTACCGCGACCGGCCCGGCTTTGGCGTGGTGGCCGAGGCCATGAGCGGGCTGCGCCATCTGACCGCCGAGCCCGGCCGGGTGCCAGTGCGTGTCGGCGTGAGCATTGGCGACACGCTGGCCGCGCTGCACGGCGTGATCGGCATCCTGATGGCATTGCAGCACCGCAACTTGCATGGCGTCGGCCAGGTCATAGATGTGGCGCTGTATGAGGCGGTGTTCAACTGCATGGAAAGCCTGCTGCCCGAATACAGCGCTTTCGGCGCGGTGCGCGGCCCGGCTGGTAGCGCCCTGCCGGGGATTGCGCCCAGCAACGCCTACCGCTGCAAAGATGAAGCGGCGGCCGACAGCGCCGCGCGGTCATTGGACGAGGCAACCCCCTCGGGGGGGAGCGAGCCACGCGAAGCGGGGAGCGTGGGGGCTTATGTTCTTATTGCAGGCAATGGCGACAGTATTTTCAAGCGCTTGATGAAAGTCATTGGACGTGAAGACCTGGGCACCGACCCGGCCCTGGCCGACAACGCTGGCCGGGTCGCGCGGGTCGCTGAAATCGACGACGCGATCGGTCTCTGGACGTCCGAGCGCACGGTCGATGCGGTGCTGGCCGCGTTGGACCAGGCCGGCGTGCCGGCAGGCCGCATCTACACCGTGGCCGACATTGCAGCTGACCCGCACTACCAGGCCCGCGGCATGCTGGCCAGTGTGCAGATGGACGACGGCAGCACGCTGGCCGTTCCCGGCATCGTGCCCAAGCTCTCGCTCACGCCCGGCCAGCACAGGCGCAACGCGCCCAAGCTCGGCCAGGACAGCGACGCGGTGCTGCTGGAGCTGGGCCTCACGCCAGAACAAATTCAAGGCCTGAAAGACAAGGGCATCGTTTCATCCCCCGATTCAGGAGACCGCGCATGAACACGCACCCAGACCGGATATTTTTTAACGAAGTCGCCACGCGTGACGGTTTTCAGATCGAGCCGGACTTCATCGCCACCGACAGCAAAGTCGCGCTGGTAGATGCCTTGAGCGACTGCGGCTACGCAAAAATTGAAGTCACGTCCTTCACCTCGCCCAAGGCAATCCCCATGCTGCGTGACGCCGAGGAAGTGATGGGCCGCATACGCCGCCAGCCAGGCGTGGAGTACAGCGTGCTGGTGCCCAATTTACGCGGCGCCGAGCGGGCGCTGGAAGCACGCGCCGATGAGCTCAACCTCGTGATGTCGATGTCCGAGACGCACAACCTGGCCAATTTGCGCATGCCCATGGCGCGCAGTTTCGCAGCGCTGTCAGAAGTCATTGCGCGCGTGGCCGGCCAAACGCCTGTCAACGTGTCGCTGTCCTGCAGCTTTGGCTGCCCGATGGAAGGCGAAGTCGCACTGTCGACGGTGCTGGCCTGGGCCAGGCGCTTTGCCGACCTCGGCGTGCGCGGCATCACGGTCTGCGACACCACTGGCATGGCGCATCCGGCGCAGGTCAGCCGCATGGTCGAAGCGCTGCAGCAAGACTTCGCAGCGCTGCAGCTGACGATGCACTTTCACAATACACGCGGCATGGGCCTGGCCAATCTGCTGGCGGCCGTGCAAGGCGGCATCACGCGCTTTGACGGCTCGCTGGGCGGTCTGGGCGGCTGCCCTTACGCGCCGGGCGCGAGCGGCAATATCAGCAGCGAAGACGCCGTGCACATGCTGCAAGCCATGGGTTATGACACGGGCATAAGCCTGGAAAAACTGCTGGCCGTGGCGCGCCAGATGCCGCACATTGTGGGCCACGAAGTGCCGGGCCAGGTGGCCAAGGCCGGGCGCATCACGGACCTGCATCCGGCGCCTGAATTTGTCCAGGCGCTCAGGCAGCAGTTCGCCTGAACCCCGACTGAAATCCGGCCCGCAAAGCAGACCCATCAGCCCGACAACAACAAGCCCAGCAGGAGACAAGCATGACCCCCATTTCCAGAAGAAAACTCATCACGGCCGCAGCAGCCAGCGGCCCGGCAGCGTTCGCCGGCCAGGTCCTGGCGCAAGCCGCGGGCCGGCCCATCACGCTGGTGGTGCCCACGCCCGCAGGCGGCACCACCGACATCGCGGCGCGCATGCTGGCCGAACCGCTGGGGAAAATCCTGGGCCTTGCTGTGGTGGTGGACAACCGGGGCGGCGCCAATGGCAGCATCGCGGGTCAACAGGTGGCGCGCGGACCGTCTGATGGCAGCAGCCTCTTGCTGCAGTATTCGGGTTACCAGTGCATCTCGCCCTTGCTGCAGCCGGTTGCGGGTTTTGACCCGGGCCGTGACCTCAGGCCGCTGGGCCTGCTAATTGACGCACCGCAGCTGATGGCGGTGCGCGCGAACTTTCCGGCCAATACCTTTGCCGAGTTCATCAAATACGCCAAAGCCAATCCGGGCAAGGTCAATTACGCCTCCAGCGGCAACGGCGCGCTGCAGCATGTGACCACAGAGCTGCTCAAGGACCTGACCAAGACATTCATGGTGCATATCCCCTATCGCGGCTCCGGCCAAGCCATGACAGATCTGCTGGCCGGCACGGTGGACTTCACCATCACCACGCCGCCGCCGCTGCTGCCGCATATACGCGCCGGCAAGCTCAAGCCGCTGATGGTGACGGGCCGCACACGCCTGAGTGTTCTGCCGGATGTGCCGACCGCCACCGAGCAAGGCGTGCCACTGGTGGCCTCATCCTGGTTTGCGCTTTACGGCCCGGCCAGCATGGCCAATGACACAGCAAGCCGGATTTCGGCGGCCGTCAAACAAGTGGTGGAGTCCGACAGCTTTCGCAAGCGCGCCGAAGAGCTGGGCGCCAAGGCCGTGTTCATGAACGGCGCGGAGCTGGCCAAACTCGGCACCGACGAGCGCGAGATGTGGGGCCGCATTGTGAAGCTGTCCAACATCAAGGCCGACTGAGCCTGCGGCCGGTGCCAGGTGCGACGCCATTTTGCTACCAAATAAATAGCTGCCAGCGCCCGTATACAGGGCGTCACAGCCATTTTTAACGCCTGGAAATCAGCCCAATTCAGCAATCAGGTCTATGTATTGCTGCATGGCCTCGTCTTGCGAGGTGCCTTTGAGTCGGCTCCAGGCATCCCACTTGGCCCGGGCCACCATATCGCTAAAGCCGGGCTTGGCATCGGTGTTGTCGCCTAGGCTGCCCTGCTTGTAAAGCGCGTAAATCTTCAGCAGCGTGGCGTTGTCTGGACGCTCGCTGAGGTTTTTCGAATCTATCGCGGCCTGCTCGAATGCGGCTTTGAGGTCTGACATGCAAATACTCCCTTGTGATTAGTAGTGGG
>CANEXF010000044.1 GCA_947443645.1 Comamonadaceae bacterium | reverse complement strand
GACGTGACGTCCGGGTTGGCGTCCAGTATCAACACCTTGGATCTGGGCTTGACGGCCTTGAAGTAGCCGGCGATCACCGATGCGCGTTCGTAGGGGCCAGGCGGGCAGCGGTAAGGCGCCTCGGGAATCGTGATGGCATAAACACCGCCATCAGGCATGGCTTCGAGCTGCTTGCGCAGCGCGACCGTCTCTGCGCCGGCTTTCCAGGCCTGAAGAATCCGGCCTGAGGCGTTGGCCTGTTGCAGGCCTTCAATGCTGTCGAACATCAGTTCCACGCCAGGCGAGAGCACCAGCTTGTCGTAGGCAATGGTGGCACCGCCGGCCAGCGTCACGGTTTTGCGGTCCGTATCAATGGCGCTGGCATAGTCTTTCACGACCGTGATGCCGTGGTTTGCGGACAAACCGGCATACGACGTGGTGATGTCAGCGATTTTCTTGCTGCCACTGACGACCAGGTTGGAGATAGGGCAGGAGATAAAAGCGTCTTGCGGCTCGATCAAGACCACATCAATCTTGTACTCGGACAGCATGCGCACATATTTGGCAGCCGTTGCGCCACCGTAGCCACCGCCTATGACCACGACTTTCGCCCTGGAGGGAATGCCGGCCGTGCTGGCGCAGGCACTCAGGCCCAGCAGACTCAGGGCGGCGGCTGAGTGTAAAAAAGTGCGGCGCTTGAAGCCCGCCGTTGCTGCAAACCTGGGCGTTGTGGTGATCATGGTCGTGAACCTCGAATCTGTTTAGTTTTTCTGCACGGCAAAGTAAGTCGCCAGCGACTCGATTTGTGCATCGTTAAAGCCTTTGCTGATTTGATGCATCACTGTCGCTGGGCGGCTGCCGGTCTTGAAGGCCTTCATCTGTGCGGAAAAGTAGTCCTTGTCCAGGCCCGCCAGGGACACCACACTGGAGCCGGCAACGGCCTTGCCATTGGTGCCATGGCAATTGGCACAAGTTGCGGCGAGGCTTTTCAGATACAGCGCCTCCTTGTTCTGCGCCTGCGCTGGTGGCGCCATCACCAGGCAAAGAAATGAGGCTGCAATGCTTGCAGTGGCTTGAATACGCATGAGGACTCCTGGCAGTTTGAGTGCGATGACAATTTAGCGCTGTGGCCAAGGCATGACATTGGGAGTATCCAGTAATTTGGCAGCGAGAACAGCGTCGCCGTACTAACCATTGGCCATATGCTCATGCCCACATCGTCTCTGGCGTCGGCTCAGGCTTTAAAACACGGCGTCTGGCCGCTTCTCCGCAGCATGATCCGTATCGGCCGGCAGCGGACTCATGGGCCGGCCGTAAATGCGGCGTATACGCTCTTGTAAAGGCGGGTGGCTGTCAAACCAGCGGGGGGCGCTGTCACTGCTAACCAGCAGCATGTGCTGAACCGCCGGGTGCATGAAGCGCTGCGGCTGGGCGCTGGCGGCCGACAAGGCCTGCTGGCCTGCAACCTTGCGCAGTACGCCCCCCAGGCCGTCTTTGCTGCGCGTGAACTGCACCGCTCTGGCATCGGCCAGAAACTCGCGCTGGCGCGACACCGCCGCCTTGAGCACCCGACCAGCTAGCCAGCCCAGAAAGCCGCAAGCCATGATGGCCAGACCCGGCAGGGCCAGCAAGGAGCGCCGGCCTTGGTCATCGCTTTCGCACATGCTACGCCCAAGGTTGAAAATCAGCTCCAGCCCGAAGACCATGCCAGCCAGCCGCATGTTCAAACGCGTATCGCCTTCGCGGATATGGCTGAATTCGTGCGCGACCAGTCCTTGCAACTCGTCGCGGATGAGCTGCTCGAGCGCGCCACTCGTGACGACAACCACCGCATCTTCTTCGTTCCATCCGCAGGCAAACGCATTGATGCTGCCGACCCGGTCCAGCACCATGGGCAGGGGCGGCCGCATGCTGGCGGCGATGGCGAGCTCACTCACGACGTTGCAAAGCCGTTGCTCAGCCGGGTGGCTGGCCGTGCGCACCTCGCGGGCCCCGGCTCTACGCGCCAGTTTTTCACCCCCGCCGCTCAAATCCGAGGTTTCCAGCCACCAGCCGCCCAGCACGAAGACCAGCGTCAGCACGCTGTTGACGCTGAAGAAATAGGCCGGATAAGCCAGGCCGCCCGCAGACAGCAAGCGCCAGGTCAGCGCCAGCGCCAGATTGACGGCCAGGAGCAAGGCCAACAGCGTGAGTCCAAACAGCAGCAATAGCCGCGTGGTCTGGACTCGGGCAGTTTCCTGTTGTTCAAAAAACCTCATGCTGCCTCGTTTGATAGCGCGTACGAACCGGCAGGCAAGGCCTGCCCCTCAGTAGGCAGCGAAGTGCACGCAATGACACGCGTGGGGGCCACAGGCCGTAGCGCCGGGCCGCCCCAAACAAGGCCGGCCCCCTCGGGGGGCAGCGAAGTACACGCAGTGACGAGCGTGGGGGCCACATCAAAACTGAATCCGCACCGCCTGCCGCTGGTCCGCGTTTTCCGTCGCCTGCAACACCGCAGACGGCACGAAGCTGAACAGCCGCGCGATCAGCACGGTCGGAAACTGGCCCTGTGCGTTGTTGTAATCGAGCACGGCGTCATTGAAGGCTTGGCGCGCAAACGCCACCTTGTTTTCGGTGCTGGTGAGCTCTTCTGTCAGCGCACGAATGGTTTCATCGGCCTTGAGTTCAGGATAGGCCTCGGCAATCGCAAACAGACGCGCGAGGCTGCCGCCCAATGTCTGCTCGGCCGCCGACAACGCGCTCACAGCCTGGGCGCTGGACGGCCGGCTGCGTACGGCGTCACTGGCCACACGGGCCTGGTTGCGGGCAACGACCACCGCCTCCAGCGTTTCGCGCTCATGCTGAAGGTATTTCTTGGCGGCTTCGACCAGATTGGGAATCAGGTCATAGCGCCGTTTGAGCTGCACGTCTATCTGTCCGAAGGCGTTGCCAATCACGTTTTTTAGCCGGATCAAGCGGTTGTAAGCACCGACTGACCAGAAGATCAAAATGGCCGCAACGGCGAGCAGAACCAGACTTCGAGGTGACATGCAGCACTCCTTCATACAAAGAGGATTGACGGTGCCAAGCTTGTTTGCGCCAGACGAAGTGAGCTTAACTGGTTTTTTTCAGCGCCAGTCAGGGTGCCGGCGAGCGCTGGAGCACGCTCAAATTGCTATTTATTTAGTAGCTGCTTGCACCCGGCTGATAAGCGGTAAAGCCCGATCTGACATTAAAAACCAGGACCGGCTCACCGTCCCAGACGTGAAAAAGCCCCACACCCTTTTGCAAGGGGTGGGGCTTTTTCAGACTTCAGGCGCTGGCGACTTACTCGCTGGCAGCACTTTCGCCATCGGATCCGGCTGGCACGGCGTCCAGCTCAGCCACTTCGGCTTCGGCGATGGCGCGGCGCTCTGCGTCGTCCATCAAGTCCTTGGCTTTGCGTGCCTCGTGGTAGGCCATGCCGGTACCGGCAGGGATCAGGCGACCCACAATCACGTTCTCTTTCAGACCGCGCAGCTCGTCGCGCTTGCCCATGATGGCAGCCTCGGTGAGCACACGGGTGGTTTCCTGGAAGGAAGCCGCAGAGATGAACGAGTCGGTCGACAAGGATGCCTTGGTGATACCAAGCAACAAGTTGCTGAAGGTAGCGGCGATCTTGCCATCGGCGCGCAGTGCGTCGTTGTTGTCCAGCATGGCTGAACGCTCGACCTGCTCACCAGCGATGTAGCTGGAGTCACCGACGTTTTCAACAACCACACGGCGCAACATCTGGCGAACAATCACTTCGATGTGCTTGTCGTTGATCTTCACGCCCTGCAGACGGTAGACGTCCTGCACTTCGTCGACGATGTAGCGGGCCAGCTCTTCCATGCCCAGCAGACGCAGAATGTCTTGTGGGTCGGCCGGACCGTCCACAATCGACTCGCCCTTGTTGACGACCTGTCCTTCGTGCACCAGGATGTTCTTTTCCTTGGGAACCAGGTCTTCCCAGACCTTGCCTTCGGGATCAGTGATCTGCAGGCGAATCTTGCCTTTGGTCTCTTTACCAAACGACACGGTACCAGTCATCTCGGCCAGAGTGCCTTTGTCTTTTGGCGTACGGGCTTCGAACAACTCGGCAACACGCGGCAGACCGCCGGTAATGTCGCGGGTTTTCTGGCCTTCGATAGGAATACGGGCCAGCACTTCGCCGGGGCCGACTTCCTGACCGTCACGTACCTGAACCAGCGCACCGATCTGGAAGCCAATCGTCACCGAGTGATCGGTGCCGGGGATCTTGACTTCGTTGCCGGATGCGTCGATCAGCTTGACCTGAGGACGAATCACTTTGGTCGCGCCGCGACGTTTTGGATCGATCACCACCAGCGTGGACAGACCGGTGACTTCGTCAACCTGCTTGGCCACGGTGACGCCGTCTTCCACATTCTCGAACAGCGCCTTACCAGCGAACTCGGTAATGATGGGGCGGGTCAACGGATCCCAGTTAGCCAGGATCGTGCCGGCCTTGATAGGCTGGTCGGCCTTGACAGCCAGTGTGGCGCCATACGGCACCTTGTGACGCTCACGCTCACGGCCATGCTCGTCATGAATGATGATCTCGCCGGAACGGGCAATCACCACCAGGTCACCCTTGCTGTTAGTCACATAACGCATAGGTGCGTTAAAACCAATCACGCCGTTGGACTTGGACTCGACGCTGGACGCAATCGCAGCGCGCGATGCGGCACCACCGATGTGGAAGGTACGCATGGTCAGCTGCGTGCCTGGCTCGCCAATGGACTGCGCAGCAATAATACCGACTGCTTCACCCATGTTGATCAGGCCGCCGCGACCGAGATCTCGGCCGTAGCACTTGGCGCACAGACCAAAGCGGGTTTCGCAGGTCAGCGCGGTGCGTACTTTGACTTCGTCAACGCCAGCGATTTCGAGCTCGTCAATCAGGTCTTCGTCCAGCATGGCGCCAGACTTGGCCAGCACGGCGCGGTTTTCAGGGTGCAGCACGTCTTCAACCGCGGTGCGGCCGAGGATACGGTCGCGCAGCGATTCAATGACTTCGCCGCCTTCAACGATGGCGCGCATCACGGAGCCTTCTTGCGTGCCGCAATCGTCTTGCGTCACCACCAGATCCTGAACCACGTCGCACAGGCGGCGGGTCAGGTAACCGGAGTTGGCGGTTTTCAGCGCCGTGTCAGCCAGACCCTTACGGGCACCGTGGGTGGAGATGAAGTACTCCAGCACGTTCAGACCTTCACGGAAGTTGGCGGTAATCGGCGTCTCGATGATGGAGCCGTCAGGCTTGGCCATCAAACCGCGCATACCAGCGACCTGACGAATCTGCGCTGCAGAGCCGCGGGCACCGGAGTCGGCCATCATGTAGATGGAGTTGAACGATTCCTGCTCGACTTGCTTGCCGTGACGGTCGGTGACGTTTTCTTTCGAAAGCTGGGCCATCATGACCTTGGAGACTTCGTCGCCTGACTTGCCCCAGATGTCCACGACCTTGTTGTAGCGTTCGCCGGAGGTCACCAGACCCGAGACATACTGCTGCTCGATCTCTTTGACTTCCTTCTGGGCGCGCGCAATGATGGCGCCTTTTTCCTTGGGCACCAGCATGTCGTCGATACAGATGGAGATACCGGCACGGGTTGCCAGGCGGAAACCCGACTGAAGCAACTTGTCGGCAAACACCACGGTCTCTTTCAATCCGCACTTGCGGAAAGACACATTGATCAGCTTGGAGATTTCCTTTTTCTTCAACGCCTTGTTGATGTTGGAGAAAGGCAATCCTTTTGGCAGGATCTCGGACAGCAGTGCACGGCCGCCAGTGGTTTCCCACAGCTTGGTCGAAGGCACGAACTCACCGGTTTCCTTGTCTTTGGTCCACTCGGTCAAACGCACGCTGATACGGGCGTTCAGGTCGAGCTCGCCCGCATCAAAGGCGCGGCGGACTTCGCCGGTGTCCGAGAACACCAGGCCTTCGCCCTTGCCGTTGGTACGGTCGCGGGTCGTGTAGTACAGGCCCAGCACAACGTCTTGCGACGGAACAATGGACGGCTCGCCGTTGGCAGGGAACAAGATGTTGTTCGATGCCAGCATCAGCGTGCGTGCTTCCATCTGCGCCTCAACCGACAGCGGTACGTGAACAGCCATCTGGTCACCGTCAAAGTCGGCGTTGAAGGCCGAGCAGACGAGTGGGTGCAGCTGGATGGCCTTGCCTTCAATCAGGATGGGCTCAAACGCCTGGATACCCAAACGGTGCAGCGTAGGCGCACGGTTGAGCATCACTGGATGCTCTTTGATGACCTCTTCCAGGATGTCCCATACCACTGGCGTGCCGGATTCAACTTCCTTCTTCGCGGCCTTGATGGTGGTCGCAATGCCCATGGCTTCCAGGCGCGAGAAGATGAAAGGCTTGAACAGCTCGAGTGCCATCAGCTTTGGCAAACCGCACTGGTGCAGTTTGAGCGTTGGGCCCACGGTAATCACTGAACGACCAGAGTAGTCGACGCGTTTG
>CANEXF010000043.1 GCA_947443645.1 Comamonadaceae bacterium | reverse complement strand
TCGCCGCTGGACACTTTTTTCAGCGTGGTGCTGCCCCTGAGTAGGCCGGCTTACCTGACGGCGGCGGTGATGGGTTTTGCGCACACCGTGGGCGAGTTTGGCATTGTGCTGATGCTGGGCGGCAACATCCCGGGCAAGACACGCGTGCTGTCGGTACAGATCTACGATCTGGTCGAGACGCTCGAATACACCCAGGCGCACTGGCTGGCCGGTGGCTTGCTGGTATTTTCATTTTTGGTGCTGCTGGCGCTTTACACCCTGCAGCCGATTGGGCGCAAGCGCGGGCGCGCTGTATGAGCGGCCCCGGCGACGCTGGTGGAATCAACGCGACCTTCAAGGGTTCGGAGCGCGGCTTTGCGCTCGATGTTGCGCTGCAATTGCCCGGACGCGGCGTGACGGCTATTTTTGGTCCTTCGGGCGCTGGAAAAACCACCTTGCTGCGCTGCATTGCCGGCCTGGAACGGGCACAGACGTCCTATCTGCGTGTGCAGGGCGAGGTCTGGCAGGACGATGCGGTCAGCGTGTTTCGGCCGGTGCACCAGCGGCCGCTGGGCTATGTGTTTCAGGAAGCCAGTCTGTTTGCCCATCTCAACGTGCAGCGCAACCTCGACTACGGCTTGCGCCGGGTGCCGCTGGCTGAGCGCCGCGTGGCGCTGGGCGACGCCATCGAGCTGCTGGGCATAGGCCAGTTGCTGCAGCGCCAGAGCGACACGCTGTCGGGCGGCGAACGCCAGCGCGTGGCCATTGCCCGGGCGCTGGCCGCGAGCCCGCGCCTGCTGCTGATGGACGAGCCGCTGGCTTCGCTTGATGTGCAGCGCAAGTCCGAGATCCTGCCCTATCTTGAGCGCCTGCACGACGAGCTCGACATTCCCATCCTCTACGTCAGCCATGCGCCTGACGAAGTTGCCAGGCTGGCCGACCACCTGGTGTTGCTGGAAGCCGGCAGGGTGCTGGCAAGCGGGTCCACGCGCGAGCTGATGACGCGCATGGACTTGCCGCTGGCCCATGGCGACAGCGCCGCCGCCATCATTGACGCCACGGTCAGCGCGGTGGAGCCAGCCTATCACCTGAGCCATGCCGAGTTTCCGGGCGGACAGATTAGCCTGCTCAATCCGCCGCTCGCTGTTGGCCAGCGCGTGCGGGTTCGGATTCAGGCGCGTGACGTCAGCCTGACCTTGCAAAAACAGACCGGCACCAGTGTGCTGAATATCTTTGCCGTGACCGTGACCGGTATTTCCAAAGACAGTCCGGGCCAGGTCATGGTCGGTCTGGACGCCAGCGGCAGCCCGCTGCTGGCGCGCATCTCGCAAAAGTCGGCCGACGCGCTTGGTTTGCAGCTTGGCAAAGCGGTGTATGCCCAGGTCAAAGGCGTGGCGGTGCTGGGGTAAGCGGCTCGGGGTGGCTGGCAGATTTGCAGCGCAAGCTGGACTCTAAATCGTGAAGATCGGGTCGGAAGTGCCTGCAGCCCAATAAAGACGGGCGCAAAGCGCTACTAAAAAAATAGCGCAGGCAGGCCGGCGGTAACAGTAGTTGCATCAAGCCCCCGACCCGCGACCCGCCATTCATGCGCTCAACGCGGGCCGTGCGCCGCTGTCATTGACAATCAAACCCGTGCCTAATTTGCCCAGCCCCACAGCCTTGCCCATCGTCATGTGGTTCAAGCGCGACCTGCGCTGGCACGACCACGCGCCACTGGCCAGCGCCGCTCTCTGGGCCGCGCAATCGGCCAGCAGCGTGCTGCCGCTGTGGGTGTATGAGCCTGAGATGTGGGCGCAAAGTGACATGGCGGCGCAGCACCTGGGCTTTGCCAACGAATGCCTGGCAGACCTGAGCGACTGGATCGAGGCTGACGGCGGCGCGCTTTGCCGACTGCACGGCGCCATGACCGACGTGCTTGATGCCTTGCTGGACCGGCTTGGCCCGTTTGTGCTGGTCAGCCACGAGGAAACCGGCAACGGCTGGAGCTTTACGCGTGACCTGGCGGTGGCCAAGTGGTGCCAAACCCAGGCGGTGGCGTGGCGTGAATTCCCCAGCAACGGCGTGGTGCGCCGCTTGCTGTCCCATGGCGGCGGGCGCAACCGCTGGAGCCAGCACAAGGCCGCACGCATGGACGCGCCGCTGATTGCAGCGCCCCAGCTTGTTCGCTGGATGGCCCTGGCGCCGCTGGGCTTGCCGGTTTGCGCGGCGCTGGGCCCGCTTGCGCTTGGCATGCCGGGCAGCGACAAACCGGCCAGAAAACCCGGTGGCCGACGGGCTGCCGAACGTGAACTGCAGTCGTTTTTGCAGCACCGCGGCCAGCACTACCGATTTGACATGTCCAGCCCTGTCACGGCACCGCAAAGCTGTTCGCGGATTTCAAGTCATCTGGTCTGGGGCAGTTTGAGCGTGCGCGAGGCCCTGCAGGCGGTCAGCGCCAGGCGCGACGCGCTGCAGGCCTTGCCGTTTGAGCAGCGAGCGCCGGGTTTTTTGCAGTCGCTGCGCAGTTTTGAAGGCCGTCTGCACTGGCACTGCCATTTCATTCAAAAGCTCGAATCCGAGCCCGCCATTGAGTTCAGAAACGTTAACCGCGGCTTCGATGGGGTGCGCAACGAAGGCGAGTTGACTGACGATGAAGCGCAGCGCCTGGCTGCCTGGTGCACGGGCCGCACCGGTTTTCCGTTTGTCGATGCCTGCATGCGCAGCCTGAACGCCACGGGCTGGATCAACTTTCGCATGCGCGCGATGCTGGTCAGCTTCAGTGCTTACCAGCTCTGGCTGCACTGGCGGCACAGCGGCCTGCACCTGGCGCGCCAATTCACAGACTACGAGCCCGGCATTCACTGGAGTCAGTGCCAGATGCAGTCGGGCGTGACCGGCATCAACACCATCCGCATTTACAGCCCGACCAAGCAAAGCCACGACCAGGACCCCAGCGGCGTATTTATCCGGCAGTGGGTGCCTGAACTGCGCGGCGTGCCTGCAGCGTTTATTCACGAGCCCTGGCTGATGCCCGCCCCGCCGGCAGATTACCCAGCCCCCATTGTTGATCTGAAGGCCGCAACGCTGGCCGCCAAAGACCGCATTTATGGCAAGAAGGCCGAGCCCGACGTGCAAGCCCAGGCGCTCAAGGTGTATGAAAAACACGGCTCACGCGCACCCAACAGAGACGCCACGAAGCGCGCCAGCACGACCAGCAAGGCCAGGGTGAAAAACGCCGCTGCAGCCGCCGGCGTGCTTGCGCAAAACGGCGCGCAGCAGCTTAGCTTTGACATGTAGGGCTGGTTTCCTCTCAATAAACCAGTCGCTCCGGCCTGATCTCTTGCAGTATGGTGGTGGCGATTTCTTCAATCGACTTGGTGGTGGTCGACAGCCAGCGTATGCCTTCGCGCCGCATCATGGCCTCGGCTTCGTGGATTTCATGGCGGCAATTGGCCAGGCTGGCGTAGGTGGAGTTGGGCCGGCGTTCGTTGCGGATCTGCGCCAGACGGTCGGGTGAAATCGTCAGGCCGAAGATTTTCTTGCGGTGCGGGATAAGGGCAGGCGGCAACTGGCGTCGGTCGAAGTCTTCTGGAATCAGCGGGTAGTTGGATGCTTTCAGGCCGTACTGCATCGCCAGATAAAGCGAGGTCGGGGTTTTGCCGCTGCGGCTGACACCCACCAGAATCACGTCCGAGCCGGCCAGGTCGCGGTTACTCTGGCCGTCGTCATGCGCCAGCGAGAAGTTGATGGCTTCTATGCGGTTGTCGTATTCCTTGCTTTTGGAGGCGTCTGAAAACCGGCCCACGCGGTGGTTGGACTTCAGACCCAACTCGCCTTCAAGCGGTGCCACAAACATGCCGAACATGTCCAGCAGCATGCCGTTGCAGTGCGCCTTGATGACCGCCAGGATCTCCATGTTCACCAGTGTGGTGAAGACAATCGGACGGTTGCCTTCCAGTTCACCGGTGTGGTTGATCTGGCGAATCGCCTGGTGGGCCTTGTCCACGCTGTCAATAAACGGCAGGCGAACATGCCTGGGCTTGATCTCAAACTGCGCCAGTATGGCGTTGCCGAAGGTCTCGGCGGTGATGCCGGTGCCATCAGAAATGAAAAACACAGTGCGATTGGGCATGTTGGCGTGACGGGTTGTGTATGGACTGAATCAGGGTGGGGAATGACCAGCCCAGCCGGCCCGGCTTGTCGCCACCCTACAATTGCGGCAATTATCCCGATTCTCACGCCATGCCCCGCCCCCAGCCCTTAAAACAACAACAAGCTTGTCGGCCGAGCATGCAGCTCTCTCCAGTTTTAAAACCTCCCGGAGTATTTTCATGTCCAACCAGTCCAGTTTGTTTGGGGCGACCGATTTAGTCGTTCCGTTTGAAAACTTGAGAATGACAGACGTCGAGGCCGTAGGCGGCAAGAACGCCAGCCTCGGCGAGATGATCTCGCAACTGCCCAGCGGACCCGAGGGCGTGCGCGTGCCCACCGGCTTTGCCACCACGGCCCACGCTTTTCGCGTGTTCCTGGCGCACGACGGGCTGGACAAAAAAATCAATGCCGTGCTCGACACGCTGGACACCGAAGATGTACGCGCGCTGGCGCTGGCGGGCGGCAGAATCCGCGCGCTGGTCGAGGCCCAGCCTTTTCCGGCCGACTTTGAAAAAGCCGTGCGTGACAGTTTCGCGGCGCTAAGCAGCGGCAACGCCCTGGCCAGTTTTGCGGTGCGTTCGTCCGCCACGGCAGAAGACTTGCCCGATGCGTCCTTTGCCGGACAGCAGGAAACCTTTTTGAACGTGGTCGGCATTGAAGATGTGCTGCACAAGATGAAGGAAGTCTTTGCCTCGCTGTACAACGACCGCGCCATCAGCTACCGCGTGCACCAGGGCTTTGCCCATTCGGACGTGGCCTTGTCGGCTGGCGTGCAGCGCATGGTGCGCAGCGACAAGGGCGCGGCCGGCGTGATGTTCACGATTGACACTGAAAGCGGTTTTGAAGATGTGGTCTTCATCACCTCCAGCTACGGCCTGGGCGAGACCGTGGTGCAGGGCGCCGTCAATCCAGACGAGTTTTATGTGCACAAGCCCATGCTCAAAGCCGGCAAGCGTGCGGTGATCC
Organism: Comamonadaceae bacterium; assembly: GCA_947443645.1. Lineage (GTDB taxonomy): Bacteria > Pseudomonadota > Gammaproteobacteria > Burkholderiales > Burkholderiaceae_C > Polaromonas. The sequence goes on along the minus strand of CANEXF010000043.1, from coordinate 2,247 downwards.
GCCGCAACCTGGGCTCCAAGCTGCTGCAGATGGAATTCACCACGGCTGAAGAAAAGAAGTCCGGCGGCAAGCTGGTCAAGACCACTGACGTGCCGCCAGAGCTGCGCAACCGCTTTTCATTGACCGACGACGATGTCGAGCAACTGGCCCGTTACGCGCTGATCATTGAAACCCACTACGCACGTCCTATGGACATCGAATGGGGCAAGGATGGCACGGACGGCCTGCTTTACATCCTGCAGGCCAGGCCAGAGACCGTCAAAAGTCAGTCCAAAGGCAAGGCCGAGCAGCGCTACAAGCTCAAGGGCACGGGCACCGTGCTCGCCGCCGGTCGCGCGATCGGCCAGAAAATTGGCACCGGACCGGTTCGCGTTGTCTATGACATCAAGGACATGGACCAGGTCCAGCCCGGCGATGTGCTGGTGACCGACATGACGGACCCCAACTGGGAACCGGTCATGAAGCGCGCCAGCGCCATCGTCACCAACCGCGGCGGGCGCACCTGCCACGCGGCCATCATTGCGCGCGAGCTCGGTATTCCGGCCGTCGTGGGTTGCGGCAACGCGACCGAGCACCTCAAGGACGGCATGCTGGTGACTGTCAGCTGCGCCGAGGGCGACACCGGCAATATTTATGACGGTCTGCTGGAAACCGAAGTCACCGAAGTGCAGCGCGGCGAGATGCCGCCTATCGACATCAAGATCATGATGAACGTCGGCAATCCCCAGCTGGCTTTTGATTTTTGCCAGATTCCCAACCAGGGCGTTGGCCTGGCCCGGCTGGAGTTCATCATCAACAACAACATTGGTGTGCACCCCAAGGCGATTCTGGACTACCCGAACGTGGACGCTGACCTGAAGCAGGCGGTCGAAAGCGTGGCCCGTGGCCACGCCTCGCCGCGTGCCTTTTACGTCGACAAGGTCACCGAAGGCATCGCCACGATTGGCGCTGCGTTCTGGCCCAAGTCGGTGATTGTTCGTTTGTCGGACTTCAAGTCCAACGAATACCGCAAACTGATTGGCGGCTCGCGTTACGAGCCCGAAGAAGAAAACCCAATGCTGGGCTTTCGCGGCGCGGCGCGCTACCTCAGCGCTGACTTTGCTGAGGCGTTTGCGATGGAATGCGAGGCGCTCAAGCGCGTGCGCAACGACATGGGCCTGACCAATGTTGAAGTGATGGTGCCGTTTGTACGCACGCTGGGCCAGGCCCAGGCCGTGACCGAGTTGCTGGCACAGCACGGCCTCAAGCGTGGGCAGGACGGCCTGCGCATCATCATGATGTGCGAGATTCCGAGCAATGCTGTGTTGGCTGACCAGTTCCTCGACTATTTCGATGGCTTCTCGATAGGCTCCAACGACCTGACCCAGCTCACGCTGGGCCTGGACCGTGACTCCGGTCTGGAGATATTGGCCAAAGACTTCGACGAGCGTGACCCGGCGGTCAAAGCCTTGTTGAGCATGGCGATTGCCGCGTGCAAAAAGCGTGGCAAGTACGTTGGTATTTGCGGTCAGGGTCCCAGCGACCATCCGGATTTTGCCCAGTGGCTCAAGGAGCAGGGCATTGGTTCGATCTCGCTGAACCCGGACACCGTGATAGACGCCTGGAAGCGCTTGGCAAATTGATTGCTGCGCAGGTTAACCGAGGGAAAACCCCGGCTGACTTGCGCCATCATGGCTGGCGCGCTGAGCCGCGCTGAGATGACAATGGACGGCCTAGCATTTGCATGCCATGCCGGATCACCCTTCAACGCAGCGCACTGAAAGCCAGCAGCTTTACTGGCGCAAGAACCTGGTCGTCACAGCCTGGCTGTTGCTGATCTGGTTCTGCGTGAGCTTTGGCGTGAGTTTTTTTGCGCGGGCGCTGAGCTTCAGGTTTTTTGGCTGGCCCTTCAGCTTCTGGATGGGCGCGCAAGGCGCCTTGCTGGTTTATGGCCTGATCATCGGCTTTTATGCCTGGTACATGCAGCGCCTTGACCGCGCGCATGGCGTTGAAGACGCGGACGATTAGCCCATGGCCGGGTTTTTCGGCACTCGCGACGGGGCCAGGCTTTCTGGCAGGCAATTCAAGGCGCAGTTAAACCGCATCTATGGCTGCTACACCCTGGGTGTTGTGCTGTTTGTTGCCTTGCTGGCCCTGGCCGAGCGCATGGGCTTGCCGCGGCTCTGGATAGGCTTTATCTTTTTGATGGCCACCATTGGCCTGTATGCCGGTATCGGCGTGATGAGCCGCACCACCGACGCGGCCGAG
>CANEXF010000042.1 GCA_947443645.1 Comamonadaceae bacterium | reverse complement strand
TTTGGCCTGCGCGAGAGCGAGATGCAGGAAACCGTCAACGAAGCCCGCGCCAAGGGCGCGCAGGCGGTGGTGCTGCTGAGCCACAACGGCATGGACGTTGATCTGAAGATGGCCTCGCGCGTGACCGGCATTGACGTGATTCTGGGCGGCCACACGCATGATGGTGTTCCCTTTCCTGTGATCGTCAGCAATCCCGGCGGCAAGACCATAGTCACCAACGCCGGCAGCAACGGCAAGTTTTTGGGCGTGCTGGATCTGGACGTCAAAGGCAGTGCCGTGGTCGGTTTCAACTACCGACTGCTGCCGGTGTTTTCAAACCTGCTGCCGGCCGATGCGGCCATGAGCGCGCTGATCACCAAAGTGCGCGCGCCTTACGAAGGCAAGCTGCTTGAGAAGCTCGCCACAACCGAAGGCGCTTTGTACCGCCGCGGCAACTTCAACGGCACTTTTGACCAGTTGATCCTGGATGCGCTGATGGATGTGCGTGGCGCCGACATCGCTTTTTCCCCCGGCTTTCGCTGGGGTACCTCTTTGTTGCCCGGCCAGGCCATCACGCGCGAACACCTGATGGATCAGACCGCCATCACCTACCCCTGGACCACGCTGACCGAGATGCGCGGTGACACCATCAAGACCATTTTGGAAGATGTGGCGGACAACCTGTTCAATCCTGACCCGTATTACCAGCAGGGCGGCGACATGGTGCGGGTCGGCGGGCTGAGCTACAGCTGCGAGCCGGGCGCAAAGATTGGCGCGCGTATCCAGGACATGCGCCTTGGCGGCAAACTGATAGAGGCGGATAAAAGCTACAAGGTCGCAGGCTGGGCGCCCGTCGCAGAAGCCGCCAAAGACGCCGGGCCACCGGTCTGGGATGTGGTCGAAAGCTACCTCAAAAGCCAGAAGGTCATCAAACCGGTCAAGCCGAATACGCCGAAACTCATAGGTGTTGACGGTAATCCGGGGCTGGCGCTTTCCTGAACCTGGTCGTGGTCAAAACTTTTTAAGCGCCATATTGACTTTGGTGCAGGGGCCAACGCCGCTAGTCACTAACTCGCCGCCTCGAAAAATGCGTTGAAAAGTCAGTACCCCGGTATTTCGATCAATTCGAACCGAGTTTGTAGTGTTGGGATATTTTTCTGCTTCCTTCGTTTCAACCTGCAATTCCCACTTGCTGTCATCACTCCAGTTCATGGCCTTGACAACGTTGGCGCGCAAGCGGGAGGCAACAGAAATCAGGGGCTCTGCAGCATCGACAAAAATGGCTAGATATTTCGGCTCTTTGAGATCGGTGATTTCAACAGTTGCATTTACCGTTTCTTTTTCCGTTTGCCCCGATATAAAAGCTCGACTGATCTGTAATTCGCATTGAAGTTTGAGGTCCTCTGCATACGAAATGCTGGAAATGGCAAGGCAGGCCATCAACAGGAAGGTGGAGCGAAGCAAGAACGGGTTTTTCATTTTTATGCGGATAGATAGATGACTGCAGATTTGATGTTTGTTTGTTCACATCATTTACCTGTTTGCTGGTGTTGCTGTCTAACTGTAACTGCACAGGTTTTTTTTGAATGACCACTGCGGTGCAGCGCTGAAATTGAGCCCTTGAACAAGGTCTGCCGCCAGGCTGTGTTGCGTAAGCTGGGCACGAAGGCGCGCGTGACCGGCATTGACGTGATTCTGGGATGTGGTCGAAAGCTACCTCAAGAGCCAGAAAGTCATTAAACCGGTCAAGCCGAATACGCCTAAACTGATAGGTGTTGACGGCAATCCCGGGCTGGCCTAGCCCTTGGTTGCTGTGTTCGTTTGCAGCTCCAGGCAGACGGTCACGATTTCGGTTCCAATATTTTCCGCGTAGCGAAAGCCGATGCTACTGAGCGCTTGCTTTCTTGCCATTGAAATCACGAGGCGCGTATGCGCCAACACCCTTGCTTCAAGTACCTGAAACACCTAACATGAACATCAACTTTCAACCCCTGAATGGCTTTTGCGCCCATCAACGTTCGAGCCATGGTGTCAGCTTTGGGGCTGCGCTGTTGACTTTCATCTTGCTAGCATTTCCAATGACCAGCCACGCAACAGAAGAGCCCGACTACAAGGTCGTCCAAAAGCTTGACGATATCGAGGTCCGCGAATACGCAGCCTACGCAGTCGCTGAGGTCGTGGTACCCGGGCCTGCTGCAGAAGCAGGGAATCAGGCCTTCCCGATTCTGGCGGGCTATATCTTTGGCAAAAACAAAGGCGAGCGTAAATTCGCGATGACCGCGCCGGTGACGCAGGCAGCTGAGCCGGTCAAGTTGGAGATGACCGCGCCTGTGACCCAGACAGCCGCGCCGGGTGGTTTTCGGGTTCAGTTCGTGCTGCCCAAAGGGGTGACACAAGACAACGCGCCAGAGCCTCTTGACACGCGGGTCACCGTGCGGGACATTGCACCCAGTCGCGTGGCGGTTATCCGGTATTCGGGGTTTTGGTCGGACGCCAACTATGCCCAGCACTTGGCCAAACTGCAGGCGGCATTGAGCGCTGCCAAACTCGTGGCGGTGGGCGAAGCGGTATATTCCCGCTACAACGCGCCTTTCACGCCCTGGTTTATGCGGCGAAATGAAATTTGGCTGCACCTGGTCAAGGCTCCATAAAAGAATTTGGCATGAAGGCGCTCGCTTTCATCAATAACAAAGCTTGCACTGGCCAGAGCCGCTGCCAATGCGCCGACCACACGATCCACCCACATGACAGTTTTCGCGCCAAGCCTGCAAGCCGCACATGCGAGGCTTGCAGCCGTGCAGCCCGACGAATACGCCCGCACCCGCAATGCACTCGACGGCGCGGTCACAAGGCTCTCGCCATACATTACCCACGGCTTGCTGAGCTTGCGAGAGGTGTATGCCGCTGTGCACGCACGCCGTCCGTTGGACGCGCAACACAAGTTGGTGTTTGAGCTTGGCTGGCGCGCGTACTACCGGCATGTCTGGTCGCATCTGGGTGACGACATTCACCATTCGCTGCATGCCGGGCTGATGCCCGACGTGGCCTACCAGAGCGACATGCCTGCCGATGTGCTGGAAGCCCGGACCGGCATTCCCGCCATAGACATGGCCGTGCGTGAACTGTATGAGACCGGCTACCTGCACAACCACGCCCGCATGTGGCTGGCCAGCTACCTGGTGCACATGCGCAAGGTGTATTGGTACGCAGGAGCACAGTGGATGCTCGGCTACCTGCTCGATGGTGACGTGGCCAGCAACCACCTGAGCTGGCAGTGGGTAGCGGGCACGGGCAGCAGCAAGCCGTATTTGTTTAACGCTGATAACGTCGCTAAGTTCGCACCGACGCAATGGCATAGCGCCGGGACGGTGATTGACGCCAGTTATGAAGCAATAGGTCGGATCGCGCAAAGCGCTAAGCCGGCCCACTTTCGCGCTGGTGCGCTTAGTCCGGGCGAGGGAATGCCGCAGCCCGAGCTTCGAGGCACGCCGCTTGGCGCTGCATGGGCGGAGCCGGACAGCGCTGCAGTGGCTGGCCGCGACGTCTGGTTGCACCACCCTTGGTCACTCGGTGCATCACCGCATCAGATGGGTCCAGACAGTACTTCGGTCGCCGTTGGGTTTGCCGAAAGCCACGCACAAAACCCCTGGAGTGAGCGACGCTGGGGCTTTGTCAGCGCCGGCCTGCGGGCGCAGACCCCGCACCTTTGGTGGGGCAGCGTGCTGCAGATCGCGCAGTCGCTGCGGGGTGCGCGCTCGGTAAGTTGGCAGCCTGACCCGCACGTCAACTCAGAGATGGCCCAGCTGCAAGTTCTGCTTCAAACAGAGCATGGCCGCCAGGTCGCACAACCGCAGCCACAGCCTTGCCTTTTTGAACCGGTGGCGTTTTACTGTCAGAGCTTTACGCAATGGTGGCGGCAAACCCGAATTGCTTAAGCTAGGATTTGTTTGCAGCCTATCCATGGACTTAGCCTCGATAGCCTTCACAAGCTGCAAACAAGATTCGCACCCGACAACCATTTGGACCAAACACCCTCAATGCCGCAGCGCAAAAAAATGAAATCCCCACAACCGTCCTTAGTCCGCAAACGTTAGCCATCGACCTGTGGAAAACCTGATCCTGACAGAATCTGATATCCGCCAGCGCATTTGGATGGAGTTACAGCGCGCCACGCAAGACCGACACCATGACTGGCGCACGCCGATGCTGGCCACTGTCGGGAGAGACGGCACGCCAAATGCACGCACGGTGGTGTTGCGCCATGCCGATGCCAAGCTTGCCCGCCTTGACTTCTACACTGACAGCCGCAGCCCCAAAGTCGCAGAGCTGGCCGTCCAACCCCAAGTGACACTGGTGTTCTGGAGCAAGCGCTTGAGTTGGCAGCTGCGGGTGCGGGCGTATGTGTCACTGCAAACTACCGGGCCGGAGGTGGACGCCGTGTGGGCGCGACTTAGCCAGTCCGCCGCCGCTGGCGACTATTTGTCGGCTACCGCGCCGGGAGATGCGTTGCCGCTTGACCAGGCTGCGTGCTGCGCGCAGGCGAGCACACATAACCTGGCCATCATGACGGCTCAGGTGCAGGAGATAGATTGGCTCGAACTCGCTCGTAGCGGCCACCGCCGGGCAGTACTTGGCACAACAGGTTTTGCGTGGCGGGTACCTTAATCACCCCAGCCAAGCACTGTCGACGGTGTTGCGATACAAACGCTTGCCAGCATGTTCTGGCATCAACGAAGACTTTATCCATGACTACTGTTTCATCAGGACCTCACGCCGACGCCTCCCGACCATGCTTGCTGCGGAGGTCTTTGTGATGTGGCCCTACCTGAGCCAATTGCTGATAGCCGGCAACGTGGGCATCATGGTGTTTTTCACGGTAGCGGTTGCGCCCACGGTATTCACGGCACTGCCGCCTGAGTGGTCTGCGGCATACGTGCGAAAGTTTTTTCCTAAATACTTTTTCTTTCTCGGCGTCACGACAGCTGTGGCGATGGTGGGTGCCGTTGGCCTGACCACCCAGGCAGCGCTGCTCGGGTGTGCCGTGGTTTTCTTTTTCAGCTGCTTTTGGCTCACGCCGCGTGTCAACCGCGCCCGGGATGAGAAGCAGGTCCGCGCATTCAAAATGCTCCATTGGCTCAGCGTGTGCCTCAACATGATCCAGCTGCTCGTTTTTATTTGCCTGCTGCTTCCTGGCAGGCCGGTGTTATGAGCGAGCCACAGCGCGCCACGCAGGCTGACAACTGCGATGTACTTACCGTGATGTTTGATGGGGCTTGCCCCTTGTGCCGGCGTGAAATCGGCATGTACCAGTCCCTCACCCCCTTAGAAACGGTGGCATGGCTGGATGTGAGTGAAACCACGGCCAACATGACCCCAGCCGATCAAGCCAGCTATATGGCCCGCTTTCATGTGCGCCAGAATGACGGCATCGTGTTGAGCGGCGCCGCAGCCTTTGTGGCGCTGTGGCTGGCCATGCCGGGTTGGCGCTGGCTTGGCCGAATTGGTCGCTTGCCCGGCGTAACCCCGATGCTGGAGTTGCTGTATCGGGGTTTCTTGAAGTTGCGTCCTTACTTGCAGCGCTGGGTACGAGCAGCCGAAGACGTCCACGCCAGCCGACATTAGCCCGACCTGCGCAAATTCGGTTAAGGCCTTCGAGCGGACAAGCACAGTCAAACTAGCGCTAGGCCTGGGCGAGAAGACTTGCTTAGAAAGTTTTGTGTTGTCTGGCTACACTGTTCCAGATGAGCCAGTCCCCTCAACTGCATCGCGCGCCAGACCTGCTGGCTTCCTATTACTGGAGCAACGATGCCATCCGCAGTCGCAGCGTGAGTGACCTCGTGTTGACGGGCACGGTCGACCTGCCTGCGCCGTCTGCGCGGCTGCTGGCTGATTGGAACCGGGAGATAGCGTCGCGCCTGGAGTTTGCGCCAGGAGACGTCGAGGCCTTGCCCTTGGCGCGAGCGCGTGCACGCTGGCCGGACTACAGGCACTGCGTGCAGGCCGCGTCAGATTGGACGCGCACACTCGGTCTGCCGGACCTGCTTGCCTCCTGTGACGTCGCCTTGATGGCCTGCCGCGGGGCGAGATACCACCATGACGGCGCCCAGTACGGTAGCTCGGCGTTTTGCAACCTATTCCTGAGCGAGGACAGGGGACTGGACCTGCATTTTTCGTCTACGGGCCAGCGCATCCCCCTGACCCGTGGGACGATAGTGATATTTGATACCGGCCAGCCGCACGCTGTCATTGCGCGCCGCCGCGACGGCTTTGATTCGGCCGACTTTCCGCCAGATCAGGATTGCAGCCAGGTGTTCCTGACCTGGGAGCTGCCCATAGAGAGTGCGCATTTAGCGCGCGCACTGCGCATTGCCTTTGATATCGACCCGTCAACTGCCGTGCTGCTCGACCAAGAGCAGGTCCGTTTGAACGGCGCACGGGTCGATGTGTGTCCGGCTTCCGGTCGCTGGTTGCCAGCGGATCAAGCATCAGCGCACACGGTGCTGCCCAACTGCAGCGACTGACTTCAGCCCGTTGGGTGGCAGTTTCAGTGCTTTTAAGGGCTGAAATCCATTGATTACGGGCGTGAGCCGCTTCATATTTGATAGCAAGAGATGTCTGACGAGGTATCTTTTGACAGGCCTCGGCGCCTAGGCCATGCAAGTCGCAGCCGGCGGCATGGGTTTTCATCCACGCCACAACTTTCGTTTCCCAGCGTTAAGTGGCACAATCCCAGTTGTTCTGAAGGCCCTTCCTGCCACAGTCGCATCCGCTAATCGGTCCAGCCGTGCTCGCGGAAGGTTAATCAACCAGCCACAACATGTCGTTGTGGCCAGCTTATGTTTCCCCAAGGGAAACGGAGGTCAGCGCATATGAGTTCAAACTCGCAGTCGTCCACGCCTGCATCGTCGGTTTACGCCGCCTATCAAGGCAATACCTATCTCTTCGGTGGCAATGCGCCCTACGTCGAGGAGATGTACGAAAACTACCTTGCCAACCCCGGCAGCGTGCCTGACACCTGGCGCGAGTATTTTGACGCCCTCCAGCATGTCCCCGCAGCCGATGGCAGCAACGCCAAGGATGTGCCGCATCTGCCGGTCATCAATGCCTTTGCCGAGCTCGCCAAGCAGGGTCAGACCAAGGTTGTTGTCGCCAGCGCTGACTCCGAGATGGGCCGCAAGCGCACCGCCGTGCAGCAGCTGATTGCTGCTTATCGCAATGTAGGCGCACGCTGGGCCGATCTGGACCCACTCAAACGCGCCGAGCGCGACAGGATTCCCGAGCTGGATCCTTCGTTCTACGGCTTTACTGACGCGGACCAGGAAACGGTGTTCAACACCAGCAATACCTTCTTCGGCAAGGAAACCATGAGCTTGCGTGAGCTCATGAATGCCCTGCGCGAAACCTACTGCGGCACCATTGGTGCCGAGTACATGTACATGACTGACCAGAACCAGAAGCGCTGGTGGCAGCAAAAGCTCGAAGCGATTCGCAGCAAGCCGAATCTGAGCAAGGAAAAAAAGCTTCACATTCTTGACCGCCTGAGCGCGGCCGAGGGCCTTGAGCGCTTTTTGCACACCAAATACGTGGGTCAAAAGCGCTTCTCGCTCGAAGGTGGCGAGAGCTTTATCGCCAGCATGGACGAGCTGATCCAGCGCGGCGGCGAGGTAGGCGTCAAGGAAATCGTGATCGGCATGGCACACCGCGGCCGTCTGAACGTGCTGGTGAACTCGCTGGGCAAAGTGCCAGCAGACCTGTTCGCCGAATTCGACCACACCGCGCCGGAAGATCTGCCCAGCGGTGACGTGAAATACCACCAGGGCTTCAGCTCTGACGTGACCACCCCTGGCGGTCCGGTTCACCTGTCGCTGGCCTTCAACCCTTCGCACCTTGAAATCGTCAACCCTGTGGTTGAAGGTTCGGTGCGCGCCCGCATGGACCGCCGCGCCGACCCTAAAGGTCTGCAGGTGCTGCCGGTGCTGGTGCACGGTGATGCTGCATTTGCAGGGCAGGGCGTGGTCATGGAAACGCTGGCGCTGGCTGAAACCCGTGGCTATTTCACGGGCGGCACGGTACACATCGTGATCAACAATCAGATTGGTTTTACCACCAGCGATCC
>CANEXF010000041.1 GCA_947443645.1 Comamonadaceae bacterium | reverse complement strand
TGGCGCGGCTGATGGCCTGGTCCATGCCTTTGCGGGTTTTATAAAAGCCTTCTGCCGTGCGCTCACCAGTGCTGAAGGGCTTGTCATTGGCGTCGTAGTCGCTGGTCAGCAAGTCCGCGGCTTCTGCGTCGGTGCGTGCAATCACCAGCATTGGCACGCCGCACACGTCTGCGGCCATGCGGGCAGCGACCAGTTTCTGCACCGCTTCAGCCGTAGGCACCAGCACTTTGCCGCCCATGTGTCCGCACTTCTTCACGGACGCCAGTTGGTCTTCAAAGTGAACACCGGCCGCACCTGCCTTGATCATGGCCTTCATCAACTCAAAGGCATTGAGCACGCCACCAAATCCGGCCTCGGCATCTGCCACGATGGGCGCAAAATTGTCGATATAGCCACGGTCGCCCGCATCAATGCCTTTGGAATGCTGAATTTCATCGGCACGGCGAAAGGTGTTGTTGATGCGCTCGACCACGGTCGGCACGGAGTCCACCGGATAAAGCGACTGGTCGGGGTACATGGACGCGTAGCTGTTGTTGTCAGCCGCGACCTGCCAGCCGGACAGATAAATGGCCTTCACACCGGCCTTGACCTGCTGCATCGCCTGGCCGCCCGTCAGCGCACCAAGGCAATTAACGTAGGGCTCGCTGTTGACCAGGCCCCAGAGCTTTTCTGCACCACGTCTGGCCAGCGTGTGTTCAATCGGGAAGGAGCCGCGCAGGCGCACCACGTCGGCGGCGCTGTAGCCGCGCTTGATGCCCTTCCAGCGCGGGTTGCTCGCCCAGTCTTTTTCAAGGGCAGAGATTTGCTGATCGCGGCTGAGTTGTTCGACGATGTTTTGTGGCATGAGACGCTCCGTTGGTTGAGTTAACAATGAAACTAACTTGAAAGAACAGAGCCCAGTTTATGTCTTCTATAAGACTTATTTGCCTCTTGTGTCTTATATAAGATATAAATTTATATCAATAAAATCAACTACTTAAACGAAAGATTTCTCAATACGAAAAGTAATCTCTCATATTGAGAAAAATTGATGCAGCGCAGCAATTGTCGATTTCACAATAAGAAAGCCTAATTTCAAATTGTGAAATTAGGCTGCATCTCACAGTCGGTGAGCGAGAAAGGGATGGCCTAAAGCGATGCATTCAGGCGATGTTGAACCCAGTCGCCGCTGGCAATCAAGCGCTTTCCCGCCAGGCGCTCGGGGGCGACTTCATAGACCAGGCACTGCAGCGCATGACCCGCAGGACAGCTTGATGGACCATCAAGTCGCAGCGTGACTTCCCGCTTGAAATACTCGCCGGAAGGCTCGGGCCACACTTCCTCAATCACATCAAGCTGGCGCTCAAGGTCCGCACTGATGCGGTAAACCTCGCCAAGCACCAAGCCAGCCTGGCCAAGCACCATACCTGGGTAGTTGCCAAGGTCGTAGAGCAGACCCGGTAGCCGGGCCAGGCCGAGCCAGACAGGCTTGGGCAGCATAAGGTTGATATCGCGCTGCTCGCCCCGCCTCAGGGTGCCGTAAACAAAGACATGACGAACACCTCTGGAGTGCATGGCCAAAACCTCAACAACAATCAGCCGTCGATGTCATCGCACCGCGTCTGACAGCGCTGCAGCCTGGAGATCGCGGGCCAGACGATTTTCTCGCCTGAGCATGAACAGGCTGTATGCGACGATCCCAAGCGACACCACGCCAATCAACAGGGTCGCAGCGGCGTAAATCGACGGATTCACGCCGCGCCGTGCGTAGCTGAAGATCACCTGCGGCAGAGTCGTCACGCCAGGGCCCGACAAAAACTCGGAAATGACCACATCGTCAAATGACAAGGTGAAGCTCAACAGCCAGGCAGACACAAGCGCTGGTGCAATGTTGGGCAAAGTCACCAAGAAGAACACCTGCACAGGCTTGCAGCCCAGGTCCATCGCAGCTTCCTCAAGTGAGCGGTCCATTTCACTGAGCCGCGACTGGATCACCACCGTGGCGTAGGCCATGCCCAGCAAAGTGTGACCGAGCACGATGGTGATAAAGCCGCGTTCTGGCCAACCCACTGCACGCTGCACAGCCACAGTGAGCAGCAGCAAAGACAAGCCGACAATCACTTCAGGCATGACCAAAGGCGCGTTGACCAGGCCATAGAACAAGGTGCGCCCGGCAAAGCGCCTGTAGCGCACCATCACAAACGCTGCAAAACTGCCCAACACAACCGACAGCGTTCCGGTGATCAGCGCGACCTGGAGCGAAAGAAAAAATCCCTCGACCAGACGTGAATCAGCCAGCAGAGCTTGGTACCAGCGCAGTGAAAATCCCGTAAATACCCCATCCTGCCGCGTGCTGTTGAATGAAAAAACAATCAAAAAGAGCAGCGGGATGTATAAAAACAGAAAAACCAGACCCAGCCAAAACTGAGCGACATACTTTTTCGCCAGACGCATGAGCCCACTCATGGCGTCGTCCCGGCATCAACAGGGGTGTCTCTGCTAGCGCTGGACCGGTAGTACCAGGCCAGCGGCACCAGTATCAGCAGAATCATGAGCACCGACAGGGCTGCCGCGCGGGGCCAGTTGTTGCTGCTGAACATCTCGTCCCAGACCACACGGCCGATCATGATGTTTTCAGCGCCTCCGAGCAGCGATGGAATCACGAACTCACCAACGCTGGGAATAAACACCAGCATGCAGCCCGCAGCTATGCCGGACTTGCTCAGCGGCACGGTGATCAGCCAAAAAGCCTTCCAGGCGCTAGCGCCCAGATCATGTGCGGCCTCAAGCAAGCGCAGGTCCATCTTCACGAGGTTGGCATACAGCGGCAGGATCATGAAGGGAACATAGACATAAGTCATGCCGACCAGCATGGACACGTCCGTGTAAAGCATCACCAGCGGCGCCTGGACCAGTCCCATTGAAAGCAGGAAATTGTTGAGCACGCCCTGGTCCGCCAGAATGCCCTTCCAGGCGTAGACCCGCAGTAAAAAAGAAGTCCAGAACGGCAGCATCACCAGCATCAGCAGCGCGGGTCGAATGGACGGACGCGAACGCGCAAGAAAATACGCAAATGGATATCCCAGCAGCAGACACGAAACCGTGGTCAGCGCCGCGTATTTCAGCGAAGTCGCATAGGCCTGCAGATAAATGGTGCGGCCCAACCAGCTACTGCCCGCGGGCTCGGCGCCCCGAGCGCTGTCATGAAAAATGGCTGCATAGTCTTGGTGGCGCAGCGAGATCTGCCATGAACCCGATACGGTGTCTATCAGGGGCGCAAACGGATCGACGCCACTGCCCATGTCCGTCACGCTGATGCGCAGCAAGATCAGAAAAGGCAACACAAAAAACACCAGCAGCCAGACATAGGGCACGCCGATCACAAAGCGGCGCCCCAGGCTGAGTCGAAAACGAGTGGGCATCTTCATCGAAGTTGTTTCACCCAGGCCTACTGGGTCAGCACCACAGGCGCAGAGTCATCCCACCAGAAAAACACCGTGTCCTCCCAAGTGATGGGACTGCTTCCGGCGCTCTCATGCCGGCTGGTATTGGCCTCGGTGATCTTGATGGACTGTCCGCTGGCCGTCACGACAATAAAGGTGTTGTAGCTGCCAAAGTAGGCGATTTCCTTGACCTTACCAGTGAACAGATTAACGGCCACAGCGGGACGGCTTTTGGACAGCTGGATCTTCTCGGGCCGCACTGCAATGGCCGCTGACATGCCCAGCGTGCCACTGATGCCGTGACCCACACTGACGACACCACATGCAGTTGTGACTTCGCAGCGGTCAGCGTGATCAAGCGTGAGCTTGCCTTCGAGCAGGTTCACATTGCCAATGAAGTCGGCCACGAAGCGGCAATTCGGGTGTTCGTAAATCTCCTTGGGTGTGCCCACCTGCAGTACCCGACCTTGACTCATGACGGCAATGCGTGAGGCCATGGCCATGGCTTCCTCCTGGTCATGCGTCACCATGACACAGGTCACGCCCACCGACTCCAGAATGTTGACCAGCTCAAACTGCGTGCGTTCGCGCAATTTCTTGTCCAGCGCCCCCAGCGGCTCATCGAGCAAGAGCAGCTGGGGCTTTTTCGCCAGACTACGCGCCAGCGCCACACGCTGCTGCTGCCCGCCGGAGAGCTGGTGCGGCTTGCGCTTTGCAAACGGCTCCAACTGGACCAGCTTGAGCATCTCCTCGACGCGCTCCTTGATCTGCGCCTTGGGCATGCCCTCGCGTTTGAGTCCAAAAGCGATGTTGTCCCAGATATTCAGGTGCGGAAACAGCGCGTAGGACTGGAACATCATGTTTATCGGACGCTCGTAGGGCGCCAGGTTCGCGATGTCCACACCATCGAGAATGACGGCCCCCGAGCTCGGCGCTTCAAAGCCGGCGAGCATTCTCAGCAGGGTCGATTTGCCGCAACCCGAACTGCCCAGCAGCGCGAAAATTTCACCTTTTTTGATGGACAGTGAAACATCATCAACTGCAGCGATCCCGTCAAAGCGCTTGACAAGCCGCGCAGTCTCTAAAAAGCCAGTCAAAACTCAAGCGCCTTTTTTGAACAAGGTAAACACATTGCTCATGGACTGACGAGCCTCATTGCTGAAGCTCGCCGGAGGCAGCATTTTTTTCAAATTGGAGGCATCCGGGAAGACTGCAGGATCAGCTGCGATCTCAGGCTGGACTTTGGCCAGACTGGCCTTGTTGGCTGTGGCATAGCCAAGCTCGTTTGTCAGCGATGCCGACACCTCAGGCCGCAGAAAATAGTTGATAAAAGCGTAAGCGTTGTTCGGATGCTTGGCATCTTTTGGAATCGCCAGGTTGTCAAAGAACATCAAGCCGCCAGTGCTGGGGAGCAAAGCCTGAATTTCATTGCCGTTTTTGTTTTCAAGCGCGCGGCCACGTGCAATATTGATGTCGCCAGCCCAGGCCAGCGCAACACAGGCTTTGCCGCCGGCCAGGTCGTCAATCATGGTGCTGGAAAAAAGCCGTATGTGCGGACGCACTCTGGCGAGCATTTCACCAGCCGCCTTGTGGTCAGCAGCATCGTTTGAGTAGGCGTTTTTACCGAGGTAATGCATGGCCGGCGGAAGTACCTCGGTCGGCGAATCCAAAAAGGCAATGCCGCAGGATTTGAGTTTGGCGGTGTATCGCGGATTGAATACCAGCTCCCAGGCGTTTGCCGGCATGGAAAGCGGATCAGGCGTGGCGGCCAGCGCAGAAGCAACTTTGGCTTTGTTGATGCCTACCGTGGTGAAGCTCCAAGCCCAGGGCACCAGATAGGCATTGCCAGGGTCAATGCCGTCAAGCTTGCTCATGATGGCCGGATCGAGGTTGCCGTAATTGCTCAGTTTGCTTTTGTCCAGCTTCATCAGCAGACCGGCATCAATCTGCGGTTTCGCAAACACCGCGCCGGGCACCACGATGTCGTAACCGGTGTTGCCGGCCACCAGTTTGGCTTGCAGCGCTTCATTGTTCTCAAAGGTCTGGTAGTTGACCTTGATGCCAGTCTCGGCCTGAAAATTAGCCACCATATCTTTGGCAATGTAGTCAGGCCAGTTGTAGATATTGAGAACCTTCTCTTCTGAGACGGCAGCAGTGGCGGCAGCGCCGGTGGACGACGCTGGCGCGGCAGTGTGATCCGCCTTGCCGCAAGCTACCAAGGTCAGGACTGAAAGCGCAAACGGCCACCACAACTTTTTCATCATGTCTAGAAATCCGTATGAGTGTCTGTAAACAGGCATCCCGGGCTGCAGGCAAGCCGAGGAAAAGCTGAAATTGTAAGAGCTAATTCTGCCGGTTGAAGCCGGCTTTCAGGCGGGGAAAGCGCACCGGACAGGTGCACATACGATCAAGGCGTGAGGCACCAGGGCGCCGTGTTGTGTACCAGCCCCATCCAGAGTGCCAACAGCGAAGTCGCAAACAAGGCCAGCCCCGCCAGGCGCACAGCCCATTGACCAGAACCCTGCCCGCGCAGACGCAACCATAGCCAGGGGCCTGCCATCAGCGAGAGGCTGCTGCCCAGAGCGAACAGCGCCATGACCAAGGCGCCCTCTGGCGCACTGCTGCTCATAGCCGCGACCAGCAAGGCGGAGTAAAGCAACCCGCAGGGCAGCAAGGACCAAAGCAGCCCAATCAGCAGTGGCGCACTCTCGCGGCGACAAGCATTGAATGCGCCGCCTGAGCCGCCAGCAGATCCAGTGCTGACACCTGAGGTCAGAAGCCGCACCCTACCCCACACCTTGCGTGCAGAGTCTTCAAGCCAGACCGGCTGGCGCGCCTGCCAAAGCAGCATCAGCCCCAGCATGGCGGCAGCGACATGGAACAGCGTCCAGATTGGCCTGAGCGCCGCAGAATGGATACTGAGCCAGCCCAAACCCTGGAGCGAAGCGGCGGCCAAACCACCCAAAAACGAATAGCCCAGCAATCTCCCGGCCTGAAAGGCCCACATTGACTTTGTGTTGGTCCCACCTTTGGAACGCCCGATACCAGCGCAAGCGGCACCACACATGGCCACGCAATGGGGTCCGCCGACCAGCCCCATTAACAGGGCGGTCGCAGCAAGAGTGGTCTGCATTAAATAATTTTTGAAAACTTGGCGCGGTTGCGATCAGCTTGCAAGTAACGGTCGAAGATCATCGCAATGGCGCGTACAAAAAACCAGCCTGTTGATGTTACCTGTATCGCTGAATCGCTCAAAGTGACCAAGCCCTGACCTTCCTGCAGATCCAACGCCTGCAGTTCGGCCGCAAAGTAGATGCGAAAGTCAATCAGATAGGCTTCCTCAATTGACTCAAACTGCAATTGCCCCTGACACATCAAGGCCATGATCACCGCACGCCTGACAAGATCATCACGCGACAAGGCCAGACCGCGCACCACAGGCAGGCGCCCCTGGTCCAGATGGTCGTAGTACTCCTCCAGTGTCTTGGCGTTCTGACTATAGGTGGCACCCACCCGGCCAATGGACGAAACGCCCAGGGCAATCAGGTCGCAATCAGGCTGGGTGCTATAGCCCTGAAAATTGCGATGCAACCGACCTTGCCTCTTGGCGATGGCCAGTGAATCCGTGGGCAGGGCGAAATGGTCCATGCCTACATACACATAACCGGCCGCCTCAAAAGCGATCAGCGAGCTCGACAGCATGGCGATCTTGGCTGAAGCCAGTGGCAGCGCGGTCGTCACGATATGCCGCTGCGGCTTGAAACGCGCTGGCAGGTGCGCGTAGGCATACAGGGCCACCCGGTCAGGCTTGAGCACGCTGATCTGGGCGAGAGTCCTGTCAAATGACTCCGGCGTCTGCTGGGGCAAGCCATAAATCAGGTCCACATTGATAGATTCAAAGCCCAGCTCACGCGCAGCCTGCACAAGTGCAAAGACCTGCTCAGCGGGTTGGACCCGGTGCACAGCCTTTTGCACTGCAGGGTCAAAGTCCTGCACGCCAAAACTCAGACGGTTGAACCCCAACTCGGCAAGCACTTCAAGCCGGCTCCGATCAACCGTTCTTGGATCCACTTCTATAGAGTATTCACCGCCAGGCGCCAGCGAGAAGCTGCGACGCAGCATCGCCATCAGCGCCCTCAACTGCTCATCATTCAAAAACGTCGGCGTGCCGCCACCCAGATGCAATTGGCTGACCGTCTGACCTATTCCCAGGCAGGCAGTCTGCAAGTCAATCTCACGGCTCAGATAACGCAAGTACTCGTCAGCGCGCTCATGGTGCTTGGTAATAATCTTGTTGCAGGCACAGTAGTAACACAGCGACTCGCAAAATGGTATGTGTACATAAAGAGACAGCGGCAGCGCCATGGCTGCGGCACCCGAGTGGCGCTGCTTGAGCGCCTGCGCGTAGTCATCGGCGGCAAAGGCTTCAACAAAGCGGTCTGCTGTCGGATAAGAGGTGTAGCGCGGCCCGCTCAAATCAAATCTGCGCAGTAAATCAGGCGAAACAACACTCATGAACGGATTCCTAGGGATGAAGCAATACTGTGCATTCAAACGCTGAGAATGACGTTGACCTGGATCAAGCTCACTGCGCGCGGGCAAGTACGTGCACAATAAGATACAACTGAGGAGATTCCATGTCCAATAGTGCACCGATTCTTGCAGCGGAAGCAGCCGCAGCCTTGGCGAAGTCGCAGACCGCTGTCAAAATCGTCCCCATGAACAAGGAATCCATCAAAGTCG
>CANEXF010000040.1 GCA_947443645.1 Comamonadaceae bacterium | reverse complement strand
CGGTGCTGGCCATAGCCGCGTCTTTTTTCTCGCTCACCACCGAGTCCTGGACGCGCTGTTTTTTCATGTGCACAAACAGGGCCGCGCCCGAAGGCGGCAGGTCGGCAGGCTCATCCCAGTGGGCACTGGCCAGCAGCGCCCTGGATGCGGCGATCGCCTGCTCCTCGCGCTTGGCGGCCACAGCCAGGAAGTTGCCGTCACGCACCACGGCGACCACGCCGGGCATGCGTTTGACCGAGGCTTCGTCGACAGACGTCAGATTGGCCCGCGGTGAGCTCGGCCTGACAACGCGGCCGTAAACCATATTGGGCAAGCGCATGTCCTGCACATAGGCTTCACCCCCCGTGACCTTGGCGGGGATGTCGCGGCGCTGAAGGCTTTGTCCAATCAGGCGGTGTTGGCTGGCGGGCTTGGGCGGGGTTTTACCGCTGGCCTCGAGTTTAAGCGCGAGCTGCTCCGTCAGAGCCCAGTAGCTGGTAGTTGCGCCGCCAGCAGCCTGGCTGATGTTGCCGTCACGCACGCTGAGCTCGCTCGCAGCCACGCCGAGCTTTGCCGCTGCAGCCTGCAGCAGCAGGCCGCGCGCTTCAGCGCAGGCAAAACGCAGGGCGGTGCCGCTGTCCTGCACGGACAGGCTGCCGGAGGTCACGCCTTCGTTGGGCGTCAATGCGGTGTTGCCCGAGATCACTTCCAGGCGCTTGAGGTCCACATCGAGTTCGTCTGAAACGATTTGGGTCAAGGCGGTCAGGATGCCCTGGCCGAGTTCAACCTTGCCGGTGAACATGGTCACACGGCCGTCGGGGTGGATGCGCAGCCAGCCGTCCAGCAAGCGGTTGCTGTTGAGGCTTCCCGGCAGCGGTGACAGGGCAGGCGCTTGCGCCGCGATGGGCGCAAAGGGCGACAAACTGAAAGCGACTGTCAGGGCGCTGGCTTTGAGAAAGCCGCGTCGGCTGGGCGCGTTTTGGGTAGCGGTGTTCATGCCAGTTCCTTGGCTGCGCGCTGGATGGCGCTCAGGATGCGGCTGTGGGTTCCGCAGCGGCACAGGTTGCCGGCCATGGCTTCACGGATTTCGGCTTCGCTGGGATTGCGCACGCGGTCGAGCAAGGCTTTGGCAGACATGATCATTCCTGAGATGCAGTAACCGCACTGGGCCGCCTGCTCCTCGATAAACGCCTTTTGCAGCACATGCAGTTTGTCTCCAGACCCCAGACCTTCGAGCGTTGTGATGTTGCCTTTTGCTGCGCTTGAGGCCGGATAAACGCAGGAGCGTATGGCCTGACCGTCGAGCAGCACGGTGCAGGCGCCGCACTGGGCGATCCCGCAGCCATACTTGGCGCTGTTGATGCCAATGTCATTGCGCAATACGTACAGCAAAGGCGTGTCGGGTGACGCAGCACTGGTGTGCCGGGTGCCATTGACGGTCAGGGAAACAGCCATTCGATACTCCATCGGGAATGTTTTTAGAAGCGGGCCAAGGCTATTCGCTACGCTTTGGCGCGTCAATCGGGTCAAACCGATGGTCAGCACCTGTTGCAAGTCTTTTGTTTCAATCCGCGATCGGGCCCGAACAACTTTTTTCAGAGGTAAATCGATGCACTGCGCTCGCCATCCTGAGCGATGGGCGCGCTTTTTTCCGCTGAGTGGAAAACTAATTTACCTGTACTGCCTATCTAAAGCGGCATGACCTGCTTACAGTGTGCGGTCAAAGCTAGGATTCCAAGGAGAGAACAAGTGCGCAACCTGAACCAAGATACCGTTACCCAAGCCGTGATTGCACGGTTTGCCGATACACCAGACCCCAGGCTCAAGGAAATCATCACCAGCCTGGTGCAGCATCTGCATTCGTTTGCCCGTGAGGTCAAGTTGACGGAGAAGGAGTGGCTGCAGGGCATAGAGTTTTTGACGGCCACTGGCCAGATGTGCGACGACAAGCGTCAGGAATTCATACTGCTGAGCGACACGCTGGGCTTGTCCATGCTCACGGTTGCCATGAACAATGACAAACCTTTGGGCTGCACCGAGCCCACGGTGTTCGGGCCATTTTTTCTGGAAGAGGCACCGCGCTTCGAGCTCGGCGGCGATGTTGCCAACGGCGCCAAGGGCGAGCCCTGCATGGTCAGCGGCAGCGTCAAGAGCCTGGACGGCACACCTGTGCCGAATGCACTGATCAATGTCTGGCAGGCCGACGCCGATGGCAACTATGACGTGCAGTACAGCCATCTCGCGCACCCGCAGGCGCGCGGCATTCTCAATGCCGATGCGCAGGGGAATTTCCACTTCAAGACGATTCTGGCCGAGGCCTATCCGATTCCCAGTGACGGTCCGGTCGGTGCCATGCTCAAGGCTACCAACAACCACCCCTGGCGGCCCGCGCATCTGCACTTCATGATTGAGGCACCTGGCTATGAGCGCCTGATCACCCATGTGTTCCGCGACCACGACCAGTACCTGGATACCGATGTGGTTTTTGGTGTGCGCTCGTCCCTGATTGCCGACTGGGTCAAGCATCCAGACGGTACTTATAGCCTTGATTTTGACTTCGTCCTGAACCCGCAACGCCCCGCATGATTTACGCCTTCACACTCCTTGATAAAGCCGATGGTCTGGCCTTGCGCCTGCGCGTGCGGCCCGAGCACAAGGTCTACCTTGCGGCTGTGGCCGATCGCATCGCCTTTGCCGGTCCGCTTGTGACCGAAGACGGGAAAACCATGATTGGCAGCTTGCTGGCCATTGATTTCGAATCATTGGATGCGGCGCATGCCTGGCTTGCGAACGAACCCTTCACTCGTGCCGGTCTGTATGCCAGCACCAGCGTGCATGCTTTTTCCAATATGTGGCCGCAAAAAGTCGGATTCCCTTCTGCAGCCTGAAATTTAAAAAAGAGAAAGCCCGACATGATCAAGCACATCGTGATGTGGAATGTCCGTGGCGACACGCCTGCGGAGAAGTTGCAGGCGAGTGAGCGGCTCAGGCGCAGCTTCGAGGGGCTGACAGGAAAGATCCCGGGCCTTCTGCATCTGGAAATTGGCGTCGATTCAAGCCGTATTGAATACGCCTGCGATGTCGTGCTGTATTCGGAATTCGAGTCGCAGGCGGCTTTGGATGCCTATGGTCTGCACCCCGAACACACCCGGGTCAAGCTCGAACTGGCCGACCTGCGTACCGCGCGTCATCAGGTGGACTACGAGGTTTTGCCAGACGGCAAGACCGGTATTTAAGATAAAAAACGGAGACAGTTAATGAACAATGACATGCATGACGAGCTGCTGATTCGGCAGATGGTTGAACGTTGGGCGCTCTGGCGTGATGCCGGTGATTGGGAACGTTTTGCTACCGTCTGGCACCCTGAGGGTGTGATGATGGCCACCTGGTTTCAAGGGCCGTTCAAGGACTTCATACGCGTGACGGTTGAAGGCTGGAACAAGGGTGTGAGCATTCTTCACTTCCTGGGTGGCTCCGCCGTCGAGGTCGCAGGTGATAGAGCCATTGTGCAGACCAAGATGACCATCTCCCAGCGCGGCATGGTCGAAGGCGAAAACAGCCACGAGGTCGGCCCTGTGCTTTGCGATGTACTGTGTACCGGCCGGTTTTATGACTTTGTAGTCAAGCATGAAGGCCAGTGGAAGCTGCTGCACCGCCAGCCCATTTACGAGAAGGACCGCATTGACCCGGTCGATCCTGCGGCAAGGCTGACGCTTGATGCGGCACGTCTGGCGCAGTTTCCTGAAGGTTACCGGCATCTGGCCTATATCCAGACCCACATCGGCTACACCGTCAAGCTCGACATGCCCATGCTCAAAGGGCCCGTGGTCGAGGAGTTGTACCGCCGTGGTGCGCGCTGGCTGGCCGGTGGCGCCCTGGAGCGCTGAGCACCATGAAACACGCACACTACGCAAGCAAACAATACGCGCTGCTGGGCAGGGTATTGCTCGGTACCGCCTTGCTCGCGGCAAGCGCTTTCTTGCCGTCCCAGGCACAAAGTGTCTATCCCACCAGGGTCGTGAAGGTCGTTGTTCCCCAGCCGCCTGGCGGGGGGTTCGACTTTGTCGGCCGCCTGCTGGCCGAACGCATGGGCAAGCAGCTGGGTCAAAGTTTTGTCGTGGACAACAAGCCCGGCTCGGGCACGCTGATTGGCACAGATTTTGTCGCCAAGTCCGCACCCGACGGCTACACCTTGCTGACGGGGTCGGTTTCCAATCTTGCGCTGAACCCCGGCCTGTACCGTAACCTGCCCTATGACAGCCTGAAGGATTTCGAGCCCCTGGGTCTGGCGGTCAGCTACAGCTACACCTTGATGGCGCGCAAGGATCTGCCACTGGCCTCGCTCAAGGATGTGGTGGCCTATGCCAAAGCCAATCCGCGCAAACTCACCTATGCCTCTGCGGGCAACGGTTCTGGTCAGCATGTATTGGCCGCGGCGCTTTGGCACCTGGCTGGCGTGGAGATCACGCATGTTCCCTACCGTGGCGCGCAGGCCGCCTACCTCGATTTGCTTGGCGGGCGTGTGGATCTGTTTTTTGATCTGTCCCCCACCGCGCGTGTGCAGGTTGACGCCGGAACTGTCAAGGCGCTTGCTGTATCGGGCGCTGCCCGCAACCCCATGCATCCGGATGTTCCGACGATTCAGGAAACCGGCGCTGCCGCGCTCGATCTGGAATCCTGGTTTGGCTACTTTGCGCCGTCAAAAACGCCGCCCGAGGTACTGGGCCGCCTGCGTTCCGAACTGGCGCGGGTGATCTCTGCGCCTGACGTCATGGAGGCTTTCCGAAAGTCTGGCGGCCGACCGCTCGGCCTGAGTCTGGCCGAGACCAAGGCGCTGGTGCAGCGTGACGTGGAGCGCTGGACTGCATTGATACGCAGCGCGGACATCAAGGCCGAGTGATTGGTGCGACGCCAGTCGCGGTGTTCGCCTTGCCACCAGGCGAGCAGTTTGATTGAGTGGCGAATTTTTGAGACATTTTCGAATAACTAACAGGAGACAAGCCATGAAGTTTTCCCGCAGAGTCCTATCCATCGTTGCAGCTGTCGCCAGCCTTGCAAGCCTGGCGCTGGCGCCAGTGTCAGCGCAGTCGCCCGCACCCATACGAATAGGCAGCACGCTGGCCTTGACTGGTCCGCTGTCCGCCACTGCGCAAACCCACAAGCTGGTCGGTGAAATCTATGTCGAACAGCTCAATGCCAGGGGCGGCTTGCTAGGCCGCAAGGTCGAGTGGCTGGTCAAGGACGACCAGTCCAAGCCCGAACTGGCCCGCACCTTGTACGAGCAGCTGGTGACCTCTGACAAAGTCGACCTGCTGATGGGCCCATATGCGACAGGCGCGATCTTGTCCGCCATGGGTGTGGCGCAGCGCTACAACAAGGTACTGGTGCACCACACCTTCGGGATTCCGTCGATGTCCAAGTACGACATGGCGTTTCCGTCCTGGTCACTGGGTTCCGACCCCGGCAACACGGTCCCGAACACCGTGTTTGACGCGCTGGCCGCGTCACCCAAGCCGCCTAAAACGGTGGCCTTTGTGACCAGCAAGTTCCCCTCGATTCATTTCATGACGCTGGGCGCCAGGGAAATCGCCAAAAAACGTGGACTGCAGGAAGTTCTGTTTCTGGAGTGGGACTTTGGTAACCGTGATTTTGGGCCTATTGCTGCTCGCATCAAGGATGCCAAACCGGACCTGGTCTGGATGGGTGACATCGCGCTTGAAGGCAACATGCTGCTCGACGCGATGAAGAAAATCGACTACACGCCGCCCATGCACTTTCATACTTACCCGGCGCCTGGCCCCATGACCAAGTCGCCCGATGGCAACCTTGCGCTGTCCTTGACCATTTTTGAGGAGCATGCGCCTTTCACCAACAACCCGGTGGCTGCAGAGTTCGTCAAGGTTTTCAACGAGCGGGCCGCCAAGGCCGGTCTGCCTGATACATCGGTAGAAGTGCAGGCTGCAGCGTCCTACTCGGCATGGCAAATCCTGGAGGCCGGCGTGCGCGGCGCCAACAGTCTGGACGACAAGGCCATTGCTGCCTGGCTGCGCAAGAACCGCGTTGACAGTATTCATGGACGTCTGCGCTTTGACGGACCAGGCAATTACGGTGACGACCTGATGAAAGTAAAACAGGTGCAAAACGGCAAGTGGCAAGTGGTGTGGCCTACCCAGTTCGCCGCGCCTGGCGTCAAGCTGCAAGTCCGGTAATCGAGACCCAGACTATGAGCTTTCCAAGCTATAACCTGTTACTCCAGTCCATCCTGTCGGGCATCTTCATGGGTGGTCTTTATGGCTTGATCGGCTTGGGTTTGGGTCTGACCTGGGGTTTGCTGCGGCAGATCAACCTGGCGCACTTTGGCCTGGTTTTTCTGGCCGCGTACCTGAGCTACCACATGGCTACCGTGTGGCATGTCGATGCGCTGCTTACCCTGCTTATATTGCCGCCGCTGTTCTTTTTGTTCGGCGTGGCGATGCAGTGGGTGCTGTCGCGTTTTTCAATTTCGCCATTTAACTCGCTGCTGGTCACCTTCGGCATCACGGTGGTGATCGAAAGTCTGATCCAGGCGATCTGGACGGCTGACTTTCGCCGTCTTGAGACCGCTTACAGCGATCAAAAATTCACTATTGGCTCGCTCTATGTTCCCGTGCCCGAGCTGATCACGCTGGTGCTGGCGGTGTCACTTTCTCTGGCGATCTGGGCCGCCATGCGCTATACGGATTTGGGCAAGGCCTTGCGTGCAATGGCTGAGGATGGGCCGATCGCGTCTGCGTTTGGTATCAATCAAAAAGGCTTGTCACTGATGTTGGCGGGCATTTGTGCCGCGCTGGCCGCGGTTGCCGGCATTTGCCTGGCGCTGAGCTTCACATTGACGCCTTCACAGATTTTTGCCTGGGTCGGTGTGATCTTTGCGGCGGTCATGCTCGGTGGACTGGGCAGCCCGCTGGGGCCCTTGGTGGCCGGCATCATCATCGGTGTCAGCGAGGCCGTCACCATGGCCGTCGCCGCACCGTCATGGGCGCCCATCGTCTCCTTTTCGCTGTTGATCGTGATGCTTTTGTTTCGGCCGGGGAAGATATGACCCCCACGCTTGTCGCTTCGCGTACTGCGCTGCCCCCCGAGGGGGCTGAACTTGCTCGGGGCGGCCCTTCGCGGCGTTTGCTGACCCCCACGCTTGTCGCTTCGCGTACTGCGCTGCCCCCCGAGGGGGCTGCTGCGCCTGCGGCCCGGCAAATCCGGTTCCGCGGCCCATGCTTGAGTAGTAACAAATCCCCACGCTTGCCGCGCCTTGTTTCCTTTCGCGCGCTTTGTATTCCCGTTCGTCCTGAGCTTGTCGAAGGATGCCGCCTCGAGGGGCTGAAATTGCTTGGGTCCGCCCGAGGCGCTTTTCGGATTTGATGATGAATAAAACTATTGTGGGCATTCTTGCCGCTGGCGTCATGCTGGCCAGCGTTCCATGGCTGGGTTTGCCGGCTTTTTACGAGTCCTTTCTCTACCTGATCTGCCACTGGATGATTCTGTCGCTGTCGTGGAACATCCTGTCGGGCTACTCTGGCTATTTTTCTTTTGGTCATGGGGCGTTCTTTGGCATCGGCATGTATACCTCTGCCGGGCTGTCGACTAATTTGCAATGGCCTTTTCTCTGGACGCTGCCAGCTGCGGCCCTGACGGCCGCGCTGTTTGGTCTGGCTTTGGGCGCGGTGGTGTTTCGCGTCAAGGCGGTGCGTGGTGAGTTGTTTGCGCTCTTGACGCTGGCCATCACTTTCGTCGTCGGCACCATCGTGCTGAACACGCGCATCGATGGTGGCCCGGGGATTTACCTCAATGCGGTGACCGTGCCTGCGCTGGGTCCAAGCCCATCGTCTTCGATTTACCTGATGGCATTGATGGCTGCGGTCTTCACGCTGCTGATTGCCTATCGGATTCAGGCGTCCCGCCTGGGCCTGGGGCTGTTTGCGATACACGATGATGAAGATGTGGCCGAGGTTATGGGCGTGCCCACCTTTCGCTACAAGCTCGTTGCATTCGGCATTTCCTGCGCGCTCGCCGGGCTGGCTGGCGGCATCCATGCCTTGTTTGTCTCTTACGTCACTGCCGGCGAGACTTTCACCATCGTCGTGCCACTAACCGTGGTGCTGATGAGTGTGCTGGGCGGAACCCGTCACTGGGCCGGACCGGCGGTGGGCGCTGTGGCCATCACCTGCCTGCTCTACTTCTTCACAGCAGGCAACAACCCGATTGCCGGCAAGGCCGCCGTAGGCGTGATTCTGGTGGTGGTCAT
>CANEXF010000039.1 GCA_947443645.1 Comamonadaceae bacterium | reverse complement strand
GCGACGACCAACAGCGATGCCGGCGTGACCGATTTGCGCAAGACCTATAAAACGCTTGAAGCCATGCAGAGCGAAGGTCTGCTGCTGCTGGTGCATGGCGAGGTCACCTCGCCTGAGATTGATCTGTTTGACCGCGAAGCGGTGTTTATTGACACCCAGCTGATTCCGCTGCGCCGTGATTTCCCGGAGCTCAAAATCGTCTTTGAGCACATCACCACCAGCCAGGCCGCGCAGTATGTGCGTGACGCCGACCGCTTCACGGGCGCGACCATCACCGCGCACCACCTGCTCTACAACCGCAACGCGATTTTCACCGGTGGTATCCGGCCGCATTACTACTGTTTGCCGGTGCTCAAGCGCGAGTCGCACCGCCTTGCGCTGGTGCAGGCCGCGATCAGCGACAACCCGCGCTTCTTCCTGGGCACCGACAGCGCGCCGCATCCGGCTCACCTCAAGGAACACGCCACGGGCTGCGCTGGCTGCTACACCGCGCATGCGGCCATGGAGCTGTATGCCGAGGCCTTTGACGCCGTGGGTGCGATAGGCCGACTCGAAGCCTTTGCCAGCTTCAATGGCGCTGACTTTTACGGTCTGCCGCGCAACCAGGGCAGCATCACCTTGAAGAAGGAAAGCTGGACACCACCCGAGAGCTTTGCCTTTGGCGATGCCGAGCTCAAGCCGCTGCGCTCAGGCGAAAGCCTGGCCTGGCGCATGCTGTGAGCCTGAGGGTAGAAGCTGCCCCCACGGTCTTCGCTGGCACAGACATCGACTGGCGCCGCGCCTGGCTGCAGCCGTTTGCCGAACTCGCCCAACCGGTGTTGACGGCGTCAGCTGAATGCGCATCGCTCAGCATCGCAGACGCGCTCAATGTTGCCGGTCTGGCGCCGGTGCGCTTTGTTTCGCAGTCGGCTTTGCCTGCGGGCATGGCTTACGAGCAGTTCATTTTCGAGACAAGCCAGGTGCCCACGCGCGACAACCTGCACGATTTTTTCAATGGCCTGTGCTGGATGCGTTTTCCCGAGACCAAGAAAAAACTCAACGCCTTGCAGGCCGCCGAGATTGCGCTGGCCGGCGTTCAGCAGGTCAGGGGCCGGGTGCGCGATGCGCTGACGGTGTTCGATGAAAATGCGGCCTTTCTTTCAGCGCCGCAGCCGCTGTGGGATGCGCTGATGGCGCGTGACTGGACGCTGCTGTTCATTACGCTCAGGCCGCTGTGGCGCCAGGCGCAGCTGGTGCTGTTCGGTCACGCCCTGATCGAGAAGCTGGTTTATCCACGAAAACCGATCACAGCGCACGTCTACCGGTTGCCGGCAGCTATTGATTCAGTAGCAATTTCCTGGTCTGAGCTGGACGCCTGGGTCGCCGCCGACCTGAGCGCAGACAAGCTTGCGAGTAAACCTTTTGAGCCCATGCCGGTGCTGGGCGTGCCGGGTTGGTGGCCTGAAAACCAGAACTTTTCCTTTTATGATGACACGCAGGTGTTCCGTCCGCGCAGACAGTAAAACAACACATAAAAATGCTGCGCCATGATCCGCCAACAGTGGTCTGCGATGGCCACTATTGCCTATCAATGCTAGCGATTACCTCTACGGAGAACTCATGAAACGTATTTTTCTTTTTGTACTGACCAACCTGGCTGTGGTGCTGGTGCTGGGCATTGTCGCCAGCCTGTTGGGCGTCAACCGTTACCTCACGGCCAATGGCTTGAATCTGGGCGCCTTGCTTGGCTTTGCGCTGATCATGGGCTTTGGCGGCGCGATTATTTCGCTGCTGATCAGCAAACCCGTGGCCAAGTGGAGTGCCGGTGTGCGCATCATCAACAACGCCCAAAATGCCGACGAAGCCTGGATTGTCGAGACCGTTCGCAAGCTCGCCGACAAGGCCCAGATCGGCATGCCCGAAGTCGGTATTTTTGAGGGCGAGCCCAATGCTTTTGCGACCGGCGCGTTCAAGAACTCGGCGCTGGTTGCGGTGTCCACCGGTTTGCTGCAAGGTATGACGCGGGAAGAAATCGAGGCCGTGATAGGCCACGAGGTGGCGCATATTGCCAATGGCGACATGGTCACCATGGCCTTGATTCAGGGCGTGATGAACACCTTCGTGGTGTTCTTGTCGCGCGTGATTGGCTACGCCGTTGACAGCTTTTTGCGCAAGGGCAGTGACAACAACAACTCCGGCCCTGGCATTGGCTACTACGTGAGCACCATAGTGCTGGACATCGTGCTGGGTTTTGCGGCTGCCATGGTGGTGGCCTGGTTCTCGCGGCATCGCGAGTTCCGCGCGGATGCGGGTTCTGCCAGCCTGCTGGGCCAGCGTCAGCCCATGATGAACGCGCTGGCTCGCCTGGGTGGCATGGTGCCCGGCGAGTTGCCCAAGTCGGTACAGGCCATGGGCATCACCGGCGGCATAGGCAAGCTGTTCTCGACCCATCCGCCGATTGAGGAACGGATTGCTGCGCTGCAAAATGCGCAGCCTGGGCAGGTCTGATTTTTTTGTCTGTTTTCTGAGGGGCGGCTTTTTGCTGTTTGTGGTGCCCGCCACTACCAGGCCGGGGGTTGCCCGGCGGCTACTCACTTTTCTTTTGCTTCGCCAAAAGCAAAGTAAGCAAAAGAAAAGGCGACCCTGTTCTTCGTCCCTTCGCTACGCTACGGGCACCCTGCGGTGCTCGGGTAAAGCGGGGTCTCGCTCGAACTCGGCTAAAGCCTCAGACAATCGCGATCCCTGATCCGCTTTGCCCTGTGCTCCTCAGCTCATCTCCAAGGGTTTAAATATCCAAGGCGAAGTCCGTGAATCGGTATTTCTCCCCAACCCGTCCTGGCTGGGCTGAGCAGAGGTTTTTGGGGTCAGAGCCCAAATTCACCGAGCCCTAGGCTCGCCCAAAGGGTGCAGTGCAGTGCACTGCAGCGAAATTGGTGTCTGACCCCAATAACCTCCCAGACTGCGGGTCGCCTTTCTTTTGGGTACTTGTTCTTTGGCGAAGCAAAGAAAAGTGCCTCGCCCGCCGGGGCGAAACCCGGCATGGTGATGACACGGGCACATTGCTACAAAATAAATAGCTGCCCACGCCTGTATTCAGAGCGCCAGAAGCCATTTTTATCATTGAAATCCAGGGCTTCAAAAGTCCCCGCAAGCTGAGGGCGCAAGCCTTGCACGCCCCACCGCTGCAATCACATTGCGATCAATTAAGCCGCAGTTCCCTGATCCCGCCGCACGCGTTCCAGCACCGCCGTGACTTCAGCCGGATCCATGCCGTACATATCGGCAAATTCGGCTTCCGTGCGGCCGCTGCTTGTGAAGGCGCGCGACAAGGCCTCGCGTTTGGCTGCTTCGAGCTTGAGTTCGGCCAGGGCCTCATCGAGCAAGGTGTTGGCGGCTTCGTCATTGACGCGCACGCGCTCTGCGTAGTCTTCGGGGCTCAGGCCTGAGGCTTCAACAGCTTCCATCAGCTGCACGCGCAGCCGTGGGCGCAGGTCTTCGCGGCTTCTGGACTGGCGGCGCCGGAAGACTTCCAGAATCGCGTGGTGAACATGCTCGGGGGCGACCGGCTCGACCGGGTTGCCGTCGAGGTCGTGGCGCGGATGGCCTGCGGCCACGCTTTGCAGGTAGCGGGTCGAGCGCGCATGCTGGCCCATGGCCAGCTTGAGCTCGTCCTTGTTGAAGTCGTCGGGGTGCTTGGCCAGCAAGTCCTTGAACACGCCCAGTTTGAGCGGCAGGAAATGCGCGCCGAACAGCTTGGGGTAGAGCTCGAATAACTTTTCCAGCGCGGGGTTGATGCTGCGCGCCTGCGGCGCTTGTTGCGCCTGTTGCGCTCTTGGCGCTTGCGCTGAATTGGGCCGCTGGCCGCGTTGCGGGCGCTGACGGCGGTCCGGTTGCTGCGGGGCAGGCGCTGTAGGGGTGGTTTCGGTCATCAGGTTTCGGTCAGGTTGGTTGGTGGTGTCGGCTCGCCGGAGGCTTGAATCAGCGCGGCCTGAACATCTTGAAGAGATTGTCGCCTGTGATCTCAAAGTAGTCGGCCGGGCCGCCGCCACGCAAGATGGGCTGGGCGGCGACGGTGTTGTAAATCCCGTCTTGCAGCAGCTCGCGCGCAATGTGGATGCCGACCACTTCCCCCAGCACCAGCCAGGTTGGCACCGGCACGCCGTCCACGCCTTGCAGCTGCAGCACCTGCGTCAGCCGGCATTCAAAGGACACCGGGCTCTGGGCCACGCGCGGCACCTTGATGCAGCGCGACGCGGCGGGCGTCAAGCCGGTCAGCTCGAACTCGCTGACCTCGGGCGGCACGTTGGCGCAGGACTGGTTCATCTGCTCTGCCAGCGGACGCGTCGCCAGGTTCCAGGCGAACTCGCCGGTCTGCTGGATGTTGCGCAAGCTGTCCTTGGCGCCAATGCTGGCAAAGCCAATGATGGGCGGCGTGTAGTTGAAAGCGTTGAAAAAGCTGTAGGGCGCGAGGTTCAGCTGGCCTTGCGCATCCTGCGATGAAATCCAGCCTATGGGGCGCGGCCCGACGATGGCGTTGAAGGGGTCGTGCGGCAGGCCGTGGCCTTTTGAGGGCTCGTAAAAATGGATGTTGTCGTTCATGTATGGCCTTGTTGAGTGATGCTGCGCGCCACCGCTTCGGCGACTTCTATGCCGTCAACGCCGGCTGACAAAATGCCGCCTGCGTAGCTTGCGCCTTCGCCGGCCGGGTACAGGCCTTTGACATTGAGGCTCTGAAAGTCGTCGCCGCGTGTGATCTTGAGCGGCGACGAGGTGCGCGTTTCGACACCCGTCAACACCGCGTCAATCATGTCAAAGCCGCGTATCTTTTTGCCAAACACCGGAATCGCTTCGCGCATGGCCGCAATCGCGTAGTCGGGCAGAGCGCTGGACAGGTCCGTCATGAGCACGCCGGGCTTGTAGGAGGGCTCCACACTGCCGAGCTGCGTCGAGGCCTTGCCCGCGACAAAGTCCCCGACCAGCTGGCCGGGCGCCTCGTAATTGCTGCCGCCCAGCGTGAAGGCGTGGGACTCAAGCCGGCGCTGGAACTCAATGCCGGCCAGCGGCCCGCCCGGGTAGTCGGCTGGCGTGATGCCCACGACGATGCCGGCGTTGGCATTGCGCTCGTTGCGCGAGTACTGGCTCATGCCGTTGGTCACGACACGGCCGACTTCCGAGGTGGCCGCGACAACCGTGCCGCCCGGGCACATGCAAAAGCTGTAGACCGATCGGCCGTTTTCGGCATGGTGCACCAGCTTGTAGTCGGCCGCTCCCAGCAGCGGGTGGCCGGCGTGCTGGCCCAGCCGTGCCCGGTCTATCAGGCCTTGCGGGTGCTCGATGCGAAAACCTATCGAAAACGGCTTGGCCTCCATGTAGACGCCGCGCTCGTGCAGCATGGTCACGGTGTCGCGCGAGCTGTGACCCAGCGCCAGCACAACCTGGTCGGCGCGCAGCTCGTACTTGCTGTTGTCCTCCAGCTTGTGCACCGTCAGGCCGCGTATCTGGCCGTTTTCTATCAGCACATCGCTGACGCGCTGCTCAAAGCGCACTTCACCGCCCAGCGCGATGATCTGCTCGCGCATGTGCTCCACCACCTTGACCAGCTTGAACGTGCCTATGTGCGGTTTGCTGACCAGCAAAATCTCTGGCGGCGCGCCAGCCTTGACGAATTCCTGCATCACCTTGCGGCCCAGATGGCGTGGGTCCTTGATCTGGCTCCAGAGCTTGCCGTCAGAAAAAGTGCCAGCACCGCCTTCGCCGAACTGCACATTCGACTCGGGATTCAAGACCTTCTTGCGCCACAGGCCCCAGGTGTCCTGGGTGCGCTCACGCACTTTTT
The DNA here is from genome assembly GCA_947443645.1 of Comamonadaceae bacterium. Lineage (GTDB taxonomy): Bacteria > Pseudomonadota > Gammaproteobacteria > Burkholderiales > Burkholderiaceae_C > Polaromonas. The sequence continues at coordinate 3,365 of CANEXF010000039.1, read as the reverse complement.
TGCCACGCTCAAGGACTATGGGTTTAAAGCCCATTTGCGCCAGCAGCAGCGCCGCAAAAATGCCGCAGGGTCCAAAACCGACCACCACCGGACGCACGACGGGCGCGCTGTCCACATGGGCTACCGGGTAGTAGTTCTGGTCTGGCGTTTCGCGTATGTGCGGATTGGCTTGAAACTTCTCAAGCAACCAGGCTTCGAGTAGCTGGGAATTTTCCGACGGGCCGCCCCCTGCGACAAGTGTGTGGGTTCCCTCTTCATCAGCCGGGGCCGCGGAACCGGCTTTGCCGGGCCGCAGGCGCAGCGCCCCCTCGGGGGGCAGCGCAGTACGCGCAGCGACAAGCGTGGGGGCCACCTCGACATCAGCGATATAGACCAGCAGCAGGTTTTTCTTGCGTGCGTCGTAGCTGCGTTTGTAAATGCGGTAGCTCAGCAGCTCGTTTGCGGTGATGCCCAGAGTTTGCACAATCAGGGCGGCAAGGGCGTCCTCGGCGTGGTCCAGTGGGAGCTTGAGTTCTGTCAGGCGAATCATGGGGTCTTGGCTTTCGTGGATCTGTTTTTCGGATCTGGGCGCCATTTTAGTTTGTGGAATGCACAGCGCTGACCGCAGCCAGTGCGGTCAGCGCCCAAAAACACGGGATAATCCAGTTCGTGAAGCCTGCCAGACCGCCGCTGGTGCAATTTCCGAAAGGAAGCACTGGAGGAACGTCCGGACTGCACAGGACAGCGTAGGAGGTAATACCTCTCCACCGTGAGGTGAGGATTAGAGCAACAGAGACGAGTCGGCCCTGGCGCAACCGAAAGGAAGCACCAGGGTCGGGTGAAACGGGCAATCTCTACGCGCAGCAATACCAAATAGGCCAGCGTTGATGTAGCTCCGCGGAGCTGGCGGGTAGGTAGCACCGAGCCGGGTGGGCGACCCCCGGCCCAGATTAATGGCGGTCACACTGAGGCGTCGCAAGACGCTTCAGCGCACAGAATCCGGCTTATCGGCGGGCTTCACACTTTATTTAAATTGACGACGCCGCAAGCGCGGCTGTCCTCAATCGGCCTGGTCCAGCGCCTGAATCCGCTGCACATGCGCCAGCAGCGAACGCTTGGCGACCGGCCAGATGCGTTCATCGACATCGTCATAGGCCAGCGCCACCCAGTCGTCCAGCGTGCCGCCTGGCAAGGCCTGCATCACGGCGAAGATTTTGGCTTCGCGTTTGAGTCTGTGCTTTTTGAGCTGGGCTATCGCGCTTTGGGCCTGGCCCAGCACATGGCCATGCGCTGGCGCAATGAACTCGATCGCGTGCGCATCGCAGGCCGCGCTCAGGCGGTCCAGCGAGTCCAGGTAAGCCGTCATGTTGCCATCGGGCGGGTTGACCACCGTGGTGCTGCCGTTGAGGATGTGGTCGCCACTGAACAGCAGGCCGTCTTCAAGCAGCACCAGGCACAGGTGGTTGGCCGCATGGCCCGGCGTGTGCAGCACTTTCAGTGTGTGCCCGATCTCCGAATCTTCAATGTTTTCGCCTTGCAGGCCAACAGGCATGAGCGTTAGCAGCTCCTGATCTTGTAGCGCCCGGTCTGGCGTGAACTGGCTGTCGGCGCGCGCGGTGGGAAGCGACGGCAAACCCAGAATCGGCGGCTTTGGCTTGCCGCCAGCTTCGCACAGTGCCTGTAGCGGCTTGGCGCCCGGCGAATGGTCGGGGTGCGAGTGGGTGCAGACAATCATGCGGATGTCGCCTCCGGCGGCCGCATGCAAACGCGTCAGGTGCGCAGCGTCGGCCGGCCCCGGGTCTATGGCGATATAGCCGGTGCGGGCGTCACCGACCAGATAGCTGTTGGTGCCTGGACCTGTCATCACGCCCGGATTGGGCGCCGTCAGGCGCTGCAGGTTTTTCAACAACGCTACCGGTTGCTCGGTCTGCCAATCCAGCGCATGCCGGATTTGGCCGTCGGGGCAGACCAGGGCCAGCTCGCCATAAGGCGCGTCGTGCTCCATGAAGCGCGCTTCCTTGTCGGCCAGCCATCCGGCGCGCGGACATGAATGCCACAGCGGCTGCCCGGACGCGCAGGCTTGCAGCATCGCGGCCACGGACCGGTAGCTGGCCAGCCTTTCAAGCGTGCGCAGGGTCGGGAAGATCATGAAAAACTGGCCGGCCGCGTGTCTGGCCAGTGCGTCGGCCGGACTCAGCCAGACCGGCTCAAATTGCTCGGACTCGTCAGCCACCGGGGTCTGGCCCTCAGGCATGCGCGCCACCAGAAAAGGCACATCAAAGCGGCGCGGCAAATCGCGGTCGGTGACCCAGTGGGCGAGCACAAACACCTCCTTGGTCGCCAGGCTCAGGCCGCGTTGCCGGCACTGCGCTGCAAACGGCACCTTGCGGTCCATTGCAGCGATGTCTTCGGTACTGGCATAGCTGCCATCGGCATGACGCGCCAGCAGCACCCCAAGCTCTTCAAAGCTTTCGCGTATGGCGGCCACGGCCTGCGTGAGCTGCAGATCGCTCTGGTGGGGTCTGCGCGCGCAAAAGCCGTCGCCACCCTGGTGCGCATAGGCATCAGCCGCATCAATGCCACCGCCCGGAAAAACATAGGCACCGGGCGCAAAGCTCGCGTTCATGGAACGACGCGTCATCAGCACCTCTAGGCCCTGCGCGCTGTCGCGCAGCAGCAAGATAGTCGCTGCGGCGCGCAGTTCCGCGGGTTTGCGCTGTGGATGCAGGAGTTGGTTTGCTCTTACCATCAGGGGATTACATCACGGAGATTTGAATGTTGAAAAAGTGTTATCTGGTTTGGAGTCTGCTCGCCTTGTCGGCAGCCGGTGTCTGGGCACAAAGCGGACCCGCATGGCCCACGCGCGGCCCGATCAAGCTGGTCGCGGTGTTTCCGCCTGGCGGCTCGGTCGATCAGGTCGCGCGCATTTTGCAGGTGCCGCTGCAGCAGCAGCTGGGGCAGACCATCATCGTCGACAACAAAGGCGGGGCTTCCGGCTCCATAGGCGCTGCGGCGGTGGCTGCGGCACCGGCCGATGGCTACACCTTTGCGGTGGTGTTTGACACCCATGGTGTGAATCCGGCCTTGATTCCCGGCCTGCCGTTTGACAGCAAAAAAGATTTGCCGCCCATCATTCTTGTCGGTACGTCCCCTATGGTGCTTGCGACCTATGCCGGCAGCGAATACAAGACCTTTGCCGATGTGGTGGCAGCGGCAAAAGCCAAAAAGAACGTGAGCTACGGCAGCATTGGCTCGGGCAGCCTGGGCCATGTGGCCATGACGCTGCTGGGCAAAAGCGGCGGCATCGAGTGGACGCACATCCCTTACAAGGGCGGCGGCCCGCTGATGAACGACGCTGTTGCCGGCCATGTGCCGCTGTCCATTGG
>CANEXF010000038.1 GCA_947443645.1 Comamonadaceae bacterium | reverse complement strand
TTGATAAACAAGCTTAAGGCTGACGCAGGCAGGAAGCTGTTGATATCGAAAGTCCACGGCGGGATTAGCGAGGCTCGAACGACCAAAGCTCACCACGCATTGAGCGTTTACCCCTTGGTTTACCCCTTGGCGCAGAAACAAGAAAGGACTTAGAGCATTTCTGCGCTAAGTCCTTGATTTATATGGTCGGTGTGAAAGGATTCGAACCTTCGACCCCTTGCACCCCATGCAAGTGCGCTACCAGGCTGCGCCACACACCGACAAGCTTCAAATTATAGCTTGCTCAGTGCAGCTCCAATGGGCTGGCGCTCAGCAAATCACGAATTTCAAACAACTCACGCCGCACCAGTTGCAGCCTTTGCTGGGCCAGGTTCCCGCTGGGCAAGTCTGCGCCGTCGTTGGCCATCTCGCTGTCTTCGAACGAAGCGGAGTCTGGAAACTCGCTAAAGCCTGAATCAGCACCATCCGTCACATCCACGCCGTCCAGCATGATCTCGCCGTTGCGGCGCTTGTCACCCTCTATCTGAACGATCTCATGGAGTTTGTTGCGCGCACCACTGATGGTGAAACCCTGGTCGTAGAGCAAATCGCGGATTCTGCGGATCATGAGCACTTCATGATGCTGGTAGTAACGACGGTTGCCGCGCCTTTTCATCGGGCGCAGTTGCGTGAACTCCTGCTCCCAATAACGGAGCACATGAGGTTTGACGCCGCACAATTCGCTGACCTCACCAATGGTGAAGTAGCGCTTGGCGGGAATGGGTGGAAGAGAATTCTCCAATTAAATCAATGCAGTAAGTAAGAAAGCTGCAAATTTACTCTAAGTTCAAACTTAGTGCAAAGTCTGTTTCAGTTAATTGAAATGTGTTGCGTGCTTACACGCCTGCGATGCCTTTATGCGCAATCGCAAGCGTCGGTTGCACGCGCCTGGCTGCGCTGACTTAGTCGGCCGCAGCGTCACCCTGTATCTGGTCCTTGAGCTTGTGGCTCGCATGAAAGGTCACCACGCGGCGCGCCTGGATGGGGATGGCTTCACCTGTGCGTGGATTGCGGCCAGGCCTGGGCGCCTTGGTACGGATCTGAAAATTCCCGAAACCGGAAATCTTCACATCGTTGCCCTCAACCAGACTGTCCGAAATCAGGTCAAAAAACGCGTCGATCATGTCTTTCGACTCGCGCTTATTAAGCCCGATCTGGTCAAACAGCAACTCGGACAGATGCGCTTTGGTCAGTGCCGGTGTTTCCAGGCTTTCAATCGAAAAATCCATCTGCGCAGTCCTCTTGTTTGAGCTATTTTGGCTGTTTTTTTAACGCGATGTCACGCATTCAGGCGCTCATCAAGCGCGCAGACGAGCTTGCACCTGTTGCTGGAGATTGTTCAACACAGCCTGAACAGCGGCGTCTATGTCTTCGTCGGTGAGTGTAGCGGCGTCGCTGGAAAGCACCAAACGCACGGCCAGACTCTTCTCACCCAACTGCAGGCTGCTGTTGGACTGCTGCGGCCGGTAGACGTCAAACAGGGTCGCCGACCTCAGCAAGCCGTGGGTGTCGGCGCTCTCAATTGCAGCCATCAGTGCTGCATGCGTCGTGCTCTCAGCCACGATCACCGCGATGTCACGCTCGACCGGCTGAAGCTTGCTGACGGCGACAAATGCCGGTACGCGACGCGCGAGCACAGCGTCAAGTTCGAGTTCAAACATCAGCGGCGCCTGCGCCAGATCGTAAGCCTGGCGCCACTGGGGATGCAACTCGCCGACAAAGCCAATCAGCTTGTCGCCCACCGCGACGCTGGCACAGCGGCCCGGATGCATGGCCGGATGCGTTGCGGGTGCGAACACGGCTTGCAAGGGTGCAAGCAAAGCCTCGACGTCGCCTTTGACATCAAAAAAGTCTGCCGCTTTGTCCGATTGGGACCAGTGAAGACCGGCGCGCGGACCATAGGCAAGGCCAGCCAGGCGCATGGGCTGGTTGAAACCGGCCACCGTGGTGTCGCTGTTCTGGCTTTGTGCGTCGCGCAAAAACACGCGCCCCAGCTCGAACACATTGACGCGCTCGGCCTTGCGATCGAGATTGAATTTGAGAACCTGTAGCAGCGAGCCCAAAAGCGAGGAGCGCATCACGCTCATCTGGCTGGAAATCGGATTGAGCAGCTTGATGGGGTTGGCGTTGCCCGCCAGCTCATGCTCCCAGCGCTCTTCGACAAAGCTGAAGTTGATGGTTTCCTGATAACCCAGCGCGGCCAGGGCCCGGCGAACGGCAAACGGGCTGCGCTCTGACTCTGGCCTCAGTTTGGCGGTGATGGGTGCCTGTGGCGGGGTGTCTGGCAAGTCCTTGTAGCCGACCATGCGCACGACTTCCTCGATCAGGTCTTCCTCAATTTGCAGGTCAAAGCGGTAGCTGGGCGGTGTGACGGTCAGCGTCCCATCACCCTGCTCGACCTGCAAGCCCAGGCGCTGCAGCGCATCAAGGCAGCGCGCCTGCGTCAACGGCATGCCTATGATCTTGGCGGCTCTGGCCACGCGCAAGGTCACGGGCGTGGCCTCGGGCAAATTGCCCTGCAGATCGTCTATCGGGCCGCAAACGGTGTCGGGCGTGCCACAAATAGCCAGGATGAGCTGGGTGATGCGCTCGATATGCTCGACGGTCTGACCCGGATCGACGCCGCGCTCAAAGCGGTGACCGGCATCGGTTGAGAAGTTGTAGCGGCGCGAACGCCCGGCAATTGCCTTGGGCCACCAGAAAGCGGCCTCGACATAGACGTTGCGGGTGTCATCAGACACGGCAGTTGCATCACCACCCATGATGCCGGCGAGCGACTCGACCTGGCTGTCATCAGCGATCACGCCAACTTTTTCATCGACGGTGACGGTTGTGCCATTGAGCAGCTTGAGCGTTTCGCCCGCCCTGCCCCAGCGCACATCGAGCCCGCCGTGGATCTTGTCGAGGTCAAAAATATGCGAGGGTCGTCCCAGCTCGAACATCACATAGTTGGAGATGTCCACCAGCGCGGTCACGCTGCGCTGGCCGCAACGCGCAAGACGGTCCACCATCCAAGCGGGTGTCACCGCTTTGGTGTTGACATTGCGCACCACGCGCCCAGAAAAGCGGCCGCACAAATTTGGCGCGCTGATCTTGACGGCCAGACGCGTCTGGTCAAGCACAGAGGCCGCAGGAAAGGCCTGCGCCTTGAGCGGCGCACCCGTCAAGGCCGCGACTTCACGGGCAACGCCATAAACACTCAGGCAATGCGCCAGATTCGGCGTGAGCTTGAGCGTGAACAAGGTGTCGTCTAGGTCCAGATGCTCGCGAATGTCCTGACCCAGCTGCGCATCCGCCGCCAGTTCAAGCAAGCCGCCATGGTCTTCCGAGAGCTTGAGCTCACGCGCAGAACAAAGCATGCCCTGGCTGTCGACGCCGCGCAGTTGCCCCAGCTTGATCAGGAAGGGCTTGCCGTCTTCGCCTGGAGGCAAGGCTGCACCGACCAGCGCACAGGGCACCTTGATGCCGACGCGGGCATTGGGCGCACCACAAACGATGTTGAGCAAGGCGGCCTGCCCCACATCGACCTGGCAGATGCGCAGTTTGTCGGCGTTGGGGTGCTTGACCACCTCCTTGATTTCACCGACCACGATGCCGGTGAAAGGCGGCGCTACAGGCTTGAGCTCCTCCACTTCAAGCCCGGCCATGGTCAGCGTTTCGGCGAGCTGTTCAGTCGTGAGTGGCGGATTGCAGAATTCGCGCAACCAGGATTCAGGGAATTGCATAAAGGGCTCTCAACGTAAATTCGTTATGGGGCGCGAGTCTGCAGTCGCAGAACACCGCGGAACCGGCTTTGCCGGGCCGCCAGTGTTGCCCCCTTGAGGGGGTGACGCGCCGTAAGGCGCGGCTCAGGGGTGCAGCGATTCATTTGAACTGCGACAAAAAGCGGATGTCGCCATCAAAGAAAAGGCGCAAATCGTTGACGCCGTAGCGCAGCATGGTCAGCCGGTCCGGCCCCATGCCAAAGGCAAAACCAATGTATTTCTCGGGGTCCAGTCCCATGTTGCGAACCACATTGGGGTGTACCTGACCGGAGCCGGCGACTTCAAGCCAGCGGCCTGCCAGCGGTCCACTTGGGAACTGGATATCAATTTCAGCGCTGGGCTCTGTAAACGGGAAAAAGCTCGGGCGAAAGCGCAACACCAGGTCATCGCTTTCGAAAAATGTGCGGCAAAAATCGGTAAAGACGAACTTCAGATCCTTGAAGCTCACGTTCTCGCCTATCCACAGGCCTTCGCACTGGTGGAACATTGGAGAATGCGTGGCGTCGCTGTCAACGCGGTAGGTTCGGCCCGGCGCAATGACGCGAATCTCGGGCATGCGGCCACCGGCATCTATCAAGCCGCGGTGTTTTTTGACGTGCTGGACGGCGTGGCGGATCTGCATCGGGCTGGTGTGGGTGCGCAGCAAGTTTGGTGCAGCCTCGGTGCCACCTTCCACATAAAACGTATCGTGCATGGAGCGGGCCGGATGGTCTTCAGGCGTGTTGAGCGCGGTGAAGTTGAACCAGTCGGTTTCAATCTCCGGGCCCTGCGCCACGTCAAAGCCCATGGAACCAAAAATAGCCTCGATGCGCTCCAGCGTGAGCGATACCGGGTGCAAACCGCCCTGCAATCGCTGCCGTCCCGGCAAGCTGACGTCCAGCGCTTCAACTTTGAGCTGCTTTTCAAGCTCGGCATCGGCCAGCGCCTGGCGACGCTCGTTGAGCGCGAGCTCAATCGCCTGCTTGGCCAGATTGATAGCCGCGCCACGGGATTTTTTTTCCTCGACGGAAAGTTGCGCCATGCCCTTCATCAACTCAGTGATGCGCCCGGACTTGCCCAGAAACTGCGCTTTGGCGTTCTCCAGGTCGGCAGGCGTCAAAGCCTGCGAAAAACCGGCTTTGGCACTGTTGACCAGCGCATCCAGGGCATCGACTTCATTCATAAATTCTTTTCTGTTCAATGGAAAAACAGTGACAGCGCTCACGCAATCAGTTCTTCAGGCCGTCTATTGACTGCGCTCATGAAAAAAGGGCCAGAGCCTTTTCAAGCTCCAGCCCTTTGTCTTCGTGCGCAAGAAGCTATTAATTTTATAGCATTAACAGCACTTGGCCTGAAAAATCAGGCAGCCAGCTTGGCTTTGACCTGGCTCACGATGGCACCGAAAGCGGCGCTGTCGTGGATGGCCATATCGGACAGAACCTTGCGGTCAATCTCGATACCGGCTTTTTTCAGGCCATTGGCAAATTGGCTGTATGTCATGCCGAATGAACGGCTGGCAGCATTGATACGGGCGATCCACAACTGGCGGAACACGCGCTTTTTGGTACGACGGTCACGGTAGGCATATTGCCCAGCCTTCATTACCGCTTCTTTGGCGATACGGAAGACGTTACCGCGGCGACCGCGAAAACCTTTTGCAAGGGCTAGAACTTTTTTGTGGCGGGCGCGAGCCGTTACACCACGTTTGACGCGAGGCATGTGATTACTCCTTGTTCGTCGTTAAATTAAATACCACGGCCTGGAAGCATCTGTGCCATGTGACCCATATTAGTCGCATGAACAGCTGTCGAACCACGCAATTGGCGTTTGTTTTTGGTGGTCTTCTTGGTCAGGATGTGACGTTTGAAGGCTTGACCGCGTTTGACGGTGCCACCAGGACGAACGCGGAAACGCTTTTTAGCGCCGCTTTTGGTCTTCATTTTGGGCATTTAAATGCTCCTTTTCATTTGTGCTCGTGAGGCGCTGCGAACCTGACGCAGACTTGACGGCCCCGAGCCACTTGTTAGTGGCGAGTATTAACTTGCCACTTGTTAGTGGCGAGTATTAACTTGCCACTTGTTAGTGGCGAGTATTAACTTGCCACTTGTTAGTGGCGAGTTTTAAAGCTCAACCACTTGTTAGTGGCGAGTATTACCTCGCCACTTGCGCGCAAAAGGTTTGACCCTTTTACTTTTGGAAGGCCGGCCTATAACCGGCTTTCACAGGAGCGCCGTGAGGCATCCCCTGAATTCTTGACCTCAAGCGCTCAGGCCGAGGTCGAAGGCGCAGCTTCTGCAGCTGCTGGCTTGTTCGAGCCCGGCTTCTTGCGGCCCGGCGCGATCATCATGACCATCTGCCTGCCTTCAAGCTTGGGGAACTGCTCGACCAAAATCAAATCAGCCAACTCGTCGCGAATACGCGCCAACAAGGCCAAACCCAACTCTTGATGGGTGATCTCACGACCGCGAAAACGCAAGGTAATCTTGCACTTGTCGCCGTCTTCCAAAAAGCGCTTGATATTGCGCAGTTTGATGTTGTAGTCACCATCATCAGTGCCGGGCCGGAATTTAACTTCCTTGATCTCGATCACTTTTTGCTTGGATTTCGCGTCCGCGGCTTTTTTCTGCTCAGCGTACTTGAACTTACCGTAATCCATCAATCTGCACACCGGCGGAATCGCCGTTGGAGAAATCTCCACCAGATCAACGTCATATTCACCTGCAAGTCGCAGCGCTTCCATCAGGCTGACGATGCCCAGAGGCTCGTTCTCTGGCCCTGATAGTCGTACTTCAGGGGCCATGATTTCACGGTTCAAGCGGTGCTTGCGTTCTTCGCGGTGACGGCGGTCACGAAATTCAGTAGCGATGGTGCTAATCCTTCAATGCTTGCTATAAAAGCTATAGCGGCTTGCGCCCGTCACACAAGGACGAGAGGCCAAAATCATCAACAATTTTGTTAAAAATCAGGCTTTTTGTGCAATGTCAGAGGCGATTTGCTGGGCAAACGCTTCAAGAGACATCACTCCAAGGTCTTTGTTACCCCGGGCGCGCACTGCGACAGCTCCTGCTGCCTTCTCTTTGTCGCCAACGACAAGTATGTAAGGCAGCTTTTGCATCGAGTGCTCGCGTATTTTATACGTAATTTTCTCGTTGCGCAGATCCAAATTGACCCTAAGCCCTTGATTCTGCAGCAATTTAGCTATTTCGCGACAGTAATCGGCCTGCGCGTCGGTGATATTGAGCACTGAAACCTGCACCGGAGCCAGCCAGGTGGGCAAAGCGCCGGCGTGCTCTTCTATCAAAATGCCAATGAATCGCTCCAGGCTGCCGACAATCGCGCGGTGCAGCATCACTGGGCGATGGCGCGCGCCGTCTTCACCAACGTATTCGGCGTCCAGACGCTCGGGCATGGAGAAATCGACCTGAATCGTGCCGCACTGCCACTGGCGGCCAATCGCGTCTTTCAGCGTGTACTCGATCTTCGGGCCATAGAAAGCGCCCTCACCTGGGGAAATCTCGAACTCACAACCCGAAGCACGAAGGCTTTCAATCAGCGCATGCTCGGCTTTGTCCCAGCTTTCATCAGAGCCTATGCGCGCCTCTGGCCTTGTCGCGACCTTGTAAATGATGTTCTTGAAGCCGAAGTCGGTATAGACCTTTTGCAGCAGGGTCGTGTAGTCAACGCACTCCTTGAGGATCTGCTCTTCAGTGCAAAAGATGTGACCGTCGTCCTGCGTGAAGCCGCGCACACGCATGATGCCGTGCAGACCGCCAGTAGGTTCGTTGCGATGGCATTGACCGAACTCGCCGTAACGCAAAGGCAGGTCACGGTAGCTCTTGATGCCCTGCTTGAAAATCAGGATGTGGCCGGGACAGTTCATGGGCTTGAGCGCGTATTCGCGCTTTTCGCTCTCGGTCGTGAACATGTTGTCGCGGTACTTGTCCCAGTGCCCGGTTTTTTCCCACAGCGTCTTGTCTATGATCTGCGGACCTTTGACTTCCTGGTAGCCGTTGTCCTGGTAGACGCGGCGCATGTATTGCTCCACGCCCTGCCAGAGGGTCCAACCCTTGGGATGCCAGAACACCAAGCCCGGTGCATGGTCGTCAATGTGAAAGAGATCGAGTTCCTTGCCGAGCTTGCGGTGGTCACGCTTTTCAGCTTCTTCGAGCATGCTCAGGTACTGCTGCAGCTCGTCCTTGCTGGCCCATGCGGTGCCGTAAATACGTTGCAGCATTTCATTACGATGGTCGCCGCGCCAGTAAGCACCGGCGACCTTCATGAGCTTGAAAAACTTCAGCTTGCCAGTGCTGGGTACGTGGGGGCCACGGCAGAGGTCTTCAAAATCGCCCTCGCGGTAAAGCGAGACATCTTCATTGGCCGGAATGCTGGCAATGATCTCTGCCTTGTAATCTTCGCCAATAGCCTTGAAGTGCGCCACCGCCTCGTCACGTGGCAAGACACGGCGAAGCACGGGCTCGTCCTTGGCGGCCAGCTCACCCATGCGCTTTTCAATCGCCACCAGGTCTTCTGGCGTGAACGGCCGCTTGTAGGAAAAGTCGTAGAAAAAGCCGTTTTCAATCACTGGGCCTATGGTGACCTGGGCATCCGGAAAAAGCGTCTTGACAGCGTAGGCCAATAGGTGGGCGGTTGAATGACGAATCAGCTCCAGTCCATCAGGGTCTTTGGCCGTGATGATGGCGAGCGCGCTGTCTTTTTCGATCACGAAACTGGTGTCAACGACTTTGCCGTCGACTTTGCCACCCAGGGCGGCCTTGGCCAGACCTGCGCCTATCGAGGCGGCCACCTCGGCCACTGCGACCGGGCCAGGAAACTCACGTAGGGAACCGTCGGGAAGCGTGATTTGAATCATGGTTGAAGAAATCGATCAAAAAAAGAGGCACGAAAAAAAGCGCGGACTTGCCGCGCTTTGCTCATGGAAGCGGGAATGGCGTAATTTTACGCCGCGCCAGCTTGCCCCGAACTTCAGTGGAACTGCTCTTCTTCCGTTGAGCCGGTCAGGGCCGTCACACTTGACTTGCCACCCTGAATCACCGTGGTGACTTCGTCGAAGTAGCCGGTGCCGACTTCCTGCTGATGGGACACAAAGGTGTAGCCGCGGTCGCGGGCTGCGAATTCAGGCTCCTGCACCTTCTCGATGTATGCAGTCATGCCGCGTTTGACATAGTCCTGCGCCAAGTCGAACATGTTGTACCACATCGAGTGGATGCCGGCCAAGGTGATGAACTGGTACTTGTAGCCCATCGCGCCCAGCTCTTTCTGGAACTTGGCGATGGTGGCGTCGTCCAGATTCTTTTTCCAGTTGAAGGACGGCGAGCAGTTGTAGGCCAGCATTTTCCCGGGGTGAACCTTGTGCACGGCATCAGCGAATTTTTTCGCGAATTCAAGATCAGGCGTTCCCGTCTCACACCACACGAGGTCAGCGTAGTAGGCGTAGGCAATGGCGCGGCTGATGGCCTGGTCCATGCCTTTGCGGGTTTTATAAAAGCCTTCTGCCGTGCGCTCACCAGTGCTGAAGGGCTTGTCATTGGCGTCGTAGTCGCTGGTCAGCAAGTCCGCGGCTTCTGCGTCGGTGCGTGCAATCACCAGC
>CANEXF010000037.1 GCA_947443645.1 Comamonadaceae bacterium | reverse complement strand
TACCCCCCACGCTTGTCGCTTCGCGTACTGCGCTGCCCCCCGAGGGGGCTGAACTTGCTCGGGGCGGCTCTTCACGGCGTTCGATGTCCCCCACGCTTGTCGCTTCGCGTACTGCGCTGCCCCCCGAGGGAGCTGAACTTGCTCGGGGCGGCCCTTCGCGGCGTTCGATGTCCCCCACGCTTGTCGCTTCGCGTACTCCGCTGCCCCCCGAGGGGGCTGGCCTTGCTCGACTCGCCCGATTATTCAGCAACCGATGAATCACGCAGCCATGAGCGCAGAGCAGTTACTCCAGCGACTGGAGTGGACGGTGCTGCGCCGCCTTGACGGTCTGCTGCAGGGCGACTGGCGCACGTTGCTGCGCGGCACGGGCATGGATCTGGCCGATCTGCGCGAATACCAGCATCACGATGATGTGCGGCATATGGACTGGAACGTCACGGCCAGGCTGCAACAGCCGCATGTGCGTGTGTTCACTGAAGACCGTGAAATGAGCGCCTGGTTTTTGATCGACCTGAGCCCCTCCATGGACTTCGGTTCGGGCGAGCAGCGCAAACGCCAGCTGGCCACGGAGTTTGTCGCTGTGATGGCAAGCCTGCTGACGCGCCGCGGCAACCGGGTGGGCGCGATGCTGTATGGCTCGGGAGTGGATGCGGTGATACCGACGCGCTCGGGCCGGCGCCATGTGTTGCAGCTTCTGTACACCTTGAAGACCCGGCCGGAAGCGCCCGCATCCGGCACCACCCGATTGCATGAATTGCTTGAATCTGCGGCGCATCTGGTGCGCCGGCGCTCCACCCTTTTTGTGGCCTCGGACTTCATCAGTGAGGCGGGTTGGGAAAAGCCCCTGGCCCAGTTGGCCAGGCGCCATGATGTGGTGGCCGTGCGGCTGCTGGACCCACTGGAGCTGCAACTGCCCGACCTCGGGCTGATTCCCATCACGGATGCCGAAACCGGTGAGCAACTGATGGTCGACACCCACGATGCCGGATTTCGCAAACGCTTTGCACGGATTGCCGCACAGCGCGAGGCCGAGCTGCGGCAGTCGCTGGCGCGCGCAGCCGTGGACACCCTGGAGCTCTCCACCGATGGCGACTTGCTGGAAGCCCTGATGCGCTTTACAGATTTGCGCAAACGCGGCAGCCGGCTCAAACGAAGCAAGGAGACAGCATGACGGCGGCTCTGACACATTCACTGCTGGCGCACTTCCTCTGGCCACAATTCCTCTGGCTGTTGCTGGCCCTGCCCGTGCTCGTGCTGCTCTACATCTGGCTGCTGCGCCGAAAGAAAAAAATGGCCTTGCGCTACGCCAGCCTGTCCATCGTGCGGGAGGCCATGGGACCGAGTCAAAACCTGCGCCGGCACCTGCCGCCTGCGCTCTTTTTGCTGGCGCTGCTGGCCATGCTGCTGGCGTCTTCGCGGCCTATCGCCGTCGTCAGCCTGCCTTCTGACCACGAAACCATCATGCTGGCCATGGACGTGTCCGGCAGCATGCGCGCCACGGACGTGCAACCCAACCGCCTGGTCGCCTCGCAAAACGCCGCCAAGGCTTTTCTGGCCGAACTGCCGCGCCATGTGCGCGTAGGCATCGTCGCTTTCGCCGGCACAGCCGCCGTGGTGCAGCCACCCACGCTGAGCCGCGAAGACCTGGTGGCGGCCATAGACAAGTTTCAGCTGCAGCGCGGCACCGCCATTGGCAATGGCATTGTGGTGGCGCTGTCCGAGCTGTTTCCGGATGCCGGCATTGACCTGGCCTCCATGCAGTACGGGCGCGAACGCCAGCGCGGGGTGGCGATAGACCAGCCTGGCAAAGACGGCAAAACGCCCAAGCCCTTCACGCCGGTGGCGCCGGGCTCTTACAGTTCCGCCGCCATCATCTTGCTGACTGACGGCCAGCGCACAACCGGCGTGGATTCCCTGGATGCCGCCAAAGCCGCCGCCGACCGCGGCGTGCGCGTATACACCGTCGGCATAGGCACGGTGGATGGCGAAACGATTGGTTTTGAAGGCTGGTCCATGCGCGTGAGGCTGGACGAAGACACGCTCAAGGCGATTGCCCGCAACACCCAGGCAGAATATTTTTACGCGGGCACGGCTGCGGACCTTAAAAAGGTCTACGAAACCCTGAGCTCGCGCCTGACACTGGTCAAAAAAGAAACCGAAATTTCAGCGCTGCTGGCCCTGCTGGCCGCCGTGCTGGCCTTGCTGTCAGCCGGCCTGTCGCTGGCCTGGTTCAACCGGATTCTTTGAGCGCCGGCAGCGCCAACGCTTAAGCGCGCGGTTTGAGCCGGGGTCTATTCAATGCGGCTTATTTGACGCGGCATTCCCGGCGCAGCAAGGCCAGGGCGTCATCGACCGCGAAGGCCACATCACTTTGCAGTGTTTGCTGGGCTTCATCCATGAAGTCGGTCCAAAGCCGTGCGTAGTCGTCCTGGTACTGCGCCGGGGCATGCGCGAGTATGAAGTCGTGGCTGAGCTGCGGGTCCAGACCGGTTTTCTGAATCTTGCGAATCAGGCTGCCTGCGGCTTTTTCGCTCAGCAGCGTCTTGGGCGCAGCGCCCGCAGCCACGCACAAGAGCAGCGTGAGCAGCGAGCCTTCGTCGCTGTGGCCACCCGTGGCCTTGTCCCAGGCCTTGGAGACGGCCTGGTCAAAACTGGCCACCTCACTCAAGGCATCCTCGACCCAGAAATAGCGGCCTATGAAGGCCGGCGTCTGGTCAAAAAGTTGTCTGGCGGGCAACGCGGAGTCAAAAATTTTCGGCAGATCAGCCAGCACCGAGGCACGCACCAGCCGCACCACGGGCAGCAAGCGCTCGGGCAGGTTTTCAAGCGTGGCCAGGGGCAGCAGTGCGTCCAGCTTGCCGGGCTTGGCCTTGACGGAAACCTTGGCACTGTCTTTAAATTTGTCTTTGGCGCCGGCTTTGACCGGCGCCTGGCCGGCCAAATAGGCCTTGCGCAAGACCGCTATGGTCTTTTCAAAAGCCATCCAGTCTGGCATCTCGGTGCGGCCGGTGGCGACCTGCAAGATGGCGGTGCGGATCACGGCTTCGGCATCCTTGCCGGCTTCTTCAAGCTCGCTGGCGTCCAGCCCCAGCTGGTCAGCCAGCCAGACCGCCGCATCTATCACCTCGGCCACCTGGCTGCGCTTGGCAAATTCGGCCTGGTAGTCGGCCAGGCTGCGCAGCGACCATTTGGCCAGCAGCGCGATCTGATCGTCGCTGAAGCTACCGCCCTCACCCATGCCAAAGTGGCTGTTCTGCGGCATGACGATCAAGGCCTTCAGCATGTCAGAGCCGGCTTTGGAGCGGGACAGCAGCGAGTGCTCGCGCAGCAACTCGGCGGCCCGCCGCAAATCACCCTTGCAGCTGCTTTCAAGATGCAGGCTGACGAGGTTGACGATGCGCTCCCTGGCTTTTTCAAGATCGGGACGCAAATTCTCGTTACCAAAATAGCGTGCGATTTGAACCATGCCCTTGGGTGCCTCCGCGCAAATGGCTTCGAGCTTGAGCGCGTCGAGAATGCCTGCCTGCACGCCAAACTGCAGCGCCTTTTCAAAAAAGGGCCGCGCGTCGTAGACGGAAACAGTCGAGGGCGGAGTTGAAGCTAGGCTGG
Source organism: Comamonadaceae bacterium (assembly GCA_947443645.1). Classification (GTDB taxonomy): domain Bacteria; phylum Pseudomonadota; class Gammaproteobacteria; order Burkholderiales; family Burkholderiaceae_C; genus Polaromonas. The sequence continues at coordinate 5,975 of CANEXF010000037.1, read as the reverse complement.
TCATGGTGACAAGGTTTGGGACCGGCCCGTGCTCAGATGGCGGACTCTTCGTCCGACTCGCGCGCGCTGGGTGTGGCCTTGCCGCGATCGGTGTCGCTGGTTTCAACCTTGCCGTCGTCTTCCTCGGACTCGGCTTCCTCGCCAAAACTGGCTTCAAAAGCACTGGCCTTGGCGCGCAAGACCATCAGCATTTCAATGAACAGGTCCGGGCACTCGTAGCGCAGAATCCAGGCCAGTTCCATCCAGTCCTGGTCGGCCACCTCCTCCTGCTGCAGCTGCGGCTTCACATAGGCCGAAGCCAGCAATGCCGTTTGCGAGAGCATCTCACCATGATCGTCCATCGCGTCAAAGGTGCCGGTGCGCGCAAAAGCCTCGACGCGGCTCCATTTCTCGGAAAAATAGTCGGCCAGCGCCTCGCTGCCGCCGTCCAGATCGCCAATGGCGGTCAAGAACTCTATTGGCTCGGCGTCGTCCCGGAAAATGATCGAATTGACCATGCCGCGCAGGTGGGTGCGGGTCAGGTCCTTGTAAAGCTTTTCAATGACCACTGCGCGCGCGAACTGCTCCGGCGTGACCAGCAGATTGACCACCGACTCCTTGGAGTTGTCGTATTCACGGATCACCGCCAGGATGTCTTTGGCAGGCAGCAGATCCAGCACCACCATCAGGGCCGCATCACCCTCGGTATCGGCCAGTTCCACCAGCGCAGACTCGGCGCCCACGATGTCTCCGGCGGCGATCAGGGTCTGGGTCTTTGTAATCAGGGCGAGGTGGTTCATGGCGCGATCTAATTGTCTAATTGAGTTGTGTTGATGTCGGCTCTTGGGGCTGGAAATTCAAAGCTAGTCTTTGCGGTCGAAGCCTTGCGCCGCCAGCCAGTCAGCGCCAGCCTCACGGCGGGCCTTGTCGTTGCTGTTCTGGTCGCCGTCCTCGTCGCTGTTGGACAGCTCCAGACCATCATCGCCGCTATCGTCAGCATCAGCGTCATCTTCGTCATCGAATTCGTCGTCGTTTTGCGCAGCAGGGGCCAGACCCGGCTTGCCGTGCATGTATTCCAGGCCGGCAGCCAGCGTCAAGAACCACTCGCCTCCGGGTGCTTTGAGCACCAGCTGCGCCAGGTCCTGCGCCCAGGGCGCCAGCTCAAGGCCTTGTGCCACCTCACGCCATTCGGGGAACTCGTCGGCTTCATGGCTGAGCAGGTGGTCAAGCACGGCAGGCAGTTTGAAGTCAAAGCCCTGGTGAAAAATCACCGCCACCATCTCGGGGCTGAGCTCCATCATCTGCAGCAGAAAACCGATTTCCTTGCGTTTTTCAGCCAGGCGCTGGCGCAGCACGTCACGGCCTTCAGAGTCAAAGCGCAGGTCGTCCATCTCGGACTGGTAAGCCGATCGCAGGTCAAGGAAAAAGGGGGAAATACTCATGTCGCTTGCTCGTTCTTGGTCATGTCGCGGCGGTTTCAAAGTAAGGGATTGAAGTAATTCAGCCAGATGTCACGCGCGGTATTCAACGGGTTGTCCAGCAGGCTGCGCCGGCGGTTGTCGTCATAGGCCTGGCGTTTGTCCGCATCGCACAGGACTTCATAAGCTTGCTGCACCGCCCGAAAGCGCGCGGCCGCATCGGGCGCGGCATTCTTGTCAGGATGCCAGAACGAGGCTTTTTGCCGGAATGCCTTTTTGACATCGGCTAAGGTCGCAGCGCTGCCAAGCCCAAGGGTGGTGTAGTGATCGGTCATGCGGGTGGTGGCTTTTTCCTGCACGCGCAGGCGCTGTGCAGCGGCAGCGGGGCGAAATACTTCAGAGGCCTTGCCGGTCAAGCCCGGGCGCGGCAGGCCAGACGCGACCCCCATTATGCCCGCCCAGCCTGTCCTGACTGCCAAAGGGGTCAAGCGCCGCAACCGCCCCTGCTGGCGCCGAGCCGTTCAGACCCAGGCCGACAGCCGCCCTTCAACCAGCCGAAAGCGCCGTGCGCAACGTGCGGCCAGCGACTCGTCATGCGTGACCACGACAAAAGCCGTGCCCTTGTCACGCGCCAACTGCAGCATCAGCTCGAACACGCCGTCGGCGGTGCTGCGGTCCAGATTGCCGGTGGGCTCGTCCGCCAGCACGCAGGCCGGCTGGTTGACCAGTGCGCGCGCAATTGCCACGCGCTGACGCTCACCGCCCGACAACTCGGCCGGCCGGTGCTGCAAACGCCCGGCCAAACCCACGCTTGCTAGCATTTCGCTAGCTACCCGCGCTGATTCGGCGGGCGCCATACGCCGAATCCACAGCGGCATGGCGACATTTTCGAGCGCACTGAACTCGGGCAATAAATGGTGAAACTGGTAGACAAAGCCCAGATGCTGGTTGCGCAGCTGGCCCTGGCGCTCGGCCGACAGCGTGGAAAGCGCCTGCCCCATCAACTCGACGCTGCCACTGCTGGGTGCATCCAGCCCGCCCATCAAGTGCAGCAAAGTACTTTTGCCGGAGCCCGAGGCGCCGACTATGGCGACGGTGTCACCGCGGCAAACCTGCAAGTCCACGCCGTGCAACACGGTCAGGTCGATAAGCCCTTCATGAAAGCGCTTGGTCAGGCCCTGGGCATTGAGGACGATCTCCCCATTCAAGCCGGGGCCGCGGAACCGGCTTTGCCGGGCCGCAGGCGCAGCGGCCCCCTCGGGGGGCAGCGAAGCACACGAAGTGGGGAGCGTGGGGGCAATCTCACTCATAGCGCAGGGCCTCGGCAGGATTCACCCGGCTGGCACGCCAGCTCGGATAGATGGTGGCTAAAAAAGACAACACCAGCGCAATCACGACGATCGGCATGATGTCGGTGTACTGCGGCTCGCTTGGCATGCGGCTGATCAGATAAATGTCTTTGGGCAAAAAGCTGGCGTTCAGCAAGTGCTCGAGCGCCGGCACGATCACGTCGATGTTCAGCGCGATGCCAAGGCCCAGCAGCAAACCGGACAGCGTGCCTATCACCCCCACCATCGCGCCCTGGACCACAAAGATACCCATGATGCTTTTGGGGCTGGCGCCCAGGGTACGCAAGATCGCGATGTCCGCGCGCTTGTCGGTCACCGTCATCACCAGCGTGCTGACCAGGTTGAAGGCGGCCACCGCCACGATCAGCGTCAGGATGATGAACATCATGCGTTTTTCCAGCTGCACGGCGGCGAACCAGGTCTTGTTTTGCCGCGTCCAGTCGCGAATCAACAGGTCGCCGCTCAGGGTCTGGGACAGTTGCAGCGCCACCTCGCGCGCCTGATGCAGGTCTTTGAGCCGTATGCGTATGCCGGTCGGGCCTTCCAGCCGGAAAATCTTGGCTGCGTCGTCCTGGTGCATCATGACCAGCGCCGAGTCGTATTCATAGTGGCCGGAGTCAAAGGTGCCGACGACTTTCATCTGTTTGAGGCGCGGCACCACCCCGGCTGGCGTCACCTGGCCACTGGGCGCGATCAGCGTGACCACGTCGCCCTCCCGCACGCCCATCGAACGCGCCAGTTCTCCGCCCAGCACCACGCCGAACTCACCGCTGACCAGCCTGGGAAAAGCCGTGTCCTTGAGCGGCAGCGCCAGATCGGTCACCAAACCTTCGAGCGCCGGGTCTATGCCCCGGACCATGGTGCCCTTCATGTCTTCGCCGCGTGCCAGCAGCGCTTGCGCGGCGATAAAGGTGGCCGCGCCCAGTACCTGCGGATTGGCCTTGATTTCCTGCAGTGTTTTTTGCGGATCGGGCAAGGCCGCGCCATTGGGGGCAAACACCTCGATGTGCGAGATCACGCCCAGCATGCGGTCGCGCACTTCCTTTTGAAAGCCGTTCATCACGCTCAGCACGATGATCAGCGCCGCCACCCCCAGCGCAATCCCCAGCATGGACACACCGGAGATGAATGAAATAAAACCATTGCGGCGCGTCGCCCGACCGGCACGGGTGTAACGCCAGCCCAAAATCAGTTCGTAGGGGATTTGCATAGCTGCTCATTGTGGCATCCCGGACAATACAGGCATGGCCTCAGTCCCCACACCCCATCTTGTGATTCCATTTGCCGCCTGCAGCGCCGGCGACTGGCTTGAAACCATGCAGGCGCTGCCTGCTGAAAGCCTGAAGAATCTGGCCAGCCTGCTGCGCGGCATGCAGTTGCTGGCAAGCGAGGCTGGCGACGCCCACGCGCTGTCAACGCCGCACGAGCGCGTGCTTGCCAGGGCGCAAGGGCTGGCCGCGCAGCCGCTGGACGATGGACTGATTCCCTGGGCCGCCCAGCAAGCCGCCAACACGCTGGGCGAAGGCGACCGCCGCCTGGCCTGGGCCTTCATCACGCCCTGCCACTGGGCCATGGGCCGCCAGCACGCGACCCTGAGCGACCCCGCCGCGCTGGCCTTGACGCCAGACGAGTCGCGCGCGCTGCTGAGCGCCATGCAGCCCTACTTTGAAACCGAGGGCATCACGCTGCACTACGCAGCGCCCGGGCGCTGGCTGGCCGAAGGCGAGATCTTCCGCCACCTCCCCACCGCTTCGCTGGACCGGGTGCTGGGCCGCAATGTGGACGCCTGGCTACCGCAAGCACGGCCAAGCCCTGTCGCGGGTGACGCATTGCAGGGCCAGAAATACGCAGCGGCCAAGACCTTGCGCCGCCTGCAAAACGAGATGCAGATGCTGCTCTACACCCATGCACTCAACGACGAGCGCAGCGCCAAACGGTTGCTGACGGTCAACTCGCTCTGGATCAGCGGCACCGGCGCGCTCAGCAACGCCCCGGCAGCGCCAAGCGAGCAGCTCAGCGCCCCGCGCACGCTGGCGCAAGCGGCTTTCACAGACGATTGGCAGGCTTATGCGCTGGCCTGGCAAGCGCTGGACGCAGACCATATGGCCGAACTGCTGGCGCGTCAAAACGACGGCCAGACCGTGCGCCTGACGCTGTGTGGCGAATGCCATGCGCAGACCTTTGAGACAGCCAAAGCCGGCCCCTGGAGCGCTGTCAAGCGCCAAATCAACCATCTTTTAGCCCCGCAGCGGACGCTGGCTGTGCTCAAGCAGCTATAAAAACAATAGTAGAACGAACTTTATGAAGATACAAGTCAGAGACGCCCCGCCCCGCAGCATCTGGGCACTGGAGCAAGCCGGCGTGCATCCACTGCTGGCGCAGCTGTACGCGGCGCGCGGCGTGCGCACGGCCGACGAGCTCGACGATGGTCTGGCGCGACTGCTGGCGCCCTCCGGCCTGCTGGGCGCGGCGCAAGCAGCTTGCCTGCTGGCCGACGCCATGGCTGCCGGCAAGCGTATTTGCGTGGTCGCAGACTATGACTGCGATGGCGCAACCGCCTGCGCCGTGGCGCTGCGCGGCCTGAAGTTGCTGGGCGCCAGCAACATCGGCTACCTGGTGCCAGACCGGGTGGTAGACGGTTACGGCCTGACCGCGCCGATTGCCGACCGCGTCAAGGCCAGCGGCGCGGACCTGCTGGTCACGGTCGACAACGGCATTGCCAGCTTTGACGGTGTGGCACGCGCCAAGGCCCTGGGCATGCAGGTGCTGGTGACCGACCACCACCTGCCGGCCCTCAGCGACGGCAGCGTGCTGCTGCCAGACGCCGATGTCATCGTCAACCCGAATCAGCCCGGCTGCAGCTTCGAGAGCAAGGCCATGGCCGGCGTGGGCGTGATGTTTTATGTGCTGCTGGCGCTGCGCGCCGAGTTGCGCGCGCGCGGGGTGTTTGTGGCCCCCACGCTCGCCACTTCGTGTGCTTCGCTGCCCCCCGAGGGGGTTGGCCTTGCTCGGGGCGGCCCTTCGCTGCAGCCGGCCCCCACGCTCGCCACTTCGTGTGCTTCGCCGCCCCCCGAGGGGGTTGGCCTTGCTCGGGGCGGCCCTTCGCTGCAGCCGGCCCCCACGCTCGCCACTTCGTCTGCTTCGCTGCCCCCCGAGGGGGTTGGCCTTGCTCGGGGCGGCCCTTCGCTGCAGCCGGCCCCCACGCTCGCCACTTCGTATGCTTCGCTGC
>CANEXF010000036.1 GCA_947443645.1 Comamonadaceae bacterium | reverse complement strand
ATGTGGCGCGCTGGGGCAAGGGCCGTGGACGCTGGCTGTTTGTGTTGATCGTGCTTTTGGGCGCGGCGGTTTCAGCGCTGTTCGCCAATGATGGCGCGGCACTGATACTCACGCCCATCGTGATGGCCATGCTGCTGGCGCTGGGCTTTAGCGCCGGCGCCACGCTGGCTTTTGTGATGGCCGCAGGCTTTATTGCCGACGTCGGCAGCCTGCCGCTGGTGGTGTCCAACCTGGTGAACATCGTCTCGGCCGACTTCTTCAAAATCGGCTTTGCCAACTATGCGGCGGTGATGCTGCCGGTGAACATGGCGGCGGTTCTGTCGGCGCTGGCGGTGCTGCTGCTTTATTTTCGACGCAGCATTCCGCAGGCATACGATCTAGCTCAGCTCAAGCTGCCCAGAGAAGCCATCCGCGACGCCGCGACATTTCGCATGGGCTGCGTGGTGCTGGTCCTGCTGCTGATAGGTTTTTTCTGGCTGGAGCCGCTGGGCGTTCCCATCAGCGCCATCGCTGCGACCGGCTCACTGCTGCTGCTGGCGGTGGCTGCCCGCGGCCACATCATCAGCACGCGCAAGGTGATGCGTGAAGCACCGTGGCAGATCGTGGTGTTCTCGCTGGGCATGTACCTGGTGGTTTACGGCCTGCGCAACCAGGGACTGACAGCGTATCTTGCGGGCTGGCTGGACTTCTTTGCACGCGGCGGTATCTGGGGCGCGGCATTTGGCACCGGCTTTCTCACCGCGCTGCTGTCCTCGGTGATGAACAACATGCCCACTGTATTGGTGGGTGCGCTTTCAATTGATGCCACGCAGGCAACAGGCGTCGTCAAGGAGGCGATGATTTACGCCAATGTGATTGGCAGCGACCTGGGCCCCAAGATCACGCCTATTGGCTCGCTGGCAACGCTGCTGTGGCTGCATGTGCTGGCGCGCAAGGGCATGACCATCACCTGGGGCTATTACTTCAAGGTGGGGGTCGTGTTGACGATTCCGGTGCTGGCCGTGACGCTGGCTGCGCTGGCGCTGAGGCTCAGCCTGGCCTGAAGCACAAAAGTGCGCGGGCCTAAAAGCGCGTGCCTACAGACAGCCTGAACATGTCCTGCGGCGTGAAATTGACCTTGGGGTCCCATGCTGCATGGACAAAAAAGCGTGGCCAGTCGTAAACCACTGACAAGCCTAGGCGCTGAATGGGTTCAGCGTTGACCAGTCCTTTTTTGGCCAGCAGGTCCAGCGTCAGCCGCTGCTGCTCGGCGAGCTGCGTGCGCCACACCAGGTGCACATGCTGTTGATCGGGGTTGAGCCGGTTGTCGCGCACCACCTGCAGCGCCAGCGACTGTTTGTCGTCCCAGCGGTAGCCGCCGGACAGCATCCAGGCGTCGTTGGGGTCGAAATTGAGGTTGACATAGTTGCGCAGATTGGTGCGGCCCAGACCCAGGCCGGCAAACCAGGTGCTGCCTGCCTCGAGCGAAGCGCTGCCGCCCCAGAAGCCACCGGATGCGGCTTGCAGCGAAGGCATGAAACGCAGCGGGCCCAATGCGAAACTGCTGTCCCAGCCGACGCGTGACTGCGACACCTGCTGCTGCGGCGCACGATACCAGCCCAGCCAGGCGTTACCAAAACCGGCGCTCACACGCAAATTGAGGTCCAGCCCGGAAGTCACTGGCAAGCCGCCGCCCGACAGCTGGTACAGCCCCGTGGTGAATTTGTAGCCAGGAGCTGGCGCATCTGAAGCGCTGCCGCTGGAATCGGGCGTAGCGGGCGCATAAACCGCATCAGCCGCAAAAGCAGCGGCGGGCAGCGTCAAGGCCATGAACAAGGCAAGTCGGCGAAAGCGCAGTAAAAACGACATGAAGTTCCGTATCAGCTCACATTGATTCACATTAATTCAACATTCATCCGTCAGCCATTTCTGCAGGAACTGCGCCTGCCCCATCGCGGGGTCCAGCGCGTAGGCCGCAAAACCGACGCGCTCATAAAGCCGCCGCGCCGGGCTGTTGCCCTGCAAAACCTCCAGCGTCAGCTTGCAGGCGCCGCGCTCGCGCGCGATCTGCTCGACCAGCGTCAGCATCTGCTCGGCCACCTGCAACCCCCGGTGGCTGGCCAACACAAACAAGTCGTGGACATTGACGAGCGGCCGGCAGGCAAAGGTGGAAAAGCCTTCCATGCAGTTGACCAGGCCAACCGCCTGTTCTCCATCAAAAGCCAACACACAGAAAACCTGCGGGCGCGCCGCCAGTTCATTCAGCAGATGCGTTTTCGCATAATCACTCAGAGGCCGGGCGCCGCCAGCGGCATCACGCGCATAGGCATCAAGCAGCGCCAACAGCGCCGCACCATGCGACGTGATGCGATAGTCAAGCAGGACAATGCGCCATGGCGAGGCCGATGCGGAGTAACTCAAAATGCGCGTCCTGGTGAAGGCTCAAACCTGCACCGACCTGACAAGCCGCTCGGCACAGGCCAGCGCTTGCGAGGCATCGCGCGCCTCCACCATCAGGCGCAGCAAAGGCTCGGTGCCACTGGCGCGAATCAGAACACGACCGGCGTCGCCAAGCTCGGTTTCAACCGCCAGGGTTTCCGCCTTGAGCGCCTCGCTGCTGCGCCAATCCTGGCCGGGCTGCAATCGGATGTTAATCAGCGTTTGTGGGAACAGCGTCACCTCGCCCAGCAGCTGGGCTATGGTTTTGCCGCTTCTCACACAGGCCTGCAACACCTGTAGCGCGCTGATCAGGCCGTCGCCAGTGGTGTGCTTGTCGAGCGCCAGCAGGTGACCGGAGCCCTCGCCGCCAAGCAGCCAGCCGCGTTTTTCGAGTTCTTCGAGCACATAGCGGTCACCAACCTTGGCGCGCACAAACTCAACGCCTTTGCGTCGTAACGCCAGCTCGACGGCCATATTGGTCATCAGCGTGCCCACGGTGCCTGGTACTTTTTCGCCGCGCGCCAGGCGCTCATTGACCATTAAAAACAGCACTTCGTCGCCGTTGAACAAGCGGCCTTCTGCATCGACCAATTGCAGCCGGTCGGCGTCACCATCGAGCGCAATGCCGTAATCGGCCTGATGCTGTTTGACCGCAGCGATCAACGCCTCGGGGTGTGTCGCGCCGACCAGGTGGTTGATGTTCAGGCCATCTGGCGAGCAACCTATGGCAATGACTTCAGCGCCCAGCTCATGAAAAACCTTGGGCGCGATGTTGTAGGCCGCGCCATTGGCGGCATCAACCACAATCTTGAGCCCCTTGAGCGTCAGGTCGTTGGCAAAAGTACTTTTGCAGAATTCGATGTAGCGCCCCGCCGCATCGTCGAGCCGACGCGACTTGCCCAGGGTGCTGGAGTCCGCCCATACAGGTTCGTCTTTCAGTGCCGCCTCGACGGCCAGTTCCCATTCGTCACCCAGCTTGCTGCCCTGCGCGCTGAAGAACTTGATGCCATTGTCCTCAAACGGGTTGTGGCTGGCACTGATGACCACGCCCAGGCTGGCGCGCTGCGCACGCGTCAGATAGGCCACGCCAGGCGTGGGCAGAGGCCCCAGCAAAACGACATCCACGCCTGCGGAATTAAAGCCGGACTCCAGTGCGCTTTCAAGCATGTAGCCGGAAATCCGCGTGTCCTTGCCTATCAGAACCGTCGGACGGGATTCCGTGCGCTTGAGCACCCGACCCACGGCATGCGCCAGACGCAAGACAAAGTCCGGCGTGATGGGCGGCTTGCCCACGGTGCCGCGAATGCCGTCTGTGCCAAAGTATTGTCTGCTCATGTGTTGTCCCTTTGAAGCCGCCTTTAATTTGTTGCGGCCGGCGTAATTTTAAGAGGCCTTAGGCAAGCGAAGGCCTAGGTCGCGGCCGACCACACCTTGATGGCCTGCACGGTTTCACGCACATCATGCACGCGCACCAGGCGCGCGCCGCGCTCGACAGCCAGCAAGGCGGCCGCGACGCTGGGCAGCATGCGGTCTGCCATGCCAAGATCGGTCACGGCAGCCAGAGACGACTTGCGCGACCAACCGGCCAGCAGTGGATAGCCGACCGACAGCAGCTCGCGCTGTCTGGCCAGCAGCGAGAAATTCTGCGCCACGGTTTTGCCAAAGCCGATGCCAGGATCGAGCACGATGCGGCTACGCTGCACACCCATCCCGGTCAAGGTACTCGCCCGCTCTGTCAAAAAAGCCAGCACAGGTGCGAGCACCTCACCCACCATGGGCGCAGCCTGCATGCTGAGGGGATCGCGGTGCATGTGCATCAGGCAGACGCCGCAGCTCGGGTGCGCCGCCACAACCTCCAGGGCGCCCGGCTGGCGCAAGGCCCAGATGTCATTGATAACGTCTGCGCCCAGGTCCAGCGCGGCTTGCATCACCTCAGGCTTGTAACTGTCAATCGACAGGGGCACGCCAAGCTTGACGGCCTCGCGCACCACCGGTAGCACGCGCGCCAGCTCTTCATCCAGGGAAACAGGTGGCGCACCAGGGCGGGTGGACTCGCCGCCTATGTCCAGCAGATCAGCACCATCGGCGATCAACTGCTCACAGTGCGCGAGGACACCAGAAAAGACACCGCGCTCAGAATAGTGTTTACCGCCGTCGGAAAACGAATCGGGGGTCACATTGACGATGCCCATGACGCGCGGGCGGCACAAGTCAAGGGAAAAACGTGAGGTCTGCCAGATCACTTGAATGCCCTACAAAAACTAGCGAAAGCGTAAAACGAATCGAAAATGAAAAACCCGGGACCAGCCCGGGTTGCAAGGAATTGGAAGTCTGCGTCAGGCCACTGTGGTTGCAGGGTCTGTGCTGACCGCCGGTGGTGTACCGCCACCGGTGCCGCCGGCGCTGCCGCTCACGGATGAATTGCGCGGCGTCCAGTCCTTGGGCGGACGTGGCTCCTTGCCGGCAATGATGTCGTCAAGCTGCTCGCCGTCTATGGTTTCCCATTCCAGCAAAGCCTTGGCCATGGCGTGCATCTTGTCCTTGTTGTCCTCAATCAGGGTGCGCGCCACGGCGTACTGCTGATCAATGATGCGGCGTACTTCGCCATCGACTTTTTGCAGCGTAGCCTCGCTCATGTTGTTGGTCTTGGTCACCGAGCGGCCCAGAAACACTTCGCCTTCATTCTCGGCATAAACCATGGGGCCGAGCGCCTCGGTCATGCCGTAACGGGTAACCATGTCTCTGGCCAGCGCGGTGGCACGCTCGAAGTCGTTGCTGGCGCCTGTCGTCATCTGGTTCATGAAGACTTCTTCAGCTATGCGGCCACCAAACAGCATGCTGATCTGACTCAGCATGTACTCGCGGTCATAGCTGTAACGGTCTTGCGCGGGCAAGCTCATCGTCACGCCCAAGGCGCGGCCGCGTGGAATGATGGTGACTTTGTGAACCGGATCGCACTTGGGCAGCATCTTGCCGAGCAAGGCGTGGCCAGACTCGTGGTAAGCCGTGTTGCGGCGCTCTTCCTCGGGCATGACCATGCTTTTACGCTCTGGACCCATCAAGATCTTGTCTTTGGCTTTTTCAAAGTCCTGCATTTCAACCGTACGCGCGTTGCGGCGCGCGGCCATCAACGCAGCTTCATTGCACAGATTGGCCAAGTCAGCGCCTGACATGCCGGGTGTACCACGGGCAATCACACTGGCGTTGACATCCTGGCCCAAGGGCACTTTGCGCATGTGCACATTCAGAATCTGCTCGCGACCACGAATGTCGGGCAAGGTCACGTAGACCTGACGGTCAAAACGACCGGGACGCAGCAAGGCGGCGTCAAGAATGTCTGGACGGTTGGTGGCAGCAACCACGATCACACCAACATTGGTCTCAAAGCCGTCCATCTCGACCAGCATCTGGTTCAAGGTTTGCTCGCGCTCGTCGTTACCGCCACCCAGTCCAGCACCACGCTGGCGACCAACAGCGTCGATCTCATCAATAAAGATGATGCAAGGCGCATTTTTCTTGGCGTTGTCAAACATGTCGCGTACGCGGGAAGCGCCCACGCCGACAAACATTTCGACAAAGTCAGAGCCGGAAATCGAGAAAAAAGGAACCTTGGCTTCGCCGGCAATACCCTTGGCGAGCAAGGTTTTGCCGGTACCCGGTGGGCCGACCAGCAACAAACCACGGGGAATACGGCCACCGAGTTTCTGGAATTTTTGTGGGTCTTTCAGAAAGTCAACGACCTCCTTGACCTCTTCCTTGGCCTCGTCACAGCCAGCCACGTCAGCGAAAGTCACGGGATTGGTGGACTCGTCGAGCAGTCTGGCCTTGGATTTGCCAAAACTGAATGCGCCGCCCTTGCCGCCGCCCTGCATTTGACGCATGAAGTAGATCCACACGCCAATCAGCAGCAGCATGGGACCCCAGCTGACCAGCAAGGTCATGAGCAAGGAACCCTCTTCGCGAGCCTTGACGTCGAACTTCACATCATTGGCGATCAAGTCACCGACCAGGCCGCGATCAAGATAAGTCGCTGTGGTGCGGATTTTCCGGTCGTCGGTGGTGGTCGCCGATATTTCCGTGCCGCCCTGGCCCTCGGCGATCGTCGCAGTCTTGATGCGCTTGCCGCGCACTTCCTCAAGAAACTCCGAATAACCCAGATAGCTGGAGCCGGTGCCGCCGCGTGTATCAAATTGCTTGAATACGGTGAACAGTACCATGGCTATCACCAGCCAGATTGCAATTTTTGAAAACCACTGATTGTTCAAGGATGACTCCGATGTAAGAACCCAAAGCTGCTGGGATGGCACATGCGACTGATTTTAGGCCTTTCAAGGGCCGAAACCGCAGATACCCGAGCGCACAGCCCTTTGTTTGGCGCGGGTTTAGCAGATAGTTGGTTTGTCCAGCCGGCTTGCAGGCCCCGGGCTTAAGGCTTCTTGAGCCCGAGCCCGACCAGAAAAGTCTCCGACGAACCCGGCCGGGATGCCTTGGGTTTGAAACGTTTGACAACCTTGAAGGTGTCCTTGAAGAGCTTGACCATGGGGTCGTAGGCGCCGCCATGAAAGAGTTTCACCACCAGCGCGCCTTCGGGTTTGAGGTGCTGGCAGGCAAATTCCACAGCCAATTCCACCAGATCAGTGATCCGTGCGGCATCGGCTGACTCAATGCCCGACAAATTCGGCGCCATGTCTGAAACCACCAGGTCAAGCTTGCTGGCAACACCATCCACCATCAAAGTTTGCTCCAAAACCTGTAGCACCTCGGGCTCCCTGAAGTCGCCCTGGATAAACACCACGCCTTCAATGGGCTCCATCGGCAGCATGTCAAGCGCCACGATCTGACCATTGAGCGCGCCCACTGCAGCGCCGGTCGGCGACATCCTGCGACGCGCGTACTGGCACCAGGCGCCTGGCGTGCTACCCAGGTCGACGATGCGACAACCAGGACGAATCAGGCCCAGGTTTTCGTCAATTTCCTTCAGTTTGTATGCCGCGCGCGCCCTATAACCTTCTTTTTTTGCGAGTTTGACGTAGGGATCGTTGATGTGGTCGTGCAGCCACGCTTTATTGACTTTTCCACCTCGGGTGTCGGTCTTGACGGCATTTTTTTGCGCCGCTTTTCTGACCACTGAGGGGCTTGGCTTGGTAATTACTTTCATACCTCGATTGTCCTCTTATCAAAACTTTCCCAACTCCGTCGATAATTAGGGCATGGCTCAAATACAACTTACCCCCGCCCAGCGCAAAGACCAACGCGCCGAGGCACATCACCTGAACCCTGTGGTGATGATCGGCTCAGACGGCTTGACCGCTGCTGTCAAGAAAGAAACCGACGCTGCGCTCAATGCACATGGACTGATCAAGGTGCGCGTGCAATCTGACGACCGCGCTGGTCGCGAGGCTATTTTTCAGGCTTTAGCCGACGAACTCAATGCCGCACCCATTCAGCATATCGGCAAGCTGCTGGTGTTGTGGCGGCCCATTCCTGAAAAAGAAAAAAAGGTCAGCGAAGACCGCAAGCCTGGACCACGCGACGTCAAGGTGCTGAAAAACAGCTCGCGCTATGGTCAGCGGCCTGAAGTGAAAACCCTGCGCGTGCTCGGCAACCAGCGCCTGACGCCAGGCGGCACGGTCAAACGCGCCAAGAAACCACTGCTCAGAAGCGTCAAGAAAAGATCGCAGGATTGAGCTTCATCGGGTCCAGGCCTGTGCAGGCCTGCGGCAGCCTTCTTAGCCCCAGTCGCTTTTTAGCCCTCTAACCCCTTTAGATGGGCCCAAGCGCCCACAGCTAACTGCCATGACCTTGCTGAACCCACTTTTAGATTTTTCCGAGCATCCACTTTTTGACCGCATAGCGCCAGGCGACGTCGCGCCGGCCATTGATGCCTTGCTTGCCGAGGCTGAAGCGGCTCTCGAAAAAGTCACCCAGCCAGAATTCCCCTCTGACTGGACGGCCATTGCCCGCACGCTGGATGTCGCCACTGAAAAGCTCAGCCGCGCCTGGGGTGCCGTGAGCCACCTCAACAGCGTTGCGGACACACCCGAGTTGCGCGAGGCCTACAACGCGGCCCTGCCCCGGGTGACTGAATTCTGGACAAGACTGGGTGCCGATGAACGGCTTTACGCCAAGTACAAAGCCATAGACACAGCCAGCCTGAACAGCGAGCAACGCCAGGCGCACAAAAATGCCATACGCAATTTCGTGCTGTCAGGCGCTGAATTGAGCGGCGATGCCAAAGCGCGCTTTGCCAAAATCCAGGAGCGCCAGGCAGAGCTGAGCCAGAAGTTCAGCGAAAACGCGCTTGATGCCACAGATGCTTTTGCTTATTACGCCAAGCTCGAGGAGCTGTCGGGTGTGCCTGCTGATGTCGTGGAAACGGCCCGGGAGCAGGCCAAGGCAGAGGGCAAAGACGGCTACAAGCTGACACTAAAAATGCCGAGCTACCTGCCAGTCATGCAATTTGCCAACAGCTCTGCGCTACGCGAAATCCTGTACCGCGCCTACAGCACGCGCGCCAGCGACCAGGCACCAGCGGAGTTCAGCCAGTTCGACAACAGCGCCGTGATGCGCGAGATTCTGGCGCTGCGGCTGGAAGAGTCCCAATTGCTGGGCTACCGCAACTTCGGCGAAGTCTCTGTGGTTGCAAAAATGGCCAATTCGCCTGAAGATGTGGTGAGCTTCCTGCGTGACCTGGCGCAGCGCGCACGTCCGTATGCGGAAAAAGATGTCGCCGATCTACGCGCCTTTGCAGCCGAACACATGCAGCTTTCAAATCCGCAGCCATGGGACTACGCCTACATTGGCGAAAAGCTCAAGGAAGCGCGTTACGCCTTCAGCGAGCAGGAAGTCAAACAGTATTTCACGGCACCCAAAGTACTCGCAGGCTTGTTCAAAATTGTCGAGAACCTGTTTGAAGTCGCGATTCGTCCGGACACGGCACCAGTATGGAAGCCGGGCGTCGCGTTTTACCGGATTGAACGCGACGGTCAACTGCTAGGCCAGTTTTACCTGGATCAGCCAGCGCGTACCGGAAAACGTGGCGGCGCCTGGATGGACGACGTGCGCGCCCGCTGGCTGCGCCCGGACACCGGCAAACTGCAGACGCCGGTTGCCCATCTGGTGTGCAATTTTGCAGACGGTGTGGGCGGCAAGCCAGCGCTGCTCACGCACGATGACGTGACCACCTTGTTCCATGAGTTCGGCC
>CANEXF010000035.1 GCA_947443645.1 Comamonadaceae bacterium | reverse complement strand
TTTGATGTTGCTGTGGTTGGTTTTGGTCCAAGTGGTGCAGTCGCTGCCGGCTTGCTTGGCGGCTACGGCCTGAGCACCTTTGTCTGCGATCGCGCGCATGAGGTGTATGACAAGCCCCGAGCGATTGCGCTCGACCATGAGATCCTGCGTGTCTTCCAGCAACTGGGCGTGGTGGACCGTGTGCTGCCCTATGCCGAAGATTTCACGCCCTCGGAGTTTTATGGAGTTGATGGGCAACTGATCAAACGCTTCACGACGGTTGCGCCGCCTTATCCCCTGGGCTACAGCCCATCGATGGTGTTCACCCAGCCGCCAGTGGAGCGGGTGCTGCGCGAACATGTACAAAGTCTGCCCGGCGTGGAAGTCGCGCTCGGCCTGCAACTGCTTGATTATTCT
Organism: Comamonadaceae bacterium; assembly: GCA_947443645.1. Lineage (GTDB taxonomy): Bacteria > Pseudomonadota > Gammaproteobacteria > Burkholderiales > Burkholderiaceae_C > Polaromonas. The sequence continues at coordinate 10,098 of CANEXF010000035.1, read as the reverse complement.
CAGGATGCGGACGGCGTCACCTTGACGCTGCGTGCCGAGGATGGCTCTGAGCGCAAGGTGCGGGCGCGTTACCTTCTTGCCTGCGATGGTGCGACCAGCACCGTACGCGGGCTGGCTGGCATTGAGTTGCAGGATCTGGGCTTCGATGAACCCTGGCTGGTGGTGGACGTGCTGCTCAACGAACGCGGACTGGCGAAAGTTCCCGCCGTCAGCATGCAGTATTGCGAACCGCAACGTCCTTGCAGCTACATCATTGGCCCTGGTATGCACAGGCGCTGGGAAATTTCCATCAATGAAGGCGAGGATCCGGTGCAGGTCGCCACCCCGGAAGGCACCTGGAAGCTGCTCTCGCGCTGGCTCACACCCGAAGACGCGAGCCTGTGGCGTCAGGCCAGCTACCGGTTCCACGCGCTGGTCGCCAAAGACTGGCGCGCCGGCCGGGTGTTTCTGGCCGGCGACGCGGCGCACCAGCAACCGCCCTTTCTCGGCCAGGGCATGTGCCAGGGCATACGTGATGTGGCCAACCTGAGCTGGAAACTCGCAGCGGTATTGAAGGGCCAGGCCAATGACAGCCTGCTCGACAGTTACGGCGCAGAGCGCAAAGCGCATGTGACCGAGTTGACCCAGCGCATCAAAGCTATTGGTCAGCTGGTGGGGCAACGCGATCTGGCGCGTGCAAGGCAGCGCGACGCACAGTTGCTTGCCGATTGCAATGGCGTGGTGAAGTCCGTGCCAAGGCAGAACGTGCAACCCGCACTCGCGCAAGGCCTGCTGTCATCCCGTAGCCACGCGGTAAGAGGCAGCATCTTCCCGCAACCCTGGATAAAGCAAGCTGCAGGCTTGCAGCTCATGGATGCAGCGCTTGGCAGCGGGTGGCGAATCGTGCTTGGCGCATCGGCTCATGCGGATGTGCTGTCAGCCGCTGCGGCCGCGGTTATTGCGGGCATGCGCATCGTTCAACTCGGCTCGCCAGGGCTGGAGGAGACCGACGGGGTGCTGGCGCACTGGTTCGCGCAGCAAGCTTGTGTCGCGGCCATTGTCAGACCGGATCACTATGTGTACGGTGTCGCTGCCGATGCAGATGAGCTGTCGGCACAAATCCTTGAACTTCGCACAGCGCATCAGTTTGCATAAAAAATTTCTACAACAAATGGAGACAAGCATGAAACGCAGAACACTTATTCAGGCCGCCCTGGTTGCGACGGTAGCCAGCCCTACCTGGGCCCAGACCCCCGGCGGATGGCCAGACAAACCAATCAGGATGGTGTTGTCTCAACCTGCAGGCTCAGGCCCGGACAATGTGGCCCGCCTGTTGGGCGAGCGCTTGGCCAAGACCCTGGGCCAGGCCGTGGTGATCGACAACAAGCCTGGTGGTCAGAACGTGATTGGCGCGCAGGCCGCAGCGCGATCAGCGCCCGATGGCTACACCTTCTACTTCGCCACCACCGCCGCATTGGTGACGAACAGCTATCTGTTCAAGACCATGCCCTACAACCCGCAGAAGGATTTCGCGCCTGTCGCGTTTGTTGCCAAAAGTCCGTTTGCAGTCTTGGTCAAGGCTGATTCGGGCATCACGTCCATGCAGGATCTGATTGCCAAATCCAGATTGGCCGCAGGCAAACTGTCGCTGGCCAACGAAGGCCCGCGTACCTTTGGCGGGCTCATCGCCAGACTCATCAATTCACGCGCCAAGATGGACGCCAACCTGGTGTCCTATGCCTCTGTAGGCGTGTCGGTGCAGGATATCCTCGGCGGGCATGCCGATGCAGTAGTCGCCGACGTGGCGTCTACGGCTCAATTGGTGCGACAAGGTCGCCTGCGCATGTTGGCAGTCACGGCCGGAAAACGTCAGCCGGGATGGGAGCAGGTGCCCTCACTGTCTGAGCTGCTGCCTGGCTTCGACATGGTGGGCTGGTTTGCCGTGGTTGCACCGACCGGCACACCGCCGGCGGTGACCGCGACCATGAATCGCGAGTTGAATAGTTTGCTCGCCGATCGTGAAGTCAGGGAGCGGATTCTCAGCGTTGGCCCTATAGCCGAGCCTGGCGGCACACCCGAGCAGCTGGGGGCTTTTCTGCAGGAAGAGCATCAGCGTTGGGCCCAGGCCGCCAAGGAAATCGATTTGTTGCCTGAGTAAACGGTTCGGCTTGCATGAGCCTGGTCAACGCCGCAACCCGGTGTTGACAGCTTTCCGTCTTTGGACGCTAACTGACTGACAATAGCGTTCATGCCCAAATCCTCATCTGCTGCCCAGCTTTTGCCGCTTGAGTTCGAAGAAGAGTTCAGGCTGGGCCTGAAAAATATTTTTGAAGAAAAAATTGTCTTCAACCAGGTCCTGGGTTTGAAGATCACCTCGCTCAGGCCAGAGCGCGTTACGGCGCGCATGGACATGCGGCACGAGCTGATCGGGCATTACGCCCACAACCGGATTCATGGTGGCGCCATCAGCGCGGGGCTGGATGCGATGGGCGGGCTGGCCGTGATGGCCGCCATAGGCGCGCGTCACATGGACGAGTCGCCCATGCTGCGCCTGCAACGTTTTTCCAAGCTCGGAACGATTGATTTGCGCGTCGACTATCTGCGTCCGGGCATAGGTGAATACTTTGAGTTGCGCGCAGAAGTGCTGCGTCTGGGCTCACGCGTGGCCAGCACGCGCATGGAGTTTCTGGCGGCTGACGGCAAACTGCTTTCTACCGCAGCCGCAGCCTACATCGTGTCCTGACGCACCGAAGGAGTTTCAGGGGCCACAATTTTCCTGGGCTTGCCAAAGTCATCAATTGCCACATAGGTCACACTGGCCTCGGTCACCTTGATGTAGCGGCCCTGGCTGCGAAAGCGCTCTGCATAGACCTCAACCTGCACGGTGATGGACGTGTTGCCAATGCGCGTGACACAGGAAAAAAACGACAAGATGTCACCGACCCGAACCGGCTGCTTGAAGATGAACTGGTTGACCGCGACGGTCGCCATGCGCCCGTCCACGTAGCGCGCCGGCACAACCGAGCCCGCCAAGTCCACCTGCGCCATGACCCAGCCACCAAAGATGTCGCCATTGGCATTGCAGTCCGCAGGCATGGGGATGACTTTGAGCACCAGCTCCTTGTCGGTGGGCAGCTCAACCGTCAAGGTGCTGGCTGGAGTACCTGAGTGGGCGCTTGATTCGGAGGACATAGGCACAATCTGCAAAAGAGTTAAAGCTAACCTCACGATTGTCCCCTATGCGCTCCCGAGCTTCCAGTGTCGATTCTTCCCTTGCCGTGCCGCCCCTGGCCGGTCAACCTGGCTTGTCCGCCGCAGCGCTGGCGCCGCGGTCTGACCTGGATACCCTCAAACGCCTGTTCCCCTATTTGTGGGACTACAAATGGCGTGTACTTGCCGCGCTGAGCTTCATGGTCTGCGCCAAGCTGGGCAATGTTGGCGTGCCGCTGCTGCTAAAAACGCTGGTGGATGCCATGAGCATCAAGCCGGGCAATGTGCAGGCTGTGCTCGTCGTGCCGGCTGCGCTGCTGTTCGGCTATGGCTTGCTGCGCCTGTCAACGTCCTTGTTCACAGAGCTGCGTGAACTGGTGTTTTCAAAGGCCACCGAGGGCGCTTCGCGCAAGATCTCGCTGCAGGTGTTCAGGCATCTGCATGCGCTCAGCCTGCGCTTTCATCTGGAGCGCCAGACCGGCGGCATGACGCGCGACATCGAACGCGGCACGCGCGGCGTGCATTCGCTGATCTCGTATTCGCTTTACAGCATCATTCCCACGCTGATCGAGGTCACTTTGGTGCTGACCTTGCTGGCCGTCAAGTTCGATGTCTGGTTTGCCTGGATCACTCTGGCGGCGCTGGCGCTCTACATTGCTTTCACGGTCACGGTGACCGAATGGCGCACCAAGTTCCGCAAGGAAATGAACGAGCTCGATTCGTCGGCGCACAGCCGCGCGATTGACTCCCTGCTCAATTACGAAACCGTCAAATACTTCAACAACGAAAATTTTGAAGCTCATCGTTACGACGAAAACCTGCAGCGTTACCGGCGCGCGGCGGTCAAGAGTCAGACCACGCTGAGTCTGCTCAATACCGGCCAGCAGCTCATCATTGCCGTGGGTCTGGTGGCCATGCTTTGGCGCGCGACGCAGGGCGTGGTCGATGGACGCATGACACTGGGCGACCTTGTGATGGTCAACGCCTTCATGATTCAGCTTTATATTCCGCTGGGCTTTCTGGGTGTGATTTACCGGGAGATCAAGCAAAGCCTGACTGACCTGGACAAGATGTTCACCCTGATGGAAAGAGAGCGGGAAATCGCCGATGAACCGGGTGCGACACCGCTTCATATTCATGCCTCGCCGGCGGTCCGGTTTGAGCATGTCAGTTTTTCCTATGACCCATCCCGCCCCATCCTGAAGGATGTGAGCTTTGAAATTCCACCCGGCAAAACTGTGGCGGTGGTGGGTTCGTCGGGGGCTGGCAAGTCAACACTGGCGCGACTGCTGTTTCGCTTTTATGACGTTCAGGCGGGACGCATCACGATTGCCGGTCAGGACATCAAGGGCGTGACGCAGTCCAGCGTGCGACAGGCCATAGGCATCGTGCCGCAAGACACCGTGCTGTTCAACGATACGGTGGAATACAACATTGCCTATGGCAAGACCGGTGCCAGTCGGGCCGAAGTCGAAGCCGCCGCCCGGGCTGCCCATATTCATGATTTCATCAGTGCCACACCGCTTGGTTACAACACCATGGTGGGCGAGCGCGGCCTCAAGCTGTCGGGCGGCGAAAAGCAGCGCGTGGCGATTGCCCGGACCTTGCTCAAGAATCCTCCGATTGTGATTTTTGACGAGGCCACCTCGGCGCTGGATTCCGCCAACGAGCGCGCGATCCAGACCGAGCTGCGCGCCGCAGCGCAAAACAAGACCACCCTGGTGATCGCACACCGGCTGTCGACCATGGTCGACGCGCATGAGATTCTGGTGATGGACGCCGGACGCATTGTCGAGCGCGGCACGCACCACGAACTGCTGGCGCTGGGGCAGAAGTACGCCAGGATGTGGGCCATGCAGCAGAGCGCGCGCACGCTCGCATAATTGGCTGATGGAAACCAAATGGCTAGAAGATTTCGTCAGCCTGGCTGAAACCCGCAGTTTCAGCCGCTCGGCCCAGTTGCGCCACGTGACGCAGCCGGCTTTTTCAAGGCGCATTCAGGCGCTCGAAGCCTGGGCAGGGACCGATCTGGTCGACAGAAGTTCTTACCCCACCAGCCTGACGCCCGCGGGTCAGACGCTTTATGACCAGTCGCTGGAGATGCTGCAAAGCCTGCAGTCGACGCGCGCCATGCTCAGGGGCCATATTTCGGCGGCGCAGGATGTGATTGAATTCGCGGTTTCGCACACGCTGGCCTTCACGTTTTTCCCTGCCTGGGTCAGCAGCCTGCGGGAGAAGTTCGGGCCCATCAAAAGCCGGCTGATTGCACTGAACGTGCACGACGCCGTGCTGCGTCTGGTGGAGGGCAGCTGTGACTTGCTGATGGCCTACCACCATGACTCGCAACCCTTTCAGCTAGACCCTGCTCGTTATGAAATGGTCACGCTGGGCCATGAAGTGCTTTCTCCCTATGTCAAAGCTGCGGCAGACGGCAGTCCGATGTTCTTGCTGCCGGGGCGTGCCGGCCAGCCTCTGCCCTACCTGGGCTATGCGCCCGGTGCTTACCTGGGGCGCGTGGTTGACCTGATTCTGAAACAGTCCAGCCTGGCCATTCATCTGGACCGGGTCTATGAAACCGACATGGCCGAGGGCCTCAAAGCCATGGCGCTGGAGGGGCATGGGATCGCTTTTTTACCCCAGAGCGCCGTAAAAAAGGAAGTACGGGCCAAAAAACTGGTCAGCGCTGGCGAGCACCTGGACATGCGCATGGAGATTCGCGTCTACCGCGAGCGGGCAGGCGCCAATGCATCGGCCAAAACTCAGGCTCAGGCGCTGTGGACTTATCTGCAGTCCCAGGCAAGTCCCAATCCCTGAGTGGTCAACGTGACCAGCGGCAAGGGATAGGCGGCATACTGGCACAAAGCCTGCATGTATTTTTTAGAAAACGATTGCTTGGGATGAATCGCACCAGATTGGGTGTCTTGCTCTGCTGCGCCAGCCCTATTTTTTTGACAGCGTGCCAGGTTCCGTGAGGGCTGGGGTAAACCTTGGGCCGGGCCCTGGATCCCACTGCCTAGAATAGACTTTATTAACAGTTCCAGTTCCAATACAGGGGATCACATGAAACTCAAACTTGCCGCACTTTCCATCGCAGTGCTCGTTGCCGGCGGCGCCTTTGCCCAGGCCAATGACACGATTGCCAAGGTCAAGGCCTCCGGCGTCGTGACCATGGGCGTCAGGGACTCCTCCGGGGCTCTGTCTTACACCCTGGGCGACGGCAAATACACCGGCTACCACGTGGAAATTTGCAACCGCATCATCGCCAACCTTGAAAAAGCTGTTGGTCGCAAGCTGGAAGTTCGCTATCAGCCTGTGACCTCGCAAAACCGAATTCCGCTGGTCCAGAATGGCACGGTGGATATCGAGTGCGGCTCCACCACCAACAACACAGCTCGCCAGAAGGACGTCGCATTTCTCGACACTACCTTCGTTGAAGAGGTCCGCATTGCCGTTAAAGCCAACTCCGGCATCACCTCGATTGCCCAGCTCAATGGCAAAAACGTCGCCACCACCACGGGCACGACCTCGGTGCAGACGCTGCGCAAGAACGAGCGCGCGACAGGCGTGGACTTCAAGGAAATTTTCGGCAAGGACCACTCAGACAGCTTTCTGCTGCTGGAGTCCGGCCGCGCAGATGCCTTTGTAATGGATGGCTCCATTCTTGCTGGCAATATTGCGACCTCCAAGAACCCGGCTGATTTCAAAGTCGTCGGTGAAGTGCTCAGCGTAGAACCGATTGCCATCATGATCCGCAAGGACGACCCCGCATTCAAGAAGCTCGGTGACGACACGATCAAGGCCATGATCAAGGCTGGCGACATGAACAAGCTCTGGGACAAATGGTTTTTACAGCCTATTCCACCGAAAAACACCAGGGTTGGTCTGGCTCTGAGCGACAGCACCAAGGCGGCCTGGGCTAATCCGAATGACAAGCCCATGGAAGACTACGCCAAAAAGTAATCAGGCCGACCAGACGCACACAAACCCCGCACCGGTATTCTTGGCGGGGTTTGTTGTTTGCCGGGCTGGATTTATTTTTAGTCACAACCTCAATAACCGCAGGCTGGAGTCACCATGAGCTGGGATTGGCAAGTTTTTTTAAACGATGACGGCAGCGGACGGACCTACTTGCAGTGGATGTTCGATGCCTGGGGCTGGACGCTGGCCGTTGCCGGTGCATCCTGGCTTGTTGCCATGCTTGTGGGGGCGCTGGTGGGTACCGCGCGCACGTTGCCCAACAGCCCATGGCTGGTGCGACTGGCTAACGCCTGGGTAGAGTTGTTTCGCAACATTCCGCTGTTGGTACAGATATTCATCTGGTACTTTGTGGTGCCCAAGATATTTCCGCCCATGAAGGATTTGCCGGCCTTTGTGCTGGTGGTTTTTGCGCTCGGCTTTTTCACCTCGGCGCGTATTGCCGAGCAGGTCAGGGCCGGTGTGCAGGCGCTGCCGCGTGGTCAGCGCTACGCGGGCATGGCCATGGGCTTCACGACCGCCCAGACCTATCGCTATGTGATCTTGCCGATGGCGCTTCGCATCATCATTCCGCCGCTGACCAGCGAATCCATGAACCTGCTTAAAAATTCATCGGTGGCGTTTGCGGTGTCGATTTCCGAGCTCACCATGTTCGCGATGCAGGCGCAGGAAGAAACCTCACGCGGCATAGAGATTTACCTGGCGGTCACGGCTTTGTATGCCGTGTCTGCGTTCGCGGTCAACCGCATCATGGCGCTGGTTGAAAAGAAACTCCAGATCCCCGGGCTCGTGCTTGCTGGCGCCACAGGTGGAGGGCACTGACATGTTGGGACTCGATCTGAGTTTTCTGAGCTGGGACATGCTCTCCAAGTTCATTGTCAAAGGCTTTGTCTTCAGCATACAGCTGACGATTGTGGCGACTCTGGGCGGTATTGTTTTTGGCACCTTGCTGGCCCTGATGCGCCTTTCGGGTAAAAAAATCCTGACGCTTCCGGCGACGATCTACGTCAATGGCATGCGTTCGGTGCCGCTGGTGATGGTGATCCTGTGGTTTTTTCTGCTGGTGCCGTCGGGCTTTTACGCGATGATTCCGGGCGGCAGCAACTACCGGGCAGAAATCTCGGCCATCATCACGTTTGTGGCGTTTGAGGCGGCCTACTTCAGCGAGATCATGCGTGCCGGCATCCAGTCCATTTCACGCGGGCAAGTCAATGCGGGCCGCGCTCTGGGCATGACGTATGCGCAAAACATGAAGCTCATCATCTTGCCGCAGGCTTTTCGCAACATGGTGCCGATTTTGCTGACGCAAACCATCATCTTGTTTCAGGACACCTCGCTGGTCTACGCCATAGGCGCGTATGACCTGCTCAAGGGCTTCAGCACGGCAGGCAAAATTTACGGGCGGCCGGAAGAAGCCTACCTGCTGGCCGCCGTGGTGTATTTCGCCATGTGCTTCGGACTTTCTTACATGGTCAAGCGCCTGCAAAGCAGGATCGCCATCATCCGTTAAGTGGCTTTCAGCACCAACATAGCCGAACACCGTACACAGCAGATTGGAGAAGATGATGATCGAAATGAGAGAAGTTTCCAAATGGTATGGCGACGTGCAGGTACTCAACAATTGCACCACCAGCATTCAAAAGGGTGAAGTCGTGGTGGTTTGCGGCCCCTCGGGTTCTGGCAAGTCGACCCTGATCAAGACCATCAATGCGCTGGAGCCTTTTCAAAAAGGTGAGATTTATGTGGATGGTCAGGCCGTGCACGATCCCAAGACCGACCTGCCCAAGCTGCGTTCCCGGGTTGGCATGGTGTTTCAGAACTTCGAGCTCTTCCCGCATCTGAGCGTGACCGAAAACCTGACGCTGGCGCAGATCAAGGTGCTGGGTCGCAAACCCGACGAAGCCAAGGCGCACGGACTCAAATACCTGGACCGCGTCGGCCTGATGGCCCACAAGGACAAATTTCCCGGCCAGCTTTCGGGTGGGCAGCAGCAGCGTGTGGCGATTGCGCGCGCGCTCAGCATGGACCCGATTGCGATGCTGTTTGACGAGCCCACCTCCGCGCTCGACCCCGAAATGGTCGGCGAGGTGCTGGACTGCATGATGGGCCTGGCCCTGGACGGCATGACCATGATGGTGGTCACGCATGAAATGGGCTTTGCCAAAAAGGTTGGCAGCCGGGTCATCTTCATGGACGTTGGCGGAAGAATCCTGGAGGACTGCTCCAAGGACGAGTTCTTCAGCCATCCCGAAAACCGGCAGCCGCGTACCAAGGATTTTTTGAACAAGATTCTCGCGCACTAGGCGCTACTGCGCGGGCGCAGCGCGGCGTTGCGGGTCCCGATCAGGCCATCCTCACGTACCTGAAGTACGTTCCGGTGACCTGACACCCGCGCCTTGCGCTGCATCCCGCTCGCTACGCGCCGGGGATGGGTTAGGGGAAGGGAGCGCATCTTGAGATTTGGGACAATAGCGGCATGACCCAAATAACCATCACCCGCCCTGACGATTGGCACCTGCATGTCCGTGACGGCCAGGCGCTCGATACCGTGGTGCCGCACACGGCGGCGCAGTTTGGCCGCGCCATCATCATGCCCAATCTGCGCCCTCCGGTGACGACGGCCGCGCAGGCCGTGGCCTACCGGGAGCGCATACGGGCGGCTGTGCCTGCAGGCGTGCGCTTCGAGCCCTTGATGACGCTGTATCTGACAGACAACCTGCCCGCCGACGAAATCAGGCGCGCCAAAGACGCTGGCGTCGTGGCGGCCAAGCTCTATCCGGCTGGTGCGACGACCAACAGCGATGCCGGCGTGACCGATTTGCGCAAGACCTATAAAACGCTTGAAGCCATGCAGAGCGAAGGTCTGCTGCTGCTGGTGCATGGCGAGGTCACCTCGCCTGAGATTGATCTGTTTGACCGCGAAGCGGTGTTTAT
>CANEXF010000034.1 GCA_947443645.1 Comamonadaceae bacterium | reverse complement strand
TCGGCTTTTATGCCTGGTACATGCAGCGCCTTGACCGCGCGCATGGCGTTGAAGACGCGGACGATTAGCCCATGGCCGGGTTTTTCGGCACTCGCGACGGGGCCAGGCTTTCTGGCCGGCAATTCAAGGCGCAGTTAAACCGCATCTACGGCTGCTACACCCTCGGTGTTGTGCTGTTTGTGGGCTTGCTGGCAGTGGCCGAGCGCATGGGCTTGCCGCGGCTGTGGATAGGCTTTATTTTTTTGATGGCCACCATTGGCCTGTATGCCGGTATCGGCGTGATGAGCCGCACCACCGACGCGGCCGAGTATTACGTCGCCGGGCGCCGCGTGCCGGCGCTTTACAACGGCATGGCTACCGGGGCCGACTGGATGTCGGCGGCCTCCTTTATCGGTCTGGCCGGCACGCTGTATCTCACGGGTTACAACGGTCTGGCCTTCATCATGGGCTGGACCGGCGGCTACTGTCTGGTGGCGCTGGTGCTGGCGCCTTATCTGCGCAAATTTGGCCAGTTCACGATTCCTGATTTTTTGGGCGAGCGCTATGGCGGCTACCTGCCGCGGCTGATAGGCCTGGCGGCGGCCATACTGTGTTCCTTCACCTATCTGGTAGCCCAGATTTATGGCGTGGGTCTGATCACGTCCTACCTGACCGGCATCGCGTTCGAGCTCGGCATCTTCCTGGGTCTGGGCGGCATCCTGGTGTGCTCGTTTTTGGGCGGCATGCGCGCCGTGACCTGGACACAAGTCGCGCAATACATCATCTTGGTGCTGGCCTACCTGGTTCCCGTGGTCTGGTTGTCGGGCAAGCAGACCGGCGTGCCGGTGCCGCAGCTGATGTATGGCCTGCAGCTTGAAAAAATCAGTGCCAAGGAAGCGCAACTCGCATCCGACCCCAGGGAGCAGGAAGTCCGCGCGATATACAAGCAGCGCGCGCAAACCCTGCAAGACAAGCTCAGGCATCCGGCCGAGTCCTTGGCTGCCGACAAGCAGGCCGCCAAAAAGAAGCTAGACCAGCTCAATAGCCGCAATGCCTCTGTGGCAGAGATTGCAGTGGCCGGCAAGGCGCTGGCCAGCCTGCCCAAGGACGAGGCTGAGGCGCGCAAGGCCTGGACCCAGGCTTCAGCGCAGGCCGAGGTCAAAAGCCGGCCACTCAATGGCATGCCCCAGCACGCAGCGCAATTTTTGGGCGACCCCGATGGCACGGCTGAGGAAAAGTCGCTCTACAACAGTTCGCGACGCAATTTCCTGGCCCTGGTTTTTTGCCTGATGGTGGGAACAGCGGCGCTGCCGCACATCCTGATGCGCTACTACACCGTGCCCAACGTCAGGCAGGCGCGCCAGTCTGTGGCCTGGTCGCTGCTGTTCATCGCGCTGCTTTACCTCACGGCGCCAGCGCTGGCGGTGCTGGTCAAGTACGAAATATTCACAAACCTGGTGGGCACGCCGTTTGACCAGTTGCCGGCCTGGGTGCATGCCTGGAGCCGGGTTGACCCAACGATGCTGTCGGTTGCCGACGTCAACCATGACAATGTGCTGCAGCTCAATGAACTCTCTATAAACGGCGACATCATTGTGTTGCTGACACCCGAGCTGGCCGGTCTGCCCTATGTGGTCTCAGGTCTTGTGGCCGCCGGTGGACTGGCGGCGGCGCTGTCAACCGCCGATGGTTTGCTGCTGACCATTGCCAATGCACTGGGCCATGACCTTTATTACAAAATGATAGACCCGCAGGCTTCCACCGTGAGCCGCGTCACCGTGTCCAAGATATTGCTGCTGATCGTGGCGCTGTCTGCGGCCTATGTGGCGGCGCAAAAGCCGGCAGATATCCTGTTCCTGGTGGCTGCGGCTTTTTCTTTTGCCGCCGCCTCGTTTTTCCCAGCGCTCAGCCTGGGTATTTTCTGGAAGCGCGCCACAGGAACCGCTGCAGCCCTGGGCATGGTGGCCGGCCTGGGCGTGACTTTTTACTACATGCTGTGCAACCAGCCTTGGCTGCGCGCGACTTTTGGCATCCATTCGCCGGTTCAGCTGTGGTGGGGATAGAGCCGATTTCCGCCGGTGTTTTTGGCGTGCCGGTCGGTTTTGCTGTCATGCTACTGGTCAGTCTACTCACGCCTCCGCCCAGCAGGGCGTCTGACGATCTGGTGGACTACATACGTCAACCCGATCGAAAATCACTTTAGCCCCACGCTCCCCACTGCGTGTGGTTCGCTGCCCCCCGAGGGGGCCGCTGCGCCTGCGGTCTGGCAAAGCCAGTCCCGCGGCCCCTGCTTGCGAAAACCCCGCTACGTCTGGAGGCCTGAAAAATCTCACTTGGCCAAGAACGGAGAGCATGCAAGTTCAAGCCGTGGAACCGGCTTCGCCGGGCCACAGGCGGGCGGCCCCCTCGGGGGGCAGGGCGCTCACGCAGTGAGCAACCGTGGGGGTGCTATACTCATGGGCTTCGCCTTGCTGCACCCTACCAGACGCTGGGGCAGCTTTTATCAACCCAAAAGGAGAGTTTATGCGTCACTACGAGATCGTTTTGCTGATCCACCCGGATCAAAGCGAACAAGTCCCAGCCATGCTGGAACGTTACAAGGGCATGATTACCGCCGGCGGTGGAAAAGTGCATCGTGTGGAAGATTGGGGCCGTCGCCAGCTGGTGTACCTGATCCAGAAACTGGCTAAAGCCCACTACCTCTGCATCAACATCGAAGCCAGCCAGGCCGTGATGGAAGAAATTGAACACGCGTTCAAGTTCAACGATGCCGTGCTGCGCCATCTGACCGTTGTTAAGAAGAAAGCCGAAACCGGCCCATCCCTGATGATGCGCAACGTCGAACGCGAAGAAGCGCGCAAGACCCAGCAAGCAGAATACGCGGCCAGCTAATCATTGAATACGGTCAAGCTGACTGCGCGTATCGCTGAGGCCAGTCCTCTTCGCTACACGCCCGCTGGAATCCCTGCTCTCAACCTGGTGCTCGAACACGAGTCCGAAATTGTTGAAGGTGGCAGTCCCAGACAGGTCAAGCTGACAGTCAGGGCGGTTGCTTTTGGTGGGTTGGCTGAACAAGCCGGCCAGATCGAATTAGGCAAACCCCAGCTGTTCACCGGTTTTCTGATCAATGCGCGTACAAGCAAAAGCATCGTTTTTCATATTCAAGCCATAGCTCAGCCTTCTTAACCGAATCCTGATCAAGTACTGAACATCATTTAAGGAGTCCATCATGCCCGGACCAAAACGTTTCAATAAAGACAAGCGCCCCAAGCGCAATACCCAATCACTGCTGTTCAAGCGCAAGCGTTTTTGCCGCTTCACAGCCGCTGGCGTTGAAGAAATCGACTACAAAGATATCGACACCCTGCGTGATTTCGTTTCTGAAAATGGCAAGATCATTCCCGCACGCCTGACCGGCACCCGCGCGATTTTCCAGCGTCAGATCAACACCGCCGTCAAGCGCGCTCGCTTCCTCGCGATGCTGCCTTACAGCGACCAGCACCGTAGCCTGTAAGGACCACGACCATGCAAATTATTCTGCTCGACAAAGTCGTTAACCTCGGCGCCCTCGGCGAAGTCGTCAAAGTCAAAGACGGCTACGCACGTAACTTCCTGATTCCATCTGGCCGCGCTCGCCGCGCCACGGAAGCCAACAAGGCCGAATTCGAAGCCAAGCGCGTCGAACTCGAAAAAGCCGCGGCCGCCAAGCTTGCCGAAATGCAAGCCCAGGGCGCCAAGCTCGGTGGCACGACCATCAAGCTGACGCAAAAAGCTGGTGTTGACGGTCGTCTGTTTGGTTCCGTGACCAACCATGACATTTCCGCTGAACTGACCAAGCAAGGCTTCCCGGTTGCCAAAGCGCAAATCCGTTTGCCACTCGGCCCTTTGAAAACCACTGGCGACCACGCCGTGAGCGTTGCCCTGCACACCGATGTGCTGGTTGACATCACTGTGACCGTCTACGGCGAAACTGCGTAAGCACTTCACTGCTTCCCAAAAAAGCCGCTCTTTGAGCGGCTTTTTTCATGGATGGTCGTTTTACCATCTTGTGCACAACTTCGCATTGCATTCCCACCGCATTTCCCCAAGTTATTCACAGCCTTGTGCAAGGAATGCCCGCAATGCCGACGTACCATCTAGCACTTCCCCAGGAAATCCATGTCTGCAGTACTTTCCAGCTTTGATGACTCCCGCCACAGCGCGGACCGCCAGATTGCGCAGCTGCGCATTCCGCCGCATTCGATTGAAGGTGAGTCCAGCGTGCTCGGTGGCCTGTTGCTGGACAACAGCGCCTGGGACCGCGTCGGTGACCTGCTGCTGGACCCGGACTTTTACCGCGCCGAGCACAAGCTGATTTACGCGGCTATCGCGAGCCTGATCAATGCCAGCAAGCCGGCCGACGTCATCACGGTCTACGAGCACCTGCAAAACCAGGGCAAGGCCGATGAAGTTGGGGGCCTGAGCTACCTCAACTCGCTGGCCCAGTATGTGCCCAGCGCCGGCAACATCCGCCGCTATGCCGAGATCGTGCGCGAGCGCTCCATCTTGCGCAAGCTGGTTGCCGCGAGTGACGAGATTTCCACCAACGCCTTCAATCCGCAGGGCAAGGACGTCGCCACCATCCTGGACGAAGCCGAGCAGAAGATTTTCAAGATTGGGGAGCAGGGCTCGCGCAACAAGGACGGCTTCCAGAGCATGGACACGCTGGTCGTCAACCTGCTGGACCGCGTCACCGAGATGGCCGAGAACCCGCAGGACGTCACCGGCGTGCCGACTGGTTTTTATGATCTGGACCGCATGACCTCTGGCTTTCAGGCCGGCGATCTGGTGATTCTGGCGGCGCGTCCGTCCATGGGCAAAACGGCGCTGGCCATCAACATCGCCGAGCACGTTGCGCTGCATGAAGGCCTGCCGGTGGCGGTGTTCTCCATGGAGATGGGTGCATCCCAGCTCGCCGTGCGTATCGTCGGCTCGATTGGCCGTATCGACCAGACCCACTTGCGCACAGGCGCACTGACAGACGAAGAGTGGCCTCGCCTGACCGAAGCAATTGAAAAGCTGCGCACGGTGTCACTGCACATTGACGAGACGCCAGGCCTGACAGTCAGCGAGCTGCGTGCCAACGCCCGCCGCTTGGCCAAGCAATGCGGCAAGCTCGGCCTGATCGTTGTCGACTATTTGCAGCTGATGAGTGTGTCCACCGGCATGGCCGACGAAAACCGCGCCACTGCCGTCGGCGAGATTTCACGCGGCCTGAAAATGCTGGCCAAGGAACTGCAATGCCCGGTGATTGCGCTGTCGCAGTTAAGCCGCGGCGTTGAGTCACGCACCGACAAACGCCCCATGATGAGTGACTTGCGCGAGTCCGGCGCGATCGAGCAGGACGCGGACATCATCATGTTCATTTACCGCGATGAGTACTACACCAAGGAAGCCTGCAAGGAGCCGGGTGTGGCCGAAGTCATCATCAGCAAGCAGCGTAACGGCCCGACCGGCACGGTCAAGCTCGCGTTCATTAACCGCATCACCAAGTTCGAGAGCCTGGCCAGCGGCGGAACCGGGGATTTTTAAAGCTTGTAGATGGAACTCAATAGCGACCTCGTCACCGGCCCGCCACGCTCTGCAGCCACGGTCATCATGCTGCGCGATGGCATGGCTGAGGACCAGGGTCTTGAAGTCTTTTTAATTCGGCGCCACCTTAAATCCCAGGTACTGGGCGGCGTGTTTGTATTTCCCGGTGGCAAGGTCGATCAACTGGACGCCGAGCTCGACACCGCCAGGCACCTCGACCAGCCGCTGGCTGACTTGCACAGCGCGCTCAACGAGTCAGACATTGATGCGCCGACGGCCGCCGGCCTGTACGTTGCCGCGCTGCGTGAGGTGTTCGAAGAGTCCGGTATTTTGTTTGCCGAAGGCGCGACCGTCCCACAGGTGGCGCAGGCCGCGGCCCTGCTGCGCGAAGGTGCTGCATTTTCCGCCGTGCTGGCCCAGTTGGGGCTGCGCCTGCAAACTCGCAGCCTCGCGCCCTGGTCGCGCTGGATCACACCCGTCAGCCCCTCGGTGATGAACAAGCGCTTTGACACCCGCTTTTTTGTCGCCGCCGTGCCGACCGGCCAGGTCGCCGTGCACGACAACTTTGAAGCGACCGAAAGCGTCTGGCTCAAACCAAGAGCGGCGCTGGAGCAGCACCGCGACGGCCTGATTGAAATGGCGCCGCCGCAAATCATGACGCTGGCCCACCTCTCGCGCTTTGCCAGTGTGCAGGCTGTCATGGCAGAGGCGCGCTGCCGATTGCCACCGGTCATCTTGCCGCACCCTATGGACATGGACGGCACGCGGGTGATTTGTTACCCAGGTGACGCCGCGCATCCGGTCAGGGAAAGAGCGATGCCCGGGCCCACGCGGCTGCGCTACCGCAACAAGCTGTTTGAACCGCCGGATGGTTTTGAGACGCTGTTTGAGTAAGGCCATTCCTTGATGGGTGCGCTGCGGCGGCAAACAGAACGGGGTAGCCGGCCAGTGGCCTCAGAGGTGTTCAAGGCATTCAAGGCTGACAAGGCGTTTTAGTCGTAAGAGGGCGGCCAGCCAGCGGGTGAGGGCAACAGCCTGTCAGGTGTTGTTATTTCACATAATTACGGGTAATTACCTGAAATAACATGGGCCTTCCAATGGTAATGTTTGACTCTTGGATCTCATTTGCTGGCCACCTGACATCCACAAACCTGTATCAACCCCGCATCAACCGGTCCGCACCATGCGCCTTGTTCAAAACTCACTGCATCAGGAAGTCGCCAGCACCCTGCGCGCGCAGATTTTCGCCGGCACGCTGGCGCCCGGCAGCTTTCTTGACGAGGTGGCCTTGTGCGCGAGGCTAGAGATTTCCCGCACGCCGCTACGCGAGGCGCTCAAGGTGCTGACCTCGGAAGGGCTGCTGCGCCATGAGCCGCGGCGTGGCTGCTTTGTCAGCGAGGTGACCGAGCAGGACCTGGACGACATTTTTCCCGTGATCGCGCTGCTTGAGGGGCGCTGCGCGTTTGAGGCCGCACGCAACGCGAGCGATGCCGATCTGGCGGAGCTGGAGACCTTGCACCAGCGCCTGAACAGCCATGCCAGGGCAGGCCGCATCAATGACTACTACGACGCCAACTTTGCCATCCACGAGGCCATCATTTTGCTGGCCGACAACCGCTGGCTGGCGCAGACGATCGCCGACCTGCGCAAAATGGTCAAGCTGGCCAGGCTGCAGCAGCTGCACGCGCCGGGCCGGCTGGCGCAAAGCCTGTCAGAACACATGAGCGTTTTTGCAGCGCTCAAAAGCCGTGACAGCGAAGGCGCTGAGGCTGCCATGCGCACCCACATCGTGCGTCAGCGTGAAGCGCTGCGCGAGCTGGCGCGCAGCCAGCGCTCGAGGTTGGCATCATGAGCGCGACCGACTGGCTCAACCGCAGCGTGTCGCGTCTGGCCGGCGACAAAAAAATACTAAAAGTGCCTGCGGCGCTCGCCGATGGCGCGCAAGCAGCTCCTAAAAAAGTAGCAAATACGGCTGCGGCCGATGGCTTGCCGGCAGGGCGCTCTACGCGTGAGCGGCTCAACGCCACGCTGCGCCAAAAGGAAGAGGCGCTCTCGCCCCGGGTACTTCGCCGTACGCTGGAAGAGCTCAAGGCAATTGTCGATCCGCAGGTCAGCGAGGTAGAAGGCGGGCGTCGTGCCAAAGGCGTGGCCGGCTGGTATGCCAATGCCTCGCCAAACGAGCGCCGCGACATGTGGCTGCTGATGAGCGAGCAGTTCGTCGCTGACGCGCAAAAAGTCAAGCTCGCGCAAGCGCAGTTTGCCGCCGCTGTTGGCACGCCCGACGAAGCCGTGGCTGAAGTACGCTACCGCCGCGCCACGGTCTCGCCGCGTCGCCGTTTGCTGCAGCGCTTCAGCGCTTTTCCTGAAGGCATACGCTTTCTGGTCGAAATGCGCGCCGACATGCTGCCGCATCTCAAGGCCGACAAGCGCTTGCAGGCGCTGGATGTCGAGATGGAGTACATGTTCTCGACCTGGTTTGACGTGGGCTTTCTGGAGCTGCGCCGCATCAGCTGGGACTCGCCCGCATCGCTGATTGAAAAGCTCATCAAGTACGAGGCCGTGCACGACATCAAGAGCTGGGCCGACGTGAAAAACCGGCTCGACTCAGACCGTCGTTGCTATGGCTTTTTCCACCCGCGCCTGCCAGACGAGCCATTGATTTTTGTCGAAGTCGCGCTACTGGACTCGATTGCTCACTGCATCACGCCACTGCTTGATGAATCAGCGGCTGCCGACGACCTGAGCAAGGCCACCACGGCGATTTTTTACTCCATCAGCAACACCCAAGCGGGGCTGCGTGGCGTGAGCTTTGGTGATTCGCTGATCAAGCGCGTGGTGGAGACGCTCAAGGAGGAGTTCCCCAAGCTCAAGACCTTCGCGACGCTGTCGCCGATTCCGGGCTTTCGCAGCTGGCTCAATAAAAATGCGGGCGCGATGTTGGCCAGGCTCGATGAAAAATCGCTCAGCGTTTTGGGTCGGGCGGTTGGCTTTGAGCCGCCCACGGCAGGGCATTTTTTGGGAGCCGTGGACGCGCCACTGGCGCTGCCCGAGAAGTCGCCGGTGCGCCAGATGCTGCTACGCTGCGCTGCGCATTACCTGGGGCAGGCGCAGGACGACGGCAAACCGGCCGATGCGGTGGCGCGGTTTCATCTGGGCAACGGCGCCCGTGTCGAGCGGCTCAACTGGGCTGGTGACCCATCGGCCAAAGGGCTCAAGCAGTCCTTTGGCCTGATGGTCAACTATCTTTACGATCTCAGGCGGCTGGACAAACACCGCATCATGCTGGCGCAGGGGAAAATCCCGGTTTCGGGCGAGATAGAAGCTTTGTACATTTGACGCTGTGCTTTCATCAGTGATGAGTGCGGATGCAGATTCAATAACGACAGGAGACAAACATGACTTTCAAGCTTGCAACCAAGGCTGACCGACGCGATGTATTGCGAACCGCCGCAGCGGGCCTGGCCATGCTGTCGCTCGGCAGCTACGCGCAGTCGGCCTGGCCGACAAAGCCGGTGACAGTCATCGTGCCGTTTCCTGCAGGCGGTGGAACCGATGCATTTGCCAGGCCACTGTCTGGCCAGTTCGCGAAACTCACTGGTAAGCAACTGATCATCGATAACCGGGGTGGTGCCGGTGGCACGCTTGGGGCCAGCATTGCGGCCAAAGCCGCGCCGGACGGCTACAACCTGTTCATGGGCGCGGTGCATCACACGATTGCGCCGTCCATGTATCCCAAGCTTGACTACGACCTTGAGAAAGACTTTGTGCCCCTCGCGCTGATCGCCAACGTGCCGCAGGTGCTGGTGGTCAACCCCAAGCGGGTGGATGCGCAGAACTTCAAGACCTTCATCGAGTTCGTGCGCAAAAACCCCGGCAAGCTCAACTACGGCTCGGCCGGCGCGGGCACCTCGCACCACCTGGCGGGCGAGCTGTTCAAGCAGCAGACGCATACCTTCATCACGCACATCCCTTATCGCGGTGCGGGCCCGGCGTTGCAGGATCTGATTTCCGGCAATGTGGACATGATGTTTGATGGTCTGGGCTCATCGGCTGCGCACATCAAGGGTGGCCGCATCAAGGCCTTGATGGTGTCTGGCGGCAAGCGCAATCCAGCCTTTCCGGATGTGCCTTGCGCCGCCGAGCTCGGGCTGCCCGATTACACCGTGACCACCTGGTACGGCATGTGGGCGCCCAAGGGCACGCCGGTAGATATCCAGACGCGCATTGTTGAAGAGCTGCGCAAGGCCGCCGCGACCGAGGAGCTCAAGGCGGTCTGGGCCAGCAATGGCGCAGAGTTTGGTACCCTGACGCCCCAGCAATTTGGCAGCTTTGTGAGCTCCGAGATCAAGCGCTGGGCGGCGGTCGTGAAAGTCTCGGGCGCCAAGCTCGACTGATGGTAGCTGCCTTGCCTTTGTGCAGGCATGGACCTTGGTCCGCGCAGCGTGTTGCGGGCCTGTTTTTTTTAGCCTTCGATTTTTCTATTTCCTGATTTTTAGTCTTTGCGAACGTCTGACCCATGAAAAACCATAACCTCTTTGCAGCGCTGCGCGCCGCCTTTCCTGCTGATCTGGACGCGGTAGCGGTCGAGACCGACAACGGCTTGAACTATTCCTGGCGCGACCTGGAGCGCGGCACGGCCATGATGGCCAATTTGCTCAAGTCGCTGAAGCTGCCGGCAGGTGCCCGCGTTGCGGTGCAGGTTGAAAAGTCGGTTGAAGCCATGATGCTGTACCTGGCCACCTTGCGTGCAGGCTATGTGTTCTTGCCGCTCAACACGGCCTATCAAAGCGCTGAAATTGAGTACTTCATAAGCAATGCCGAGCCTGCCGTGGTGGTGTGCTCCAGCAAGAACTTCGGTTGGGTCAGCAAAATCGCCTTCAAGGCCGGCACGCAAAACGTTTTCACGCTCGATGATGACCGCAGTGGTTCATTGCTGACACGCGCCGCGCATTGCAGCGACCAGCACGAGGTGGCGGTCATGAAGGCCGACGATCTGGCAGCTATTCTCTACACCAGTGGCACCACAGGGCGTAGCAAGGGCGCCATGCTGACGCATGAAAACATGCTGAGCAACGCGCTGGTTCTCAAGGATTATTGGGCTTGGAAAAAAGGCGATGTGCTGATACACGCCTTGCCGATTTTTCACGTGCATGGGCTGTTTGTTGCGCTGCATGGTGCGCTGATCAATGGCAGCAAGATGATCTGGTTGTCCAAGTTTGATCCCAAGCTGGTTGTAAAAAAGCTGCCCGAGGCGACCGTTTTCATGGGCGTTCCGACGCTGTATGTGCGCCTGCTGGCCGAGCCCGGACTGGACAAAAAAGCCTGCCGCAACATGCGGCTTTTCATCGCGGGTTCTGCGCCCTTGCTGATAGAAACCTTCAACGAATGGCAGCAACGCACCGGGCACACCATTTTGGAGCGTTACGGCATGTCGGAAACCGCCATGTTGACGTCCAACCCCTACCAGGGTGGTGAGCGACGTGGCGGCACTGTCGGCTTTGCGCTGCCCGGGGTAAGCCTGCGGGTGCAGGGCGACGATGGCCAGGCCATGCCGGTGGGCGAGATCGGCGGCATTCAGGTCAAGGGTCCGAATGTGTTCAAGGGCTACTGGCGCATGCCTGAAAAAACAAAGGAAGAATTCACAGCCGACGGCTATTTCAAGACTGGCGATGTCGGCAAGATCGATGAACGCGGCTACATCACCATCGTGGGTCGCAGCAAGGACCTGATCATCAGCGGCGGCTACAACGTCTACCCGGCCGAGATTGAAGGCTATATCAACGACATGCCGGGCGTGGCCGAGAGCGCGCTGGTGGGTGTGCCGCATCCCGACTTTGGCGAGGTCGGCGTCGCGATCGTGATTGCCAAGCCGGGCGTCACGCTGGACGCGGCCAAGATGGTCACGGCACTCAAGGGCAAACTGGCCAATTTCAAGATTCCCAAGCAATGCTATGTGGTCAATGCGCTGCCGCGCAACACCATGGGTAAAGTCCAGAAGAACTTGCTGCGCGATCAGTACAAGAACCTGTTCGCCTGAGACGGCACGTTTGCTACAGAATCAGGAGCTGCTAGCGCCCGTTAAACGGGCGCTAGAGCGACTTT
>CANEXF010000033.1 GCA_947443645.1 Comamonadaceae bacterium | reverse complement strand
CGCAGGATCTCATGGTCGAGCGCAATCGCTCGGGGCTTGTCATACACCTCATGCGCGCGATCGCAGACAAAGGTGCTCAGGCCGTAGCCGCCAAGCAAGCCGGCAGCGACTGCACCACTTGGACCAAAACCAACCACAGCAACATCAAATACGGCATCCATGCTCAAACCTCAAAACTCTGCACAAAGGAAATCTGCTTTTGCGCGTCCTTGAGCCGCGCAGATGGCGGGGCGGAAATACCCCATTGATCAACTCGACCAGGCGGCCACTTCCAGTCATCGGGCTGACCCACCAGGTAGCTGTCATCGACCTGCTCCACATCGCAGGTGTATTCAATGACAAATCCGGCCGGTCCGACAAAATAGTTGAAGGCGTTGTCGCCGGGACCGTGGCGGCCAGGGCCCCATTCGATGGCATAGCCCGCGTCCTTCATGCGGCCACCACCACGCATCACCGCGTCCAAATCCGGCATGACAAATGCAATGTGGTTCAGGCAGTCGTTATCTGCATCGGCGAGCGCAAGGCTGTGGTGATCGCCCGTGGCCGGCTGCGGAATACGCATGAAAGCCATGATGCGGGTACGGTCTGACAGGCGCAGGCCCAAAGCCTTTTCATAAAAAGGCAGGCCGGCCGCCACATCATGGCTGTTCATGACGGCGTGGGCCAGGCGTATGGGCTTGTCCTCGCTGATCTCAGTGTCCGCATGCAGCGTGTCACCATGCACAAAGCGCAGGATGCGGCCCTGCGGGTCACGTATGGTCACGGCTTCTCCACCGCCGGGCTCTGTCACCGGCGCCCGCACCGACAGCACCGAACCGCCATGCAGCAAGGTGTTTTGCGCCAGCTGGTCCAGCGCCTGCGCCGACCTTGCACGCAAGGTCACGGAATGAAGCACGGGTGTTGCACTGGACCGCAATGCCAGCAGATGATGGTCGGCACCAGTGCCGCGCAGATACACCACATCGCCTGTGCGCGCAGCAACCGTGAGCTTCCAGGTATTTACAAAAAAATCTTCCGCTGCCGCAAGGTCCGGCAGGCCAATCTCAACGCTGCGCAGCGCGCTGACGAGAAACGCAGAAGTGTGTGCTGTATCAGCTGGCATTTTCTTTACTCCGGTTGTACGCCGGCCATGCGGATGGCCTTGCGGTTTTGTTCAATATCGCGGGCGACAAAGTCGCGAAAGACTTCGCCCGTACTGCTGCTTGGCACCGCGCCATGCAGCGCAAATTCGTCGCGCAACGCGGTCTGTTGCAATACCGTGGCCAGGCTGCGCCGCAGCTGGTCCGCCACCTGCGGCGGCAAACCTTTTGGCGCCATCAAGCCTATCCAGCTGGTGAATTCGAAACCAGCAACAGTTTCAGCAATAGAGGGCAGATTGCCCAGCGGCTGGACGCCTCTGGCCATGCTGTGCCCAAGGGCCTTGAGACGCCCGCCCTTGACAAGGCTCAGGGCTGCCGGCGCGGGGGTAAGCGTCCAGTGCGTCTCACCGGACACCACCGAGGCCACAGACTGACTGCCACCTTTGTAAGGCACGTGCAGCGATTCAAAGCCGGCGGCCGATGCCAGCGCCACGCCTGCAAGGTGACTCACCGAGCCAGGGCCGGCCGAGGCCATGTTGAGTCGCCCACCTTGCGCCTTGGCATAGGCCACAAATTCAGCAACGCTGTTGACAGGTAGGGTTGTGTTGCACACCAGCACGTTAGGCAGCACCGCCAACAATGACACAAAGTCAAAGTCTGTCAGCGGCGCGTATGTCACAGCCTTCTGGAGCAAGGGCGCAACGGTGATGGAACTGCTCGAGGCAGCGATCAGGGTGTAGCCATCCGGGGCCGCACTCTTGCCCGCGTCTATACCCACGGCGCCAGCCGCACCGGCCTTGTTATCGACAACCAATGCCTGGCCAAGAGCTGGCGCGAGAAAGTTGGCCACCAGGCGGCTGATGGTGTCCACGGAACTGCCAGGTGCGTTGGGCACGATCAGCTTGACGGGTCGCTGTGGATAGCTACTTCCGGTTTGTGACCAGCCAGAAGCCGTCACCCCAGCTGCCAGCATGGCGATCCAGCGAAGCACTGACCGGCGCGTGCTCGCTGCTGGAGTTTCAGGAAAGTTCATGGCTTGCTCCTAAAAAGCGCCTGGCGTTGCCTTCAAGCAGCAAGCGGCGCGTCTGCTCGTCAAAGCCCGCCGCGTCAATACTGCCGACCGGTTGATGGTCATGAAAGTTGAACGGGTAATCCGTGCCCATCATCAACTGTGTCGACCCAAAAAGCGCGACCAGGTGTTGCAAGGTAGGCGCATCAAAGACCAGGGTGTCATAAAACAGTTTGCGCGCCTGCTCACGCGGCGATGTGTTGATGCTTTCCTTGAGCGCAGGAAACACTGTCCAGCCCTGCTGCAGTCGCGGCAGCAGTGAGGCCAGGGTGCCGCCGCCATGGCTGAACGCAATCCGCAAGCCGGGTCGCCGCTCGATCAGATTGCTGGTCAACACTGATGCGGCAGCCAGCCCCACATCCCCAGGGTAGGCCAGAACCTGCTGCAGGGGTGGCGGACCGATCAGGCGCTCCATGCCGGCAGGCCGCAGGGCGTGTACAAAAACGCAGGCCCCCAGCGCCTCGCATGCCTCGAAAAAAGGATCGAATTCTGGTGCGCCAACTGGTCGGCCATTGATGTTGCTGCCAATCTCAACACCAGGAAAACCAAGCACTTTGACCACATATTCAAGTTCTGCAATCGCCAGGTCAAGGTCCTGCAAGGGCACCGCACCGAGGCCCATGAGCTGACCGCCGGACTGCGCCACCATCGCGGCGATCTGATCATTGAGGTAGCGCAGCAGCAGCTGCGCAGCCGACGCGTTCAACCAGTAGGACAGCAACTCCGGCATCGGCGAGATCACCTGAAGCGAAATACCCATGGCCGAAAAATCAGCCAGCCGTTTGCCCACATTCCAGCAACGGTCAGACACCGTGCGATAGACCTTGCCTGAAATCATCACGTGCCTGTGACATTCATGGGCCAGCGCCATAGACGGCCAATCGGCAGGAACGCTGGAGCCCATGTAGTGCGGGAACTCCGCAGGAATCACGTGGGCATGTGTGTCAACTCCGCAAGTGCAGCGCAAAGATGCCATCTCAGCCAGCACTCAAAAATGCACACGGAGGCGTGGCGCCTTGGCGCCGAGCAGTCGCTTGGAAAGCCGTATTTTTCATATGTCTTGTCTCGTCCTGTCGCTTTTTGTACTGTCAGCGCTCAGCCATTTCAGGCTGGCCAAAGTGCGGCTTGACGCAGTCTAGGCTTCAGGCAACCATTCATCCAGTCAATTCCATGGATAGATAGAATCCACGGAATGGATATCCGATCTGTCGATCTCAACTTGCTGGTGGTCTTTGACGCCATGATGGCGCACAAAAGCGTGACGCGTGCCGGCGAGGCGCTCAAGCTCAGCCAGCCCGCCATGAGCGCGGCGGTTGCGCGTCTGCGCGGCATTTTTGACGACCCGCTATTTGTCAGGGCAGGCCCGGAAATGCGGCCCACGCCGCGCGCCGTGGAACTCAGCGCACCGGTTCAGCGTGTGGTTCAAACTGTGAAAACAGAGATTCTTCAGCGCGCCACCTTTGACGCAGCTGTCTCGCAGAGAACCTTCACCATCGTGACGCCCGACATTGGCGAAGTCAATTTTGTGCCGCGCATCCTCAGCTGTCTGGCCAGTCAGGCGCCGAATACCAATATCAAGACGCTCGCCATGCCGAGAAACGCTGCATCGGAAAGCCTGCAGTCAGGTGCAGCCGAGCTGGCCTTGGGTTATTTTCCGGATTTGCAGAAAGCCGGCTTCTTCCGGCAAAAACTGTTTCGCAATGCCCATGTCTGCCTGGTGCGCAGCGAGCACCCGACGATTGGCGCAAGCATGAGCTTGCCGCAGTTTCTCGCTGCATCCCATGCGGTGGTCAGGCCAGACGGCCGCGAGCATGTGTTTGAGCAGTACCTGCACAAACGCGGCCTCAAGCGCCGGGTGCTGGTCGAAGTCTCGCACTTCATGAGCGTGCTGCCCATCGTGGAAAGCTCAGACCTCGTGGCCACCGTGCCGCGCGACCTGGCAGAATTTTGTGTGCAGCATGGCGCGGTCCGGATTGTCGAGACGCCGACCAAATCACCCGTGATTGACGTGCACCAGTTCTGGCATCGGAGCTTTCACAAGGATCCGGCCCACATCTGGCTTCGCAGCGCCATACACACCCTGTTCCGCGAACCGGCCTGAACGGCGCAACGGTGAAACTGCAAGCAAGAAACGGCTACAAGCGCCGGATCTGAACCTTGCGAAAGCGAATGGTACCTGCCGCCGATTGAAGCGCTACCGGGCCGCTGCGGTACTTGCTGTCGCGGGCATCCGCTGTCTGCTGCCCATTGAGCCGCACCGTCAGCCGGTCACCAAGCGCCGTGATCTCAAAGGTGTTCCAGCGATTCGCCGCCCTGGGCGCCGGCTGGGCGACCTTGACGACATCCACAATCGCACCCGTCCCGTAGCTGGGGTCAGGGCGTTTGTCGAAGATATTGACTTCGTAGGCGTTGTCAGCGCCCACCTTGTTGCGGTCACTGCAGCGAATAAAGATGCCACTGTTGGCGTCTTCATCGGCCCAAAACTCTGCCCGAATTTCAAAGTCGGTGTAGCTGTCTTTGGACACCAGATAGCCCGCCTTGCCGTTTTTGCCTTGCAAGCTGCCATCGACAAAACTCCAGCCGCCTTGACCCAGCTGGGTCCAGTCGTTAAGGTTGGTCATTTCCCTGCCCTCAACCAGCGTGATCCAGCCGCTGTCGTGCGCCAGGCCGGCGCAGCCGGTCAGGCTCGCGTCCAGGAATGTCATACCCGCAGCCAGAAAAACTCGGCGATCAGTCATGGTCTTGCTCCTGTCTTTGGTGTTGTCGTCACGATGCGACAACCAGGATGGAAGGCCGCTCGAGTCCCAGCGACTATGAAGACTTCGGCTTGCTGCCGTCAATCAGGGATTCCGAGCAGTCAGGGACAGGGCACCCCGGCACGCTTATGCGCTTAAAGCGCAGAAAAATCCGGTTTACGTTTTTCCATGAATGCGCTGAAGGCTTCTCGCGCGGCCGGTGCCTGCAGCATGCGACCAAAGCTCACGCCTTCTTCAGACATGCGCTCGGCGACCATGCTGGCGTTGCCTTTTTTCATCAGCCGCTTGGTCTCCATGAGCGACGACAGCGGCTTGGCGGCCAGCTTTTGCGCCTGTCGCTGCGCCAGTGCATTGGCCTCAGCGGGAGGCACGATGCGGTTGATCAAGCCCATTTCCAGTGCGGTCTCAGCCATAAAAGGCTCGCCCAGCAGCAGGACTTCGGCCGCGCGCGGATAACCCATGAGCTGCGGCACCAGCAAGCTTGACGCGGCCTCGGGGCACAGCCCCAGATTGACGAAAGGCAGCGAAAAGGCCGCGTTGTCTCCGGCGTAAATCAGGTCGCAGTGCAAGAGCAGCGTGGTGCCTATGCCGACGGCTGGTCCGCAGACCGCTGCCACTATCGGCTTGGCAAAGCTGCTGATGGCGCGTAAAAACCTGAACACCGGTGCATCCGCAGTCGCGGGCGGCTGGTTCAAGAAATCACTGATGTCGTTGCCAGCCGAAAAGATGCTTTCATGCCCTTGAATTACAAGCACATGCACCTCGGCGTCAACGTTGGCAGCCTCAAGTGCTTCGGCCATGGCGGCATACATGTGGGAGGTGATGGCGTTTTTTCGATCCAGGCGGTTGATCGTGAGCGTCATCACACCGGCATCGGTGTGCGTCAGAATTTCAGGATTGTGGGGCAATGTGGTCATGGGTTCTCCGAAATTTAGAGCTTGCAGCTCCCCGCGTTTAGATCGCCGATTATTCCTCGGTTGAAACCAGCGCCTGGCTTTCGGCCTGCATATTGCCGAGCCAAGCCAAGCAGCAGCTTACGCCTTAGACACGCTCAAAGATGCCTGCTGCGCCCTGCCCCATGCCAACGCACATCGTGACCATGCCGTACTTGAGCTGATGCCGGTGCAGCGCGTGGATCACGGTCGCTGCACGAATCGCACCGGTCGCGCCAAGCGGATGGCCCAGCGCGATTGCGCCACCCATGGGGTTGACCTTAGCCGCATCCAGGCCCAGCGTGTTGATGACCGCAAGTGATTGCGCCGCAAACGCTTCATTGAGTTCGTACCAGTCGATGTCATCCTGCCTGATGCCTGCATAGCGCAGTGCCGCAGGAATGGCCTCGATCGGCCCAATACCCATGATCTGCGGCGGCACGCCCTTGGCGGCGTAGCTGACAAAGCGGGCCAGCGGCTTGAGGCCAAATTCCTTGACCGCTTTTTCGCTCGCCAGAACCAAGGCCCCGGCGCCGTCAGAAGTTTGCGAGCTGTTGCCAGCTGTGACCGAGCCACGCGCTGCAAACACCGTCTTGAGCTTGGACAGGCCTTCTACGCTGGTGTCGGGTCGCGCGCCTTCATCCAGGCTCACAGTCCGGGTCTTGGCAATGACCTCGCCGGATTCAAGATCGGCGCTGCGATCGGTCACCTCG
The DNA here is from genome assembly GCA_947443645.1 of Comamonadaceae bacterium. Classification (GTDB taxonomy): domain Bacteria; phylum Pseudomonadota; class Gammaproteobacteria; order Burkholderiales; family Burkholderiaceae_C; genus Polaromonas. Next base: position 6,869 of record CANEXF010000033.1, on the reverse strand, counting down.
ACTGGCGTGATTTCAGCGGTGAACTCGCCCGCCTGCTGGGCTTTAAGCGCCTTCATGTGGGAGGCATAGGCAAACTGGTCTTGCGCCTCGCGCGAGATCTTCCACTGCTGGGCGACCTTTTCTGCGGTCAGCCCCATGCCATAGGCAATGCCGATGTTTTCGTCATTGGCAAACATGGCAGGCGACAGTGAAGGTGAGTTGCCCGACATGGGCACCATGCTCATGCTCTCGACGCCTGCGGCAATCATCACATCGGCCTCACCCACGCGAATCCGGTCGGCTGCCATCTGGATCGCAGACAGGCCCGATGCACAGAAACGGTTGACCGTGATGCCGCCAACACTGGTCGGCAAACCGGCAAGCACCGCGCCAATACGCGCGATATTCAAACCCTGCGGACCTTCGGGAATCGCACAGCCGCAAATAATGTCTTCGATCGCTTTGGGATCCAGCGAGGGCAGCTGGCGCAACGCAGCCTGCAAGGCCTTGACCAGCAGTTCATCGGGCCGTGTATTACGGAAAAACCCCCGGTGCGAACGCCCGATGGGAGTGCGCGTGGCGGCAACGATGTAGGCTTCCTGAACTTGTTTGGCCATGATGTCAGCTCCTTGATTCTTCAGTTATTTCTTTGGCTTTTCGCGGACCGGACGGAATCCAGGCCCAGACAAATTCGCATTCAACCGGGTGAACGCCAGCTTCGTCAGTTACGAGCACAGCCACGTTGACTTCGCCCTTGTCACTGGCCTGCATGAGTGCAATCTGCTCCGCCGTCAGCGTTGCCACTGCGCGCAGGGAGCCGGTGGCGCGTTTTTTAAACGCCATCTTCATCTCCTTGGCCAGTGGGATGCAGTCATCACGCACATTCATGCCCACCACCATGCCGGTGGCGGTTTCAGCCAGCAGGTTCATGGCCGAAGCGTGCACGCCTTCGATATGGTTTTGCACCTTGTGCCTGTTGGCGATGCGCACTTCAGTGCGCTGCTGCGACATCTCGATAAAGCGCAGCCCCGCCGTACCGGCAAAAGGCACGGCGCGGCGCAGTATCACGCTGCGAAACCAGGTGCGCGCAAAAGCCGGCACTTCGTCCAGCCGTTCAAGCTGGCGCTCCAGGCGATTCGGTAAATGTAGATTGGTCATTTAAAAAAATATGGGTACGTGATTGAGAAAGCGTAGCGAGGAGCCGTCAGGCTAGGCGCGGGTGCCCGGGCACAACCGCAACGTACTCCAGGTACGTGAGGATTGGGCTTGGGCTGCAACGACGCATCACGGCTACGCAGTAGCTTTATCAATTACGTATAGGTTTGCCGGTGCTCATCATGCCCATGATGCGTTCCTGCGTCTTGGGGTTTTCGAGCAGGGAACAAAAAGCCTTGCGCTCCAGCGTCATCAAATAGCTTTCGTTGACCAGCGTGCCGGCATCGACATCTCCGCCGCACAGCACATGGGCGATCAGGCTCGCGATGTGAAAGTCATGCGCACTGATGAAGCCGCCGTCACGCATATTGACCAGTTGGCCCTTGATGGTGGCCAGGCCATCGCGACCCGCCACCGGGAACAGCCTTTGGTGCGGTGCGCGGTAGCCGGAGTTGAACATGGCGCGCGCTTCATTGAGCGCCACAAACAGCAGCTCGTCCTTGTTCGGCACGATCACGTCGCTGTCCAGCAGATAGCCGATCTTGCGGCTCTCGATGGCACTGGTGCCGACCTTGGCCATGGCCGCTGCAGTGAAACCCTCGGTTAAAAACGGCAGCAGGTCCTTGCCAGTGGACTTCGCGGCGTTTTCTGCAGCGCGGCGTGCAATGTAGGTCAGGCCACCGGCACCGGGCACCAGACCAACACCGACTTCGACCAGACCGATATAGCTTTCCATGGCGGCCACACGCTTGGCCGAATACACCGCCAGCTCGCAACCGCCACCCAGCGCCAGACCGCGCACGGCAGACACCACGGGCACGGTCGCATAGCGCAGCTTGAGCATGACGCCCTGCAACTCGGCTTCAATGCCTTCTATCATCGCGACGCCGCCAGCCATGAAGGCCGGCAGCATGCCCTGAAGGTCGGCGCCAGCAGAGAACATCTCGTCGTTGGACCAGATCACCAGGCCCTTGTAGCTTTTTTCGGCCAGTTCAACACCCTTCGCCAGGCCTTCGGCCACACCAGGACTGATGGCATGCATCTTGGTCTTGATGCTGGCGATCAGCACGTCGGCTTCTGCGCCATCAAGTGTCCAGAGACGGATGGCATCGTCCTCATGGACCGTGGTGCCTGCCGTTTTAAATGAGGGTGCACCCGAGCCCAGCACATCTTCAGGGAAATGCTGGCGCGCATAGACCGGCAGGTCGCGGCGCGCAATGAATTTTTTGGCCGATGCGCTCCATGAGCCAGCAGCCGTGTGCACGCCACCAGCCTCGGCTACCGGGCCATTGAAAACCCAGTCCGGCAGCGGCGCCTTTGAAATCGCCTTGCCAGCGTCTATATCTTCCTTGATCCAGTTTGCCACCTGCAGCCAGCCGGCTTGCTGCCAGAGCTCGAACGGGCCTTGGCTTGCACCAAAGCCCCAGCGCATCGCAAAGTCGATATCGCGCGCGGTTTCGGCAATGCTCTCGAGGTGTACGGCGGCGTAATGAAACTGGTCACGCAAAATCGCCCACAGGAAACGCGCCTCGGAGCCTTCGGCTTCGCGCAGCAATTTGAGGCGCTCGCCGGCGGGCTTTTTCAGCATGCGGCCCACGACCTCGTTGGCCTTGGCTCCGCCGGCCACGTATTCCATGCTTTCGGGATCCAGCCGCAGGATGTCGCGCCCGACCTTTTTATAAAAGCCGGCGCCGGTCTTCTGGCCCAGGCTTTTGGCTTCCAGCAGTCTGGCCAGTACGGGCGGCGTGCCATACATGTCAGAAAACGGGTCTTCGAGCTTGCCGCTGCCGGCATTGCCCACGGGCCCCAGGTTGTCCTGCAATGTCTTGATCACATGGGCCATGGTGTCCAGGCCTACGACGTCGGCCGTGCGGAAGGTGGCCGAGCTGGCGCGGCCCAGTTTTTTGCCCGTCAGGTCATCGACCACGTCGTAGCTCAGGCCAAAGGCCTCAGCCTCTTTCATCGTGGCCAGCATGCCGGCGATACCGACGCGGTTGGCGATGAAGTTGGGCGTGTCAAGCGCGCGTATCACGCCCTTGCCGAGCGCGCTGGTGACAAAGGCTTCGAGGTCGTCCAGCACCCTGGGCGCGGTGGTCGGCGTGTTGATCAGCTCGACCAGCGTCATATAGCGCGGCGGGTTGAAGAAGTGGATGCCGCAAAAACGCGGCTTGATGCTTTCAGGCAGGGCCTGGCTGAGCGTGGTGATGGACAGGCCCGAGGTGTTGCTCGCGACGATGGCGCCTTCTGAAATGAAAGGCGCGATCTTGTGATACAGCTCGGTCTTCCAGTCCATGCGCTCGGCAATCGCCTCGATGATCAGGTCGCAACCCTTGAGAACATCCATGTGTTCTTCGTAGTTGGCCTGCTGTATCAGCGCGGCGTCTTCCGGCACGCCCAGTGGCGCGGGCTTGAGCTTCTTGAGCCCCTCGATCGCCTTGATGACGATGCCGTTTTTCGGCCCCTCCTTGGCAGGCAGGTCAAACAGCACCACCGGAACCTTGAGATTGACCAGATGGGCAGCGATTTGCGCGCCCATCACGCCAGCACCCAGCACAGCGACTTTTCTAACGGTAAAACGGGCCATGGTGTTCTTTCTTCACAGCGGATTGGGCCAGCCTGGCGCCGCTCCTGAAACAATAGCTTCTAGCGCCCGATTGACGGGCGCTACAGCACTAAAAGACGCTTGAATTTTCAAGCCAGCGCGGCGTCGGTATCCATCAGGGAGCGGCTGCCCGAACGCGCCGTGCGCATCAAGGTAGCGGTTTCCGGAAACAGCTTGGCGAAGTAAAACCGCGCCGTCTGCAGCTTGGCGAGGTAGAACTGGTCGCTGTTGCCCGCCGCGATCTCGCGCAGGGCCACCTGCGCCATGCGGGCCCAGAAGTAGCCAAACACCAGATGACCAGCCACGCGCAGGTAGTCCACCGCAGCGGCGCCCACCTCGTCCGGATTCTGAAACCCCTTGAACCCGAGCTCGGTCGTGAACTTGGTCATCTGGTCAGCCAGATAGGCCAGGGGATTGATGAACTCGGCCATCTTCTCGTTGACGCCTTCCTCGGCGATCAGCGCGCCCACCAGCTTGCCGAACTTTTTGAGCGTCGCGCCGTTGTTGCCCAGGACCTTGCGGCCGAGCAGATCCAGCGACTGAATGGTGTTGGTGCCTTCATAAATCATGTTGATGCGGTTGTCCCGCACCAGCTGCTCCATGCCCCACTCCTTGATGTAGCCATGGCCGCCAAACACCTGCATGCAGGCGTTGGTCGCAATATGTCCGTTGTCGGTCAGGAACGCCTTCACAATCGGCGTCAGCAAGGCCACGACCTCGCCCGAGTCCTTGCGGACTTTTTCATCGGGGTGGTTGAGCTCCTTGTCCAGCAGCAAGGTGCAGTAAATAGCCAATGCACGGCCGCCTTCCGCATAAGCCTTGGCCGTCAGCAGCATCTTGCGTACATCAGGATGAACAATGATGGGATCGGCGGCTTTGTCCTTGGCTTTGACGCCTGACAGCGAACGCATTTGAATCCGGTCTTTCGCATAGGCCAGCGCGTTCTGGTAGGCCACCTCGGTCAAGCCCAGGGACTGGTTGCCCACCCCCAGACGCGCGGCATTCATCATCACAAACATCGCGGCCAGGCCTTTGTTGGGCGCGCCCACCATGCTGCCGACGGCGTCTTCGAGCACCATCTGGCAGGTTGCGTTGCCGTGTATGCCCATCTTGTGCTCCAGGCTGCCGCAATAGATGCCATTGCGCGTGCCCAGGCTGCCGTCCGGCTGGATGTTGAACTTGGGTACGGCAAACAAGCTGATGCCCTTGCTGCCCTGCGGCGCATCGGGCAGTCGGGCAAGCACCAGATGCACGATGTTCTCAGCCATATCGTGTTCACCCGCGCTGATGAATATCTTGTTGCCGGTGATCTTGTAGCTGCCGTCAGGCTGGGGCTCGGCCTTGGTGCGCAGCATTCCCAGGTCGGTGCCGCAATGCGGCTCGGTCAGACACATGGTGCCGGTCCACTCACCACTGGTGAGCTTGGGCAGATAAAGTTTTTTCTGCTCGGCCGTGCCGTGCGCATGCAGGGCTTCGTAGGCGCCGTGCGACAAGCCCGGGTACATGGTCCAGGCCTGATTCGCCGAGTTCAGCATTTCATACAGGCACTGGTTGAGCACAAAGGGCAGGCCCTGTCCGCCATATTCAGGGTCGCAGCTCAACGCTGCCCAGCCGCCTTCAACAAACTGCGCGTAAGCGGCCTTGAAACCTTTCGGCGGCGTGACCTCATGGGTGAGCTTGTCGAGCTGGCAGCCCTCGGCGTCACCGCTGATGTTGAGCGGGAAGGTGACCTGCACCGCAAACTTTCCGGCTTCCTCAAGCACCGCGTTGATGGTTTCGACATCGACATCCACATGCTTGGGAATCGCCTTGAACTCATCGCTGACCTTGAACACCTCATGCATCAGGAATTGCATGTCGCGCAGGGGTGGGTTGTATGTTGGCATGGGTTTACTCCGAAGTGTCGTTGTTGGACTTGGTCGATGGCTTGGAACTTGGGGCGCAGGCCGCGTCAGCACTGCCGTAACGCGTCATGATGTTGGCAAAACCGGTGTTGGCGCGTGCCAGGGCACCGGGGGTTTTCAGAAAGCGGGCGTCATAGTGCAAGGCCAGAATCAAGCCGTGAATTTCGAAGCCGATTTGTCGCTCGTCGGCGTCCGGGCTCAAATGCCCCGCCTCCTTGGCCTGCACCACCGCGCGGTACATGGCCGAGAGCCAGCTTTGCACAGATCCTGCCAGCGCGTCGCGTACCGGGCCCGGCCGGTCGTCAAACTCGACAGCACCGCTGATGTAGAGGCAGCCGGAATCGATTTCAACCGAGGTCCGGTTCATCCAGTTCTGAAACAGGGCTTGCAGTCGCGGCATGCCGCGCGGCTGCTCAAGCGCCGGGTAAAAAACTTCTTGCTCAAAGCGGTGGTGGTATTCGCGGATGACGGAAATCTGCAGCTCTTCGCGTGAGCCGAAATGGGCAAACACGCCCGACTTGCTCATGTGCATGACTTCAGCCAGCGCGCCTATGCTCAGGCCCTCCAGACCGATCTGAGTCGCCAGCCCCAAGGCCGCATCGACGATTGCCGTCTTGGTCTGCTGGCCTTTGTGCAAGCCCGCGCCACCAGAAGGCGCATCCACAGCCGCTTTAAGCGAGGGCCGGACAGATTTAGCGGGGAGTTCAGTGACGGACATGGGCGATGAAAGGGAAAACAATAAAACGAACGATCGTTCTATTTTTACACCAATTTCAAAACCGTCAAGTCATTTGAAGAAAAACCTGGTTTTTCAAGCCGGCCTCAGCACCCACCAAGCGGACTCAAGCCAGGATGGTCGCCAGACTCGCATCTAGATGTTCAGTGGGCAGACGTTTGAAGCCCGAGCGCGCAAAACGCTGCAAGCGGCCAACCATGAAAGCCACGATCACCGAGGCCCGTACCTGGGCGTCGACCGTGGGCGTGGCCGCGCCGTCTGCCGCAGCGGCATCACGCAGATTCTGCTTGAGGCTGGCTTCGAGCTTGTCAAAAAACTGGTTCATGCGCTCTTGCAGGCGATCGTTTTCAAACACCAGGGCGTCGCCGACCATCACACGCGTCATGCCGGGGTTTTTCTCGGCAAACTGCAAAACCATCACCACCAGCTTGCGGGTGCGCATGGGCAGGTCGGCCTCGCGCTCGGCGATCTGATTGATCAGACTGAAAACGCT
>CANEXF010000032.1 GCA_947443645.1 Comamonadaceae bacterium | reverse complement strand
TCAGACCCGCCGTAGACCTTGCCAGAACGGGGCGCGCTGGTCGGGCGTTCCTGAAAATGCAGGCGCGCATGCAACTTGAGCAATCCAAGCTCGGTCGCGAATTGCGCGCAGAGATCTACGACGGCTCATCGATCCGTTATGTCAATGCGTTGATGCGCGCCTTGCCTGCAGTCTCGGACAAAGAAATTTATTGGCGCTTTATTTTCATGCTGGGCACCTACCAGTATGTGCTTGCCAACACTGGGCGCCTTGAAGTGATCTCCAAAAAAACCTGCAGCGGCGACAAGCTCGATGACGCCTTGCGCGAAATGGTCACATTCCTTTCCGCTGGATTCCAAAGCGCTCCTGGCTAGTCGATCCGGACCGCGCCATGGGTCAAGCGCCCGTAAGCGCGCAGCCCTAGCCCTGCTGGTGCAAGCTGTTGTGCATGTGCAGTTGCAGCAACAAGGCCTCAAACATCGAGGTCACGATGGACGGCTGATTGGCCAGCAACTGGCGCAGCCCGGCCGCCGTGATCTCTATGCACTCGACATCTCCAAGTGCGATCGCCGCGGCGCTGCGCACGCCGTGGGTCAGGATGGCCTGCTCGCCAAATGACTCGCCTTCCTTGAGCTGGGCAAAGGGCTGGCCCGACGTGGCATCCAGCAGTTGGATCTTGCCTTTTTCGAGAACGTACAGCTTGTCGGCGGGATCACCAGCCGAAAAAATCTTCTCTCCGTCCTTGAACTGAACCTTGACAAAACCACTCATTTCAAATTCTCCGGAATCTCGCGCAGGCTCAGGGTGCGTGCAATGGCAGAGCGGCAAATACCGCGCAATCCGGCGTTGATGCGCATCAGCTCGCGCTGGGCTTTGTCTATGGGAATGATGCGGGTGTTGACGGTGCTGGTGGCTGTGACGGTGAACTGGCAGGGCAGGTTGGCCATGCCCTCGGCCAGCCCAATCACGCTGCCGGGCCCCAAGGTGAAGTTTTTCTGACCGTCGCTGGCCTGCATGTCACCCGACACCACGACATGCGCAGAAGACATCTGCTCACCCTTCACGGAGAGCTTGTCGCCCGGTCTGAAGATGCCGGCGCTGAGCTGGTTGTTGTTCCACAGGCAGAAAAAGAGTCTGTCCTGGGTGCTCAAACCATGGGCGTCATACAGCTCAAGCGCCTGGCGCGACAGCGGGTTGAGCATGCCCAGCTGCTTGAGCGGCGTCGGATTGAGAGAAAAATGCGCTGGACTGGGTTCAGTGTTCATAAATGCAGACTTTCGCTTCTGTCACAGGTCATATCGTTATGAATTTGAGAATGAGTATATGAGCTTGCGCTCAAAACGCCGCCGATGTCCGGCGACAATGGGTAATGGTCAGCATGCAACTTCAAGAAATTCTTTTTTCCCAGGGCTTTGGCACACGGCGCGTCTGCGCCGGGCTGATTCAACAGGGTTTGGTGACTATAGCGGGCACCCCGATTGTGGATCCAGCTATGGAATTCGTAGCAATTGGGCTGCATTTCACGGTTCAGGGCACGCCCTGGCAGTACCATGAAAAAGCCTATCTCATGCTGCACAAGCCGGCTGGCTACGAGTGCTCGCAAAAACCCAGTACCTATCCCAGCATCTACACGCTCTTGCCGGCGCCTATCCGCCAGCGTGGCGGCGGTGCGGCGGCCGGCGTGCAGGCGGTAGGGCGACTGGACCAGGACACCACCGGTTTGCTGCTGCTGTCGGACGACGGTAAATTCATACACCGCATGAGCTCGCCCAAGCACCATGTGCCCAAGGTGTATCAGGTCACGGCCAAGCACCCGGTGGACGAGTCACAAATCCAGAAACTGCTCAGCGGCGTGGTGCTGGACGACGACCCCAAGCCAGTCCGGGCGGCCGCCTGCGGAAAAACCGGGGAAAACACGCTCAGCCTGACGCTGACCGAGGGCAAATACCACCAGGTCAAGCGCATGATTGCCGCTGTCGGTAACCGCGTGGAAGACATGGCCGGCCTGCACCGCTCGCAAATCGGTGAGTTGGTGCTGCCAGCCGACCTCAAAGCTGGGCAATGGCGCTGGCTGACGGCGCAGGATCTGCTCGCCATCTCAGCCAAGCCCGCCAGCGGCGCCTGACATAAGACTTAAAAAAATGACCGCAGCGGAATGCTGACGGGCGCAAGCAGCTATTAAAAACAGAGCACTCAGGCCGGGTTTTTCAGGAAATCAGCGACCGCTTGCACGGTCAGTTGCGGCTGGTCTCGTTGTGGCGAGTGCCCGCACTCGGTTAGCCTGAGCTGCTGCGCGTGCGGCGCGGCCAACGCGATTTCATCGAGTTGCCGCATGCTGCCGTACTCGTCGTCCACGCCCTGGATCAGCAGCAGCGGCGCCGTGATGCGCTGGCAATCGGGGCGGATGTCAAAACTGCGAAAGGCGGGCGACAGCCAGACGTCGTTCCATTGCCAGAACGCGCCGTCCACATCTGCGTGGTGCCTGGCCAGGCCCTGCCTGAGCTTGCTCGCCAGCCCGCCTGTTTCAAATGCCAGTTTGGCCTGGGCGATCGCCTGCAGCGCCACTTCCTCGACCAGCACATGCGGCGCCATGGCGATGCACGCGGCGACCGGATGTCGGCTCGCGTAGAGCAGGGCGATGGTGGCGCCGTCCGAGTGGCCCAGCAGGACCGGGGTTTTAAAGGCTGGATTTTCCAGTTGCAACTGCGCCAGCAGCGCGGGCAGAACCTCCCACGCCTCGCGCTGCATGTAGTCCGGCGCAAGCAGCTGGCGACCTGGTGGCACAGCGTCGGATTGGCCATAGCCACGCCTTGAATACACCAGACCGGCGCGGCCGCTGGCCTCGCACACAGCGGCGGGCCAGTCCAGGCCGCGTTGAGTCCACTGGCTCAGCGATCCCAGGCCTTCGTGCAAAAAAACGATGGGCGCGGCTTGCGGGTCTCCCGCAATCAGCCGGGCCTGCAGTCTCACGCCATTGATGTGCATCAAGTTCATGCCGCATCGTAAGGGATGCCGCGGGATTTGGTCTGAAAACCGCCGCTGCCCGGTACACTAGCGGATTGCCTCGAGAAAGATCGCTTTCGTGAACCATACTGACCGTTTCCCAGCTGCCCGGCGGCCCCTTCTGACCGCTTTGCTGACTGGCTCGCTTTGTCTGGCGCCCGCCTTGGCAACGCTGGCTCACGCCCAAGCACAAGCCAAGGCGTCCCCGGCCAAACCGCCAGCGTCGCAGCCGGCCAGCACGGCCGCTACAGCTAGCAATGGCGGCAATATCAGCTCACCGGTGTTTGTGCTCAATTCGCTGGATGACAGCGTGAGCGTGATCAACCCTGCGACCTGGACCGAAGTCAAACGCATCGCCACCGGCAAGCAGCCGCACCACCTTTACCTCACGCCGGATGAGAAGTCCGTGATCGTGGCCAATGCGCTGTCGGATTCGCTGACCTTAATCGACCCTAAGACAGCTGAAGTGCAGCGCACCGTGCGCGGCATTCTTGACCCTTACCAGCTGCGGTTTTCGCCCGACATGAAATGGTTTGTCACGGCCGCCAATCGCCTGAACCACATCGACGTCTACCGCTGGGACGGCAAGGACATGACGCTGGCCAAGCGCATACCTACCGGCAAGACGCCCAGCCATTTGTGGATTGACAGCAAAAGCACCACCATTTATTCAACCATGCAGGACAGTGACGAGCTGATCGCCATCGACCTGGCCAGCCAGACCGTCAAATGGCGCAGCGCTACCGGCCCCACGCCCGCCGACGTCTATGGCACGGCAGATGACCGGCTTTTGCTGGTCGGCCTCACAGGTGGTGACGGTGTTGAGGTTTACGACGTCAGCGGTAAAGCGCCGGTGCGGACCAAGGTCATCAAGACGGCAGCTGGCGCCCACGCCTTTCGTGCCTTTGGCGACCAGCGCCATGTGCTGGTCAGCAACCGCGTGGCCAACAGCATCAGCAAGATCGATTTGCAAACCCTGGAAGTGGTCGACAAGTTTCCTGCACCGGGCGGCCCCGACTGCATGGATGTCAGCCCTGGCGGCAAGCAGATTCTGGTGAGTTCGCGCTGGGCCAGAAAGCTGTCGGTCATTGACGTGGCCAGCCACAAGGTCGTGCGTCAGGTCAACGTTGGAAAGAGCCCGCATGGTGTCTGGACACTGGATCACGCGGCTAGGTAGTTGGCCCCCACGCTGGTTTTTGGGGTCAGAGCCCAAATTCGCGAAGCCTTCGGCTATCCCGGAGGGCGTGGCGCTTTGCGCCACAGCGAAATTGGTGTCTGACCCCAATAACCAGCTGCCCCCCGAGGGGGCCGTTGCGCCTGCGGGCTGGCAGAGCCAGACCCGCGGCCCTGGCTTGACCGGACGATCGATACGAACGTTTTTTGCTATTTTTTTGGTAGCTGCTTGCGCTCATCTATCCTGCGCTGCGGGCCAAAATGAGGCCAAAAAACAGGCGCAAATCAGTGTTTCTGGCCCGGCGCAGGCCTGCAAGCCGGTTTACCTGACGATTGACACTGGCCACATGGAAGTCGCGCCGTTGATGGCCGACATTCTCAACAAACACCAGGTCAAGGTCACATTTTTCGTCGCCAATGAACGCACAAAAACCGGTGACGGCAGCCTGGGCGCTTATTGGGCTGCCTGGTGGAAAGCCCGCGCCGCGGAAGGCCACGAGTTTGCCTCGCATACTTTGGACCACATGTATTGGCGCGCTGATGTTGCCGCTGCAGGCGCTGCGCCCGCGCAGTTCAGCATGCGCGCCACTGCCGGGCCCCGCGCGGGCCAGGACTTGGTACTGAGCGCCGGGCAGTATTGCGAGGAGATTGGCAAGGCTAGCGCTCGACTACAGGAAATCACGGGCAAAGTGCCGCTGCCTTTGTTTCGCGCGCCTGGAGGCAAAACTTCTGCTCAGCTGCTGGCCGCGGCCAAAGCTTGCGGTTATGCGCATGTGGGCTGGTCGCCCGCAGGCTTTCTGGGCGACGAGCTGGCGAGCGATAAATTTCCCAACGCCTTGCTGCTGAAAAAGGCGCTGCAAAACATCCGCTCAGGCGACATTTTGCTGGCCCACCTGGGCATCTGGTCACGCCAGGACCCTTGGGCGCCAGCGGTGCTGGAGCCCTTGATCACCGGCTTGCAGTCGCGTGGATTTTGCTTTCAGACCCTGCGTGAACACCCCGATTACCGCGCCTGGATTCAGGGTGTCAGGCCATTCCCGGTCGGCCTTCAGCCCGCCGCAGCGGCAAAATAGCCACTATGGATCTTCTCGACAATTTCGCGATGTTTTTTTCAGGCCTTCAGCAGTGGCTGTATGAAACCGTGGTCCAGCCGGTGTTTTATTCGCTTGGTCTGGCCAGTTTTCTGGAAGACGCTTACGCCGGCACGGCCTGGTTTCTGGTGGGCCTGATCCAGATCGCAGTATTGCTTGCCATCATCGGCCCGCTTGAGCGCTGGCGGCCGGTTGACGCGGTGACAGACCGCGCCACCATACGGGTGGACATTTTGTACACGCTGATCCATCGCCTGGGCCTGTTCAGGCTGGCGCTGTTTTTCATGCTTGACCCCTTGTTTGACAGCGGCTTTGGCGTGCTGCGCGCACTTGGTCTGGGCACCTGGCACCTGGACCAGGTCTGGCCGGGTGTCAGCGACCAGGCCCTTGTGAGCCTGGCGGTCTACTTGGTGGTGTTTGATTTCGTCGCCTACTGGGTACACCGCGGCCAGCACCAGATCGAGTGGTGGTGGCGCCTGCATTCGCTGCACCATGCGCAGCGGCAGATGACGATGTGGAGCGACAACCGCAACCACCTGCTCGACAGCATGCTGGTCGATGTGATTGTGGTGCTGGTGGCCCAGCTCATAGGCGTGGCGCCTGGCCAGTTCATCGCCATCGTCGCCTTGACGCAGCTCAGCGAGAGCTTTCAACACGCCAATCTGCGCTTCTGGTTTGGCCGCGTCGGCGAGCGACTCTGGGTCAGCCCCCGGTTTCACCGCCTGCACCACAGCATAGGGACAGGGCATGAAAGCCCAGTAAATGCGAAGCCATCCGAGCAGACGGAATTTTCCGCCGGGCCGCCCCAAGGAAAATTAGCCCCCCCGGGGGGCAGCGAAGCACACGCAGTGGCGAGCGTGGGGGCCAGCGAACGCCGCGAAGGGCCGCCCCGAGCAAGTTCAGCCCCCCCGGGGGGCAGCGAAGCACACGCAGTGGCGAGCGTGGGGGCTACCACTTTGGGGGGGCACAACTTCGGCGTGCTGTTGCCCTGGTGGGACATGCTCTTTAAGACAGTCAATTTCGAGCATAGGTACGATCCCACCGGTATTCGCGATCAGCTTGAACAACACCGCGACTACGGGCGCGGTTTCTGGTCCCAGCAGTGGCTGGGCCTCAAGCGTCTGGCCGGGAGGGCCTGAACATGAACAAGCTTTTGGATTCTTTCTGGCGCGCGGCCATCTATTGCCTGCATCCGCGGGTGATCGCCCTGTCGGTGCTGCCGCTGGTCATCATGACGGCGCTGTCGCTGGGCCTGGGTTACTTTTTCTGGGAGGATGCGCTGTCGGCGATGCGCAGCAACCTGGAAAGCTACGCGCTGATCGGCACCATGGTTCAGTGGCTGGAAGGCTTGGGGCTGAGCAGTCTCAGGCTGGTGCTGGCGCCGGCGCTGCTGCTGTTTCTGGCCATTCCCGTGATCGTCATCATCTCGCTGCTGTTTGTGGCGATGTTCATGACGCCGACCATGGTGGCCCTGGTCGCCGAACGGCGCTTTGCACGCCTGGAGCGCAAAAAGGGCGGCTCTTTTCTGGCCAGCCTGGCCTGGTCACTGGGCTCCACCTTGCTGGCTGTGGTGGCCTTGCTGCTGTCCATGCCGCTGTGGCTGGTTCCGCCACTGATTCTGGTGCTGCCGCCGCTGATCTGGGGCTGGCTGACTTACCGGGTGATGTCATATGACGCGCTGGTCGACCATGCCAGCCGCGACGAGCGGCGCGAAATCTTCAAGGAACACCGCCTGCCGCTGCTGGCCATAGGCGTGCTCAGCGGCTACCTGGGTGCCGCGCCCAGCCTGATCTGGGCGTCGGGCGCGATGTTTGTGGCCATGGCGCCCATCTTGGTGCCGGTCGCGATCTGGATCTACACCCTGGTGTTCGCCTTTTCATCACTCTGGTTTGCCCACTACACGCTGGCTGCGCTGGAGCAGCTGCGCAAGAAAAAGAATGCGCTGACGCCCGATAATCAAGCGCAACCAGCTATTGATTTAGTAGCAAGCCAGGCGCGGGAGGTGTTGTTGCCTCCACCTGCAAACCCACAACCCTAAGCTCGACTGTTAACTGCATGACTACTCATTTCGGCATCATCATCATTGGCGATGAAATTCTCTCCGGCAAACGCGCTGACAAACACCTGCCCAAAGCCATTGAGCTGCTCAATGCGCGCGGCCTGCAACTGGACTATGCCGATTACGTGGGCGACGACCCGGCCCGCATCACGGCCACGCTGGCGCGCGCATTTGCCGCTGCCAGAGAATCGGGCGACGTGGTGTTTTCCTGCGGCGGCATAGGCGCCACGCCGGACGACCACACCCGCCAATGCGCCGCTGCCGCGCTTGGGCGGGAGTTGACGCTGCATCCAGAAGCGAAGGCGCTGATCACCGAGCGCATGAAAGACACGGCGAAAGAGCAGGGCGTGCCCTTCGAGGCCGACCGGCACGACAACATCCACCGTCTGAACATGGGCATGTTCCCGGTTGGCGCCGACATCATCCCGAATCCGTACAACAAGATCCCCGGCTTTAGCTGCTTTGTTGAACTTGCTAGCTCTCCAGCCAAGCAGGAGCCGCGGGACTGGCTTCGCCAGACCGCAGGCGCAGCTGCCCCCTCGGGGGGCAGCTGGTTATTGGGGTCAGACACCAATTTCGCTGTGGCGCAAAGCGCCACGCCCTCCGGGATAGCCGAAGGCTTCGCGAATTTGGGCTCTGACCCCAAAAACCAGCGTGGGGGCGTACATTTCGTTCCCGGCTTTCCGGTCATGGCCTGGCCCATGATGGCTTGGGTGCTGGACACCCACTACCCGCATTTGCACCAAAAACTGGCTTATCTCGAAAAATCCGTGATCGTGATGGGCTCCATGGAAGCCACGCTGACACCGCTGATGCAGGACATCGAGTCAAGTCATCCCGGCGTGAAGGTTTTCAGCCTGCCCAGCGTGGACCACCCGACCTACGGGCGCCACATCGAGCTAGGCGTCAAGGGTACGCCGGACGCCGTAGCGCTGGCCTACCCGGCCCTGCTTGCCGGTCTTGGGCATTTCAAGCTGGAGCTTGGCCCCGAATTGGTGCGCTAATCAATTGCACCGATATCGTGCATCGTATTCGTGCACCAAAAAGAGTTGCTCCGGGCTGATTGATTTTGCCCTCCGCGGGGTTTCAGGCGACCAGGCCTTAGGGCCGAGTCCAATTTAACGGCACAATCAAGGGCGCGCTGAAAAGCAGATGCCTTAATGGCTTTGGCACAAAAAGTGCATTCGCTAGTGTTCTAGAAGATTTTTTAACCACCATCCAGCAACAGGAGATTCTGATGGCAAAGACCGTCGCAGACGTCATGAAAATGGTCAAGGAAGACGAAGTCAAGTTTGTTGACTTCCGTTTTACCGACACCCGGGGTAAAGAACAGCACGTGACCGTGCCGCTTTCTCACTTTGACGAAGACAAATTCGAGTCGGGCCATGCTTTTGACGGCTCGTCTATCGCTGGCTGGAAGGGCATTGAAGCCTCGGACATGCAACTCATGCCTGACCCCAACACGGCCAACATCGATCCGTTCTTTGAAGAAACGACGATGATTTTGACTTGCGACGTGATCGATCCGGCCGATGGCAAAGCTTACGAGCGTGATCCACGTTCGCTGGCCAAGCGCGCAGAGTCCTACATGAAGGCCTCCGGCTTGGGTGACACCGCTTACTTTGGCCCAGAGCCAGAGTTCTTCGTATTTGACAGCGTGCGCTGGCAAAACGACATGTCGGGTTGCTTCGTCAAGATCGGCTCCGAAGAAGCCGCCTGGAACACGGGCAAGGAATACGAGCACGGCAACAGCGGACACCGTCCAGCTGTCAAGGGCGGTTATTTCCCTGTGCCACCAGTGGACAGCTTCCAGGACATGCGATCCGAGATGTGCCTGGTGCTCGAAGCCCTTGGCATCCCCGTCGAAGTGCATCACCACGAAGTGGCTAACGCCGGCCAGATGGAACTGGGAACCAAATTCAGCACGCTGGTCCAGCGCGCTGACTGGGTGCAGTTGCAAAAGTACGTGATCCACAACGTGGCTCACGCCTACGGCAAAACTGCAACCTTCATGCCCAAGCCCATCGTTGGCGACAACGGTTCCGGCATGCACGTTCACCAGTCGGTCTGGAAAGACGGCAAAAACCTGTTTGCCGGTGACGGCTATGCAGGCTTGTCTGATTTCGCCCTGTACTACATTGGCGGCATCATTAAGCACGCTCGCGCGCTAAACGCCATCACCAACCCTGGCACCAACAGCTACAAGCGCCTGGTTCCTGGCTTTGAAGCACCGGTGAAACTGGCTTACTCGGCCAAAAACCGCTCGGCTTCGATCCGTATTCCTTACGTGGCAAACCCCAAGGGTCGTCGCGTTGAGGCACGCTTTCCTGATCCACTGATGAACCCCTACCTCGGCTTCTCGGCGTTGCTGATGGCCGGTCTTGATGGCGTGGAAAACAAAATCCATCCTGGCGAAGCCGCCAGCAAGGACTTGTACCATTTGCCACCAGAAGAAGACGCACTGATCCCGACGGTTTGCCACAGCCTGGACCAGGCTTTGGACTGCCTGGATGCCGACCGCGCCTTCCTGACCAAGGGTGGCGTGTTCACCGATTCGTACATCGACGCTTACATCGAGCTCAAGATGCAGGAAGTCACGCGCATGCGCATGGCGACCCATCCAGCCGAGTTCGACATGTACTACTCGCTGTAATCAACGGGAAACTCTGCACCAAGCGCCTGAACAGCGCATGGTGTGGCTAAAAAAGGACGACTTCGGTCGTCCTTTTTTATTGCTGGCTCATCTCAAAGCCCTGCTGTTTGTGTTTTCCGGTCTTTGCAGGATACTGTCAGACCGGCCCCGCCTTTTGCAGGTGCCAGGAGTTACGCATGAATAAGCACTTATTGTTTTCGATCTTTTCCCTGTTGCTTGCTTTTGCCAGCCAGCCGGCCATGGCCGATATTTACCGCTGCAGCCACGCCGAAGGTGGCGCGCCGGAGTACATCAACAACGCCAAGGAAGCGCAAAACCGCGGCTGCAAGGCGATCCAGGGCGGTAATGTCACAGTGGTTCAGAGCACGGCCGCACAAAAGCCGGTGCGTGTGGCGACCGCTTCGCAGCTGAGCCAGGGCTCGCGCACCGATGGCAGCGCCGATCAAAAAGCCAGGGACAACGACTCGCGCAGCATTCTTGAATCAGAGTTGAGAAAAGCCGAGTCCAGATTGGCCGATCAGCAAAAGGAATACAACAACGGTGAGCCTGAAAAGCAGGGCATCGAAAGTCGCAACTACCAGCGCTACCTGGACCGCGTTGCTGAACTCAAGGACAGCATCAACCGCCACCAGAGCGATATTGCTGGCCTGAAACGTGAAATCGCGCGCCTGCCCAGCAGCAATTAGCGCCCGATGCCCGCTTCTGGGTCAAAATAGCAGGCTTGAAAAAGCTATTAACTTCCAACCCGACGCCTGCGCCTGCCGCAGCTAACTCCCGTTTTCAGGCATTTGACCTGCTGGCCACGCTGGTGGCAGTGGTCAGGACGGATGGCGAGGTGGTGTTTGCCAATTCGGCCCTGGAAGACGCCTTGGGCACCTCACGCCGCACCATCGAAGGCTCGCAGCTTTCCGATTGCTTCACCGAGCCGCAGATTCTGCAAAACGCGCTGGAAGGCGCGGGCAGCAACGAGTTCGCCGCCTTGCGCTATGACGCCTGGCTCAGGCGCCTGAACCATGAACCCCTGCCGGTGCATGTGGTGGTGGCTCAGACCGATACCCCGGGTGAAGCCATCGTCGAGTTGCTGCCGCTGGAGCAGCAGGCCAAGCAGGACCGCGAAGAACGCCTGATTGACCAGGCCCAAGCCAACAAGGAGCTGATCCGTAATCTGGCCCATGAAATCAAAAACCCGCTGGGCGGCATTCGCGGCGCCGCGCAGCTGCTGCAAATGGAGATCGAGTCCAACCTGACCGAGTACACGCAGGTGATCATCCACGAGGCTGACCGCCTGCAGTCGCTGGTGGACCGCCTGCTGGCGCCACACCGCAGGCCGCATCTGGTCGGTGATGTGAATATCCACGAAGTCTGTGAGCGGGTGCGTTCGCTGATATTGGCCGAGTTCCCCAAAGGCCTGCGTTTTATCCGTGACTACGACGTCTCCATCCCCGACTTTCGCGGTGACCGCGAGCAGCTGATCCAGGCCGTTCTCAATGTGGCGCACAACGCCGCACAAGCGCTGGTCGAGCGGATTGGCGCAGGCGATGCAGAAGTCACTTTCAAGACCCGAGTCGTACGTCAGGTCACTTTCGGTAAGCAGCGCTTTCGCTTGGCACTGGAATTGCATGTGATTGACAATGGACCGGGCGTGCCGGACTCCATCAAGGATCGCATCTTCTATCCCCTGATATCGGGACGCGAGGGCGGTTCCGGGCTGGGGCTGACATTGGCGCAAACTTTTGTCCAGCAACACCACGGCTTGATTGAGTGCGACAGCGTCCCGGGGCGAACAGATTTCAAGCTGCTGATACCTCTACCTTGAAATTTGTCGCCGCAGTTGTTTGACAAATAAAGGGGTAACACCCCAAGGGACCACACGCATGAAACCCATCTGGATTGTTGACGACGATCAATCCATCCGGTTTGTTCTGGAAAAAGCGTTGCTGCGTGAAGACCTGCCGACCCGCAGTTTCACCAACCCGCGTGAGGTGCTGGCTGCGCTTGAGACGGCCACCGAAGAAGACGGCCCGCAAATTCTTGTGAGCGATATCCGTATGCCGGGTGGCTCGGGGCTAGACCTGCTGGAAAAGGTCAAGCAAAAGCTGCCTGGTTTGCCGGTCATCATCATGACGGCCTTTTCCGACCTGGACAGCGCGGTGTCCGCGTTCCAGGGTGGCGCCTTTGAATACCTGCCCAAGCCGTTTGACCTGACCAAGGCGGTTGAGCTGATCCGGCGTGCCGTCGAGGAAAGTCAGCGCGAGGAAGTGGCCGAAGAACGCATGGTCAACGCGCCCGAAATGCTGGGCCAGGCGCCCGCCATGCAGGACGTGTTTCGCGCCATCGGGCGGCTGAGCCAGAGCAATGTGACGGTGATGATCACTGGCGAATCCGGTTCCGGCAAGGAGCTGGTAGCCAAGGCGCTGCACAAGCATTCGACGCGTGCCAACGGCCCGTTTGTGGCCATCAACACCGCAGCCATCCCCAAGGACCTGCTCGAGAGCGAATTGTTCGGCCATGAGCGCGGCGCTTTCACCGGTGCCCAGACCATGCGTCGCGGCCGCTTTGAACAGGCCGAGGGCGGCACGCTGTTTCTCGATGAGATTGGCGACATGCCGTTTGATCTGCAAACCCGCCTGTTGCGGGTGCTTAGCGACGGCCATTTCTACCGCGTCGGCGGCCATGTCGCGATCAAGGCCAACCCGCGCGTGATTGCCGCAACGCACCAGGACCTGGAGCAACGCGTCAAGGAGGGTGTGTTTCGCGAAGACTTGTTTCACCGCCTGAACGTCATTCGCCTGCGCCTGCCGGCCTTGCGTGAGCGCCGCGAAGACGTGTTCATGCTGACGCGCCACTTCCTGCAGCAAAGCGCCAAGCAACTTGGCGTCGAGCCCAAGCGTATTTCGGACGCTGCGCTGCAGCAACTGAGCACTTTTTCGTTTCCCGGAAATGTGCGCCAGCTGGAAAACATCTGCCATTGGCTGACCGTGATGGCGCCTGCACAGGTGATTGAGCCCAAAGACCTGCCACCCGAAGTCGTTGGCGCCACCACCGATGCCGCCAAAGGCGCAGCGCCTGCAGAAACGCCTGGGGATGCCCGGGCGGCTTCAGCCAGAGCAGAGTCGCCTGTCATGCCTGTTGTTGATTTGGCCAGCGTGGAGCCCTCGCAGGCGGGTTTGCCTCAAGTTGCAGGCGAGCAGCGTGAAAACGCGTCCTGGGAAGCCGGTCTGGAGCTCGAAGCGCAAGCTTTGCTGGCCAGCGGGCGCAGCGATGTATGGGATGTGCTCACGCGCCGTTTCGAGTCCAAGCTGATACAGACTGCCTTGCTCAATACCCGGGGCCGGCGCATAGAGGCCGCGCAAAAGCTGGGCATAGGCCGTAACACCATCACGCGCAAGATTCAGGAGCTCAATCTCGAGTGAATGTGGCCCCCACGTTTGCTCGCTTCGCGTAGCGCTCTGCCCCCCGAGGGGGCTGAACTTGCTCGGGGCGGCCCTTCGCGTCGTTCTGCGTTGCCCCCACGTTCGCTCGCTTCGCGTAGCGCTCTGCCCCCCGAGGGGGCTGAACTTGCTCGGGGCGGCCCTTCGCGTCGTTCTGCGTTGCCCCCACGTTCGCTCGCTTCGCGTAGCGCTCTG
>CANEXF010000031.1 GCA_947443645.1 Comamonadaceae bacterium | reverse complement strand
CGGGAATCGCTGGCGGCCACATAGCCTTCAACCTTGGGATTGCCGGCGCGCCAGATGAACTGGCCGGCGCCAAAGTCCTGGTAGGAATCGTTGATGACTTCCATACGGTGGCCACGCTCGGCCAGACCGGCCACGGTGGCCTGGTTCATGGCCGCCTCGACATTGATCTCAAGGCCGGCGTTGTAGCGCCAGCGCGGCGCGTCGCAGGCGGCCTGTGGGCTTTGCTTGTAGTCAAGCATGCGCACCAGCGTCTGCATGTGGCCTTGTGGCTGCATGTTGGCGCCCATCACGCCGTAGCTCATCACCGGCTGACCGTCTTTGCTCAGGAAAGCCGGAATGATGGTGTGGAAAGGGCGCTTGCCCGGCGCGACCTGGTTGACACCGGCGTCCAGGCTGAAGCCATGGCCGCGGTTTTGCAGGCTCACGCCAAATTCAGGCTCCACGCAACCCGAGCCAAAGCCCATGTAGTTGCTCTGGATAAAGCTCACCATCATGCCGTCTTCGTCAGCGGCGGTCAGGTAAATAGTGCCGCCCTTGACCGGGTTGCCGGCACCAAAGTCCTGTGCTTTTTTCATGTCAATGAGTTTGGCACGCGATGCGAGGTAGGCGTCATCGAGCATTTGCTCGGGCGTCACATCCATTGACGACGGCTCGGCGACGTATTTGTAGGTATCGGCAAAGGCCAGCTTCATGGCTTCAATCTGCAAGTGCTGGGAATCAACCCCATCCACAGCCAGGCTGGCAAGGTCAAATTTATCCAGAATACCGAGTGCGATCAGCGCCGAGATGCCTTGTCCATTGGGCGGAATCTCATGCAGCGTGTAACCACGGTAGTTCTTGCCTATGGGCTTAACCCACTCGGGCTTGTAGTTTTCAAAATCCTTGGCCGTGATGCTGCCGCCGTTTTGCGCAGAAAACTTTTCAATCGCGTGCGCAATCTCGCCGCCGTAATAGGCCTGGCCTTTACTCTGGGCAATCGCGCGCAGGCCTTTGGCTGCGGCCTTGAACTGGAACAGCTCGCCGACGTTGGGCGCCCTGCCCCAGGGCAAAAAGGCCTGGGCAAAGCCAGGCATGGCTTGCAGCTCTGCCGTTGCTGCGGACCACTTTTGTTGCACCACGGGCGGCAACAAGTAACCACGCTCAGCGATCTCAATGGCAGGCTCCATCAGATCGGCAAACGGCAAGCGGCCAAAACGCTCACTGAGCGCGACCCAGCTGCTGACGGCGCCCGGCACGGTCACGGCGTCCATGCCACGTTTGGGCGGCGTGACGGCGTTGTCGCCGTACTTGCGTTTGAAGTACTCAGGCGTCCAGCTCTGCGGCGCGCGGCCCGAGGCATTCAGACCGTGCATTTCCTTGCCGTCCCACAAGATGCAAAACGCGTCACTGCCCAGGCCGTTGCTGACCGGCTCCACAATCGTCATGGCAGCAGCAGCGGCGATGGCTGCGTCGACGGCATTGCCGCCCTTGTGCAGCATGCGCAAACCGGCTTGCGCGCCCAGCGGGTGCGAGGTCGAGACGACATTGCGCGCAAACAAAGGCAGGCGGGTGGACGTGTAGGGATTGTTGAAGTTGAAGTTCATGTGCAGATTATCCAGGGTCTAAAAAAGCATCCCGAGCACGGGCATGCAGCCAACAAGGCAAAGCGAAACGAAACAATTTTTCAAGGGGCGGCAGGCGGCGCAGAAGGGCTCACCAATGATAGCCGCGCAGCCGCGCTGCGGGCCGAGAGCAAATGGCTGCGCATCTCGCGACCGGCCGCCTCGGCATCAGCTGCCAGGATGGCATTGACCACCCGGCTGTGCTCAATCAGCGACTGATCCAGCCGCTCCTGGTTGACGAACTGACCGCGCCGAAACGGCATCACCCGGTGGCGCAGCGCACCCGTGGTTTCCTGCAGGAAGGGATTGTGTGCACCAGAAAATATGAGTGAGTGGAACTGCCGGTTTAGCCGGTCGTAAAGATCCATGTCCTGCTCGTGCGCGGCTTGCTGACCTTGTGCGTGGCAGTCACGCAAGGCGGCGCGCTCGGACGCCGTCATGCGCAGCGCGGCGTAACGGGCACAGGACGACTCCAGCTCGGCGATGGCCTCGAACATCAAGTCCAGGTCACTCGCTGTCAGGCTGCGTACCACCGAGCCGCGGTGCGGTCTGTAATTGGCCAGCCCGCTGGCCACCAGCTGTTTCAGGGCCTCACGTACTGGCGTGCGCGACACACCGCAGCGGCTGGCAATCGCGTGCTCGTCCAGGTGCGTGCCTGGCAACAGCTGGCCCAGCACGATTTCGTCGGCCAGGCGGCGAAACACCTGATCACACAAGCTGGTCTGGCTGACCGGTTGCCCAGGACTGGCCGGCCGCCCTGTCAAAGCGCTCATGGCAGTGCTAACGCGGCCTCGCGTGTCACGCCCGGTCCTGTCTGCGGGTGCCAGCAGGCCGCCTGGTGCGGGCCCTGCGCTGACAGTGAGGGCACTTGCGCCAGGCAAACCGCGCTGGCATGCTGGCAGCGCGCGGCAAAAGCACAACCTGCTGGCAGGTGCGCCAGATCAGGCGGAGAGCCGGCGATGGCGGCCAAGGGCTTGCCCCGCATGCCCGCACTGATTGTTGATGCCATCAAGCCCCGTGTATAGGGATGAAACGGACTGGCCAGCACATCGGCCACACTGCCCTGCTCCACAATCCGGCCCGCATACATCACGGCCAGGCGATCGGAAATTTCAACCGCCGCGCCGATATCGTGGGTCACAAAAATAACCGCCATGCCGAGCTCGCGCTGCAGTTCGCGCAGCAGCAGCAAGATCTGTATCTGCACCGTCGCATCCAGCGCCGTCGTGGGCTCATCGGCCAGCAGCAGCTTGGGGCTGCAGCACAGCGCCAGCGCGATCATGGCGCGTTGGCGCATACCGCCGGACAGCTCATGGGCATACGCGTCCATGCGGCGACGCGCCTGCGGAATCTGCACGCGCTCGAGCATTTGCAGCGCGCGCGCAGTGGCGGCAGCCTTGTCCACGCCGTCATGCGCGCGAATCATCTCCACCATTTGCTGGCCTATGGTGTAGACGGGGTCGAAGGCCAGACCGGACTCCTGAAACACCATGGACACCGTCGCGCCGCGGTAGCGCGCCAGCGCCCGGCCTTGCAAGGCCAGCACGTCTTCGCCTGCGACCTGGATGCTGCCTTCAACCCGGCTGCTACGGGGTGGATTCAGGCGCAGCAAGGTGCGCAAGGTCACGCTTTTGCCAGAACCGGACTCACCCAGCAGACCCAGGGTCTGACCGGCCGCCAGTTCAAGATTGACGCCATGCAGCGCCTGGACAACCCGGCTGCCGGTGAAGGTGACGTTGAGGTCCTTAATGGACAACAGGTTTTGTGTCATGCCGCCTCCCCCGCCATGGCCATGCAGTCAGCCGCGATCGGGACGCTGGCTGCCAGGCCTGCGGCCGAATGGCCAGAACCTGGCACCGCCATGTGGCAGGCCACCTGGTGCGCAGCATCTGCCAACTCGCGCAACGCGGGTATGGTGCTGGCGCAGACCGGCTCTGCCTGCGGACAACGGTCACGAAAGCGGCAACCCGAAGGCGGGTTGATGGGGTTAGGCGGATCGCCTGCCAGCGGCGGCTTGGTGGTGCGCCGCGCCGGGTCCATCGAAGGCACGGCCGACAACAGCGCCTGGGTATAGGGATGGCGTGCAGCGCTGTAGATCTGCTCGACCGGGCCGACCTCGACCACCTGGCCCAGGTACATCACCATCACGCGGTCGCACAAATACTGCACCACATGCAGATCGTGCGAGATGAAAACATAAGTCAGGCCCTGCTCGGCCTTGAGTTCCTGCAACAAATTAAGCACCTGGGCCTGAACCGATTTATCCAGCGCAGCGACCGCTTCATCAAGAATCAGCAAGCGCGGCTCGAGCGCCAGCGCCCTGGCGATATTGATGCGCTGACGCTGGCCACCCGAGAGTTCGTGCGGGTAACGCCCGGCAAACTGCGCCGCATTCAGGCCAACGCGGTCCAGCAAGGTGTGGGCCCGCGCCAGCGCCTGGGACTGGCTCAGGCCATGCACACGCGGGCCAAAGCTGATGGTGTCTTCTACCGTCATGCGCGGGTTCAGCGAGGCAAAGGAGTCCTGAAACACCATTTGCAGGCTGCGCCTGTAGTCCTGCAACGAAAGTCCGCCGAACTCGCCGACGCCCTCACCATCAAAAACCAGCGTGCCCTGGTCAGGCATGAGCAGGCGCGCCATCAGGCGGGCCGTCGTGGACTTGCCGCAACCGGACTCGCCGACTATGCCCAGAGTCTCGCCTTTGGCGACCTCAAAGCTCACACCGTCAACAGCATGCACAGCGCGGCGCGGCCTGACCCAGAACGGGTCACGCACCGCAAAGTGTTTCACCAGATGGCGCACCGACAGCAGTGGCTGTGCCGGGCCGCCCCGGTCCGGGGTTGGCGCGAGCAGGGGTGCTGGCGCCGGCTTTTTAAATATTGTCATCTGGCCTGCCCTGTCCTTAACGCCGCAAATCCATGGCCGAGCGAATCCCGTCAGCCAGGAGATTGAAACAAATCGAAGTCATGAAAATCATCGCGCCAGGCAAGGCCGCCACCACCGGGTTGTTGAAAATCGCCGAGCGCAAGGTGTTGAGCATCAGGCCCCACTCGGCTTCAGGCGGGCGCACACCCAGCCCCAGAAAGGACAGGCCGGAAGCCAGAATCATGCACACGCTTATCAGCCCGGTTGCGTAGACGAATACCGGCCCGAGCACATTGCCCAGCACCTGCACCCGGATGATGGTCAGCGCGCCGGCACCGCTCATGCGTGCAGCATCTATGTAGTCCAGCTTGGCCACCTGCGTGGTCACGCTTTCAGCCACGCGGGCAATCTGCGGTATGAACACGATGGTGAGCGCCATCAGGCTGTTGCTCATGCCTGGCCCCATGGCGCCGGAGATCGCCACGGCCAGCAACACCGACGGAAAGGCATAGAACACGTCGAGCGTGCGCATCACCGCCATGTTCACCTTGCCACCCAGAAAGCCCGCCGTCACGCCGATAGAGGTGCCGATCACAAACGCCAGCGCAACCGGCACGATGCCCATGACCAGCGACAGCCGCCCGCCATAAATCAGGCGGCTCAACAAGTCACGCCCGAGCTCGTCGGTCCCCAGCCAGTGGGCGGCGCTGCCAACCGGCATCAAGCGCTTGAGCATGCTGGTCTTGAATGGGTCGGCTGGGGTGATCCACGGCGCAAACACCGCAGCCAGAACCAGCAGCAGGAGAATCGCCGCGCAGAACATGGCGACGCGGTCGTGGCGCAGACGCTGCCACACCGACAGCCAATAGCCGGCACTGGCGGCCTGCGGTGGCAACAGCGCGGCCGGCGCTGCAGCTGTAAGGGGCAGGCTTGATGCAACTGACATCGTCGTCCTTGAAAAAAAGCGAAAGGAAATTGCGTGCGCGTCAGACCCGGCGCATGCGCGGATCTATCAGCGGCTGCAGCACGTCGACAAACAGATTCAGTGCGACAAAGAACATGCAGAGCACCAAAATGGTTCCCTGCAGCAAGGGGATGTCGCGCTGAAAGATCGCGGTGTTGAGCAAGAAGCCCGTGCCCGGCCATGCGAAGACCGTTTCAACCAGAATGGAGCCGCCCATCAGGTAGCCGAGCTGCAGCCCCGACACCGCCAGAATGGTCGGCAAGGCATTTTTGGCCACATGCACAAAGATCGCGCTGCGGCTCAGGCCGCGCGCCCAGAGCGCCATCACGAACTCCTGCTGCAAGGTTTCGGCCACCAGCGCCCGCACCGTGCGCGTCACGATACCCATGGGAATCACGCACAGGGTCACGCCCGGCAGGATCAGGTGCCGAAAATGCGCCCAGTCCCAGACCCAGCCATTTCCGCCATCGGCCGAACTGCCCGGACCGGCCCCCATGGCGGGAAGCCAGTCCAGCCAGACCGAAAAAACAATCGTCAACACCAGCCCCAGCCAGTAATGCGGCACGCTCACGCCCAGCACGGACAGGCCACTGGCAAACCGGTCAGACCAGCTGCCAATGTTGTTGCCCGCAACGGCTCCCAGAAAAACGCCACCCAACATGCCCAAAAAGGCAGCAAATGCTGCCAGCAAGAGCGTGTTTTTCACCGCAGCAAAGACTTCGCTGCGAACCGCCCGACCCGATGCGATGGAGACCCCCAGGTCGCCCTGGACGGCCCGCGCCAGCCACAAGCCGTATTGCACCGGCAGGGGTTTGTCCAGGCCATAGGCGGCCTTCAGCGCAGTCACTACCTCGGCTGGTGCATCGGCCGGCGCGATCGCATTGAGCGGGTCGCCAGGCGCGATGTAGACCAGCAGGAAAGACAGCAGCGTCACACCCAGCGCAATCGGCAGGGTGTAGAGCAAACGGCGGAGCAGGTAGGCGAGCATTGGCGCTTACATGCCAATCGTTGTCAGGTCCTGGAACCAGTGCTGGGCCTGCACAAACTGCTTGACCTTGGGCGACATGGCATGCGGATTGACGTCATGCACCACCCACAGCATCAAGGCCTGGTCCACCATGGTCTGGTGGATGCTTGCCAGCAATGCGTCCTGCGCCTTGGCATCAAAGGTGGTGCGAATCTTGTCAATCGTGGCATCGACCTTGGGATCAGAAAAGCCACCCCAGTTCACACCATTCGGCGCGATGTAGCGGCTGTCGACAAAGCGGGTCAGCGCATAGAAGGGGTCAGACGTGACGTAACCCAGATTGATCGCACTGATGCCCTTGCCCGAGTTCATGTCGGACTTCACACCACTGCGCCAGTGCAGGTACAGGTTTTCCAGCTCGACCACTTCGAACTCGAGTGAAATCCCGATCTCGGCCAGGCTTTGTTGGATGTATTCGTTCATGGGCAGCGACAGCATCTGACCGGTTCCGCCCTGCGCAATGATGACCTTGGCCTTGAGCGGCTTGTCCTTGGAATAACCGGCCTGCGCCATCAGCGCCTTGGCCTGCACCAGGTCGTACTTGATGGCAAAAGTCGGCTTGCCAAACCACGGGCTTGAGCTGTCAAGCTGTCCCTTGGCGGGCGTTGCCAGT
The DNA here is from genome assembly GCA_947443645.1 of Comamonadaceae bacterium. GTDB lineage: Bacteria > Pseudomonadota > Gammaproteobacteria > Burkholderiales > Burkholderiaceae_C > Polaromonas. The sequence goes on along the minus strand of CANEXF010000031.1, from coordinate 9,827 downwards.
CCATTGAGCAGCTTGACGACCTCATCGCGATTGATGGCCAGGTTGGCCGCCTTGCGCACGCGGATGTCGGTCCAGGGTGAGCCCGGCTGGGTGCTGAAGTGGTAAGGCCAGACATGCGGCGTGACGTTGGTCACAACCTTGAAGCCGCCCTTCTTGAGCTGGTCCAGCACATCAGGCGGCGGCGTCTCAATCAGATCCACCTGGCCGCTGAGCAGGGCATTGGCGCGCGTCAGGGCCTCGGGAATCGGCAGCAAGATAATCCGGTCGGTCTTGGCCATGCGCTTGGGATCCCAATAGCCCGCATTTTTGACCAGCTCGGCGCGCTCACGCGGCACCAGCTTGTCGAGCTTGAAGGGGCCGGTGCCTGAAGGCTGAAACGCAAATTTAGCCCAGTCCTTGCCGAGCTTTTCCCATTGCGCCGGGCTGGAAATCAGGAACCAGGGCAACTGGTAAGGAAACAAGGCATCCACATCCTTGGTCGTGACCTCCACCGTCAACTCGCCAGTTTTGCGGTAGCTGGCAATCGATGGAATACGCGGCCTGACCTGTGCGCTTTGCTTGGCGTCGAACTGCGGCGACTTGTCGTTGAGCACCTTTTCAAGATTCCACAACACGGCGTCGGCATTGAAGTCAGAACCATCATGGAACTTCACACCCTTGCGCAGGTTGAAAGTCCATTTCTTCGGATCTTTGGGATCGCTTTTCCAGTCGGTCGCCAGACCCGGCACCAGCTTGCCGGGACGCGTTCCGATATTCGACTCCCATGCCACCAACGGGTCATATATGGTGTGGCCAGTGAACTGGTAGGCGCCTGCGCCACGGTCTGGCTGACCTGTGGTGAGCGGAATGTCCGCCATGGAGATACCGTAGCGCGCTACGGTTTCAGCTCTGGCGACTGAGGCCAGCGACAGGGCAAATGGAATCGCCAGCGCGACCGACAAGGCCAGGGGACGAAATCGTTTGAACACGGATTGCATGGAGGAACCTCACGAGGATTGAAGACTATTCCGGTGTATGCATGCAATGTGCCAGCCCGCGCCCCTGCACCATTGTTTATCCCAAGTGCTTGTTTTAAATGGGTTTATTTCGTTTTGTACAGAAAGACTAGCGCGCCAGACCGGAAGATCTAGCGCTTGATCAGTTGCGCCGCACTATGAACGTGCATGCAATCGGCCGGTGCGCACGGCAAGCCAGGCCGCGCTTGGCGCAGGCAACAAAAAGCAGGTGTAAAAAGACCAGCCCATAAAAAAAGGCACCCGAAGGTGCCTTTTGCGAAGCATTTTTCAATGCGGGGAATTTACTCCTCGATGAACGCTTCTTCTCGTTTGTTCTTGACCGAGGGCAGCAGAACAATCACCAGCAGCAGCAAGCCTGCGGCAAGCAAACCGGCCGACAGGGGACGTGTCACAAACACGCTCCAGTCACCACGCGAGAGCAGCAACGCCCGGCGCAGATTTTCTTCCATCATGGGGCCCAGGATAAAACCGAGCAACAAGGGCGCTGGCTCACAACCTATCTTGACGAACAGGTAGCCGATCACACCGAACAGGCCCACAGTCCAGATGTCAAAGGTATTGTTGTTGGTCGAGTACACGCCAATCGCGCAAAACAGCACGATGGACGGAAACAGGTAGCGGTAAGGCACGGTAAGCAGCTTGATCCACATGCCAATCAATGGCAGGTTCAAGATGATCAGCATGGCGTTGCCAATCCACATCGACGCAATCAGACCCCAGAACAGTTCCGGGTTGCTGGTCATGACCTGGGGACCAGGCTGGATGTTGTGAATCGTCATGGCACCAACCATCAGCGCCATCACGGCATTGGGTGGAATACCCAGCGTGAGCAGCGGAATGAAGGAAGTTTGCGCACCAGCATTGTTGGCTGATTCAGGACCTGCAACACCACGGATGTTGCCCTGACCGAAAGGAACTTCGCCCGGCTTCATCTTCATTTTCTTTTCGAGCGCGTAGGCTGCGAAGGCGGCCAGCAAGGCGCCACCACCTGGCAAGATACCAAGAGCAGAACCTAGGAAGGTACCGCGCAACACGGCAGGCGCCATATCCTTGAAGTCCTGCTTGGTCGGGAACAGGCCGGTCACCTTGGCCGTGAAGACTTCGCGGTCATCTTCTGGCTGGGCCAGATTGCTGATGATCTCACCGTAGCCGAACACGCCCATGGCGATCACGACAAAGCCGATACCGTCGGTCAACTCTGGGATGTCAAAGCTGAAACGCGCGACACCGGAATTCACGTCGGTACCGACCAGACCAAGCAACAGGCCCAGCACAATCATGGCAATCGCCTTGAGCAAGGAACCCGAAGCCAGCACCACGGCGCCAATCAGGCCCAGCACCATCAGTGCAAAGTACTCGGCAGGGCCGAATTTGAAAGCCAGTTCTGTCAGTGGTGGCGCGAAGGCCGCCAGAATCAGCGTGCCCACGCAACCGGCAAAGAAAGAACCCAAACCGGCAGCAGCCAGCGCCGGTCCTGCTCGACCTTTTCTTGCCATCTGGTAGCCGTCGATACAGGTCACGACAGATGAGGACTCACCTGGCAGGTTCACCAGAATGGCGGTGGTTGAACCGCCGTATTGCGCGCCGTAGTAGATACCGGCCAGCATGATCAGTGCCGAGACAGGTGGCAGCGCGTAAGTCGCTGGCAGCAGCATGGCAATGGTTGCAACTGGGCCAATACCGGGCAACACACCAATCAGGGTACCCAGCAGGCAACCGACAAATGCGTAAACCAGGTTGATGGGCGTGAACGCCACACCAAAACCCAACGAGAGATTTGAAATCAGATCCATTTTTTTTCCTTAGCCCGTGATGAAGGCTGGCCAGACAGGGAACTGCAGCTTGAGAACCACTACGAAGGCAAGGTAGCTGCCGATAGCCAGCACTGTTGCCAGAATGAAGGTGTTTTTGACCTTCCAGCCGGGCTCAGCCATGCTGGCGATAAAGGTCAAGGCATAAATCGCCAAGATCATTCCGAAAGCGGGCAGCTTGATGCTGGGCAATCCGCCCAGCAACATGCCGAACACCAGATTGGCCAAAATAATGAAGACCAGTGGTTTCCAGGCCCAGCTGCCGATCTTGTCGCCGCCTTCGGTTTCCACAACCAGCGCCTTGAAGGTGATGGCAGCACCAAGAATCGCCATCAAGATACCCAACATGAGCGGGAAATAGCCAGGACCCATGCGGGCACCCTCGCCGACGTTATAGGTTGTGGCACCCCATGCGAACGCCACGCCGACGCCCATAAACATGAGGCCAGAAAAAAAGTCTTTTTGACTTTTAATATTCACGGCTCGACTCCTCAAAAAAGATTGAAGAGGCGATTGTGCATTGATTCACACACGCTCAAACATGTGGCTTTCACCTATAGGAACGCGCCTTGGAATCATAAGCACACATAAGGCCTAACCGCAATCCCGGACATCCCTGACAAGCCAGCCTCAAGGGCATGAAATCAGCCCGAAATTGGCCCATATCTTCTGAAATATTTCGTAACTTTCAGTTCATGGGCGGTGTGGTCGCCAAAATTTCTTCAATGGTCGTCAATCCTTCGGCCACTTTGAGGGCACCGGCCAGCCGCAAAGGCCGCATACCCTCGGTCACCGCCTGCCTGCGCAAGGCATCAATATTAGGCTCAGTGGAGACTTTTTCCTTGAACGCCTCGGTCACCGTCAACAGCTCGTACAAACCCATGCGGCCCTTGAAACCGGTCAGACGGCAGTCCACGCAGCCGACAGGTTTGTAAGGACGAAAGCCGCCGCTGATCTGCCATGGCTTGACCAGTTCGGCCAGTGCTTCACGCGAAGCGCTGTCGTCCTTTTCACGGCAATTGCTGCACAAGGTGCGCACCAGCCGTTGCGCCAGCACGCCCAGCAAGGTTGCATTGATCAGATAGGAAGGCACGCCCAACTCCATCAGGCGCGACACCGCAGACGGCGCGTCGTTGGTGTGCAGCGTGCTGAATACCAGGTGCCCTGTGAGCGCGGCCTGCACCGCCATTTCGGCGGTCTGAAGATCGCGGATTTCACCCACCATGATGATGTCGGGGTCCTGGCGCATCAGCGCGCGCAGGCCTTCGGAAAAATCAAAATCCAGCTGCGGCTGAACCTGGGTCTGGTTGAACGATGGCTCGATCATCTCTATCGGGTCTTCCACCGTGCTGACGTTGACCTCTTCGGTGGCCAGCCGCTTGAGCGTGGAATACAGCGTGGTGGTCTTGCCGGAACCGGTGGGTCCGGTCACCAAAATAATGCCATAAGGACGCTTGACCAGTTGTTCCCAGCGCTCTGCATCGTGCTCTGAAAAGCCCAGGGCATCAAGGTTCTTGACGGTGGTGTCGGGATCAAAAATCCGCATCACCATTTTTTCGCCAAACGCCGTGGGCAGCGTCGACAGCCGCATCTCGACTTCGTCGCCGCGCGGATTGCGGGTCTTGATGCGTCCGTCCTGCGGCCGGCGTTTTTCCACCACATCCATGCGCCCCAGCAGCTTGATGCGGGCGGTCATGGCGTTGTGCACGCCCATGGGCAACTGGTAGACCAGATGCAGCACACCGTCAATCCGAAACCGGATCACGCCCTGATCGCGCCGCGGCTCCAGATGGATATCGCTGGCGCGCTGGTCAAACGCGTACTGCCAGAGCCAGTCCACCACCTGAACCACGCCCTGATCATTGGCATCGAGCTGCTTGCTGGTCTTGTTCAGCTCCACCAGCTGCTCAAAGCTGGCTGTGCCGGAATTGCCACCGGACTTGAGCGCGGCCTTGACTGACTTGGCGAGTGCAAAGAATTCTGCGGTGTATTTGCTGATATCCAGCGGATTGGCCACCACCAGCCGCACCGAGCGCTTGGCCTGGCGCTCGACCTCAGACACCCAGTCGGTGATGAAAGGCTCTGATGTGGCCACCACCAGCTCCGAGGGCGTGACCTGCACCGGCAGGACTTTGTGGCGTTCGGCATAAATTGCCGACATCGCGTCGGCGACCTTGCCCACATCGACCTTGAGCGGATCAATCCGCAAATAGTTGACGCCGGCTCGAACGGCCAGCCATTGCGCCATGGTTTCAATGTCCAGCGGCTTGCCGTCCGACATGCGCGTCATGCTCACACTGGCAAGCCGGACCAAGGGCTGCTGGGCGCTGTGCACCTGCGCACAACGCGCAATCGTGCGTTGGGCCTCGGCCGGGCTGATGACCCCGTCCTCGCTCAGCCACTCGACCAGCTTGCGCCAGTCCAGCGGTCCGATATGCGCCGCCTTGGCAATGGTTTTGCGCGCGGATGTTGAAGCGGTAGGGGGCGTCACTGCACTCATGGTTTGACTTTACAGCATACCCGCCGCAGCTCGGCCCTGGCGTTCAGACCACCGGTTTGAACAGGCGCAGCCACTTCTTGGCTGGCAAGCCCCAGCGCGACTCGATGTCATCGGCCCGCAGCAGGAGCTCAGCGCGTTCCGGCCGCGTCGGCTCGCGTTGCGCCAGCACCACGGTATTGCCTTCGCGGGTTGGCCTGAAGGCCCAGATGGCTTGCGGGCCAAACGCCTCGGCGATTTTCTCCAGCGACTTCTCGTAGCTGGAATCGCGGCCAAAAAGATTGACGGTCATCACGCCATCTTCGGCCAGCAGCTGGTAGCAATGGGCATAAAAGTCCGCGCTGTCGAGCACGGGGGCGGCCGCTTCATGGTCGTACAAGTCCACATGCAACATGTCGACCGTGCCCTGATGCTGGGGCTTCTGGATTTCGGTCAAGGCATCGGCCTCTATGACCCGCAGCCGCAAGTCGTCGCGCGGCAGCTTGAACCAGACCCGGCAGGCTGTGACAACTTGCGGATTGATCTCGACCGCCGTCGTTTTCATGCGCAGCTTTTTGTAGCAAAACTTGGTCAGGGCGGCCGACCCCAGCCCCAGTTGCATCGCGTGCTTGCTGGCCACCTCGGTCGGCGCCATGAACAGCAGTGCCGCCATCATGCGCTGTACATATTCGAGCTCAATGTCGTAGGGCGCATCAATCAGCATGGAGCCTTGCACCCAAATGGTGCCAAGGTGCAGGTAGCGCACATCACCATAATCAGAAAAATTAACTTCGGGCAGTTCCGCCGCCGCAATGCCCGTATCTTTTCTCGCCATCAAATCAATCCCTGTAATTCAAACACTTCGCGCCAGGCCGAGAGTTTGCGCTCAAAACTCCAGGACGCGTTGGCCGGGCTGGTCGAAGGCAGCTTGTAAAAATCGATGCTTGCGCTTTTCACTTGCTGAGTTGCGCTACCGTCCGGGCTGCCTGTGATTCGCAAAGCCGCCTGCACCCGCTTGACGTGCTTGAAGCTCTCGCCGCCGTTGTGGCCTATGGCCTGCAAGGCCGGACATTGCCGTATCAAGGCTGAAAAATTGTTCACCACGGCGCTGCGTATGCTGCTGTCCAGGCTGCCTTCGCGCTCGCAACTGGCGTACACATCCCAGACGCCAAGCCGCTTGGAGAGCAGCCATTCGCTACGAATTTCATAGCTGCTTGCGCCCGTCCCTGTTGGAAAATCAGGCCAAATCGCTTGCAAAATCTTCCAGAAATGGTTTTGCGGGTGGCCGTAATACTGCTGCGCCCTGAGCGAGGCCACACCGGGGAAGCTGCCCAGGATCAGCAAGCGTGTCTGGCTGGACAGCAGCGGCAGCAAGGCATTGAGCCTGGCTTCAGGCTCACCAGACATGGCCAGTTTGGCCTTCAGCATGGCACGAGCTTTCCCAGCTTGGGCAGGGCCTGCAGCGCATTGGCCGTGGTCGCCAGGGCCAGCTCGTCCAGGCTGATGCCGCGCAGCTGCGCCAGCTGCTGCGCGATGCGCGGCAGCTCGCCGGGTTCGTTGCGGCCCTGGAGCTGACCTTGCGACCGCTGCGCTGCTGTTTTGTAAATCCAGTGCGGTGGAATATCCGGTGCGTCGGTCTCCAGCACCAGCGCTGTCAGGGGCAATTCAGCGGCCAGACGCCTGAGTTGCAGGGCCGGGTCAAAGGTCACAGCGCCGCCAAAACCCAGTTTGAAACCCAGCTGGATAAAGGCCATAGCCTGCTGCTGGCTGCCATTGAAGGCGTGGGCAATGCCGCTCCAGCCGCCGACCGGCGCCAGATCGCGCAATTGCTTGAGCAGCTTGTCTGCAGAGCGCCGCACATGCAGGATCACGGGCAGCCCGTGTTTGCGCGCCAGCTTGAGCTGCTCGCGGTAAAAGTGCGCCTGCTTTTCACGCATGGCGTCTTCGACCAAGGCCGGTACAAAATAATCCAGCCCGATTTCACCGACGGCCACGAGGCGGGGGTCGGACTTCCTGAGCGCGAGCTCGACATCCAGCGCCTGCAAATCGACCTCTTGGGCCGCAGGAACAGACAAGGGATGTATGCCCAGCGCGTAGCTGTAGTCAAACGCATGGGCCAGCAGCCGCACCGCTGCAAAATTACTGACTGCCACCGCTGGCAGCACGCAGTGAAGCACCTTCTGCTGCTGCGCCCGCGCATAAACGGCCGCGGTGTCGCCAGAGAACTCGGCCGCGTCCAGGTGGCAATGCGTGTCTATCCAGAAAGTCATCAAGAAAAAGTGTGGGTGCGCAGAAACAGCCGGCAATGGTGACACACAAATGCTGGCCAGCCGACGTGCAGGGATGGATAAATCGTGATACGGTGTTCCCAGCCAAATCTGCGCTTGGCTTTGTCCTCATTCCACTGGTCCACTGGTTTTTCCACTCAGCCCTCAGGTGAACGGATGCGAAGACCCGCCCTTTACAGCAGCGCCAGCCCTGCCAAGGCACGCAAGCCGGCCCTGCCGGACGAGGCCGAACAAGCTTTGGCCGCAGCAGATGGCCCGCCAAGGCTGCAAAACCCCACATATCTTGCTCGGCTGACAAGGTATTTTTCACCCGGAAATCCCAACCTGCTCTGGTCCGTGATCGCCCTGCTGGCCTTGCTGCTGGCAGTCAGCTTTGCGCTGGCCTTGCGACCCGCTCAGCGCCAGCTGACGCAGGACGACATCAATGCCGCCGTGCTGAAAACACTGGAGACCACCACGCTGCCCTCAGCTGCGACCCGGGCCTATGACGCGGTGAGTCCATCGGTGGTGCGGGTCGTGAGCTTTAGCAAGGACAAGGACGGCCAGGACAGCGAGCGCGGCGTGGGCACCGGCGTGGTGATTGTCGACAAGGGCATCATCCTGACCAATCTGCATGTGGTGCAGGGCGCAGACAGCATACGCGTCACCTTTGCCGACGGTCTGGAGTCCAGCGCGTCCATCACTGGCGTACAGATTGAAAACGATCTGGCGGTGCTGCAGGCACAGAAGATTCCGGACGATTTGATCGCCGCGACCATGCGCTCCACAGTCGACCTGGCTACCGGCGACCAGGTCGTGGCCGTCGGCTATCCCTTTGGCATAGGCCCCTCGGCCTCGGCCGGTATTGTGTCCGGGCTCAAACGCGTGTTTCGCTCACCCGACGGCGCCCAGCCGGTGCGCAACCTGATCCAGTTTGACGCTGCAGCCAACCCCGGCAATTCGGGTGGCCCACTGGTCAATATGGACGGCGAGGTCCTGGGCATCGTCACCGCGATATACAACCCCAACCAGCAGCGTACTTTTGTGGGCATTGGTTTTGCCGTGCCGATTGAAAACGCAGCCACAGCGGCAGGAATGCCGCCCTTCTGAAAGACCAGCATGCAAACAGTCAACACCGACCCGAACCCAGGCAACCAGGATACGGCCCAGCTGATGGAGCAAATCCTGTACGAGGTCAAGCGTGTGGTGGTGGGGCAAGACCGCTTTCTCGAACGTGTGATGGTGGCGCTGCTGGCACAAGGCCATTTGCTGGTCGAGGGCGTTCCGGGACTGGCCAAAACCCTGACCATCAAGACGCTGGCCGAAACGGTGCGCGGCGACTTCAAGCGCATACAGTTCACGCCCGACCTGGTGCCCGCAGACCTGGTGGGAACGCGTATTTACAACCAGAAAACCGGCGAATTCAGCACCTCGCTCGGTCCGGTATTTACCAATCTCCTGCTGGCCGACGAGATCAACCGCGCACCGGCCAAGGTGCAAAGCGCGCTGCTCGAGGTGATGCAGGAAAGGCAGGTCACGATTGCCGGCGTGAGTCATAAAGTGCCCTCGCCGTTTCTTGTGATGGCGACGCAAAACCCGATAGAAACCGAAGGCACCTACCCCTTGCCGGAAGCGCAGGTCGACCGTTTCATGATGAAGGTGCTGGTCGACTACCCGACCGACGAGGAAGAGTTCGTGATTGTCCAGCGCGTGACCGGGCCGGCCGTGACCGTCTCCAGCGTGGCGACCACCGCGCAGCTGGCCGAGCTGCAGGCCCAGTGCCGCCGTGTTTATGTGGACCCTTCACTGGTGCAATACGCGGTGCGCCTGGTTTCAAGCACCCGGAATCCCGACCGGCACGGCCTCAAGGATGTCGCGCGCTTCATCACCTTTGGCGCCAGCCCGCGCGCCACCATCAACCTGACCGAAGGCGCGCGCGCATTGGCCATGCTGCGCGGCCGCAGCTATGCGTTGCCAGAAGACATGAGCGACCTGGTGCCAGATGTGCTGCGGCACAGGCTGGTGCTGTCCTACGAAGCCCTGTCCGAAGGACTGTCGGCCGACACCCTCATCAAAAACATCATGGCCAAAATTCCACCGCCGGCCAAGCCGCTGGCGCACGAAAAACTCGCGGCTTGAGGATATGGCCCCCACGCTTGTCGCTTCGCGTACTTCGCTGCCCCCCGAGGGGGCTGAACTTGCTCGGGGCGGCCCTTCACGGCGTTCGATGTCCCCCACGCTTGTCGCTTCGCGTACT
>CANEXF010000030.1 GCA_947443645.1 Comamonadaceae bacterium | reverse complement strand
GCCGGAAAATCGACGCTGATGAAAATCATCTACGGCGCCGTCAAGCCCGATTCCGGCACGCTGGCCATGGACGGCCAGACCATCGCGGTACGCAACCCGCAAGAAGCCAGGGCCCTGGGCATCAGCATGGTGTTTCAGCACTTCAGCCTGTTTGACACCATCACGGTTGCCGAGAATGTCTGGCTGGGCCTGAGCAAGCAGCTCAGTCTGGACGAAGTCAGCCGCAGCATCACCGCCAAGGCCAGTGAATATGGCCTGGACATAGACCCGGCGCGTCCCGTGCACACCCTGAGCGTGGGAGAAATGCAGCGCGTTGAAATCATCCGCGCCTTGCTGACCCAGCCGCGCCTGCTGATACTCGACGAGCCGACCTCGGTGCTGACGCCGCAAGCCGTTGACAAGCTGTTCGTGGTGCTCAAGCGGCTGGCCTCTGAGGGCTGCAGCATTTTGTATATCAGCCACAAGCTGCATGAAATTCGCGAGCTGTGCACCGCCTGCACGGTGTTGCGAGGCGGCAAGGTCACGGGTGTGTGCAAGCCGGCTGAAGAATCCAACGCATCGTTGTCGCGGCTGATGATTGGCGCCGAGCCGCCCAAGCTCACGCACCGCGCGCAGAGCGCCGGCGCTACGGTGCTCAATGTCAGCAATTTGTCGCTGACCAGGGCCGATCAATTTGGTGTTGACCTGGACGGCATCACGCTTGAAGTACGTGCCGGCGAGGTTGTTGGCATTGCCGGGGTCTCGGGCAACGGCCAGAAAGAGCTCTTGTACGCGCTGTCTGGCGAGGATGTGCGTGCGCCGCTGGGCACGGTGCGCATGGGTCAGACCGATGTGTCACGCCTGCGTCCGGCGGGCAGGCGCAAGCTGGGTCTGCATTTCGTGCCTGAAGAGCGCCTGGGGCGTGGCGCGGTGCCGACACTTGGGCTGGCGCACAACCTGCTGCTCACGCGCGACGACACGATCTCGCCCTCAGGCTGGATCAATCTCAAGGCGCTGCAGGCCCAGGCCGCAGACATCATCAGCCGCTTTAACGTCAAGGCCGGGGGGCCTCAGGCTGTGGCCAGGTCGCTGTCAGGAGGGAATTTGCAGAAATTTATCGTCGGGCGCGAGATCGACGCCAAGCCCAGGCTGCTCATCGTTTCGCAGCCCACCTGGGGTGTGGATGTGGGTGCCGCGGCGCAAATCCGCAGCGAGATTCTCGAGTTGCGCGACCAGGGTTGCGCGGTCCTGGTGGTCAGTGAAGAGCTTGACGAGCTGTTTGAACTCAGCGACCGGCTGCATGTGATGGCCAAGGGGCGCTTGTCCCCATCGGTGGCCATTGCAAGTGCCAGCATAGAAAAAATCGGCGAGTGGATGAGTGGCCTCTGGGACAGCCGGGAGCCAGCACATGCTTAAGCTCGAAGCGCGTCCCCAGCCGTCCAGCGCCTGGAGTTATGGCTCACCGCTGCTCGCGCTGGCCATCACGGTGCTGATTGGCATCGTGATGTTCGTGGCGCTGGGACAAGATCCCTTGCGCGGACTGGAAATGTTTTTCTGGCAACCGATCAAAAGCGGCTACGCGGTGGGCGAGTTGCTGGTCAAGGCGACGCCGCTGCTGATTATTGCGCTGGGCCTGGCGGTGTGTTTTCGCTCGAATGTCTGGAATATCGGCGCCGAAGGGCAATACATTCTGGGCGCGGTCTGCGCCGGTGGCGTGGCGCTGCTGGCCGACAAGGCCACGGGTGCCTGGATCGTGCTGCCCATCTTGCTGGCGGGCGTGGCCGGCGGCATGTTCTGGGCCAGCATCACGGCGCTGCTGCGCGACCGCTTCAACGCCAACGAGATTCTGGTCAGCCTGATGCTGGTCTATGTTGCGGTGCAGTTGCTGAGCTACCTGGTGGGCGGCCCCTGGAAGGACCCCCAGGGCTTTAACTTTCCGCAAACCCAGACCTTTGAGGCGGTCACGCGCATTCCGCGCCTGTTCAGCGGTTCGCGTGTGAGCATTGGCATTGTGCTGGCGCTGATAGGCGCGGCACTGCTTTGGGTTTTCCTGTTTCGCACCCGCGCCGGCTTTGCCCAGCAGGTCGGTGGTCTGGCGCCAGCAGCAGCGCGCTACGCCGGCTTTTCATCGCGCAAGGCCTTGTGGACCGCGCTGATGATTTCCGGCGGCGCAGCCGGCCTGGCCGGTGCGCTTGAAGTCGCGGGCCCGATCGGTCAGCTCACGCCTTATATGCCGGCGGGCTACGGCTTTGCCGCCATCATCGTCGCCTATGTGGGGCGACTGCATCCGGTGGGCATGGTGTTCTCGGCGATATTGATGAGCATGTTTTACATAGGCGGTGAAATGGCCCAGTCGCGCCTCGGGCTGACCAAGTCGCTGACCGGCGTGTTTCAGGGTTTGCTGCTGTTCAGTCTGCTGGCCTGTGACACTCTGGTGAACTACCGGATCAAACTCAAGGCGGGCAAGTAATGGAATCCTATTCACTCCTGATGGCCGCCACACTCAACGCCGGCACCGTCCTGGCCTTGGCATCGCTGGGGCTCTTGATCAATGAAAAAGTCGGCATCGTCAACCTGGGCGCAGAAGGCATGATGCTGTGCGCGGCGATTGCCGGTTTTGCCACCGTGGTGCACACCGGCAATGACTGGCTGGGTTTTGCCGCCGGCATGGGCGTTGGCGCGCTGCTTGCGGCACTGTTCGGTCTGCTGGTGATCTGGCTCAACACCAACCAGTTCGCGACCGGGCTCGCATTGACGCTGTTTGGCACCGGCTTTTCGGCTTTTGTGGGCACCGCTTATGTGCAGGCCAAAATCCCCGACCGCAGCAGTTATGCCGTTCCCGGGCTGGCCGACATTTCGCTGATCGGGCCGGCGCTGTTTCGTCAGCATCCGCTGGTTTACCTGACCATGGCGTTCGCGCTTGCGCTGATCTGGTTCTTGTACCGCACGCGCAGCGGCCTGGTGATGCGCAGCGTTGGCGAAAGTCCCGAATCAGCGCACGCCCTGGGCTACCCGGTGCGGCGCATTCGTCTGGCTGCGGTGGTGGTGGGCGGCGCTTTGTGCGGCCTGGCCGGCGCCTATCTTTCGGTGATCTACACGCCTTTGTGGGTAGAAGGCATGGTGGCCGGCAAGGGCTGGATTGCGCTGGCCCTCACGACTTTTGCGACCTGGCGTCCGGCCCGGGTCTTGCTTGGTGCTTATCTGTTTGGTGGCGTGACCATGCTGCAGTTTCATCTGCAGGGCATAGGGGTTGATGTACCGAGCCAGTTTCTGACCATGCTGCCTTACCTGGCGACCATTGTTGTGCTGGCGCTGATCTCCCGAAACCCGCAATGGATTCGCATCAACATGCCGGCTTCCATTGGTAAACCCTTCTATCCCGGATCCTGATTTTCCGTGCTCATAATGAGCGATTTTGCAACCTTCCCACTTCGAGGAAAACCATGACAGACTTGAACAAACGATTCTTGATGAAAGCGGCAACGCTCTCAGTGATTGCCGCCGCCGCGCTCGCCGGTTGTGGCAAAAAGGAAGAAGCTGCACCCGCTGCTGCGCCTGCACCGGTGGCCGCGGCCCCGGCCCCGGCCAAGGCAGAGCCATTAAAAATCGCTTTTGCCTATATCGGCCCCGTCGGCGACGGCGGCTGGACTTTCGCGCACGACAACGGTCGCAAGGCCGTGGAAAAAGAATTTGGCGACAAGGTCAAGACCTCGTTTGTCGAGAACGTTCCTGAATCGGCCGACGCCGAGCGCGTATTGCGTGACATGGCCGCACAAGGCAACAAGCTGATTTTCGGCACCACCTTTGGCTACATGGAGCCCATGCTCAAAGTCGCCGCTGATACCAAAGGCGTGATGTTTGAACACGCAACCGGCTACAAGCAAGCCGAGAACATGCGCACCTATGACAGCCGCACCTACGAAGGCGCTTACATGGCTGGCGTGATCGCCGGCAAGATGACCAAGACCAACACACTGGGTGTCGTGGCCTCGGTGCCAATTCCTGAAGTGCTGCGCAACATCAACAGCTTCACGATGGGCGCGCAATCGAGCAACCCCAAGATCAAGACCAAGGTGGTTTGGGTCAATGAGTGGTTCAACCCACCCAAAGAGACCGAAGCGGCAACCTCGCTGATCAATGGCGGCGCTGACGTGCTGTTCCAGAACACCGACTCGCCCGCTGTGTTGAAAACCGCTCAGGAAAAAGGCAAGCGCGCCTTCGGCTGGGACTCCGACATGACAGCTTACGGCCCCAAGGCCCACCTGGCTTCTGCTGTGATCAACTGGGGTCCTTATTACATCAAGGCCACCAAAGACGCACTGGAAGGCACCTGGAAGGGCGGCACTGGCGTGTGGTGGGGTCATAAAGAAGGCGCGATTGACCTGGTGTCGATTGCCGACGACGTACCTGCAGAAACCAAAGCCAAGGTTGATGAAGTCAAGGCTGGCCTGAAAGCGGGCACCTTCAGCATCTGGAAAGGCCCTATCCTGGGTCAGGATGGCAAGGAGCTCGTGGCCAAGGACACGGTTGCTGACGACAAATTCCTCAGCGGCGTGAACTTCTACGTCAAGGGCGTGGAAGGCAAGGTTCCTGGCGGCAAGTAATCGCCCGGGCTGACGCCTGAACGCGCAAATGCGCTCAAAGGGTCGCCGCAGGGCGGCCCTTTTTTTTGGACTGAACAGGAGCTGCATGATCGAAGAAACCCACTGGCATCCGGTGGCCCAGAGCATTGATGTTGATGACAAACCGCTGGCCAGCGTTTTGCTGGACCAGTCGCTGGTGCTCTGGCGTGATGCCTCCGGCCAGATTCATGCCTGGGCCGACCAATGCCCGCACCGGGGTGCGAAGTTGTCTCTGGGCCGGGTCTGCGCGGATCGGCTGGAGTGTCCCTACCATGGCTGGCAGTTTGACGCGAGCGGCCACTGCGCGCATGTGCCTGCCTTACCCAGCTTTGTGTCACCGGTCTCCCACCGGGCCAGTACGCACGAGGCCTGCGAACACTACGGTTTGATCTGGGTGCGGCTGGCGCCAGACTCACAACTCGCCGTGCCGGTCTTTGCCGCTGAGTCGGACCCGCAGCTGCGCAAGCTCAATTGCGGCCCTTACGATGTGGCGACCAGTGCGCCGCGCCTGATGGAAAACTTTCTGGACATGGCGCATTTCGGTTTTGTCCATGAGGGCTGGCTGGGCACGCGCAGCGCCACGGCAATTGATGACTACCGCGTCGAGCCGACGGCGCAGGGCTTGCTGGCAACGCAGTGCCGGGCCTGGCAGCCGCAGTCCAGTGTGCATTCAAGCGCAGCGGCGCAGGTCGAATACAGCTACGAGGTCAATGCGCCTTACACCGCGGTGTTGAGCAAGCTGCCCGAAGCTGGCAGCGTCACGCTGGCGGATTTCCGGGAATCGATTGCGCTGTTCATTTGCCCGCTGGCGCCCGAGCGCAGCCGGGTCTGGTTTCGCCTGGCAGTTGCTGACTTTGTCTCGCCCGATGACAAGCTCAGAGATTTCCAGCACACCATTTTCATGCAGGACAAACCGGTGCTGGAGTCGCAGACGCCCAAGCGCCTGCCGCTAAACTTGCACGCCGAGCTTCACACGCCGGCCGACAAGGCCTCTTCGGCCTACCGGCGCCACCTGTTGAAGCTGGGCATTACTTTTGGAGTGTGTTGATGTCTTCGTCCCTATTTTCAGTGCCCGAGATTGCGCCAGAGCGCCTGCCGGACTTGCTGCGCAGCATGCCCAAGGCCGAGTTGCACATTCACATCGAAGGCTCGCTTGAGCCCGAACTAATTTTTGCGCTCGCGCAGCGCAACGGCGTGGTGCTTCCTTACGCCAGCGTTGAAGCCTTGCGCAGCGCCTATGCCTTCAGCAACCTGCAGAGCTTTCTGGACATCTATTACGCTGGCGCCAGCGTGCTGATGCAGGAGCAGGACTTTTACGACATGGCCTATGCCTACTTCGTGAAGGCCGCGCAGGACAAGGTGCTGCATACCGAGCTGTTTTTCGATCCGCAGACCCACACCGCACGCGGCGTCAGCATGGACACCGTGGTCAAGGGCCTGCACCGCGCGTGCGTCGCGGCCCAGGCCGAGTTGGGCGTGAGCGCCTCACTCATCATGTGTTTCCTGCGCCATCTGAGCGAAGAAGACGCTTTTGAAACTCTGGAGCAGGCGCTGCCTTACCGCGACCTGATCATAGGCATAGGCCTTGATTCCGGCGAGGTCGGCAACCCGCCAGAGAAGTTCGCACGCGTGTTTGCGCGCTGCCGCGCGCTTGGCTTTCATTTGGTGGCGCACGCTGGAGAGGAAGGCCCGCCGGCCTACGTCTGGACCGCGCTTGATCTGCTCAAGGTCGAACGCGTGGACCATGGCGTGCAGTCCAGCAAGGACAGCGCGCTGATGCAGCGTCTGGCCAAAGACCGGATTGCGCTGACCGTGTGTCCGCTGTCGAATCTCAAGCTGTGTGTGTTTCCTGATCTGGCCAGCCACAACCTGCGCCAGCTGCTGGACGCCGGGCTCGCAGCCACCGTCAACTCGGACGACCCGGCCTATTTTGGCGGCTATATCAACGACAACTTCACGCAGACGTTTGCCGCAACCGGGCTGACGGCGCAGCATGCCTACGAGCTGGGCCGCAACAGCTTTGACGCCAGCTTCATAGACGCGTCTGCCAAGCGCCTTTACATCGACCAACTCAAGCAGGCTTTTGAGGGCTTTCGCTGAAGCCCTAAAATGAGGCATGCAACGCGCTGTCCCGACGTGCGACATGTATTGAAATTTCGGGGCCATGTAGAGGACTACCATGTACAAAAACCTCGCGGCCCCCAGCCTTTGGCGTGCTGGAGCTGCCTGTTTTATCTCCCATCTTCCTTGTGCAGACCACGACCGCAGGCGGAGCGCCGCATGAGCTACCAGGTCAAGGAAATTTTCTACACCTTGCAAGGCGAGGGTGCCCATGCCGGACGACCTGCGGTTTTTTGCCGCTTTGCCGGCTGCAACCTCTGGTCTGGCCGTGAGCAGGACCGCGCCACTGCGGTCTGCCAGTTTTGTGACACCGACTTTGTAGGCACCGACGGCACCCTGGGTGGCAAGTACGCTGCGGCTGATGCGCTTGCCAGCCAGATTCAGGCGCTCTGGCCAGCCGGTGACCAGGCGCACCGCTTTGTGGTCATGACGGGCGGCGAGCCGCTGCTGCAGCTCGACAGCCCCTTGATAGATGCGCTGCATGCACGCGGCTTTCAGGTTGCCGTCGAAACCAATGGCTCGCTGGCCGCGCCCGCCGGCATAGACTGGATTTGCGTCAGCCCCAAGGCCGGCGCGCCCTGGGTTCAGCGCGAGGGCCAGGAGCTCAAGCTGGTCTGGCCGCAGCCCGGTTTTGACCTGGCAGAGCTGGAAGCGGCCAGGTTCAGCCACCGCTATCTGCAACCCATGGACAACGTGCTGCGCGAGCACAACCTGCAGGACTGCATTGCCCTGTGCAAGCAGCGACCGGCCTGGCGCTTGAGCCTGCAGACCCACAAGATCACCGGCATCCGATGAAATCCGATTTCCGGGCCCATGACCCTGCACCCCGGAAATGAATTTCAAGAGGCAAAAACCTCTTAACGACAGAAAATCATGCACTACGAAATCAGCCAGAAATTTTTCTTTGATGCCGCGCACACGCTCAGGCGCGAGATAGAGACCGACAGCAGCCTGCGCATTCACGGCCACACTTACAACGCCGAGGTCAGTCTGTCAGGCCAGCCTGATGCGCACAGCGGCATGGTGGTTGACCTCGGACTGGTGCGACTGGCAGTCGATCAGCTGCGCCCCAAGCTGGACCACCGCATGCTTGACGACGTTGCCGGTCTGGGGCCGGCCACGCTCGAAAACCTGTGCGCCTTCATCTGGCGCGAGCTGGCGCCCGCCTTGCCAGCCCTGGCTGCGGTACGTGTCTGGCGCGAGTCCATAGGCGACAGCTGCACCTTGCGTGGCGGTGCCGGCTTGCACACCGTGGACGTACAGGCATGAAAGCCTACCGCGCGTCCCTGCTGTATTTTGCGGGCATGCAGGCGGTGTATGAGCAGGATGGCCTGCTGGTGGTCGGCGCTGACGAGCGCGGCCGGCAGGTGGTGCAGGCCATTGGCAGTTACCAGAGCCTTGCGGCGCGTTATCCGGACCTGGCGGTCGAGCAGCTCAGTGGCCGCATCATTGCGCCAGGCTTTGTTGACATGCATATCCATTACCCGCAGCTCGATGTGATTGGCTCGCCCGCAGAGGGTTTGCTGCCGTGGCTCGAAAACTACACCTTCCCACATGAAAAACGCTTCTCTGAGCCCGATTACAGTGCGCAAGCAGCTACGTTTTTTGTAGCAGAGCTGCTGCGTAACGGTGTCAGCTGTGCGCTGGCCTTTGCCACCTCACATCCGGAATCGGTTGATGCACTGCTGGCGCAGGCGCAAAAAAACAGCCTGCGCATGATCGCCGGCAAGGTGCTCATGGACCAGAACGCACCTGATGGCGTGCGCGACCAGACTGAGCAAAGCTTGCTGGACACCGAAGCCTTGATCAACAAGTGGCATGGGCAGGATCGGCTAGGCTACGCCATCACGCCGCGTTTTGTGCCCAGTTGCAGTGCGGCGCAGCTGGGTGGCGCCGGCGAGCTGGCGGGGCAATACCCGGATGTCTGGATTCAGTCCCACGTTGCAGAAAACAAGGACGAGGTGGCCTGGGTGCGCAGGCTTTATCCCGATGCACGCAGCTATCTGAGCGTTTATGAGCAGTTCGGCCTGCTCAGGCCACGCGCCATCTATGCGCATTGCATTCACTTTGATGACGAGGACCGGGCCTTGATGCGGGACACCGGCGCGGCGGCCGCCGTGAGTCCCACCAGCAACCTGTTTCTGGGCAGCGGCTTTTTTGACTATGCGGGCGCTGACCGGGTCGGCCATATGTATGGTCTGGCCAGCGACGTGGGCGGCGGCACATCATTTAGCCCGTTTCAGACCATGCTGGCGGCCTATTACGTGGGCCGCGAAGGTCAAACCAAATCCGGCGTGTCGCTGAGCCCGCAGCAGCTCTGGTGGCAGCACACCGCAGGCGCCGCTCGCGCACTGGGCCTGGAAGGCGTGGTCGGCAATCTGCAGCCTGGTTGCGAGGCCGATTTTGTCGTGCTCAACCCCCAGGCCACGCCGCTGCTGGCGCGCAAGACGGCGCAGGCCGGCAGCCTGGACGAGCTGCTGTTTGCGCTGATCGTGCTGGGCGATGACCGGCTGGTAGAAAAAACCGTGATTTCCCAGTCGCTGAGCTAGGCCAGGCCGGCGGCACAGGCGCTGTCTGGGGCCGGTCAGCGCGCTTGCCTACAATCAGTACCAACCCAAGGACATTTCCCAATGAGTATCAAGAGCGATAAATGGATACGCCGCATGGCCGAGTCCACCGGCATGATTGAGCCCTTCGAGCCTGGCCAGATCCGCGAAGCCGACGGTAAAAAAATCATCAGCTACGGCACCAGCAGCTACGGCTACGATATCCGCTGCGCGCCCGAGTTCAAGGTTTTCACCAACATCCACAGCACGGTCGTTGATCCGAAGAACTTTGACGAAAAAAGCTTTGTCGACTTTCACGGCGACAGCTGCATCATCCCGCCCAACAGTTTTGCGCTGGCCCGGACCATGGAGTACTTCCGCATCCCGCGCAATGTGTTGACCATCTGCCTGGGCAAAAGCACTTATGCGCGTTGCGGCATCATCGTCAACGTCACGCCTTTCGAGCCCGAGTGGGAAGGCTATGTGACGCTGGAGTTCTCCAACACCACGCCGCTGCCCGCCAAGATTTATGCCGGCGAGGGCTGTGCGCAGGTGTTGTTCTTTGAAAGCGACGAAGTTTGCGAGACCTCCTATAAAGACCGTGGCGGCAAATACCAGGGTCAGGTTGGCGTGACTTTGCCCAAGGCCTGATCCCCACTTCTCATTGAACGCTCTGCAGCACTGCGCCAGCCATCCCGGCTGGCGCAGTGCTGCTTGGCCGATTGACCCCGTCCCCCCCTCGTGAAAATCAAACTTCCTTCGCGCCAGCTGCATATTGATGCGCTCAAGTTCCTGGCGTCCCAGCTGATCGTGCTGCACCACTTGATCGCCTATGGGCCGATCTCGGATGCGGTGAGTCAGGCCGCGCCCGGCGTTGCTGACTGGTTTTTCGGCCAGACGCGCATGGCCGTGCAGGTCTTTCTGGTGCTGGGCGGCTATCTCGCGGCCAAGGGGCTGTCGCCGCAGGGCCGCGCCTGGGATGGCTCACCCCTGAGCGCCATGGGGCGACGCTATTTGCGCCTGGTGCTGCCTTGCTTGGTGGCGCTGGTGCTGGCCGTCGCCAGCGCTGCGCTGACCCGCCTGTGGTTGACCGACGAGTTCATTCCGGCTGCGCCCACCTGGCTGCAGGGTCTGGCCCACGTGTTGTTGGTCCAGGGTCTGCTCGGTCAGGATGCGCTGTCGGCCGGCATCTGGTACGTCTCGATCGACTTCCAGTTGTTTGCGCTGATTGCCGTGTTGCTCTGGCTGGCGCACAAAGTGCTCCCGTCGACCGCACGCGCTGGCAGCGTGGGCGCTGGCGTGGCTCAGACCCTGGTGCTGGGCCTGATGCTGTGCTCGTTGTTCTTCTTCAACCGCGATGCGCGCTGGGACAACTGGGCCGTGTATTTCTTCGGCTCCTATGGCATGGGTGCGGCCGCTTATTGGGTGGGTTGCTCACGCCGGCCCAGCTGGTATCTCGGCATGCTGACCTTGAGCGGACTGGTGGCGCTGCTGGCTGACTTCCGCGAACGTATCGGTCTGGCGCTGGCTGTGGCCTTGCTGCTGGGGCTGTTTCAATGGCTGGGTCAAAGCCAGCGCTCGCCCTGGCTGCCTGAACGCCTGCGGCAGATGGTCAGCACCATGGGCGCCTTGTCCTATGCGCTGTTTCTGGTGCACTTCCCGGTGCTCATGCTGTGCAACGCCGTGTTCGCCGGGCTGGGCCTGAGCAGTCCCTGGGCCGGTAGCATCTTTTTGCTGGCCAGCTGGCTCGCTAGTCTGGGCGCTGCGGTGCTGTTTGAGCGTTGGGTCGAAGCGCCGCTGGACCGCCGGATCCGCTTGGCAGCCATGCCTGCATAAGGCGTTTGGTCAGCAGCAATCGCCGGGCTCAGAAACAAAAAAGCGCGCCAATTGGCGCGCTTTTTCATGTGTTTTCAGCTTAGGCTTTTTTGACCCAGGCGCTGCACCAGCCGGTGCCTGCAACTTGCTTGCCTGCAAACAGCGGACAGCCGCCTGCTGCGTCTGTTGGCTTACCCTGGTACAGTGCGCAGCCCTTGCAGTTCTGGCTCACAGCGTGCTTGGGGAATTTTTTGGCGTCGACCTTGGTGGTGTCGGCCTTGTAGCCCAGTGCAACCGCCTGTGGGTCGGTCTCTGCAACATTGGCGGCTTGGGCCATGGCATTTCCAGCCATGAGAGCACCGCCGCTCAGGCCGATTTGCACTATAAATTCACGTCGATTGGTCATGGGGATTCCTGATGGTGGTTGAATGCTGGAATGCTGAGATAGGGCCATGTTCAGGTCTGCATGACTGCAAAGTAGACCTTTGGCGGATATCGGACTCTCAGATCCTATACGCAAACCCGACAAATTGTCTTGTTCACGTATTCGCCGCTGAGTATTTTCATCGGACTTAAAACAATTTTTCTGTGCGACCAGAGCGGCTGAGGCGGCCGAAAAACGGGTCCAATAGGGCGGTAATTTGCATGTAACTCTATGGAATTGAACAATGGATGAAGATTTGCGCTGCTGTGGAACAGGCACATGCCTGATCAACGCCCAGGGCCTGTGCTGGTGCGGCCAGCAATGGGATGGCGAAAAAATGTGTTTTATTGCTCAGCCGGAAACCCCAGTTGCCGCCAGTGACGCCGCCCGAGCCGCCGTGCAAAACGCTGACTAGGCGCGTGAACTAGGCAAGGCGAATGGCCACGCGCGCTGCGGCCAGATCCCAGCCGGCCCAGCCGCAGCTTTTGAACAGCACAGGCCCGGCTTGGCGCCCGATGCCGTGGCATACGACATCGGCCAGTGTGGCAAGACGGCTCAACTCCAGTCCGGCTTGCAGCAGGTCACCGGCTTCATGTCTGGCGTCGCTGGTGTCCAGAAACACCTGGCCTTCAAGCGCCATGTGCTGGCACAGCTGCGGACTCAACTCCCGCATCTGCGGGGTGAAGGCGCCCACTGCGCTGATGAAACCGTCTGGGCGTGGCAGGGCGCTCAACACCACCTCGCTGGCCGGCGTGCAGCTGACCGCCAGCGGGCAGTCCGCCAGTGCCGCATTGGCATCCTGCACCACCCGAGCGCGCAGACCCAGCCCCTTGTAGCTGCTGGCGTGCAGGGCCAGCGCCTGGGCGCTTGCGGGGCTGCGTGAGGCGATCAGCACTTCCCTGACATCGAGCAGCTCGGCAAAAGCCTCGAGGTGCGCCTTGCCCTGCACGCCCGCGCCTACGATCAGCAGCGGCCCGCGCGGCTTGGGCGCGAGTCGCTGCGCCGCCAGCACCGACACGGCCGCTGTGCGGCGCGCCGTGACGGTGGGGCCATCGAGCAGCAGTTTTCGCTCGCCGCTGGCGACATCAAACACCACAACGTCCCCCTGAATCGTCGCCCTGCGGGTATCGGCATTGGCCGGTGTGAAGGTGATCAGCTTGGTGATGGCAACACGCCTGTCGGAGGCGGGCATCACGAACAGACTGGCGCCGGCAGACAGCGGCAGCACCATGCGCGGCGCGACCTGAACCGACTCGTCTTGCAGCACGCTGGCGATTTCGGCGACCAGTGCTGGCCAGGGCAGGCGGTCTTGGGTCTGTTGCGCGTCAAGCAGGTAATTCATGGGCATAGGCTGTGAAGCCATGTTGATAGGGGTTGATTGGGGCTTAAAGGTGACGGTGCAGCCGCCCAAGCCGGTCCACAAACGGGCATTGTCCAGTTCTGTCAGGCCGCACCAATAGGCCGAGCCTTGCAAACTGCCTTTTATCCTACAGGCTCAGGCGTCTACCGCCCAAGCTGCGCGCGTTGCATGGCTCCTAGCATAGGCTCATATGTCAGTGCCAGGACAAGCCATGTTTTCAGACCACCTGCCCAAAATAGAACGCGCCAGCAACCGCCACTTGTGGCTGCTGGCCGCTGCGTTGGTGATTGTTTGCCAGTTGATCGCCATGGCGCTGGTGGCGCGCGAGCAGGTCAGCAAAGCCGAGTTGCGCAGAGCGCTGAGCGCGTCGGTGCGCATGGCTGTGGTGCGTTGCCTGGAAAGCGCGGCTTCGGCTACGCTGAACAGCTGCCTGCTCCAGGCCGATGCGCAAGAAACCGCGCCGGCGGAGGATTACAGCGGCACAACTGTGGCTCGTGGTGATGGCACCGACAGTCAAGCCCAAGCCGTTCACACGACGGCCTTGTCGCTGATTCAGGGTCTGATGCCGGTTTCCTTCGCCCCAAATTGACTGGCGTCCTGACGGGCAGGCGTGCATCAGTTCCTGATGACTGCGCCGGTTTTTCGGTCGAATTTGACAAGATGCACCAGACCGTTTTGCCCCGGAAAGCCGTCCAGCGCAGCATGTGCCAGCAAGGGCAGCAGCACCGGCAGATCACCGATGTCACCCTCATAGACCGCTCTGGACTCGAACACCGTGCTCGGCCTGCCGATGACCGTGCCTTGCGTGTCCATGATGCGCAGACGCAAGCTGCTGACATGAACGGCCAGCGCTACCAGGCGCTCCCCCACATAGCGCGGCCCAAACCGGTCAGGCACCCAGGCACCGGGAAAGACCTGGCCAGCGGCGTTTCTGCGCGGCGGCAGGAAAACATAGTTGTCCTGAAAAATCGGTTCGCGGTACTGGCTCACGCGGGTTTGCTGGCTGGTCTCCAGCTCCACCAACAGGCGCGCCTGTTGGCCTGGCGCGGCCCGGCTGAAGCCGAGTTTTTCAAGTTCAATCTGAACCTGGTTTTCATAGCTCGCATGCTCCAGCTCGCCGAGTTTTTCGGCAGGCGTGACAAAGCTGAAACTGCCCCGGAGTCCGTCTGGCCACTGGTTAAAGCTGGTGACTTTGGCGGAGATGGGACCTGCGCAGGCGCCTAAAAGCGTGACCAAACCAAGGCCCAGCAATGCGGCGCCAAGCAAGCGGGTCCAGCGTCTGGTAGCAAAAATCAGCATCTGTCCCAAGCAATGAAGGTGTTTCATGGTGGATGGAGTCTTGTTGGTTCGGCTTGGTTCCGTGAGTGTCTGGCTTGCGGCCATTTTGGCGCAAGCCGCTGGCGTGTATGGTGGCAAGAAAACATCCAATGCGTTTGAATTTATGAAAAACGGGGCTGCAGCGCTTTCTGGGCTGGCGCTAGCAGCTACAAAAAAAGGAGCGTATCGGGCGTTTTCTGGAATTTTCAGAACCTGGCGCGGTGCGGTCGGCAGGCAGTCAAAAGGGCCAAAAGGCTTTATGGACCCAAAGTGCGACAATAGCAGGCTAAATGACATCATCCTTTTCCAATCTTTCGCTGGCTGAACCGCTGGCCCGCGCCGTAGCCGACATGGGCTACGAAACCATGACGCCTATTCAGGAGCAGGCCATTCCTGTTGTCCTGCAGGGCAAAGACGTGATGGGCGCCGCGCAAACCGGCACCGGTAAAACCGCTGCTTTCGCCTTGCCGCTGTTGCAGCGCATGATGAAACACGAGAACGCGTCGACCTCACCGGCCCGGCATCCGGTGCGCGCTCTGGTGCTGTTGCCGACCCGCGAGCTGGCCGACCAAGTCGCCCAGCAGGTCAAGCTCTACGCCAAGTACACCAACCTGCGCAGCGCCGTGGTGTTTGGCGGCATGGACATGAAGCCGCAAACGCTGGAACTCAAAAAAGGCGTCGAGGTACTCGTCGCGACGCCAGGACGTTTGCTGGACCATATTGAAGCCAAAAACGCGGTGCTCAACCAGGTTGAGTACGTGGTGCTCGACGAAGCTGACCGCATGCTGGACATCGGCTTTTTGCCTGATCTGCAGCGCATCCTGAGCTACCTGCCCAAGCAGCGCATCACGCTGCTGTTTTCGGCGACTTTCTCGCCCGAGATCAAGCGTCTGGCGTCGAGCTACCTGCAGGATCCTGTGACGATTGAAGTGGCGCGTTCCAACGCGACGGCCTCAACGGTCGAGCAGCATTTCTACAGCGTGGGCGCTGACGACAAGCGACGCGCCTTGCACCAGATTCTCAAGGCCCGCGGCATGAAGCAGGCCTTTGTGTTTGTCAACAGCAAGCTCGGTTGCGCACGCCTGGCGCGCTCACTCGAACGTGAAGGCCTGAAAACCACCGCCTTGCACGGCGACAAAAGCCAGGACGAGCGTTTGAAAGCCCTGGATGCCTTCAAAAAAGGCGAGGTTGATCTGCTGGTTTGCACCGACGTGGCGGCACGCGGGCTGGACATCAAAGACGTGCCTGCGGTGTTCAACTTCGACGTTCCCTTCAATGCCGAAGACTATGTGCACCGGATTGGCCGCACCGGTCGCGCCGGCGCCTCGGGTCTGGCGGTCAGTTTTGTTGCCAGCAGCGACCAGCGTCTGGTGGCCGATATTGAAAAGCTGATCAAGACCAAGATCGAGCTGGAGCCCATGGAGTTTGATGAAGACAAGCCGCGCATCAGCGAGCAGGGTCGCATCAATGACGGGCGCCGCATGTACCGAGAAGGCGGCGACGCTGAGCCTGGCCGCGCGCCGGCAACAAACCGGGCGCATGCGCCAGCCGAGTTGCGTGAACGACGCGAGCCGCGCGAGCGCCGCGAATACACGCCGCACCGACAGCCCGCAGCTTCGCGCGATCCGTTTTTTGACTTGCCTTACGAGGCTAGCGTGGCCGCTGACAGCCAACCCGCCTGGGACTCGGCTGCCAAGGCCAGCCCTGCACGTAGCGGCGTCTCGGCCAACATCAAGCCGAAGAAAAAAGTCGCAGCGCTGTTCAAAGTCAGCGAACAGTAACTCGCCAGAGGCTCTGGCCTGCTTGCTGATGGGCTGATCAGACGTCGGCTCGCGCCTACGGCGGAGCGCGCAAACGTCTGGTAGCTGGCCTGAGTCCGCGCGCCTAGGCTGGCGGCATGTCTGAACCATCTGCTAGGCGCATCTCAAGCCTGCCACTACTGGGATTTGCCGCAATCGGTCACGTCTATAGAACGCTGCGGCGCGCAGTCCAGCAATGGATTGACGCCGACGGCTTGCGCATGAGCGCTGCCATGTCGTTTTACGGTATTTTGAGCATGGCCCCTTTGCTGGTCGCTGTGCTGGGCTGGTGGATGGATCGCAGCTACATCGAAGTCAGCCTGGTCCAGCAAATCCGCAGCGTGATAGGCGAACAAGGCGCTACGGTGGTGCAGCAGGCGCTTGAAAGCGCGCGCCAGCCGTCGCAGGGCATTGCCGCTTCGCTGTTTGCCTTTGCGCTGCTGGTCTCAGGCGCAACCGGCGTGTTTGCCGAATTGCAGGATGCCTTTGAACGCTTGTGGCGGCAAGGCAGTGGTGAGCCGCCGCAGCAGCGCTGGTGGTATGGCGCGTCCCTGCGGCTGCGCGGCGTTGCCTACATTCTAGCCTTCGGCTTCTTGCTCCTGGTCTCCCTGGTGATTTCCACTTTGTTGGGTCTGTTGTCAGGCTGGGCAAGCGATTACTTGCCGCTGCAAAGAGCCGCCGTCGTTGTCAATGCGCTGGTGTCTTTTGGTTTTTGCATGGCCTTATTTGTCGCCCTCATGAACATGAGTGCTGGCCCCAAGCCGGCTTTGCGCTATCTGGTCATGGGTGCGGGCGCGGGCGCCGTGCTGTTCGAAGTCGGCAAGCACTTGATGGCCTTTTACTTGTCTACTGCTGCCGTGGTGTCGGCCTATGGCGCGGCCGGCTCACTGGTGGTGATCCTGCTGTGGATTTATTTCTCGTCTGCGGTCTTGCTGCTGGGCGCCAGCGTGGCGCGTGCCTGGTCCGACGAGGCCCGCGCCAAAGCTGTCTAGCGCTTGCAGCCTTGCGCTTTCAATCGCCTTTTTTGCCCGGCATTTGTGCCTGCTCGCACTTGACCTGAAGCAACTCGAATTCGCCCGCCACGCCGCCGAGTCGCGCCGCGCTCAGGCAGCCACCCCAGACGCAGCCGGTATCCAGCGGCAAGGTGTTGTCTCGCAACAGCCCGGCTTTTGTGCTGTCGCTGACCAGGGTGGACCAGTGACCAAAGGCCATGGGCGTTGCGACGCTGGCCCGTCCCGCCACCGCAAACCAGGGTAAAAACCCCGCTGGTGCACTGCTGGCATCCTCGCTGCTGCTGAACTCCATCATACCGTCAGGGCTGCAAAAACGTAGCCTGGTCAGGGCGTTGACAATCACGCGCAGCCGGTCCGGGCCTTGCAGGTTGTCATGCCATTGCACGGGGGTGTTGCCGTACATCTGGCTTAAAAAGTCCTTCAGGTCAGGTCCGCGCAAAGCCCGCTCCACCTCTGCGGCCAGCGTCATGGTCTGGGGCACGCTCCACTGGGGTAAAACGCCCGCATGCACCATCAGCCAGCCGTGCGCGTGCATGGCCATGGCACGGTGGCGCAGCCAGTCCATCAGCGCCTGGCAGTCCGGCGCATGCAGCACGCCTTGCAAGGTGTCCTTGCGGCCAGGTTTGCGCACGCCTTGCCACAAGGCCAACAGGTGCAGGTCATGGTTGCCCAGCAGGCAGTGGGCGGCGTCACCCAGGGCGTGCAGGCTGCGCAGCACGCCCAGCGAATCCGGTCCGCGGTTGACCAAGTCACCGAGAATATAAAGCGTGTCGCGGCTGGCAGAAAAATCAATCTTCTCCAGCAGACGCTGAAACGGGGCCTTGCAACCTTGCAGGTCGCCAATCAAGTACAGTGACATGTGTTTATTTTGCCCCCGGACTCATGGACTTTTTGCTGATTGCCTTTCTAACGCTGCTCAACGGCGTGTTTGCCCTGTCCGAGATGGCGCTGGCGTCGAGTCGCAAGGCACGTCTGGCGGCCATGTCTGAGGCCGGTGACAAGGGCGCGCATGCCGCGCTCGGCCTGCTTGACAACCCCACGCAGTTTTTGTCGTCAGTGCAGGTGGGCATCACCTCCATT
>CANEXF010000029.1 GCA_947443645.1 Comamonadaceae bacterium | reverse complement strand
TCGTTGCGGACCACAATAAAGCGGCGCTGGCAGGCCGCCATGAACGCCAATACCGAAGGGGCAATGCCTGCCGCCATATCGACAATCAGAAAATCGATCTCATCTTCGAGTTCGCTGAAGGCCTGCACGATTCGCGAAGCCTGGACACGACTGAGCGCAGCCATGTCCCTGACACCAGAAGCGCCGGGCACCAGCAGCAAGCCTTGCCTGGATTTAACGATGATTTCCCGCAGCGTCTTCTGGCCGCTCAGAAAGTGACTCAAGTTATAAGGGCATGCACATCCCAGCGCGATTTGGGCATTGGCCAAGCCCAGATCCGCATCGAACAGCATGACGCCATGGCCCTTGAGCCGCAAGGCCACCGCGAGGTTGACGGCCAAGGTGGTTTTACCCACGCCGCCCTTACCGCTGGCAACGCCAATGACTTCTACGCGGGCAGGTTTATTCATGTAATTCTCGATTGAAGGGCTCAAACATGCCCCAGGGCGCGGCGAGACTGAAGTGCCTTTGCGGAGGCGCATCTTGCACTTGCCGCGGCCGGAGAACGGGTGTTTTTGCTTCGGGCATGAGGGGCAGGTGTTCAATCGCCAGATCCACCAGCAGTTTTGTCGTCAGCTCATGTTTGAGGGCGGCTTGCCCGTCGCCAGTGCCGGCCAATGAGATTTCCAGCGGGTTGTAGCAAAGGAATTCAAGAAGGGCCCAGGGCTGGGTTGACTCATCAAGCTTGCTGACCATGAGGCTCCTCCATTGAACCTTGGAGGCTTGCAGCACGCGGTTCAGCGTCACAAGTGAGGCGTCGGCTGGCACGATAGCGTGGCAGACACAGGCAGGACAAAGCGCAAGCACTTCACCAATCCGCTCTATCATTTGAACGCCAGGGGTATCGATCAATATCAATGTGCGGTGAGACAGCTCAGCCAGCAACAGACCTAATGTGGCTGCGTCCGGGGCTCTGAAGCAGTCAATGCCCATCTGCGATGACAGCATCTGTGTCTGTGTCCACGCGCCTACCCGCAAATCCTGATAGCTGATGACGCAGACATGCTGCGGCCCCAGTACGCTGGCGACCTGGCCGGCAAGCTGCGCGGTCATCTGCGTTTTGCCGGATCCCGATGGGCCGGCCAGCAGATGAACGCCTTTGTTGGGCGCGGGAACAGATGGTCTTTCAAGAACGTCAACCAGCTGATCCCGAATTGCGAGCAAAGCTTCGTGCTCGCTGCGCATGTTCTTGACGGTGTCCAGCAGCAAGGCACGCAGGCCAACCGACACCCCGGCTTCTGCCAGCACGGCAAACAGCGGCTGCAACTCGGCAGAAATATTGAGCCCCGCCTGCCAGCCGGACACCTGCTGGCTAATGCTGAACTCTCGCCGCATGGCGGCGATCTCGTCGCGGATCTGGCCGACCATCTCGCAGCTGCGCAGGTAGTCGCGCGCATCTTCAGGCCCCTGCTGGAGCGATGCAGAAAAGCGACTGTTTGCCGGCGCCGTCTCGCGCACCTCTATCTGGGACAGCTGGCTGTAAAAATTCGGCGCATCAGCCTCAGGCAGGGCCTGGAGTGATTGCGCCTGCTCTTCGATGTCGACAGCGACCACCAACTCGGTCTGCCCATTGACTCTATGGTTGGAAATGATCAACACATCCGGCCCGAACATGGCAGTGGCGCGCTCGGTGGCGCTGCGGGTGTCGCTGGCTAAGATTCGTTTAAGTTCCATAAATTGAGGCTCTCAGGTCTGGTTTAGGACTTATTTTTTGGGATCGGCGTGCACGGTGTAAATCACCTTGACGGCCTGATCTTCAGGAATTTCGCTGTAGGAAAGAATCATCAGTTCGCTCACACGGTGGCGAACCGCTTTGGCCAACCAGGGCCGTATCGCCGGAGAAACAACCAGCACCGCAGCCTGGCCCAACTCCTCGACAGCGGTCGTGCCGTCCCGCAGAGCGGCAAACAGGCGCTCTGCCAGTCCGGGCTCAAGAACCACACCCTGGCTCTGTCCGTTTTGCTGAAGTACGTTGTGCAGCAACTGCTCAAGCCCTGGGTCCAGCGTCATCACCGACAGCGTGTTCTTGTCGTCGACCAGCCCCTGCACAATCATCCGGCCCAGCCTTGGACGCACCAGCGCCGTCAGTTGATCGGGGTCCTGGGTGCGCGCGCTGACTTCCGACAGGGTCTCAACAATGGTTCGCATGTCGCGAATGGAGACCGAGTCATGCAGCAGATTTTGCAGAGTCCGAGTCAACACGCCCAGTGAAAGCTTGCCGGGAACCAGGTCTTCCACCAGTTTGGGTGATTTGGAGGCCAGCTTGTCCAGCAGTTGCTGAACCTCGTCATGGCTGAGCAGATCGGACGAGTTGTCGCGCAAAACCTTGTTCAAATGTGTGGCCACTGCCGTGCTGGCGTCCACTATGGTGTAGCCCAGCGCGCGCGCATGGTCGCGCTGCGACGGCTCTATCCACACGGCATCCAGCCCAAACGCAGGCTCCTTGGTCGCGATGCCTTCCAGGCTGCCGTAAACCTGGCCTGGATTGATGGCCAGCTCACGCCCGACCTTGACCTTGCCGCGCCCACGCACCACGCCCTTGAGCACAATGTGATAACTGTCCGGGTCAATACTCAGCGAGTCACGAATACGCACAGGCTGTATCAGAAAGCCCAACTCGGCTGACAGCTTTTTGCGCACACCCTTGACGCGCGTCATGAGCTGCCCGCCGGTCTCGGGGTTGACCAGGGGTATCAGTCCATAGCCCACTTCAAGCCCAACCAGGTCGACCTGATCCAGGTCCTCGAGATCAAGCTCCTTGGGCGCCTCCATGGCCGCACTTGCCGCGGCCTCATCAGCCGGCACCGCCATACGCGCCTGCTTGCGCAGCACCATCACGCCCAAGCCAGCTGAAGCGGCGGCCAAGGTCACAAAAA
The DNA here is from genome assembly GCA_947443645.1 of Comamonadaceae bacterium. Lineage (GTDB taxonomy): Bacteria > Pseudomonadota > Gammaproteobacteria > Burkholderiales > Burkholderiaceae_C > Polaromonas. The sequence goes on along the minus strand of CANEXF010000029.1, from coordinate 15,485 downwards.
CCAGATGCGGCATGCCTGGCACCAGGCCCAGAATGGCCATGATGCTGGACGTCACAAACAAAGCCGTCGGATTGCCCAATTGACTGCCGGCCTGCTCGGTCATGGACTCGGCTGTCGTCACCCGCGTCACCACGATGGCGGTTGCAAGAGAAAGCAGCAGCGAAGGAATTTGCGCGACCAGACCGTCGCCTATCGTCAATAGTGAATAAATTCGGCCTGCGTCGCTCAATGACAGGCCATGCTGACCTATGCCAATGGCCAGGCCACCAATCAGATTGATCAGCAAAATCAGAAGGCCGGCAATCGCGTCACCGCTGACGAACTTGGAAGCACCATCCATGGAACCAAAGAAATCTGATTCCTGTGCGAGCTCGGCGCGGCGCTGCTTGGCCGTGGCCTGGTCAATCACGCCGGCATTCAGATCGGCGTCAATAGCCATCTGTTTGCCAGGCATGGCGTCCAGGGTAAAGCGTGCATTCACCTCAGAAACACGCCCTGCACCCTTGGTCACCACAAAGAAGTTAACAATCATCAATATGGAAAAGATGATGAAGCCAACCACATAGTTGCCACCAATCACAAACTCGCCGAATGCCGCAACAACCTTGCCTGCGGCCTCATGTCCTTCATGTCCGTTGACCAGAATCACGCGCGTAGACGCCACATTCAATGCCAGCCTGAGCATGGTGGCAAACAGCAGCACCGAGGGAAAGGAAGAGAACTCCAGCGGCTTGCGCGCGCTGATGGCGATCATGATGATCAACACACTCGATGCGATGTTGAATGTGAACAGGATGTCCAGCAAAAACGCCGGCAACGGCAAAACCAACATGCCCATGATCAACAGGACCAGACCGGGGATGCTCAGGTCGGTAAAGTTGAATCGCGACAGGTTTTGTCGAATCGTTGACAGGGACAGTGTGCTCATTAATCGCCAGAGTTAAAAGGAACCGAAAGGCCAGCGCTGAACGCTGAAATTTCATCTCGGCTGTTGCTTGACGCAAAGTCCATGCCATGCATTTCCGACACCTGCAGCGCGACTGCGCCCTGCCCACCGATGTGGCAAATCCTGTCCGGTCACGCTTCTTGCATAAGCCTTGGAGCCACCACTTTGGCGGCGCTCTCAAGGACGGCAAATTCCGTGAATGCAACTTTGTCTTTTTCCACAGTCAGCCCAACACCCGCAACGCCGGCCGTCACAGGTGAACCCGCGCCAGGCGCGACCGCTAGCCCCAATGAAATGCGCGGCGTCGAGTTTGCAGATCTGCTTCGCGGCCAGCTTTCCAAGCCTGAGCGGCAAGACCTTGCCGCTCCCGCCGCGACCGACGCTGGTCTACAGCTGGTCGCGCTCGGGCCAAAGATTGATCTGCTCACGACAGATGCGCCTTTGCCCGACGTCGCCAGCCTGGCAGCCTTCGCGCGCGCCCAGGGACTTGATGAGGCCGCCGTCGTCACGCTTTTTGGCCAGCTGCCCAAGTCGGCCACGGACATCACGGCGATCGCAGGACCCATGACGCTTCCAGAAGAATTGCCGGCGATACCGAGTCAGGACAAAGCAGTACTAATTAGTCAACCCGTTGAGAAGAGCGCGCCTCCAGATGACGCCACCGCCTTGCTGGCCATGAGTTTGGCCGCCGCAGCCCTGCTCGCAACCGCAACAGCGCCCAACAAGGTGCTCGCTGCGCCCTCAGACAGCGCCAGCGCCAACACGTCGAGCATGGACATCAACAAAGCGGCGTCCGCGCAACTCGTCTCCGTGCTGTCGCTACAAGTCAGCGCCAAGCCGCAGGAGCTCAAAGCTCAAAGTGGCGTGGCACCCTTGAGCAGCGCGGAAGCAAGCCATGAAACCATGCAGGACGCAATACGCGTTCGGCTCGAATTACCCACCCAGGAGCTGACGCGGCGCCTGTCCATGATGACAGGCACCTCCAAGCTAGCCACCTGGGGGGCTTTGTCCATGGGCGCCAGCGACGCTTCAGCTGCGGCACCGCTTGGCGGCGCCAGCCAAGCCTGGGAGACGCTACACATGGACATGACGCAGCTTCAGGCAGAGCCGCCTGAAGACGAGTTAGCAGCGCTGCCAGACAGCGGCGACCCGGTTTCGTCCCTGTCAGCCATGCCGGCCGAGGCGTCTGCCAGCCGTGCCAACAACACCGAGTCACTCCAGGCCGCCGGGCCAACGCAAGCGGCGCTGACTGAGCAGCGTGCAGCGCAGTCACAGCAGCTGGCAGACAGGCTGGGCCAGGCCGTTGCACAGCGCCTGATTGCACAAATCGAACGCGGCCAATGGAAGCTGCAGTTGCGCATGGAGCCCGCCAGTCTGGGACGAATCGACGTCGCACTTGACATGCATGCGGGCGGCCTCGACGCGATGTTCACCTCAGACAACGCCATGACGCGCGAGCTGATCGCACAGGGATCAGCCAAGCTGAAAGACACACTGGCCGAATCTGGCATGCCTGTTGCTTCTATGTGGGTGAATGGCGAGCAAAGTCGACAGACTGGCGGAAATCCGACACCCGGTCGTGACTTCAACGGCGGCGCCGATGAATCGCAAAAAAATAGCCCACAAGTCGAGCAGGCAACAAGCTCCTATCGGAATGTTGCAGCTTCACCCGATGGACTTGATGTCCTGGCCTGAAATTTCAGACCGCCTACAACTGATTCTGACTACGAAAGAGGTGTCACATGGCTACAAAAGCTCCAGAGCTTCCTGAAGCAGAGGCAAAACCTGCCAAACCCATGCTCAAGATAATTCTTGCGGTGGTCGGCGTGATCGTGCTCGTCGTCGCCGTGATGGTTGGCACGCTATTCATGACAGGTTTTTTCTCTCCCAAGGCCGCGGCCAGTGCGGACGAACAACTTGAAGATGCAGGCGGTCATGGTGAGGCCAAAGCGGACGCTCACGGCGAGAAAAAGGCAGAAGGCCACGGCGAGAAAAAAGCCGATGGCAAGGGTGCAAAAAAAGACGGCCCGCCTGAAAAGCTGTCCAAAAAATCGCCTGAGCTGACTCGGTTTGAATACAACTACCACCAGCTCGAACGCGAGTTCCTGGTAAATGTAGCCGGATCACGCAAGGTGATGTCGGTCCAGATTGCGATCATGACCCACTACGACGAGCGCGTGGTAACGAATGTCAAAAAGCACGAGTTTGCCGTGCGCTCCGTGGTGATGGACGCGATGCGTCAAACCACCGAGGCCGACCTGGTCAAACCCGAATTCAGAAAAGAACTGGCCCTTCGGCTAAGAGACGCCATCAACACCCTGCTGGAGAAGTACGAAGACTTCGGCGGCATTGAAGAGGTTTATTTCACCTCGTTCATCGTTCAGTAAACCTACGCCCGAATACAAAGCCAGATACGCGATGACCAACAACTTGCTAACGCCTGAAGAACTGTCGGCGCTTGCTGAAGCCGTCGAAGACGGTTTGATCGCGGTGGACACGGGCTTCAACACGGCTGCGCAGGTCAAGCGGCATGACCTGGCGAGCGAAGACAGCAGCCTGGGCGTCAATGTCACCTCGATTGACATGATCAACGAGCGCTTCATACGCACGTTTCGCCCCAGCTTGATGGAAATGCTGCGTAGCAGCCCCCGAATCAATCCGAACAAGGTTCAGATCCTTCGCTTTGGTGACTACCTCAAGGACTTGCGGGCTCCGCTGTCTGTCAACGTCGTGCGCATGATGCCGCTCAGGGGCTACGCCATTGTGGTGATAGACCCAGCCGTGGTGTTCAGCTCACTGGACAGCTTTTTTGGCGGCTTTGGCCAGGGCAGCCTGGGTCAACTCGCGCCTGGCCGCATGTTCACGCCGACTGAAATGCGGATCATCAAAATGATTCTGGACGTTTTCTTTCGCACCCTCAAGGAAGCCTGGGCGCCGCTGATGACGCTGGACTTCGAGTTGGTGAGCTCGGAGATCAACCCCCAGTTCGCGCAGATTGCCGACGAAAACGACCTGGTGATTCTCAGCCGCTTTGAAGTGGAAACCAACACCGAAAGCAACGGCTTTTTAGACCTGGTTTATCCCTATGCCTCGCTCAAGCCTGTGCGTGAGTTGCTGCGCAGCCGGGTACAGACCGGAGATGGCAACGAAGAATCCGACAAGCAGTGGTATGACGATCTGGACAACGCCGTAGGCGGTGCCTGCCTGGAGGCCAACGTCATCCTGGCAACCATCCCGACCACGATCAAGGTGTTGGAGTCCATGCAGGTCGGTGACGTGTTGAACTTCAAAAAGCCCGATTTTGCGAGCCTGCAACCCAATGGCATTCCCGCCTTTGACGTGCATGTAGGTGTGCTGGGCACACAGACAGCGGTTCGGATAGAGCGCGCCGTTGTCCCCGGCGAGCCATGACTATTTCAGGAAACTTGATATGAACGACACCACGCTAGACAACGCAGCCACAGGCCAAAGCCAGATCAACCCCGATGTGCTGCAAAACATCACAGTCACCCTGTCGATTGAGGTGGGTCGCGCCATGATCAAAATTCGTGACCTCATGCGCCTGACCCAAGGCAGCGTGGTCGAACTCGATCGTATCGCCGGCGAGCCACTGGATCTGCTTGTGAACAACACGGTTGTGGCGCAGGGCGAAGTAGTGCTGGTCAATGAGCGCTACGGCATTCGCCTGACACGCGTGGTTCCCGCTTCCGAGCGGATGAAAAACCTCTGAGCGGCATCATGGGTGCAACAGGTTCAGGTCTGGATTTTCTGCGTCTTGCCGGCAGCATGGTCATCGTGCTGCTGCTGCTTGGCGCTTTGTATTGGACGCTACGCAAACTCAAGTCGGTGCAACGCACCCAGGGTGACGCGCGCGCCTTGCAGTTGCTTGAGACCATCAGCCTCGGCCCGCGCCAGAAAGTGGCGCTACTTCGTGTCGGCGACCATCAGGTATTGGTAGGCATCAGCCCCAGCCAGTTCACCGCGCTGGGCACCTGGCCTCATGCCGCCAACGCGTCAACTGAAAGCGAGCATGCGGTTTAAGTATCTGTTGGTGCTGATGCTGGCGCTGCCAGCCGCCGGATGGGCACAAGGCCTTCCCCTGATCAATGTGACCGGCTCAGGCCAGGGTACGCAGTACAGCCTGTCGCTGCAGCTGCTGGCCTTGATGACCACGCTGACCTTGCTGCCGTCACTGCTGCTTATGATGACCTCGTTTGTGCGAATCATCATCGTGATGTCGCTGCTGCGTCAGGCGCTGGGCACGGGCCAGACGCCACCAAACACCGTACTGGTGGGCATCTCCTTGTTCCTGACGCTGTTCATCATGTCGCCGGTGCTCACCGATGTCTACCAAAATGCGCTGGTTCCCTACCTGCAGCAAGGCATGGACTTCGACAAGGCACTGGCTGCAGCAGAAGCGCCTATACGCGGCTTCATGGTCAAACAAACACGTGAAGATGACATCGCGCTGTTCATGCAGATGGCCCGCAAGGGTGATGTCGCAGGCGCGGAGTCGGTTCCCTTCACCACCCTGGTGCCAGCCTTCATCACTTCAGAACTCAAGAGCGCATTCACCATCGGTTTTCTGATCTATATCCCTTTTGTGGTGATTGACCTGATTGTTGCCAGCGTGCTGATGTCCATGGGCATGATGATGCTGTCACCGATGATGATTTCAATGCCCTTCAAGTTGATGCTGTTTGTGCTGGTCGATGGCTGGAGCCTGATCATGGGCTCGCTGGCCGCCAGCTTTGCAACCTGAGAAAGTAGAAAATGGACATAGCTGCCGTTGTTGACCTGGGCCACCAAGCGCTTTGGATGACCGTATTGATTTCAGCCCCCCTGCTGGGTGTTGCATTGGCGGTCGGCTTGCTGATAGGTATTATTCAGGCCGCCACGTCAATCAACGAACAGACCCTGAGCTTCATACCCAAGCTTGCCGCTCTGGTCATCACGCTGGCGATTGTCGGCGGCTGGCAACTGAGCGTGCTGGTGGACTACACGCGCAGTCTTTTCCAGCGCATACCAACGCTGTTCACCTGAGCCTGCGCGTCTTCACGCCATGAACCTGTTAGCCGCCGATGTCGTGGAGCGTTTCTACACCTTTTTGTGGCCCATGCTGAGAATCTCTGCGCTGCTGGTGTCGGCACCAGTGTTTTCGCTCAAATCCCTGAATCTGCGCATCCGGATTTTGCTGGCGCTGGCGCTGACCTGGCTGGTCTATCCCTTGTACCAATGGCCAAGAATTGACCCGGTCTCACCTGCCGGCCTGCTGGAGATATTCAACCAGATAACCATAGGACTGCTGATGGGCATGACCTTGCAGGTGGTCACTGCCGCATTGCTGGTTGCCGGCCAGACCATCTCGAACGCCATGGGCCTGTCGATCGCCAATATGATTGATCCCAACCTTGGAAACGTGCCGGTGATTGCCCAGTTCCTGTTGATTCTCTCGACCCTGATATTTGTCGGCCTGGGCGGTCACGCCATGTTGCTGGCGCTGGTGATTGACAGCTTTGGCAGCATGCCGATAGGCAAGATGCTGCTGACGCAAGCGGCCTGGGGACATCTGGTGTCCTGGAGCTCCATGATATTTCTGGGTGCAGTGCTGACCGCGTTACCCGTGATGGTGACCCTGCTTTTGATCAACGTCGGCCTGGGCATTGTCACGCGGGCATCGCCCAGTCTGAACATTTTCTCGGTAGGCTTTCCCGCCATGATCGCCGCTGGCTTTGGCGTGCTGATGCTGGCGCTGCCCAGCATAGGCGGACGTATTCAATGGCTGTGGCTGCAGGGATTCATGCAAATCCGCAGCCTGATAGGCGTCAGCTAGAAAGCTGAAACAACATGTCAAGCGACGACAGCTCAGACCGTACAGAACAGCCGACAGCACGAAGGCTCAAACGCGCCCGTGATGAAGGTGAATTGGCACGCTCGGCAGAACTGCCTGCGGCCGCCGTGGTCATGTCGGCGATATTGATGTTGTCCGCCCTGGGCGGCATCTGGTTCAAGCAACTCGCGGCCTACTTCGCCTCCGGCCTGTCGTTTGACCGCAAGACGCTGGAAACACCTGCGCTCTTGCCAGCCGCATTTGCCACCCAGCTGCTGCATGCCTTCATGCTGGTACTGCCCGTGATGCTGGTCACCATGGTGGTGGCCATTATTGCTTCCGGCGGTACCGGCGGTTTTCTTTTTTCAATCAAGGCGATCTTGCCGAAGGTTTCCAAACTGAGCCCACTGGCCGGACTCAAACGGATGTTTGGCATGCGTGCGGCAACCGAGCTGTTGAAAGCCATATTGAAGCTGTCGCTGGTGACTTCGGTTTTGGTCATGATGGTGGAGCGCCACTTTTCAGAACTCATGCTGATGGGCTCCATGGGACTGCAACCGGGACTGGCGCTGGCAGGTACCTTGATTACCGAGTCCGCTATCTGGCTGGCCTTCAGCCTGGTGGTGATCGCCCTGATAGACGCGCCCTACCAGCGTTATGCGTTCATGAAGCGCATGCGCATGACCAAGCAGGAAATCAAGGACGAGATGAAGGACATGGAAGGCCGGCCCGAGGTCAAGGCCCAGATACGCCGGCGCCAGCGCGAAATGGCCAACTCGCGGATGATGCAAAAAGTCAGGGACGCAGACGTCATCATTACCAACCCAGAGCACTTTGCCGTGGCGCTGTCTTATGATCCCAGCGCAGACGGCGCGCCAATTTTGCTGGCCAAGGGTTCTGACCACATGGCCGCCTTGATTCGTGAAGAAGCCAAAAATCACAGCGTCGAAATCTTTTCTTCGCCACAACTGGCCAGGGCCTTGTATTTCACGACCGAACTTGACCAACCCGTTCCTGAAGCCCTGTACTACGCAGTGGCCCAGGTGATTGCCTATGTCTTCGGCCTGGCGCAACTTCGCCCAGGCGTTGCCCCCATGTCTAAGCCCATGCCGAAAATTCCAGCCTCCATGCTGTTCACCGCAGACGGCAAGCTTGTCACGCCTGAGGGAGCTACCTGATGAATCAACTGCATGGTGCCTCAGCTACTGAGCTGGCGGGCACGCACGCCCTCTTGTTCAGAGCGGCCGACCGTCTTCGCCTTGAGAGCCATGTGGCAGCGCTGACCCAGAAAGGCATGAGCCTGTCCCTGGTCAGCACGCATGAAGCCATACTTGACCATTACGGCAAGATTCTTGTGGAGCGCCTGCGAACTGCCGCGCCGGACGCCATGCTTGAGGTGTATTTCCCGGCAGACTCCGATGCCTTGCTGGCCCGCTTCAATGAAGCGCTGGGCAGCAGTTCGGTCCGGCAGGCCATGGATGGCGTCAGCCCACAAGCGCCTCCTCGCATATGGATAGTGCATGACGCCGGCTCACTGCCCGACCACGAAATCCAGCTCCTGGCCCGTCTGGTTCAGAACTTCCCGGGTGCCAATGTTCGTGTGGTTCTTTTCATGACCACTGCCAGCCAGAAACAAAAATTGCTCGACTCCTTTGGCCGGCGCATCCTGTGCTGGGACATTGAGCCTCCAACCGCAGAGCAAGCCAAAGCACTTTTGGAGCAAGCACGCAACGATGGCAGCGAAGGTCTGGTGCGCGCACTGCTTAAAAAACTGGCGACGCCTGGCGCGTCGGGTTTGCCCCCTGTATTTGAAGCTGCACCACGCAAGCCATTCATACCGCCATTAGCACCCTCGCCAGCAGCATCCAAGCAGGTGCCGACCACGTCACCCCCTCAAACCCTGCAAGGCGAGCGGCGCGTGCGACCTGCTCGCAGCCGCAAAGGCCTGTCGTGGGTATTGGTGGTCTTCGCGCTGCTGCTGGTGTCTACCTTGCTGGTGGCCATGTTCCATGTGGCATCACCCGATATGGAAGGGGTTGCCCTGTCCTGGAAGTCGCTGCTTTCAATCAGCGCGCGTTCGGCCGAACCAGCGCTTGTGGCTGCTGCGCCAGCGGCTAGTTCGGCACAAGCACCAGCGCCCGTGCTTGCGGCCAGCGCGCCCGCTGAGACGGCGAGCGCACCCACAGCCCTTGTTGACGCAGTCAGCCCGCCCGCACTGCCCGCGAGCGCAGCGATGGTCGCGGCGACAGTCCCGGCAATTATTGAAGCTGCCGCGCCACCGGCGTCCGCTCAGGTGCAAAAAATGCGCGCATCTGAGCCGCCCGTTCAAGCTCAGGATCTGGTCGAGTTGCCCGCAGAATCGCTCGTCGGGCAGGCATGGGTTCAAAAAATGCCACGCGGCATTTTTCTGGTCCAGCATATTTCGCTAGAGTCCTACCAAGAGGCCGTGAGATGGCTCAAGAGTCACCCCGAACTCAAACGCGCCAGAGTGGTTGCGACCTACATGCCCAAAGCAAAGCTGGCAAATTTTGTCGTCGTCTCTGGCCCCTTCGCCTCACTTGGCGAAGCCAGCCGTTTTGTTGAAAAAGGCGGAATCCCCAAGGATCCCATGATCCGGTCCGCGCGCTTTATGAAAGAGCAGTTCACGCCCGAGCTCGCCAACGCATATGCGCAAACACGACAGGAGTCCCGGCGATGAGTGATCCCCAGATAATTCGCAATGATGCGCCGCACGCCGTGTCCGTCCCAGACGGCAGCCATGTAGCGATGAGTAAATCAGCCGTGCAAGGGGAGCCGTCGATACGCAAAGTACTGGCGGATCCCGACGCGCCCGTGATTGAGCATGTCATGCGCGACAACAAGGTGGTACTGCCGCCTGGGTCCGAGGCGGAACGCAGCGATGCGCAACTTAAAAGTAATGCGCGCCCAGAAAAATCGCCCGCCCCACAAACTACCGTCCAAGCCGAGGAGTCGCACCCCTTGGTCGCCACAGAGCTGCGGGAAATGGACTTTCCGGCGCGACTCATACATCTGAAGATTGAAAACGACAAAGTTCGAAGCCGGCTTGACCAGCTCGAACAGCAAATGAAACCCGGCGCCTGACGCCGCCGCCTCAACCCAGGCCTGGAGATAACCATGAATGACAAGACCGCCGATTCCTCAACCTTGCCAACACTGCCCATTGGTACACCCGATACACCGACGGCAATTGAGCCAGTGTTTGTGCCAGCCCCTGCACATGATCCAGCAATGACGGCCTCCGCAGTCTCGCCGGTCGTCGAAGCTCCGGGCGAGTCAGCGTCCTCAGGCGCTGGCACTTCTACAGTCCATAGCCATCAGGATGCGAACGAGATCGAGGAAACTCAGGAAATGAAAATGGCCATGCTGGACTCGGCGGAGTTAGCTACCCGCGCGGCATCGCTGGCTGCCAACGCCGGCAACGAGATAAATCAGGCCACACATAAACTGATCGCCACATTTGCCACGCAGCAAAAGCTCGCCAAGATCATTTTGGCAGCCGCCGGCGGATTGATGTTGCTGACAACCGTAGTTTTCGTGGGCATGTCCACCAGCCTGCTCAGCCGGCTTGGCAAACTTGATGCGATGATGCTCGCGGTTGGCAAGCGGGTCGTCAGCATGGATGCTTCTTTGGAGTTGGTGGGCGCCGCGAGCGAGCAGCTCAAGGACGTGCTGGAAAAGCAGGACGCCATCAGTGGCGCGCAGAGCAAACTCGAGAGCCGACTCGATGACGTCATGAAAACATCGCAGGGCGCGGCTGAACAAAGCGCCAAGCAGGCCGATGCCAAGAGCCAGGACACGGTCAAACTGATTCAAGGTCTCGATACCCGTCTGCAGGCGCAAGCTTCGGCGGTGAAGTCGGTTTCAGCACAAATCCAGCGTTTGCAGGCAGCCGTTCCAGACACGGGCGGCTTGCGCCGTGATTTGGAGGCACTGGCCAAGCAGCAACGAGATAGACAGGCGCAAGAGACGACCGTCAAAGCCGCAGCACCCGCCCCCGCCAAACCGCGTGACCAGGTGGTGCAATACCCGCGGACCACAGTACAAGGCAGCCCTACCGACAAGCCCTGACACGGGGCAAGCATATGATGGCCAACAGGCTTTCGCAAGGCAGCGCTAGGGACTCGTTCGGCTCGTCAGTTGACGCGCAGATCGAACTTGTGGATTTTTTCGATCAGCGTGGTGCGTTGCAGACTCAAAATACGCGCGGTCTGGGACACATTGCCATCCGTACGGCCCAGCGCCTGAACGATCAGATCACGCTCGATGTCTGCCAACACCTTCTTCAAAACGATGCCCTCGGGCGGCAATACCGGCATGCCTTGGGCCAGACGAATCGTGGTTTCCACACCGTGATCGACAGATTCTGAAAAGTCGAACTGTTTCTGCAGCATGGAATCGGTCGCATCTGGGCCGGTTCGGCCGAAATTCGCCATGAAGTCATTCGCGCAGCCGCCCGGCATCATTGCAGCCATGCCTCTGGGCAGCAAGCTCTCGGGTACCGATTGCATTTCAAGATGCTGCCCAGCGAAGATGGTGCTGAAACGGTCAATCAAATTGGACAGCTCACGCACATTGCCAGGCCAGTGATAGCTCTTCAGTATTTGCAGAAAATCGGAGGCAAAGGTGATGGGCTTCTGGCCGGAAGCTGCATGGCTGACCGCAAAATGATTCAACAGGATTGAAACGTCATCGGCGCGCTGGCGCAAGGCCGGCGTTTTCACCGGCAGCACATTGAGTCGGTAGTAGAGGTCTTCCCGGAAACGACCTGCAGCAATTTCGGCCTCAAGATCCTTGTGGGTGGCGGCGATCACGCGCACGTCGACCTCAACCGGCCTGAGTCCGCCAACCGGATCGACGGTGCGCTCCTGAAGCACACGCAGCAGCTTGACCTGCATGTCCAGCGACATATCGCCAATTTCATCCAGAAAAATGCAGCCGCCGTCAGCCAGTTCAAAGCGCCCGACACGGTCTGTCACCGCGCCGGTAAAAGCGCCTTTTTTGTGACCAAACAATTCGCTTTCCAGCAACTCTTTGGGAATAGCCGAACAGTTGACGGGCACAAAATTGCCGCTGATTCGGTTCGACTGCTCATACAAAGCGCGCGCCACCACTTCCTTTCCCGTGCCGCTCTCGCCCGTGATCAAAACGGTCGATTTGGACATGGCCAGCAGTGAAATGGTCTTGCGTATGGCAAGCGCAGACTCACTCTCGCCAATAAACTTTGCAAGACTTCTGGAACTTGCCATGACTAGACAGCCGCCTTCTTGGCAGCCGTGGCCAGGAAAGCCGCGCGCAGGGCGGCTGCATGCAAGGCCAGGGGTTCGAAAAAAGGGCGAGCGATCAAACCGATGAGGCCTTCAGTCGCGGCGATTCAAGGGACAAATGCCCTGGTACTCGCAATAAATCAGACTTTTTTCTCATCTTTTGTGTTTTAAAGTCGCTCTAGGCCTTGGGAGAACCATTTGTAAATGCAGACATGTAAATCAAAGAAATCACCGTAGAAATCTATTAAATCATTCTAAAGTATCTTTTTAATAGCATGAGGCGCACTATATACGTGGCCTGCAGTGTTTGCAAGCCGACGAGCAGACTGTCGCGGGCAGACAACGAATAGTCGATTCAGGCCTCAAGTTCCCAAGGCTCATGCCGATTCATAATTGAACAATTTTGTTCACCCGAACACAAGAATCCATGATGAATCCAGCCCTAAGCACCGTCCTCGGTCTGAGTTTGGCCTGCCTCGCAGGTTGCCAGTCTGCCGTGCCCCTGTCTGCGTCAGCGGAGCGCGCCATCGTTGTTCCGCCCATTGTTGAGAAAAGGGAAACCCTGACGGCCACCGGCTACGCGGTCATCAGCGTGCAAAGCCATCGCAACCCGGCGCAGCAGAGGCTGCTGGCCATACGCGCCTCAAAACTGGACGCCTACCGCTCACTGGTCGAGCAGGTCTATGGCTTGCAACTTGACGCCACCGCCACCGTGGCGGACATGATGGTCCAGAACGACACCTTCCGCAGCCGCGTAGAGGGCGTGATTTACGGCGCCACACTGGTCAGCATCACGCCGGCAGGCGAAGACACCTACGAAACCACCTTGTCACTGGACAAGAGCACCGTTCAGGACTTACGAACACTGTATCTTGGCCAAATCGCACCAAAAGTCCGCTAAGCAAGCGGGACCGGACCAAAAGATGAACGCCCGGCTGTTGCCCCTATGCCGCACAGCTGCGGTCTGGTTGCTGCATTTGATGCTTGGTTTGTGCACTTCGCTGGCACAAGCACAAGCGCAATCACAAAAGTCAGTGCAATTGCCGCTTTCAGCAGAAGAAAAGCTGACGGCGATACGCCAAGGCCTGGTCGAGGCGGCCATGGAGGGTCCCACGCAAGTCCAGGCCGTCGCCTGGGTCGATGCGCAAGGCACGCTGCGTGAAAGCAGCACCTTTCGCACCGGCATGCAGGTCCGCGGTATCCGGGTGCTCTCTTATATGCGCGACAGTCAGGGCCAGCCCAATGCCGATGTCAGCTGGCAAGAAGAACCGGGCAAACCGCAAGCGACGACCGCAAGCGCAGCTGCAGAGCCGGCCAAAGCAGAACCGGCTTGTGCGGCCGGCAGCCATCAAGAGACGCTGAAACACCTGATAGACCTGCGCATTTCCTACGGCTCTGGATGGCCGGCAGATGACTTGCCTCTGCTTCAGTCGCTGGAAGCGGTCTTGCGCGATCAATGGCGCCTGGCATCCGCATCGGCGCAAATATGGCGCATGACCCCTGCCACAGACAACAATGCATCGGCCTACGAAAAGGCCTTGCTTGGAACGCACTCCAGTCAAGCGTCCTTGCAGGCGACCTTGCTGCTGTCGCCAGTGGCAAGCCCGCTGCGCAGCTTGCCAGCCGGCAGCCCCACAGCGATGCAGTTGAGTCTTGTGATGACGCAGGGCCAGCAGCTCAAGCCGGTTCTTGACGATAAGGCGCAAATCAAGGTCGGTGCCGTGCGCCAAAACTGGGCCGCACCACGGCTTAGCGAAGAGGCCCGGTCGCTGGTGGCGGAGCAGGTGCAAGCCTGGTCTGAGCAGCTGCAACAGCGACTGGCATGCGAATCCGTGTTGCCAGAAGTCATCTTCGCAGACAAGCAGGAGATTCGCATCAATGCAGGAACGCTCGCTGGCGTTCGTCTCGGTGACGAGTGGATGCTCGCTGACAGCAAACAGTTTCCGCAGCAACTGCTTGAGCCCGGCGTAGCGACCCAAACCGTGCTGGCCCGCGTCGCTGCAGTGAACAAGCATCAAGCGCAACTCAAGCTGATAGCAGGGCCGACCGCCGCAGTGCAAGCACACTGGCGGGCATGGCCTTCCGAGACCACGCATTGACGGCTTTCAGACAAGCCAACCCTCAGCCTCCACACACAAGAAGACCGTCATGTCATTTACACACAACTGCCGGGCTTTGCTCTTTATTGCAGTGATCTCCAGCGCCTGGACTGTTGCGCTTTCCGTTTGCCTGAGTCTGCCTGCGCAAGCGGCCACATCAACTCCGACGGCAGACGCAGCGCAGCCCAATGCGGCCAGCAGCTACACCCCAAAGCGTGGCGAGTCACTGGACCATGTGATCAAAATGACCATGAAAGACAGCCCCTTGAGAGTGGAATTGTTGCGGCAAGCTTTTGTAGACCTCAATCCTCAGGCCTTTGTCGCCGGCAATTACCGCAAGCTGCGCGCCGGGGCAGCGCTGCAAATCCCTGACCATGCGCAACTGCTTCAAGCCAGCCTCAGCTCGCATGCCCAAGATCCACAGTACAAGCAACGTGCCAACACTTACCCGTCAATGGCAGGCGAGGAACGCAGGCGCTGGATACGCTACCCTTGATTCCCGCCGCCGACAGCCTTTCCGTTAACAGGGCCGGCCCGCTCTTGCTGGAGGGCCGTCTTCCCATGCCACTGATTGAGGCCGGCGCGGCGCGCGAGCTCGGTCTGCGGGACGGCCAGGTGGTGCAGGCGCTGGTGCAGGTGCGCGGCGACAAGTTGGGTTTGCTGCTACGCGGTCGCTTTATAGAAACCCCGGCCGGTGCAAACTGGCAAGTCGGCCAAACCGTCACGCTGCGCGTGCAGGCCAGCCCTGTCGGCCCCTGGTTGCTGCTGCAGCTACCGTCAACGCCTGCTTCGGTAGCGCCAGGCCCGCCGCCAGCGCCACAGGCGCCCATCTCTGTCGTTGGAAACCTGCTGTTCCGCCCATCTGGCGCGCCAGATCTGAGCGCACTGTTCAAGCCAGGTGTGCTGGACGCCCTGTTGGGCAGCGTAGCCCGCCCTGACCTTCAGGCGCAGTGGACTGCGATGCGGCTTTCCATGGCCAGCCTGAGCCCGGAAGCCCTGAGGCTCGCGCTCCAGGCGGCGGTTGGCTCGGAAGCCTTGATGGCGCGCGGACAAAAGCCCCCTTCGGACGACCCCAAACAGTTGCTGCGCAAGCTACTGACTGCCTTGGGGTCTGCCGACACGCAAACCGAAGAAACCGAGACCACCGTGCATCAGGTCAAGCGCGCAATTGACGACCTGGAGTCGGCGCAGGTTCACGCCGTGCAGGGCCAGACCCAGGGCCTGCAGGAGATGTTCAGGCTGGTACTTCCATTTGGCGACGCAGACCCCGTGGAGCTGGCCTTTGAGCGCCGACCAGCGTCGGGCGACCAAGCCCAGACATTGAC
>CANEXF010000028.1 GCA_947443645.1 Comamonadaceae bacterium | reverse complement strand
CCGCCCAGAATCACGTCAATGCCGGTCACGCGCGAGGCCATCTTCAGATCAACGTCCATGCCGTTGTGGCTCAGCAGCACCACCGCCTGCGCGCCCTTGGCGCGGGCTTCGTTGACGGTTTCCTGCATCTCGCTCTCGCGCAGGCCAAAGGTCCAATTGGGTGTCAGCCAGCCTGGGTTGGCAATCGGCGTGTATGGAAAGGCCTGCCCAACAATCGCCACCTGCACGCCGTTCATTTCCTTGAGGACGTAGGGCTTAAACACCGGATCGCCAAAGTCGCTGGTCTTGACGTTCTGGGCAATGAAATCGACCTTGCCGGCAAAGTCGCCATCGACGATTTTCTTGATGCGCTCTTCGCCGTAAGTGAAGTCCCAGTGGCCGGTCATGATGTCCACGCCCAGCAGCTTGGCGGCGTCCACCATGTCCTGGCCCTGGGTCCAGAGCGCTGTCGCGCTGCCTTGCCAGGTGTCGCCGCCATCGAGCAGCAGCGCCCCCGGCCGACCGGCCTTGAGCTGTTTGACCAGGGTCGCCAGATGCGCAAAACCGCCGACCTTGCCGTACTGCTGTGCCGCGCGCTCGAAGTTGAGGTAGGTGAAGGCGTGCGCCTCTGGCGTGCCCGCCTTCAGGTGGGCGGCCTTCAGGAGCTGCTCGCCAACCAGATGCGGCGCCTGTCCGCGCATGGCACCCACGCCAAGGTTGACCGAGGGCTCGCGAAAATAACTGGGCAGGAGCTGGGCGTGGCAATCGGTCATGTGCAGCAAGTGCACATTGCCGCTGCGAGGCACCTTATAAAGACTGCTGGCCTGCGCCGCGCTGGCCTCAGCAAGCGGAAAACCCGCCGCGAGCGCAGCGGCCATGACACTGGAAAACTCGCGGCGGGATAGATTCATGGCGCTGTTGACCCTGTTTCAAGCCTCACGATGCGTCAGGCAGGAATTTAAAGAACTTCAAAAGCTATTAATTCAATAGCTGCTCACGCCCGTCCTTATTGGGCGTCAAGCCTGAAAGACTGCTTGAATCAGGCGGTTTACTGATTCACGGGCGACTTCGGGTCCAGCAGCAGCGCCATCAGGTCGCGTAACTGCTGCTCGGTCAGGATGCCAGCATGGCCAAAGCGTGGCATGCCCGAGCAGGCATTGAATGCCTTGGAATTCCAGAGCTTGCTCCAGGTGTAGTCAACAACGGCTTTGCTGTCAGCTGCGGCCGGATCGCTCACGCCGCGCAGCTTGCCGTAGTTGTACAGGCTGGGGCCAATGGTGCCAAAGGACAGTTCGGCTTTGCTGATCTGGTGGCAGTTGTAGCAGCTGCCGCCGTTGGCCTCGCCAGCTTTGTCGCTCCAGGTCATGCCGCGACCATTCTGGGCAATTTTTTCACCTTCGCTCCAGCTGCCAATCAGCTTGCCGTCGGCTGGAAACTTGACGGTCTGCAGGTTGGCCGCCTCGATCGCCTTGGCGAGCTTGTCATCAAGCGCCGCGCCCTGCGACTCGGAACAGGCCTGATTCGAGGCGTCCAGCGTCAAGCGGTCGAGCTTGGCGATGCCCTGCTCGCGAAACGAGTTCTTGAGCACCTGCTGCGCTCGCTCGTCAACCTGCTGGGCCGTAGGCGCGACGGCGCAGGCGGCCAGCACAGCCGTCAGAGCCAGGCTCAATGTGAGCAGTATGTACTTCTGGGGGGTCTTTTTCATGTCAATCCTCAACGGGTCATCAACGGGTCAATAGCTTGGGCGAGCTCAGATCAGCGTTTGAGCGCAGGCGCTGTCGACTCGCCGCCCTTGCTGTTCACGCCCATGAAAACACCCAAAGCGATGGTCGCATCCGAGGCGTAGCCAGGCAAGGGAAAGCGCTGCTGGCGGTAGCAGTCATTGAGGCGGCGCTGCATGCTCCATAAGTCACCGCTGGAGACGCGGTAGGCAGGCCAGGCGCCAAAGCCGGAGCTGGCGCTAGGCTGCTTGGTCAAATTGGGCAGGTCTTGCAGGCGCACACGCTTGTTGTCTTCGCCGTGGCAAGAAGCGCAGGCAAAGTCATAGGGGCCGCCGCGCAGATAAAACATCTTTTTGCCGACCTCGTACATCAGCTTTTCCTGCGCATGCGCCTGCGGCAGGTTAAAGCGCATGCCGCGCGACTCACCAGAAACATAGGCCACCAGCGATTCAATGGTCTTTTGCTCGCCGGCACCAAACGGCGTTTTGGCAATCTCGGCGGCGCTAAAGCCCTGCTGCTGCTCCATGCAGGTCAGCAGCCGCGATTCCAGATCCTGCACGCGCTGGGTATCGGCAAAATAGCGTGGCAGCTCGACGAACACGCCTTTAACAACGCCCGGGCCTTTGCCGAGGTCGCACTTTTGCAGTGTTGCGTTTTTCGGGCCGCGCGCCTGCGTCCAGAGCGCTTCACCCCTGGCTTCATAGAGTTCGGCAGGGTTGCCGTCTGCCATCATGGCGCGGTACTCGGCAATGCCTTCGGCGGTGGTTTTCTGCGCCGCTGCGCTCAGGGGCAAGGCGGCCAGCGCCGCCAGCCAGAGCGGGCTGATGGAAAACATCCAGTTCATCGTCATCTCCTCAGTTTTTATCGGTCAGGCAACGCATCTGCAGCGGTACCCCGTAGCGCTACGCGCGCAGCTCAGGCAATAACAGCTTCGTCCGAGCGCTTGTCGCCATGGTTGTCTATCCAGCTGACCACCACTTTTTCGCCCGCCTTGCCGCCCTTGAAGCTGAACTGCACAAAAGGATTCTTGGACACCGCCGTGCCCCACTGGGCGCTCATCACGACTTTACCGTTCCAGGTCGCGTTGATGCTCTGTATAAACCAGGCCGGTACGGTTTTACCGGCAGCATCCTTGCGCTGACCGCTTTCCATTTCGTGGCTCACCAGCACACGCACGGTGGTTTTTTCACCTTGGGCCTGGGCCCGGATTCGCATTGGATCTGACATTTCTCTCTCCTGAATTCAAGTATTGATGGCGTGAAGCGGCAGTAGCCGTCAACCGCCGCAGCCGCCCAGCGTGACCTTGACTTCCTTGACGGCGTAGAAAAACTTGTCACCAACCTTCGCCAGTGCATACACATTGGACGACTGGCCCATCTTGATATTGGTCGACACGCTCGCGTCGGTGCCAGCAGGTATATCAAAAACCGCGGCCAATGCGCTGGGATTTTTCTCCACGATGAAGGAAATCTGCGTCGTATTGGCCAGATTGCTCTGGGCGCCTATGCGCACCACGTTGCCGTTTTCAGCAATCTCGGGCGCCTGCAGCACCAAGTCCTTGGTCTCGACGGGTGCACTGGTCGCGCCCAGCGCCTTGGCCGCGTCGGCGAAGGACTTGCTGTCAAAGGCAGCCTTGTTCCAGCCTGGCGCATTTTGTGCCTGAGCCGGCGACACGACCGAAGCGGCCAGCAGTGCGGCAGCGCCTGAGGTGGCGAGAAAATCACGACGTTCCATGCTCGAACTCCTTAAATCAATTGAAAACTATTGGACACCATTGCCCCACAAAGCACACGGGCGGGAACGCGATCAGTCCGCGCCCTGCGCCAGCCATTGGGCCAGTTGCGCAGACTCCGCCGGGCCGAGCGCCTGCGGCGGCATGGCAATGGCGCCCCAGACGCCTTGTCCACCGGACCTGATTTTGCCCGACAGGTAATTCACCGCGTCGGTATGGCCCTTATATTTGTTGGCGATGTCACGAAACGACGGGCCGAAAAGCCGTTTATCCACCGCGTGACAGGCCAGGCAGGCATGGGTTTGTAGCAGCGTGAGCGCTCCAGCGGACGCCAGAGAAGCCTGCAAAACCTCTGAATTTGCTACGTTTTCAGTAGCTGCTTGCGCAATACCAGCGGGCGATAAAAGCATTTTCGACTCTACAAGTGGACGACTGTCCCGGCTTGCCACGGCCTGGGCCGGCAGGCTGGTATCCACGCCTCGGCTGGGGCCCAAGGGGCGTGATTGCTCGGCCAGATTACCGTGGGCATTGCGCGCGTAGTCGGGCAAAAAGCTCTTGATGACAAGCTCGGCGGGGCAGTTTTTGATGCAGCTCGAGCCCTGCACGTCCGGCTTGCGTTGTGCGCCGAACTCGGTGCCCGGCCACAGCGCGTGCGCGGTCGTCATGCCATTGCGATTGGGAAGCAGCGACTGCACATACTTGACATTGCCATCCGACAGCGTGAAGTCGGCCGGCAGCACATTGCCCAGATTCAGGATGTAGGCGGTCAAGGCGTAGACCTCATCGGCTTTGAGTGTCTTGGGCGCGTTCCAAGGCATGGCGCGAAAGATGTAGTCCCACAGCGTCGACAGCGTGGCCACTTTCATCAGGCTGGTACGCTGCGGCTGGTTGGCGCCTGGCATCAAACTGTCCACGCGTCCTGACTTGACGTCCGCGGCAGTGGTGCCCCCGGCAATCGGTGTGAACACTTCGGAGGACTCGCCAAAACTGCCATGACAGGACGCGCATTGCGCCTCCCAGAGCACCTCGCCCTGGCGGACAGAGCCCTGCCCTTTGGGCAATCCCTTGAAGTCAGGGCGCACGTCGATGTCCCAGGCTTTGAGCTCTGCCGGTGTGGCGCTGCGGCCAATGCTGGCGTATTTTGCGGTTTGCGCCAGCGCCGCAGGGGCGGCCAAAACGTCGAGCGCGCCAAAAGCCACGAGAGCCAACAGAATCAAGTCTGCGCGCAACCCGTGCAGATCCGCACGCCGTGGTCCAGGCAATGTCGTGTTGTTGCGCATAAGCTTAGCCCAGCTGAACATTTTTGAGCTCGCCACTTTCTTCCAGAAGCCAGGACTGGATTGCGTTGTTGTGATAAATACTGCGTGAGGCGCGCACCGTGCGCAGCGCGCGGTAGGTCGGTTGGATTTGCCCGGTGTCGTCCACCGCGCGGCTCTGCAAAATGGCCGGCTTGCCGTCCCAGACAAAGTCGGCATTAAAGCGGCTCAGGCATTTGTCCTGCACCGGGCCTTGCAGTCGGGCCGCTTTCCAGTTGCGCCCGCCGTCTACGGACACGTCCACCTTGGCGATCTTGCCGCGCCCGCTCCAGGCCAGGCCGGTGATGCTGTGAAAACCTTTGTCCAGCAAGACCTGCCCGGCGCTGGGCGAGGTGATGACGCTTTTGACCTCCTGGATGCTGGTGTACTGGCGGTGCAGGCCGCTGGGCAGCAAATCAACGTAATGAATGGATTCATCCTTGGTGGCGTAAGGCATGTCACCAAGCTCGATGCGGCGCAGGTATTTGACCCAGCTCACGCCCTGCACGCCGGGAACCACCAGGCGCAGCGGATAGCCGTTCTCGGGCCGCAGCATCTCGCCGTTTTGACCGTAGGCGACCAGCACTTCGCCGCTCATGACCAGGCTCATGGGAATGGTCCGCGTCATGCCCGAGCCATCCGAGCCTTCGGCCAGCACGAACTTGCCGCGCTTGAGGTCGGGGCCACACATCTCCAGCAGCGCGCGCAGCGGCACGCCAGTGAACTCGCTGCAGCTGAGCATGCCGTGGGTGTACTGCACCGTCGGCACCGCCACATTGCCCCACTCCATGCCGGTATTGGCGCCGCACTCAATGAAATGCATGCGGCTGACACTGGGCAGACGCATGATTTCGTCCATGCTGAAAACCATGGCGCGCTTGAGCATGGTCTCGTCTGAGCCATTGACCATCAAGCGGTGTTTGGACGGGTCTATGTCCCACCAGCCCTGGTGGTGCCGCTCAAAGTGCAGGCCGCTAGGTGTGATGATGCCAAACAGCCCCTGCAGCGGGCAAAAACTAACGCTGCCCTGGCCAACACGCGTCAGCCCCGGGCTTTCACGACGCTGCAGATTTTTTTCCCAGACACTGGGCTGACCGTAAGGCCTGGCCGCAACGGGTAGACCCAAGCCCTTGCTGTGCGCCGGAAGGTTCAAGATATTCGGGTCGCCCTCGCCGGCCAGCTCTGCTGCGCCTGCTGTCTGCGCAGCCGCCCCAGCCGCTGCGGCTGCAAGCGCACTGGCCAGGAAACCACGACGCCCGGCCCTCACGTCCTGGATCTGCGCTGGCGTCAGAAAGTTTTCCGGCGCGCGCCGTATAAATCGGTTGATCATATGGACGGGCTCCAGACCTCGGCTACAAGCGCAGCTCTGGGCAACAAGCCCTGGCCGGCGGGCACAGACTCCGGCTCATCAAGCTCGATGGCGATCTGGGTGCAGACGCTGCGGCACAAGGCCACGGCTTTTTCGCTTTGCACCCGGTAAATCACCTGTGTGCCCTCCTTGCGCTTGGCCAGCAAGCCGGTGCGAAAAAGGACAGCCAGATGCTGCGACAAATTGGGCTGCGTGGTGTCAATCTCAGTGAGCAACTGGTTGACTGATTTTTCCTGCTCGCACAGGGCGCTGAGCACACGCAGCCGCATGGGTGTGGACAAGACGGCAAACAGCTCTGCCGCAAGCTCAAACACCCGCCCCTGCTCGGGCGCTGCGCTGGTTTGAATTGCCTGGTTCATCAGAAGAGACCCCTGTCAATATAAGTAATTGCTTATATTTTGGTGACGCCCAGCCATGGCCGTGAGCGGATTAACCCTAGGTTGGAGGCATAAAAAAATACAAGTAGCGACAAAGCCAAAAAGTCCGGCTGGTCGCCTATGGCTCACCCAGGACTCAAACCGCAAGCCGTAGATTGCGCATTGGAATACAGCGATGTATCTGTGCTTTGCTATCGCATTTTGACAACTTAAAGCTCGGATTTTCCAGATAAACCGAATCGATACAAAACACATCTGGTAACTACATACAAAATACACAAAGTTACCAAAGTTGGTGACTAAAGCAAAAACTCAATCATTCAATAAAGGACAACACGTGAAAAAGACTCTTCTAGCCGCGGCTGTGCTGTGCACCTGCTTTGCATCCCAGGCCTTCGCCCAGGACAAGAACTTTGAAGGCTTCAGCGTCGGTATCAATGCCAATAGCGTGCGCACCAGCACAGACGCCTCGGGCGCCACCTTCACCGCCAGCGCAAGCAAAACCTCCAGCAACGCTTCACTGCAGGCAAACTACGGCTTCGCTCTGAGCGACAGCTTTGTACTGGGCGTGGGCGCAACCGTCGGTCTTGGTGACCTGGATGCGGGTTCGACCACCGTGTTGGGTCTGCCGGTGTCGCTTAAATCCAAAAACCTTTACGCCATCAACGTCGAGCCGGGCTACCTCGTGAGCAACACAACCGTGGCTTACGCAAAAATTGCTTACCAGAGCATGAAGGGCGAAGTACAGATGACGGGCGGCGGCACCCAGGACTTCCACGGCACGGGTTATGGGCTGGGCGTGCGCACCATGCTGGACAAGAACCTCTATTTGCAATTTGAGGCCTCGCAAGTCGATTACAACGCGGCCAGCATCAGCGGCGTGAGCTACCGTCCCAAGCAGACGACTGCCAGCATTGGCATCGGCTACAGGTTCTAAAAGCAGCTGGGGGCGTGATAACTTATTCAGCCCATCAAGCCAACAAAAAAGCCACCGTCAAGGTGGCTTTTTTTGCATCGCAGCTTCAGGCCGGTAGCGCACAAACCTCTCCGGTCGGCGGCAAGCCTAGCTGGCTTTTGGCGTCTGCGACATTGACCGCCGCGGGCAGGGCAACAGCATTTTTTACTGCGGTGAGTTCAGCCAGAATTGAAATAGCGATCTCGGGCGGCGTCTTGCTACCAATATAAAGCCCTATGGGCCCGTGCAAGCGCTCCAGCTGCTGGGCGCTCAGCTCAAAGTGTTCGGCCATGCGCTCGCGGCGACGCTGGTTGTTCAGCCGCGACCCAATCGCGCCTACATAAAACGCCTCGGACTTCAGCGCTTCCATGAGCGCGAGGTCATCCAGCTTGGGATCGTGGGTCAGCGCAATCACCGCGCAACGGGCGTCCAGCTTCATGGCCTGAACCACGTCGTCAGGCATTCCAATGGCAAGCTCGATGCCAGGCACGGCCCAGGAGTCGCGGTATTCCTCACGTGGGTCGCAGACGGTCACGGCGTAATCCATGCCCTGCGCGATCTGCGCCACAAAACGCGACAACTGACCAGCCCCAATGATGAGCAGACGCCAGCGCGGCCCGTGCAAGGTGACCAGCGCGGCGCTGGAAACCTGCATGGACTGACTGGGCAAGGCCGTGCACAATGTGACTGCCCCGGTGTGCAAATCGAGCCGGCGTGCGACCAGTTCACCCGCACCCAGGCGACGAAGCAGCTCGCCCACCTGGCTGG
The DNA here is from genome assembly GCA_947443645.1 of Comamonadaceae bacterium. Classification (GTDB taxonomy): domain Bacteria; phylum Pseudomonadota; class Gammaproteobacteria; order Burkholderiales; family Burkholderiaceae_C; genus Polaromonas. The sequence goes on along the minus strand of CANEXF010000028.1, from coordinate 15,384 downwards.
CATGCGACAAAGGCTCGATAGCCAGCTCTATCGTTCCGCCGCAAGGCAGACCGAAGCGGTGCGCTTCATCCGCCGTCATGCCGTAGGTGACGATGCCAGGCACAGTGCGTTGCAGGCCCTCGCGCCGCGCGCGGTCAATCATGTCGTCTTCAATACAGCCGCCCGACACCGAGCCCACCACGCGGCCATCTTCACAGATGGCCAGCATGGAACCCTCGGGCCTTGGGCTGGAACCCCAGGTTTTGAGCACGGTCACCAGTTCGCAGGCCAGACCTGCGGCCAGCCAGCTGTCGCAAGTTTTCAGTACTTCAAGGTCTATGTTGTCCATGGCGGAAGATTAACAAAAACCACAGGCTTGGCCACCGGCCAAGCCTGTAAGTTTTTTGGGTTTTAGTTTGGACTGTGCTCAGGTCTTGCGAGCCGCGCCAGTTGCTCAGGCCTTGGCAAGGTTGGTGTTCAGCGGCATCTGCCGCACGCGCTTGCCGGTCGCAGCAAACACCGCGTTAGCAACGGCCGGACCTATCAGCGCTGTGGCCGGCTCGCCGATGCCGCCGGGCTTTTCAGTGCTCGGCACCAGCGTGATGTCCATGACAGGCGACTCGTTCATGCGCAGCAGCCGGTATTGGTGAAAATTGGTCTGCTGCACGCGACCCTTATCCAGCGTGATGTCGCCATACAGCGCAGCAGTCAGGCCAAACACGATGCTGGACTGGATCTGCGCTTGCACGGTGTCCGGGTTGACCATGCGACCCAGGTCGGCCACCACCGTCACCTTGTGCACCACAGGCGCGCCGTCCTTGATAGAGATTTCGGCCACCTGGGCCATGTAGGTGTCATAGCCCTCCATCAGGGCCATGCCGCGAAAGCGCCCTGCGGCGGCCGGTGTGCCCCAGCCCGACTTGTCCGCAACCATCTTGAGCACGTTGGCAAAGCGCGGCTGTGTCGCCAACAGTGACATGCGGTAGGCATACGGGTCCTTGCCTGCGGCAGAGGCCAGCTCGTCTATGAAACTCTCATTGGCAAACGCATTGAGCGCATGGCTGACCGAGCGCCAATAACCCACGCGCAGGCCGGCATCGTGCTTGACCATGTCGTGCCGGGTCGCGGGGATCTCGTAAGGGGCAATGGCCGCCTCGGTCATCAAGGGGTCCTGCGCTTCCAGCGGCAGGCCAAAAACCCGCCCGGTCACCGACTGCGATGTCATCTTGAAGGTCATGGCCGTCGGCTTGCCATCGTCGCCCAGCGCGGCAGCGAGCTGGTGCACAGACTGCGGCCGGTAGAAGTCGTGTGTCATGTCGTCTTCACGCGTCCAGAGCAGCTTCACCGGTTTGTTCACGGCCTTGGAAATCTGCGCCGCCTGAATGATGTAGTCGATGTCGATGCGCCTGCCGAAGCCGCCGCCCAGAAAGGTGGTGCGCAGGGTCACGTCCTCAGGCTTGACGCCCAGGACCTTGGCGACCGTGCTCTGGGCCGCATCCTGCCATTGCGTCGGCCCCACCAGATCGACCTTGCCGTCGTGGTAATGCGCGGTGAAGTTCATCGGCTCAAGCGGTGAATGCGACAGCAGTGGCATCACGTACTCGGCGCGCACCACCCTGGGTGAGGCCTTGATCACGGCCTCGGCATCGCCCACAGCCTTGAGGGGAATCAGCTTGTCGCCAGCGGCTCCGGCGCGTATGCCGGCGAGCATGGTCTGGTTGTTCAGCGTGGCACCAGCGCCCCCATCCCAGACGATGCTCAGGCCTGCACGCGCTTTTTGAGCATGCCACCAGCTGTCGGCAACAATGGCCACGCCGTCGGGAATCTGCACCACATCGATGACACCCGGCATGGCTTTGGCCTTGCTGGAATCCAGGCTGCGAACCGTGCCGCCAATCACCGGGCATTGTTCAAGCGACGCATACACCATGCCCGGCATCTTCACGTCTATACCGAACTCGGCCGTCCCGTTGGTTTTGGCCGGCGTGTCCAGGCGTTTGGTGGCCTTGCCAACGATGGTGAAGTCTTTCGGGTCTTTCAGCACCACCTTCTCGGGCACAGGCAGTTTCGATGCCGCTGCGGCCAACTGGCCATAAGTCGCCTTCTTGCCGCCGGGGCCGGTGACCATACCATTGGCCGCTGTCAGCGTGGATCGGTCCACATTCCATTTGCTGGCAGCAGCGCTGACCAGCATCTCGCGTACCTGGGCGCCAGCAATGCGCAGCTTTTCCCAACCGTCGCGCACCGACGTGGAGCCGCCAGTCAGTTGCGGGCCACCCAGCAGGGCGTTGCCATAAAGCTTGGCATTCGGCGGTGCAATGGCGACCTTGATCTTGCGTATGTCGACGTTCAGTTCTTCGGCAATCAGCATGGGCATGGAGGTGTAGACGCCCTGCCCCATTTCCGATCGAGCCGAAAGCAGCGTGATGGTGTTGTCGTCCGCGATATGCACCCAGGCGTTCGGCGTGTACATGAGGCCAGCGGCCTGCGACTCGCTGACAAGTGCGGGCAATGCGATGCCCAGCATCAAGCCGCCGGTCAGCGTGGACGAACTTTTGAGGAAGCCGCGGCGGTTCATGGCGGCGATTTTCGAGATGGTTTTCATGATGCCCCCTTAAGCTTGACGCATGGTTGAAGCCGCATCCTTGATGGCCGCCTTGATGCGCGGGTAAGTTCCGCAGCGGCAGATGTTGCCGCTCATGGCGGCATCAATATCTGAATCGCTGGGATTCTTGTTCGTGCGCAGCAGTGCAGCGGCGCTCATGAGCTGGCCTGACTGGCAGTAGCCGCACTGCGGCACATCGTGCTTGATCCAGGCAACCTGCAGCGGATGGGTGTTGTTGCGCGACAGGCTCTCAATCGTGGCCACCTTTTTACCCGCAGCCGCAGATACCGGCGTCTGGCAGGAGCGCACCGCAACGCCGTCAATATGAACCGTGCAAGCACCACACAGCGCAGCACCGCAGCCGAACTTGGTTCCCGTCATGCCCAGCTCGTCGCGTATGACCCACAACAGCGGCGTATCTGGCTCGGCCTTGACCGACACGGCGCGACCGTTGACATTGAGTTTCGTCGTCATGATGAGATCCTTTTTTGGGAAATTAAAACTTGCGAAAACTTGCCGTAAAGACAGGGCGATGCTGACACCCGCGATCGACACTCAGCAAGCAAGATGCTACGACCACAGCCGCCAGGACGAGCGAGTAAAAACCCTGATTTGCCTGGGCGTTTGCCTGGCCTTTAGATGCTTAAGTCGCTGGAAATCGCCGGGGCGGATGCAAAGCAAGCGCATGCGAGCCTGCGCGATGCAGCACAGGACGCGCAAGGGCTGCCATCTCCAGCGACTTTTTGGGATCGCTTTTCCAACTAGCTCTTTGGCTGCCCGGGATCAAGCAAGCGCATCAAGGAAAAGGCATTGCCGCAGCAGACCTTGCGCAGGTCCGCGCTGGACAGTCCAGCTTCCTGAACCGAGCGGATACCTTCGCGAATGAACATCGGCCCGCCTTCAGGATCGAAAGGGCAATCGCTGGCGAAAACCACATGATCCGGGCCGAAAAAATCGAGCCCGCATTTCAAGGCCGCGGTCGAGCCATTCAGCACGGTATCGCCATAAAACATCTTGAAATAATCGATGGGCGCCTTGCTGAGGTTCTTGAGCACGTCAGCTTCGCTTGAGTCAGCGCTTCGCGATCCGAGCTGCGCCCAGAGTGTTTCGGCACGTCCGCCGAAGTAAGGAATCATTCCACCGCAGTGGTGGGTGATCACCTTGAGTTCCGGCAACTTGTCAAACAGTCCGGAAAAGACCATGCGCGACATGGCCACGCTGCTCTCAAAAGGCCAACCCAGCACCTGCCATATCTCGTACTTCGACTTGTCCTCATCAACATAGTCGGCCTTGCTGGCCGGACGCACCGGATGCATCCACACAGGCAGTTTGTGATGGGAGGCCATGCGTTCAAATATTGGAAAAAATTCCGGGTGATCCAGGGCCCGACCGTTGACGTTGGTCAGTATCTGCACACCTCTCGCGCCCAGTTCGTTGATAGCCCGGTCCATTTCAAGCAGCGCGGCCGACGGGTTGTTCATGGGCAGGGACGCCACAAAGGTCGGGAACTTATGCGGCCACTTTCGGCACATCTCAGCCATGCCGTAGTTGGCGATTCTGGCCAGTTCTGGCGACAGATCAGGCCCGGCCAGCATTTCCGGCGACGGGACCGACAGGCTCAGCACCTGCTGCACCTGAGGCCATTGCTCAAGCATCTCGACACGCGCCTCAATGTCCCACAGCATGCGCAAGCCGGTCATGCGCTTGACCAGACCCGCGTCCTTGCCGTGGATCTTGAGCGCTTCAAGGTAGGCCAGCGGCATCACGTGGTTGTAAATGTCAATCAGGATCGGTGTAGTGGTCATGGGCGTCGTCGAGGCTGGAAAAATGATCGGTTGTTGCTAGAGATGTACGGACGGGTCAAGGCCTTCAAAGCTGAGTTCATTCAGCCTGGATATGGGCATCGGCGACCACTTTGCTCCAGCGCGCGAGGTCGCTGCGAATCTGGTCTCTGAGCTGAAGCGGCGTGCTGGTCTGCACCACCAGGCCCTGCGCCGCCATCAGCTTGCGGATTTCTTCAGACTCCATCACCTCGATGAAATCGCGATTGAGCCGAGCAATCAGTTCGGGCGATGTGCGAGCCGGTGCGAGGACCGCATACCAGGAGTCCATGTCGTCCAGCGCAGCGATGCCTTGCTCGCGGAAGGTGGGCACGTCGGGCGCCAGTGGTGAGCGCTGCGTGCCTGTGACAGCCAACAGCCTGAGCTTGCCGGCCCTGGCCTGCGGAAGCAGTGAGTGCAGTGTCGCGAACATCATCTCAACCTGCCCGCCCATCAGGTCGGTCATGGCACCTGACAAACCTTTGTAGGGCACATGCACCACGTTGATCCCGACGCTGGACTTGATCAGCTCCATGCCCAGGTGGTGCGGCGTGCCATTGCCGGGCGATGCATAGTTCAGCTTGCCGGACGGCTGGCTTTTTGCATAGGCCACCAGGCCGCGCATGTCGCGCGCGGGAAGCTCGTTGTTGACGGCAAAGGCGTAACTGGCGACAGCCAGTCGCGCGATTGGCGCCAGATCAACGGCCGGATCGTAAGGCAGGGATTTGAACAGTGGCGGCGTCATGGTGAAGGTATTGATCGCCATCAGCAGTGTCAGGCCGTCAGGCGCTGCCTTGGCCACGCGGTCAGCACCTAGATTGCCGCTGGCACCCGGCCGGTTCTCCACCACCACCGCCTGCTTCCAGCGTTCGCTCAGGCGCGGGCTGATGATGCGGGCAATCGTGTCACTGCCACTGCCGGCCGTGAACGGCACGACCAGGGTGACAGCACGCGTGGGATAGCTGGTCACCGTCGACTGCGAAAATACCGGCGCAGCGCTTGCAAGCGCCAGTGCCAGGATGGCAGCGCGTCTTTGAATAAGCATTGTCATGAAGCTGTCTCCTTGTCGTTATGGTGAAGCACGCGCGAGTATGTCGCGGTATCGTTGGCTTTCAAGGCGCCAGATGAAAATCTGTTTTTCAGCGCCGGGGCCGGCCCAAGCTAGCGTAGAAAACTGGCCGTGCGTTTTTCAAGTCGAGCGCGTATGCCCTCGGTCTTGTCAGAACCGGCGAACAACAGCTGAAACGATTTACGCTCAAACTGTAGGCCCTGCTCAAGCGGCAGGTTCATGCCCTCAATCACCGCTTCTTTGATGAACTGCAGCGCCTGCTGCGGCCCTTGCGCCAACTGGCTTGCCATCGCGAGTACGCGACTTTCAAGCTCGGCATCGGCCACGACTTCACTGGCCAGGCCCATGGCCAAAGCCTCGGCAGCACTGAAAGGCGCGCCTGTCAGCAACAGCTTCATAGCACGAAACTTGCCCACCGCGCGCGTCAAGCGCTGCGTCGCCCCGCCGCCAGGCATCAGACCGATCAGCACCTCGGGTTGGCCGAAGCGCGCGCCCTCACCCGCGACGATGATGTCCGCATGCATGGCCAGCTCGCAACCACCGCCCAGGGCATGGCCGCGGACCGCAGCGATCACGGGTTTGCGGCAATGGCTGATGGCAGACCACAGCCTGTCCATATGCCGGCCCAACACCTCCAGCGGTGTGGCATCGACATACTCCTTGAGGTCAGCGCCGGCACAAAAGGCCCGCTCGCTTCCTGCAAGAACGATCACACGCACCGTGTCGTCCGCCTCCAGCCTTGAGAACGTCAGCGCCAACGCCTGGCGCATCTCCAGATTCAGCGCATTGAGCACCTCGGGCCGGTTAAGCCGTATCAGGGCAACGCCATCGGCGGGCCGTGATTCAAGGAGTACGCCCAGGTCTTTCGTATCGCTCATCAATGGTGGTCTTTCTTTTATGAGGTGTTCAGTGCCGATGGCGACAGGCTTTATCTGGAGTCCAGTTGCACAACGCGGTCTGCGTCCAGGCGAAACGCCATCAGGTCCTCACCCACCAGCAGCGGGCCGGCATAGGTCTTGCGGGTCATGGTGAGCACTTCTTCTTCCGTCACTGCCGCCACCTTGGGCGTGCCGAGCAACACAAGATGGTAATAAACAGCCAGCTTGGGCTTGACACGCGCGAACACCACACCGGCCTCTTCGGGCTTGGTGTGATGGTCCAGAATCACCTTGAAGACTGGTGAACGCATCAGTTCCGGTGCTACGGCGGCCACCTGATGGATCAGCAGGTCAGTGCCAGAGGCATGGCGTATCAGGTTTTCGCTAAAACGTGTATCACCAGAGATGGTGACGGAACGTCCCGCATAGTCAATGCGAAAACCGAAGGCTGGCTCCAGCAACTCACCGTGATCAACAGCAAAAGCGGTGACCTTGACACCACCCTTGTCATAAATCACACCTGACGTGAATTCAGTGACCTCTGGCCGGACATTCGCCGGGTCAAGTTTCTGGTCGGCGATGCGGGCCTTGATGTCCCAGGCATAAGCCTTGACCAGGCCATCCATCAGGTTTTGCGAGCCCGCAGGCCCAAAAAGCCGAAATGGACCATTGCGCTGGGCGTAAGGCGTTTCGAGCCAGCCGGTCAGCCACAGGTCTGGAATGCCGACAACATGGTCAGAGTGCAGATGTGTGAGGAACAGCGCGTCAACCGCACCCAGTTTGATACCTGCCTGAAACAGACGCTGCGTGACGCCGCGCCCGCTATCAATCAGCAAACTTTGCCCGCCCGCCTGCACAAGTACACCGGGGCCGAAGCGCCGCATGCTGGGCGGCGGACTGCCGGTTCCCAGCAAGGTGACGCGAAATTCATCGCTTGCCGCAGGGACCACCTGCTGCGCTGCCGCACCTGCGCTGTGCAAAGCGCACACCAGAGCACCGATTGAAAGCAAGACCCGTATCGTGATCATGTAGCTATTCCAGGTTAGATAGACCTTGAAAGGAATTTAAAAAAGCGCACGCCACTCAGGAAGAAAATACCGCTGCGCGTTTCTCAAAAAACGCAGCCACGGCCTCGTGATGGTCTGGTGTCTGGTGCGCCAGACCCTGAACTCGGCCGGCTTCATTCAAGGCCTGATCCAGCGTTTGCGCTTGCGCCTGTCGCAGCAGCTGCTTCGTCCAGCGAAGCACCTGCGGCGGATTGGCGGCGATGCGGCCAGCCAGCTCTAGAGCGCAGGTCATCAGCTCTTCCGGCACCACGACGCGCGACACCAATCCTATGCGCAGCGCCTGCGCAGCGTCAATCGTGTCGCCCGTCAAGGCCATCTCCGCAGCCCGGGAGGCACCGACCAGGCGCGGCAGCAACCAGCAACCGCCGTCGCCCGGAATGATGCCGAGCTTGACAAAGCTTTCTGCAAAACGTGCGGTGTTCGAAGCGATGCGGATATCGCACATGCTGGCGAGGTCGCAGCCGGCGCCCATGGCCGGGCCATTGACCGCCGCGATGATGGGCACCTCAAGCAAGGCAAAGGCACGCGGAATACGCTGGATACCAAGGCGGTAGCCCTCTGTGACTTCCTCTGCAGTTCCGCCGAACATGCCGGTCCTGTCGCGCATCTCGGCCACGTTGCCACCAGAGCAAAAGGCCGTGCCGCCGCCCGTCAGTATGGCGACGCGAATGTTTTTGTCGGCATTGAGCTCTGCGAAACATGTTTCAAACGCCGCAAACATGGCCTCACCAGACAGCGCGTTGCGCGTTTGCGGCCGGTTCAAGGTCAGCACGGCGACATGGCCTTGGCGGCTCAGCAGAATCGGGCGCTCGTCACCCATGGATTCATTCTTCATCACAGACCCAGCACGCGTTCGGCATTGCCGTGCATGATCTTTTCCATCACCTCGTCCTTGTAGCCCAGCTCTTTCCATTCGCGCAGGATGCGTTCATAGGGCAGGCTGGGGTAGTCGCTGCCAAACATGATCTTGTCCTGCAGGCGGCCACGAATGTCAACTTTCAGGTTACCCGGAAAGTGCTTGGGCGCCCAGCCCGACATTTCCCAAAAGACATTGCCCTTGTGCAAAGCGACTGCCGTGGTTTCTTCAACCCAGGGCCAGCCCGGATGGGCCATGATGATCTTCAGCTTGGGAAAATCCGCGGCCAGATCGTCGATCGCCGACGGATGAGCGTGGCGCACGCGCGCACCGTTGCCGCCCGGCATACCGGCGCCCATGCCAGTCGTGCCAACGTCAATCATCACCGCCGCACCCAGCTCGTTGATGACTTCAAACAGGTCGTAATGCCGGCGGTCGTTCACGGCGAAATGCTGCATGATGGGATGAAAATGAAAGCCGATGAAGCCGAGCTCGTTCACGGCTTTTTTGACCTGCCGTATCGCGACTTCACCCTTGGCAGGCTCCACCGCACCCCAGCACTGGATCACTCGCTTGGGGTGACGCTTCCACATGTCGTGCACATACTCGTTGGTGCATGGCGGCGTCGCCACCGTGGTTTCCAGGTCCAGTGCCACCAGGCAGGCCTCGACACCTGCATCGGTGAACTCCTGTATCACCTCGTCCTCTTTTTTGGCGACCCAGTCGCGCTTCCAGTAGGTCGCCAGTGCCTCGGGGTAAGGCCCTTGCGCATCAATCCAGGTCTGGGTGCCGGGGTAGCAATGGAGGTCGATGATTCTCATGATGTATTCCTCAATCTCGTTTTCTTAATAATCAGATGTTTGAGACGGCCGCAGCAGCCTGCTCTTGCGCCAGTTTCGCGCTGACCAGCTCGCCAAGCGCCTTCTTGGAAACCTTGCCAAATGTGGACACCGGGAAATCCGCCAGCACTTCCAGTCGCTCAGGCAGCTTGAACTTGGCGATTTCCTTGGTCATCAGAAAGTCCACCAGAGCCTTCAAGCTCAGCGCGTGGCCGCTTTTGAGAATCACGAAGGCGCACATCTTCTCGCCCATGTTGGGGTCCGGCATCGGAACGCAGGCAACGTTTTGCACTGCGGGGTGCATCAGGATCAGGTTTTCGACTTCCTCGGCGCTGATCTTTTCACCGCCCCGGTTGATCAAGTCCTTCTTGCGGCCTTCGACCACGTAGTTGCCCGAGGGATGCATGCGCATGAGATCTCCCGAGCGGTAGAAACCGTCGCGGGTGAACTGGCGCGCGTTGTACTCCGGCACGCCAAAATAGCCGCGTAGCGTGTAGGGCCCGCGTACTGTCAGCTCCCCTACTTCGCCCATCGCCACTTCACGGTCATCCTCGTCCAGCAGCTTGACCTCGTCATCGGCACAGACCGGCCGACCGCAGGTCTCGAGCTTGACTTCTTCGGGATCGGTCGCGCGCACAAACATCAAGGTGCCCTCAGACATGCCGAAGTTCTCCTGCACAAACACGCCAGGAATCAGCGCGCGGGTTTTGGCGCGCACCTCGGGCTGCATGCGCTGGCCGCCGCTTTGAATCAGCTTCAGGCTGGACAGGTCATAGTCGCCGACCGATGGATCATTGATGAGCCGTATCAGCAGCGCCGGCACGACCTTGAGGTGCGTGACCTTGTGCTTCTGGATCAGCGCGAACATCTCGGCCGGCCGGGTGTTCGAATGCAGCACGACCTTGGCGCCATTGAACATGAAGCCCTGGATGCCGGGGCAGGCCAGCGGCAGGTTGTGGGCAATTGGCAGCACCAGCAGCAACACTGACTCGGCATCGACCTCACACACCGAAGCGGCCACTTTGGAGTTGTAGGCGTAATCATTGTTGGTACGCGGGATCAGCTTGGGAATGCCCGTGGTGCCACCAGAGAGCTGGAATATGCAGGGATCGCTGGGGTCAATCTTGATGTCGACAAGCCTGGACAGCGGCAAGGTCGCAGGCCGGTCTATCAGCTCGCGCAGGGAATGCTCACCGGCCTTGGCCTGGCCCAGCACCAGGCGAATCTTCAGGGACGGATTCTCCGCCTCAATCCGGTCGATGATGGGCGAGAAGCTGAAATCACCCGATGTCTCGGGATAGACGCAGGTTGTCGCGCCCGACAGGTTCACAAACTGACTGATCTCGGCATAACGGTGCGTGACCAGAGCCGCGATAGGGATGGCACCGATTTTTTGCAGCGCAAAGTACAGCAGCACAAATTCATGCACATTGGGGAGCATGGGCACCACACGGTCCAGCGGCTTCAGACCAATCTCAAGCAAGTTGAGTGCGAGGTTGCTCGTCACGCGGTCCAGCTCGGCATAGCTGAACTGCCGGTCGCCATCGATCAGGGCGATACGGTCAGCGAAACGTTTGTAGACCGCATCAAACTCCTGGGCCAGCGACTGGTCGCGCCAATAGCCCTTGGCGCGGTATCTGGCGGCGAACTCCGGTGGGAAGGGGACAAAGCCTTGCAGCATGTTGATTACCTTTTCTTGGGTGCAGTGTTGCGAGCGGTGCGGCGAATGCCGGCGTTCAGGTCGAAGCCGTGAAGCCGCCATCGATGACGATGATCTCGCCGGTGACAAATCGGTTGGACTGAACCAGATTCATCATGGTCTCGGCCACGTCATCCGCAGTCACGCAGCGTTTGAGCGGCGTGGCCCTGGCGCGCTTGCCCATGAGGTCCTCGTACTTGTCGCCCAGCATGCGTTCCATCCAGTCGCCTTCCATCCAGCCCGGCGCCACCGCGTTCACGCGAATCTCGGGGCCCAGGTTCCAAGCCAGGGTCTTGGTCATATTGACCACCGCAGCCTTGCTGGCCGCGTAGGGCAGCGGCTGCGGTCCGGGACGCAGGCCAACAATGCTGGCCGTGTTAACGATAGACGGGTTGCTGCCTTTTTTGAGCAGGGGCACGGCCGCGCGCGTGACCTGAAACAGGCCGCGCACATTGACGGCAAAGGTGCGGTCCCATTCGTCAAGATCCAGGCTTTCAAGGTCCTTGACCTTCCACTTGGCGGTGGTGCCAGCGTTGTTGATCAGCACGTCCAGATGGCCGAACTTTTCATCCACGGTTTTCATCATCTGGCGCACGGCGGCTTCGTCGCTGACGTCGCACTGAATGCACAGCGTGCTGGCGCCCAGTTTCTCAGCCTCCAGTGCCGTGGCCTTGGCGGCGGCGGCGCTGGAGCCATAGTTGATGGCGACGTCATAGCCGGCCTTGGCCAGTGCCAGTACGGCGCTGCGGCCAATGCCAGTCGCGCCGCCGGTGACGAGGGCTTTTTTACGGTTTGTCATTGAAACTTTCTTTAAGTGAGGCGATAGCTGACCGGCCAAGACGCGGCCGGCCGTGTGTTTATTGCGCTTGCAAACCCTGATCGGAGACGACCTTTTTCCAGGTCGCGCGCTGCTCCTGAACAAAGTCGGCCAGCGCCTTGGGCGTGCCAGGCTTTGGATAGACCCCGAGTTCGGCCAGGCGCGCAACCAGATCTGGCGCCTGAATCGCCTTGTTGATATCGCGATTGACCTGATCGACCACGCCAGTGGGTGTACCGGCAGGCGCGTAGACGGAAAACCAGCCTATGGACTCAAAGCCCTTGAGTGTTTCTGCGGCCGCGGGCACGGTCTCAAAGCCAGGCAAACGATCACGCGAGGTCACCGCCAGGGCCCGGAACTTGCCTGACTTCACAAATTGCGTGAGCGCCGGCAGGCCATCAACCGTAAAAATCACCTCGTTGGCGAGCAAGGCGGTGGTGGCCGTGGCTGAGCCGCTGTAAGGCACGGTAAAAATGGGTGCACCCATGGCACGGCTCAACATCTCACCGGTCAGGTGCGGAACTGAATTGGTTTGTGAGGCGGCGAAATTGAGCTTGCCCGGCTGGGCCTTGACGGCCTTCATGAGATCGGCCATGGTCTTGATCTCGGACGACTGGTTGACCACCACCATCATGGGACTGGTCCCAACGGCGGCAACCGGCTGCAGATCAGTGTCAACATTAAATTGCGGATTTTTATACAGCTCTGGCGTCAGTGTGAGCACCGACGCCGGCACGAAACCCAGGGTGTAGCCGTCGGCCGGCGAGCGCACCAGCGCGGCCATGCCGGGTATGCCGCCGGCACCGGGCCGGTTCTCTACAAACACCGCCTGGCCCCAGGCCACAGACAGGCGCTCACCGAGCAAACGGGCAATCACGTCCGGCGCAGCGCCCGCTGGAAAAGGCACGATCAGGCGCACCGGTTTGCTCGGCCAGGACTGCGCCATGGCAGGCGCAGCGGTGACACCCGCCAGGCCAATCAAGGCCGCAAAGGCAGCGGCAAGCAGGCACGAGCGACGGCGGGGCTGACCCGAGATGTGAGTGGGCTTGAAAGTCTTCATGTTTGTCTCCTGGCTGTATTTTTTTGATCACGGGCAGCGCTGCTTGAGCCGACCCGCGTGGCTAATTTAGACGTTCAGGGCGATTTAAAAAAGATGGCAAAATTCGCGCGGTGATACCAAAAACACATCTCTTTTTCGCAAGCCAAAAACCATGAAACTCAACCAGATGCGGGACATGGTGGCCGTTGTCGAGCGCGGCAGCCTGCGCGCAGCAGCACGCCACCTGAACCTGGCCCAGCCGGCGCTGACGCGCAGCATAGGCGCGCTGGAGCGCGAGCTCGGTGTGATGCTGTTCGAGCGCGAAGCGCGCGGCATGGTGCTGACCTCGGCCGGGAAGATGTTTCATCTGCGGGCAAGCGCGGTGCTCAACGAAGTCAGGCGCGCCAGCGAAGACTTCGAGCAGACCTCAGGCAATATGCAGGGCAGCATCACCGTGGGCCTGTCCATCATGCCGCACATGGGCATGCTGCCGGATGCGCTGCCGCGCTTCAGGCAACGCTATCCCAAGGTGCGGCTCAAAATCATCGAGGGCCTGTATCCGGCCATGGAAGCCCAGTTGCAGGACCGCAGCATGGACTTTTATCTGGGCGCTTCGCCCAGGACAGAGCCGGCCAGCGGCCTGACGGCGACAACGTTGTTTCAAAACACGCGTACCGTGATCGGCCGCAAAGGTCATCCGCTGGCCGGCGCGAAATCCATCAAGGACCTGGCGCAAGCCGAGTGGGCGACCACCACGCTGGACTTCAACGCGGCCATAGACCTCAATGAGTTGTTTGCCAGGCACAAGATGCCGCCGCCCGTCATCTTGCTGCAGGCCAACTCGGCCTTGTCGGTCATCGTGGCCCTGTCCAGCTGTGACCTGCTGGCCATACTGCCGGCGCAGTGGAACGAGTTTCCGCTCACGCGCAACGTGCTGCAGGTCATCAACATCAAGGAAAAACTGCCCGCGCCTGACATCGTCATGATCCGCAGGCCGGATTTGCCGCTCACGCCCGCCGCAGACTATTTCTGCGACCTGCTCAAGCGCAGCGTGCCGGCTTAGCGCGCGAGCTGATCGACAATCTGCTGCAAGGCGGCCGGATCATCCATGGTCGTCAGGTCGCCAGCATCGCGGCCTTCACACACCGCCTGAATCGCGCGGCGCAAAAGCTTGCCGCTGCGGGTTTTGGGCAATGCCGTGACAAAGCGCACGCGCGATGGCCTGGCAACCGCGCCCAGGTCACCGTCAACGCGCTTCATGATCTCGCCTTCGAGCTGGACGGATGCCGCAGGGTCAGCCGCCATGCGCACGTCCCTGAGCACCACGAAAGCCATCGCGACCTGCCCTTTGAGCTTGTCGGCGACACCGACCACGGCGACCTCGGCGACCTGCGGGTGGCCGGAAATGCTTTCTTCAATCTCGCGCGTGCCGAGTCGGTGGCCGGCCACATTGATCACGTCATCGGTGCGGCCGAGAATGAAGTAGTAGCCGTCCTCGTCGCGTATGCCCCAATCGAAGGTGTTGTAGACCATCTTGCCAGGCACGCTCTGCCAGTAGGTTTTGACAAAGCGCGCGTCGTCCTTCCAGATGGTTTGCATGAAACCCGGCGGCGTCGGGCCCTCGACCACGACCACGCCCTTCTCGTTGGGCTGGGTCAACTCCTCGCCCGTCGCTTCGTGCAGCAGCTTGACGCGGTAGCCATACATGGGCACGCCCGGGCTGCCGAACTTGCTCGGTGTTTTTTCAACCCCATTGGCAACCGTCAGCAGCGGCCAGCCGGTCTCGGTCTGCCAGTAGTTGTCAATGATGGGGACATTCAGGCCTTCGCTGATCCAGCGCGCCGTTGGTTCGTCCAGCGGCTCGCCGGCCAGGAACAGCGCGCGCAGGCTCGATAGATCATATTTCTTGAGCAAGGCCGGGTCCTGCTTCTTCAACACGCGCACAGCCGTTGGCGCGCTGAACATGACGCTGACCCGGTACTTTTCGACCAGGCTCCACCAGATGCCGCCATTGGCCTGGCCATCCATGCCCTGCGTGGGAAGACCCTCGTACATGAGGGTCGCCATGCCCGCGATCAGCGGACCGTAGATGATGTAGCTGTGGCCCACCACCCAGCCAATGTCGCTGGTGCAGAAAAAAGTCTGACCGGCACGGCCGTCAAAGATGTGCTGCATGCTGGCTGCCAGCGCCACTGCGTAGCCACCGGTGTCGCGCTGCACGCCCTTGGGCTTGCCCGTGGTGCCGCTGGTGTAGATGGTGTAGCTGATGTCTGTTGACTCCAGCCACTCGCAAGGCACCTGGTCGTTGAAATGCCGCTCGCGCAGATCAGCCCACAGATGGTCGCGACCGGCCACCAGCGCCATGGGCGCGAGCCGGCGGTCTGCCAGCAGCACTGCGTCGGGCTTGTGGCTGGACAGGCGTATCGCCTCGTCAAGCAGCGGTTTGTAGGCCAGCGCTTTGCCACCGCGCGAACCGGCATCGGTGCTGACAATCACCCTAGGCGCGGCGTCCTCGATGCGCGAGGCCAGCGATCCGCTGGCAAAGCCGCCGAACACCACGCAGTGCACGGCGCCAATGCGCGCGCAGGCCAGCATCGCAAACGCCGCCTCGGCGATCATGGGCATATAGATCAGCACGCGGTCGCCCTTTTGCACGCCCAGCGCCTTCAGGCTCGCAGCCATGCGCTGCACCTCACAATGCAGCGCCTTGAAGCTG
>CANEXF010000027.1 GCA_947443645.1 Comamonadaceae bacterium | reverse complement strand
CCGTGGGTGTAACCCAGCCCGACCGTGACCGGCCTGGGTTGCAGCGTGGCCAGCGTGCGGTCATAAAAGCCGCCGCCGTAACCCAACCTGAAGCCGCCCGGGCCATAGCCCACGCAGGGCACAAACAGCAGCGTCGGCACAATCAGCTCGGTGTCTTTCGGCTTGGGAATGCCGTAAGCGTCTTCTTCCATCGGGCAGCCAGGGTACCAGGCGTGAAACGTCAGGGTCTTGTGAACCTTGTCAACCACCGGCAGTCCAATCTTGCGGGGCGACCGGCTTGCTATGCTTTCAGTAGCTAGTTGCGCTGGCGCGGCGGGCGATGGACTGCTATTGAGCTGCAAATCCTGACTCAGGATGGCGTCTTCCTGCCAGCGGTAGAGCGCCGGCAGCGGGTCAAACTCACCCTTGATCGGCCAGTAGGCGCCAATCACCTCGTCAGAGCGACCGACCAGCCAGATGCGCATCACGCGCTGCAGCAGATCGGCGCGTTGCAGGCGGTCCGGCAGATTGAGTCGTTCTTCTATCAGCGCTTTACGGGTACTTAATTTGTCCATAATGTCCCGATGCTATCCACATTTCGTTTCAACACTGTTATTGCTTCGCTGATCGCCACTGTTTTTGCAGTCGCGCTGTGCGCAGGCGCCGCCGCACAAACCAACACAAACGCCACTGCCAGCAGCAGCAACGGCAGCGGCAATGCCACTGGCGACGCATTGATTCTGGAGATGAACAAGGCCTTCAAGCGCGGCGACAAAGGTCGGCTCGCGCAGTTGCTGCCTGCGGCCAAGGGCCACCCGCTCGAAGCCTGGGCCGCCTACTGGGAGCTGCGCGCCAGGCTGGATCAGGCCAGCGCCCAAGAGGTGCAGGACTTCATGACGCGCTACGCCGGCAGCTACCAGGAAGACCGGCTGCGCAATGACTGGCTGCTGCTGCTGGGCCAGCGCCGCGACTGGAGCAACTTTGCCGCCGAACACACGCAATTTCGCATGGGCGACGACAAGGAAGTGCGCTGCTATGCGCTGCTGGTCGAACACCTCAAAAGCCCACCCAACGATGCCAACTCGGCGCGCATCGCGCAGGACGTCAAGAAGATCTGGTTCTCCCAGCGCGAAGCCGACGATGGCTGCGCCGCCGCCGCTGAGCGCCTGGTGGGCAGCAAACACTTCAGCACCGACGATGTCTGGCAAAAGGCCAGACTGGCCACCGAAGCCGGCCGCACCCGGGCAGCACGTGACGCGGTGACCATCATCTCGCCCGAATCCTTGGATCTGGTGACCGAGCTGTTTGCCAGCCCGGCCAAATTCCTGACCAGCAAATCGATTGCCCTGCGCAAAACCCGCAAGGAGCTGATTGTTCTGGCCTTGATCAAGATGGCCAGCGCCGATGCCGATGGCGCGGCCAGCATGATGGACAACAAATGGGGCGGCCAGCTCAACCGCGAAGAGCGCAACTGGGTCTGGGGCGTGATCGGCAAACAGGCCGCCAGCCGCATGGGCACGGTGCCGGCGACAGATGCGCTGGCCTACTTCAGCAAAGTCAGCCGCGACGGCGACCTGACGGACGAGATGCTGGGCTGGAAAGCCCGCGCAGCATTGCGCGCCGGCAACCAGCCAAACTGGGCGCTGGTGCTGTCAGCCATCAACGCCATGAGTGCCGATGCGCGCAGCGAGCCAGTCTGGAGTTACTGGAAGGCGCGCGCCTTGCTCGCGACCCTGCCCGCCACGGCAGCGACCAGCCAGAGCAGTGCCAGCGCAGCTGCAGCCAGCAACCCGCAGCGCGCCGAAGCACTGGCGCTGCTGCAGGCCACCGCCTCGGTGCGTGGTTTTTACGAGCAGCTCGCGCTTGAGGAGCTGGGCCAGAAAATCACGCTGCCGAGCCGGCCCGCCCTGCTGAGCACCGAAGAAAAAGAAGCTGCGCGTCTGAACGCCGGCCTGAACCGCGCGGCCTACGCAATTGCCCTGGGCTTGCGCACAGAGGGTGTGCGTGAATGGAACTACAGCACCAACCTGGCCAAACCCGGCGGCATGACGGACCGCGAATTGCTGGCTGCAGCGCAGTTCGCCTGCGACCGCCAGATCTGGGACCGCTGCATCAACACCAGCGAGCGGACCAAGCGCGAGATTGATTTTGAGCAGCGCTTTCCGACGCCTTTTCGCGAAGCCGTGATCAAGCGGGCGCAGTCCATCAACCTGGACCCGGCCTATGTCTATGGCCTGATCCGGCAGGAAAGCCGTTTTGTCATGGATGCGCGCTCTGGCGTCGGTGCCTCCGGCCTGATGCAGGTGATGCCGGCCACGGCTAGAGAAACCGCGCGCCGCATAGGCATGACGGGTTTCAGCACCGACCAGCTCACAGACCGCGACACCAACATCGCTATTGGCACCGGCTACCTCAAACTGGTGCTCGACGACTTGGCGGGCTCCATGCCCATGGCAGCGGCCGCCTACAACGCCGGCCCGAGCCGGCCACGGGCCTGGCGCGGGCAAAACGGCGGACCGGTGCTGGAGGCCGCCATCTGGGCCGAGAACGTGCCCTTTGCAGAGACCCGTGACTATGTCAAAAAAGTGCTCGCCAACACCACCAGCTATGCCGCGCTGCTGACCGGCCAGCCACAATCACTCAAGGCCAGACTGGGCAGCGTGGGCCCGCGCGACACTGCCCTGCCCGAGCCCGACCGCACACTACCTTGAACCCCCACAAAAAAACAATATGAAAAAAATCCTGATCCTTGGCGGCACCGGTTTTGTCGGTCGCCATCTCTGCGAAAAACTGGCTGAACTGCCAGTGCGCGCCACCGTGGTGACACGCCGCCGCGAAAACGCCAGGCACCTGCAAATGCTGCCCATGCTGGACATAGCGGAAGTGCCCAGGCTGGACAGCCAGGCACTGACTGCGCTGCTCGCAGAGCATGACGCGGTGGTCAATCTGGTGGCCAGACTGCATGGCAACGAAGCCCAATTTGAGCGAGCCCATGTGCAGCTGCCGCAGGCGCTGGTGAGCGCCTGCCAGGCCAGCGGCATGCGGCGCATTGTGCATGTGAGTTCACTGGGCGCCAGCCTGAATGCGCCCTCGATGTACCAGCGCAGCAAGGCGCGCGGCGAGGCCGTGCTGCTGGCCAGTGGGCTGGATGTGAGCGTGCTGCGCCCCAGCGTTATTTTTGGCGCTGAAGACAAATTCCTCAATACCTTTGCCAGCCTCCAGCAGCTGTTTCCGGTGATTCCGCTGGCCGGCAGCCAGGCCCGCTTTCAGCCAGTCTGGGTCGAAGACGTGGCCAGCGCGCTGGTGCATTGCCTGCAAGACAAGGCCACGATTGGCCAGACCTACGAAGCCTGCGGCCCCGAAGTCTTCAGCCTCAAGCAGCTGGTGCAGCTCGCAGGCCGCTACAGCGGCGTCAACCACGGGAAAGGCCGGCCGGTGATTGGCCTGCCCGACAGCCTGGCACGCCTGCAAGCCTGGCTGATGGAACTCGCGCCCGGCGAGCCCCTCATGAGCCGCGACAACCTTGACGCCATGAAGACCGACAACATCGCCAGCGGCCAGTTGCCTGGTCTGGCCGCGCTGGGCATCAAGCCAGCGGCCCTGGGTGCCGTCGCCCCGTTTTATCTGGGCGCGCAAGGCCTGCGCAGCGGCCTGATGGCCAAGCGAAAGACCGCCGGCCGGTTCTAGGCCAGACCGCTAAACTGCCCCCATGCAAATTTACATGGTCGGTGGTGCGGTTCGCGATGCCTTGCTCGGCCTGCCGGTGCAGGACCACGACTGGGTGGTCGTGGGCAGCTCGCCCGAGGAACTGGCCGCGCTGGGCTACCTGCCGGTGGGCAAGGACTTCCCGGTGTTCCTGCATCCGACCAGCCACGAGGAATATGCGCTGGCGCGCACCGAGCGCAAGACCGCGCGCGGCTACCGCGGCTTTGAGGTCTACGCCGCGGCCGACGTAACGCTGGAGCAGGACCTCGCGCGACGCGACCTCACTATTAATTCAATAGCAGCTCCCGCCCGGCCAGCGGCCAACGGAGATGGATTTGACGCGGATTTGGGGGCTTTGGTAGACCCCTACGGTGGCCAGCAGGATTTGCGCGCCAAGGTATTGCGCCATGTCACGCTGGCCTTTCGCGAAGACCCCGTGCGCATACTGCGCCTGGCGCGCTTTGCCGCGCGCTTTACCGACTTCAGCGTGGCGCCCGAAACCATGCGCCTGATGCAGCACATGGTCAAGGACGGCGAAGTCGATGCGCTGGTGGCCGAACGCGTCTGGCAGGAGCTGGCGCGCGGCCTGATGCAGGCCAGACCGTCGCGCATGCTGGAGGTGCTGCGCGACTGCGGCGCCCTGCACAGGCTACTACCTGAAATAGGCAGCTGCTGGCGCGACCACAGCGCCGCTATGCTGGATCTGGCGGCGCAGCTGGCGACCCCGCTGCCGGTGCGCTTCGCCTGCATGACGATGGCCTTGCCAGCCCAGCCCCTGAAAGCACTTTGTGAGCGCCTGCGCGCGCCACTGGCCTGCAAGGAGATGGCCGAGGTGGCGGCACGTGAACACGAGTGCATCGCACAAAGCGAAGCGCTGAGTCCGGCCGCGCTGGTGCGCCTGCTCGAGCGCTGCGACGCATTTCGCAAGCCACAGCGCTTTGCAGACCTGTTGCTGGCCTGCCAGTGCGAGGCCCTCGCGCGCTCAGGCCTGACGCTTGGCGACTACCCGCAGCGTGCGCGCTTGCTGGGCCTGCTGGCAGCCGCGCAAGCGGTGGACACACAAGCGGTGGCCACCCAGGCACAGGCCAGCGGACAAAACGGAAAGCAGATCGGCGAGATGGTTTATGCGGCGCGGGTGGCAGCCATTGAGCAAGCCATTAAACCGGCCATTGCACAGGCTGCAGCTGACGGTGGCGACTAAGCCGACGCCCTGAGCCTGCTCTGGACCAGCCTCAGACCAGCTTGGCGATCATGCTGGCAATCAGGCTCAGCAAAATCGTGGTGGTCAGCGGCACAAACCATTCACGACCAAACAGCTTGAAGCGCAAGTCACCCGGCAGCTTGCCAAATCCCAGCTTGTTGAGCAGTGGCGTGAACCAGCTGATGAACATCAGCGCCAGGAAAATCACGATCATCCAGCGAATCATGATTTCAGCTTGCAGGGTTGATCTTGTTCCGCCGGACCGCAGGCACATCCTTCGGTACCTCAGGACGAACGGAATCAAGGCTGGGCAAGTGTGATGAGTGCGTTCCCATGCAAGCAGGGGCCGCGGAACCGGCTCTGCCAGTCCGCAGGCGCAGCGGCCCCCTAGTGGGGCAGAGAGCTACACGCAGTGAGCGAACGTGGGGGCAACGCCGAACGCCGCGAAGGGCCGCCCCGAGCAAGTTCAGTCCCCCCGGGGGGCAGCGAGCTACGCGAAGCGAGCGAACGTGGGGGCCCACAATTTCCCGCTGGGCCGCCCCAAGGGAAATTAGCCCCCTCGGGGGGCAGAGAGCTACACGCAGTGAGCGAACGTGGGGGCTCATAAAGTATGCATCCGGTCGCCCTGCGCAAAACCGAGCGGCTCCCAACTCGGACCGGCTTTAGCGCCCAACGCGATGACCTTGAACAGCTCACCCATTTCATGCTCGTTGACCAGCTTTTGCAGCATCACGCGCTCGGGCAAACTGGCGCTTTCAGCACCATCCAGCAGGCCGCAGTTCAGCAAAAAACGGCCCTGTCCGGTGTAGCCCAGCACCTGCAGGCCGGCCTCTTGCGCGGCCAGCGCGATGCCTGTGAAGTTGACATGCGCCGTGATGTCCTTGCTGCCGACATCCGCCAGCGCATCACCGTCGGCCAGGTGGGCGCGGTGGCACATGATGGTGCCCATGCTGCGCTGCGCATGGTAGTACTCATGCTCGGGAAAACCGTAGTCAAGCAGCAGCACCGCGCCGGCCTGCAACCGGTCTGCCAGGCTGCGGACAAAGCCTTCGGCCTGCTGGTGAATTTCGGTCACGTAGTCGTGCGTACCCGCCACATCCATGGGCGGGCGCAGGTCTGTCGGCTGGTCGGCGTAGACCAGGCGCTCTTGGTGGACGGCGACGCCGCGCTCATGCCAGACACCACTCAGGCGCGCCAGCAGTTTCACCGGCATGGCGTCCAGCACCTCGTTGCCCAGCACCACACCGCGCATCTGCTCGGGCAGCTCGGTGACCCAGCGGACCTTGTGCGCAAAAGCCTGCAAACGCTCATGCTGGCGCTGGCGCAGACTGCCCGACAAGTCGACGATGGTGTAGCGCTCCAACTGCGGCAGCGCCTCAAGCATCTGCAGCGCCAGCGCGCCTGAGCCCGCGCCAAACTCCCAGACCTCGTTGCTGTCGCTGGCCTGCAGCGCCTGCAAGGTCTGGCGCGCGAGCGCCTGGCCAAAGCGCGGCGACAACTCGGGTGCGGTAACAAAATCACTGCCGCCATCTTTGACACCCAGGGGCATCAGGCCGAATTTGCGCGAATCGTTGGCGTAGTAACCCCAACCCGGTGTGTAAAGCGCGATCTCCATGAACCGGTCAAAGCCCAGCCAGCCGCCCGCCGCCGCAATGGCCTGTAACAGGTAGGTATCCAGGGGGGTCGTTAAACTAGCAGGTCTGGTCATGGCTTGTAGGAGCTGGGCATTCAGCCCGGATTGTCCACGATTGCCCACCCTCAGAACCTCTCTTGTATGCCGCAAAATCCGTCTTCCCCTGTTGTTCTCGTCACCGGCGCCGCCAAACGGCTGGGCCGGGAGATCGCGCTGGCGCTTGCTGCCAGCGGCTGGCGTGTCGCCGTGCACTACCGCAGCTCAAGCCTTGATGCTACAAAAACAGTAGCTGACTGCGCCCGACTATCGCGCGCTTCAAGCAGTTTTGCTTGTGACTTGGAAGATGAGGCTGGCGTGCGGGCGCTGCTGCCGCGTGTCATCAAGGAATTCGGCCAGGTCGATGCCGTGGTCAACAGCGCATCCACCTTCGAGCATGACAGCGCGGCCAGCTTCAGCTTTTCGGCGCTGGAAAAACACCTGCGCAGCAATACCGGCGCAGCCATCTTGCTGGCGCAGGCGCTGCACCAGCATGTCAGCGCCCGGCAGGCCAGCGGCGCGGTCGTCAATCTGCTGGACCAGAAGCTATGGAACCAGAACCCCGATTTTTTCAGCTACACCCTGTCCAAGGCCGCACTGGAAGCCGCCAACACCATGCTGGCCATGGCGCTGGCGCCCAAGGTACGCGTCGTGGGCGTGGCGCCCGGCCTCACGCTGACCAGCCACATGCTGAGCGCAGAGCAGTTTGAGGCGCTGCACAAGCTCTCTCCACTGGGCCGCTCGTCCACCCCGGCCGATGTGGCCGCGACGGTCAGGTTTGCGCTTGAAAACCAGTCCATCACCGGCACCACGCTGCTGGTCGACGGTGGCCAGCACCTGATGAGGTTCGAGCGCGATTTTTCACTGATGCCTGCGGCCCTTTGAGCTGTGACCGTCTCCCACACACCAAGACTGAACCCCATGCTCAACACCCGAGGCACCCAGATTCTCAGACTCACAGGCTTGCGCTTTGACGCCAACCTGGGCATTCTGGAGCATGAAAAAACCGCGCCGCAGCCCATACAGGTCGACGCCGAGTTGAACCTCGGCACCCAGCCCTTGCTGCCCAGTGACGACGACATTCACCATGTGCTGGACTACCGCAAGGTGCGCCAGATCATCATCACCGAGTGCACGGCCGAGCATGTGAATCTGCTCGAAAGCCTGATCGGCAAGCTCGCGCACCGGCTGATGCTGCTGCCTGGCGTGTTGGGCGTACGCGTGAAGATCGCCAAACTTGAAATTTTTGACGATTGCGAAGTTGCCATTCGCGTCGAGACCGGCCAGTGGTAGGCGGCTGATGAAACTATTTATGGCCTTGCGGACCCCAACAGTCCCAGGGCGAACGGAGACCTTATGAGTGCAGTCTGGGAAGAAGCCGTGGCGCAACACGAGCGCGAGGAAAGTTCGGCGCGCGTGCAGAACGCCATGAAGATAGAGCGCGAAGACCAAAAGCTTGAAAAGCGTTTGTGCCGGGAAGTCGGCCGCGCGATTGTTGACTTCAACATGATTGAAGAAGGCGACAAGGTCATGGTCTGCGTCTCGGGCGGCAAGGACAGCTACGCCATGCTGGACATCCTGCTCAAGCTGCAAAAGCGCGCGCCCATCAACTTCGAGCTGATTGCCGTCAACCTCGACCAGAAGCAACCCGGTTTCCCCGAGCACATCCTGCCCGACTACCTGGGCAAGCTGGGCGTGCCCTTTCACATTGAAAACCAGGACACCTACAGCATCGTCACGCGCGTGATTCCCGAAGGCAAGACGCTGTGCTCGCTGTGCTCACGCCTGCGACGCGGCATTTTGTACCGCGTGGCGGGCGAGCTCGGTTGCACCAAGGTCGCGCTGGGCCACCACCGCGACGACATGCTTCAGACGTTTTTCCTGAACATGTTTTTTGCCGCCAAGCTCAAGGGCATGCCGCCAAAACTGGTCAGCGACGACGGCAAGAACATCGTGATTCGCCCCATGGCCTACACCACCGAAAAAGACCTGACGCGCTGGGCCCAGGTGCGTGACTTTCCCATCATTCCATGCACACTGTGCGGCAGCCAGGAAAACCTGCAGCGCAAGCAGGTCGGCAACATGCTGCGCGAATGGCAAAAACAGTATCCGGGCCGGATCGAGAACATGTTTTCGGCCCTGCAGAACATCGTGCCCTCGCACCTCATGGACAACAAGCGCCATGACTTCAAAGGCATCAAGACCACAGGCGTGGCCAACGCCGACGGTGACAAGGCCTTCGATGCCGATGAGTTCAGCGAGCCGCCACGCCCTGGTCCCTTGGGACAAACGGTGATTCCCGTGCGCGCAGCCTAGACACACTTTAAAGCCGGAGGCCTTATGAGACGGTCGCTACTAGCTATTGTTTTTGCAGTGTTTGCAGTGTTTGCAGTGTTTGCAACGCTGCTGTTGAGCGCCTGCTCGGGCATGCGCGTCGTCGGCAGCGATGTCTCGGCGTTTTCCAGCTGGAGCGCAGCGCCCCCGGCGCCAGGCACACCCTACCGCTTCGAGCGCCTGCCGTCGCAGCAGTCAGCCAATCTGCAGCAAGACCGGATAGAGGCGCTGGCGCAAAGCAGCATGGCCAAGGTCGGCATGCAGCTGGATCCCGAACGCGCACGCTTTAGCGTGCAGGTGGTGCTGAACCGCCAGGCGCTGCTGCGCTATCCCGACGGCGGCCCGGGCGTGTTCATGGGTGCGGGCAACGCAGGCGCGTCTTTTGGCGTCGGCATTCCCATGGGGATGGGCATGGGAATGCCCTACTACACGCTGGAAGTGACGCTGCTGATGCGCGAGCTGGCAACGCAAAAACTGGTCTTTGAAACCCGCGCGCTCAACGACGGCCCCTGGAGCGACAGCCTTGCGATCCTGCCCGCCATGCTGGACGCCGCGCTTGAAGGTTTTCCTCAGCCACCGGCAGGCACTCGCCGCATCCATGTTGAGATACCCCGGTGATGTGGCCCCCACGTTCGCTCGCTTCGCGTAGCTCTCTGCCCCCCGAGGGGGCCGCTGCGCCTGCGGACTGGCAGAGCCAGATCCGCGGCCCTTGCTTGAAGGGGATCGCCACCCCACCGTCGTGGCCCCCACGTTCGCTCACTGCGTGTAGCTCTCTGCCCCCCGAGGGGGCCGCTGCGCCTGCGGCCCGGCAAAGCCGGTTCCGCGGCCCCTGCTTGAATGGGAGCGGAACGCTACGGGTTCAGAACCTGGATTCCGTTCTACCTGAGCTTGGCCAAGGACGGGGCGGCCCGGCATGATGCAGCCCACCCGCATCATTGCGATTCGCCATGGCGAGACGGCCTGGAATGTCGATACCCGCATCCAGGGCCAGCTGGACATTCCCTTGAACGCGTTAGGTCGCAGGCAGGCCGAGCGTCTGGCGGCCGCATTGGGCGATGAACCGCTGACGGCTATTTATGCCAGCGACTTGGCCAGAGCCTGGGAAACTGCGCAGTATGTAGGACGCGCCAAGGGCATTGCGGTAACAAAAGAGCTGGCCTTGCGCGAACGCGGCTTTGGTGACTTTGAGGGCAAGACTTTTGCCGAAATCGAACAGCTGCTGCCCGAGCAATCCCGGCGCTGGCGCACCCGCGACCCGGAATTCTCACCAGCCGGCGGCGAGTCGCTGATCGCGCTGCGCGGGCGCGTCGTTGAAGCCGCCGCGCGGCTGGCGGCGCAGCATCCAGGCGAGCTGATTGCGCTAGTCGGCCACGGCGGCGTGATGGACGTGCTGTACCGGGCGGCCACACGGCTGGACCTGCAAGCGCCGCGCACCTGGACACTTGGCAATGCAGCCATCAACCGGCTGCTCTGGACGCCCGAGGGCTTTTCGCTGGTGGGCTGGGCCGACACCCAGCACCTCGATGAAGGCGCGCGCGATGAAAATGCCTGACAAGACCCTGCCCAGGCTGGCCAACAACTATCTGCAAACATTGATAGGCCAGCCCGTCCATGCAATAGACACGCCTGCGCTGGTGCTTGACCTGGACGCCATGGAGCGCAATCTGGCCAGCATGGCGGCGCTGGCCAGCCAGCACCGCATCAAGCTGCGGCCACACGCCAAGATGCACAAAAGCGCAGCGCTGGCCAAACTGCAGATTGCAGCCGGCGCCGTCGGGGTCTGCGTGCAAAAAACATCTGAAGCCGAAGCCATGGTGGCGGGCGGCGTCCACGACATCTTCATCAGCAACGAAGTGATCGCACCGTTAAAACTGGCGCGGGTGGCGGCGCTGACACGGCGTGTCGCGCCGCATGGCGGAAAAATCGCTATTTGCGTGGACAGCATGGAAGGCATCAACCGGCTGGCCATCTGCATGAACGAAGCGCGCCTGGCCAGCGGCGTGGCCACTTCGATTGATGTCTTCATAGAAATCAACGTCGGACAAAACCGTTGCGGTGTGGCGCCTGGCGATGCTGCCGTGGCGCTGGCGCTGGAAATCCGCAAACACCCGGCGCTGAACTTTGCCGGACTGCAGGCCTACCACGGCAAGGCGCAGCACATGCGCAGCCCGGCCGAGCGTCGCCTGGCCATCAGCGCCGCCATTGCCGCCGTGTCGCAGACGCGTGACCTGATTCAAGCCCAGGGCATCAAGGTGGCGCTGATCACAGGCGCGGGCACAGGCAGCGCGGTGCTCGAGGCGGCCAGCGGTGTCTATGGCGAGTTGCAGGCCGGCTCCTACCTGTTCATGGATGCGGACTACGCGGCCAACCATCCAGACCCGGCACAGCCGCGCTTTGAGCATGCCTTGTTTGTCAAAACCCAGGTCATCAGCTGCCACGCTGGCGAAGCGCCTTACGTGGTCTGCGATGCCGGCCACAAGTGCCACGCGATTGACTCTGGCCTGCCCAAGGTGCACGCCTTCAGCGAACGCAGCACGCTGGAATACGCCAACGGCGGTGACGAACACGGCCTGCTGCGCCCGACCGCCGGCAACAGCCGGCTACCCGGCTTGGGCAGCCTGCTCTGGCTGATTCCCGGCCACTGCGACCCGACGGTCAACCTGCACGACGAAATGATTGGCGTGCGCGGCGGCCTGCTCAAGGGTGTGGTCGAGCGCATCATCACGGTCGATGCGCGCGGCGCGCTGACCTGAGCCGCGCGTCAGCCGGATAGCTCGTTGCTGTCCTGCCGGCTGCTGGGCGGCGCCACACCCAGATGCCGGTAAGCGGCCAGCGTGGCAATGCGTCCACGCGGGGTGCGCTGCAAATAGCCTTGCTGGATCAGGAAAGGCTCGATCACATCTTCTATCGTGTCGCGCTCTTCGCCAATGCTGGCGGCAATATTGTCCAGCCCCACCGGGCCGCCATCAAAGCGGTGAATCACGGCTTCGAGCAGCTTGCGGTCCATCACGTCAAAGCCTTGCGGATCGACGTCGAGCATGGCCAGCGCCTGGTTGGCGATGTCCAGCGTGATGTGGCCCTTGCCTTTGACGTCGGCGTAGTCACGCACGCGCCGCAG
Source organism: Comamonadaceae bacterium (assembly GCA_947443645.1). Classification (GTDB taxonomy): domain Bacteria; phylum Pseudomonadota; class Gammaproteobacteria; order Burkholderiales; family Burkholderiaceae_C; genus Polaromonas. The sequence continues at coordinate 12,491 of CANEXF010000027.1, read as the reverse complement.
CAGGCGGTTGGCAATCCGCGGCGTGCCGCGTGAACGGCGCGCGATCTCAAAGCCGCCCTCGACGTCCGTCGGCACATTGAGCAGGCCGGCGCTGCGCGTGACAATGCGCGCCAGCTCCTCAGCGGTGTAGAACTCCAGCCGCGCGACGATACCAAAGCGGTCGCGCAACGGATTCGTCAGCATGCCGGCGCGCGTGGTCGCGCCGACCAGCGTGAAGGGCTGCAAATCGAGCTTGATGCTGCGCGCGGCAGGTCCCTCACCAATCATGATATCGATCTGGTAGTCCTCCAGCGCCGGGTACAGGATCTCCTCGACCACCGGACTCAGGCGATGAATCTCGTCGATGAACAGGACGTCGTTTTTTTCCAGGTTGGTCAGCAGCGCCGCCAGGTCCTTGGGCTTTTCCAGCACCGGGCCAGAGGTCTGACGCATGTTCACGCCCAGCTCGTGGGCAATGATGTGGGACAGCGTGGTTTTGCCAAGCCCGGGCGGGCCAAACAGCAACACATGGTCAAGCGCCTCGCTGCGCTTTTTGGCCGCGCCAATGAAAATCTCCAGCTGGTCACGTATCTTGCTCTGACCCACATACTGGTCAAACAGCTTGGGCCGCAGCGCGCGCTCAATCGCTTCTTCGCGTGGTGAGTCGGTTGCGGCAGACATCACGCGCCTGGCCGGTGGCGGGGGAAGATCGAAGTCGTCGGTCTGAATGGTCATATGGCCCCCACGCTTGTCGCTGCGCGTACTGCGCTGCCCCCCGAGGGGGCCGCTGCGCCTGCGGTCTGGCGGAGCCAGTCCCGCGGCCCCTGCTTGAATGGGAAAGAATCACAACACTTGCTGAGCCTCGATATCGTTCGTCCTGAGGTATTGAAGGATGCGCCTGCGGCCCGGCGGAGCCAGTCCCGCACGCTTGTCGCTTGGTGTGAGGCGCTCATTTCGCGAGCGACTTCAAGGCCAGCTTGATGCCGTCACTGACGCCAATGTCTGTTGGCAAGGCCTTGAGCGCCAGCGCCGCATCGCGGTCGCTGTAGCCCAGCGCCACCAGCGCCTGCAGAATGTCGGACTGGCTGTCATGGCTGATGCTCACATGCACGCCGATGTCGGCGCCGAGCTTGCCTTTGAGTTCCAGCAGCAGGCGTTCGGCGGTTTTTTTGCCTATGCCGGGCACCTTGATGATGCGGCCGGGCTCTTGCGCGGTGACGGCCTGGGCCAGCTCCTCGACGCTCATGCCGCTGAGCACGCTCAGCGCCGTGCGCGGACCGACGCCTGATATCTTGATCAGCTGGCGAAAGGCCGCACGCTCGGCGTGGCTGCCAAAGCCATAAAGGATTTGCGCATCTTCACGAACCACGAAATGGGTCAGCAAACTGACTTTTTCGCCCAGGCCAGGCAGGTTGTAAAACGTGCTCATGGGCACCAGCACCTCATAGCCCACGCCGTTGCAGTCCACCAGCAGCTCAGGTGGGTTCTTTTCGGCCAGCTGGCCCTGTATTCGTCCTATCATTTTTTTCCTGTCATGGGCAAATCTTAGCAGCCGGGTCGAGACGGGGATCTAAGCAGGATTTAGGAAGACAATCGCCAGACACGCTTGCCTTTTTCAGGAAAACCCACGCCTTGATTCTTCGCCACACCTTCACACCGCCCAACAACACCCGCATGGGTCATTTGTGTGGCCCCATGGACTCGCACATACGCACCATAGAAGTCGCGCTGGACGTGACCATCGCGCACCGCTTTGAGCAGTTCAAGATTGACGGCACCAAGCTGCGCGCGACGCAGGCACTGGAGGTGCTGCAGGCACTTTATGAAATGGCCCAAAGGCCTATTCCGGAAGAAACCGTGCAGCTCATGCTGGCCGGCGACATGGCGCTGACCAAGAGCCCAGATGGCAGCATGGCCCTGTCGACGCGGCGCGCCGACTTGCGGGCGCGCACCACCAATCAGAGCACTTACCTGGAAAACATTGCCACGCACGACATCACGTTCGGCATTGGCCCGGCCGGCACCGGCAAGACCTATCTTGCGGTGGCCTGCGCGGTCGATGCGCTGGAGCGCAGCGCGGTGCAACGCATCGTGCTGACGCGCCCGGCCGTGGAAGCCGGTGAGCGCCTGGGCTTTTTGCCGGGTGACCTGAGCCAGAAGGTTGACCCTTATTTGCGCCCGCTGTACGACGCGCTGCATGAGTTGATGGGTTTTGAGCGCGTGCAAAAAGCCTTTGAACGCCAGCAGATCGAGATCGCGCCGCTGGCCTTCATGCGCGGACGCACCCTGAACCACGCGTTTGTGATTCTCGACGAGGCGCAAAACACCACGCCCGAGCAGATGAAGATGTTTTTAACGCGCATAGGCTTTGGCAGCAAGGCTGTGGTGACCGGCGACGTGAGCCAGGTCGACCTGCCGCGCACCCAGCTCAGCGGTCTGGTCGATGCCGAGCGCATCCTCAAGCGCGTCAAGGGCATCGCGATTACCCGGCTGACCAGCGCCGACGTGGTGCGGCATCCACTGGTGGCGCGTATTGTTGACGCCTACGACAAGACGCCAAGCGTCGACGCCGGCCTGAACAATGTCGTTGACGCTACAGATTCAATAGCTGTTAGCGCCCGCCCATCTAGGGCCAGGAGCAGAAATGGCTCTTAAAAAACTGAGTTTGTCGCTGCAATTCGGCGCGCTTGAGGACGCCGCCAGGCACCGCGCCGCGCTGCCGCGCCACGCGGTCACACGCTGGATACGCCATGCGCTGCAAAGCGATGCCGAGATCACCGTGCGCATCGTCGATGCCCAAGAAGGCCAGGCGCTGAACCGCGACTACCGGCAAAAAGACTACGCCACCAACGTGCTGACCTTCGACTACACCCAGGCGCCGCTGGTGACAGCCGACCTGGTGCTTTGCGCGCCCGTGGTCGCCAAAGAAGCCAGGGAAAACAAAAAGACACTGCAAGCCCACTACGCCCACCTGTTGGTGCACGGCACGCTGCATGCCCAAGGCTACGACCACGAGACCGGCGAAGAAGATGCCGAAGAAATGGAAGCCCTGGAAACCCAGGTGATGCTGGGTCTGGGTTTCAAAAACCCCTACTGAAGCGGCAGCGCCTCATGAACCGGCGCCCAGCCAGCCGCACCGCAAACGCTTCGCCAAACGCGCCGCGCGTTTCCTGGTGGCCTGACCTGCTGGCCGGCGTGTCGGTCGCGGGTGTGCTGCTGCCAGAGGCCGTGGCCTATGCCGCCATTGCCGGTGTGCCGCCCATGCACGCCCTGCTGGCCACCTTGCTGGGCTTGTGCATCTACCCCTGGCTGGGCAGCAGCCGCTTCGCCATGGTGGCGCCCACATCATCCGCAGCGGCGGTATTTGCCTCCACCGCCCTGATTGGCGGTCCTGTCATGGCCTATGCGCTGGTGGCCCTGACTGGCGTACTGTTTTTAGTGGCGGCCAGTTTGCGCGCCGGTTTTCTTGGCGCCTTCATCTCGCGGCCGGTGCTGCGCGGCTTTGCCTGGGCGCTGGCCATCACCATCATGCTCAAGCAATTGCCGCAGATTCTGGGCGTGCAGGTCAGCGCGGCCCAGGCCGGCCCACTGCTCTGGAGCCTGCTGACCGAGGCGCCGCCAGTCCATCTGCCCAGCCTGGGCCTGGGCGCGGCGGCACTGCTGCTGTGGCTGGCCCTGCATCATGGCTTCAAGCCTCGGGCCGCAAGCAGCCTGTTTCTGCCGACCTCGCTGCTGGTGCTGCTGATGGGTGTGGCGGCGGCAGCAACGCTGAACCTGAAGGCACAGGGCGTGGCGCTGGTCGGCGACATCCATTGGCAGGCCCTGTCCTTGAGCCTGCCGCAGCTGAGTACAGACCAGTGGCTCAGGGCCATGGAAATCGCGCCGGCACTGCTGATGATCCTGTTTGCCGAGTCCTGGGGCGCTGTGCGCTCGCTGGCATTGCAACACGGCGACCAGGTCGATGCCAACCATGAACTCCGGGCCTTGGGCGTCGCCAACCTGGCCAGCGGACTGGTCCAGGGTCTGCCGGTGGGCGCAGGTTTCTCGGCCGCGTCGGCCAGCCAGGCCGCTGGCGGACGCAGCCAATGGGCGGGCGTCGCCGCGGCCCTGTCGCTGGCCTTGCTGCTGTGGCTGGCCAGGCCCGCGATCGCGCTGATTCCCGCCCCGGTGCTGGCTGCAGTGGTGATAGGCATCTTGTCGCACCACCTGTGGCCGCGCGCAGTGCTCGAAAGCCTGCACCTGGGCGGCGACGCCTGGCTGGCCGGCGTGGCAGCGCTGGGAGTGCTGCTGTTCGGCGTGCTGTTTGGCATGCTGCTGGCAATTGGCTTGTCGCTGCTGCTGGCCATGCGGCGCTTTGCCCAGCCTGTGGTGACGGAGTTGGGACAGCTGCCGGGTACGCGCGACTATATTGACCAGGCACGCCACCCCGACGCGACCCGGCTGACAGGCGTCCTGATCATGCGGCCAGAGGAGCCGCTGTTTTTCGCCAACGCCGAGCGCGTGCTGGAACTGGTCAAGCAGCGCGCCCAGGCCGATGCAGCCCGCGCCGTGATCCTGAGCCTGGAGGTCTGCGACGATCTGGACAGCAGCGCCATCGAAGCACTCGGTGAATTTGTCGTCAGCCTCAAGCACCGGGGCATCAGCGTGCTGCTGGCGCGCGTCAAGGACCGACCGCGCGAGGCCTTGCTGCGTTCAGGTCTGGCGCAAGCCGGCGGCAGCGACGTGTCGCTCTACTGGAGCGTGGACGATGCGGTCAAGGCGATTGCCGAGCCGGCTGAGTAGCGTGCTGGCTCAGTCGCCGACACCGGCCGCGACAAACAAGGGCTTGCCTACCGGGCCGGCCAGAAAAACCACCAACTGCTGCGCCAGCGCCGGCTGGACGCTGCTGGTCAGGGGCGCGGCGGTATAGGACGTGTAGTTCTGCACGGCATCAGGAACCGGCCCGACGAACTGTAGTCCATGGCCTCGGTAGAGCAAAATTTCAGTGATCGCGCCAAAACTGATCTCACGCCCCTGGCCCCTGATGACATGCTCCATCACGGCGGCGCCATCGGGGTAGCGCGTGGTCTTGGCCTTGACCTGCTCGTCGATACCCATTTTCTTTAGCAGACCCTCAAGGTACAAGCCGGTGGACGCCCGGTTGAACACCAGAGACTGCGCGTCCAGCAGCGATTGCCTGAGCGCCTCCACGCTGCTGATGTCCGGCAGCGCCGCGCCGTCGCGCACCGTCACGCCCATGCCAACGCGGCCAAGCGCAGCGCGACTGGGCTGCAACTGGCCGGCTGCGGCAAACACCTCGATCACAGCCGGTGGCGCAATCACCACGTCAAACGCGGCATTGCCGGCCATGCGCTTGCGCAATTCTGGCGCGGTGTTAAAGGTTATTTTCAGTACATGCCCGGTTTGCTTTTCAAATGCCTGGGCCGCAGCTCTCAGGCCGGGCTCAATCGCACCGGCGCTGAGCACCGTGATCTCGGCGGCCCAGGCCGCGCTTGACAGCAAGCTTGCGGCGCACAGGCCGGCCAGGACTTTGACCAGTGATCGCTTGTTCATGTGTGACTCCTGAAATAAAAAGCAAACCGTCGCAAGTCGGCATCCGGTCCGGCATCAAGCCAGTGTGACACGCGCAAACTTGCGCTTGCCCACCTGAAGCACATAAACACCAGCTGGCAGCTTCAAGGCCTTGTCGCTGACCACGCTGGAGTCCACCCGCACGCCACCGCCATCAATCAGGCGGGTCGCTTCGCTGCCCGAGGGCGCCAGGCCAGCCGCCTTGAGCAAAGCCGCGATGCCCATGGGCGCGCCTGACAAGGCGACTTCGGGGATGTCGTCAGGCACGCCGCCTTTGCTGCGGTTGATGAAATCCTGCTCTGCCGCATCTGCAGCAGCGGCATTGTGAAAGCGCGCGGTGATTTCCTTGGCCAGCGCGACCTTGGCGTCTTTCGGATTGGCACCTAGCGCAACCTTGGCCTGAAGCGCGGCGATCTCGGCTTCGCTCTTGAACGACAGCAGGGCGTACCACTTCCACATCAGCACGTCGGAAATGCTCAGCACCTTGGCAAACATGCTGTTGGCATCTTCGGAAATGCCGATGTAGTTGTTCTTGCTCTTGGACATCTTCTCTATGCCATCGAGTCCCTCGAGCAGCGGCATGGTCAAAATGCACTGCGGCTCCTGGCCGTATTCCTGCTGCAAATGCCTCCCCATCAGCAAGTTGAACTTCTGGTCGGTGCCGCCCAGCTCAAGATCGCTTTTCAAGGCCACCGAGTCGTAACCCTGCATCAAGGGGTACAAAAACTCATGCACGGCAATCGGCTGGCCGGCCTTGAAGCGGTCATGAAAGTCATTGCGCTCCATCATGCGGGCCACGTTGTACTTGGAAGCCAGCTCAATCATGCCGCGCGCGCCCAAGGGGTCGCTCCATTCGCTGTTGTAGCGAATCTCGGTTTTGGCCGGATCCAGCACCAGACTGGCCTGCCGGTAATAAGTCTGGGCGTTGGCCTCAATTTGCTCGCGGGTCAGCGCCGGCCGGGTCGTATTGCGCCCTGACGGGTCGCCAATCATGGTCGTGAAGTCGCCGATCAGGAAAATCACGGTGTGGCCCAGATCCTGAAGCTGACGCATTTTGTTCAAGACCACCGTATGTCCGACATGAATGTCAGGCGCCGTCGGATCCAGCCCCAGTTTGATGCGCAAAGGCACGCCCGTGGCCTCGCTGCGTGCCAGTTTTTTGATCCATTCCTCTTGAGGAAGTAACTCTTCGCAAGCGCGCAGAGAAATGGCAAGTGCCGCCCGAACGCGGTCAGTCACCGGGAAATTTGTAACAAGTTCTTGATTCATAAGGGTTTTTAACGGGTCAGCGTGTTGTCCGACAGATATACTTGCTGCTTTCCTGCTTCAGCGGCCTATTTTAGTTGGCCCGCAATTTGCTGATCAGTTTTCGAATCTTTTCAGGCCCGGTGAACAAAGACCCCACAAGCACCAAATGGGGCGGTTACCTATGTTCTTATAGCTCAGTATTGCAAGTGCACGCCTCCTGGTGCACGCTCATGGGAATCCTGTTTTGCCCCTTTTTGACATTCAACGCCAGCTGCACCTCGCCGCCGCCAGTGTGAGTCGCCACCCCAAACGCCTGGCCGCCGGCTTCGCAACCCTGTTGCTGGGCACTGCTGTGACCGCTTTCGGCGTGGCCCCACTGGCGCCCGACGCCTCCGAACTGCCCGTTCGTCAGGTGCTTGAAGCCGTGCAGCCCATGCCCACCCAGGCACAGGCCGACTCGCTCAGCGATTTTCACTTCAACCTGTTTCGCACCGACAGCACCCGCGGCAGCGACACCGCAGACAGCCTGCTCAAGCGCCTGAACATAGACGACGCTGCAGCCGCGGCTTTCATGCGCAGCGACAGCAATGCGCGTCTGGTGCTCACCGGCCGGCCCGGTAAAAACGTGACAGTTGAAGTGAGCGACAAGCAACAGCTGCTCAAGCTCAGCATGCGCTGGCCGACGGACGACGAGACGCTGTTCAAGCGCCTGGTGATTGAACGCAACGCCAGCGGCCTGAGCTCACGCGTGGAAACGGCCCCTTACGTCAGCTCGACCCGGCTGGCCAGCGGCAGTATTCAGACCTCGCTTTTTGCCGCCACCGACGACGCCCGCATCCCCGACGGCGTGGCTGTGCAGATGGCGGAAATCTTCTCGGGCGACATCGATTTTCGACGCGCGCTGCGCAAGGGTGACCGCTTTAACGTGGTTTACGAAACACTGGAAGCCGATGGCGAAGCGCTGCGCACAGGCCGCGTGATGTCGGCAGAATTTGTCAATGCTGGCAAGCCTTTCCAGGCCATGTGGTTTCAGCCCCCAGGTCTGGACAGCAAGGGCGGCTACTACACACTGGATGGCAAAAGCCTGCGCCGCGCTTTTCTGAGCTCGCCGGTGGAGTTTTCTCGCATCAGCAGCGGCTTTTCGATGCGCTTTCACCCGATTCTGCAAAAGTGGCGTGCCCACCTCGGCACCGACTTTGCAGCCAGCACCGGCACACCAGCGCGCACCGTGGGCGACGGCGTGGTGACCTTTTCGGGCGTGCAGAACGGCTACGGCAATGTGGTGTTCGTCAAGCACCGCAACAACAACGAAACCGTCTATGCACACCTGAGCAAACTTCTGGTCCAGCGCGGTCAGAACGTGAGCCAGGGCCAGACCATAGGCCTGGTGGGCGCCACCGGCTGGGCAACCGGCCCGCACCTGCACTTCGAGTTTCGCGTCAATGGCGCGCAGCAAGACCCCATGACCATCGCCAGGCAAAGTGAAACCACGCCGGTTCCAACAGCGGCCCTGCCGCTGTTCAGAAAACTGGCTGCAGGCGTGAACGCACAACTGCAAGCGGCAGCAACCATTGCACAGACACGCGCCGAATAAGCGCTAGCGATACCGCGCTTGGCCGCAGGACTGGCTCTGCCAGACCGCAGGCGCAGCAGCCCCATAGTGGAGCAGAGAGCTACGCGAAGCGAGCGAGCGTGGGGGCAACGCAGAACGCCGCGAAGGGCCGCCCCGAGCAAGTTCAGCCCCCTCGGGGGGCAGAGAGCTACGCAAAGCGAGCGAACGTGGGGGCACATGTTGACTGCGGCAAAATCCCCCCATGCACGAATACTTCATAGGCCTGATGTCAGGCACCTCACTCGATGGCACAGACGGGGTACTGGTTGATTTTTCGGGCCCGCAGCTCAAGGTTTTGAGCGTTGCCACCGAAGCGTTTTCTGACGACTTTCGGGCCGAGCTGCTGGCGCTCAACAGCCCTGGCCACAATGAACTGCACCGTGCGGCCAAGGCCGGGAACCAGCTGGCCGGCGTTTACGCCAAGGTGGTAGCCAGCCTGCTCGCCAAGGTCGCGGCTCAGGGCATCACCAAAGCGCAGATCAGTGGCGTGGGCGCGCATGGTCAGACCGTCAGGCACCAGCCACAGCACAGCGCCACCACCGGCCCGGGCTACACCTTGCAGCTCAACAACCCCGCACTGCTGGCTGAACTCACGGGTATCGACGTGGTGGCTGATTTTCGCAGCCGGGATGTCGCGGCCGGTGGCCAAGGCGCGCCGCTGGTACCGGCCTTTCACCAGAGTGTTTTTGGCCGCAAGGACCACACCGTCAGCGTGCTCAACCTGGGCGGCATCGCCAACCTCAGCGTGTTGCCGGGCGTAGACCTGGCGCAGGCGCAAGCCGTCACAGGCTTCGACTGCGGCCCGGGTAATGCGCTCATGGATGCCTGGGCTCATGAGCACACGGGCCAGCCCTTTGACGCAGGTGGTGCCTGGGCGGCCAGCGGCCAGTTGTTGCCCGCGCTGCTGGCCAGCCTGCTCGATGAGCCCTACTTCGTCAAAGCGCCGCCCAAGAGCACCGGCCGAGACCTGTTCAGCCTGGACTGGCTGGCCCAAAAACTCGCGCCCTTTGCCGCCGAGCGCCCGCAAGACATTCAAAACACACTCACCGAATTGACCGCCAGCGCATGTATAGCAAGCGTAAGCAGCTATGGAAAAAATAGCGCAGAGCTGATCGTATGTGGCGGCGGCGCTTTCAATCTACACCTGATGCAAAGGCTGCAGGCCGGCTTGCCGACGATGCGCGTGCGCGCGTCGGACGCGCACGGCCTGCCGCCGCTACAGGTGGAGGCTGCGGCCTTTGCCTGGCTGGCGCGCCAGGCAGTGCGGCGCCAACCTGGCAACCTGGCCGGCGTCACGGGGGCCGCCGGCGCGCGCGTGTTGGGCGCGATCTACCCTGCCTGAGCCCAACAGAAACAAAAAAGCCGCCAGGAGCAAACCTTGGCGGCATCTTCAGGATGCGTGACTTTCAGCTGCAACGGGCTGGTATCAACGCAAGCTAATCAGTTAGGCAGAAAAGCTGGAGCCGCAGCCGCAGGTGCTGGTGGCGTTGGGGTTCTTGATCACGAACTGGGCGCCTTCGAGGTCGTCCTTGTAGTCAATCTCGGCACCTACCAGATACTGGTAGCTCATGGCATCAATCAGCAAAGACACGCCATTTTTGGTCATGGTGGTGTCGTCTTCATTGGTGATTTCGTCGAAGGTGAAGCCGTACTGGAAGCCGGAGCAACCGCCACCCTGGACAAAAACGCGCAGTTTCAGCTCCGGGTTGCCTTCTTCCGCGATCAGTTCGGCCACTTTACTGGCGGCGCTGTCGGTGAAGACAAAAGGGGATGGCATTTCGGTCTGGGCAAATTCAGCAACTGCACTCATGGGGGACTCCATTGTTCGAGGATCAATATGCGAATGGTATCGCAAGTGCATCAACCACAATGCTTATGTGCCTTCAGGCCGGATTTGCAAGCTAGGGGCGAGTGCGTAGCGCTTCAGAGGTTGTTGGCGGCCAGTTTCAAGGTCGGTTTTTCCAGCGTTTCGTGGCCGCTTGGCCGCAATTGGCCCGCAATCAGGGCGCCCTGGTGCATTTCTAGCGCCTTGTAAGACACATCGCCCTCGATATGGGCTTTGGGCTGCAATTCGAGCAGCTCCGAGGCATGTACCGGACCCTTGACACGGCCATTGATGATCACATGCTCGGCAAAAATTCGGCCGGTCACCGTGGCGGTCTCGCTGATCACCAGCATGCTGGAGGCACCCTCGCGGGCAAAAATATCGCCATTGACCTCGCCATCAATGCGCAGACCGTCAGAAAACGTGAGATTGCCCTCAATGCTGCTGTCCGAAGCGATCAGGCTTTTGATGGGGGGCTGCTTTTTTTTACCGAACATGGAGAGATCCTGTCAATGAAACCGCGCTACTTCAGCTTGAAGGTCTGTACCGAGCGGGTCGTCGTTCCGTCCACCACCTTGGCTGTGATGGTTTTTACCACGGCTTGCGGTGGCAGATCGATAACACCCTCCACCCGGCGGTACTGCTTGACCTGAAGGGCTTGCGCGCCGCCGGGCATATTAAGTATCCAGGGCTTGCCAGCCAGGGTGCCGGCAAGACTCAGCTCAAGCTTGCCATTGAACACCGGCGCGCCCTTCACGGGCTGAATCACCAGCACCTGCCATTTGAGCTGCAGATCCGACAAGGGCTCGGCCTGCAGGCTTCGAATCGAAACGCCGTCGGCACCGCCTGCGGGTAGCAGTTTTTCAAAAAATCCCAGATCATCACGCAAGGCAAGGTTGTCTGACTCAAGCTGGCGAATCTGGACCGCCATCTTTTCCTGGGCAGCCTTGTCCGCCATGCGCAGACTGTCCGAAGTATTGGCTATCGATTGCGCCTTGTCGCGCTCTTCCCTGAGCACGCTGACTTCTGCGCGCAGCACCTTGAGCTCCTCCTTGGCATCCAGGTCAAGGCCGGCAATGTCCTTGCCAAATTCAAAGGCCCAAAGCGCAATCGCGGCAGAAAAGCCCAGCATCAGCGCGCCCATCACCCAACGCAGCGGCCAGGGCAAGGCGCTACGCACAGCCATGCGTGGGGAGCTGATGGTCAGGCGACGGCGGAACAGACGAAATTTCAATCCAGACCTTGGCAGTTTTTGGAGATTGCATTGTGCACGGGCACACCTGAGAGCCATAAAAAAAAAGCCGCCGAGTGTGAACTCTGGCGGCTTTTTCGGCAGCAAAGCTGCAGAAAGCGAATTAACGCTTGCTGAACTGCTTGCGGCGGCGAGCTGAACGGAAACCGACTTTCTTACGTTCGACTTCACGTGCATCGCGCGTGACGAAACCAGCCTGGCTCAGAGCCGGCTTCAGGCTTGCGTCATAGTCGATCAGTGCACGGGTGATACCGTGGCGCACTGCGCCGGCCTGGCCGGACTCGCCGCCGCCGTGGACGTTGACCATGATGTCAAACGTCTCGACGTGGTTCGTCAGGAACAGGGGTTGGCGGCAGATCATGATGGAGGTTTGACGACCGAAGAACGCTTGGATGTCCTTGTCGTTTACCGTGATCTTGCCGGTGCCTTTTTTGATAAACACACGGGCGACGCTGGATTTGCGACGGCCGGTGCCATTGTTCCAATCACCAATCATTTGGCTGACTCCCGTGATGTGCCTAGGATTTCCAGCACTTTAGGCTGTTGGGCGGTGTGCGGATGCTCTGCACCACCATAGACCTTGAGTTTCTTGATCATGGCGTAGCCTAGCGGGCCTTTTGGCAGCATGCCCTTGACGGCTTTTTCCAAAGCGCGGCCAGGATGCTTGGCTTGCATGTCACGGAAATTGGTGGCAGTGATGCCGCCAGGATAACCGGAGTGGCGATAGTAGATCTTGTCAGTCGACTTGGCGCCGGTGACGCGCAGCTGGGCTGCGTTGATGATGACGATGAAGTCACCGGTATCGACGTGAGGCGTATAAATGGCCTTGTGTTTGCCGCGCAAACGGAGAGCAACTTCGCTGGCTACTCGTCCGAGGACCTTGTCGGTCGCGTCAATCACAAACCACTCGTGCGTCACGTCAGCGGGTTTGGCGCTGAAGGTTGTCATGAGTTTCTCTTTTAACAAAAGGGTTTGTCGGGTTCTTTTCTACGGTCGGCGTTCTT
>CANEXF010000026.1 GCA_947443645.1 Comamonadaceae bacterium | reverse complement strand
TGTCTCCCTGAATTCCACCACTTCGGGCGCACTGACGACGGGCAACGCGGGCGAAATCATTCCATGGAGCCAGATCAGCGTCGCGTCTGCAGCGCTGGCAATTGGTACCTCGGGTTTCACCAATGCGGCCATCACCCACCCAGCATTTAACCTGGTGGCGGTAGGCGGAGGCACAGGTACAGCAACCACCCTCACGGCCACAAACAAGGTCGTGCGGGTCGAGGGCAAATGGACTTACAGCTACCTCAATACCGCAGCCGTCGCTGCTGGCACCTATGGTGGAACCGCCCTCAAAAACGGCCGCGTCACCTACACCGCGACTCAGCTTTGAAAGCTGCAGCCAATGGAACGCTTAAAGCCCCAACGAAGCCAGCACTTTGGTCAACACGTTTCTCAAAAACATCAAATTTAATAATTTATTCATCAAATAGCGTTTTTTAGCTTGCAAACGCGTAATTCTGGTCGCAAACCACAGGGTTTAGGCTTAATCTACGTTTGCGATGCAAACACTTGTAAGATTTGTTTTGATGCGTTCACTCACCACTCTGCTGGCCGGTCCCATGCTGGTTAACGCGGAATCGGCGTTTGTGAATGGCGCAGCCACAGGTTCCAGTGCGTCCGCCAAGCTTGATATTTCCATAGTCATACAGCCCACACTGTTTTTACGTGTTGGCAGCGGCGCCGCGCTTGCGGCCAATGACGCGAGCATAGATCCAGTGACTTTCACGGTTGCCGCCGCAAATGTCGGTGACGGCAGTCTGGTCGGCGGCACAGGTAGTGATTTGAGCGCCGCAGCCACCACCGTCCGCGTTTACGGCAACGGCGGCAGCATCAACCTGAATTCGGCCACCACCGGCCCGCTGACAAACCTGAATGGCGAGAGCATTCCATGGAACCAGGTCAGTGTTTCTGCCGCGGCACTTGCAAGCGCGACGCCAGGCTTCATCAACGCCGCAATCCCTCACCCGGCCTTCAACACCGGCCCCGCAGGCGGCAACGGCACGGCGACGACGCTGACCGCGGCTAACAAGGTTGTTCGGGTCGAAGGTCGCTGGACTTACCGGTTTCTCAATTCAAATCCGTTTCCCGCTGGCACCTATGGCGCGACGACCACCCGCAATGGGCGTGTGACCTATACGGCGACCCAACTCTGAGCCTTTGTGCCGCAGCTTCATAAACCACACCCGCCAGCCTGTTGTTCAGGTCTTGAGCGCCCGCGCGCATTGCCCGCGCAGAATTCACGCGCCCTCAGCGCCCGGCATGGGATGCCGTTCCTGCTTGTTCTGGCCTTGCTCGCTCCGGCCAGCCACGCCTATGTGGTGACCATCACCGCTGGCACGAAGTCGCTCTACCTTCAAGTCGGCGTGGGCACCATATCTGGCGGCACCTTCAGTGCAGGCGGAACGCCAGCCAACAATGGCACGATCAACAGTGTCTCGGTCACCGTGCCCGTGGCCAATCTGGGCGCGGGCACGCGCGCCATGACCACCGACAGCACGGTCACTGCCAGCGCCTATGACGGTTTTGCATTCTGCGCGGTACCCGCCCAGGTTTATGTTGGCGGCTTTTTCCGCACGCCGGGCGCGTCGGCCAACGCGACGCTCACCGTGACGGCCCCGAACAACCTGGTCAATATCGCGGGTGACACCATACCCTTCAGCACGGTGTCCTGGATTTCAGGCGGCACAGGCGACGCCACGCCCACCATACCGAGCGGCACATTTGTAGGTGGCGCCGCACAAACCCTGCTCAGCGTGACACGCAACACCTGGTTTGAAAGCTGTTTGCAGTTCAATTACGCCAACACCCAGCTGGTGCCTGCCGGCACTTTCAAAGGCCGGGTCAGCTACACCCTGACGGCGCCCTGAATGACTTTGAAACACATGTCTTCCATGCAAATGGCACTACGTGTCTTGCTGGCCGCAAGCCTGAGCTACGGCGCGACGGCCAAGGCCGTCACGACCCGGGTAGACGACAGCGGCACCATCGTCAGTCAAAGCGTCGTGCCCATGCGTTGGCGGCAACTGGTGCCCGGACGCGGCGCCGACAATTCGGTGGAAGCCAGCTTGCGCGTCGCGCTGCGCCTTAACCTTGCGCCCTGGCTCAACAAGCCGATACGCCTTTACATGGCACTCGCCCCCGCCGCCGGGGAACCCATTTATGCCTCTTGGCGCACCCAGGGACGTTTGCTGCCCGGTGCGCTTCGCTCGGGCGGGCGTGAACTGGTTTTTCAAGGCGTGCCGAATGCCGCGAGTTTGGAGGAAACGCTGGAGCTGACGCTCAGGACCGACGGCCGCGCACTGGTTTCCACGCAAGCCCTACAGTTTTACTTTGAGGTCGACACTCCATGATGCGAGCGTATTCATCTGCACATGCAAAACGCAGCTGCGCCGGCAAGGCGGCAACCGCCCTGGCAGCACTGGTCGCGCTGGGCAGCGCCATGCCTTGGGCGCAGGCCAGTGAGTTTGCACTGGCCGTCTCACCACCACGCGTGGAGCTTGAACTCAAGCCGGGCGAAAGCAGTCGCCAGGTGCTGGAAATCACCAATGCGTCGGCCGCGGCCACAACTTTTGAAATCAAAACCGCGGACTGGTCGCTCAGCGCGGACAACTCGGTGACGTTTTATGACGAGTTGCGCCCAGGCAGCTGCCGGCCCTGGGTGGCGATTGAAAGACGGCAACTCACCGTCAGTGGTGGACGCCCCTACCGTTTTCGCTTTGAACTCAAGGTGCCGCCCGATGCGCCGCCAGGAGAATGCCGCTTTGCCATCATGCTTGAGGGCCAGGAGCAGCTCAGCGAAGCCAAAAACGGACCGGCCATCCCGTTTTCGGCCCGTCTTGGCGTGATCGTCTATGCCGCCATTGGCGGCGCAGCGCCTGAATTGAGCATTGTGGGTGCGGCCGTGCAAAACGTCAGCGGCCAGCCCACGCCGGTACTCCAGGTTCGCAACAGCGGCGCAGCGCATGGCCGACTCGCAGGCTTCCTGTCGGGCACAGACGCCGGCAATCTGGCGCTTGAGTTTGCGCCAGCCACCACGCCCATACTGCCAGGCGAAACGCGCGCCATCGCGCTGACGGCTACAAGGCAAGGCGACCCCGAAAGCGCCGTACAGGCGAAGCTGCCGGTCATCGTGCGTGGCAAGCTGGAGTGGGGCAAAGGCCAATCACAAAATATCGAGCAGCGCTTCGGACCATGAAGCGCAACGGCAAGAACACATCCCTTCTTTCAGACCTCTTCACGCTGTGGCCGCGCGCCAGCTTCGCTGGGTGGGGCTTGGGGCTGGCTTGTGTAACGGCACTTGCGCAAGCTGCGCCGGCGAGCGGCACGCTCGAGGCCTATGAAGACCGCGTCATGGAGGGCAGCTTCCTGCTCGACGACGCACTGGAACTCAAGGCCAGCGCGTACAACGCCAGCGGCTGGCCGCGCAGCTGGCATGTCGACTATTCCGTTCTCAGGCAAAAAGGCGCGACTGACTCGCGCTCGCGCGCTGTCGGCATAGGCGGGTTTCTTGACACGCCCAACTACGGCGCGCTATCAGTCAACGCCAATCTGGTGGAGCAAACAGCAGATCTGTTTGGCAGCAACGTCCTCACCACACAGCAAAAGGCCAGCACCTGGCGAATAGACCAGCGCGCTGTGCCACTCGACGGTGGCTGGAGCGCCAACCACAGTGCCGGCAACATCAACACAGGCATGGTGCCACTGACCCACGGCATTGGACGGGTCTGGGTTCCGACAACACAAATACGCGGTGCCGCCGGTCAATGGTCGCTGACTGACGCGGTAGACCTCAATGCCTCGAGCGGACGCACTGGCGTACTCACGGGGATAGACGTCTCAGGATTTGAGTCAACCGGCGGACAGATCAGCTCTGTCGGCGCACAAATGCGCCTTCCATTGAACGCCGCCAACGGGCGCAGCGATGCGGCCATTCAACTGATTGACGGACACAATATCGCTGACAACGCCGGCGGCGGCAGGCAGGATACGCGTGCCTTCTGGACATCTGCCGCCTGGGAAGGGCGTGCACCTTGGACGGAAGGCCTGACGCCGGGCTACCTGCCGGTAAGCGAGCGCCAAGGCGGCCTGCGCCTGCAGGGCAATGTGCTCAGCAGCACCGGCACGCGCGATGGCACCGCCCTTGGTCTTTGGGCTGATGCGGCCTGGCGCACGGAGCGATGGCGCAATACAGCGGGCGTGTTTCGCTTCGACCCCAAACTGCGTTGGGGCACGACCGTGCTGGCCAGCGACCTGCAAGGTGTGTATTGGCAAGCCGACACCGCCACTCGCCAGTGGCGAACCGGGTTTACCGCCGAGCTCAGTGACAGTGTCAGTGGCGCGGTTGCCGGCGCGACCGGCCGCAGCGCGTTCATGAGCGTCAACGGCCGTTACAGCCTGGACAGCAGAAGCGCCATCGGTGCGACGCTCAATTTACGCACATTGACCAGTCCGGGGCAGGCGCTGATGCTGAGCTGGGATCGCAGCAGTGACTGGGGACAAACGCAGTGGCGCAGCGACTTCGCCCATACGCAAGCGAGCAACATCACCCGACTCGGGCTTGACCAGAACTGGCCCGTGATGCGTCCGGCGTCGTTCAATACCTCTGTGGCCTGGGAGCGGGTTGAAGGCGGCCTGACACCGACCACCGGATGGATATGGGGCCTGCTGGGAACGCTGTCGCCCCTGCCGCAGTGGACTATCGACAGTGCTGTCAGGGGCGCCAGGCGCAGCGATGGCAGCCAGTCCATCAACGCCAACCTGGGCCTGGCCTGGCAACCCGCTATCGGCTGGTCGCTGGCGTTTCGCTATACCGAGGCACGCGGACAGGAACCGCTGCAGCCGCTGGTCGTCTCTGCACTGACCGCCGCGATGCTTCCCGCGCTGACGCCAACGACCGTCAACCGCAGCTTGCAGTTGCTGCTGCGTTACGAGGGACGAGCCGGCAGCTCGACCGCGCCCTTGGGCGGCCTGCCGGGCACAGGCGCGGGTAGTCTGAGCGGAAGCGTCTATTTCGACGCGGACGCCAATAACCGGCGCGAAGCCTCGGAAGCCGGTGTGCCCAATATCACGGTGATCCTGGACCGGCGCTATGTAACGCGCACCGACGCACAAGGCCGATACGAGTTCCCGGCCGTCGCGGCGGGCGAACACCTGGTGGAAATTTCGAGCGACAACGTGCCATTGCCCTGGAGCCCGGCGCTGCGAGAGCCCGTCAAAACCAGCGTTCAGGTCAGAGGAACCACCATCCAGGACTTCGCGGTACAAAGAGACCACGCTCAGGAATTCACAGCGCAGCGCTGAACGGTCTAGGAAGACGGGGCATCGTTGTGACGCGCAATCGCACCTTGCTGTGCATCGCGCACTTCTTCCGTCAGGTGTTCTTTAGCCTGCTCCTTGCAATAGGCAAACAGCTCGTCGAGCTCGCTGGACTTGTCGAAGACCTGGTCAGCGCCAAGCGCGCAGGCCCGCTGGCGGATTTCCGGGGTGGCGTAGTTGGTCAACACCACCACCTTCTGATACGACTCGCGCTTGCGGCAGCCGGTCAGCACACCCAGACCGCTGCCTTCTTTTAAAAACAGATCGACGATCGCCAAGCTCCATTGGCCATCATGCAGCGACAGCCAGCGACTGGCTTCGGCCTGCGTGATGCCAAAACCGACAACCTTGACGTCGCAGATTTCTTCCAGCGTCTCGATGAGGTTGCGGGCAATGGTGGCGTTGTCTTCTGCGAGATAGGTGATCAGTGCCATGTGAAGTTTGCATCCAGAAAAAACGTCCAATCGCGCTGAGCAAAAAGCAGGGGCGACGTCCATTCATCCAGCCTAAGCAACTACAAATTAAAGGCTAGCGCCAGTCAGCCCACATCGGTGTAGGACAAAGCAAGCCGGCGCGGCCTAAAACCCCTCGTGGGGCGCCAGATAACGCCACTGGCCGACCGGGAGATGCCCCAGGTTGACGCGGCCAATGCGCACCCGCTTGAGTCCGGTCACAAACAGACCGACTTGCTCGCACATGCGGCGGATTTGCCGTTTCTTGCCTTCCGTGAGCACAAAGCGCAGCTGCTCAGGGTTTTGCCAGCTGACCTGTGCGGGCCGCAAGGCCTGGCCATCCAGGCTAAGGCCGTGGCAGAGCAGGGCCAGCTTTTCAGCCGGGAAGGCGGCCTGCACATTGATGTTTTCAGCGCCGTAGCTGACACGGACCAGGTATTCCTTTTCCATCACCGAATCCTCACCGATCAGCTGCCGCGCCACCCGGCCGTCCTGCGTCAGCACCAGCAGACCAATCGAGTCAATGTCCAGCCGACCAGCAGGCGCCAGACCGCGCAACTGCTCATGGCCCCAGCGCATACGGCTGTTGCACTCACTCCAGCGGTTTTGCGGTTGCACCAACACCACCGCGGGTTCGTGGCCGTCCTCGGCCTGACCACTGACGTAGCCCACAGGTTTGTTGATCAGGATGGTGACCTGCTGGCGCTGCTGCTGCTCGGCCTGACGGTCCACTTCAATACGGGCATCCAGCGCCACCGGCTGGCCCATCACGGCCGGCGCGCCATTGACGCGCACCCAACCACGCGCGATCCAGTCGTCAGCCTCACGGCGGGAACACAGGCCCAACTCGGCCATGCGCTTGTTCAGGCGGACGGTGGTACCGGTGGAGGCGCCTGGCGCGCCCGCCGGCAGAACTGCGGCAGCGCGTATGCGCACGGCGCCGGCAGGCACTGGGCTGGCTGGCTTGAATTTGGAAGGATCTTGCATTTTGCTATTCATTTTATAGCTGCTTGCGCCCATCAATCGGGCGGCAGCAGCCTATTTCACTACTTAATTCGGCCAAGGGCAAGGTTCTTGCTCGCCCGGTCAACAGGCAACCAGTCTATAGCCAGGCACCGTTTCGGCAAACGGGCACACGCACAAGCGCCGTGCTGGCGCAAAGCTAGGCGCTGCCATTTCCCTTTGCTGTAAACATGCAGGAGCGCAAGCCCTCCAGATCCAGCACGCGCAGTCCGCCGTATTCGATTCGAATAATCTCCTGGGCATGCAAGGCGGCCAGCGCTTCATTGACGCGCTGACGGGACAGGCCGACCAGATAGGCCAGCTCCTGCTGGGTGATGCGCAGCACCTCACCAACGCCGGGATATAGCACCGGATTGAACAGCGCCGCCAGGCTGCGCGCCACACGCAGGTCCGGATTGTTCATGCGATCGATCTCGCGCGCGGCAATAAACTGGCCCAGCCGTTCGTTGAGCTGGTTCATGACAAAGCGGTTAAAGCCGATCGAGTGATCCAGCAGCCAGTCAAAAGTATCTATGGGCAGGCCGGCGACCACGCTTTTTCGCAGCGCCTGGATGTTGTAGCGGTAGGGCTCGCGCTTGAGCGCCGTGCCCTCACCAAACCAACCGCCCGGTGGTACGCCGGTAAATGTCATGGTCATGCCCTGGGCGTTGTCGCTGCTCATCTTGAGCAGCCCCTGCACCACGCCAAACCAGTAAGTCACCGGGCGGCCGATACGGCATACATAGTCGCCAGCCTGCGCGTCACCTACCCGCAGTTCGGCAATGGCGCGCTCGCGCTCAGCCGGCCGCAACACGGTCAGCCACGGAATACTGGCCAGCTCAGCCTCGTAAGCCATGCGCTGGCGTATCTGCAGAGGTTTTTCAGACGGCATGGCGCGCCCCACAGGAAACGACAAGGAATAAGGGAAAGTCCGGGGGAGTAATCACCCTCAAATTGTCGTCGGAATGACAACATGGCGTCAAACGCGTGCCTACCATGGCATTGAGTCAACGCTTACAGGGCCACCATCCACATCCTGAAGATGTGCCCTTTGAATCCACGGAGAGACGAGGACAATGCAGACCGTTTCGACAAGTAGAGAGCCGTACACCTTTCCCCAATTGCTGCTCAAGCATGCCGCCGAGCGCCCTGATGCGCCCGCCATGCGGGAAAAAGAATATGGCATCTGGCACGCCCACAGCTGGGCTGGCATGGCCCAGCTGGTCGAACGCATGGCCTGCGGCTTGCATCAGGCCGGCCTGATGCGCCAGGAGCACGTGGTCGTGATTGGCGCGAACCGTCCGCGCCTGTATGCGACCATGCTGGCCGCCCAGTCGCTGGGCGCGATACCGATTCCGCTCTACCAGGACGCCGTCGGCGCGGAGTGCGTGTTTCCCATCACCAACGCCGACGTTCGTTTTGCGCTGGTCGAAGACCAGGAGCAGGTCGACAAGCTGCTCGAGATAAGAGACAGCTGCCAGTCGCTAAGCCACATCTTTTTTGACGACCCGCGCGGCCTGCGCAATTACGCCGAGCCAGGACTGAGCTCACTCGATCAGCTGATCGCCACAGGTGAGACCTTTGCCGCCAGTCAACCCGGCTGGTTCAGCGCAGAAGTTGCCAAGGCCAACGCCGATGACGTGGCCGCGATGTTTTTCACCTCCGGCACAACGGGTAACCCCAAAGGCGTGGTGCACACCCACAACACGCTGCTGGACCGGGCCCGCGCCGGCGCCGAATTTGACAAGCTCACGGCCCATGAAGAAGTGCTGGCCTACATGCCGCTGGCGTGGATAGGCCAGAACATCTTCAGTTACGCGCAATGGCTGGCCTGTGGCTATGTGGTGAACTGTCCGGAAAGCGCCAGTACCGTGACAATTGACCTCAAGGAAATAGGGCCGACCTACTACTTCGCACCGCCGCGCGTATTTGAGGGCCTGCTGACCAACGTCATGATCCGGATGGAAGACGCGGGCCGCCTCAAGCGCAGCATGTTCGACTTTTTCATGCAGGTCGCAAAACGCATAGGGCCGGACCGCATGGACGGCAAACCGGTGGGGCTGGCGCAAGGCCTGCTCTACGGTCTGGGCACGCTGCTGGTCTATGGCCCCCTGCGCAACACGCTGGGCTTTTCACGCGTGCGGGTGGCCTACACGGCCGGCGAGGCCATAGGCCCGGACCTGTTCACCTTTTACCGCTCAATAGGCGTCAACCTCAAGCAGCTCTATGGCTCAACCGAAACCGCGGTATTCGTCTGCCTGCAGCCGGACAACGACGCCCGTGCAGACACGGTTGGCGTGCCCATCAGCGGCGTGCAGATCAAGGTGGCGGACAACGGCGAAATCCTGGTCAAGTCAGCCGGTCTGCTCAAGGAGTATTACAAAAATCCGGCAGCCACTGCCGAAGTGTTGACGCCCGATGGCTGGTACCACACCAGCGACGCCGGCTTTATCGATGCCAGCGGCCACCTCAAGATCATTGACCGTGTCAAAGACGTGGGCCGCATCCGCGGCGGCGTCCATGACGGCGCGATGTTTGCGCCCAAGTACGTGGAGAACAAGCTCAAGTTCTTCCCCTACATCAAGGAAGTTGTAGCCTATGGCGACGGCAGGGAAAAAGTCTGCGCGTTCATCAATATTGACTTTGACGCGGTAGGCAACTGGGCCGAAAGACGCAACCTGGCCTACGCGGGCTACACCGACCTGGCGCAAAAACCCGAGGTCTACCAGCTGATCCAGGACTGCGTGGAAAAGGTCAACGCCGATCTGAGCCTGGACAGCTTGCTCGCAGGCTCCCAGATCAGCCGCTTCCTGATATTGCACAAGGAGCTGGACGCCGACGACGGCGAGCTCACGCGTACCAACAAGGTGCGACGCGGCTTCATTGCTGACAAATACCTGCCGCTGGTCGATGCGCTCTACGGCGGAAAGTCCGAGCAATTCATAGAAACCGTCGTCAAGTTCGAAGATGGCCGCAGCGGCAGCGTGAGTGCCACGCTCAAGATCAGTGACGCCAAGACTTTTGCACCGGTAAAGGCCGCAGCATGAGCAGTAAAAAAATTGGCGACATCATCCTCGATGTCAAAAACATCAGCCTGAGCTTTGGCGGCGTCAAAGCGCTTTCCGACATCTCCTTCAATGTCAAAGAGCATGAGATACGCGCCATCATTGGCCCGAACGGCGCCGGCAAAAGCTCCATGCTCAACTGCATCAACGGTGTGTACGCACCGCAGCAAGGCGCCATCACCTTTCGAGGTCAGACCTTCAAACATATGAACAGCCACCAGGTGGCGGTGATGGGCGTGGCCAGGACGTTTCAGAATCTGGCGCTGTTCAAGGGCATGAGCGTGCTCGACAACATCATGTCAGGGCGCAACCTCAAGATCAAAAGCAACTTGCTGCTGCAGGCACTGCGCATTGGACCGGCAGAAAAGGAAGAAATCCAGCACCGCGAAGCGGTCGAGAAAATCATCGACTTTCTGGAAATACAGGCTTACCGCAAGACCCCCGTGGGCCAGTTGCCCTATGGCCTGCAAAAACGCGTAGACCTGGGTCGGGCGCTGGCCATGGAGCCGCAGGTCTTGCTGCTTGATGAGCCCATGGCGGGCATGAACGTTGAAGAAAAGCAGGACATGTGCCGTTTTGTGCTCGACGTGAATGACGAGTTTGGAACCACAGTCGTGCTGATAGAGCACGACATGGGTGTGGTGATGGACATCTCTGACCGTGTGGTGGTGCTGGACTACGGCAAAAAAATCGGCGATGGCACACCGGACGACGTACGCAACAACGAAGACGTCATCAAAGCCTACCTCGGAACGAGTCACTGAACATGAAAAAACCAGCTTCTTTTCAAGCGGCCGCCGTGGAACCGGCTTTGCCGGGCCACCAGCGGCGTCCCCTGCAAGGGGAGAGGCGGCTACACGCAGTGAGCCGCAACAGGGGTGAGGAACATATCTGATGGCGTTTTTTTTGGAAACCCTTCTCGGCGGCCTGATGGCTGGCATGCTTTATTCGCTGGTGGCGCTCGGCTTTGTGCTGATTTTCAAGGCCTCGGGCGTCTTCAACTTTGCGCAGGGCGCCATGGTGCTGTTTGGCGCCCTGGCCATGGCGCGGTTTTCCGAATGGATTCCACAGTGGACTGGTATCAACAGCCTGATTTTCGCCAACGTCACGGCCTTCGCGATTGCCGCACTCGTGATGTTCATGGTGGCCTGGCTGATTGAGCGCCTGGTGCTGCGCCATCTGGTCAACCAGGAAGGCGCAACCCTTCTGATGGCCACCCTGGGCATCGCCTACTTTCTCGAAGGTCTGGGCCAAAGCCTTTTTGGCAGCAGCATCTACAAGATAGACATCGGCATGCCCAAGGAACCGATCTTCATCATGGACAAGATTTTTCCGGGCGGCGTGTTGCTCAACAAGGAAGACATGATCGCAGCCGCCATCGCCGCCAGCCTGGTCGCGTTGCTGAGCCTGTTCTTCCAGAAAACGGCCAC
The DNA here is from genome assembly GCA_947443645.1 of Comamonadaceae bacterium. Lineage (GTDB taxonomy): Bacteria > Pseudomonadota > Gammaproteobacteria > Burkholderiales > Burkholderiaceae_C > Polaromonas. The sequence continues at coordinate 15,140 of CANEXF010000026.1, read as the reverse complement.
CGGCAGAGCGCTTCGCGCTGTGGCCGACGACCACCAGGCAGCACAGTCCATAGGCATTCCACTGAACCGCATCTGGGTCATCGTCTGGTGCGTGGCAGGCGTGGTGGCGCTGGTGGCCGGCATGATCTGGGGCAGCAAACTGGGGGTCCAGTTTTCGCTGGCAACCATCGCCTTGCGCGCCCTGCCCGTGGTGATTCTGGGCGGCCTGACCTCGGTGCCCGGCGCCATCATTGGCGGGCTGGTGATTGGCGTGGGCGAAAAGCTGTCCGAGGTGTATCTCGGACCGTTCGTAGGCGGCGGTATCGAGATCTGGTTTGCCTATGTGCTCGCGCTGGGCTTCCTGCTGTTCCGGCCGCAAGGCCTGTTCGGTGAAAAAATAATCGATCGTGTATGAAATACACGATCAACACGCTCGCGGGTTCTTCGCCGAATAAGGCGAAGGATTATTTTTCGGTGAAGGCTCACTTGTGCAGCAAGTTAAGCGCAGCGTGCCGCAACCAAAAGATCATTGACAGGGTCTAGATATGCGGCCCCCACGCTTGTCACTGACGTGTAGTGCGCTGCCCCCCGAGGGGGCCGCTGCGCCTGCGGTCTGGCAAAGCCAGTCCCGCGGCCCCCGCTTGAATTGCCTGCGTGGGTACCCAGCCGATCCGGCCTGTTTTATTTAAAAAAATAACCCGCCATGATTTACAGAGAAAACGGCCAATTCAAAACCAGCTACCGCGCGGACCAGCAGATATTCCCCATTCTGCAGGACCGGATCATGGTTGGACTGTTCTTGCTCTTTGCGTTTGTCGCTGTGCCGCTACTGGCCAGCGACTACCTGTTTCGCGCCATCCTGATTCCGTTTTTGATCATCTCGCTCGCAGCGCTGGGGGTGAACATACTGGTCGGCTATTGCGGTCAGATTTCTTTGGGCTCTGGCGCCTTCATGGCGGTCGGCGCCTACGGTGCCTACAACTTCTTTGTGCGCATACCCAACATGCCCTTGGTGCCAGCCCTGATTATGGGCGGCTTGTGCGCGACCTTTTTTGGCATCCTGTTTGGCCTTCCCAGCCTGCGCGTCAAAGGCCTTTATCTGGCAGTCGCCACGCTGGCGGCCCAGTTTTTCAGCGACTGGATGTTTTTGCGAATCAAGTGGTTTACCAACGACTCACCGTCAGGCTCGGTGTCGGTTTCGGACTTGCAGGTCTTTGGCTGGCCGATTCAAAGCGCGCAATCCAAGTACTGGTTGTGCCTGTCGATTCTGGTGGTGATCGCGCTCATGGCAAAAAACCTGGTGCGCGGCGCGATTGGCCGCGAATGGATGGCCATACGCGATATGGATGTCGCCGCTGCGGTGATTGGCATACGACCGATGTACGCCAAGCTCAGCGCTTTTGCCGTCAGCTCCTTCATCATCGGCGTGGCGGGTGCACTTTGGGGCTTTGTGCATCTTGGCGCATGGGAGCCTGCGGCTTTTTCTGTCGACATTTCCTTTCGCCTGCTGTTCATGGTGATCATTGGCGGCCTGGGCTCCATCCTGGGCGGCTTTCTGGGCGCCGCCTTCATAACAGTGCTGCCTATTGTCCTCAGCCTGGTGTTGCCCGTTTTGGCGCGCTTGCTCGGCATTGATATTTCTACCGCCGGTATCTCTCATGCGGAGCTGATGATTTTTGGTGGGCTGATTGTCTGGTTCTTGATCGTCGAGCCGCACGGGCTGGCCAAGCTCTGGTCTGTGGCCAAGCAAAAACTGCGCTTGTGGCCTTTCCCGCATTAAAGCGTGTGTTCCCGTCATTTTTCAGGTGTGTTTATTATTTTCAGGAGACAACGATGACTATCCGTAATTTGATTCTCGCGGTAGCGGCAGTTGCTGCTGGCGCTTCGTCGCTGGTGACGACCAACGCAGTGGCGCAAGCCAAAGAGCAGTTTTTCCCCCTGCTGTCTTACCGCACTGGGCCCTATGCGCCCAACGGTGTGCCTTGGGCAAACGGCAAGCAGGACTACATCAAGATGGTGAATGCGCGTGACGGTGGCGTCAACGGCGTGAAGCTGACGTTCGAAGAATGCGAAACCGGCTACGCCACCGACCGCGGCGTGGAGTGCTATGAACGACTCAAAAGCCGGCCCGGCGTTGCGGTTTTTGATCCCCAGGCGACCGGCATCACGTTTGCGCTGACCGAAAAAGTACCGACTGACAAGGTGCCGCTGATCACACTCGGCTACGGCCTGTCGGTGGCGCAAGACGGCCAGGCCTTCAAGTGGAATTTTCCATTGATGGGCAGCTACTGGACCGGTGCCGACATCCTGATTCAGTACCTGGGCAAAAAAGAAGGTGGCCTGGACAAGCTCAAAGGCAAAAAGATTGCGCTGGTCTACCACGACTCACCGTTTGGCAAGGAGCCTATTCCGGTGCTTCAAGAGCGCGCAAAAATGCATGGCTTTGAGCTGCAGCTGATCCCTGTCACGGCGCCCGGCGTAGAACAAAAATCGGCCTGGCTGCAGGTCAGGCAAACCCGTCCTGACTTTGTGCTGCTGTGGGGCTGGGGGGTGATGAACTCCACCGCACTCAAAGAAGCACAGGCCACAGGCTACCCGCGTGACAAGATGTATGGCGTCTGGTGGGCAGGTGCGGAACCCGATGTCAAGGATGTCGGCGAAGGTGCCAAAGGTTATAACGCGCTGGCCCTCAACACCTCGGGCCAACAGCCTAAAGTCATTCAGGACATTCTCAAATATGTGCATGACAAAGGTCAGGGAACCGGCCCTAAGGACGAAGTCGGCCAGGTGCTGTACACCCGCGGCGTGATCATCCAGATGCTGAGCATCGAGGCGGTAAGGCGAGCCCAGGAACGCTTTGGCAAAGGCAAGGTCATGACCGGCGAGCAGGTTCGCTGGGGAATGGAAAACCTGGCACTGGACCAAAAACGGCTGGACGCCCTCGGTTTTTCGGGGGTGATGCGGCCGCTGTCGACATCCTGCGCCGACCACATGGGCTCGACCGCAGCGCGTGTGCAGACCTGGGATGGCAGCAAGTGGGTTTTAAGCTCTGATTTCATCCAGGCCGATGAGCAGATTCTCAAACCCATGATCAAGGTGGCCGCCGACAAGTACCTGGCCGACAAGAAGATGATCCGCCGCACTGCGGCAGACTGCCAGAGCTGATGGCCATGGACGCGCACACCGCCGGCAAGACGCCGGCTGCCGATGGGCCGTCCGGGCCTGCGCAGGCAGGCCCGGAGCCGCGGCCCATCGTTCTCAACGTCAACGGCATTGAGGTGATTTACAACCACGTCATCCTGGTGCTCAAAGGGGTTTCCCTGCAGGTGCCGCAAGGCAAGATCGTGGCCTTGCTCGGTGGCAATGGCGCGGGAAAAACCACCACGCTGCGCGCTATTTCCAACCTGCTGCAAGGCGAACGTGGCGCGGTCACCAAAGGCTCTATTGAGCTGCGAGGTGAGCGGATTGAAAACCTGTCTCCCGCCGATCTGGTGCAGCGCGGCGTGGTGCAGGTGATGGAAGGCCGGCATTGCTTTGCCCACCTGACGATTGAAGAAAACCTGTTGACGGGCGCCTACACGCGTAAAAGCAAGGCCGAAGTCGCGGCCAATCTGGACAAGGTTTATGCCTACTTCCCTCGCCTGAAGACCCGGCGCACATCCCAGGCGGCTTACACCTCGGGCGGCGAGCAGCAGATGTGCGCCATCGGTCGCGCGCTCATGGCCAACCCCAGCGTGGTCCTGCTGGATGAGCCGTCCATGGGACTGGCGCCACAAATCGTTGAAGAGGTCTTCAACATCGTGCGGGACCTGAATCAAAAGGAAAAGGTCACCTTCCTGCTCGCAGAGCAGAACACCAGCATGGCCCTGAAATACTCGGACTACGGCTACATCATGGAAAGCGGACGTGTGGTCATGGATGGCGCAGCGCTTGAATTGGCCAGCAACGAAGACGTCAAGGAGTTTTACCTGGGCGTGGGTGATGGCGAGCGCAAGAGCTTCAAAGACGTCAAAAGCTACCGGCGGCGCAAGCGCTGGCTGGCCTGACGACCTCGGGGAAGAAAGCATGAGCAAATTTTTTGACGCGCTAGAGAGCCGCTCGAAAAGCGCCCGGGAACAAGCCCTGATGGCCGCGCTGCCGCAACAGATTGCGCAGGCGCAAACGCATGCCCCGGCCTTTGGCGCGATTCTCGCCGGGGTCGATGCCCGCAGCATCAACTCGCGAGCAGCGCTGGCACAATTGCCCGTGACCCGAAAGCACGAACTGCTCGCGCGCCAGCAAACAGCCAGCAAGCAGTCCGGCATTCAGGACGGTCACCAGGTGTTCGGCGGCTTCAGCGCACTGCGCTATGGCGCGCACATGCCGCACGTATTTGCGAGCCCCGGCACGATCTATGAGCCGGAAGGCACGCGCAAGGACTATTGGCGTATGGCCAGAGCCATTTATGCCGCTGGATTCAGGCCTGGGCAATTGGTCCACAACAGCTTCAGCTACCACTTTGTGCCCGCAGGCTCGATGATGGAAACCGGCGCCCACGCCCTGGGCTGCACGGTTTTTCCGGGCGGAACAGGACAGACAGAGCAGCAAGTTCAGGCCATGGCCGAGTTGCGTCCCGCAGGCTATATCGGCACGCCCAGCTTCTTGAAAATCATCCTGGAAAAAGCCGCTGAGATGGGCGTCGCGCTGCCCAGCCTCGGCCGGGCACTGGTCTCGGGCGAGGCATTTCCTCCCAGCCTGCGCGACTGGCTGGACGAGCGCGGCGTTGCGGCTTACCAGTGCTATGCGTCGGCTGATCTGGGACTGATCGCCTTTGAAACCGAAGCGCGTGAAGGCCTGGTACTCGACGAAGGCGTGATTGTTGAAATCGTACGCCCCGGCACCGGCGAGCCAGTCGCCGAAGGCGAGGTCGGCGAGCTGGTGGTGACCACGCTCAACCCCGACTACCCCTTGATACGTTTCGGCACCGGCGATTTGTCAGCCTTGTTGCCTGGTGATTGCCCGACCGGGCGCACCAATGCCCGTATCAGGGGATGGCTGGGTCGCGCAGATCAGACGATCAAGGTCAGAGGCATGTTTGTACATCCTGGTCAGGTTGCCGACATAGCCCGCCGTTTTCCGGAAGTTCTCAAGGCCAGGCTGGTGGTCAGCGGAGAAATGTCCAGCGACAGCATGACCTTGATGGTCGAAGCCACTACGCCCCAGGCGTCAGGGTTGGCGCAGCGGATTGCCGAGGTCGCCCGCGATGTCACCAAGCTGCGCGCCGGCGTTGAACTCCTGGCCCCTGGCAGCCTGCCCAACGATGGCAAAGTGATTGAAGACACCAGGAGTTACAAATAAGCCGCACCAAGGCCAGCACCGCGGTGATTGCCCTTAAGTAGTTACCGCGGTGTCTAAATGGCAAGGGTAAATTAAACTCTACGGATATTAAAACCGGAGAAGATCAATGAAACGCCTACTGATACTGGCCGCCGCGGCCACAGCATTTTTTGCGCACGCGCAAACCTTTCCCGGCGCCAAGCCCATCACCTTTGTGGTTCCGTTTGCGGCCGGTGGTCCAACCGACCGCGTCGCCCGCGATCTGGCCGAGGCCATGCGTAAATCCATGGGTGGTGGCGCGAACTTCGTGGTTGAAAACGTCAACGGCGCGGGCGGCACCATAGGCGCAGCCAAAGTCTCCAAAGCAGCCCCAGACGGCCACACCTTGCTGTTGCACCACATCGGCATGGCCGCAGCGTCAGGCCTGTACCGCAAACTGCCTTACAAGCCACTAGAAGATTTCGAGTACTTGGGCATGATCAATGAAGTGCCCATGACCATCATTGGCAAGCCCCAGCTGGCCGCCAACACCTACCGTGATCTGGAAAACTACATACGCGCCAATTCCGGAAAACTCAATATCGCCCACGCGGGACTGGGTTCAGCGTCACACCTGTGCGGCCTGATGTGGCAAGCAGCCATCAATGCAAAAGAGCCCATGACGACGATTCCGTTTAGCGGCACGGCGCCAGCAATGAATGCGCTGGTGGGCGGACAAGTCGACCTGATGTGCGACCAGACCACCAACACCACCAGCCAGATTGAGGCCGGACGCGTCAAAGCTTTCGCGGTCACGACGGCCAAGCCTTTGTCTAACAACAAACTGCTCAAAGACTACCCAACCCTGCAGGAAATGGGCCTCAAGGGCTTTGACCTGACGATCTGGCATGGCCTGTATGCGCCCAAAGGCACACCGCCAGCGGTGCTTGCGCAGCTCAATGCCGCCCTCAAGCTGGCCCTGAAAGATCCTGACTTCATCAAGAAGCAGGAAGGTCTGGGCGCTGTAGTGGTGACTGACAAGCGTGTTGAGCCTGCGGCCCACAAGGCATTTGTGAGCGCTGAAATCAACAAGCTCAAACCAGTCATAGACGCCGCCGGCAAATACGCGGACTGATCCAAGTCGATACTCACCAAAAGCCGCCGACGCCTTGAGCCAGGCGGCTTTTTTACAGCAAACTCGCTGTTGACCCACTGATTCGGGTAATCCCACTCACCCGGATTCGTCGCTTGGCAGTACAAGCAAGCAGCGCAGTTGCTGCGTATCTTTCACCGAAGGAGATTTTGATGGTTTTTAATTCCAGGCCAAGCCGCCGCCACCTGTTTGCATCCGGTCTTGGCTGCATCAGCGCTTTAAGCATCCTCGCCGGCACGCTGGCATTCGCCAGCCTTCCGGCTGTGGCGCAAAACGCCTGGCCCACCAAGCCGGTCAGGATCATCGTGCCCTTCGCGCCTGGCGGCACGACGGATATTCTGGCGCGGGCGATGGCGCCAGAATTGTCCAAAGCCTTCAACCAACCCTTTATCGTTGAAAACCGCGCGGGCGCGGGCGGCAATGTTGGCGCGGATCTGGTGGCCAAGTCGCCAGCCGATGGCTACACTTTGCTGATGGGCACCGTGGGCACACACGGCATCAACAAGGCGCTGTACAGCAAGATGCCGTTTGACTCGCAAAAAGACTTCGCGCCCATCACGCTGGTTGCCGGCGTGCCCAACGTCATGGTAATGAATACAGAAAAGGCCAAGGCACTGGGTATCAACAACGTTGCGGACTTTGTCAAATACGCCAAATCACACCCCGGAAAACTCAGCATGGCATCGAGCGGCAATGGCACGTCGATCCACCTTTCGGGCGAGCTCTTCAAATCCATGAGCGGCATATTCATGGCGCATATTCCTTATCGCGGCTCAGGCCCGGCGCTGCTGGATCTGGTGGGCGGCAATGTTGACGTGATGTTTGACAACCTGCCCTCATCGCTGCCGCAAATCAAGGCGGGCAAGCTCAAGGCCTTTGCCGTGACCAGCGCGCAGCGCTCTGCCGCACTGCCCGATGTGCCAACGGTTGAAGAAGCGGCCCACCTCAAAGGCTTTGATGCCAGCTCCTGGTTTGGTCTGCTGGCGCCGGCCGGTACGCCGCCGGACATCGTCCATCGCGTACAACAGGAAGTCAGCAAGTCGCTGGGCACGCCTGCGGTCAAAGAAAAGCTCCTGGCTCAGGGCGCCATACCCGGCGGCAACACACCGGAGCAGTTCACGGCCTTCATCAACGCCGAGCACAAAAAGTGGGCTCAGGTCGTGAAGACCTCGGGCGCAACGGTAGACTGACCACAAGCACGCCAGTCGCCCGCTGGCGCTTGCTAGACGCCCCAGACCACCGGCTCACCAGCCTGCAGATTGCGCTGCAGCATGTCTATAAAAGGCATGGCGCGCTGGCGCAGGCCCGGTGTGTCCTCGTTCAAATCGTCAGCAGCATGCTCGCCGGACTCCTCCAGGGCAATGGCTTGCTCAAGTGCAGTGATTGCATCGGCCATCTGCTCGGGCAAGATGATGCCTTTGGCGCCGGGCTCCTTGCCAATGATTTCAAGCAGCCGACGGCCATTGAGCTCCAGCATGATCAGGTCGCCGGCGTTTTTTGATTTGAATTTATAAAGCATGTACGGCTTTCAAAGTTGCTCTGCCACCAATTATGAGGCGGCCGGGGTCGACTGAATGTCGGACTGATTCGCTGAATCAGCCAGACCTCAAGCAAAATAGGGAATATGTTCAATATCGTTTCCGCTCAAAAGCCCGCCGACCAGGCACTGCGTCAGGATGGGCTCTGCCTGCTTCACCCCGACGAATTGACAAGCGCGCTGAAGCTGCCAACGCCTGATTGGACGCAGCGCTGGAACGCGCTGAGCGAGTCCTGGAACAGGCTGCCAAGCGACGCCCATCTCAAGGACGGCGGCCACTACCGCAAGCGCCGCCACAGCTGCTTTATTCAGGAGCTGAGCAACGGCACCTTGACCCAGACAGCGCATCGCGCGCACTGGCAACCGACTGACTACAACGCCTTGCATGGCGGCTTCGAACGCCTGTTTGACGCGGTCGAGCCAGCTGTTGCCCAAGCGCCAGCCTGGCGCGAACTGATCAGCCATCTGGGCCAGCTGTTTGCGCAGGTCCAGCCGGTTGAGCGCTGGTTTATTGAGGCGCACCAGTTCCGGATTGACACGGCTGGCGGCGTGGGGCGGCCCACCCCCGAAGGCGCGCACCGCGATGGTGTGAACTTCGTGGTCGTGCTGCTGGTCGCGCGGCTAGGAGTCAAAGGCGGCGAAACCCGCGTTTTTGATGCGCATGGACCACAAGGTGTGCGCTTTGTGATGGAGACACCGTTGACAGCCTTGCTGCTAGACGACAACCGGGTGATTCACGAGACCACACCGATATTCCCGGCGGATGCAGCCACCAGCCAGGGCTTCAGGGACACGCTGGTCCTGACCTACCGAGCGGGCGGTTTTCAAGCCCCATGATGCCCTGGCATGGGCCTGAAGGCCTATACACCAGCCGCCAATCAATCTTAGATTTACAAGAAAATCCGCCGCAGCACCCGGAAAACGGGCGTGAGCAGCTATCAATTAAATAGTGATTTGGCAAAAGCAAGCGGATCAACGCTGCACCAGCAGGCGGCGATCAACAGCGCTTATTCACCCTTGATCTGCCGCCAGAGTGCCAGCTCGGCATCTGTCAGCCCTGCGTTTTTCGAGGCTGCCGCCTCGAAGTTTGCCGCATCCGTCATGATGCCCAACTGCCTGATCTGGGAAATCATTTGCTTGAAATACTCGACTGCATGCGCCGGAGTTGCTGCGATTTTATGCAGCGGCAGCAAAGACACATCGTCTTTGAGCTCGCGCTCACGTCTGGCTTTTTCAAGCAAACGATTAACCTCATCCTCACTCAGATGCAGTCGCTTGGCCTCGCGGTTGATGATTTCAGCCTCCTCGGGGGAAATAACACCGTCGGCCAGCATTTCATACAGGTCATTCATCAGCGTTTCACGCTCAATGCGCAACTCGTCGGTGAAAGCTGAAGACAGCAAAGCCGCCGGGATGGCGAAGATGCCAATGCCCATCAAGGCCAGGATGATGGTCATCATTCGTCCTGCAGGCGTGATGGGGGAGATGTCGCCATAACCCACAGATGCCAGCGTGATCACGGCCCAGTAAATCGATTGAGGGATGTTTTCAAACTTGTCAGGCTGGGCTTCATGCTCAAACAGGTAACCGAGACTGGCGGTCAACACCACCAGCAAGAGCATCACAAAGGCGGAGGCGCTCAAGACGGGCAGTTCACGCGCAATCACCTTGGTCAGGGTCGAGGTTGCGTCGGTGTAGCGGTTGAGCTTGAGCAGGCGAAGCAGCCTGAACACCCGCAGGAAGCGCAAGTCGAACAGGTGGTGCAGAAACACCTCAAGGAAGAACGGCAAGATAGCCAGAAAGTCAACGATAGATGAGGTCGTCTTGGCCTGCTTCAAACGACCAGAGACAGCGCGCTGAAATCCAGGCTCTTCTACGCAGCAGTAAAGCCGCATGCAATATTCGACGGTGAACACCCCTACGGCTACAGCGTCAAGAATAATGAACTCCGTCGCAAGGATGTACTCGACGCCGTAAACCGACTCCAGCACGACCGCGATCACTGACACGACCACCCAGACAACGATAAAGGAGTCAAAAATGTTGTGTATGGTGCCGCCAAATTCGCTCGGAAAAACAATGGCGTGCATCTTCTGGCGGAAAGTCCGGCCGCGGTTGGCGAGCACAAACTCTTTGTAGGCCGGAATCAGCACCCGAAAAAGTTTGAGGATTCGCAGCAGGCGCAGGAACCTCAACATGCGCAGATCGACCGAAATAAAGGCCTTCAGATAAAACGGTGCGATGGCCAGCAAGTCAATGATGGCAAATGGGCTTGTGATGTAGCTCAGGCGCGGATGGCGCTTGCCCTGGAACTCTGCATCTTCAGGCGCCAGGTAAAAGCGCAGCAGGTATTCGACAGTAAAAACAATCACCGAAAAAATATCAAAGGCGTGAAACCAGTGTTTGTTCGGGTCGTAAACCGCAGGCACATGTTCGAAGACCAGCGCAAACAGATTGGCAATGATCAATATGCTGATCCAGCGGTCCAGATCCTTCTGGAAATTGCCCTTGATGTTAGGGTCTAAAAGCCAGCTGTAAAGCATCTTGCGCAGTGGCTGGCCTGACGGGATTTCGTCCCTGTGGTCGTGCCCGTGAATCTGGGTCCGCATGTCGTTAGGGGTTTGCATGGCGCTGTCCTTAGAATTCGATTTCTGCGATACGGATCGGGTAGGCGCCTTTGTCGCAAGCCGTGATGCGGATCTGTATCTTCTGGTCTATCGCGTCAGACGAACTCAGCGGGGCAGACGCCACCGGTATCGACGAGCCGGGCGGTGTCGGTGTCAGTTTTTCCAGCACCAGGGCCCCCGTCAAGCTTCGATCGTTCGAATCACATTTGACGGCGATCTCTATGGGCTTGTTGAAAAACGGGTTGCGCAAATCGGCGAGCGCGCCACCAGGACTCGTCAAAGCATTGAAGCATTCACCCCAGGTCCGCGGGCTGGGCGCCAGCACCTGCGGCACTTGCGCGACAACGACGGCAGCAGGCGCGTCCTGTGGTTTGGGGATCGCATCAACGCCAACAGCTTCCGCCAGCGGCGCTGAAACTATTGCAACTGCCGCCGCTTTTTCCTGTGGTACAAAACCTGTTGCGCAAGCGCTGGGTGCGAAGCCGTCTTTGGCGCGCTCAGCGCTCGCTTCGGTCAGCCATTTGGCCCAGGCCTCGCCATTGCGCTTGGTATTTTCCGTCTTCATGCCTTCCTGGTAGGAAATACGTCCGACCAAGACAACAGCGGCGATCACAAAAACCAGGAACAAAAGAAAGAAGAGATCATTTCTCGTGGGCCCATGATGCTTGGCTGTGGTGTTCTGAGCGGCTTCTTCCATGGGTCAAGTCCAGTTAATTGATGAGGTCCGGACCCATCGAGGTTGAATGATCAGTCGCGGTAACGCACGGTGACACTGATGCGCCGGTTGCGCGGGTCTTTGAGGTCGTTCGGGTTGTAGGGCGCGGTGTCTGCCACCCCTTCAATATGCGAAAAACGCTCAGGGCCGATGCCGCGCTTTTCGAGCAGACCGCGCGTCGCTTCGGCCCGCTCGGCAGACAAGGACCAGTTGTTGCGATTTTCAGAATTCGCAAACGCCACACTGTCGGTATGCCCGCGAATGCTGAGCTTGTTGGGCATGGCCACCAGAGACTTGGCGACCTCCTCCATCAGGGCTTGCGCCTTGGGCTGCAACCGCGTGGTGCCCAGCGAGAACATCGAAAAGTCAGCCTTGTCGATGATCTCTATGCGCAGCCCTTCTTTTTCGCGGACAAATGACACCTGGTCCTGAATCTGCTCAAAACGCGGGTTCTTCGCCAGCGCCTCTCGCAAGTCCTTTTCCAGCTTGTCAAAGTTGTCCTTGTCGGCCTCCTCGACGATCTTGCGCTTTTCGGCCTGGGTCGTGCCATCGTTGTCCCTGGCGTTTTCACTGTTGGGCGAAGGGTCGTTCTCGGTGGGACCGCCCTCTGAACGCGGCGTCAGACGCTCCATCGCTGCCGTCTGCTTGGCGGTGTAAGGAAAGCCATCGGTATCAATGATGGATTTCCCGCCCAGGATGCCATTGGAGCCGGCAAGTTTGCCCATGGTGATTTCACTGTGCGTCGTGGGCTTGAAATAGTCCGCAATGCTTTTGCGCTGGGACTCGTTGGTCGCGCCCAGAATCCACATCAACAAGAAGAACGCCATCATGGCAGTCATCATGTCGGCCAGAGCGATCTTCCAGGCGCCGCCGTGTGCCCCCCCATGCCCGGGCATGATTTTTTTGACAACGATGATGGGCGCGAGCGCCGCACCCTCCTCGGGCGCGGCCTCGGGGGGTGGCACCAGCGTCAGGGCTGGCGCTGGCGTTTCTTCGGCCACTTTGGCCGCAGCCTGCGTTGCCATGCCTATTTACCCCGTAAACCGTCAAACACCTCGGCGAAGCTGGGCTGGTTGTGGTGGCTGATGCCAACACGTGCGGCCTCGAGGATCAGCGGCATGGGATGGCCATGCATGGTGCCAATGATGATCTGTTTGACAACGAAGTACATCGATGCTTCATCTTCAATAATCTGGCTCAGACGCTTGGCAAAGGGCTCGAAAAAGCCATAGGCCAAAAACACGCCGATAAAGGTACCCACCAGAGCAGCACCCACCAGGCCGCCCAGAATTGCCGGTGGCTGGTCAATCGCGTCCATGGTTTTCACAACGCCCATCACGCAGGACACAATACCCAGGGCGGGCAATGCGCCAGCCAAGGTGCCAATCGCATCAGAGGCCTTGAGCTCGTCGTGGTGGTGCGTCTTGATCGCACTGTCCATGACCTCTTCGACCGCCATGGGGCTCAGCGTCCCCTGGGAAACCACCATCAAGCGCACCGTATCCGTAATGAGATGCAGAAGCGCGTGATCCTTGAGAATCTTGGGGTATTCGCTGAAAATGGCACTAGATTCTGGCGTCTCAATGTGCGCCTCCAGCGCAACCGCACCCTCGCTCTTGAGGGTCTTCATGACCTTTGAGACACAAAAAATAGTGTTGAGGTAATCATCCTTGTGGTATTTAGAGCCTTTGAAAGTGCGGCCAATGCCAGCCATCACAGCCTTGACGACGTCAGGACTGTTGCCGATCATCAAGCCGCCGATGCCCGATCCCAAAATACACCATCCCTCGATGGGCGCTGCGTGAATGAAGGGGTGCAGGTTGCCACCGCCCACAATAAAGCTGCCAAACACGCAGACCAACAAAAAGACAATGCCGATGACACCAAACATAATTACTTCCAAATAGGGCCTGGCCGCGAACTACCGCGGCCAAGCCTGTCAACAACACTCTCGATGTCAAAAACCAGGGCCGCCAACGCGCCCGAAGTCAAAATTCCGTCTGCCTCAGCTCAGTGCACGGCAGCCATAGGCTTGGCCGGCAGCAGCGAGGGAACATCGAGCCAGGCCTGACGAACTTCATTCATCAGCCCATAAATTTCTTCGAGTACGCCAAGGTCGTTATTGGCGTTGGCGTAAATCAGCCGGCGCGTCACGTAGCTATAGAGCTCATTGAGGTTTCGCGCCAGATCGCCGCCCTTTTGGAAGTCAAGCGAGCCCTGCAAACCGATCACGATGCGGCTGGCGCGCGCAATGGACTTGCATTTCTCCTGAATCGCGCCGTGCTGCAGGTGACCCCTGGCTGCCGACAGGCTTTCAATCAGACCATCAAACAGCATCTGAATGAGGTCGACGCTATTGGCCACAGAGGCCTGTGACGCCAGATTATCGGAACCATAAGATTCCATCGCTTTGAAGTTGACACGCATGATTGACTGCTCCTGCTGAATTTCCGTACCGCTATTAATCGGTAGGTCAGCCAGAAACTTGAGGCCTGCAGGCCCCCGGGCAGCAAAGTAATTGTTTTGAGCGCCAAAGCGCACGGCACCTGGCCCCGAATGCGCGCTATGCATGCTTGGCTCGCTTCGGTGGCGCCGGCAGTTCCTCAATCTTCAAGCTGGCGCGCAGCTTTTTCACGATGGCCGACAACAACTGGCTCACGCGCGACTCGGTGACCCCCAGGGTTTCGCCGATTTCCTTGAGGTTCAGCTCTTCAACATAGTAAAGCGACATCAACAGTTGCTCACGCTCTGGCAATTCGCCGATGGCATGGGTCACGGCCTGCATGAACTGCTGGTGCTCGACGATGGCATCGGGCTGCCGTGAGCTCTCGTCGGCGATATTCATGACCTCATCGGTCATGACTTCTATGGAAAAAGTCTCAAAACGTTTGGCCTGGCCGCGCTTCTTCTGAAAAAGCTCCAGATCATCGCCCATGCGGTCAGCCAGTTCCGTCTGGGTAGGTGCACGGCCAAGCTCGGAGGAAAGAAGGTTGTTGGCCTTGTTCTCTGACTTGTTGAAAGCAACCGCCGAGCGCGGAAGAAATGACAGATGCCGGACTTCGTCAAGTATGGCGCCACGCACGCGGCTCAAGGCGAAGGCTTCGAACTCAATGCCCTTGGCCGGATTAAACGCGCGCGCGGCCTCCAGCAGCCCAATCATACCGACCTGAATCAGCTCGTCGAGCTCCATGAAGGGCGGGATTCTGACCTTGAGATGCAGCGCAACGCGCTTGACCATGCCCAGATGAGCCATGACCAATGCTTCACTGTTGCTGTGGACGTCCTCGTAAGGATTGCTAGACGCTCTCATGTGAATCAGGCCCGGTGCCTCAACAAACGTTCGACAAAAAACTGCATGCCGCCCGACGGCTCACGCGTTGGCGGCAGCTTGCAGCTGGCGTCAGCCAGGCGGCTGAAATCCCGCGCGGCCTGGCTAGCCGGCGCAAACTCCATCAGCGGAATGTATTTTTTATGCGCGGCAAGAATCAGATCGTTGTTCTCGATCGAGCCCAAATAATGGGTGCTGCAGTTCAGGAACTGGGCGCACACCTGGTTGATCTGCTCGAAAAGCTGCTGCCCCTCAGCCTGGCTTTTGACAGCATTCGGGACCAGATAGATCTCGTCCAGACCGTAATCCTGAGTCAACACCTTGATGGTTCCATAGGCATCCGCGATCGATGAGGGGTCGTTGCGGACCACAATAAAGCGGCGCTGGCAGGCCGCCATGAACGCCAATACCGAAGGGGCAATGCCTGCCGCCATATCGACAATCAGAAAATCGATCTCATCTTCGAGTTCGCTGAAGGCCTGCACGATTCGCGAAGCCTGGACACG
>CANEXF010000025.1 GCA_947443645.1 Comamonadaceae bacterium | reverse complement strand
CCGAACACATGCAGCTTTCAAATCCGCAGCCATGGGACTACGCCTACATTGGCGAAAAGCTCAAGGAAGCGCGTTACGCCTTCAGTGAGCAGGAAGTCAAACAGTATTTCACGGCGCCCAAAGTGCTCGCAGGCTTGTTCAAAATTGTCGAGGACCTGTTTGAAGTCGCGATTCGTCCGGACACGGCACCAGTATGGAAGCCGGGCGTCGCTTTTTACCGGATTGAACGCGACGGTCAACTGCTAGGCCAGTTTTACCTGGATCAGCCAGCGCGTACTGGAAAACGTGGCGGCGCCTGGATGGACGACGTGCGCGCCCGCTGGTTGCGCCCGGACACCGGCAAACTGCAGACGCCGGTTGCCCATCTGGTGTGCAATTTTGCAGACGGTGTGGGCGGCAAGCCAGCGCTGCTCACGCACGATGACGTGACCACCTTGTTCCATGAGTTCGGCCACGGCTTGCACCACATGCTGACGCAGGTCAACGAGCGCGATGTGTCAGGTATCAGCGGCGTAGAGTGGGACGCCGTCGAATTGCCCAGCCAGTTCATGGAGAATTTTTGCTGGGAATGGGACGTGCTCAAACACATGACGGCCCATGTCGAAACCGGCGAACCCCTGCCGCGCGCGCTGTTTGACAAGATGCTAGCTGCGAAAAACTTTCAAAGCGGCATGCAGACCTTGCGCCAGGTCGAGTTTTCGCTGTTTGACATGTTGCTGCACACCAGCTACAGGCCTAGCGACGATGTGATGGCGTTGCTCAACGAAGTACGCAAGGAGGTGGCCGTGATTCAAGCGCCCACCTACAGTCGCACAGCCCATACCTTTAGTCACATTTTTTCTGGCGGCTACGCTGCCGGGTATTACAGTTACAAGTGGGCTGAAGTTCTGTCTGCCGACGCCTACGCCGCGTTCGAGGAAGCAGCGCTGGAAGGCAAGGATTCTGTAGAGGCTGGTAGAAAATACCGGCAAGCCATTTTGGAAGCCGGCGGAAGTCGCCCCGCGATGGCGTCTTTCGAGGCTTTCAGGGGTCGCAAGCCCTCGCTTGATGCGCTGATGCGTCACCAGGGTATGCGCTGAGGCGCCAGGTCTTCCTCAAGCTACAGTTAACCGTCGGAATGACCACGCCAGTTTGTACAAGTCTTGATTGAAAAATAAACGACTCACAGGAACCAGCATGACATTGACTGCCAACAAGTTTCTCGTTCTGGGTGCAATCACAGCGGTGGCGCTGCTGGCCAGCGCCGCGCAAGCGCAGCAGGTCTACCGCATTGTCGGCCCAGATGGCAAAGTGACTTTTTCTGACACCCCGCCAGCGGCAGGCAACGCCAAGGTGACGGCAGCCGCAGGCAGCTCGGGTGGCGGCGTTGCCAGCAGCTCCTTGCCATTTGAGTTGCGGCAAATTGCGGCCAAATACCCTGTCACCCTGTACACCGGTGACAACTGCGCGCCCTGCATGTCGGCCCGCGCCATGCTGACGGCACGTGGCATCCCGTTTGCGGAGAAAAGCGTCAAGACAGCCGAAGACAGTCAGGCTTTGCAGCGCATGAGTGGTGACAATACGCTGCCATTTGCAACCATAGGTGCGCAACAACTCAAGGGCTTTTCAGATTCGGAGTGGACGCAATTCCTGAACGCGGCCGGTTACCCGGCGGTCTCGATATTGCCGCCCAGCTACCGCAATCCGTCAGCAACGCCACTGGTCGCCATTTCTGCCGCACCTTCGGCAACGGCAAATGCCGGCTCAAACGGTACGGCAACACCCCGACCTGCAGTGCGCCCGGTGCAGCCCCCACCCGAAGCAGGTAACCCGTCAGGCATTCGCTTTTAGCCCGCGCTCTGGGCCCAAGGGCAGAACGCGAAAAAACGTCGCTTAAAACACCAGCGTTTTGACGCCGCCAGGTGCGCCCAGCAGGCAAACATGGGCCTTTTGCAGCGCAAAAACACCCACAGTCACCACGCCGGGCCATTGGTTCACCTGGGTCTCAAAGCCGAGCGGGTCGCTGATCGTTAAACCCGTCACATCCAGAATATGCTGGCCGTTGTCAGTCACCAGTGGCTGAGCGCCTTTGAGCCGAAGCGTTGCTGTACCGCCCAGCACGGCAAACTGGCGTGCAATGCGCCTGGCCGCCATCGGGATCACCTCAACCGGTACAGGAAACTTGCCCAAGGTCTGCACCAACTTGGACTCGTCAGCGATGCAAATGAATTGGCGTGACTGAGCCGCTACGATTTTTTCACGCGTCAACGCCGCACCACCGCCCTTGATCATGAAGCCCGCGTGGTCTATCTCGTCAGCGCCATCAATGTATACGTCCAATTCGTCCACTTCGGTCGCATCGAACACCTTGATGCCCAAAGCCTGCAAGCGCTCTGTAGAGGCCAGCGAACTGGACACCGCGCCGGCAATCTGGCCTTTCATGCCCGCCAATGCATCTATGAATTTATTCACTGTGGATCCGGTGCCCACCCCGACAATGCTGCCGGCCTTGACGTATTGCAGGGCGGCCTGACCGACCAGTGTTTTGAGTTCGTCTTGAGTCATGAGGGTTTGCTTTGAAAAGATGTTGGTTTTGAAAACGCCAAACGCATGCGCGGGGGTTTGCGACAATAGCAAACTAGTGCATATAACAAAGCAAATTATCAATGTCCCTGCTCCCCTACGCCCTGGTCCGACCTTTTTTATTTGGGCTTGACGCCGAAACCGCTCACGAGCTGACCATGACAGGCTTGGCGCGTACCCAGGGTACGCCGCTGTCCATGGCCTACTGCGGCGGCCGCGTGGATGACCCGATCGAATTGGCCGGGCTGAAGTTTCCAAATCGCGTGGGTCTGGCTGCTGGGCTGGACAAAAACGCGCGTTGCATTGACGGACTCGCAGCCATGGGCTTTGGGTTTGTCGAGGTCGGAACCGTCACACCCCAAGCCCAGCCCGGCAACCCCAAGCCACGCATGTTCCGCCTGCCTCAAGCCAACGCCTTGATCAACCGACTGGGATTTAACAACGACGGGCTGGACGCATTTTTGGCAAATGTGAAACAGTCGCGCAGTCGCCAGCCGGCCGCACAAATCCAGGGGGCCACGCCTTTGCTGCTGGGGCTGAACATCGGAAAAAACGCCAGCACGCCGATTGAAAATGCTGTCGATGACTACCTGATTTGCCTCGAAGGGGTCTATGCCCACGCCGACTATGTGACGGTCAACATCTCCAGCCCCAACACCAAAAACCTGCGCGCGCTGCAAAGCGACGAGGCGCTCGATGCGCTACTGGACAGTATTGCCAAGCGGCGTGAAGCCCTGGCACGCCAGCATGGCAAGCGGGTACCGATTTTTGTCAAGATTGCACCCGACCTTGATGAATCCCAGGTGGACGTGATCGCCGCTACCCTTGCGCGTCACGCCATGGACGGCGTGGTCGCCACCAATACAACCTTGAGCCGCGACGCGGTCAAGGGCTTGCGCCATGCGGACGAAGCCGGCGGCCTGAGCGGCGCGCCAGTGCTGCAAGCCAGCAACCGCGTGATCAGCCAGCTGCGTGCAGCGCTGGGCAAGGACTTTCCCATCATTGGGGTCGGCGGCGTGATGTCGGGCGCAGATGCGGTTTCAAAAATCAAAGCTGGTGCCGACGTGGTGCAAATTTATACCGGGCTGATTTACAAAGGACCGGCATTGGTGGGCGAAGCCGCACGGGCTATCAAAGGCCTGCGCTAAGGCCAAAATACCAACGTGCTGATTGCGTCGCGCAAACCCCTTGCCACGTCAGCAAGACAGCCCTTTTACTGGGTCAAAAATGTGCCAGCAGGGTCAACCTGAAGGTTCGCGACGCCATTGGATGAAAGTGAATGCCGCTCACCGGCAGCGCTTCACCCTTGAGTTGCGAAGCGTAGTAGTAGTCAATGGCTGAGACTTGCCGATTGGTGAGGTTGAAGCCAGCCAGCTCCAGCCGGAGCTTGGGGCTGACTTTGTAGCCGATGCGCCCATTCAGAGTCGCGGTGCTTTTGGAACGCACCGAATTATCTTCCAGCAGCGGTCGCGGCCCAAAGTAGCGCAGCTGCAAGGCGCCAGAATACGGCCCCAGAGAATCAAGCGCCAGCGCCAACGAGGCTACGCCTTCAACCGCGCCGGGAATACGATTGCCTGCGAGCTCGCTGTTTCTGAATCGGGCGTGCGCAAATGCCAGATCAGCGTCCAGACGCCAAGATTTATTGATTTTGTAGTTATTGGAAAACTCAAAGCCGTAGCGCCGGCTCGGACGCCCCGCTTCAGTAGTCCCCGCATCACCGACAAAAACGAGCTCGGAATCGAAGTCGAGACGGTACCAGGATAAGGCGCTTTGCAAGCCCGCCACGGCTTCCGTGCGCACGCCCAATTCCAGGCCTTTTGAGCGCGCAAGCGGCGACACTTTTTCAGCCGCAGCGCCACTTTTGGGATCGACTGTCAGAGTCACGCCGCGGGCGTCGTTGCTGTGAAATCCAACGCCAGCACTTGCATAAAACTCGGTGCAGGCCCACGGACCCAGGATAAGATTGAACTTTGGGCTGAGCTGGCCGCTTGAGTTGCGGCCGGAATTGGCGGGCTTGTCGCTGGCGACCTGAAAGCCAAACCGGTCAGCTCTGAGGCCGGCAACCGTGCGCAGCTTATCCGTCCACTGCGTGGCATTTTCAAAATACAAGCCAAGGCTGCGTTCAAGGATACGGTCGACACGGGTCGCCGACACGATCTGGCCGGCCACGCTGTTGTAAAGGCCGTTGCTGATGTTGTCATTTTGAAACTGAAGACCTAGGGTGTTTTCAGAGTTTCTACCCATCAGCGCCTCAGACCAACTGTGACGCGCTTGAAAGCCTGTGCTCATGCGCTGGTCAGGCTGGGCGAACTGGTCACCATTGACAGGATTATCAAGAAAGTAACTGAAGTTTGAAAACAAGGCCAATTGACTTCTCACCGCGTAGAAGCTCAGTTCGTTGCGAGCTTTTTCGCCAGACTCGCGCCACACGCCGGAGAGGCTGTAGCGGCTGGCTTTACCTCCATCGGTAGGATCGACCGCATCAAAGCGACCCAGGCTGCCCGCATCGACTGCACGCTGTGGAATCTGGTCGGTCGCGTGCCAACTGGCGTCGTAAGCCATCAGGCTGAGGTTGAAGCCGTCAGACTCTGTTCCCTGGCTGCAACGCAACACGCCATTGCGCTTGGCGTAATTGTCTCCGGTCGTGAACGGACCGTCGTTGTGCAGCAACTCCAGCGCGTAAAGCACCTGAGCATCCCGCCACTTGAAGGCGTCGGCCAAAAGAGTACGTGCATACGCATTTTGGCCCACGCTGACGCTGGCAATTCCTTCGGCCAGGGTGCTGGCGTATTTGACACTCACCGATCCGGCCGAAGAAAAATCCCCCTCCGCCGCATAAAACGGTCCCTTGCGGTAGTCCAGCTCAGTCACCAGCTCCGGAATGAGGAAGTTCAGATCCGTCCAGCCCTGGCCGTGTGCGTGACTGCGCTGATTGATCAGTACGCCATCGACCGTGGTGCGAAGGTCGGTTCCGTGGTCGAGATTAAAACCACGCAAATAAAACTGGTTGGCCTTGCCTTCGCCACTGTGCTGACTCACGATCAGCCCGGGTACGGCTTCTATCAATTCAGCCGGACGATAGACCACCAGGGCGTCCAGCTGGGACTGCGTGACAACGCCGACGCTGGCATTTTCGGCCTCCCCCAGGACACTGCTGCGCGAGGCCTGAATCAGCACAGGCGCCAGCGTTGCTTCCTTGTCCTGCGCACGGCTTGCATCCGCAAGCACCAGGAAAAATACTAAAAAAGTGACGGCGCGTTCAATGTTCAAGGCGTGAATCAAATCCATAAATGTAAAACGAATATATGGCCTCATGAGCATGCCCACCATACGGGAGACGGCGTATGCCTGTCGTCAGACTGTCTCCGACAGCGCAGCCGCAGCTGTGAACCAGCCCGGCTTGCGACTACCATGCAGGCAGTTTTGACTCGAGACTTGCCCATGACCACCGCACCGACTTTGCCTTCTGCGTCACCCTACCCCCACCTACTGGCACCGCTGGATCTGGGCTTCACCACGCTGAAAAACCGCGTGCTGATGGGCAGCATGCATACCGGCCTGGAAGACGGGCGCAAGCATTTCCCGGCGATGGCGGCGTATTTTGCAGAGCGCGCGCGCGGTGGTGTCGGCCTGATGGTCACGGGTGGTTTTTCGCCCAATATTGCCGGCTGGTCCAAACCCTTTGCTGGCATGCTCGCCAGCAGCGGCGCAGCGCGGCGCCACAAACAGGTGACTGATGCGGTGCACACCGAAGGCGGCAAGATCGCGCTACAGATTTTGCACACCGGCCGCTACGGCTACCACCCGCTGTGCGTGGCGCCGTCGCGCATTCAGAGCCCCATCTCGCCCTTCACGCCGCGCGAGCTCAGTGCGGCGGGCATTGAGCGGCAAATTCGCGCCTTCGTGCGCTGCGCCCTGCTGGCACGCGAGGCCGGCTACGACGGCGTCGAGATTATGGGCAGCGAAGGCTACTTCATCAACCAGTTCCTGGTAACGCATACCAACCAGCGCAGCGACGACTGGGGCGGCAGCTATGCCAACCGCATGCGTCTGGCCATAGAGATCGTGCGGCGCACGCGCGAGGCCGTGGGAGCCGACTTCATCCTGATTTACCGGCTGTCCATCATTGACCTGATTCCTGACGGCAGCAGTTGGGAAGAGGTCGTGCTGCTGGCCAAGGCCGTCACCGCTGCAGGCGCGACCATCATCAACAGCGGCATAGGCTGGCACGAAGCCCGCGTGCCGACGATTGCAACGTCGGTGCCGCGCGGCGCTTTTACCTGGGTGACCAAGAAGCTCCGAGCTCAATTGCGCGCGGCCGGGCTGAGCATTCCGGTCGTGACCAGCAACCGCATCAACATGCCAGAAGTGGCTGAGCAGGCACTCAGTGACGGCAGCGCTGACATGGTCAGCATGGCCAGGCCGTTTCTGGCCGATCCCGAATTCGTCAACAAAGCCGCGGCTGGTCGCAGCCAGGACATCAACACCTGCATTGCCTGCAACCAGGCCTGCCTGGACCACGCTTTCAAGGGCAAGCTGGCGAGCTGCCTGGTCAACCCGCGCGCGGTGCATGAAACGCAGATCATCGTCAAAACCACGACTGCCAAAAAACGCCTTGCCGTGGTGGGAGCGGGCCCGGCCGGCCTCGCCGCCGCCACCACGCTGGCCGAGCGTGGCCACAGCGTTGACCTCTACGATGCAGCTAGCGTGATTGGCGGTCAGTTCAACCTGGCCAGGCGCGTGCCGGGCAAGGAGGAGTTTGAAGAAACGCTGCGCTACTTTGACCGACGCCTTCAAAGCACAGGTGCCCGACTGCATCTGAACATCCGCATCACCGCCGCCGAGCTGCTGGCCGAAAAATTTGACGCGGTGATTCTGGCCACAGGCGTCACGCCGCGCGACCCGCACATTCCCGGCCAGAACCACCCTGCGGTACTGAGCTATATCGACGTGCTGATGGGCCGTCAGCCGCTGGGCCAGCGCGTAGCCATCATTGGCGCAGGCGGCATAGGTTTTGATGTGGCCGAATTTTTGCTCACCCAAGCCGGCCACTCCAGCGCACTCGATTTGCCGGCCTGGCAGGCCGAATGGGGCGTTGCTGATCCAGCACAGGTGCGCGGCGGCGTTGTACGAGCCCAAAGCACCCCGCCCCTGCGTCAGCTCACGCTGCTGCAGCGAAAACCCGGCAAGCTGGGCAAGGGCCTGGGCACCACGACCGGCTGGATTCACCGGGCTGCACTGAAAATGAAAAATGTGGAGATGATCTCGGGCGTGAACTATGAACGCATCGTCGCGCACGGATCAGGGCTGGGCCTGTTCATCACTTATGGTGACAAGCACAGCGACGCGGCTGTGCTGGAAGTCGACAACATCGTTTTGTGCGCCGGCCAGGAGTCTTTGCGCGAGTTGCAGCAGCCGCTGCGCGCAGCTGGCGTCACCACCTATTTGATAGGCGGTGCCGACCAGGCCACAGAGCTGGATGCCAAACGCGCGATTGACCAGGGCACGCGCCTGGCAGTGATGCTTTAAATTCGCCTGCGCCTGGGCACCACGCTCAATTGCGCCGCAGCCTTGGCACCGGCGGCGCTCAGACTGACTTGCTGCACTGGAATATCAATCAATTGCTCCGGGTGCCAGACCTTGATGCGCGTCGCGCCGTCCGGCAAACCTTCAAACGAGGCCACGCCGTCTGCGTTCGTGATCGCCGCCCACGGTGAGTCGCTGACATAGACATGGCCGCGCATGGACGCGTGCAGGTGGCAGCCCAGCAGCACGGCACCGGCACGGTCAAAGCTCGCGTCAGCGGTCTTTGCCGGCTTGCCCTCCGCCTTGCCCTCGACGCGAAGCTCAAAGCCGCCGCTGCTGGCGCTGTCGAACTGCAGCACACCGGCCGCAGAAGCCCGCACATGGTGCTCCCAAGGATCGTTATTGACGAAATGCGCCTTGGCACCCACGCCGACCAAGGCCAACGCAGGCACAAAGCGCATCTTTTCCTGGTTGATGACGAGCTGCAGGGGCAAGGCAACCTTGGGCACGCCCGCAGCTGATGGCAGCAAAACGACGACGGCATCCTGCACAGGCTTGCCCTCCTTGTCGCTCACGCTGACCTGCAAATTGCCTGCAAGGACCAGTGGCGTGAGCACCAGCAAGGCACAAAATCCGAAAAAAGCGGCAGAACGGGAAAAGATGCGTTGGTGCATGGTGTGACTCCTTAGATGTGCCAGACCGTCATTTCACGATGTGCCAGACCTTGTTGTAGTTGTCGCCATACTTGTCGCCAGGCTCCTGATCTTCGGGCCAGGTGTATAGCGGTCTGCCTTTGAAGGCCCATTGCCGCTCGCCATTGACACGCTTGATGATGCTGTAGTCACCCGTGGGCTTGTCGCTGCTGCCGGCCAGCACAGGCGGCCACTTGACGGCGCAATCGCCCTCGCACACCGACTTGCCGCTGGACGTCACGTCACGGTCAAAGGTGTACAGCGTCATGCCCTTGGCGTTGACCAGCAGACCATCTTTCATGCTGGCCGGCGCATTGCCCGCAGTCATGGCGGCGCAACCAGCTAGCAGGGCCAGTGTCAGGGCCGCAAGGGATAGGAACTTGTTTGTCATGGTGTCATCCTGTGTTGACTAGGTTGAGGGCGCAGCTTGTCCTGCACCTGGATGAACACCGGCAGCTGATGGTTTATTCCATCAACAGCAAAATTAGTTTGAATACCCCGGCCAGCTGCGGGCCGACCGGTCGCGGACGCTGGCTAGGACAGCAGCCTGGCGACGTGCTCGCCCAGCGCCAGCGAACTCGTCAGGCCCGGGGACTCGATGCCAAACAGGTTGACCAGCCCGGGCAAGCCGTGCTGCGCGGGGCCCTGAATCACAAAATCCCTGGCGGCCTCACCTGGCGCCTGCAGCTTGGGGCGTATGCCGGCATAACCGGCCTGCAGGGCGCCGTCGGCCAGCGCCGGCCAGTATTTTCGAATTTCGGCATAAAAGGACTCGCCGCGTGCCGGGTCAACCAGCAAGTCGTCGGGCGAATCCACCCACTGCACATCAGGCCCGAACTTGGCCTGGCCGCCCAGGTCAATCGACAAATGCACGCCCAGACCAGCGGCCTCGGGTACGGGATAAATCAGCTGACCAAACGGTGAGCGTCCCGACAAGGTGAAGTAATTGCCCTTGGCGAAATAACTGGTCGGCACCCAGCCCGCGTCCAGCCCGGCAAAATGCCGCGCCAGCGCTGGCGCCAGCAAACCCGCGGCATTGACGACCGTCCTGGCCTGCAACTCGGTGCCGTCTTTTGCTACTAAAGTGATAGCTGTCTGCGCGCACTGCGCGGCCACCAGAGGCGAATTCAGCACCACCATGCCGCCAGCGTTCTCAAGGTCGCCCTGCAGGGCCAACATCAGGCCGTGGCTGTCCACTATGCCAGTGCTGGGCGAATGCACCGCCGCCACGCAGGCCAGCTGTGGCTCCAGCGCCATGGCCTGGTCGCGGCTGAGCAGCCGCAGATCGTGCACGCCATTGGCCGCTGCCTTGTCGATGATGAGCTGAAGCTGCGCTACCTGCGCCTGGCTGGTCGCGACGATCAGCTTGCCGCAGCGGCTGTGACCCACGCCGCGCGCTGCGCAGTAGTCGTAGAGCTGCTGACGGCCTTGCACGCACAGCGTGGCCTTGAGCGAGCCTGGCGGGTAGTAAATACCTGCATGAATCACTTCACTGTTGCGCGAACTGGTGCCCGTGCCTATGGCCGAAGCCGACTCCAGCACCATGACTTCCCGACCTTGCAGCGCCAGCGCTCTGGCCACGGCCAGACCCACCACACCGGCTCCGACGACGACACAATCGACTTGATCCACCTGGCTATCCCTGAAAAAATTGAGTGAAAAAATTAAAGCCGACGCGGATCGGTGCGCAGCAAGAGCTCAATCAGTGAACGCAAGCTGGCCTTGAGCGGCTCGAAACCCGCCGTCAGGGCCAGACTGTCCTCGTTCATATAGAGCTTGCGGTTGATCTCGAGCTGGATGCTGTGCCGGTGCTGCGCCGGCTGACCGTAGCGTCGCACCAGCTCCACACCTTTGTAAGGGTGGTTGTAGGAGACACTGAAACCCAGGCCGCTCAGGTGCTCGCAGACCCGCTTTGACAGCGCCGCGCTGGCGCTGCTGCCATCGCGGTCACCGACCACAAAGTCAGCATGTGCCTCACCCGGAAAATCCGTCGCGTGGCTCGACGCGATGGCAGGCATGGAATGGCAATTGAGATGAATGCTGTAACCATGCTGCTGGTGCGCAGTGTCAATCGCTTGCGCTACCGCCGCGTGGTAAGGCTTCCAGCAGGTGTCCAGGCGCGCCTGAACTTCAGCAACCGCCAGCTTGCGGTTGTAAATCGGCACGCCATCGTCGGTCGTACGCCAGATCAGACCCTTGCCCAGCCTGACTTTGGACAGTATCTTGGGGTCGGTCTCAACCGCACCTGGCCAGGTCCCGTCGAGCAGCGTGACATCAATTTCTGTGGTGTTTCGGTTGGCGTCCAGATAACTGCGCGGAAACCGGGCTTCTATCCAGTGCGCACCCAGTGCAGAGGCAAAGTCATAGAGCTTTTCGACATGCGTGTCTTCTGCGCGGCGCAGCACGGCGCGCGCGCAGCTATGCAGAAAATCTGTCGGGTAATGCGTGCCGCTGTGCGGTGAATCAAGGACCAAGGCGCTGGTACCGGATTCGCAATAAACCAGTGCTGGTGACGATGCGATCATGCTTTGATTGTGCCTTCAGCTGACAAGGCGCTCCTAAGCACTGTCCTACAAGCATTTTCAGACCAGGCCTACAGGCTGCGCCAGTTGGCCTGCCTACAGTCGAGTTGCCTTCTCCGAGCCGTGAAGCGTATCCAAAGGTTTACACAACATACAAAGGACTCATTGTGAATAAAACAAATCTCCTCAAGGCCTTCAAGCCGCAACTGAAACTGTCTGGCCTGCTTGTGGCTGTCGCTTCGCTGACTTTGGCAGCAGGCGTGCAGGCGCAATCGAGCTCAAGCAGCCCCAGCGGGTATTCCATGTATGGACCAGGCGCCAGCTACATCGGTCTGAACGCCGGCCAGTCCAACTTCAGGCTCAACAATGGCACGGGCGGGTTTCCATCGGACAACACCGACAGCTCCTACCACCTGTATGGCGGTTCCTACTTCAATGAAAACGTCGGTATGGAACTCGGCTACATCGACTTGGGCAAGGCAACGCGCGCAGGCGGCACCACCAAAGCCCAGGGTTTTGACATCAGCTTGGTTGGCAAACTGCCTTTGGCCCAGTCATTCAACCTGATTGGTCGCCTGGGCACCACCTATGGCCGAACCGAAGTGTCGTCCAATCCTGCGTCAGGCGTCGCCAGTGGCAAAGAAAGCGGCTGGGGCCTGGCTTACGGTCTGGGCCTGGAATATGCGTTCAACCCCAACTGGTCGACCGTGCTGCAATACGATGAGCGCAATCTGAAGTTTGCCGGCAGTGGCCGTGACAAGGTCAACACCACCAGCCTGGGTCTGCGTTATCGCTTCTAAGCCTTTGCGCTGAGTTGCCATGAACTGCCTGCAAGCGACACCTCGCTTGCAGGCTTTTTGTTGTGCGGCAGACATTCAATGCAAATAGCTACTAAGTTGATAGCTGCTTGCACCCGTAAATATTGGGTTTTAAGCAGTTATTTTTAATTTCAGCGCATCTGGATCGTGCCGCTCACAGTCACCGACACGGTGGATTTTCCGGCCTCAACCGGCACGGCTGATTCGGCCATGTCGGCTTTGGCTTGCATAGCCATCGCGCGTGGTCGCGGGGCGTAGCTCTGGTCGTTGGCGCTGACGCTGACCTCACGCAACGCGTAACCGGCAAAACCAAAGCTCCTGGAAATTTCCGACGCACGCGCTTTGAAGCGTTCAATCGCCTGAGCCTGGGCCTCGGTTTCGGTGCGGGCGCGCTGCTCGCGACTCAAGGAAAAACCCACGTTGCCGACCGTCAGGGTCTGGATTTTTCCGGCGCTGGCGGTGATGCGCGCAAAGTCGCGACCTTCGAGCAGCAGCTCGGCAGAGCCCTGCCAGCCATTGATCTTTCCGTCTTTGCCATAGCGCGGATACAGGCTGAATTGGCCGGTTCGCACATCCTGCAAGCCCGGTGACGCGCCCAGCCTGGCTTGTGCCAGCGCAGCATCCAGCGCCTGTTTAAGCTGGGTTTGCACCGCATTGGAGTCCGGCCCGGTCAGCGTTGTTGTCATGACAATCGACAACAGGTCTTGCGGAACCTCCACCGCAGCATTGGCCGACAACTGGGCCATGTTTTGCGCCGCCTCACGCGACGCCACGGTTTCGGCATGGGCCAGAAAAGCGCCAGAGCCCGCGAGCAAGGCACAAACCGCTATTAATTTTGAACAAGAGACCATGGTTGACCTTTGTGGTGTGGATGACGCGCGTGCAAGGCCCTGCACTGTGGCTTTCAGGCTACACCAAGTTACGCCACACTCCGTATAAACACCGCTGCAAGGCTTGAAGTTTTGTAACAGTGTGTCAATTCTGGCCAAAAAAAACACAAGATGTGTTTTCCACCCGCAAAATGAGACTGTTACAAATTACCAGCTCACCATGAACCAAGCCACTTCAAGCACCCGAGCCGACAAGATTCTCATCCTTGATGACGATGCCCGTATCCGCGACCTGCTGCGCCGCTACCTCGCGCAAGAGGGTTTCGAGGTGATCCTGGCAGAAGACAGCAAAGCCCTGAACCGCATCATGCTGCGCGACGCGGTTGACCTGATCGTACTGGACCTGATGATGCCGGGCGAAGACGGCCTGTCAATTTGCCGCCGCCTGCGCGCCGCCAACGACCGCACACCCATCATCATGCTGACCGCCAAGGGCGAAGATGTCGATCGCATCGTAGGCCTGGAAGTTGGCGCGGACGACTACCTGTCCAAGCCCTTCAATCCACGCGAATTGCTGGCGCGCATCCATGCCGTCTTGCGCCGACGCCCCAGTGTGGAAGTGCCTGGCGCGCCGTCGGTGGACCA
Organism: Comamonadaceae bacterium; assembly: GCA_947443645.1. Lineage (GTDB taxonomy): Bacteria > Pseudomonadota > Gammaproteobacteria > Burkholderiales > Burkholderiaceae_C > Polaromonas. Next base: position 13,366 of record CANEXF010000025.1, on the reverse strand, counting down.
GGAAGTCATCACTTTTGGACCGTTTTCCTTTGACATGGGCTTGCGTACCCTGCACAAGAACGGCGACGAATTACCCCTGACAACCGGTGAATTCGCCATGCTCAAGACGCTGGTGCGCCATCCGCGCCAGCCCTTGTCGCGCGAAAAGCTGGCGCAGCTGGCCCGCGGCCGGGAGTTCGAGCCCTTCGACCGCAGCCTGGACGTGCAGGTATCGCGCCTGCGCAAACTGATTGAAGTCGACCCGGCCGTGCCGCGCTATATCCAGACGGTGTGGGGCGTGGGCTATGTTTTTGTGCCGGACGGCAACAACTGAGCCAGACCGCGCGCAACACGCCACCCCATCCCCACGCGAGCGGGTCTGTCGCCCTGAACTGCGGCGCTCATCCCCCGAAACCAGGCGCGAGCCAGACCAGCCCGGACACTTCCAGATGAAGATCACCAGCCCTGCACCACTGGAAACCGCTCCAGCACCACTGGAGATGCGCCCGCGCCGCGGTTTCAGCCTGTTCTGGCGCACTTTTTTCTTTCTGGCGCTGCTGCTGTTTGGCTCCATCGTGGCCTGGCTGCAGACCTTTCGAGCGTTGGAGTCCGAGCCGCGCGCCATTCAAAGCGCCCAGCAGCTGGCATCGATTGTCAATTTAAGCCGCGCCGCGCTGCGCTACTCCGACGCCATAGCGCGCGTCGCGCTGATAAAGACACTGGCCGACGAAGAGCGGGTGCGCATCGTTCGCAGCCAGTCCAAAGACGAGTACACCATGTTTGTCAGCGACGACTTGGGCGAGCGCATCAGCGAAGAGCTCAAGGCCAGGCTGGGTCGCGATACCGTGGTGGCCAGCAGCGTCAACGGCGAAAAGGGCTTGTGGGTGGGCTTTTCCATAGACAAGGACAACTACTGGCTGCAGACCGAGCTCTCACGGATAGGCCCGGCCCGAGGCAGCACCTGGCTGCTGTGGTTGATCACTGCGGCTGTCCTGTCGCTGGCCGGCGCAGCCTTTATCGCGCGCCTGATCAACCGCCCGCTCAAGCAGCTGTCGTTTGCGGCCTCGCGCATGCGCGACGGCGATTTCGACGCCAGCCTGCTCGATGAAAAGGCCGCCACCAGCGAAATTCGCGAGGTGAACATCGGCTTTAACCGCATGGCCGAGCAGTTGTCCAAGGTCGAGCAGGACCGCGTGATCATGCTGGCCGGCATTTCGCACGACTTGCGCACGCCGCTGGCCCGCTTGCGGCTGGAAACCGAAATGAGCGTGGCCGACGAGGACGCGCGCGCGCACATGGCGGCCGACATCACGCAGCTCGACGCCATCATTGACAAGTTTCTCGACTACGCCAGGCCCGACCCAGCGCAACTGGCGGCCGTGTCGCTAAACGCGGTCGTGGAAGCCGCCGTTTATGCGGTGGCCGACTACGAAGACATGCGCATCACCGTCTCGATACCGGACAAAATCGAGGTACTGGCCGATGAGACCGAGCTGCTGCGCGTGATCTCCAACCTGATTGAAAACGCCCGCCGCTACGGCAAGACGGCCGAAACCGGCATCGCCTTGGTCGACATTGCCGCCAAGTCGCGTGACCAGTGGGTACTCATCAAGGTTCGTGACCACGGCATGGGCGTGTCACCCGAGATGCTGCCCAAGCTCACCAAGCCGTTTTTCCGCGGTGACGCGGCACGCACGGCAGCCACGGGCGCAGGCCTGGGCCTGGCGATTGTCGAAAAAACCGTGCACCGTATGGGCGGGATGTTCAGCCTGGCCAACACAGCCTCAGGCGGCCTGGCGGCCCACATCAAACTGCGCCGCAGCTGAAACCAAAAACGCCCAAGTTTGATACAAAAACACGCCGCAGCGCAATAGCAGAATGCGCAAGCAGCTATAGATTCAATAGCAAACAGGACGTCGAAGCTGGCCAGGGGGCTAGAACAGCAGCACCACCGCACGCGCTTCCATGCTCAAACCCTGACCGACCGGGCCCAGGTTCTCGGCGGTTTTCGCTTTTACATTGACGCAAGCGGGCTCCAGCGCCAGGGCAGCAGCTATACGCTCGCGCATCGCGGGAATATGCGCGGCGAGCTTGGGCGCCTGCGCGACCACAGTGCTGTCTATATTGCCAATCCGGTGGCCGCGCTCGGCCAGCAAGCGGCCGGTCTCTCGCAGCAGCGTCATGGAATCTGCACCGTTGAAGCGCGCATCGGTATCCGGAAAATGCTGGCCTATGTCGCCAAGACCGGCAGCGCCCAGCAAGGCGTCAATGATGGCGTGCAGCAGCACATCGGCATCCGAGTGCCCGAGCAGGCCCAGGCTGTGCGGCACAGTCACGCCGCCCAGGATCAGCGCGCGACCCGGCACCAGCGCATGCGTGTCCCAGCCTTCACCGATGCGGAAATTAACAGCGTTCATGATGGACGGCTTTCAATAAAAAAATGGACGCTCAGGACTTGGAATTGCGCGCGCCTGCGCTGCTGCGGCTCAGCAGTACGGCCTCGGCCAGCGCGAAGTCTTCCGGGTAAGTCACTTTGAAATTCTGCGCACTGCCGCTCACCAGCAGCGGCGCCAGACCCATGGCTTCCATCGCGCTGGACTCATCGGTGACCAGCTCGCCCGCCGCCTGCAGCGCAGTGATCAGCGCACCGACGCGAAACATCTGCGGCGTTTGCGCCAGCCATTTGTCGCTGCGGTCCAGGGTTGAAGCGACGCGACCAGACAAACCCGTTTTCAGCGTATCGGGCAGCTTCTGCGCCAGCAGGCCACCGACCGCATCATCGCGGCAGGCCGCTATCAGCGCGCTGATCTGGGCCGGCGTGATCAGGCAGCGCGCCGCATCGTGCACCAGCACCCAGTCCGTCGCGCTCGCCGCAGCGGCCCCACCGGCCGCACCAGATTGCGGCCTCAGCATGGCCTGCAGGCCGTTGAGCACGGTCGCCGCGCGCGTGGCGCCGCCGTCCCGCACCAGGCGCTCGTGCGGCCCGGCAAAGTCCGGGCAAGCCAGGGCAAAGCCCTCGTCGTCTGGCGCAACCACCACCCACAAGCCCGCCAGCGCGCCGTCCAACGCCCGAAAAGCCGCCAGCGTGTGGCTGACCAGTGAGCGGCCGAGCAGCAACTCATACTGCTTGGGACCGGATGTGCCAGCGCGACTGCCCTGCCCCGCGCATGGAATCAAAACAAAAATTTGCGGGGAAACCTGGGGCTTTGCGGGGGCTGACGTCATAAGATGATCATAGATTCTAAAATCGGGCCTACAGGACTGATTCAGGCCTGACTGCACAGCTTGCCGAACACCCCACTCCCTACGGTTTGGGGTGTTTGCCATTGGCCGGCGATATTTTGCTTTTTAGTCCACCGATTCCTTTGCTGACCTTTTTGCCTATCTGACCGCTCATGGATTTACCCAAACTCGTTCCCGGCAAGCGTTACACCCTGCCTCAACCGACAGGTTCAGCCGACGCGCTGCTGATTGCCCGCCTCGGACTGCGCGAAAAAGCCGCTGGCAAGCTCTGCGCCATCATCACGTCGGACGCAAGCACCGCGCAGCGGCTGCAGGATGAACTCGCCTTTTTCGCGCCCGAGCTGCGCTGCGCGCTGTTCCCGGACTGGGAGACCCTGCCCTATGACACCTTCTCGCCGCACCAGGACCTGATCAGCGAACGCCTCGCCACGCTCTGGCGCATTTCGCAGCGCGACAAGGACACCGGCGCCGATGTTGTGATCGTGCCGGCAACGACCGCGCTTTACCGGCTTGCGCCGCCGAGTTTTCTGGCCGGCTACACCTTTGAGTTCAAGGTCAAGCAAAAGCTCGACGAAGCCCGCCTCAAGTCGCAGCTGACACTGGCCGGCTACAGCCATGTCACGCAGGTCGTCAGCCCCGGCGAGTACGCCGTGCGCGGCGGCCTGATTGACCTGTTCCCAATGGGCTCGCTGGTGCCATTTCGCGTTGACCTGTTTGACGACGAAATCGACAGCATCCGCACCTTTGACCCCGACAGCCAGCGCAGCCTTTACCCGGTGCCCGAAGTGCGCCTGCTGCCAGGCCGCGAGTTCCCCATGGACGACGATGCGCGCGCACGCTTTCGCAAGCGCTGGCGCGAACTGCTGGACGGTGACCCGACCAAAAGCCGCATCTACAAGGACATAGGCAATGGCGTGGCCACGGCCGGCATCGAGTACTACCTGCCGCTGTTTTTTGAAGAAACCGCCACCGTTTTTGACTACCTGGGCAGCGATGCCACGGTGGTGCTGCACGGCGATCTGGATCCGGCCTTTCAGCGCTTCTGGCAAGACACCAAGGACCGTTACCGGCTCGTCAAGGATGCACCCGACCGGCCAGCCCTGCCGCCGGAATCGCTGTTTCTGGGCGCAGATCAGTTTTATGCGCGCGCCAATGCCTACGCACAACTGGCCTTGCGCGCCTCGGTGCAAGACGTGGCCGACAACGCGCAATTTCGCAAGCTCGACGAGATGGCCGTGGTGCGGGGCGCCGAAGACCCGCTGCTCAAACTCAAAAACCATATCCGCACGACGCCGCAACGCGTGCTGCTGCTGGCCGAAAGTGACGGCCGGCGCGAAAGCCTGCTGGATTTTCTGCGCGCCAGCGGGGTCAGTCCACCCGCGTTTGACTCGCTGGAAGAGTTTCAGGCCAGCGACGAAAAGCTCGGCATTGCTACCGCCGCGCTGGACACCGGCTTCAGCTGGCTGGAAGGCGGCATTGACTTCATCACTGAAACCGAGCTGTTTGCCGCCGGCGTCAGCGTGCGGCGCCGCAACAAAAAGCAGGAGCAGGTCAGCGATGTTGAAGCGCTGATCAAGGATCTGTCCGAGCTCAACGTCGGCGACCCGGTGGTGCACAGCGCCCACGGCATTGGCCGCTACAAAGGGCTGATCAACATGGACATGGGCCAGGGGCCCAGCGAGTTTCTGCATCTGCAATACGCTGACGACGCCACGCTGTATGTGCCGGTCAGCCAGTTGCAGCAGATCAGCCGCTACACCGGTGTCAGCGCAGACGAAGCGCCACTGCACCGGCTGGGCAGCGGCCAGTGGGAAAAAGCCAAGCGCAAGGCCGCCGAGCAGGTGCGCGACTCGGCCGCCGAGCTGCTCAATATCTACGCCCGCCGCGCCGCGCGAGAAGGCCACGCGTTTCGCTACTCGCCTGGCGACTACGAGACTTTTGCCAATGATTTCGGCTTTGACGAAACCGCCGACCAGAGCGCAGCCATCCACGCTGTGATTCAGGACATGATCAGCCCGCGTCCCATGGACCGGCTGGTCTGCGGCGATGTCGGCTTTGGCAAAACCGAAGTCGCGCTGCGTGCAGCTTTCATCGCGATCACCGGCGGCAAACAGGTCGCGCTGCTGGCGCCAACCACGCTGCTGGCCGAGCAGCACTACCAGACGCTGGTGGACCGCTTTGCCAAATGGCCGGTCAAGGTCGCCGAGATGAGCCGCTTCCGTTCTGCCAAGGAAATCACAGCTGCCATCAAGGGCATTGCCGATGGCACGGTGGACATCGTGGTTGGCACCCACAAGCTGCTCAGCAAGGACGTTCACTTTCAGCGGCTGGGCCTGCTGATCATTGACGAAGAGCACCGCTTTGGCGTGCGCCACAAAGAGGCTATGAAAGCCATGCGCGCCGAGGTCGATGTGCTCACGCTGACCGCCACACCGATTCCGCGCACCCTGGGCATGGCGCTCGAAGGCCTGCGTGACCTAAGCGTGATCGCCACCGCACCGCAGCGCCGTCTGGCCATCAAGACCTTTGTACGCAGCGAAAGCAATGGCGTGATCCGCGAAGCGGTGCTGCGTGAGCTCAAACGCGGCGGACAGGTTTACTTTCTGCACAACGAGGTCGAGACCATTCAGAACCGGCGCGAGAAACTCGAAGCCCTGCTGCCCGAAGCACGCATCGCCGTGGCCCATGGCCAGATGCCAGAGCGCGAACTCGAACGCGTGATGAAGGATTTCGTCGCCCAGCGCTACAACCTCTTGCTGTGCTCGACCATCATCGAGACCGGCATTGACGTGCCAACTGCCAACACCATCGTGATGTCCAGAGCCGACAAGTTCGGCCTGGCTCAGCTGCACCAGTTGCGCGGCCGGGTCGGACGCAGCCACCATCAGGCCTATGCCTATCTGATGGTGCCGGACATCGAAGGCCTGACCAAGCAAGCCGGCCAGCGGCTCGACGCGATCCAGCAAATGGAAGAGCTGGGTTCGGGCTTTTACCTCGCCATGCACGATCTGGAAATTCGCGGCACTGGCGAAGTGCTCGGTGAAAACCAGTCGGGCAACATGATGGAGGTCGGTTTTCAGCTCTACAACGAGATGCTCAGCGAGGCCGTGCGCTGCCTCAAGGCTGGCATTGAGCCCGACCTGCTGAGCCCGCTCAACGTCACCACCGAGATCAATCTGCACGCCCCGGCGCTGCTGCCCAACGACTATTGCGGCGATGTGCATCTGCGCCTGAGTTTTTACAAAAAGCTCGCCACGGCCAAGACCACCAACCAGATAGACGCGCTGCTCGAGGAGATCGTCGACCGCTTTGGCAAGCTGCCAGCGCAAGCCCAGACGCTGATCGACGTGCACCGCCTGCGCGTGATTGCCCGGCCTTACGGCGTGGTAAAGGTCGATGCCGCACCGGGCGTGATCAGCATCACCTTCAAGAAAGACCCGCCCATAGATTCAATGGCCATCATGCATCTGATCCAGAAAAACCGGCACATCAAGCTGGCCGGAAACGACAAGCTGCGGATTGAAAAAGAACTTCCTGAGGCCAAAGACCGCGCCCAGATGGTGCGCGATGTGCTGCGCAGCCTGGGCCAGCCCAAGGTGGAAGCGACGCCGGCCTGAGCATCACCCAAGAGCCCCAGACATCCATAACGACCGCTTGCTTTGCAGCCCTGACGCTATGCGCCAACAAACAAAAACCGCCCGCCCCATGACCCCAACAGAAATCTCCCCCGGCCTTGTCGTCAACGTCGCCATGCCCGCACGCAAGCTCAGCGACTTCAAACTGATTGCCTTTGACATGGACTCGACGCTGATCAACATCGAATGCGTCGATGAAATCGCCGATGCCGCAGGACGAAAAGCCGAAGTCGCAGCGATCACCGAAGCCGCCATGCGCGGGGAGATTACCGACTTCAAGGACAGCCTGCGCCGGCGTGTCGCACTGCTCAAGGGGGTGTCTGTGGCCAGCATGGAGGCGGTTTACCAGCAGCGCCTCAAACTCAATCCAGGCGCCGCCGAGCTCGTGCATGCCTGCAAGCAAGCCGGCATGAAGGTGTTGCTGGTCAGCGGCGGCTTCACCTTTTTCACTGACCGCGTCCAGGCAGAACTCGGCATTGATTTCACCCGCTCCAATGTGCTCGCGGTCAAAGACGGTCTGCTGACCGGCGAGATGGTGGACCAGCCCTGGGGCGACATCTGCGACGGCGAGGAAAAACGCAAAATGCTGCTGCAAACCTGCTCCCAGCTGGGCATCAGCCCAGCGCAGGCGATCGCCATGGGCGACGGCGCCAACGACTTGCCCATGATGGGCGCGTGTGCAGACGCTGGCGGCCTGTCGGTGGCCTACCACGCCAAGCCCAAGGTGCGCGCCCAAGCCATGCTGGCCATCAACTCTGGCGGCCTGGACCGACTGCTGGAAATCCTGGTCTGAAATAACTGCCGATGGACCGCACCAAGGAAAATTAGCCCCCTAGTGGGGCAGAGAGCCGCACACAGTGGGCGAACGTGGGGGCCACGTCCCGCCGACAGGCCGCCCTTAGGAGGGACAGCCCCCCTCGGGGGGCAGCGAGCCACACGAAGTGGGCGAGCGTGGGGGCTTTTTACAGCCTAGGCACAGCCAGCCACTGCCCGGCCAGCGGGTAAACAGCGATGCGTTGCTCAAAGACGGCCTCCAGCGCGCGGTGGGTCAGCGGGTCGCTGCAGGCGCCCTGGTGCGTCACCCGGCCGTCTGCCATCAGCAGCAGCTCATCAGCCTGCAAAGCCAATGACAGCTCATGCAGCACGCTGACCACGGTTTTCCCGGCCTTGACCAGTTCGCGCACCAGCAGCAGCCAGTCGGCCTGATGCGGCGGGTCCAGATTGGCCAGCGGCTCGTCCATCAGCATGACTTGCGCTTCGACCGCCAGGGCCCGCGCCAGTAACACCCGCTGGCGCTCGCCGCCCGACAGCTGGCTCAGTGGCCGACGGCACCAGTCCCAGGCCTGGGTCGCGCGCAAGGCCCGCTCGACCGCCGCCTGGTCTGCGGCGCTGGGTGCCGACAGCCAGGGCTGGTGCGGCAAACGCCCCAGCATGGCCACATCGTGAACCGTCAAGTCGTCGGCCCAGGCTTCGTTCTGCCCCAGCCAGGACAGCTGCTGCGCCCGCAGGCGCACCGGCAGCCCAGCCATTGGCTGGCCGAGCAGCGCTATCTCGCCACTGTGCGGCAGCAAGGCGGCCAGCACCTTGAGCAAAGTGGACTTGCCGGCACCGTTGGGGCCCACAATACTGGTCCAGCGCGCGCGTTTGAAGTCCAGAGAAATGCCGTGCAGTACCTCAACATTTCCGAGCCTGGCGCTCACGTGGCGGGCGCTGATAGCTACAGAATTTATAGCAGTTGACGGGCTCAGCGGGTTCACAAGCCACCCCCTTGGCTACGCACGCCAGCGCCCTGCCTATGCATCAGCCAGAGCAGGTAGCCACCGCCCAGCACCGCGGTGAGCACGCCCACGGGCAACTCCTGGGGTGCCATCAGCCAGCGCGCCAGAATGTCGGCAGACGTCAAGAGCAACGCGCCCGTCAGGCTGGCCAGCAAGAGCAGCCGGCCATGTGTGGTCTTGAGCACCGAGCGCACCAGATGCGGTGCGGCCAGGCCGACAAATGCGATCAGTCCGGTCTGCGCGACCGCCGTGCCGGTGGCCAGCGCCAGCACCAGCACCAGCGCGGCACGCATCTGCGGCAGCCTCAGTCCCAGGCTTTGCGCCGTCGCCTCGCCCAGCGCCAGACCATCAAGCACGGGGCTCATCATCCAGGCGCTCGTCAAGGTAAGCACCAGCACGCCAGCCATCACCGCGCAGGCGCTCCAGTCGACAAAGGCCGTGCTACCCAGCACAAAAGCCTGCATGGCCTGCATGATGCCGGGCGTGAGCAGCAAAATCAGCGAACCCAGCGCGCCCAGCACCACACCCACCACCACACCGGCAAGCAACAGGCGCAGCGTGTGCTGCACCCCGCGGGCCAGCAACAAGGTCAGCAATACAGCAGCAACCGCCCCGACAAAGGCGGCGCCTGTCAGGCCCAGACGCGCGAGCCAGTGCGTGGCCAGCGGTGACACGCCAAACAAGGCGAATGCGCAGGCCAGCCCGAGGGAAGCACCGGACGCGCTGCCCAGCAAATAAGGGTCGGCCAGCGGGTTGCGAAACAGCCCTTGTGCCACAGCACCAGCCAGACCCAGCAAGGCGCCGGCCAGCCAGGCGCCCAAGGTGCGCGGCAGACGAATTTCCCAGATGATCTGCATGGCCTGGGCGTCGCGCTGCATGTTCAACAGGCTCTCAAAGCCGCTGCTGCCAACGCACAGGCCCAGCAACAGCAAAGCCGCGCTGGCCAGCAGCAATGCGCCAGCCAGCAGCCAGGCCTGGCGCTTGCTGCGCAGCAGCGCCAGCCTCATGGCGCCCTGCCCTCGGACAGTTGCGCAACGCATTTGGCGATGAGGCGAGCCGCCTCGGCCATGCGCGGACCAGCACGCACCAGCACATCGGACTCCTGCGGGCTGAACACGCAGACATGACCCTGCCTAATGGCTTTGAGCTGGCTCCAGCCCGGATACGTGGTTTGCGCTTCCATGCGGTCGCCGACCATGATCACGTCAGGATTGGCGCGCAGCACAAACTCCGGGTTGAGCAAGGGAAAAGGCCCTAGCCTGGCCGGCACCACATTTTGAAGACCCAGTCGCGTGAGCGTCTCACCGATAAAGGAGGACTCGCCAGCTGCATAAGGGCCGCGACCGACTTCAAAATAAACCCGGGTCTGGCGCGCGCTGGCAGGCAGGGACTGGGCCGCCGCCGCAACGCCGCTGTCTATACCCTGCAGCAAGCGCGCAGCGCCCGATGCGGCAGGCACGCCCAGCAGCTCGCCCAGCGCCAGCAGCACCCGCCTGACATCGGCGTGGCTTTTGGGCTCCAGCGCCACGACCTTGATGCCCAGGGACTCCAGGCGGGGCCCTGCGCGCGACGAGGTCGCCAGCAGCACCACGTCGGGCTTGAGCGCCACAATCGCTTCGATGTTCGGGTCCAGCCCGCCACCCAGCAAGGGCAGGCGCTGCACCGACGGCGGGTAGTTGGAATTGCGGTCCACGCCGACCAGACGCTGGCACTGATCGAGTGCGCAAACAGTCTCGGTCAAGGAGGGCAGCAAACTGACGATGCGCTGCGGCGTCTGCTCGAAACGGCTGGTGATGCCGCGCTCGTCGGTGAGCTGCAGCGCTTGTGCGGGCAGCGCGAACAAGCCGCCCAGCAGCGCCAAGCCAGCAGCCCAACGCATCCAGCCGCAAACGAGAGCGTCAAGCATGCTGCTCGCTCCATTTCATGATGATGCGGTGCAACTGCTCTATGCCATCGGTCAGCGCGGCCGGGCCAGGCTGCAGAATTTCTGCCGATTTGATTTCAAACAGCTGATGGTTTTTTACCGCGTTGACGCCTTCCCAGCCAGCGCGTGCACGCACATGCTCTGGCCGGAATCTGCGACCGCACCAGGAGCCGAAAATGATGTCGGGATTGCGCCGCACGATCTCCATGCCATCGGCAATGATGCGGTCCCGGCCCATGGCCTGGCGGGCCAGCTCGGGAAAGCAATCGTCACCACCAGCGATCGCCATGAGCTCGGAGACCCAGGCAATCGCACTGATGTGCGGGTCAAACCATTCCTCAAAGAAAACGCGCGGCCGCCGTTTTAGCGTCGCCGCGGCTTGTTCAATCGCCTTCAATCTGTCCTGCATGCCGTGCAAAAGCGCCAGGCCGCGCGCCTCCTGGCCCACCATGGCCGCCAGCTGGTAGAGCATGGAGAAAATCTCGGCCACGCTGCGCTGGTTGAAGATGGTGACCTGAATGCCCTGCCTGATCAGCTGCGACGCGATGTCGGCCTGCAAGTCAGAAAAGCCAAGCACGCAATCAGGCTGCAAGGCCACGATCTTGTCTATCTTGGCGCTCAGAAAAGCACTGACCCGGGGCTTTTCCAGGCGCGCACGCGCTGGCCTGACGGTGTAACCCGAGATGCCGACAATGCGCCGCTCCTCGCCCAGCAAGTAAAGCCACTCGGTGGTCTCCTCGGTCAGGCAGACGATGCGCTGCGGGCCGAGATTGAAGGGCTGGAGCGGATTGTTCACGATGTCAGGGGCGCGCTTGCCATTGGAGTCCAACATAAATGGTACGCCCTGGCGTCGCATAGTTGGCCACTTGCTTGTAGGCCACATCGCCCGCGTTGTTCAGGCGCATGACGAGTCGCCAGTCCTTGTCCAGCTGGTGGCTGGCATTGAGATTGAGCAGCGCGTAACCGGGCAGAACAGTGGTGTTGGCCGCATCATCAAAACGTTGGCCAATCACCTGAACATCGGCACCATAGCGCCAGGCGCCCAAGCGCCTTTCAGCGCCTGCGGAAAGTGCTTGCTTGGCACGCAAATTGAGCACTTTCCCGGTGATGTCGTTGCGCGGGTCAAGCACATCCAGTGACGCCCGCAAGGCGTACTGGCCCAGGACATGGGTGCCGCTGATCGTCGCGCCGCGAAGGCTCGCCTGTCCAACGTTGTAGTAGCAAAAAAAGCCTGCCGAGCAAGTTGCCAGCGTCTGACTGGACGTGATCAGGTTGGTGATCGCATTTCGATAGGCCACAGCCTTGAACGTGCTGGCGCCATTTTCATAGCGCACACCAAGCTCATTGCTGCGGTTGCTCTCGGGCGCCAGCTGGGCACTACCGTAGGGGCCATAAATCTGTTCCAGCGTCGGCGCCCTGAATGCTGTGCCCGATGACACCGTCGCGCGCCACTTGGGCGCAAACGCATAGGCATAGGCCGCAGAGCCGGTCTGGCGGCTACCAAAAAGACTGTCCTTGTCACTGCGCAGATTGAGTTGGACCGAATGCCGGCCCGCGCTGGTGCCATAGCCCAGTGCCAAGCCATTTTGCGTGCGCTTGCCCTGAAACGCCGGATCACCGAAGCCAGAAGCCTTTGACGCGAACTCGTCCTTCTTTTGCTCCAACGCCGCTGTCAGGGTTCCGCCGGCCAGACGCCACTTGTTTTCAAACAAGGCACTTTCAAGAATGGTCTGGTAGTCATACGGCACATCATCCTGCTTGGCGATACGGCTGCGCGTGAGCGTGAAGCTGGTGCTGTAAGCCTCGGTCCATTGCGCTTTCCACTTCAATGCGGAAGTCGTCAAGTTGCCCCTGGCGTTGTAATCGGTGCCACCGCCCCAGGGCACGTAATGCGAATCCAGCTGGCTATCGAGCGCAGAAAGCTCGACGCGATGCGCCGCAGCAATCTGGTAGCCCAGGCGCAGGCTGGCATTTTTCTGCGCATAAGCCTCATGGTTGGGCGTGTGTATCAGGTCCGGCCGGGTATTGAAGCCGTCACTGCTCTCATAGCCCAGGCCCAATGCATAGTCCCAACCGCCTTGAGCGCCGCTTACACCGGCGCTGGCGTTTTTCAGGTTGAAACTGCCCGCACCCAGATTCATGTAAGGCATGGGCGCGGCTTCACCGCGCCGGGTAAATATTTGCACCACGCCGCCCATGGCATCGGAGCCATAAACCGCGCTGGCCGGGCCTCTGAGCACTTCAATGCGGTCGATCTGGGACACCGGCACCAAGTCCCAGGGAACACCACCACCTAGCGCACTGACACCGTCTTGCGAGTCAACCCTCACGCCATCGACATAAAGCGCCGTCATGCGGGACTCCGCACCGCGAATGTAGATTCGACTAGAGTCGCCAAACGACAGGGCCTGCAAACCTGGCAAGGTGGCCAACAGCTGCGTGACCGAAGTCGCACCCAGGCGATCAATCTGCTCCCGGTCAATGATGCTGACATCGGCCACCACATCCGTGATCGGCTGCTGCACGCGGGTCGCCGTCACGACGGTTTCCTGCAAATCAGCAGAAGTATTGCCTTGAGCATGTGCGCTGAGCACACCAGACAAGGCAAGCGAAAGCGCGACCGCAGGCGATCGGGAAATACGAGTTTTCATTAGTAAGACCATCAACAAAAATACTCTCACCGGCTTCCCCGCCAGTGCATGAGCGTTACGAACCCCTATCAGTTGAAAGACGTGGGTTCACCTTGTTGGCCGGTATCCGGGCTGACGGAGCAACCTTCATCGCCTTCCCAAGTCCTTGTTCAGGGG
>CANEXF010000024.1 GCA_947443645.1 Comamonadaceae bacterium | reverse complement strand
GAAGGGCCGCCACGAGCAAGTTCAACCCCCTCGGGGGGCAGCGCAGTACGCGAAGCGACAAGCGCAGGGGCTAGCGAACGCAGCGAAGGGCCGCCCCGAGCAAGTTCAGCCCCCTCGGGGGGCAGCGCAGTACGCGAAGCGACAAGCGTGGGGGCCATTCAAGCGATTGTCCGCATGGTGCACATCAGTTCAGCCTCGCAGGCAATGTTGTCGCCAACCCGTGTCACACCCTTGAACTTGAAAATACCGGCCTTCATGCGTTCCAGCGTCACATCCATGATGAGCTGGTCGCCCGGCTCCACAGGCCGCTTGAAACGGGCGCCATCAATACCGGCAAAGTAGTAAACGGTCTTGTCGTCAGGGGTCTTGTCAAGCATGTCAAAGGCCAGCAGCGCTGCGGCCTGGGCCATGGCTTCGAGCAGCAACACACCAGGCATCACCGGGCGGTGCGGAAAATGGCCGACAAAAAACGGTTCATTGATGGTGACGTTTTTCAGCGCCTTGATGCTTTTGCCCTTCTCGATCTCGAGCACGCGGTCGACCAGCAAAAAAGGATAGCGATGCGGCAGCTGTTTGAGAATCTGGTGAATGTCCATCATGATTTTTCTTTGGTAGTTGGGACGCGCTTGGCAGCGTCATCGTCAAGGGTTCTCTCAAGCAGTCTGACTCTGTCACGCAAGGCGTGAAGCTGCTTGAGGCTGGCAGCGTTTTTTTCCCAAGCAGCATTGTCGTCGATAGGAAACAGGCCGGTGTAATTTCCGGGCTTCAAAATAGAACGCGTCACCACGGAAGCGGCCGAGATGTGGACATGGTCAGCCAGCGTCAGGTGGCCCAGCACGACAGCGCCCCCGCCAATCGTGCAGTGCGCACCGATTCTGGCGCTGCCGGCCACACCGACACAACCGGCCATCGCCGTATGCGCGCCAATATGCACGTTGTGGCCAATCTGTATCAGGTTGTCGAGCTTGACACCGTCTTCAATCACCGTGTCTTGCAGCGCGCCGCGGTCTATGCAGGTATTCGCGCCGATTTCCACATCGTTACCGATGCGAACGCCGCCCAGTTGCTCGATTTTTTCCCAGCGCCCCTGATGCGGCGCGAAACCAAAGCCGTCAGCACCAATCACCGCACCCGGGTGAACAATGCAACGCTCGCCCAGGCTGCAGCCCTCGGCTAAAGTCACACGCGCCGACAGCCGGCTGTCACGGCCGACCGCAGAATTCGGCCCCAGCACGCAGTGCTCGGCCACATGTGCGCCCGAGCCAAGCACCGCGCCAGGCCCTATGAAAGCAAAAGCGCCGACTCTGGCGTCAGGCGCGATGCGTGCCGAGGGATCGATGCAGGCACTGGGGTGGATTGAGGCTGCGGGCAAAATGCTGTGCTCCCGCTTCCAGAGTTGCGTGATGTGGGCAAAGTAACGGTAGGGGTCGGCCACCACAATGCAGGCGCCGCGCTGCACAGCTGCTTGTTGCGCAGCTGGTGCAACCACCACGCAGGCGGCCAACGATTGTGCCAGTTTGGCGCTGTATTTGGGGTGACTCAGGAAGCTCAGATCATGAGGACCCGCCTGCTCAAGAGAGGACAGGCGCTCAATCATCAAGTCCGGATCGCCGATCAGGCGCGCGTCGAATTCACCAGCGAGTGACTCGACAATGGCGGCCAGCTTCAGCGTCACGCTCTGCCCGCCCGGTCATGCCTGAAAAAGCTGAGCAGGCTATTTGCCGTTCGAGGCATTCAAGGACTTGAGCACTTTGTCGGTAATGTCATGCTTGGGATTGACATAAACCGCTTCCTGCACGATCAGATCGTACTTTTCAGACTCTGCAAGCGCCTTGACAACCTTGTTGGCACGCTCAATGACTTGCTGCAGCTCTTCGTTCTTGCGGGCGTTCAGGTCTTCCTGGAACTCACGGCGCTTGCGCTGGAAATCCCGGTCCTGATCAACCAGCTGCTTTTGACGCGATGCTCGCTGGCTTTCTGCCAGGGTAGGCGCCTCGCGCTCGAACTTCTCGGACAGCGCTTTGAGCTGGCTGGCGATGTCGTTGAGCTCTTTTTCGCGTTTGCTGAATTCCTGCTCGAGCTTGGCCTGCGCCGCTTTAGCGGTGTTGGCCTCGCGGAATATCCGGTCCAGATTGACAATCCCGACCTTGAACTCCTGCGCGCTGGCAAGCAAACCAGTCGCGGCGAGCAGCAAGCCCAGAAACAATTTACTTGAGGTGTTCTTCATTAGAAAGATGTACCGATTTGGAATTGGAAGCGTTCTATTCTATCGCCTACTTGTTTACGTATCGGATTGGCAATGGCCACCCGCAGCGGGCCAACCGGCGAAATCCAGCTGATACCGACGCCCACCGATGCACGCAAATCATTCAAGCGATAGGGGTCATTGGCGCCAAAGACATTACCAGCATCGACAAAACCGTACATGCGTAGGGTTCTGTCGTTACCTGTTCCTGGAAACGGCGCGATCATTTCCGCATTCAGCGTGATCTTTTTGGGTCCGCCCAGCGCCAGGTTTGACGCGTCACGCGGGCCAAGAGAGCCTTGCTGGAAACCGCGCACCGAGCCCAGACCACCGGAAGCAAAATTCTTGAATACCGGGAAAGGCCGTCCACTGAGACCAGCACCCCAGCCAAGCTCGCCATTGAGCGCGACGGTGAACTGCTTGTTCAGCGGAATGTATTGCTGCGTCTGGTAGTTGCCGCGCAAATACCTGGCATCGCCGGCAACACCCCACTCGCCAAACACCCGCTGGTAGCGGCCTTTGGTCGGCACCAAGGCACTGTCGCGGCTGTCACGCGTCCAGCCCACGGTCAGCGGAACGGAGTTGCTGCTGTAACCGAATAAATTGGCATAGGCCTGGTAGGTCGATGGCAAGGCATTGATGCCGGGCTCAATCGTCAGTCGCTCGAGGCCAGCGCCAAAGTAAACCGTATCGCGCTCGGTGAACGGCACACCGAAGCGCATGCTGGCACCGGTTGTTTTAAGGCCGTAATCGCCACCCTGACCATCGAGCGGACGTACCGTGCGGAAGTAAACATCCAGCGAGCGTGAAATTCCGCTGGCCGTGAAGTAAGGATCGACCGTGCTGAGAACCAGCTGGCGATTGATCTTGCTGGTGTTGACCTGAACGCCCAGATAGTTACCTGAACCGAAAACGTTTTCCTGTTGCACGCCAAAGGTCAAAGACAGCTTCTCCGCGCTTGAAAAACCTGCGCCCAACTGCAAGTTACCCGTCGGCTTTTCAACCACATTGACCGCCAGGTCAACCTGATCGACCGTTCCTGTCACTTCCTGGGTATCAATATTGACTTCGGTGAAGAAACCGAGCCGGTCAACCCGGTCACGTGACAGGCGGATCTTGTCGCCGTCATACCAGGATGACTCAAATTGCCGGAACTCACGGCGAACGACTTCATCACGGGTGCGGTTGTTGCCTGCGACATTGATGCGCCTGACATAGGCGCGGCGCGAAGGCTCGCCCTGCATGACGAAGGCCACGCGGTTGTTGACCCGGTCGATTTCCGGTACCGCTTCCACCCGTGCAAAGGCGTAGCCAAAAGTTCCAAAATAATCTGTGAACGCTTTGCTGGTCTCGGCAACGGTATCGGCGTTGTAGGCCTGTCCGGGCTTGATGGTCACGAGTGATTTGAACTCTTCGTCCTTGCCCAGGTAATTGCCTTCGAGCTTGATGCCGGAGACCACAAAACGCGCGCCCTCGGTCACATTGATGGTGATGCTCACATCCTGCTTGTCAGGAGAAATGGCGACCTGGGTCGAATCCACCTTGAACTCCAGATAGCCGCGCGCGAGGTAGTAAGACCGCAAGGTCTCAAGATCCGCATTGAGTTTTGCACGCGAGTAGCGGTCCGACTTGGTGTACCAGCTCATCCAGCCCGGCGTGTTCAGGTCAAACAGGTCACGCAGCGTGGACTCACCAAAAGCCTGGTTGCCAACGATGCGGATTTCCTTGATCTTGGCGGTTTCGCCTTCCACCACATTGAAGGACAAATTGACGCGGTTGCGCTCAATCGGCGTGACCGTGGTGACAATTTCCGCGCCATACATGCTGCGGTTGATGTACTGGCGTTTGAGCTCCTGCTCGGCTTTGTCGGCCAGCGCCTTGTCAAAAGGCTGGCCGTCAGCCAGGCCGATTTCACGCAAGGCTTTTTTCAGCACGTCCTTGTCGAACTCCTTGGCACCAACAAAATTGACGTCTGCAATGGTTGGACGCTCTTCAACAATGACCACCAGCACATCGCCAGTGACTTCCAGGCGTACATCCTTGAACAGGCCCAGACCAAACAAGGCCCGAATCGCTGTGGAGCCTTTGTCGTCGTTATAGGTTTCACCGACACGAAATGGCAGTGACGCAAAAATGGTTCCGGGCTCGACCCTCTGGAGGCCTTCGACCCGGATGTCCTTGACAGTGAAAGGATCAACGGCCCAGGCGGATTGGGCCAGCAACAGGCTTGCAGCAATCGCAGAAATGGTCCGGAACTTGAATCGGGAAAGATTTTTTTGCATGAACTTTTGGTGCTTGCCTGGGTGTGGGTTTGGGGGCTTAGCCAAAGAGCCGGCTAACGTCATTGAACAGGGCTACGGACATCATGCACAGCAGCACTGCAACGCCACCGCGCTGCAATCTCTCCATCCAGGCATCGGACACAGTCCGGCCGGTGACAGCCTCCCAAAGATAATACATCAGGTGCCCACCGTCCAAAACCGGCAGTGGCAGTAAATTGAGTACACCAAGACTGACGCTGATCAGCGCCAAAAACAGCAGGTAAGCGCTCCATCCCAGGCTGGCTGACTTGCCGGCGTAGTCGGCAATCGTCAACGGGCCGCTGAGGTTTTTCAGCGAGGACTGGCCTGTGACCATTTTTCCCATCATCTTCAGAGTCAGTGTCGAGACGTCCCAGGTGCGGGCGACGCCCTGCCACAAGCCTTCAAACGGGCCGTAGCGCACGGTGACAAATTCTGGCGGAGCGCCCACATAAGCGCCTATCCGACCCACGGTGAGCTGGCCCTCCTGCTGCGGCACGGGTAGCACTTCAAGCGCCAGCACTTGCCCCGCGCGCTGGATTTGCCATGTCTGCGGCTTGGCCGAAGTCGAATCGCCAGCAGATGGCACCGAGGCGCGTATGGCCTCACGCAATTGCTGCGCATCAATCACTGCCGTATCGCCAACGCGAAGCACGATGTCGCCCGGGCGCAGACCGGCTTTTTCAGCCGCGCCGCCAGTTGCGACCGGGCCAATCACGGCCTCAGTCCACGGCCCGACAATGCCGATATTGCGAAACAACTGCGCATCGGCATCACTGCCCTTGAGCCCGGCCAGCGCCAGTCGCAGCTCTCTGACCGGCGCATCTGCGCCCGGGTGGTTCACGGCTGGCGCGAATGAGGCCGGACTGACCAGCAAACGCAGGTCCTGACCGTTGAGCGCGCCTTGCACCAGACGCCAGCGCAGGTCTTCAAAAGAGACAACGTCCTGCAGCGTCGCGTCTTCAAATGCGGCCTGCTGAACCAGCTCGTGGCCACGCAGTCCGGCTCTGTCGGCCACAGAACCAGGCGTCGGGCTGGCCAGTACCGCCCTGGGTTCCTGCAGACCACTCCAGTTCACCACGCTGTAAAGCAGCACGGCCAGCAACAAATTGGCTATCGGGCCGGCCGCCACGACAGCGGCCCGCGAGCGCAGCGGCTGGGTGTTAAACGCCAGATGACGCTCGGCCACGTCGACCGCCGCCTCACGCTCGTCCAGCATCTTCACATAGCCGCCCAGCGGCAGCATGCCTATCGAAAACTCGCACGGGTTGCCCTTGAGGCGCCAGCTGTAAAGTGGCTTGCCAAAACCAATCGAGAACTTGAGCACCTTGATGCCGCAGGCGCGCGCGACGCGGTAGTGGCCGTATTCGTGCACGGCGATCAACAGACCCAAGGCCACGACAAACGCGAGCAGGGTCAGCATCTCAAGCCTCCAGTCCCTTGGCGATCGCGCTGGCCGCCGCTCTGGCCTCGCGATCAAGCGCCAGCAGGTCATCTATGCCGCCTATGGCAGGCACGGCGATCTGGTCCAGGGTTTCACGGTTCACCACATGAATCTGGTCAAAGCGTATGCGCTTGTCCAGAAATGCCGCAACCGCAATTTCGTTGGCGGCATTGAGCACGGCGGGCGCACCCATTGGCCCGGCCAGCACCTCCCAGGCCAGCTGCAGACCAGGAAAGCGCGCATGGTCGGGCACTTCAAAGCTCATGCTGGCCAGCGCCCGGAAGTCCAGCGCCTGCGCGCCCGATGCAATCCGGCCCGGCCAGGCCAGGCCATAGGCAATCGGTACCCGCATGTCTGGGCATCCGAGCTGCGCAACCACCGAGGTGTCGCGGTACTGCACCATGGAATGAATGATGCTTTGCGGATGGATCACCACCTCGATCTGCTCCGGGCTCAGGCCAAACAGGTACTTGGCCTCAATCACCTCCAGCGCCTTGTTCATCATGGTCGCTGAATCAACTGAAATCTTTCGCCCCATGACCCAGTTCGGGTGCGCGCAGGCCTCTTCTGGCGTGACCTCGCGCAGGGTCGACGGGTCGCGGGTGCGAAACGGCCCGCCCGAGGCCGTCAGCACAATCTTCTCGACGCGCTCGGCCCACGTCGCGGGGTCTTCCGGCAGCGACTGGAATACCGCGGAATGCTCGCTGTCTATGGGCAGCAGCTGGGCGCCGCCTGTGCGCACGGCCTGCATGAAAACCTCGCCGCCGACCACCAGGGCTTCCTTGTTGGCCAGCAGCAGGCGTTTTCCGGCGCGCGCTGCGGCCATGCAGGGCGCCAGGCCCGCAGCGCCCACAATGGCCGCCATCACGGCATCAACATCGTCATGCGACGCTATTATTTCAAGAGCATCAGGCGACCGCAGGACATGTGTCACAAGCCCATTATGCTTTATTTTTTCGGCCAGCAGCAGCGCGTGCGGCGCGCTGACCATCACGGCATAGCGGGGCTTGAAGCGCATGCATTGCGCCAGCATCAGCTCGACCTGCGTCGCCGCGCTCAAGGCAAACACCTCAAAGCGCTCTGGATGGCCGGCAATCACGTCCAGCGTATTGACGCCTACAGAACCGGTAGAGCCCAGGACGGTGATGCGTTGCTTTGGATGGGGCAGAGAGTGCATGAAAAACCTGATGCCTTGGGTAATGCCCGCTAAGGCCTAAAGACTGACCAGCATCATGGCCAGCGGCAAGGCTGGCAGCAGCGCATCCACCCGATCCAGAACGCCGCCATGGCCGGGGAGCAAAGCGCTCGAATCCTTGACACCGGCACTGCGTTTGATCAGCGACTCCACCAGGTCGCCAACAACACTCATGGCAGCCAGAAACACCAGCGCCAGCAGCAGCACCACGGCGCCCTGCTGCGTCCACAAGCGCGCATAAAGGCTGCCAGCAAAAATATTCACGCCGCCAGCCTGGGCCTGGGCGCGATCCAGCGCCAGCCAGAGCAGCGCCAGCAGCAGCACGCCCAGCATGCCGCCCCACACACCTTCCCAGCTTTTGCCGGGGCTGATGCTGGGCGCCAATTTGCTTTTGCTAAAACGTCCGCCGAGCGTGCGGCCCGCAAAGTAGGCCGCAATGTCTGCCACCCAGACCAGCAGCATGATGGACAGCAGCAAGTTGATGCCCATGACGCGGGCCTGCGCCAGCGCCAGCCACGCCAGCCAGAGCGCTATCAGGCCACCACCGAGGCGCAAGGCCTTGGGAAGCCGCGACCAGCCCGGCACACCCTGGCGCAACAGCCAGGCGCCGGCAACCACCCAAGCCGCGCCTGCAGCAAGCCACAACAGACGCAGCGACTGGTCCAGCAGTCCGGCATACCACGACAAGCCGCAAGCCAATACGCAAGCCAGAGCCAGTAAAAGCGACACCGCCTGCTTGCAGCCGTTCAGCCGACCCCACTCCCAGGCGCCAGCTGCGATCAGCACCAAAGCCAGTGCGCAAAAGGGCTCGGGCGAGCGGTAGAAAAGCGCCGGCAGCAAGATGGCCAGCAAGACAATGGCGGTGATCACACGTTGTTTGAGCATCAGGCGACCTTCACATGTTTGATTTGAGGGCCGTCGGACGGGTCGCGCAGTTGCGCCGAGGTCTGGCCAAAACGCCGCTCGCGACTGCTGTAAACAGCAATCGCCTCGTCCAGCGCGGCTTCGTCAAAATCCGGCCATAGCTTGTCGGAAAAATACAGTTCTGAATAAGCGGCCTGCCAGAGCAGGAAATTGCTGATGCGAAACTCGCCACCGGTGCGAATCACCAGGTCTGGGTCAGGCACATGCGCCAAAGCCATCGCCCGATCAAGCGCTATTTCAGTCACGGCCTGCCCGCTGCTTGCCAGCTTTTGCGCTGCCTGGGCAATGTCCCAGCGGCCACCGTAGTTAAAGCAGACGTTGAGGACCAGGCGCTGGTTTTCAGCGGTGCTGAGTTCCGCCCGCTCCAGGCCAGCCTGAACCTTGTCGGACAGCCGCGCCCGGTCGCCGACAAAATACAGCCGAACGCCGTTGGCCTTGAGCCGCGGCACTTCCCTGGACAGCGCCAGCACCAGCAGCTCCATCAGCCCGGAAACTTCCTCATCGGGCCGATTCCAGTTCTCGGACGAGAACGCAAACACCGTCAACACGGCGATGCCTCTTGTGATGCAAGCCTGCACGCAGCGGCTCAGCGAATCAACACCCTGCTTGTGGCCGGCAACGCGCGGCAAGAAACGTTTGTTGGCCCATCGCCCATTGCCGTCCATCACGATGGCAAGGTGGTGCGGAACGGCGGTAGAGCTTGTTTGAGCCATGTCGACAGTCAGTCAGTGCTTGTGGACAAGCGTCTTTTCAAGCAGGGGCCGCGGAACCGGCTTCGCCGGGCCGCAGGCGCCGCGGCCCCCTCGGGGGGCAGAGAGCTACGCGAAGCGAGCGAACGTGGGGGCAATCGAACAAGCGAAGGGCCGCCCCGAGCGCAGTTCAGCCCCCTCGGGGGGCAGCGCAGCACACGAAGTGGCAAGCGTGGGGGCAATCTAGACCGCCATGATGTCATGTTCCTTGCCCGAGACCAGCTTGTCCACTTCGGCAATGAAACGGTCGGTGAATTTTTGCACATCTTCCTGCGAGCGACGCTCGTCGTCCTCGGAAGCGAGCTTGTCCTTGACCAGTTTTTTGATGCCCTCATTGGCATCGCGGCGCAGGTTGCGAATCGCCACCTTGGCGTGCTCGCCCTCGCCTCTGACAACTTTGGTGAGTTCCTTGCGGCGCTCTTCTGTCATGGCCGGCATCGGCACACGAATCAGATCACCCTGCGATGCGGGGTTTAGACCCAGATCGGAGTCGCGAATGGCTTTTTCAATTTTGGCGCTCATGCCTTTTTCCCAAGGCGAGACACTGATGGTGCGCGCGTCGAGCAGCGACACATTGGCCACCTGGCTGATGGGAACCATGGAGCCGTAGTAATCGACTTGCACGGTATCGAGCAAGCCGGGATTGGCGCGCCCCGTACGGATTTTGGTCAGACTGTTTTTGAACGCGTCCACAGACTGCTGCATTTTTTGCTCTGCGTTTTGCTTGATCTCAACAATGCTCATGATCGAAACTCCGGATTTTTTTTAGTCGAATGGGAAAATCTTATGCCATGCGGCTCAGACGTGAACCAGCGTTCCCTCGTCCTCGCCCATCACCACGCGCTTGAGCGCGCCGTGTTTGAAAATACTGAACACCTTGACCGGAAGCTTCTGGTCGCGGCAAAGCGCAAACGCCGTGGCATCCATGACTTCAAGATTTCTGCCCATGGCTTCATCGAAAGTGATGCTGGTGTAGCGCGTGGCGTGCGGGTCTTTTTTCGGATCGGCGCTGTACACGCCGTCAACCTTGGTTGCCTTCAGGACGATTTCAGCACCGATTTCAGCGCCGCGCAATGCAGCGGCGGTGTCGGTGGTGAAAAACGGGTTGCCGGTGCCAGCCGCGAAAATCACGACCTTGCCCTCTTCGAGATACTGCAGCGCCTTGGGCCTGACATAGGGCTCGACAATGCGCTCAATGCCAATGGCAGACATCACGCGCGGCGTGAGGCCGGCCTTGTCCATGGTGTCGCCGAGCGCCAGCGCGTTCATCACGGTTGCCAGCATGCCCATGTAGTCCGCTGTCGCACGGTCCATGCCGACAGAGCCGCCCGCGACGCCGCGAAAAATATTGCCGCCGCCAATAACCACTGCCATCTGGACACCCATGCGGGCGACTTCGGCAATCTCTTCGACCATGCGTACGATGGTGGCGCGGTTGATGCCAAAGGCATCATCCCCCATCAGCGCCTCACCTGACAGTTTTAACAAGATTCGCTTGTAGGCTGGCATGTAAGGGCTTTCTGGGTTGGGTTGTGATTTGAAGTTTAGCGGCCTTCCGGCTGGGCTGAAATGCTTAGGCGGCCTTGGCGGCTGCGATCTGCGCTGCAACTTCAGCAGCGAAATCGTCAACCTTCTTCTCAATGCCTTCGCCCACCACGTACAGCGTGAAGGACTTGACCGTGGTCGCACGCTCCTTGAGCATCTGCTCGACCGTCTGCTTGTCGTTCTTGACAAAGCTCTGGTTGTGCAAGCTGACTTCCTTGAGGTACTTCTGCACGCCGCCCTCGATGCGCTTGGCAACGATTTCAGCGGACTGAACCGGCTTGCCAGCAGCAACCGCCACGGACGCATCTTCAGCAGCTTTTGCCGCAGCAACAGAACGCTCGCGCGCCACCAGCTCGGCTGGCACCTGGTCACTGGACAGCGACACCGGCTTCATTGCAGCCACATGCATGGCGACGTCTTTGGCAGCGCTTTCGTCGCCTTCAAATTCGACCACCACGCCAATACGCGTGCCGTGCAGGTAAGAAGCCAGTGAGCTGCCGGAAAAACGCTTGAAACGGCGCACAGCCATGTTCTCGCCGATCTTACCGATCAGACCCTTGCGCACGTCTTCAACCGTAGGGCCGAAACCGTCGAGCGACAAAGGCATGGCGCCAATGGCGGCCACGTCTGCAGGGTTGTGCTTCACGATGCCTTCAACAACGGCCTGGGTAAAAGCCAGGAAGCTGTCGTTCTTGGTGACAAAGTCGGTTTCGCAGTTGATTTCAACCATCGCGCCGACGTCGCCTTCGCGATGCGCAGCAACCACGCCTTCAGCCGTGATGCGTGAGGCGGCCTTGCCAGCCTTGTTGCCCAGCTTGACGCGCAGGATTTCTTCGGCTTTTTCGAAGTTGCCATCGGCCTCGGTCAATGCTTTTTTGCACTCCATCATGGGAGCGTCGGTTTTGGCGCGCAGTTCGGCGACCATGCTTGCAGTAATAGCCATTTTCAATTCTCCGTTTGTCGTTGCGGCATCGTTTGGCGCCTTGGCGCCACCGTGCATGCCATCAAGTTTTCAAAAATTTGCCTGTTCACCTGTGAAAAAGGGGCTACTGGAGCCCCTTTTATCGTCTGGCATAGCGCCCTGGCCTGCCAGCCGTCCCTTATCAGGCAGCAGCGCCCTGGACTTCCACGAACTCATCCTTGCTCTCAGCCTGAACCATCTTGACGACGTCGTTCACGGCATTGGCACGACCTTCGATGATCGCGTCAGCGATACCGCGAGCGTACAAGGCAACCGCTTTGGACGAGTCATCGTTACCGGGGATCACGTAATCGATACCGATAGGCGAGTGATTGGAGTCAACCACACCGATCAATGGGATGCCCAGTTTCTTGGCTTCCAGGACGCAAATGTTGTGGAAACCCACGTCAATCACAAAAATAGCGTCCGGCAGAGCCGTCATATCCTGAATGCCGCCAATGTCTTTTTCAAGCTTGTCGATTTCGCGCTTGAAAGTCAGCTGTTCTTTTTTGCTGATGGAGTCCAGACCAGCTTCTTGCTGGGCTTTCATCTCTTTGAGACGCTTGATCGAGGTTTTGACAGTCTTGAAGTTGGTCAGCATGCCGCCCAACCAGCGCTGGTCCACAAAGGGAACACCAGCTCGCTTGGCTTCCATGGCAATGGTCTCGCGCGCCTGGCGCTTGGTGCCGACCATCAGGATGGTGCCGCGGTTAGCAGACAACTGCCTGGCGAACTTCATCGCCTCCTGGTACATCGGCAGCGATTTTTCCAGGTTGATGATGTGAATACGGTTGCGATGGCCAAAAATGTAAGGGGCCATCTTCGGGTTCCAGAAGCGGGTTTGGTGACCAAAGTGGACGCCAGCTTCCAGCATTTCACGCATGCTTGTCGACATATAAATACTCCAAAGGTTGTTTCTAAAATCAGCGCTTATCACCTGAAAACCGTCTTGGACGGACTTGCGGGCGACACCTTGAGTGGCTGATTTGCGATTTGCTCGGCAAGCGGCACAGTGCCAATTGCTAAGCCTGCTGAGTATAACATCCCCACCCATGAGCCAGACACCCTACCCCGGCAATATTCGCGCTGAAGGCGCCATAGACCTGCACGCTACGCAGCTGGCCCTGAGGTCGGGCCAGACCAGCCCGGCCGAGCTGCTTGCGCACGCGCTGAGCGTGGCCCAAAGCCAGCGTTGCCGCCATGTCTTTATGCCCGAAAGCGCCACGCGCTGGTTTGCGGGCACCGCGCCAAAGTCCCTTGAAAAGCATGGCTTGAACAAGCCCGAGCTGCCGCTGGCAGGCGTTCCTGTGTCCATCAAGGACTTGTTCGACGTAGCTGGGGAAACCACTGCCGCCGGCTCAACCGTGCTGGCCCATGCGCCTGCGGCGCTGAGCGACTGCACCGCAGTTGCCCGGTTGCGGGCTGCAGGCGCTGTGCTGACGGCGCGCACCAATATGGTGGAATTCGCGTTTTCGGGCGTAGGCCTCAACCCGCACTATGGCACGCCGGTCAATCCGGCGGACGCCCTTGTCGAGCGCATTTCGGGCGGCTCGTCCTCGGGCGCTGCGGTGTCAGTGGCCACCGGAGCGGCCCTGGTGGGCCTGGGCTCGGACACCGGTGGCTCGATTCGCATCCCGGCGGCGCTGTGCGGCATCGTCGGCTTCAAGAACACGGCCCGACTCGTGCCCACCAGCGGCGTGCTGCCACTGTCGACCAGCCTGGACACGGTGTGCGCGCTCACGCGCTCGGTGCGCGACGCCGTCAGCGTGCATGAGGTGCTTGCCGCGCGCCGCGTGCAGCTGGCCGGCAAGCCGCTGTCAGCCTGCAAGCTCGCCGTGGCCCGCACGCTGATGCAGGACGGACTGGACAGCAGCGTGAGCCAGGCTTTTGAGCGCGCGCTAAGCGTGCTGCGGCAAGCAGGCGCGCAGATTCAGGAGATAGCGCTTGACGAGCTCAACGCGCTGGCCAGCATCAACGCCAGCGGCGGCTTGTCGGCCGCCGAAAGCTACGCCTGGCACCGCCATCTAATTGCCGAACATCAGGTCGAGTACGACCCGCGCGTGGCGCTGCGAATTTTGCGCGGCGCGCAAATGAGCGCCGCCGACTACATTGATCTGCTCGCCGCGCGCAGGCAATGGATCGCCAGCATGGGGGCACGCCTGGCCGGCTTCGACGCCGTGCTGTCACCCACCGTACCCATGGTGGCACCCTCGATTGCCAGCGTGCTGAACGACGACACCGAGTTCTTTCGCGTCAACGCACTTTTGCTGCGCAACCCGGCGGTGGTTAACATGCTCGACGGCTGCGCGATCTCCCTGCCTTGCCATAGCCCTGAGCAATTGCCTGTCGGCCTGATGCTCTGGCATGCCGCCTTGCACGACGACGCGGTGCTGGATCTGGGGCTTCAGGTGGAAGCGGCGCTGCGCCAATCACTACAAAAACAATAGCTGCTTGCGCCGGTCAGCCGGGCGTTACAGCCTTTATTTGCTTATATAACCGATGCCACAACAGATTTCCAGCCAGCGCTTTACTGACCAGAGCACAGCAGCAACCGGCCGCCCCGCATGAGGGTTGCCATCATTGGTGCCGGCATCGTCGGCATCACAACAGCCTATGAACTGGCCTGCGACGGCCACGAGGTCACGGTTTTTGAACGCCGGGGCGCCGCCGCCGAAGAAACCAGCTTTGCCAATGCCGGCATCATGTCGCCCGGCTATGTCACACCCTGGGCCGCGCCCGGCATGCCGGGCAAGGTGCTGAGCCACCTGCTGCGCCGCCACGCACCGGTCAAAATCAGCCTGCCGCTGTCGCTGGCCGAGCTGGCCTGGATGTGGAAGTGGTACCAGTCCTGCAAGCTGAGCACCTACTTGGCCAATCGCAGCCACATGCAGCGCCTGGCGTTTTACAGCCGCGAACGCCTGCAAAGGATCAGCGCCGAATTGAAGCTCGAATACGACCGCAGCGCCGGCTATATGGTCTTGCTGCGCGATGAAAAAGACCGCCGCATGATAGAGCCAGGCCTGCAGGTGCTGCGCGATGCCGGCGTGGCGTTTCGCGAGGTCAACGCCGAGCAGGCGCGACTGATTGAGCCGGCCATCAATCCTGACACCGCCTTTTTGGGCGGACTGCACCTGCCCGACGATGAAGTCGCCAATTGCCGGCAGTTTGCCCTGCTGCTCAAGGCCGAGGCCCAGCGCATGGGTGTGAAATTCGAATTCAACCAGACCGTAGCGCATATAGAACCGTCGCAGGCAGCTAGCTTTTTAATAGCAGGCGAGGCTCGCCCGCGCAGCTTTGACCGGCTCGTGATGTGCGCCGGTCTGGCATCGGCCCAGCTGCTCAAGCCACTGGGCCTGAAGATTCCGATGGTCGCGGTTTATGGTTACTCCATCAGCGCGACGATACGCGAGCCTTTGAACGCACCGCGCAGCGCACTGATGGACGAGCGCTACAAGGTGGCGATTTCCCGCCTGGGCAACCGGGTGCGCGTCGCTGGCAGCGCAGAAATTGGCGGCTCACTTGCCAACAAGCGCGCCGCCTCCATCCAGACGCTTTACAAGGTGTTGCACGACTGGTTTCCCGGCGCGGCCCAGCATTCCGGCCTGGCCGCCCATGCCCAGGAATGGAAAGGCGCGCGGCCCATGTTGCCGGACGGCCCGCCCATCATAGGCGCCAGCGGCCTGCCTGGACTGTGGCTCAACCTGGGGCACGGCTCCAGCGGCTGGGCGCTCAGCTGCGGCAGCGCGCGCGCGCTGGCCGACCAGATGGGCGGCAAGACGGCCGAAATTGACATGCAAGGCCTGGACATCAGCCGACTCGCCTGAGGCGGATCAAAAAGCGTCCGATGACCGCCAGGCGCTTGACCAGGATCAGCCGGCCAGTCGGCCAAAGCATCACAATCGGCCGGATGCAAAGAATCTCCAGCGCATCCAATCCGTCAAGCAGCCAGCCACTGCTGAACGTCGCGGCAACGCGGCAGATCGAGCAACTCGCAGCAGCCGATCTGCCGCCGCAAACCCTGATGCAGCGCGCCGGCCTGGCGGTGGCGCGCCTGACGCTCGCGCTCGCGCCACACGCCCAGCGCATCTGGATCGCCTGTGGGCCGGGCAACAACGGCGGCGACGGCTTCGAGGCGGCGCTGCAGCTGCACCGGTGGGGCAAAACCGTGCTGCTGAGCTGGACCGGGCTGCCGGCCGGCAAGACGCAATCACCGCCCGACGCGCAGGCCGCGCGCGAACGCGCCTTGGCCGCCGGCCTGCAAATAAGCCAGCACGCGCCAGAGGCCTTCGACTTTTGCATTGACGCCCTGCTGGGCATAGGCGCCAGCCTGGACCCCAGACGCGACAGCACGGCGCTGATGCAGCACTGGCTGAGGCTGATGCAGCAAAGCGGCGCGGCCTGCCTGGCCGTCGACCTGCCCACCGGGCTGGATGCCGATACCGGCGCGTCCAGCCGGAACGACAACGACAGCGCCAAAGTCGGACACGTCACTACAAAATCAATAGCTGCTCGCGCCCGAACCACGGTCGCCCAGAGCACTTTTACCTTGAGCCTGCTGACCCTTAAACCGGGCCTGTTCACAGCCCACGGCCGGGACCTGGCCGGCGAAGTCTGGTTTGACGATCTTGGCGTCAAGAGCGCAGCCAGCGCCGGCTTGATCGCGCCCAGCGCCTGGCTGCTGGGCGCAGACCGCGCAGCGCTGCCACCGCGCGCAACAGCGGCGCACGCCAGCCACAAGGGTAGCTTTGGCGATGTTGCCGTGTTGGGCGGCGAAAGCGCAGCGCACAGCCACATGACAGGCGCGGCCCTGCTGGCCGCACGTGCGGCCTTGCACGCAGGCGCGGGCAAGGTCTATGTCGCCTTGCTCGACGCGCCAGGCGAGGCTGGCAGCGTGACGGTCGACCTGCTGCAGCCCGAACTGATGTTTCGCAGCCCAGATGCGCTGGATTTGAAGCACCAGGTGCTGGTCTGCGGCTGCGGCGGCGGGCAGGCAGTCAGGGGCGTGCTGCCCAAGGTGCTGTCCACCGCCAGTCGGCTGGTGCTCGATGCCGACGCGCTCAATGCGATTGCGAGCGACAGCCAGCTGCAAACCCAGCTCAAGGCGCGCAACGGCCGCGGCTACCTGACAGTGCTGACACCGCATCCACTGGAGGCCGCGCGCCTGCTGCAAACCAGCGCCGCAGCTGTCCAGGCCGACCGGCTGGGCGCTGCACGCCAGCTGGCCGAACAGTTTCAGGCGGTCGTGGTGCTCAAGGGTTCTGGCAGCGTGATCGCCGCCCTGGGACAGATCAGCTGCATCAACGCCACGGGCAATGCCTTGCTGGCCACAGCCGGCACCGGCGACGTGCTGGCAGGCCTGATTGGCGCCTGCATGGCCGGTGGCCTGGATGCTTTTGACGCGGCCTGCAGCGCGGTGTTTGAGCACGGCAGGCAAGCTGATAACTGGGCCAGGAGCAGACCCGGTGAGACGCTCAGCGCTTCAGCGCTGGCGATGCTTGTCACTTAAGCGTTAAAGAAAGCAAGGGCCGCGCTTCAGCCCAGCACCATCAGGCCGATTTGCAGCAGCAAAATCAGCGCCAGTGCCGAAAGGTCGACGCCGCCAACGGCTGGGAGCACGCGGCGCAAAGGCTCTATCAGGGGCCAGGTCAGGCGCCCCAACAGCACATAAGCCGCCGACCCAGGCTGTACCCACGACAAGATGGCAAAGCCAAACACCAGCATCAACATCGTCTGCAGGGCCACCCGGACAAGCATCTTCAGCGCAAAGGCCAGCAGTGGCAGCACAGACGCTGGCTCGAATCCGGACAACTCGCCTGTGGCGCTGGCGCCCAGCAGCAGCCCGAACAACAAGGCCCAGATCAGTGCGTAAGCCAGTGCCAGCAAAAAAGCCGCCAGCAGACTGGCCCAATCGATCTTTGACTGGCTAACAGCCCTGGGCAACACGCGCCGCAAGGGCTTGACCAGCCAGTCCGTCACCGCCATCACAAAGCGGCCCGGCTGCGCGCTCATGTTGACGCGAAGCCAGTTCATCCAGGCACGCAGCAGCGCCGCGCCCACCAGCACAAAGAACAATGTTTCAAGAACAAAACCCAGAATCCGCATCAGCATAAATGACCCAAACTGCCCGAAAAGATGAATGTTGTCAGCAACGCCCTAGCGGCGCGCCTTCTTGCCCGGCTTGCGGCTGGTCTTGGAAGGCGACTTGGCCGCCGACTTGCCGGCTGCCTTCTTTACCGCGGCCTTGAGCGCCTGAATCGGTGAAGGCAGGCTTCGGCTAGCGCTTCTTTCGCTGCGATCACCACGATCGCTGCGACCGCTTGTGCGCGAGGCAGCACGCTTGTCAGGGCCATGGCCCTCACCACGCGGCGCGGCGCGCTCCTGAGCGGGCAACTCCGAGGCATGACCGCCGGTTTTGTCCTTCATGGCCCGGCCCGTGACGCCCTGCAGGCTTTCACCCTCGTGCACCAGGCGGAAGTCAATCTTGCGGCCATCGAGGTCCACGCGGCTGACCTGCACCCTGACGCGGGTGCCAATCGCATAGCGCAGGCCGGTACGCTCGCCACGCAACTCCTGGCGCGCCTCGTCAAAGCGGAAATACTCGCCGCCCAGCTCGGTGATATGCACCAGGCCTTCGACATACATCGCGTCAAGTGTCACAAAGATGCCAAAGCCGGTGGCCGCCGTCACCACGCCGCCGAACTCCTCGCCCAGATGCTCGCGCATGTATTTGCATTTGAGCCAGGCCTCGACGTCGCGGCTGGCTTCGTCAGCGCGGCGCTCGTTGGCGCTGCAATGCAGGCCGGCCGCTTGCCAGGCCAGCTGGTCAGCGGTGGCCTTTTTCGGTTTCTGCTCCGGGTCCTTGACCCTCGAAGCCAGCCGTTTGGACAGCTTGGCCTCGGCCTCGCCAGGCGTAGGCAAGACCGGCAGCTGGTATTTGGACTTGCTCAGCACGGCCTTGATCACACGGTGCACCAGCAGGTCCGGATAGCGGCGAATCGGGCTGGTGAAATGGGTGTAAGCCTCGTAAGCCAGCCCAAAGTGGCCATTGTTCATGGGCGTGTAAATCGCCTGCTGCATGGAGCGCAGCAGCATGGAATGGATTTGCGCAGAGTCTGGCCGGTCTTTGGTGGCCATGGCGATCTGCTGGAACTCGCCCGGTGTCGGCTCGTCGGTGATGGTCATGCCCAGACCCAGCGCCTTCAGGTAGTTGCGCAGCATGTCTTTTTTCTCGGGCGTCGGACCCTCATGCACGCGAAACAGGCCAATGTGCTTGCTCTCGGAGATGAAGTCTGCCGAGCAGACATTGGCCGCCAGCATGGCTTCCTCGATCAGCCGGTGCGCTACGTTGCGGGTGCGCGGCACGATTTTTTCAATGTGTCCGGCCTCGTCACAGATGATCTGGGTTTCGGTGGTCTCGAAATCGACCGCGCCACGCACACCGCGCTCCTTGAGCAGCGCCTGGTAGACGTCATGCAGATCAAGCAGATGCGGCACCAGGTCCTTGCGCTGAGCCGCTTCCGGGCCACGCGTGTTGGCCAGAATGGCTGCCACCTCGGTGTAGGTAAAGCGCGCCTTGCTGAACATCACGGCCGGATAAAACTGGTAGGCGTGAACCTCGCCCTTGGCATTGACCAGCATGTCGCAAACCATGCACAGGCGCTCGACATTCGGGTTCAGCGAGCACAAGCCATTGGAGAGCTTTTCGGGCAGCATGGGAATCACGCGGCGCGGGAAATACACGCTGGTGGCCCGGTCATAGGCGTCGATGTCAATCGCGCTGCCGGTTTCTACATAGTGGCTCACGTCGGCAATCGCCACCAGCAAGCGCCAACCCTTGCCACGGCCAACCTTGGCCGGCTCGCAGTAAACCGCATCGTCAAAGTCGCGCGCGTCTTCACCATCAATGGTGACGAGGGCAATATCGGTCAGATCAACGCGACCTTTCTTGTCAGCCG
Organism: Comamonadaceae bacterium; assembly: GCA_947443645.1. Taxonomy (GTDB): domain Bacteria; phylum Pseudomonadota; class Gammaproteobacteria; order Burkholderiales; family Burkholderiaceae_C; genus Polaromonas. The sequence goes on along the minus strand of CANEXF010000024.1, from coordinate 8,480 downwards.
GACGCACAGCCTCAGGCAGGGTGCGCGCCAGCGCCATGGCAGCATCGCTGAACTCATGCGGCACGCCATATTTGCGCACCGCGATTTCAATTTCCATGCCCGGGTCGTCCATCTCGCCCAGTACTTCCTTGACCCGGCCCACGGGCTGGCCATACAGCGCTGGCGGCTCGGTCAACTGGACCACCACCACCTGCCCGGTCTTGGCGCCGCCTGTGGCGCCTTTTGGGATCAACACATCCTGACCGTAGCGCTTGTCTTCAGGCGCCACCAGCCAGACACCGCTTTCCTGCAGCAGACGGCCAATGATGGGATTCGGCGAGCGCTCCAGAATTTCGGTGACCCGTCCCTCGGGCCGGTTCTTGCGGTCGTGCCGGACGATACGCGCCTTGACCCGGTCTTTGTGCAGGACCGCGCGCATTTCATTGGGCGGCAAATAGATATCGGGCTCGCCGTCGTCACGAACGACAAAGCCATGGCCATCACGATGGCCAGAAACGGTTCCCTCGAATTCTGCAAGGAGTCCGGACGAGGCCCCGGAATGTGAATGAGTTGTTTTGATAGAAGACTCTTCTGGTGAAGTTATTTTTTAATGTGCTGTTGATACTAAGTATGCGACCGAAATATTTCAGGACGATTTTTCTTGTTCCGTCCCGATTAGTCACTGATGTGATGGTACACTTTCAGCTGTGCCCGGGTGGCGGAATTGGTAGACGCGCACGGTTCAGGTCCGTGTATCGCAAGATGTGGAGATTCGAGTTCTCTCCCGGGCACCAAGATTACCCAGTTGATTGAAACACCATAGATCAACATTGAAGATAAACATTAAAAGCCACTGTAACCCAGTGGCTTTTTTGTTGTCTGAGTCACTCTAGTCCAGTGGCCCAATGGCTTTGTTGTTGCCTGCCCGCATGTTCAGTGCGGGGCAGGCAAGCAAATCAAGGCAGATCAGAACGGCACGGCAATCAGATCGTGTCCCTGGGTTCCAACAATACGCGCTTTGGTGAACTCGCCAACCTTGAGCGTCTTGCTGATTTTTTCTGGCGGCAGCAACTTGACCACGCCGTCGATTTCCGGCGCATCAGCATACGAGCGGCCCAAGCCACCTTTTCGGCCCAGCGCCGGCGCAGAATCCACCAGCACCTGCATGGTCGCGCCCACGCGCTGCTGCAGCTTCTGACTTGATACGGCTTCAGCGACCGCCATGAAACGGGCGCGCCGCTCCTCGCGCAACTCGATCGGCAGCATGCCGGGAATATCGTTGGCGGTCGCACCAGCTACTGCGCTGTAGGCAAAGCAGCCGGCACGGTCAATTTTTGCTTCCTGCATGAAGTCCAGCAGGTGCTCGAATTCCGCCTCGGTCTCACCCGGAAAACCCGCGATAAAAGTGCTGCGAATCACGATCTCGGGGCAAATCTCACGCCAGCGCGAGATGCGTTCCAGGTTTTTCTCGCCACTGGCCGGGCGCTTCATGCGCTTCAACACGTCTGGATGGCTGTGCTGCAAAGGCACGTCCAGGTAAGGCAGCACCATGCCCGTCGCCATCAATGGCAGCACCTCGTCGACACTTGGGTAGGGATAGACGTAATGCAAACGGACCCAAGCGCCAAAAGGTTGGGCGATTTCACCCAGCGCCTGCACCAGCTCCAGCATGCGGGTCTTGATGGGTTTGCCGTCCCAGAAGCCCGTGCGGTATTTGACGTCAACGCCGTAAGCCGAGGTGTCCTGGCTGATCACCAGCAATTCCTTGACGCCGCCCTCGAACAGCGCGCGCGCCTCATTGAGCACATCGCCAATCGGCCGCGACACCAGGTCGCCGCGCATGGACGGAATGATGCAGAAGGTGCAGCGGTGGTTGCAACCCTCGCTGATCTTGAGATAGGCATAATGCCGCGGCGTGAGCTTGATGCCAGCAATGCCGAATGAATTGGGGACCAAGTCCACGAAAGGGTCATGCGGCTTGGGCAAGTTCAGGTGCACCGCATCCATGACTTCCTGGGTCGCGTGTGGTCCCGTCACAGCCAGTACGCTGGGGTGCATCTGACGCACCATGTTGCCGCCGTCTTCGCCGGCCTTGGCGCCCAGACAGCCGGTGACAATCACGCGTCCGTTGGCCGCCAGTGCCTCGCCAATGGTGTCCAGGCTTTCCCTGACGGCATCGTCAATGAAACCGCAGGTGTTGACGATGACCAGGTCAGCGCCTTCAAAGGTCTTGGAGGTCTGGTAGCCCTCGGCGCTAAGTTGCGTGAGGATCAATTCGGAATCGGTCAAGGCCTTGGGGCAACCCAGGCTGACAAAGCCGACCTTGGGTGCTGGCTTGCCAGTCATGGATGGGGATAGGGAGTTAACTTCGCTCATACCCTATTGTCTCAGAGCGCAGGAATTGACGAGGATGTCCAGGAATTCAATGGCCGGGATCAAGGGCAAGGCGCCCTGAACCTGGATGGATGGACGCCCTCAGCGCTTGAGCCCGAAAGCCGCCAGCATCTGCTCACTTTGCTTTTGCATCTGTTCCTGCATCTGGGTGAAAACACCTTTGGACTGCTCGACATAAGTGCCCATCATGCCCTGCATCATGGGTGACTGCGCGTTCATGAACTGCGCCCACATCTCGGGACTCAGCCCTTTGGACTGTTCGGCCATCTTGACTTGCAGGTCCATGAAACTCTGGACGTTTTTTTCGAGGTAAGCGCCCATGAAGCTCTGCATGGCATTGCCATAAAAACGGATGATGTTGGCCAACACCGCTTCTGTGAACATCGGTTCACCGCCAGACTCTTCTTCAAGAATGATCTGCAGCAAGATGCTGCGCGTGAGGTCTTCATTGGTCTTGGCGTCGCGCACCACAAACTGCGCGCTGCCCATGACCAGCTGACGGACTTCGGCCAGCGTGATATAGCTTGAGGTCTCGGTGTCGTAAAGACGCCGGTTCGGGTACTTCTTGATGATGCGGCTAGCTTGCGCCGCGTCGGCATCCACGCCCTCATGCTTGCCCTCGCCCGCTTCCGCACCTGACTTGCCGTTAACCTTGGCGCCCGAAGAGGCTTGCCCAAGCGATGAGGCATCGGGCTTGGGGCTGTTGGATTTGCTTTTTCGCACTGAATGATCCTGTGAATGAACTGCTGCTGAATACTCAAGAATTCGCAAGCTAGAGCTCGGTACATTCTAGGAAACTTGAGTGTACACAGCCCCCTTGGTTTACCCTGTGCAGGCAGCTGGCATCCCAGTGTGATCGCCGAGCTCAGCAAAAATAAAACTGCCCCGTCTTTTAAATGTCACCCACAAGTCACGCGATGAGCGTAAGCTGAACTTGTTGATTCAGATCAATTCAAGGTAATGCGTCAAAGGCTAGTCTTAACTCCGGTTGAATAGTTCTTGATTTTTTTGTTGGATGAGGCTTCAAATGCGAAATTTACTCTTGCTGGCAGCTGTTGGCTGCATGTTTTTTTCGCCCGCCCGCGCTGACAGCGCACATCAATCCGCCCGGTTGCAAAGCCAGGCTGGAAGTCATTTTCTGAGTGTGTTCTGGGAAGCGGCGCAGTCAAACCATGCATTTATCAACGCATTTTCCGACTCCGTGAAAACGCTGGTGGCTGACGAATCTGGTTCCCTGGCGATTGTTGAAAGCCTTGCAAACGCAAGCCATGACCAAGACAAATTGAGCTCGGTTTCTTTCGATCAGTCAGGCCTGCTGCAATAAGGCAGACTCAACTGACTAAGCACTGCGGGCGCCCGGCAGCGGTGCCACAGATCAGGATCTGTGCCATAGTCAGGCACCCTGCTTGTCTCCTGCCATATCCGGCCCGAGGTTCGTAGCAGTGGCTGTATGCGTCATAAAACGCAGATTGGTCCGACATGCAAGCCTCAGTTTTTGCACATGCTGAGGAGAAAAGCGCAGCGCAAGTGCGTTCAAAGTCGCTGCCTTCGCTACCGGCACTCCTCTTCAAACTCGTTCTCGCCTGTTTGCTGCCTGCCCTGCTGAGTGTCGGCGTCCTGATTTTTACGGAATACCAACGCAGCCGCGCACAACTGCAGGAAGGCATACTGCAGGCCGCGCGGGACAAGCTCGAAACCGTTGACGCGCAACTGGCGAGGATAGAACTGCTGGCAAAAGTACTCGCACTCAGCGGCCCAATCCATAGGCAAGAATTCGCAGCATTCCATCAACGCTCGGAAAAAATGCTGCGTGAGTCCGGTCTTAATCTCAGCGTCATCCTCTACGATGCCGAAGGTCAACAGTTAGTCAACGCCCACACGCCTTTTGGCCAGCCCTTGCCCAAGCGCCAGGATATTGACCAAATTCAAAGCGTGTTTGCCAACGGACGGATGTCTGCCGCAAGGGTGGTATCACGCGCCTCAGACGGTCGTACCAGGGTCGGCGTCATTGCGCCGATTTTCTCGGGTCAAAAAGTAGTCTATGCCTTGACCGTGGGCTTCGATCCCAATCAGTTCGACAGCGTGCTGAACCTGGAACACCTGCCCACAGGCGCGAGCACGGCAATTATTGACGGCGCGGGCAACATCGCGGCAAAAAGCCATGACACAGACATACTCATAGGCCAGCAGGCCAATTATGATTTATTGCAGCATCTGCAAAAGAAAACTGAAGACATCTTCGACCTCGTTACGCGCGCCGGCATCCCGCTACAAGCAAGTTACAGCCGTTCGCCGCACTCTGGCTGGAGCGTGGTCATTGGCATACCCAAAAACAATATTCAAGCGCCGCTGACTCGAAACCTGATCTTTTTTAGTCTGGCGGCCGCGTTGCTGCTGGGTGTGAGTCTGAGCTCGGCCTGGCTTGTGGGCAGGCGTATCGCCAAGTCGGTGCGAGCACTCCATGCTGCAGCGCTGGCCTTGGGCGATGCCGCCCTGCCAGCAGTGCCAGCAGTGCCAGCAGTGCCAGCAGTGCCAGCAACTTTACTGCGTGAAACCAATGAACTTGGCCAGGCCATGGCGAAATCCGCCAAGCTGCTGGCGACGCGCACAAAAGAGCTGCTTCTGGCCAATGAAAGTCTGCTGGAGCGCACGCTTGAACTCAGTGAAGCACAGCACATCGCCAAAATAGGTAACTGGAAATGGGGCGTCGGTACCGACGTCATTGTTGCGTCCGCTGAATTGCAACGGCTGTACGGACCCAAAATTCTGCTGCCATTTACAAAAGGCGATTGTTTGATATTCACCGATGAAGCGTGGCAGGAAATCAAGACCGCAGCCAAGGCGACGCTGAACACCGGTATCGGATTTTCCTTGCTGCTGCCGACACAGAGCAAAGACAATGTCCAGCTGTGGGCGCGAGTCAACGCAGAGCCCGTACGCGACGAAACAGGCGAAGTCGTCGGCTTGCGCGGCACGATTCAGGACGTGGACGCGGAGAGAAATCTCCAAATGGCATCGCAAGATGGCGAATGGCGTCTTGCTTTGGCCCTGTCCAGCGCAGACTTGGCGCTATGGGACTGGCATATTCAAAGCGGTGAACTATTTTCTGACGCCCGCTGGGCCAGCATCCTGGGCTACACCGTGGACGAGCTGCCGTCGAGCAAAGCCCACTATGGGGAACTCATTTATCCGGAGGACCGTGACCAGATACAGGAAAATATCGAACGTCATTTTCAAGGGAAAGCAGACAAATATGAAGCCATCTATCGCGTGCGACACAAGGATGGTCATTGCGTCTGGATGCAAGGCAGCGGCGTACTGGTTGAACGCGATGCTGATGGAAAACCTTTGCGCATGCTGGGGGTGGCTTTGGATATCACCGAGCGCAAGCAGCGGGAAAAAGACGTGGAAGCGCTGCACGACGAACTTGATGCCATGCTGGTGTGGCAAGTGGCGCAACACACCGTGGCGGCACTTGCGCATGAGATCAATCAGCCACTGGCGAGTGCCGCTATTTTGTGTGAGGCCGCCAAGCGACTGCTGCTGGCCAAGGCGGGTACGGATGCCGGCAGCGAGCTATCCCAACGGCTGAAAAAGACGCTCACATGCATCTCCAGCGACATAGAACGGGCTGGCGGCGTGCTGAAAAATCTGATGCAATCCATGAGCAAGCCAGATATCACGCGGAATTCGATACTTTTGAAAAGCCTGGTTTCGGAGTCAATTCAAATCGCCCATGGAGAAGGCGTGTTTGGCTACCAGATCAGTGCTAATTACGCGCCTGATTTACCTCCCGCCAAGATGAACCGACTGCAAGTGGCCAAGGTGCTGCTGAACCTGATTCACAACAGTGCGCAGGCGATGCATGGGGTGGGGCTGGCCGAGGGCACGATCCGGATCAGCTGCGCGCTTGCGGCCGGCGGCGATGAGCTTGTCGTCAGCGTGCGCGACGATGGCCCGGGCGTCAGCGCCAGCCTGGAGCAGGAAATATTTCAACCCTTCATCAGCACCAAGTCTTATGGCACCGGTATGGGCCTGACCATCAGCCGCGCCCTGATAGAAGCCAACGGCGGCAAGCTCTGGCTCACTCAGGATGAGCGAACGGGTACCACCTTCCACTTTACTTTACCAATTTCGAGGTAAGCGCTTGACTTCAGCCACGGTATTTATTGTTGATGACGATGCCGGCATGCGCAGCAGCCTGGGCTTGCTGATGGAAACCGCCGATCTCACGGCCGCCTGCTTCGCCAGTGCCGATGAGTTTTTGGCTGCCTGCGGATCCAACCCGCAGGGCTGCCTGATTTTGGACGTTCGCATGCCGGGCAGTAGTGGCCTGCAACTCCAGGATGAACTGCTTGCGCGCAAGATCACCCTACCCATCATCTTCCTGACCGGCTTTGCCGACGTCCCGATGACGGTCGGGGCCATGCAAAAAGGCGCGGTGAACTTTCTTGCCAAGCCGGTGAACGGCGCGCTGCTGCTGGAGCTGGTGCACAGTGCATTGCAAACCAGTCTTGTGCAGCATGAAGCGGGCGCGGCGCGGGCGCTGTTTCAGGCCAGATTATTGGATCTCACTGGCCGCGAGCGTGAGGTGTTGTCGCTGGCCCTGTCGGGCATGCCGAACAAAAAAATTTCCAGAGAGCTGAACATCAGCCTGCGCACGACCGAAGGCCATCGCTCGCGCATCTACCAGAAACTGGGTGTGGATTCACTGATTGAGCTGGCCCAGCAGGCCGCCAGCGCCGGCATAAACCTTTCAGAACTGGCCGCGCCGCCGCAGACCTGAGGAATCAAACCCCATCGCCACGGTGGGGGCAACAGTGGGCGGTATGCACGTAGAAACACGCGCGTAGATAAACGCACGTACTCATACGGCTATCAAAAACACTGAGGGAACTGTCCAATAGCAGCTATGAATGCTTGCTTGTTGCTCACGAAAAACGACTGTCCGTCGCGCCGTGAGCCCACTCGCCAGCACATCGAGCATGTCCTGGGGTTTTCCAAGCAAGCAGTGGCTGTATGAACCGGGTTTACCGCCTGGTCTGGAGCCGCGCCTCCAACAGCTGGATAGCGGTTGCGGAGTCAGCACGAGGTCGCGGCAAACACGCAAGCAACAAACTGATTGCAAGCGCCATCATGCTGCTGGCCTCTACCGCCCACGCAGCGCCTGCGGGCGGCCAGGTGAGTTCAGGCACCGGCACCATTGTCCAGTCCGGGCTGAGCACCACCATCAAGCAGACCAGCCAGAACCTGTCACTGAACTGGCAAAGTTTCAACGTCGGGGCGCAAGAGACGGTTAACTTCGTGCAGCCTTCGGCCAGCGCAATCGCGGTCAATCGCATCCTGGACACCAACGGCAGCCAGATCATGGGCCGGATCAGCGCCAACGGCCAGATCTACCTGATCAACCCCAACGGCATTTTGTTTGGCAGCGGCTCGCAAATCGATGTCGGCTCCGTGGTGGCGTCTACGCTGGACATCAAAGACGCCAGCTTGAACAGCAGCGCGCGCAGCTTCAGTGGCAATGGTGCGGGCCGAATCCTGAATCTGGGCACCATCACCGCAGCCAATGGCGGTTATGTGGCTTTGCTGGGCAAGCAGGTCGGCAACCAGGGAACGATAGTGGCACAGCTCGGCAGCGTGATGTTGGGTGGCGGCAGCGCAGTCACGCTGAATTTCAACGGCAACAGTCTCGTAAGCATGGTGGTGGACCAGAGTGTCTTGAACACCCTGGTCGAGAACGGTGGCTTGATCAAAGCCGATGGCGGCATGGTTGTCATGAACGCTGGCGCCAAAGACACGCTGCTGGCCAGCATGGTGAATAACTCGGGCGAGATCGAAGCCCACACCATGGTCAACCATGAAGGCAAGATCACGCTGCTGGGCGGCATGGCCGCGGGCACGGTCAATGTGGGCGGCACGCTGGATGCGTCTGCACCCGAAGGCGGCCATGGCGGCTTCATAGAAACCTCAGCTGCGCATGTCAAGGTGGCCAGTGACACCCATGTCACCACAGCCTCGAATGGCGGGAACTACGGCAGCTGGCTGATAGATCCGCAGAACTACACCGTGGCCGCCAGCGGCGCAGACATCACTGGCGCGGCGCT
>CANEXF010000023.1 GCA_947443645.1 Comamonadaceae bacterium | reverse complement strand
GGAAGCCCTCAATCGTTTGGTGCAAGAGGGCCTGGTCAAATCAGACGAACGTCGAGGCTTTCGCGTTACGCCCATCTCACCCGATGACATCGCCGACATTACAAAGATGCGTTTGATGCTCGACGTTGCAGCATTACGCGAATCCATCCTATTTGGCGATGACAACTGGGAGGCGCATATCGTGGCCTCATTTCATCGCTTGGAGAAGATTGAGTCCCGGCTTTCCCAAGGCCCAGTCGTGCTCGATGCGGATTGGAGCCAACGCCACAGGGACTTCCACTTTGCCTTGATTGCCGCTTGCCCTTCCGAGCGCCAACGGGCTTGGAGCATGAGTCTTTTCGATCAAGCCGAGCGATACCGGCACTTTGCCGCACGCAACAGAACAGTCTCCAAAAAGAAGGGCGAAGAACATCGCACGTTGATGAAAGCCGTCCTTCGTCGTGACGTCGACACCGCCACCGTTTTGCTTGCTGAGCACATTTCAAGTACCCAGACCAATGTTTTGGCCGCATTTTTGCTGTGGAAAAAACGCGTATGAATCCTTTTACAACAATCTGCAGGAGAACCAAATGCTGAAAGTCAGTCAACCTACACCTTCGCATTTCGGTATCTATGTCACAGATGTCGAGAAGATGGTGCACTTTTATACAACCGTCTTTGGGTTGGTGGAGACAGACCGCGGAGTAGGTAAAACCTTCAAAGCGCCCCTGGTTTTTCTAAGCTCCAGTCCCAACCAACACCACCAATTGGTTATTGCAGGCGGGCGTCCCATTGAGGCCACTTTCAGCACAGTCATGCAACTATCTTTCGCAGTGCCTTCGATTCAGTCATTGCGAGACCTGCGCGACAAAGCTACTGCCTTGGGCGCCAGCAAAGTGCTGCCCTTGAACCACGGCAATGCCTTGTCTGTCTATTTTTCGGACCCGGAAGGCAACACCGTTGAAATTTACCTGGACATGCCTTTTTATATTTCTCAGCCGCACGGCGATCCATTGGACCTGAGCCAGGACGATGCAAGCATCCTGCGTGAAACCGAAGCGATATGCCGAAGCGATCCAAGCTTCATGCCTATAGAACAGTGGCAAGCGAAATTTTCCAGCGTTAACTGATAGCCGATTCAATCAAGGACTCACCATGAAATTGCTCTCTTTCATTCACCAAGGCCGTGAAACCTGGGGGGCCCTGATCGGCTCCGACGCCATCGTCGACCTAGGAAAAGCGCTACCGCAGTACCCGACATTGATGGATTACATCTCATCAGGTGCTTATCTTCAGGCCAGCCAAGATGTGGCGAACAGAAGCACTGATGTCAAATTAGCGGACATCACTTTCTTGCCTGTCATCCCCAAACCCGAGAAGATTATTTGCGCCGTACGGAACTACATGGATCACCACCAGGAAGTTCTAGCTGCTGGCATGCACCGAGAATTGTCAGAAGAACCCCCCATCTTTCTACGCGTCTGGCGATCACAAGTGGCCCATGGGCAACCCATCATCTGCCCCAAGGTTTCGAACTCACTCGACTGGGAAGGTGAACTGGCCGTCATCATCGGCAAAGAGGGTCGCAATATATCCGAGGCCGACGCGTTTGACCACGTGGCGGGCTACTCCTGCTACAACGACGGCAGCATCAGGGAATGGCAGTTTCATGCAAAACAAATTGCATCTGGGAAAAATTTCGAATCCACAGGCGGATTTGGTCCATGGATGGTCACTTCAGATGAAATCAAACCCAACCAGCAACTCAAGTTGATCACTCGCCTTAATGGTGAGGTTGTGCAATCGAGCCACACCGGCCAAATGATCTTTTCTATTGCCAAACTTATCAGTTATGCCTCCACCATCTTCACATTGGTACCTGGCGATGTGATCGCCACAGGCACTCCTGCAGGCGTGGGCTGGAGTCGCAAGCCACAGTGGTTCATGAAGCCAGGTGATGTTTGCGAGGTTGAAATTGAAGGTATCGGCACCCTGGTGAATCCCATCGCTGCCCAAACCTGAACATGAAAGCCATTCAAGTCCAAGTGCCTGGTGGGCCAGACCATTTGATCGTGGTGGACCTACCGGACCCGTTGCCAGGCATTGGACAAGTGAGAGTCAGAGCGAAAGCCATTGGCGTCGGGCGTCCGGATGTACTTATCCGAAATGGAACCTACAAATGGATGCCTCCACTACCAGCCATTCCTGGCGCTGAGTTGGCAGGTGAAATTGATGCCATTGGCGCAGGGGTCGAGCAATGGCAATTGGGTGACCGCGTTCTGGTGAGTGCAAGAGAGTTGGAACAACGAGGCGGCTGCTACACAGAAGCCATCGTTGTTCCCCAAGAGGCGCCCTACCCATTGCCTGATGCCGTTGCCTTTGAGGATGCAGTGAGCTTGCCCAACCTTCAACTGGCATTAGCACTGATGCGTGTGGCCGGTCTGCCCTCAAGCGTTCATCCGACGGTACTGATTACAGGTGCTTCAGGTGGCGTGGCGGGCATGCTGTGCCAAGTTGCCAAGAGCATGGGGTTCACCACCGTGGGGACCAGCAGGACCGAGTCAAAGAGCAGTTATGCCCTTGACCAAGGTTTTGACCATGTGATCCATACAGGACAGACCACTCTGAACGATCGGATCCATGAAATTACCCAAGGTCGAGGTGTTGATCTGGTTTTTGATCACCTTGGCGGGCAAAGTCTGATCGACGGTTTGCACAGCCTGGCACCACTGGGCACAGTTGTTTCGTACAACATTATTCAAGGCATGCCGACTGAAGACGTCTTCAAAGTGCTGCGCAATTTACTGGGAAAAAGTCTTGCCGTGCGGTGTTTTTCAATGCACACGTTTGATCAAGATACTTTGGCAAGGCGAGCGTTGATGCTGAACGCGATGGATTTAATGGCGCGTGGAATCGTTAAAGCGCCCGCACACCAGCTTTTCAAACTCAGCGATGTTCGCAAGACACATGAGTTGCTGGATCATGGACTGGCAAGCGGGAAGTTGGTAATGCAACCGTGATATTCATACGGGCAAGCACACATAGAGGTGCTGCACGTTTTAAAACCAGGAGACAAAAATGCTTCGTCGAAATTTACTCGTCATGTTGGGTTTGGGCGCACTGGCCTTGCCACTTCAGGGATATGCCCAAACTTACCCCGAACGGCCCATCAGAATCCTTCAAGGATTTGCACCTGGCGGCAACGCTGACGCCATTGCAAGGGCTGTTGGCCTGGAAATGGGCAAAGGCTTGGGGCAACCCGTGGTTGTCGAAGCCCAAGCTGGTGCCGGCGGAACCATTGCCGCGACTACCGTAGCAAGAGCAAAACCAGACGGCTACACCTTGCTTTTGGCCACTGGTGGCCACGCGGTTGCAGGTGCGCTTTACAACAATCTTGCCTACCGCACGGTCCAGGATTTTGAAATGGTCAGCACCATCACCTATTTTCCATTTCTCTTGGTGGTAGCAGCTAACAGCAAGTTTACGAATTTGTCTTCCCTGTTGTCAGCGGCTAAAGCCAACCCAGATCAAATGAGTTATGGGAGTGCTGGTGTTGGATCAACGCATCACCTGGCAGGCGAACTTTTGGCGAGCATGTCTAAGGCGCAACTTTTACACGTGCCCTACAAAGGTGATTCTGCTTCATTGACTGCATTGTTGGCAGGCGATATTCCAATGATCATTGCGCCACCTACAGCCGTCATGTCCAACATCAAAGCTGGAAAGCTCCGTGCGATTGCCACCACTGGCCCCCAAAGGTGGCCAGGACTTCCTGATGTGCCCACCGTTTCCGAGCAAGGGGTACCGGGCTATGACGTGCGTTCATGGGCTGGCCTGATGGCGCCTGCGGGCACGCCACGCGCCGTGATCGACCGCTTGAATTCAGAAGTTCAAAAAGCGCTCCCGGTACCCACGGTGAAAGCTCGCTTGGAAGACATGGGTGGTGAAGTTCGCGGCAGCACATCCGATGAAATGAAAACCATGGTCGCAAGTGAAACTCAAAAGTGGATCCAGGTTGTCAACGACGCCAAGATTCCCAAGCAATAAATAAAATTCAAATAAGGATGTCCCATGTCACGCATTGAAATTCGCAAACGTAGTTTGACCATTGAAACCATTTTTCACGAAGGTGGGCCGGTTGCAGAAAAACCGCTCAAACTGGCTGCTGCCTGTGCAGTGATAAAAAATCCTTATGCAGGCATGTATGAGCCTGATCTGATGCCCTTTATGGCCGAATTGCGCACCTTGGGTACCCTGCTAGCGCAAGAGTTGGTGGACACACTCGGAAAAGAAAACATCGAGGTTTACAGCAAAGCCGCCATCGTGGGTGTGAATGGCGAAATGGAACACGGCGCTGTTTGGCACGAAGCCGGAGGGTGGGCGATGCGCTCAATTCTCGGAGAGCCCAAAGCCATGGTTCCCGCCAGTAAAGCTGTGGCCAGTGCGGGTTACCGATTGATGGTTCCACTTCACTACATTCATGCCAGTTACGTGCGCAGTCATTTCAACAGCATGGAAGTCGGCATTCAAGATGCCCCTCGCCCCAATGAGATTTTGTTTGCCTTGGTCATGGGAACAGGTGGTCGCGTTCACGCCCGATTGGGTGGATTAAGCAAAGAAAAAGTGTCCGTCAACGACGGACAAAGATAAGCCATTGCACGAGAAGTACGGGCAATAAGCAGTTCCAACTGAATGATTGCCCGTCATTTTTAATGTCAACGTTTTGAAGCCCGCCCAAGCAGCACCGTCAGTTGCTACACTTTTAATAGCTGCTTGCACCCGTCAGATAGGCGCTGCAGGCCGTTTTTATTATTGACCTTCGGCTTCCTGCAGGGTGCGCCACATCACCTTGCCCGCGCCACTCTTGGGCAAGGCGTCGACAAACTGCACGACGCGCGGGTATTTGTAGGCCGCCATATTGGCCTTGCACCAGTTGACGATGTCATCTTCTGTGGTCTTGCCTTTGGCCGCCTGCCGCAGCACCACCACCGCCTTGACCGACTCGCCGCGATACGCGTCGCGGGTGGAGATGATGCAGGCCTCCTGAATCGCCGGGTGCTTGAACATCAGAGCCTCGACCTCTGCCGGCCAGACCTTGAAGCCTGAGGCGTTGATCATGCGTTTGAGCCGGTCGGTGAGAAAAAAGTAACCCTGCTCGTCGACCCGACCCAGATCACCGGAGCGAAAAAACCGCTTGCCGTCGATGTCAATAAAGGCCTGAGCAGTCGCGTCAGCTTGCTTCCAGTAGCCCTGAAAAATCTGCGGGCCGCTCATGATGATTTCGCCCTGCTCGCCCTGCGGCACTTCTTTCAGAGTCAGGGGATCAATCACGCGCGAGTCGCAACTGATGAAGGGCACGCCAAGACACTGCTGCTTGGTGGCCTCGTGCGGGTTGCTGTGCGAGGGGGCGGCGGTTTCCGTCAAGCCATAGCCTTCGGCATAACTCAGGCCGTACTGCTCCAGCAGCCGCTGGGCGACAGCCTGCGGCATGGCCGCGCCGCCACCGCCTATGTAGACCAGGCTGCTCAAGTCAAATTGAGTATCCGCTTGCCCCCACGCTCGCTCACTTTGTGTAGCTCCCTGCCCCCCGAGGGGGCCGTCTTTTCCTTGGGGCGGCCCGGCGGAAAAGTTCGGACTAGCCATCAGGTCTATCACCATGGTCGGGATGTTGGTCCAGTGGGTGACGCGCCAGCGCGAGATCAGCTGCCCGGCCAGTTCACGGTCCCAGCGCGGCATGATGACGAGCGTCGCGCCGCTGTAAATCGTCGCATGCATGACAGACACCATGCCGGTGATGTGAAACATGGGCACGACAGAAAGCGTCACACTTTCAAAGCTGCTGCCACCCCATAAACAAGTGGCCACCGCGTTGTGCATGATGCTGGCGTGGGTGTGCATGCAGCCCTTGGGCAGGCCGGTGGTGCCGCTGGTGTAAGGCAGCACCGCCAGGTCCTGCGGCCCCACACTGTGCGCCGGCAGCCCGGCCGGGCCTCCAGACAAGGCGTCCTGCCAGCTCATGACCGTCCCGCCCTCAAGCGCCGGCAAGGCGTGCCGAGTGCCCAGCCAGTCACGCCAGGCCTCTGGCATGCTGACCTGGTGCGGCGCACCAAGCTCTGGGAGCGCGCCCATCGCGTCGCTGTAGTGCGTCACGATCAGATGCGTCAAACGCGCACTGGGCGCCAGTTGCGCATTGGCCTTGGCCAGCTCGGGCGCCAGGTCTGCGGCTGTGATGGCCACGCGCACATCCGGATCGGTGATGTAGTGCTTGAGCTCTGCGGCCCGGTTCATGGGGTTGACCGGCACCACCACGGCATTGGCCCGCAGAATCGCAAAATGCGCAATCACCCACTGCGGGCAATTCTGCATATTGAGCAGCACCCGGTCACCTTTTTTAACGCCCATGCGGCACAGTGTGGCGGCCAGGGCCTCGGCCTGCTGCATCAGCTCGCGGTAGCTCAACACACGGTCAAAAAACACCAGTGCGGGCTTGTCGGGAAAGCGCAGCGCACTGACAGCCAGGTTGTGCCACAGCGAGGTGGCAGGCGGGCTGATGCTGCGCGGCACCCGTTTGGGCCAGACCGAGTGGTGCAGCGCCTGACGGCCAGCCAGAACGGCGGTAGAAGCGGCAGCCGCGTCAGAAACGTGATCGGCAATAGGATCGGAAGCGGACAAATAAGTCTCCAGGCAAGGCGTAATTAGACCAAGCCTAACCGCACTGGCCGCACACCGCATCGGGGAAGCTCCGGATAAAACCGTGTCGCGGGAGAGACGCCGGCTCACTATGATCAGTCAACTCAAAAACGGCCGACTACAAGGCTTCAACACCATGCGCCCGGTCATCCCGGCCACGCGGCGGCTGGCCGTCTATGGGACTATCATCGGGCCATGCGCTGCCTGCTCCTTGCCCTGATGGTTTTCCTGCTGCCCCTTCGCGGCTGGGCAGGAGAAGTGATGGCCATAGGCATGGCCGCCGATGCAGGCGTGCTCATTTCGCACCAGCAAAATACTACAAAAATCGCAGCGCATGGCGCCCATTCAGCTGGCGCCAAAGGTCTTTTTGACCACTCAGAATCGGCTCGGGCGACCAGCCATGACGGCGCGGCACATGAGCGTCACCATGCCGCGCAAGGCGTCCTGACCGCTCATGGGCAAGACGGGCATAACGCTGAAGATACAGATTGCGGCACTGGCCCTTCCTGCCAGTCTTGCATGGCTTGTCATGCGCTCGGCTTGCCAAGCAGCATGAAGGCAGTCGTCGCGATTTTTACAGCCGCAGCGCCGCCACTTTCAGAGGCAGCGCAATTTACCAGCGCCCAGGCAGTGCTGGGCCAAAAACCACCCATTTCCTGAACCTCAGGCCCTAACTGGGTCTGTACTTGCAACCGGCGCAGCCACTCGGCTTCGCAGCGCCGGAATCACCGCGATTTCAAGCATCGCTCAGCATGTATTTCAGGAGATTTTTTGTGCACACCACAACTTTTTCAAGCGCCAGCGCCCGGCTGGTAGGGCTGGCTTGGCTGAGCTTGTCGCTGGGCAGTCAGGCCATGGCGGCAGAGCCCGCGTCCGACAGCACCGCGCCAGCCTACCGCTCGGCATTCGAAGGCTACAAGCCCTACACCACAGAACCCGTGCAGAACTGGCGGCAGTCCAACGACAGCGCAGCCCGCATAGGCGGCTGGCGTGAATACGCCAGGCAGGCGCAGCAGCCCGCAGCCCAGCCGCCGGCGCAAGCGCCTGATGTGAAGTTGCCGCCGGATCCGCACGCGGATCACGCCGCACATGCCAAACCATGAGGGCCAGGTCATGAAATATCCGCTTAGAAAAAGCATTCTGGCCGCCGCCGCCCTGGCACTTGCAGGCTGCAGCGCAATAGATATAGACCAGAGCCTGCAGGACACCAATGCCAGCACCAGCGCCTTTACCCGGGGTCAGCTGGCACTGAGCCGCAGCGCGCAGCAGGCACAGGCGCGCAGCCTGCTCACGGCCGAGCTGCTGGCCCGGCCCTTGAGCATGGACGAGGCGGTGCAGCTGGCGCTGGCCAACAGCCCGGCCGTGCAAAGCCTGCTGGCCCAAAGCTGGCTGGAGATGAGCCTGGCACATCAACGGGGCCTGTTGGCCAACCCGGTGTTCAGCTTTGAGCGCATCCGCTTTCGCGATGAACTCGAACTCGGTCGCCTGCTGTCCTTTGGCCTGATGGACCTGCTGACCCTGCCGCGGCGCCAGCAGATTGCGCAGGGCCGGGTCGCCCAGGCCAGGCTTGAACTTGCAGCCAATGTGGTGACGCAAGTGACCCAGGTGCGGCAGGCCTGGGTGCGCGCAGTAGGCGCGCAGCAGTCCTTGCAATATGCCGTCCAGGTCAGCCAAGCGGCGCAGGCCAGCGCAGAGCTTGCGCGGCGCATGGAACAGGTCGGCAACTTCAACAAGCTGCAGCGTGCGCGCCAGCAGGTTTTTTACGCCGACAGCGTTGCCCAGCTGGCCTCAAGCCAGCATGCTGCGAGCGCCAGCCGTGAGGACTTGCTGCGCTTGCTGGGCTTGGCCGACGCGCAGGCCGGACAGTTGCAACTGCCCGACAGGCTGCCCGAGCTGCCCAGCGCGCCACGCGAGGCGGGCGTGGTCAGCGGCCTGGCCGCGCAGCAGCGTCTGGATGTGCAACTGGCGCGCCAGCAGCTGGCCACGGCCGGCCAATCGCAGGGCTTGAAGCTCCTGACCAGCCTTGTCGATGTGGATCTGGGTCTGCGCCGCAACACCGTATTTGACAACGCCGCCGGCACACAGACGCCAAAAACCGGTTTTGAGCTGGACATTCGCCTGCCACTTTTTGACTGGGGAGGCAACCGGCGCGAAGCCATGAACGCGCAGTCGCTGGCGGCCGCCAACCGCTATGAAGGCGTGGTTCGCGGCGCGTCATCACAGCTGCGCGAAAGCTATTCGGCCTACCGCACCAGCTATGAGCTGGCGCGCCACTACCGCGACGAGATCGTGCCGCTGCGAAAGACCATGGCCGAAGAAAACCTGCTGCGCTACAACGGCATGTTGATAGGCGTGTTCGAACTGCTGGCCGACACCCGCGAGCAGATCTCCAGCGTGATCGCCTCAATTGGCGCGGCCCAGCAGTTCTGGCTGGCCGACGCCGCACTCAGCGCCTCCCTCACAGGCAAGCCGACGGGCATGCCTGTCACCGCGCCCACGCAGGCCAACAGCGAGGCTGCGGCCCATTAGGCGGCAGCAAACAACCATGAATGAACCAAGCATGAAGAACAGAAGACATTTTTTAAGCGGCGCTGGTGCCCTGACGACCGCAGTCGCTGCCGCTGCAGTCAGCCGGGTGGCCATGGCCGCCCTGCCAGAGCCGGTGTTTCAGGCCACGCCAGACACCATGGCGCCCTTGGTCCCCAAGACCGGACGGCCCTACAACCCGGTCGTCACGCTCAACGGCTGGACCCTGCCCTGGCGCATGAACCAGGGCGTCAAGGAATTTCATCTGGTGGCCGAGCCCGTGGTGCGTGAAATGTCGCCGGGCTTCAAGGCGCACCTCTGGGGCTACAACGGGCAATCGCCGGGCCCGACCATAGAAGTCGTTGAAGGCGACCGGGTGCGCGTCTTTGTGAGCAACAAGCTGCCCGAGCACACCAGCGTGCATTGGCATGGCCAGCGCTTGCCCAACGGCATGGACGGCGTGTCCGGCCTGACGCAAAAGTCCATACAGCCGGGCAAGACCTTTGTCTATGAATTTGTCGCGCGCCGCCCCGGCACCTTTATGTACCACCCGCACGCCGACGAAATGACGCAAATGGCCATGGGCATGATGGGCATGTGGATCACCCACCCCAAACAAAAGAACCCGCTGATCGACGAGGTTGACCGCGACTTTGTGTTTCTGCTCAACGCCTACGACATAGATCCTGGCTCCTACACACCCAAGATCATGACCATGCTGGACTTCAACCTCTGGAGCTGGAACAGCCGGGTCTTTCCCGGCATAGACCCGCTGGTGGTGCGCAAGAATGACAAGGTGCGCCTACGCGTTGGCAACCTGAGCATGACCAACCACCCGATTCATCTGCATGGCCATGAATTCACCGTGACCGGCACCGACGGCGGCGCAACGCCCAAAGCCGGTCGCTGGCCGGAAGTGACCACCGACATTGCAGTCGGGCAAATGCGCCAGATGGAGTTTGTCGCCGACGAGGAAGGCGACTGGGCGCTGCATTGCCACAAGAGCCACCACACCATGAACGCCATGGGCCACGGCGTGCCCACCATGATTGGCGTGGACCACCGCGAAGTGGTCCAGCAAATCACCCGGCTAATTCCCGACTACATGGTCATGGGTGAGCGCGGCATGGCCGACATGGGCGAGATGACCATGCCGCTACCCGAAAACACCGCACCCATGATGAGCGGCGCCGGGCCCTTTGGCTCGGTGGAAATGGGCGGCATGTTCAGCATGCTCAAGGTGCGCAAAGACCAGGCAGCGGGCGACTACAAAGACCCCGGCTGGTACCAGCACCCGAGCGGCACGGTCGCCTACGAGTGGACCGGGTCGGCACCGAATCCGGCGCGTTTTGCAGCCGAGGGCGGCAAAACCATGGCGGCGCAGAACATGCCCGCCACGCCAGTTGAAGTCCAGGTCAGAAAGCCCAATTCAACCAGCGGCAGCGCTCACAGCGGCCATTGAACAAAGATCAAGGATCACCATGAAATCAGCAATTACTCTTAAATTGATAGCTGCCTGCGCACTTGTGCTTTGCGCTGCAGGCGCTTTTTCTCAAAATCTCGAACCTGGCAAGAAGCCAGCGGCACAGGCCGCGGCGAGCATGACCGATGCCGAGGTTCGCAAGGTCGACAGACAAAACAACAAAATCACGCTCAAGCACGCAGACATCAAAAACCTCGACATGCCGGCGATGACCATGGTGTTTCAGGTTCGGGAGCCCGCGCTGCTGGACAACCTGCAGGCGGGTGACAAGGTCAGGTTCAGCGCCGACAAGATAGGCGGCACCTACACCGTGCTGTCAATTGAACCCGCCCCATAGACCGACAGCGCGGCCGCGCACATCACTGGGCGCGCTCGTCCATGCTGTTGCGCAGCGCGGCGCGGGCGACGCCATCCAGTGCGCCCGTCAGCACGCCTTGCTGGCTGACAAGCTTGACCCGCTCCAGCGCCAACAACTGCTGCAACATGCGCGCCGTCATCGAGTGGCTGCGTCCGCCTTCGCTGGTGAACATGAACAAGCTGTTGTGCGGGCTGATCCAGGTCAGCTGCGCGCGCAGCCAGCTCGCGCCTGACAGCAGCTCCACCCAGGCGCCCAGCGGCAGCTGCACGCGCTCATCGCCGATCAAGGGCTGGGCTTGCAGCTCGCCATCATGGCCGGTAGGGCCGGCCAGCGTCTGCACATAGCCGGTCTGGCTCTGGCCCATGCCAGAGTCCATGAAGCCAGACTGCTGCGCCTCGGTTGGCGCCAGCCAGAGCTGGGCTCGGCCCTGCTCGTAGCTGGCCTGGTGTGCAGCATCAAAGGCCTGGTCCAGCTCGGCTCTGATCTGGGACCTGCCATCGGCCAGCGTCGCGTCGCGCGGCAGTGCCTCGGCCTGGAGCGCTAATCTGTGAATGGCCATCATTTCATCAAAAAACGCCTTGGACTGCGCCAACGGGTAGTCGATGGTCAGCAAGCCTTCGCGCAACGCGCCCAGCAGATCCGGGATGATCCTGACAAGGCGACTGCGATGCCTGGAGGCCTGCGCCAGATCCAGACTCCAGAGCACATCGCCCAGCGTCAGACTGAACACGGCTTTGGACGCGCCCAGCCCGGCGTGCTCGCCAAGCAAGCGTTCCTTGGCCATCACCTGGGCCCAGGGCCCGGTCAAAAAACTGCTGATGATGCGGTTGCCGCTGACAAAATCTGGCCGCTGCCTGATCTCGGCCGCGATCTTTTCTGCCAACAGATTGCGCTGCTCAGCATGCAGCAAGGCCTGCACCGCGCGGTTTTGCGCTTGTGTGCTTTCCTGGCCCTGGCTGGCCTGGCGGCGCTCAAAGTCTTGCAGCACGACGGCAAAATCCGGTTCCATCTCACCGTGCGGGGCGCTCAGTTCGCCGGCCACCGCCTGCAGGTTTTGCATAAAGCTGGCAAAGCCCGCCGCGTTTTCATGGGCAAAGGCCAGGCTGCTGGCCGTGATCACCTCCAGCAGCCGCCTTGCAGGGTGCAACTTGTCACTGAAAAACCGCGGGTCGGTCAAAGCCAGCCGCAAGAAAGCCGGCTCGATGTGGGCAATCACCTGCCTGACCGGTCCCAGCAAGCGGCTGTCTGCAAGCAGTTGCTCGATCATCAGCCCCACCACCTCGATGGCCAGGGACTGGCCCAGGCTCCGGGCTTCGGTCTTGAGTTGTTCACGGATCATTGCAACGGGCTGCGGCGACGCCGACCTGGGCCTTTTTTCAGCAGCAGCGGCCAGTGCTTTTTGCTCAAGCTCGATCAGCAAGTCCATGGCTGCAGGCACGGTGTGCGAGAAATCGCGGTGCTCGCTCTCAAGTGCACTGAAAATCGAGGTGTAGGGGTCGGCCGACGCGGCGTTGTCATAGTCACCCACCATCAGTCGGTGCAGGTGGTCCAGCGTGAGCAAAGGCGCTGGCGCTGCTGGATCGGACGCAGGCTGCGCGGGCATGGCTTGAACGTCAGCAGTCGCCTGTACCAGTGGCGCGGCCGACGCTGCTCTCGCCGGAGATGGTGCAGAAGACGCAGAAGAGCTTAAAGGTCTGCGGATCTGCGCCTCGGGCGACGAGATCACGCCATAGGCGGCCGGCCCTATGCCCTGCTGCTGCAACTGGTTGCTGAGTCGGACATAGAGCTTTTGCAACTCGTCGCCCATGGGCTGCGCGCCGTGCACCAGCCAGCGCGAGCGCAGCTCGCTGCTGACTGGCAGACTCTGCAACAGGGCCAGCAGTACTTGCGAGAAGACTTCTGGCCGCAAAGGGTTCTTGTCGATCTTGACGACCTTGTAGCCCTGCGCCGTGCTGAGCCGGGCAGAAAAGTCGGCCATGCCCGAGTCAGAGGCCAGCCGTAGCACCTGATGTAGACGCGCGCCATCGAGTTTTTCCTGAACCTGGGCATCGCCCATGAGCTCAAGCTCATCAAAGCGCAGCGCTGACAAGGCCCGCGTTGCCGATGCCCCATTCGTGAGCGTTCCCGCCTGGGCATCTGCCGTGACCGCCTTGCTCAGCGCAGGCGCAAAGCCCTGCTCTATGGTCGCCCTGTGCGTTTTAAGCGCCACCAGCGCGTCCTGCATCAGCCGCTTTTCTGTCAGCACGGACGGGCTGGTCGAACGCTCGTAAAGAATGTCCAGCAGCCGCGCATACCAGTGCTCGATCAGCAGCGGCGCATCCTGCAAGGCCTCGTTGAGACAGGCTTGATAAGCGGCGGCGAGTGCTGGCGGTGAACTGCTCATGGGCTGGATGGACCTTTTAGCTCGGTTTACGCCGTGAAGACGGCGTCAAAACGATGGCGCTGCCTGGCGATGGCTCAAGTCTAATGCGCAGCCTCAGGCACTGAGCGCTCGGCAGCCGGCAGCAAGCAGGCACTGTCACGCCTAAAGGCCCAGGGCTTTCCAGCCCGCGTGACCGAGTTGCTCCAGCGTTGCCACGTTCTGCTCAAAAATCGCTTCGGCTTGTGGAAAAGCCTCCACCGCCCGCTCAACGCTTTCCTCTCGCAGCAAATGCAAAATCGCAAACGGCGCGCGGTTGGTGTAGTTGCCGATGTCATCGGGCTGGCTGCCCTCAAACTGGAACTGCGGATGAAAGCTGGCCAGCTGCACCACGCCCTCCAGGTCGTGCTCAGCCACCACGCCCTCGGCGATTTCCAGAAAATCGTTGAAGTCCAGAAAATCTTCAAACAGCGTGGGGTGAATCAAGAGCGTGGTGTCAGTCTCCTGCGCCGGTGTCGCCACAAGCAGGTCCAGCTCACGATCAAGCTCTTCAAGCAAGTCATCAGCATGGCGCGCACGGCTCACCACCAGACGAACCTGGTTTTTAACGTACACAGCCTTGGCGAACGGGCAAAGGTTCAAGCCAATCACAGCTTTTTCAAGCCAGTGGCGTGTTTGTTCAAGAACTAGAGCGTCGTTCAAGAGAACTTCTCCTTCAAGCAGGGGCCGCGGAACCGGCTTTGCCGGGCCGAAGGCGCAGCGGCCCCCTCGGGGGGCAGGGAGTTACGCGAAGCGAACGAACGTGGGGGCAACAGCATCAGCGTGGGGGCATTAATGCAACGCCTTGAACCGCATGCGCTTGGGTTTGGCACCCTCTTCGCCCAGGCGTTTTTTCTTGTCGGCTTCGTATTCCTGATAGTTGCCGTTAAAGAAGGTCCACTGGCTGTCGCCTTCGGCCGCCAGAATGTGCGTGGCGATGCGGTCCAGGAACCAGCGGTCATGGCTGATCACCATGATGGAGCCGGCAAATTCAAGCAAGGCGTCTTCCAGCGCGCGCAAGGTCTCGACGTCCAGGTCATTCGATGGCTCATCGAGCATCAGCACGTTGCCGCCGGCAATCAGGGTTTTGGCCAAATGCAGTCGGCCGCGCTCGCCACCGGACAGCATGCCAACGCGTTTTTGCTGGTCGGCGCCGTTGAAGTTGAAACGTCCGGCATAAGCACGGCTAGGCATGGTGAATTTGCCGACTGTCAGCATGTCCAGGCCGCCAGAAATATCTTCCCAGACGGTCTTTTCATTGGCCAGGTCGTCGCGGTGCTGGTCCACAAAGGCCATGCGTGCGGTTTTGCCGATCGCCACTTCGCCGCTGTCTGGCAGCTCTTTGCCGGCAATCAGCTTGAACAGCGTGGATTTACCGGCGCCGTTGGGGCCGATGATGCCGACGATGGCGCCAGCAGGAATCTGAAAGCTCAGGTTGTCTATCAGCAAGCGATCGCCGAAAGATTTGCTGACGTTCTTGAACTCAATGACTTCATTGCCCAGACGCTCGGCCACGGGAATGAAAATCTCGTTTGTCTCGACACGCTTTTGGTATTCAAAGTCAGACAGTTCCTCAAACCGGGCCAGCCGCGACTTGCTCTTGGCCTGACGCGCCTTGGGGTTCTGGCGCGACCATTCGAGCTCTTTCTTCAAGGCCTTGGCACGGGCCTCTTCGCCCTTTTGCTCGAGCGCCAGACGTTCGCCCTTTTGCTCCAGCCAGGTGCTGTAATTGCCTTTCCATGGAATGCCGTGGCCACGGTCAAGCTCCAGAATCCATTCGGCGGCGTTGTCCAGGAAGTAGCGATCATGGGTGATGGCCACCACAGTGCCTGGGTAACGCTGCAGGAACTGCTCAAGCCAGTCGACAGACTCTGCGTCAAGGTGGTTGGTCGGCTCGTCGAGCAGCAGCATGTCGGGCTTGGACAGCAGCAGGCTGCACAGGGCGACGCGGCGCTTTTCACCGCCAGACAGCAGGCCAACCTTGGCATCCCAGGGTGGCAGGCGCAGCGCGTCAGCGGCGATTTCGAGCTGGTGCTCTGAATCAGTGCCTGAGGTGGCAATGATGGCTTCCAGGCGTGCCTGTTCGGCCGCCAGCGCGTCAAAGTCAGCGTCAGGCTCGCCGTAAGCGACATACACCGCTTCAAGCAGGGCCTTGGCCTCAAACACCGCACCCATGCCGGCTTCAACGCTTTCGCGCACAGTGTGCTCAGGGTCAAGCTTGGGTTCCTGCGGCAAGTAGCCGATGTTCAGGCCAGGCATGGGCGTGGCTTCGCCCTCGATTTCCTTGTCCAGACCCGCCATGATCTTGAGCAGGGTGGACTTACCGGAGCCGTTGGTGCCCAGCACGCCAATCTTTGCGCCTGGGAAGAAACTGAGCGACACCTCTTTGAGGATGTGGCGCTTGGGCGGCACAATTTTGCCGACCTTGTTCATGGTGAAAACGTATTGAGCCATCTAGGTAGATTTCTAATTAAAAGGAGATACAAAGGGACAGCGGAGGGCGCGCCTCATCGGGCTGTACAAGCCGGACTCAAGGCTGCCATTTTTACCGCAACCTGCTGATTATCGTTCCTGTGCGACAATACGTACATCGATGGCTCCAGTTGCCCGCGATATTTGGGCACATCTCGGGTACACCTTTCGGTAGCCACTCATGATGTTTGCAGCCCGACTTTTTGACCCCATCTGCCTATGACTGGCGGGTTGCTTTCCACAAAAAAGCGCCCAACAGGCCGATCACTAGCACCCCAGCGGTGCAAAACCATGACCTTTGAAAATCTGAATTTGGCCCCGGCCATTCTTAAAGCCGTGCTTGAGCAGGGCTATGACACACCTACGCCTATCCAGGCGCAGGCCATTCCTGCCGTGCTCGCTGGCGGCGATCTGCTGGGCGGCGCGCAAACCGGCACCGGCAAAACGGCAGCTTTCACGCTGCCCCTGCTGCACCGCCTGAGCACCGAGCCGCGCCTGACCAACCGACGCGGCGTGAACGCCGTGCGCGCATTGATCATGACGCCAACGCGTGAATTGGCCGCACAGGTCGAAGAAAGCGTACGTACCTACGGCAAATACCTGGACCTCACCTCTATGGTGATGTTCGGCGGTGTCGGCATGGGCGCCCAGATCGAAAAACTGCGCCGCGGCGTGGATATTCTGGTCGCCACGCCAGGCCGGCTGCTGGACCACGCGAGCCAGGGCACGCTGGACTTGAGCCAGGTGCAGATTCTGGTGCTCGACGAAGCCGACCGCATGCTGGACATGGGCTTCATCCACGACATCAAGAAAGTTCTGGCTCTGATCCCCAAGCAAAAACAGGTCTTGCTGTTCAGCGCTACTTTCAGCGATGAAATCCGCGACCTGGCCAACGGCCTGCTGCGCGACCCGGTTCACATCCAGGTCACGCCGCGCAACACCACGGTGCAGCGCATCACGCAAACCATACACCCGGTGGGCCGCAGCAAGAAGAAAGCGCTGCTCACGCACATCATCAACGAGCACAAGTGGAGCCAGGTGCTGGTCTTCACGCGCACCAAGTTCGGCGCCAACAATGTGGCCGAGCATTTGAGCAAAAACGGCATTCCTGCCATGGCGCTGCATGGCAACAAGAGCCAGACGGCACGCACCCAAGCCTTGCAAGACTTCAAGAGCGGCGCGATTCGCGCGCTGGTGGCGACCGATATTGCCGCACGCGGCATTGACATTGACGAGTTGCCGCATGTGGTGAACTACGAAATCCCCAACGTCAGCGAAGACTATGTGCACCGCATTGGCCGTACTGGCCGCGCAGGCAACAGCGGCGAGGCCGTCAGCCTGGTGTGTCTGGACGAAGAAGGCTTCATGCAGGACATCGAGCGCTTCACGAAACAAAACATCGAAAAAGTGCTGGTGCCTGGCTTCGAAGCCGAACCCGGCGAAAAAGCCGAGCCTTTGGCCATGGGGCGCCAGACCATCTGGGGTGGACTGGGCAAACCACCAAGCCGTGACGTGATGCAGGCCGCGGCCAAGGCAGCACGCAGCGAAATGATGACCCGCATCCGCGACACCAAAGGCGCACAGCCTGCGCGTGGCGGTGACCGTGGTCCAGGTGGCGGCAATGGCGGCGGCCGTGGTCGCGGCCCAGCCGGCGGCGGCAATGGTGGCGGTAATGGCGGCAACGGCGGCAGCAGTGCTGGCCGTGGTCGCGGTCCGGCTCAGCCGCGCCAGAATTCGGGCTATTCGCAAGGCGGCCAGTTCGAAGCTCAGCCACGCAGTGCGCAAGCGCCACGTCAGCGCGACGAGCAGCCACGCGCGCCGCGCAGCGAGCCACGCAATGATTTCGACAACCAGCAACCGGCCAGCCACGCATCCTCGGGCTTTCCATCTTCTGGCCAGCCTACCGGCGGCAACCGCGGCAACTTCCGCGGCGGACGTCCTGCGGGCGGTGGTGGTGGCGGACGCAGCGGTGGCCCTGGTGGCCGCAGCGGCGGTGGTGGTGGCGGCGGTGGATTTGGCCGCTCGGGCAATTCCGGCTCGTTTTCAGGCCGCTAAAAAGCAGTTAAAGAGCAGCTTCATATTCCGGCCCATACAGACCGTGAGGTTCGGAATTGACGCTGTCTTCACAAGCCTTTTAGGCCCTTAACACAAGCGCAGCGAGCGCTGAAAGCTATAAATTAAATAGCAAAAAGCCCAGACACAAGTCTTCCAAAGACGCGTCTCTGGGCTTTTTGCGTTTTCAGTCGCGTAAAAACAGCGTCACCAATGGGTCTGGCCCGAGCTGGCGGCTCCAGTGACCATGCACGGCCGCATCGAAGGTAGCGCCTTCAGGCAACAGGTCGGCTGAATAAAAATGCTCGCCTGGTTTGAAGACGCGCGACTCGCCACCCTGCAGACCGATCTCCATCTGGCCGCCGAGAATGAAGACCCATTGCGGCGTCCCCGTGCAATGGAACTCGCTGCGAAAGCCGACCGGGCTGTGGCGCAACTGGTAAGCGCTGGACGGGAGAAGTGGCGACAGCATCGCTTGCGGCGAGCCTTCACTGAGTGCCACAGCCTGCTCGCGGAATTTGGCTTTGCCATCGCTATCGGTATAAAGAAGCACTTGCTTAAAAACGCTCACGGGTAACTCCGGTAGATACTGTTTAAATCTGCCTGATCATGCCAGCTTGCAGTTTTCGATTTTGAAATTTATATGCCCACACGCCATACTGAGGTCTCCCCTGCTCTCGCCCAAGGCTTATTCACTGCCGATGGCGACAGCGGCCAGCACATCCTGCGCTGCGCCTGGTGCAGGGCCACGCCGCTTTACCGCGACTACCACGACCACGAATGGGGCTTCCCGGTCGCTGATGAGCGCCGCCTGTTTGAAAAAATCTGCCTTGAAGGCTTCCAGGCTGGCCTGAGCTGGCTCACGATTTTGAACAAGCGGGAGAACTTTCGCGCCGCCTTTGCCAATTTCGAAGCCGAGCAAGTCGCCCGCTTTGATGCACGCGATATCCAGCGGCTGATAGCCGACGCGGGCATCGTGCGGCACGCCGGCAAGATCGCCTCGACCATCAACAACGCCAAACGTGTCCTCGAGTTGCGGCGCGAGTTTGGCTCACTGGGCGCATTCGTCTGGCGGCTTGAGCCCGATGCTGCGAGCAGGCCGGCGCTCGTCACGCATGAAACCGTCATGGCCGCACCCGCCACGCCGGTGTCCACGGCGCTGTCCAGGGAACTGAAAAAACGCGGCTGGAGCTTTGTCGGCCCGACCACCATGCATGCCTTCATGCAGGCCATGGGTCTGGTCAATGACCACCTGCAGGATTGCGTCAGCCGCCAGAAAGCACTCGATGCCCGCGCGGCGTTCAAGCCACCGGTCTGACGTGTGAGGCTGCGCTGGTGCCCCGTCAAGCGCTTGGGCCCAGACACTGTTTATTCAGACTGCCCGGTCGCATAATCAGTCCATGCGACTACTACACACCATGCTGCGCGTTGGCAATCTCCAGCGCTCCATAGACTTCTACACACAAGTGCTCGGCATGCAACTGCTGCGCCAGTCCGAAAACCCGGACTACAAATACAGCCTGGCTTTCGTCGGCTACGAAGGCAACCCGGCGCAGGCCGAGATTGAGCTGACCTACAACTGGGGCACCGAAAGCTATGAGATGGGCACGGCCTACGGTCACATCGCGCTGGGCGTGCCTGACGCTTACGCGGCCTGCGAAAAAATCAAGGCCGCCGGTGGCCATGTCACCCGCGAGGCCGGCCCGGTCAAGGGCGGCTCCACCGTGATTGCGTTTGTCACCGACCCGGACGGCTACAAGATCGAATTGATTCAGCGCGCCGAAGGCAGCGCCGGCGCAGGCCTGCGCTAAACCGCAGACAACAGCCTCAAGCCGGCGCGCGCGAGCGGTCTGTTGTCAGCGCTGGATTTTTGCGAGCGGCCAGACTCAGACCACCATAGGCGTTGCCGCGCCATCCATGGTGAGGATGGCACCGGTCACATAACTGGCGCAGCCGGATGCAAGAAACAGGACCGCGTTGGCAATCTCTTCGGGCTGTGCCAGCCGCCCCAGGGGAATATTCTTGGTTACACGGCTCAAGGCCTGCTCAACGCTGATCTGGTTCAGCCTTGCTGCCGCCTCAAGACCCGAATGCAGACGGTCTGTGACGGTGGCGCCCGGATTCACGGCATTGACGCGTACGCCGCGGGGGCCATAGGCTGCAGCCAGCCCGGCACTGACCAGCATCAAGGCCGCATTGGCCGCGCCCCCCGGCAAATGAATAGGACTGGCGACTTTGCCGCCCGCCCCAACCACGTTCACAATGGCGCCGCGACCACGCTGCCCCATTTTCTTGACCACCGGATCCATCATGTTCAGGTAGGTAAAAAACTTGGCGTTCATCGCGTCGTGCCAGGCTTGCGCGCAAAGCTCTTCTGGCGGCGTGCGCTGCGCAGCGCCGGCACAGTTGACCAACACATCGACCTCGCCGTGCAGGCGCTCTGCCTGCTCCAGCGCCAGCGCAGCTTGCGCCGCCAGCTGGAGGTCTGCCGCAAAGGCGCCGATGCGGCCCTCGGCGTCCGGAAACGCTGCCAGCAGATTCTGGCGGGCGATGTCAAGATTGGCATGGCTTCGCGACACCAGGCTGACCCTGGCGCCCTCCCGCAAAAAACCGAGCGCGCAGGCCAGGCCAATGCCCTTGCTGCCGCCGGTGATCAAAACGTGTTGCTGTGTCAGTTGCAAGTCCATGGATACCCTTTTGATTCAATTCAGCTTATTCGACCCGGATGCCGGCGGCCTTGACGACCTGACCGTAACGGGCCAGGTCGCGTTTGATTTCATTGCCGAACTGCTCGGCGCTACCGGGCGTCGCGTCAATGCCCATCAGGCGCAGTTTCTCGCGCACAGTGGCGTCGTTGAGCACGGCGTTGAGCTCTGAGTTGAGGCGGGCCACGATGGCAGCGGGCGTTTTGGCGGGCGCCAAAAGACCGACCCAGGAGTTCACCACAAAGTCAGGCACACCG
Source organism: Comamonadaceae bacterium (assembly GCA_947443645.1). GTDB lineage: Bacteria > Pseudomonadota > Gammaproteobacteria > Burkholderiales > Burkholderiaceae_C > Polaromonas. The sequence goes on along the minus strand of CANEXF010000023.1, from coordinate 15,396 downwards.
CTTTCGATGAAGGTGGGAACATCCGGCAAAGCCGTGCTGCGCTGGGCACTCGATACCGCAATGGCACGCAGCTTGCCCGATTTGACATGGCCATAGGCTCCGGCCACCGCCGTATAGACCAGAGGGATGGTGCCGCCCAGCACGTCCGTCATGGCCTGACCGCCGCCTTTGTAGGGCACATGTGTCAGGTTGGCCTGGGTTCTGGCCTTGAGCAATTCCCCCGCAATATGCGGCGTACCGCCAGTGCCCGAGGTACCAAAAGACAGCCCGCCCGGCTGGGTTTTGGAAAGTGCAATCACGTCCGACAGGCTTTTGACCGGAACCTCAGGGTAGGCCACCAGGATCAGCACGGCGTCACCCAACTTGCCAATCGGCACAAAGTCCGCGACAGGGTCAAACGGCACCTTGGCGAACACATGCGGGTTGATCACCAGGGTCCCATCAAAACCCAATAGCAGGGTGCAGCCATCAGGAGCGGCCCCCTTCACTTGGCTGGTCCCGATGTTGCCGGATGCACCCGGTCGGTTGTCCACAATGATCGGCTGGCCCAGCCTTTTGCCAAGGTACTCGGCAATCAGTCGGCCACTGGTGTCGGTGACACCGCCTGGCGTGAAAGGCACGACCAGCCGAATCGGCTTGTTCGGCCAGACGTCCTGCGCCTGCACCGAAGGCTGAAGGCAGACCAGCGCCGCGACCAGTCCCTGGGCGGCCAGGCCAAGCAAGTTCCTGCGTGCGCTGTCCGTAAAGCGGTTTTTTTGATGCATCAGTGTCTCCTGAGTCAAGGTGGTGGGAATAGCTTAACTGGCGTCTGTGCAGCGCGTCTCAAATTCCCGAACTTCCTCAAAACCCATGACTTGCTTGAAGTCTGTGAAGGGCGTGAGGAGTTGGGAAAGGCCGGCGCCAGGACGCTCTATTTTTTGTTTGTTCGTGGGCAGGCGGAGGCTAGGATGGTCGAGCCAGCCGGCAAGCCTGATGCGCAAGGGCCGTCACCTGCGACCAGTTGCCGCGTGCCATGACGTCGGCGGGTGTGAGCCAGGAACCGCCCACACAAACGACATTGGGCAGCGCCAGAAACTCTGGTGCATTGGCGGCATTGATGCCGCCGGTCGGGCAAAACCGCACGTCGCCAAACGGCCCGCCCCAGGCCTTGAGCATGGCCTGGCCGCCCGCCTGCATGGCGGGGAAAAACTTGAGCTCGCTCAGGCCGTCTTCCTGCGCGGCCATGATCTCGCTGCCGGTCGCCACCCCCGGCAACAGCGGCAACCCTGCGTCACGGCAAGCCTGACCCAGCGCATGGGTGTAGCCCGGGCTGACGACAAAACGCGCGCCGGCCATGGCACAGGCCTGCGCGTCAGCCGCGCTGCGCACAGTCCCTGCACCAACCACGGCTTCAGGCACATCGCGGGCAATGGCCTCAATGCAACTGAGCGCCTGCGGCGTGCGCAGTGTCACTTCCAGCATGCGAATACCGCCCGCGACCAGCGCACGCGCGAGCAACACCGCCTGCCCAACATCGCTCAGCACAATCACCGGAATCACTGGCGCGTCCTGCATGACCTGCAAGGCCGTGAGTTTGCCGTTCACATCAAGATTCATATCCATGACAAAGCGCCTTCCTCGGCTGTGACAGCGTGGCGACGCATGCCACTGAACAGTTCGCGGCCCATGCCTATGCCATTGGCATGACGCAGAGCTTGCGGCAGGCTGTCCGCAATCCGCGCGGCCCATTCGGCGTCTGCGACAACCACCTTCAACTCGCCAGCCAGGGCATCGAGCCGGATCAGATCGCCATCGCGCACCTTGGCCAATGGCCCGCCAGCTGCCGCTTCAGGCGACACGTGAATGGCGGCGGGCACTTTGCCCGATGCGCCACTCATGCGGCCATCAGTGACCAAGGCCACGCGAAAGCCTTTGCCCTGCAAGACGGCCAGCGGCGGCGTGAGCTTGTGCAGCTCGGGCATGCCATTGGCTTGCGGGCCTTGCCAGCGCACCACGCAAATCACATCGCGCTCAAGCTCGCCGGCATTGAAGGCGTCAAGCAAAGCCTGCTGGGAGTCAAACACCCGCGCCGGCGCTTCGATCACATGCCTGTCGTCGGGCACGGCCGATACCTTGATCACGCTGCGGCCCAGGTTGCCCTGCAGCAGCTTGAGCCCGCCGGTGGGGCTGAACGGCCTGGCCACCGGCCGAACAATCTGCTCGTCGCGGGAATCCCCTGCGTCTGACCAGCACAGTGAGGCGCCCGATAGCGCAGGCTCGCGGGTGTATTCGCGCAAGCCACCTTTGCGCACGGTCAGCACGTCTGCGTGCATGAAGCCGGCATCCAGCAACTCGCGAATGACCAGGCCGGTGCCGCCGGCGGCCTGAAATTGGTTCACGTCGGCGCTGCCATTGGGGTAGACATGCGTCAGCGTGGGCACGACATCGGACAGGTCGGAAAAATCATTCCAGTCAATCAAGATGCCAGCCGAATGCGCCACCGCGACCCAGTGGATCAAATGGTTGGTCGAGCCGCCGGTCGCGAGCAAGGCGACCATGGCATTGACGATGGCTTTTTCATCGACGATAAGGCCGATAGGCGGGCACTTTGCCGCCACGCTTTTCGCTTCGCTTAATGCGTTGCCCCCCGAGGGGGCTAATTCTCCTTGGGGCGGCCCGGCGGAAAATTCAGTTTCAGTTTGTCTACCCAGCACCGTGCGCGCGGCCTCACGCGTGAGCTCATCGCGCAGCGCACCGCCGGGTGCGACAAACGCCGTGCCGGGCACATGCAGTCCCATGGCTTCGAGCAGCATCTGGTTGCTGTTGGCCGTGCCGTAAAAAGTGCAGGTGCCTGGGCTGTGGTAACTCTTGAGTTCGGCATCGAGCAAGGTATCGCGGCCCACCAGGCCTTGCGCCGCGAGTTCGCGCACATGGGCTTTTTCCTTGTTTGGCAGGCCCGACGGCATGGGACCGGCCGGCACAAACACTGTGGGCAAATGCCCGAAATGCAGCGCGCCTATGAGCAGGCCGGGTACGATCTTGTCGCACACGCCGAGCATGAGGGCGGCGTCAAACATGTCATGCGACAGCGCCACAGCGGTGGCCATCGCGATCACGTCGCGGCTGAACAAACTCAGCTCCATGCCGGCCGTGCCTTGCGTCACGCCGTCGCACATCGCCGGCACGCCACCGGCCACCTGGGCCGTGGCGCCCAGCTTGCGCGCCTCGTCCTTGACCAGCGCTGGATAACTCTGCAGCGGTGTATGCGCCGACAGCATGTCGTTGTAGGCGGTGACGATGCCGATGTTGGGCGCATGCTCTGTGACCACCTTGAAGCGATCATCGCGTGGCATGCCGGCTACCGCGTGGGCCAGGTTGGCGCAACCCATGCGGTCCGCGCTTCTGGCCCGGGTCGAAGCCGCGTGCAGTTGCTGCAAATAGGCGCTGCGCGTGGCCTGGCTGCGTTCAACAATACGTGCCGTGATCTGTAAAACCCTGGGATGAACAACTGCGGGTTTGGCTTGATGAGTGTTCATGCTGTGCAACCTGAGGTGATGTGACTTGACCAATCTGGCCATGGTAACCCCTGGAAGCGCGCAAGCCGAGCGCCCATGCCCGGCTTTGCGGTCAGACAACAAGCTGCCTTATTGCAGGCTGACCTCAACCCGCCTGGCTTCGGCGCTGCTGCCGCTGCCAGCCATTGCCTCTGGCTTTTTGATTTCAATCTGCTGCACTGGCACGCCCGCGCTGGTCAGCGCATCGCGCACCGCCAAGGCACGCTGCCTGGCCAGCTCGGCGTTCTTCGCAGCATCACCAATGGCATCATGAAAGCCGGCAATCACCAGCTTGCGACCATGCCGGGCGCCCTTGATCAGATCAAGCAGCGCGTCGCTGGCGCCCACGGCGAGCTCGGATTGACCGGAGGCAAAGTAAAACTTGACGACGCCGACTTCAATCTTGATGCTGGCCGCGTCCAGGGCGGCCTGCGCAGCATCAGCCGCGTCGGCACGTTTGCTTGCAGGGCTGAGTGCCGGCACGGCAGCAGTCGCTGCCATGTTTGGTGCAGCGCCTGGAGCGACGCTGACCTGGCTTTGATAAATGCCCAGGCCAATCACCAGAGCGAGCACTCCGGCGATCAGGCCAAAGACCAGCGCCAGCACCAAGCCCTGCTGGCCATCATCATCTTGAGAAAACATCGCTTGGGTCCCTTGAAAAACTCGTCGAATTGTAGATTGCAGGGCCACCGGGGCAGCGCTCAAGCCGATCCGCGCGCTGACAGCGCCTGCGCCAGCTGCTCGGCGCGCCGCAGATCGTCCAGGGTGTCGATATCGGTCATTACGCCGGGGTCATCGAGCTCGATAAACGCTACAGAATCAATAGCTGCTTGCGCACTAACGACGGGCGCTGCACCTTGATTTCCCTTTAAATTCAGAAGTTGGTCACGGCATGCGGCAGAAAACATCACCGGGTGACCACGCTGGCCCTGGTAGATCGGCACGGTCACCGAGCAAGTCGGACTGCAAGCCAAGCCGGCGGCAATGGTGCGCAGGGTCTGGCTGCGAATCAGCGGCAGGTCGGCCGGCAAAATCATCCAGCCAGGTGCATCGCGCGTGGCCCGGACGCCCGCAGCAATCGAGTCCCCCATGCCGGGTCGGCTGGCGTCGGCCTCGACCACATGAAAAGGCAGGCCGCTGGCGCGCACCGCGTCAAGCACATGGTCCATGACCGGCTTGCCGGCCAGCAAGGCCTGCAATTTGTGCACGCGGCCACCCGATGCGGCAAATCGCTCACCGCGGCCGGCGGCCAGAACAACAAGGACAGGAAGGCGCTGCATGGACGGGACAGACGAGAAGGTTAAAGCGCAAGCCTAACCCAGTTTCTTCTGCCCTTTCTCTATACTTGGCTAATGTCTGAACCCACCTCCTCCATCGCCGACCTGCGCAAAAGCTATGAGCGCGCCGAGCTTGACGAAAAAGCCTCGCAGGCGGACCCCCTTGTGCAGTTTGAGCGCTGGCTCAATGAAGCCATTTCAGCGCAGGTGCCCGAGCCCAACGCCATGACACTGGCCACCGTGGGCAGCGACTTGCGCCCCTCCACACGTGTGGTGCTGATCAAGGGCTTGGACGCACGCGGCATCGTCTGGTACACCAACTACAACAGCCGCAAGGGGCACGAGCTGGCCGGCAATCCTTACGCAGCGCTGCAGTTTCACTGGGTCGAGCTCGAACGCGTGGTGCGCATAGAGGGCGTGGTGGAAAAAATATCTGAAGAAGAAAGCGATGCTTACTTCAACAGCCGGCCGCTCGATTCACGCATAGGCGCCTGGGCCAGTCCGCAAAGCGAGGTCATCAGCGGCCGCAGCGTGCTCGTAGGCAATGCGGCGCTGTATGGTGCCAAGTTTTTGCTGCAGCCGCCGCGCCCACCGCACTGGGGCGGCTACCGGCTCAAGCCCGACAACTGGCAGTTCTGGCAAGGTCGTAAAAGCCGGCTGCATGACAGGCTGCGCTACACGCTGCAAGACGATTCGAGCTGGCTGCGCGAGCGCCTGGCGCCCTGAACACGCACTGCCAGTTAGGCTAGCCGCTCAATCGCCTGGTCGGCAACCGCTTGCAGCTGCGCCGGACTGACCAGATCGGGGGCGATTTCGGCCAATGGCACCAGCACAAAAGCGCGCTGCCACATGCGCGGATGCGGCACGCTCAGCTGCTCGGAGGCGATGCTTGCGCTGCCGTAAAGCAGCAAATCCAGATCCAGTGTGCGCGGCGCGTTGCGGTACGGCCTTTGGCGACCCGCTTGCTGCTCGATCTGCTGGAGTTGCACCAGGAGAGCAGGCGCGCTGAGTGCCGTTTCGAGCTGCACCACGGCGTTGATGTAATCGTCGCCAGGCGCTCGCGGCTTATCTGCGCAATCACTGTCGAGCGGCGCGGTTTTATAAAGCGCTGAGCGCCGTCCAAGCACCGTGGAGGGCAAACCCTGCAGCGACTCGATCGCCTGCCGCAGGGCTGCTGCGGCGTCGCCAAGGTTGGCACCCAGGGCGACGTAGGCGGTCACCATGAGCCGGGGCTCAGTCGGATGCTGCGGCGCCTGAGGGGCGCTCGCCTGGCGCGCCGTCGGAAGACGCATCGCCATGCTCGGACTTGCCGCCCGGCTTGCGGCGACGCCGACGCTTCTTGGCCGGCGCGAACTCACCCTGCTCCAGGGTCTGCTCAGGCTGATCGCCGTCGGCGCGACCAGGCGCTGGCACCAGTGCAGCGCTGGCGCCATCGGTGTCCTGGCGCTTGACGCGCACGCGTGCCTGCTGCGGCTTTTGCAGCTGCGACAGACGCATCGCTTCAATCATGGCGTGGCGCTCGTCGTCATAGGCGGTGCTGAATTTCTCCCACCACTCGGCCAGTTCGATGTCGATTTCACCGGTCTGCGCGCGCAGGCGCAAAAAGTCAAAGCCGGCGCGAAAGCGTGGTTGCTCCAGCATCGAATAAGGCGAGCTGCCAGTGCGCTTTTCAAAACGCGGCTGCATGGTCCAGATCTCGCGCATGTCGGTGCCGAGCTTGCCGCGCCCGGACACGTCGCCGATCTTGGCGTTGAACGAATCATCAATCGCGTCTTGCAGGGCCGGCATGGTGTGCTCACCGCGCTTGATCCGGCGCTGCCAGCCTTCACGCACATCCGACCAGAGCACGCAGGACAGCAAGAAGCTGGGGGCGACGGGCTTGCCTTCGCCAACGCGGCGGTCGGTGTCCATCAAGGCCAGGTTCAGGAAAGGCTCATCGGCAGCTTCGACCACGACATCGAGCAGCGGATAGATGCCGGTGCCCATGCCAAGCGTTTTGAGCTGCTCAATGCTGGCCAGCGAATGCCCGGTCTGCAGCAGCTTGAGCATTTCATCGAACAGCCTGGACTGCGGCACGTCGGCCAGCAGGCCGCGCATTTCACGCAGCGGTGCTGCGGTCTTGTCCTCAAACGTGAAGCCCAGGGCATTGAGCTTGGCCGCAAAGCGCACGGCGCGGATGATGCGCACCGGGTCTTCGCGGTAGCGCACGGCCGGGCTGCCGATCATTCGTATGATTTTTTTCTTCGCGTCCCGAATGCCGTGGTGGTAGTCGACCACCACCTGGGTTTCGGGATCGTAGTACATCGCGTTGATGGTGAAGTCGCGCCGTGCCGCGTCTTCTTCCATCGGGCCCCAGACGTTGTCGCGCAGCACGCGGCCGGACGCATCAACGGCGTGCTTCATGCCGGCCAGCTCGCTCTTGCTGGTGCGCTCGTTGCCGCCGACCTGCTCGGCCAAGCTGCTGTCCAGGTGTGCACGGAAGGTCGAGACTTCAATCACTTCGTGCTCACGGCCGCGGCCGTAGATCACATGCACGATGCGAAAACGCCGGCCTATGATGAAGGCGCGGCGAAACAGCGATTTGACCTGCTCGGGCGTGGCATTGGTGGCCACGTCAAAGTCTTTGGGCCGCAGACCGACCAGCAGGTCGCGCACCGCACCACCCACGATGAAGGCCTCGAACCCGGCGTCCTTCAGGGTCAGCACCACGTCCATGGCGCGCTCGTCAACCAGTTTGGGGTTGATGCCGTGTTCCTTGGCGCTGATGTCGTGGCGGGTGCCGAAAGGAGACTTTTTGAGCCGCTTGGCGCCAGTGTCAGATGGGTCTGTTTTGCCAAACAGCTTGTCGATAAATTTTTTGATCATGAGGTCGCGAAAGTTTGGGGGCCAGCTGCCGGTTTCAGGCAGTATGGGCGCAGCCCAAAGGTTTAAAACAGGTCAAGTATGCGCCATCCACGCTCAAGGGACAGCGCCCGCAGGCGCGCGTCGGGATTGGTGGCCACCGGGTGCGTGGCCTTTTCGAGCAGCGCCAGGTCGTTCATGGAGTCGGTGTAGAAGGTGGTTTCAACGTCGGCCCAGTCCAGATCGCGCGCCGCCAGCCATTGCTCCACGCGCTTGACCTTGCCCTCCCGGAACGAGGGCGTACCGGCGATTTCACCGGTCAGATTGCCCGCGGCATCGCGCGCCAGCTCAACGGCAATCAGCTCGCTGACGCCAAAAGCCTCGGCAATCGGTCGGGTCACAAAGGCGTTCGTGGCCGTGACAATAACCACCTCGTCACCGGCCCGGCGGTGGCTGGCAACCAGCTCCCGCGCCTGATCTTTAATGCCTTTATGTACTACTTCGCTCATGAAACGGGCGTGAGCAGCTATTGATTTAGTAGCACCCTGCTCGCGTATGGCTTGCGTGGCAAAGCGCACATAGTCGTGGATATCGAGGGTGCCGGCCTGGTACTGCTCAAAGAACTCCAGATTGCGGCGCTTGAACTCGGAGGCTTCGCACCAACCCAGGCCGATCGTGAATTCACCCCACTCGTAGTCTGAATCCATGGGAATCAGCGTGTGGTCCAGGTCAAACAGAGCGATACGTACCCCCACGCTTTTCACTTCGTGTAATGCGCTGCCCCCCGAGGGGGCGCTGCGCCTGCGGCCCGGCAAAGCCGGTTCCGCGGCCCCTGCTTGAAGGGGAGCCCCCACGCTTGTCACTTCGTGGGGTGCGCCGCCCTCGGAGGGCGCTGATTTTCCTTGCGGCAGCCCATCGGAAAATTTGTTTTCGTTACTACTGATAGTCATTCGTTTTCCAGCATCGCCTTGATCAGCGGAATCGTGATGGCGCGCTGGGTTTGCAAAGCGTAGCCATCGAGTTGGTCCAGCAGCTGCATCAGGCTGCTAAGGTCACGGGAAAAACGGCTGAGCATGAAATCCATGACCTCATCACGCAAAAACAGGCCGCGCGCGTCGGCGGCTCGCCTGAGCACGGCCCGTCTTTCAGACTCTGTCAGCGCGTGCAGCTCAAAAATATGGCCCCAGCCCAGCCGGCTTCGCAAATCATCGCGCAGCGCCAGGTCGGCCGGTGGCAAATTACCGGCCGCCAGCACCCAGCGCGGCTGTCCGTCCGCAGCGCTCAGGGCGTTGACAAACCAGTTGAACGCCGCCTGCTGCTGAACGGCCGTGTAAAGCTGGACGTCATCGAGGATGACGCCGGCCCAGGATTCGTTGAATTCGGTCGGTTCCAGCACCGAGGCGTCCATCCAGCCGACACGCGCGCCCTGCTCGCGCAGCGTCTCAACGACCGCTTTAAGCAAATGGCTCTTGCCGCTGCCTGGCTCGCCCCACAGATAAGTCGGCACCGGAGACCGCAAGCTGTTGCCGGCCCAGAGTTCGAGATGACTGAAGGCCGCCTGATTCGGGCCGGCAAAAAAGTTGGCAAACGACGGCACGGCGGCCAGACCGATGTCCAGCGCAATCTGCTTCATGCCGCTCATGACCCGCCTTTGTAAAGCTTGCTGCCCATGTAGCCGGTCTTGAGGCGGCGTATGCCCACCAGCAGCACGGCACTGGCCGGCAAGGCAATCAGCACACCGACAAAACCGAAAACCTGGCCAAAAGCCAGCAAGGCAAAAATTACCGCCAGTGGATGCAGGCCAATTCGCTCGCCGACCAGCCTGGGGGTCAGGTACAGGCTTTCCAGCAACTGACCTATACCGTAGACCACCGCCACCATGACCAAGGCCTTGAGTGAGGCGAACTGCAGCAGGCCAGCCAGTATGGCCAAAATAAGACCCACCCCAAATCCGAGGTAGGGAATGAACATCGCCAGGCCCGTGAATATGCCGATCGGCAGCGCCAGATCCAGACCAAAAAGTGCCAGCCCCAGGGCATAAAAAGCGGCCATTACCAACATCACCAGCAGTTGCCCGCGCAGGTACTGGCCGAGCACGGAATCGGCCTCATCGGTAAAACTATCGAAGGCGGCGCGCAGGGGCGGTGGCACCAGCTCCAGCAGACGGGCAACAAAATTATCCCAATCCACCAACAGGTAAAACAAGGCCACAGGTATCAACACGGCATTGCCAAGCAAGGCCAGCGCCACACTGCCGCCCAGCTTGAGCGATGACAACACCGACCCCAGTGCATCTTCGAAATTGGCGTTGAGGTACTTGAGCGCGAAGGCCTTGATGCTGGCCACATCCAGTGACACATGGATGCCGTACTGCGCCAGCCAGGGCGCCAAGCCGGTGTTGAGGCGGTCGGCCAGCTGCGGCACCTGATCGCGCATCAGTGGCAGCTCTTTGGCCAGAATCGGCACCACCAGCAAGGCCAGACCTATGAGGGCGAGCACAAAGACCAGCTCCACCAAAATCACCGCCAGCACGCGCGGCATGCGCCCACGCCCGAGGCTGTCGAGCTTGTTCACCAGCGGCGTGAGTGCGTAGGCCAGCACCGCCGCCACCACAAACGGCGTCAGCACCGGTCCGAGCAGCCACAGCGCCAGGCACACCACGGCGGCAATCAGGCACCAGGTGAAAGCGCGTTTTTGGGTAGTGGTCAATTGCATGGTGCCTTGGGTTAAACATGCCGGAGCATGGGTGCAGATCCCATATCCGTGCCAGCGCGAGCTAGCCTTTAGAATCTACACTGAATTCTATCGGGCTTGCACAAGCACTTGAGATCGCAGCACTGCAAAGCATGCGGCCCGCCAGATCCCCCGCAACCGCGCCAGACCCTAACTGCCGCATCAAGGCCATCCACATGACGAATCCCCCTTTATCCTACAAAGACGCTGGCGTTGATATTGACGCGGGCGACGCTCTGGTCGAACGCATCAAGCCACTGGCCAAAAAGACCATGCGCGAAGGCGTTCTGGCCGGCATTGGTGGTTTTGGCGCACTGTTCGAGGTGCCCAAGCGCTACAAGGAACCGGTGCTGGTCAGTGGCACCGACGGCGTGGGCACCAAGCTGCGCCTGGCCTTTGAATGGAATATGCACGACACGGTCGGCATTGACCTGGTCGCCATGAGCGTCAACGACGTGCTGGTGCAAGGCGCAGAGCCGCTGTTTTTTCTCGACTATTTCGCCTGCGGCAAGCTCAACGTGGATACCGCTGCAGCTGTCGTCGGCGGCATTGCCAAAGGCTGCGAGCTCTCCGGTTGCGCGCTGATTGGCGGCGAAACCGCTGAAATGCCAGGCATGTATCCCGAAGGCGAATACGACCTGGCCGGTTTTGCCGTGGGTGCGGTGGAGAAATCAAAAATCCTGACCGGCAAGAGCGTCTTGCCTGGCGACGTGGTGCTGGGTCTGGCCAGCAGCGGCGTGCATTCCAACGGTTTTAGCCTGGTGCGCAAATGCATTGAGCGCGCCGGCAGCCAGGCGCCCGCCACCCTGGACGGCAAGCCCTTCAAGACAGCCCTGATGGAGCCCACCCGTCTGTACGTCAAGACCGTACTGGCTGCGCTGGCGCTACACCCGATCAAGGCCTTGGCCCACATCACGGGCGGCGGTCTGCTCGAAAACATACCGCGCGTGCTGCCCGAAGGCATGGCCGCGCATCTGCAGTCGGGCAGCTGGCCGCAAACCGAGCTGTTTGCGTGGCTGCAAAAAACAGCCGGCATCGACGACTTCGAGATGAACCGGACCTTTAACAACGGCATTGGCATGGTCGTGGTGGTGGACGCCGCCAATGCGCAAGCCACAGCGCAAACCCTGAAAGACGCCGGCGAGACGGTCTACGAGATCGGTGTGGTCGCAGCGCGCGGTGACGGCGCCGCCGTCGTGGTCGGCCCCAGCGCCTGAACTTGAGGGCTAGCGCCGTCCGGACCGGGCGGCGCCGATAGACGGGCTGCGACCCAGGCTATAAATGGACATTGGATTACAAATGTATCAAAATGTGCTTTTAAATTGGGCCTGGAGCACAGATGCCAGTCATTGCAGTGGTCAATCGCAAGGGCGGAAGTGGCAAAAGCACCCTGGCGGCGCACATGGCGGCCTGGTGCGCGCAACAAGGCAGTTCCGTGATGCTGGGCGACGTGGATCGCCAGCAATCGGCGCGTTCCTGGCTCAAGCGACGCGACACCAGCCTGCCAGCCATATCACCCTGGGCTGTGGACCAGAACATGCTGCGGGTGCCTGCGGGCATCAGCCATGTCGTGCTCGACACACCGGGCGGCCTGCAGGGCTTTGAACTGGCACGGGTGGTGATGTTTGCCGATGTCATCATCATGCCGATCTGTAATTCAATATTTGATCTGGAGTCGGCCGCCAACTGCCACGCCGAGTTGATGACGCTGCCGCGCATTGCCAGCGGTCGCTGCCGACTGGCCAGCGTGGGCATGCGCATAGACAGCCGAACCCATGCGGCCCAAACACTGCGCAAATGGTCAGAAGACCATCAAGTCCCGTTTCTCGGCACTTTGCGCGAAACCCAGCAATATGTGCGTACCCTGGAGCGCGGCATGACCATTTTTGACCTGCCAGTCCATGCCGCAGCCACGGACCTGCAGCAATGGGAGCCGATACTGCAATGGCTGGCGCCACTGCTTTATCCACCGCAAGCCGCGAACGACAATTTGCGCTCGGGCGGCGCCAGCAGTGGCGCGGCCAGCCTGCGGCCGAGCGCAAAGCTCGGCAGTGCCCTGCCCGCGAGCCTCATGCCGGCACAGGAATCCCTGGTGCATGGCGCCCGACTGACCATCCATGGCCCAGGTCGGCTGACGAGCAAGCCGGCGCTTTCCAGCGATCAGGCAGGCCAGGACAAACAGACCAACGCGAAAGCAGCTGCCAGCCCGCTGGCGCGACCGGTCAATACACCGAATGGTCTGCAGATTCCCGCATTTTTAAAGCGCTGGACCTGAGCGGCGGCCGGCCCGGGCCAGCGCTCAGCTGGTTTGACCGCGCAACTGCTTGATGCGCTGGGTGACGGAATCCAGATCCAGCGCATCCTCGGCCTCGGCCAGGTATTTTTCAAGGTCAGGCACGGCGCGCTCGGGCTGCCCCTGAACCGCCCAGGCCAGACCACGGTCGCGGTATTCCGTCCAGGCGTCGGGCTGCAACACAATGAGCCGGTCTTGCACGGCAATCAGCCGTGGCCAGTCTTCTTGTGCCTTGTGAATTTCCTTGAGGTTGCGCAGCATGCGGGCAATGATGTCGCGCGGCGGTGTTGACTGCAGAAAAAGCCCTATGGGCATTTCAAAATCGTCGCCCTGCTGGCGTTGCTTGAGCGGCGCCAGTCGCTCCGACAAGTCTTCGCGGCTCAAGGACTGGCCGGTAAACGGGTCTATCACCACCTGGCCCTTGGGCAGATTCACCTTGAGCATGAAATGCCCCGGAAAAGCCACACCGCGTGCGTTCAGCCCCAGGCCGCCGGCCAGTTCCAGCCAGAGCACAGCCAGCGTGATCGGAATACCGCGCCGGGTCTTTAGCACGGCATTGAGGTAGCTGTTGTCCGGGTCGTAGTAGTCATTGACGTTGCCGCCAAAGCTCAGATCATGAAAAAAAAACTGGTTGAGCGTGCGCAATTTCTGCAAGGCCGACGCCTCCGCAGGTAGACGGCGCTGGATCCTGGCCAGCAGCTGATCAACATCGCCCAGCACCTGCTGAACGTCCAGATCAGAATATTCATCCTGCGCCAGGCTGACCGCCGCTTCGAGCAAGGGGAAATGCTCATCGCTTTGAACCAGACTGGAGAAGTATTGCAGCGGAGACGGTACGGCCAGATTTAATTCCATGACCCTACTCTCTCACATATTGCTCCTCAAAGCACGTCCCTCAGCGCCGAATCAGTTCACGCAGCTTCAGGCCGGAGACTCGCAGCGCTATGAAATAAAGAGCTGCTGACGCACACAGAACGGCCGCCAGCAGCCCAATCCGCTGAAAATACACGGCTTTGAGTGCGACCCAGTTGAGGCTGGCGGCAGCCCAGCGCAAAAACACTGCCAGCAGCGCGCTGGCAGCCAGCACACGCAATGCAAACAGCCCCCAGCCCGGCGCGGGCTTGTAACTGCCGCGCTTCATCAGGCCCAGCAGCAGCCATAGCGCATTGATCAGCGCGCCTATGCCAATGGCCAGCGCCAGTCCGGCGTGCTGAAAAACCGGCACCAGCAGCACATTGAGCAGCTGGGTGATCAGCAGAACCACCACCGCAATGCGTACCGGGGTCTTGATGTCCTGGCTGGCGTAAAAGCCGGGCGCCAGCACCTTGATCGCGACCAACCCCAGCAGACCCGCGCCGTAGCCCATAAGCGCCGTGGTGGTCTGCTGCACATCGCGGTCCGTGAATGCGCCGTAGTGGTAAAGCGTCGCCACCAGCGGCGTGGCAAAAGTCAGCAAGGCCACGGCGCAAGGCAGCGCCAGCAACAGCACAATGCGCAGGCCCCAGTCCAGCATGGCCGAGTACCTGGCCGCATCACCGGCAGCCTTGGCAGCGGCCAGCTGCGGCATCAACACCACGCCTATGGCCACGCCCAGCATGGCGGTTGGAAACTCCATCAGGCGGTCGGCATAAGTCAGCCAGCTCACGCTGCCGGGCGTCAGGTGCGAGGCGATCTGCGTGTTGATCAGCAGCGAGATTTGCGCCACGCTAACACCCAGCAGCGCCGGAAGCATCAGTTTCGCTATGTTTTTCGTAGCTGGGTCCGCCCATGCTGCCTTCACTGCAGCCCAGTTAAAGCGAATTTTCGGGAGCAGGCCAAGACGCAGCAGCGCCGGCACCTGCACCGCCAGTTGCAGCATGCCGCCCAGCATCACGCCACCGCCCAGCGCATAAACCGGCTCAATGCCATGGGCCTTGAACCACGGCGAGCCCACCCAGGCCGCAGCAATCATGGCCAGATTAAGCAGCACCGGCGTGGCCGCAGGCACGGCAAAGCGCCGCCAGGTGTTGAGCACGCCAGACGACAGCGCAACCAGCGACATGAAGCCGATGTACGGAAACATCCAGCGCGTCATGAAAACCGCCGCCTCAAAGCCGTGAGGCGACTGCTTCAAGCCGCTGGCCATGGCCCAGACCAGCAGCGGCGCTGCCGCCACACCGATGGCACAGGTCAAAAGCAAGGCCCAGGTCAGCAGCGTGGCGACCCGGTCTATCAGCAGCTTGGTCTCAAGCTCGCCGTTTTTCGCTTTGCTGGCCGCCAGCACCGGCACAAAGGCCTGGCTGAAGGCACCCTCGGCAAACAGGCGGCGAAACAGATTGGGAATGCGAAACGCCACGTTGAAGGCGTCGGTCATGGCGCTGGCGCCAAAAGTCGATGCAATCAGTAGTTCACGCACCAGGCCGGTGATGCGGGAAACCAGGGTCAGCAAGGATACGGTGGAGGCGGCTTTGAATAATGACACCGGTGGAGTTTAGCCGGCACGGTGTAGCCCCCACGGTCGTGCACTTCGTGTCACTCCCTGCCCCCCGAGGGGGCCGCTGCGCCTGCGGTCTGGCAAAGCCAGTCCCGCGGCCCCTGCTTGCGAAGAGGTCTTGCTACCCATCGTTGTCCTGCTAGGACGGAACGGGGAAAATGGCACTGCGTTCAACGAAGAGATTCAAGTTCAAGCCGTGGAACCGGCTTCGCCGGGCCACAGGGAGGGCCGCTGCGCCTGCGGTCT
>CANEXF010000022.1 GCA_947443645.1 Comamonadaceae bacterium | reverse complement strand
GGAGCGTGGGGGTCAGCGAACGCCGCGAAGGGCCGCCCCGAGCAAGTTCAGCCCCCTCGGGGGGCAGCGAACCACACGCAGTGGGGAGCGTGGGGGTCAGCGAACGCCGCGAAGGGCCGCCCCGAGCAAGTTCAGCCCCCTCGGGGGGCAGCGAACCACACGCAGTGGGGAGCGTGGGGGTCATTTGTTTCAGGCTTCGTTGTCCGGACAGGCCGAAGGCTGGGCTTTCTGAAACGCGGGTAAAGCCATGCAGGCATCGTAGGCTGCTATGGTTCGCGGCAAGCCGTCAAAGCTGACCTCAAAACGCTTGGCATTGAAGATCTGCGGCACCAGGCAGCAGTCGGCCAGCGTCGGCGTGTTGCCGTAGCAAAAAGTCGCATCGGGCAGCTGCTTGAGCTGGCGCTCGAAAGCCTCAAGGCCTTCGCGGCACCAGTGGCGGTACCAGGCGTTTTTGGCGTCCTCGCTCAGTTTGAGTTCCTTGACCAGGTACTTGAGCACGCGCAGATTGTTGATGGGGTGGATTTCGCAGGCGATGGACTGGGCCAGCGCGCGCACCTGGGCACGACCGGCCGCATCGGCAGGCAGCAGCGGACTTGCCGGGTGGGTTTCATCAAGGTACTCGATGATGGCCATGGACTGCGACAGCTTCAGGCCATCGACTTCCAGCATGGGCACCAGGGTGTCGGCGGACAGGTCGGCATAAGGCGGCTTCTTGTGGTCGCCGCGCGCAATGTGGACCGGAATGTACTCATAACTCAAGCCCTTGAGCTCAAGCGCAATGCGCACGCGAAAGGAGGAGGACGATCGAAAATAATTGTGAAGTTTCATGAAGAAAGCATAAACCGAAAAATCGCGCGTTCTATGTTCTAGTGCCCAGGCACTACTTGGGGTCGCGAACCAGCCGTGTCGCGCCAGGCGAGCCGCGCGCCGCCTCGCCTGCAGAGCCATCGCTGAAGCCCACAAACATGAAGTAGCCCGGCCCGACGCTGCTGGAAGTCCAGAAACGGCTCACCGGTGTTGCCGGAAATGCCCGCGGATCAATCGCAGCCTTGCCCTCTTCGGCCTCGCGCACGGCCACAATGCTGGCCAGCTCTTTCAGCGTCGGCAAACGCCAATCAGCACCGCCAGCCCCGGCGCTTTTGGCAAGTGCAGCCGATTCGGCCTGGGTAGAGAACACCGCCTTGCCACTACAACTGCGGCCCTTCCACTGCATACCCTCGGCGCAACGCCGCCAGATCAGTCCGGTCTTGCTATCTGTCACTTCCTGACCGTCCGAAGACGCCGTAAAGCGTTCCTGAGCCCAGGTCGGTGCGAGCAATAGGCCCACAAAAAGACAAAAAATGACGCGTAACAATCCTTCAGTCTTGAACAGCATGGCAGTCCTTCCAGTCTGAAACACGGCTTCAGCGAACATGCTGATGCTAAGTCCATTGCCCAAGCAAAGTTACAGGGAAGTTACCTAGCTGCGTTGAAAAAGGAAGCCCTGCATTTAAAGACCTATTTCGCATCGGAAACCAAGCTCGCCGTGTACTTATATGAGAATGGTTATTGTTTAAAATGAAACCGGCTTAAGATGAAACATCGGCTGTGAAATAGCCAGGCCTGTGCCCCGCGCATACAAGACCGAAGACCACGATTGAATTTATGAAATGGCACATGAAATTGACCTCAACCCACGCCGCGCAGCTCTTGCTGTCAGACGCGGCTGTAGGCGAAGCATTGATGGTCAGCGAGGTTCTGGCGCCGCCGGGCGCGCCAGAATGGGCCGCGCAGCTTGAAGACATAGGATTTTTCAAGGGTGAACGCGTTGCCATCATGGCGCGTGGCATGCCGGGCGGTGACCCGCTGGTGGTTCGCGTCGGCCTGTCAACCTTTGCGCTGCGTCTGGTGGAAGCCGCCTGCGTGCGATGCACTCGCCTGACACCCGCTCACGCAGAAGTCGCCGCATGAAAGAAACCATCATCCACTTTCACCCGGGTGGGCCTTTGCTGGCCCTGGTCGGAAACCCGAACTGCGGCAAGACAGCACTGTTCAATCTGCTCACGGGCAGCCGCCAGAAAGTTGCCAACTACGCCGGTGTGACGGTAGAACGCAAGGAAGGCAAGCTCACGACCTCGGCTGGCAAGACGCTTCGGCTACTCGACTTGCCCGGCACCTACAGCCTGCACCCGCGCTCGCCCGACGAACGCGTGACCCATGACGTCTTGTATGGCCGCGCCAAGGGTGAAAAGCGCCCTGACCTGGTGGTCTGCGTGGTCGATGCCACCAATATGCGGCGCAGCCTGCGCCTGGTGCTGGGCGTCAAGCGCCTGGGCCTGCCCTGCGTGGTGGCCGTCAACATGCAGGACCTGGCCCAGGCCAGGGGTGTCATCGTCGATCCCGCAGCGCTGTCGCGCGAGCTGGGCATGCCGGTTGTGAGCACCGTGGGGGTCAAGGGCGGCGGTGATGCAGAACTGCGCGCCTTGCTGGACAAGCCCGACATCTGGCGGCGCAAATCCACGGCCGACACCCCTGCTACGGCCCCAAGCCATGCGAGCGACGCCGACCACGACACCGTGCGCGGCATCCTGCAAAGGCTGGCACTGGACAAGCTGGTGCCGCACACCGCAAGCGACAGAATTGACGATCTGGTCCTGCACCCGGTGCTGGGTCCTATCCTGCTGACCACTGTGCTGTTCCTGATTTTTCAGGCGGTCTTCAGCTGGTCGGTGGCGCCCATGGACGCGATCAAGGCGGCCAGCGAATGGTTGGGCCAGACCACAGGTGAGCTGCTCACCAATGTGGGCGCGGGTGGCTGGATCAAAAGCATGGTGGTTGACGGCGTCATCGCCGGTGCCGGCGGCGTGGTGGTGTTCCTGCCGCAGATCGTGATCCTGTTCTTTTTTATTCTGGTGCTCGAAGAGTCCGGCTATCTGCCGCGCGCTGCCTTTTTGCTCGACCGCCTGATGGGCGGCGTGGGCTTGTCTGGCCGCTCCTTCATTCCCCTGCTGTCAAGTTTTGCCTGCGCCATTCCCGGCATCATGGCAACCCGCACCATTGCCAATCCGCGCGACCGTCTGGTCACCATCATGATCGCGCCGCTGATGACCTGTTCGGCCCGACTGCCGGTGTACGCGCTGCTGATAGGCGCCTTCATCCCCAGACGCACCGTCTGGTCGCTGCTCGACCTGCAAGGCCTGGTGCTGTTTGGCCTGTATATCGCCGGGATTGCTGGCGCGCTGGCCGTGGCCTGGGTGCTCAAGCGCTTCACCACCCGCGGTCAGGCCAGAACGCTGATGATGGAATTGCCCAGCTACCACTTGCCTAGCGTGCGCAACGTCGCCATCGGCCTATGGCAACGCGTGGCCATCTTCATGAAGCGCGTGGGTGGCGTGATTTTGGTGCTGACCATCGCGCTCTGGTTTCTGTCCAGCTTCCCGGGCGCACCGGAAGGTGCCACCCGGCCGGCCATCGAGTACAGCCTGGCCGGCACGCTGGGTCAGGCGCTGGCGGTGGTGTTCGCACCCATAGGTTTTAACTGGCAGATCAGCATTGCGCTGGTTCCGGGTCTGGCCGCACGCGAAGTGGCTGTGAGCTCGCTGGCAACGGTTTATGCGCTGTCAGCCACAGCCAACGACACGGCCCAGGCGCTGGCCCCGCTGATTGCCCAGCACTGGAGCCTGGCCACCGCGCTGTCGCTGCTGGCCTGGTATGTGTTTGCGCCGCAGTGTTTGTCGACTCTGGCCACCGTCAAGCGCGAAACCGGCGGCTGGACCATGCCGCTGATCATGGCGGGCTATCTGTTCGGGCTGGCCTACCTGGCATCGCTGATCACCTACCGGGTGGCGCTGGCCATGGGCGCCGGCTAGAGCCATTTTTTTTAACCAGCCAAAATTGAGCCCGACTCAATCAGGACGGGCGCTAGCAGCTATAGTTAATATAGCAAAACAGGCTCAGGAAAGCGCTGATTGCTTCGCCCGCAAGGGATAGCGCCTGACCATCCAGAGATACAGCAGCGCGCCCAGCAGCAGCGTGCCGGCCGCAATCTCCAGCGATGCCGTGAAACCCTGAGCCAGCGAGACGCTGCGGCGCAGCAGCAAAGCCACCAGCGGCGGGCCTGATATCTGGCCCAGCCCGTACATCGCCGTCAGCAGGCCCATATAGCTGGCCGCGCTGGCCGGACGCAGGCGGCGCACTTCCTGCATCGCAAAAAAAGTGATCGCGGTAAAAGGCAGGCCCAGCAACAGGCTGCCCAGCGCAAAGCCGGCAAGACTGGGACTGAGCACACCGACGCCAATCGCGAGTGCCTGCACTGCATAACAGCCCGCCAGTAGGTGGCGCAAGTCGCCACTCAGGGAAATCCGCGTCGACAACAAGGCGCCCGCCACCACCCCCAGACCAAACAAGGGCCAGAACATGTCCAGCCAGACCGAGCCTGGCAAGGCCTGGCGCGCAATCACAGGCAAGAAGGTGGCCGTGATGATGTAGCCAAAGCCAGCCAGACCATAGGCCAGCGCCAGCATCAGCATTTGCTGGCGTCCGGCCAGCGCGACGCTCGGACCCGCCTGAGCGCTCAAAGCTGGCGCTGGCATCACCGCCGCCCCGGCCGTCCTGAACGTCGGCCAAACCAGCAAGGTCAACAGCGTCGCCAGCAGCCCGAAAATCAACCAGCCCGTAGCGGCCGTCCAGTGCCAGGCCACCATGCCGCTGGCCAGCAAACCGCTGATCGCAATGCCGGCGCCCGGCCCGGCGTACATCACGCCGCCCAAGCCGCTGGCCTGGTATCTGGCAAGTTGAGAAAGGCACCAGCCCGAGGTGAAGACAAAAACAAAGGCGCTGGCCACGCCGGCAGCAAAACGCAAAAACGGCCACAAGGCCGGAAACTGCAAGGCCATGCCCGATGTCAGCAGGCAAGTCGCCAGCAGGCCGGCTTGCACCCAGCTTGAAGCGGCAACCGGCGGCAAGGCGCCAAAGCGCCGCCACAACCAAGGCTGAAAAGTGCAGAGCAAGGCGCCCAGCAGATAGCCCAGGTAATTGGCGCTGGCCAGCCAGCTCGCGGCGGGCAAATCGATCACCCCGTCGTGCAACATCATGGGCAGCAGCGGCGTGAAGGCAAAGCGGCCAATGCCCATGGCGCAGGCCAGCGACAGCGCGCCAGCCAGTGCAATCGCCAGCGGGCCCGCCGCGGCAAGCGAAGAGCTGGTTGTCAGACGCTTGAGCATGTGGCTAGGGCGCCGCCTTGGCACTGCCCTGAACCAGGGCCATGCGGCGGCGCAAACGCGCCGCTTGCGCGCTGTCACCGACCTTGTCGGCCAGGCTGGCCTGCACGCCCAACCAGGCCAGCAAGGGTCTTCGCCAACCTTGGCTGGAAGCGGCATCAACCGCCAACTGCAGCACGGCCGGGCTGGCACGACCCAGGCGAAACGCCACACCAGAGGCCACCAGTTGCGACAGCGGATCGGCAATGCCTTTGATCGCGGCCTCGACATCAGACGCGCTGCCTGCCACGGCGCGCTGCAGCGCTGGCAGCAAAGCCGCGTCCTGCGGCTGCAGGCTGGCGGTCAGGTAATCGGCATAAGCGCGCTCTGCCGGCGCGGCGTCCTGACGCAGTTTTTCAAAGCCCTCACAAGGCTCGAACACCAGGCTCGCGACATGGCTGGCGCAATGCAGCAACTCGGCCCTGGCCATCAGCTCAATGCTACCGGTGCTCGAAATCTCCAAGCGCGCGCGCGCCAGCTCCGCGGCCTCCAGCCTGGCGTCACCCAACAGGTAAGCCTGCACAGAACGCGCCATGGCGTCCTTGGCTTCGAGCTGCCAGTCTGCTGGCCGGGGCGAAATAGCGCAGGCTTGCAACAACAAGCCCAGTGTCAGGCCACATGTCCAGTACAAGGCTAGGCGCAGTCTGAGGTGCACAGGTTCAGGGCTCATGGCAATTTGACCTCGGTATCACGGGCGAACGGCCACTTGCGATTGATCTCATTGACCAGGCTTTCAATCTTGCGCAAATTGACCTCGACTTCAGCGCGCAAGCTGCCCAAGTCCCCACTGGCCTCACGCGCATTGGCGCCCACGGCCTGGGCTTCTATCAGTACCGCGTCGAGCTTTTTCAGGCTGCCTCGCGCTTCGCCCAGCAAGGCACTGAGCTGCACCACGGCTGCCCGGGTTTCCGGCATCACGCCCAACTGTCCGGCCTGATCGCCAAACACCTGGACATCGGTTTTGGCGGCCAGACCATCGAGCTTGGCCAGCAGCGCATTGCTTCTATCCAGCGTCAGCAGCAGTTTTTTCGCCTGCTCCTCGCCGCCCAACAACACCGTCAAGGCGCCGCCGGAACCATTGAGCCGGGTGGTCAGCACCTGCAGGTTAGCCAGACTGGTGCCCAGCGCGCCGTGGCTGTCCGAGAGGTTGTTCAGCTTGTCAATCAGGTCCTTGGCCGCGCCAATCAGCTTGGGCACCTCGGCCGCCGCGTCGCCCTGCAGCACCTCGCGCACCGCGCCGGCGGGCAAAGGCGGGTCGTTCAACAGGCCGCTGTAAGCGCGTGTGTTGGTACTGCCCACCAGGCCACGCACCAGCGTGAAAACGCTGGACTGACGCAGCCAGTGCGCGTCCTTGCGCGCAACATCGACCACGATGCGCGCCTTGCCGTCATCGGCGAGTTCGATACGGCGCACCCGGCCTATCGGAAAACCCGAGAACGTCAGGTCCATGCCGACCACAACGCCTTCGGAGTCGTCAGACACCAGCACCAGTGTCTGGGTGCTTTCAAAGGCGCCGCGCGCATACATCACATACAGCGCAGAGCCAAGCACCAGCAGCAAGGCAAAGACCAGCAGCAGCAAGGCCTTGAACTCCAGGCGCTCCGGCGGCAGAGTCGCCACGCCCTGAGCAGGCGCCAGCAAGGGATCGGTACGGTCACTCATGGGCTTGGGAACTCTTTCAAAATTGCTGTTTAAGCAGAACCATCAATAGTAGTTGCCGACAAGCGACAGTACCTCGACCAGCAAAATCACCGCAAACATGCGCACCAGGCCGCGCATTTCTGCACTGGTCCGGGTGTTGCTTTCGCTCATGCCATAAAGCGCCGAGGCCATGGGTATCAGCGACACCGCCAGGCTGAACAACAGCGTCTTCATGACAAAAATAAGGGTCACCGCAGGGTTGAAGACCTGCCCAAACAAGCGGGTGTAGCCAGCCAGCCCCGACAAGGTGAAGCCGTAACCGGCCAGGTAAGCGACCAGCAGCGCCACTACGCAACTCAGAGCCGCCAGTGTGATGGTCGAAAAAATGCCGGCCACGACACGCGGCAGGACTTCAAGGTGAATCGGGTCTTCACCGCGGCGCTGCAAGGCATCCAGATCGCCGCGCGCACGCAACTCGGCCAGTTCTGCGCCGTCAGGAATGGTGCAGCGCAGCGCCACGAACAGCGCAGCGGTCAGAGGTATCAGCTCCAGCACCAGCACGCGTATGACCACCTGCAGCGCGTATTGGGAAAGACCATAGCTCAGGGCCGTGACAATCACAATGCGCGTGATCACCAGGCTGATCAGCGCGCACAGCAGCGTGAACCCCATCAGGATGGGCGCAGTGTTTTGGACCAAATGGCGCGCCAGCGCTAGCCGCTTGTCACGCTGGTAGCTCGAAGGCGACAGGGTCAGCAAGGCCAGCAACGCGCCCAGGTACACCAGCCGCCACCATTGCAGCAACCACTGCAAAGCGCTGCGCTGGCTTCGCGCAAGCCAGTTGGGCCATGAAGACGGGGAAACCATGCAGCATGATAACGGCTGGCCGGCGCCCAGGAAATCGATTGCGACACGCCGGCAAAGCCAGCGCGAAATCCCGACTCGATGTAGAAATAATCGTTTAAATCATTAAAAATCAATAAGTTACACGTACAAGCGAGAAATGACGTGAGGTTGACTCGGACCCATTGCTTCAAGTATCCTCTGGCCCATGCGTTTGATTCCCCCTGTGTTCGCCCTCACCCTCGCCCTGCTATTCACGGCGAGTTCGCACGCGACGCCCGGTGCTACAAACGACGAACTCGAAAAACTGCTGGCAGACCGTGGTTTGCTGAACCAGATCGATCAGGTCCGTCAGTCGGTCAGCCTCAAAGCCTCGGAACTGGTCGTCAACGCCATGGGCTTTCTCGGTTCGCCCTACCGGCGCGGCGGCAACTCTGCTGAAACCGGATTTGACTGCAGCGGTTTTGTACGCGCCATGTACGAGCAAAGCATTGGCCTGATCCTGCCGCGCAGAGCCGAGCAACAGGCCGCAGCCACACAAAATATTGACAAAAAAGATTTACAGCCCGGTGACCTGGTGTTTTTCAACACCATGCGGCGGGCCTTCAGCCATGTTGGCATCTACGTTGGCGACGGCAAATTCATACATTCCCCCAAGCCTGGCGCAGAAGTACGGGTCGAAAGCCTGAGCGTGGCCTACTGGAAGGGCCGCTTTGACGGCGCGCGCCGCGTCCAGAGCAGCGCCGTCGACAAAACCCCGGCCGAATAATCGCGCCGCCTCCCGGCTAGTCAGCCTGGACGCCTGCGTCCTTGATGACCTTGGCCCACTTGGCTGTCTCGGCCGCGATAAACGCATCAAACTCCTCGGGCGTGCTGCCCACCGCAAACGTGCCCATGGCATCGAGCCGCACGCGTGTTTCATCGCTGCGAATGATGCGGGAGACCTCGTCTGACATGCGCTTGACGATGTCTCTGGGGGTCGCGCTGGGCGCCAGCATGCCAGCCCAGGTGCTGCCGGTAAAACCTGCAAAGCCTTGCTCGATGAAGGTCGGAACATCGGGCAGAGCAGGCAGTCGGCGATCGCTGGACACACCAATCAAACGCACTTTTCCGGCCTTGCCCTGAGTGATGAGGCCGGTGGCCGCATCAAAAAACAGCTGTATCTGCCCGCCCATCAAATCCGTCAGCGCAGGCATCGAACCGCGGTAGGGAATGTGAACCATATAGGTATTGGTCGTGGACTTGAGCAACTCGCTGGTCAGGTGTGCAGCCGAGCCATTGCCTGAGGAGCCATAACTGACCTTGCCTGGATGCGCGCGCGCGTAGTCGATCAGCCCTTTGGCTGTTTTGAACGGTGCGTCGTTGCTCACCGCGGCGACCAGGGGCGAAATCCCCATCAGGCTGACGCCGGTCAGGTCCTTGCGCGGGTCATAAGGCAATTTTGGGTACAGCGTGGTGTTGGCGGCATAAGCGGCGATCACCACCGCAAACGTGCTGCCGTCGGCCGGTGCCTTGGCCAGCATGTCTACGCCGATGATGCTGTTGGCGCCCGGCTTGTTGTCTATCGTGACGGTTTGCTGCAGCCGGTTTTGCAATCCGACCTGCAGTAGCCGCGCCATCTGGTCGGTGAAGCCACCCGGCGTGTAGGGAACGATGATGCGTATGGGCTTGTTCGGCCAGCCCGACTGCGCCAGCACCGGCGCGCACACCGCGCTGGCACAGGCCGTGATGGCCAGATTGAAGCGGCGTCGCGACAAGGGCAAGGATGAAAGGCGGGGTGGACTGGGCTCAAGCATGGTTTCTCCGGATAAGGAGTTCATTCTGGGTCAGCCAGGCAGGAAGAACCAGCGGGTTTGCACCAAAGCCGGGCAACAAGCTCGCAACGGTGACACCATGGCGACACGATCGCGGCGCGCCTGCCAAACCAGCCGCTGCGCAAAGCCAAGTGTTCATCAGCAGTATCCAGCAAGGCTTGCGGTTCAGCTTGCGCACAAAGGTCGCGCGCAGCCACCACTTTGCTCGGGTATGGAAGTCACTGATGCGCAAGAGCGTGAGCAGCGCTAACATGCGCAGGTTTCAAGTTAATCGATTAGTTGCCCAAAGAATCGTCCAATCACTTATTTTTTTCAAGAACAAACAGGAGACAAGAATGACAAAACTGAACGTCAACGGCAAAGTGCGCGAGTTTGAGGCGGAAGCCGATACTCCGCTGCTATGGGTCATCAGAGAGCAACTCGGGCTTACGGGCACCAAATATGGCTGCGGCATAGCCCAATGCGGCGCCTGCACCGTGCATATTGATGGCGTGCCAACGCGCAGCTGCGTGCGGCCGGTTTCAACCGTCAGCGCAAAAGAAAAAATCGTCACGATCGAAGGGCTTTCACCAAACGGCTCACATCCCGTGCAAAAGGCCTGGGTCGCGCTTGACGTGCCGCAATGCGGTTACTGCCAGTGCGGCATGGTCATGGCGGCCGCAGCGCTGCTCAAGAGCACGCCAAACCCGACCGACGCTCAGATCAACGAAAGCATCACCAACATCTGCCGCTGCGGCACCTACAACCGGATACGCGCGGCCATCAAATCCGTGGCTCAGGGCGGCAACACCAAAAGCGCCGGCCTGGCCATCACGCACACCGATGGGAGCACATCATGAGCGCCGTCGTGACCAACAAACCAGCAAGCAATGGCGTGTCGCGTCGCGGCTTCCTGGGCGCCTCTGCAGGCACCGGCCTGGTCGTGGCGTTTCACGTCCCCTTTGCCTCATCTGCACTGGCGCAGGATTCCGCAGCAATGCCGGAAGAAGTCAATGCATGGGTGGTTGTCAAACCTGACGAGACCGTCATCATCCGCATCGGTCGCGTTGAAATGGGCCAGGGCACCTTGACGGGTCTGGCACAGCTGGTCGCCGAAGAGCTCGACTGCAACTGGGCGAAAGTCAAAACCGAATACCCCACCCCAGGCCAGAGTCTGGCGCGCAAACGCGTATGGGGTGACTTCGGCACCGTCGGCAGCCGTGGTGTGCGTCAGTCGGAAGACTACATGCGCAAGGGCGGTGCCACAGCCCGCATGATGCTGGTCCAGGCCGCCGCCGATGGCTGGAATGTACCGGCCGACGAATGCAGCGTCGCCAAGGGCGTCATCACGCATGGCGCCAGCGGTCGCAAGACGAGCTACGGCAAGGTCGCAGTTGCTGCGGGCAAGCTGCCGCTCCCGGACGCGGCCAGCGTCAAGCTCAAGGACCCAAAGACCTGGAAGATCGCCGGCAAACGGCTGGCGCGCCTGGACACCGCCGACAAAGTGACTGGCAAGCAGATTTATGGCGCCGACATCATGATGCCCGGCATGCTCAATGCAGCGATCAAGGAGTGCCCGGTGTTCGGCGGCAAGCTCAAGAGCTTCGACGCCTCAGCGATTGAAAAACGCCCCGGCATCAAGAAAGTCATGCGTGTCGGCGACAGCGCCGTGGCGGTGGTTGCAGACACTTGGTGGCGCGCCAAAAGCGCGCTCGCAGCGATGCCGATTGTCTGGGACAAGGGACCCAGCGAAAAAGTCTCGAGCGAGAGCATTGCCGCCATCCTGAAAGCCGGACTGGATGCGCCTGGCGCCGCCGTCGGCACCACCAACGGCGATGCACCAGGGGCCATCGCAGCCAGCGCACGCAAGATCGAGGCGGTTTATTCCTACCCCTTCCAGAACCACGCGACGATGGAGCCGATGAACGCCACCGCCAGGTGGACGCCAACGCGCTGCGAAGTCTGGGCGCCGACGCAAAATGCCGAAGCCGCACTGGCGGCCTGTTCCGAAGCCGCCGAGCTCAAGCAAAACCAGTGCGACGTCTACCGCATGCATCTGGGCGGAGGTTTTGGCCGCCGCAGCATGACCGACTACGTCACACAGGCCGTGCGCATCGCCAGGGAAATGCCGGGCACGCCGATCAAGTTGCTGTGGACGCGCGAAGAAGACATGACGCAGGGCCGCTACCACCCGGTCAGCCAGTGCAAGCTGACAGCCGGGCTGGATGCGCAAGGAAACATCACCGGCCTGCACATGCGGATTTCTGGCCAGTCCATCCTCGCGAGCGTGATTCCGCAAGCGGTGGTCAATGGCCGCGACCCGGCCGTGTTTATGGGACTCAATGGCGGCGGACCGGAAGGCTCTATCGGCTACAGCTTTCCCAACCTGCTGATTGACCACTCCATGCGCAACACGCATGTGCCGCCAGGCTTCTGGCGCGGCGTCAACCTGAACCAGAACGCGATTTACCTTGAATCGTTCCTGGATGAGATCGCGATCGCGACCCAGCAGGACCCGCTGGAACTGCGCCGCAAATTGATGGGCAAAAACCCCAAGCACCTCGCGGTGCTGAACGCGGCTGCAGAACGGGCCGGCTGGGGCAAGCCGCTGGCGAAGGGACACTTCCAGGGCATCGCGCAGATCATGGGCTTTGGCAGCTACGTGGCTGCAGTCGCCGAGGTCTCGGTGAGTGACGAAGGCAAACTGACGGTGCACCGCATCGTTGCAGCGACGGACTGCGGCTATGCCGTCAATCCCCAGCAGATCGAGGCGCAGGTTGAAGGCTCTTTCGTTTACGGTCTGTCAGGCGCGCTCTACGGCGAATGCACGGTGAAGGACGGTCAGATCGAGCAGGAAAACTTCCACACCTACCAGATGCTGAAGATGGACGAAATGCCCAAGGTGGAAACCGTCATAGCGGCTTCCGGTGGTTTCTGGGGTGGCGTTGGCGAGCCGACGATTGCCGTGGCAGCGCCGGCCGTACTCAACGCCATCTTTGCGGCGACCGGCAAACGCATACGCGACTTGCCGCTGAAAAACCAAAGCCTCAAAAAGGCATGAGCGCTAGGCTGTGCCTGGCCATCACCGCAGGTGTCTGTCTAAGTATGACCCCGCAGATGGCCCCGGCACAGCCAGCGTTGACTGGCAATGCGCTGCAGCCCTTCGAGGTCGTGGGCGACGCCATACCCGCGTCACTGACCGGCGTGCCGGGCGATGCGGCACGCGGTCGTGCGCTGGTGGCCAATCGTCAGACCAGCCTCTGCCTGCTGTGCCATACAGGACCGTTCCCGGAGGAGCGCTTTCAGGGCAACCTGGCGCCCGACCTTGCCGGTGCAGGATCACGCTGGTCGGCAGGCCAGTTGCGGCTGCGCCTTGCTGATGCGAAACGTCTGAATCCGCAAACCATCATGCCGGCCTATCACCGCATTGAAGGCTTGACGCAGCTTGCGCCCGCTTGGAAAGGCAAGCCCCTGATGTCCGCGCAAGAACTTGAAGATGTCGTCGCCTTTTTGCAAACCCTAAAGAACTGAGCCATGCCTTTCTCGACAAACACCGTTTCACCCACACGGCGGCGCCTGCTCTACGGTGCGGCCGGCGTTGCCGCATCAGTCGTTCTGCGACCGGCCCGCGCCGCAGCCGGCGACCTGGCCGTTGCCATCGCGAACTACACCGGCCACGCACAGGTCAGCGCCGGCAAGGTCAAGCTGGACATTGCCGAGCTCGTCGACAACGGCAATGTGGTGCCCGTCACGGTCACGGTTGAAAGCCCCATGACCGCGGCCGACCATGTCAAAAGCATCGCCATCTTCAACGAGAAAAACCCCCAGCGCGATGTGGCGCGCTTCACCCTTGGCCCACGCTCCGGCAAGGCCAGCGTGAGCACCCGCATCCGCCTGGCCGCAACCCAGAAGATAGTGGCCATTGCCCAAATGAGCGACGGCAGCTACTGGTCACACACGGTTGACGTGATCGTCACTGCGGTTGCCTGCATTGAAGGTGAAGCCTGATGGCTCGCACACTCATCAACATCCCCACTAGCGCCAAACGTGGCGAGGTCATAGCCATTCGCGCCACCATTGGCCATCCAATGGAAACCGGCTTTCGCCCAGGCGATGATGGCAAGACGCTGCCGCGCAACATCATTCAGACCTTCACCTGCAAATACAACGGTGAACTTGTCTTCAGCGCCGAAATGTTCCCTGCCGTATCGGCCAACCCCTACCTGGCTTTTTACACCGTTGCCACGGAAAGCGGCACGCTGGTGCTGAACTGGGAAGGTGACAACGGATTCACTCAAACCGAGCGCGTGACGATTACCGTCACGGCATGAAACGCATGCGACAGCGTGTTTTCTATTGGCTGCTCGCCGCCTTCGCCGCCAGCTTGTGCGCCCTGGCCGGCGCGCAAACCAGTGCTCAAACCACAGAGGGCAAGGGTCAGGATCAGCGCCGCTCGGGCTTCGAGTTCATGGGCCCATCCACCCAGGCCATGCAAAAAGACGATTCGCTCAATCCAGGCATGCTGTGGGTCAAGGACGGCGAAGCGCTTTGGCAAAAAACGGCCGGCCTGAGTGGCAAGGCCTGCGTCACATGCCATGCGCTGGCTGCCAGCAGCATGAAGGGCGTTGCGGCGCGTTACCCGGCTTTTGATGCAGCGGCAAAGCGCCCGGTCTCGTTGAGCCAGCGCATCAACATCTGTCGCCAGCAGCACCAGCAGGCAGAACCCCTGCGCGCAGAAAGCCAAGAACTGCTCAGCCTTGAAAGCTATATTGCCTTTCAGTCGCGCGGCCTGCCCTTGTCCAGCCCCGACGACCCCCGGCTGCTGCCGTTTCGCCAGCGGGGCCAGCAACGCTATGTGCAGCGCATGGGCCAGCTCAATCTGTCATGCGCGCAATGCCATGACGACAACGCCGGCGGGCGTCTGGGCAGCAGCGTGATACCGCAAGCCCATCCCACCGGTTACCCGCTTTACCGCCTTGAATGGCAAGCCATGGGATCACTTCAGCGGCGGCTGCGCAATTGCATGAGCGGCGTGCGTGCAGAACCGTTCGCCTATGGTTCGCAGGAGCTGGTTGAACTGGAGCTTTACCTCACCTCCAGGGCTGGGGGCATGCCGGTAGAAGCGCCTGGCGTCAGGCCCTAGGCTTCGTGGGCACAATGGGCTACAAGCTGGCACCGCCAGCAAAGGACGCGCATGAACGACAGCATCACCCAGATATTGGCCAAAATGGCCGCGCTTGAAGATGAGTTGCGCACAGCAGTCAACGAGCAGGAGAGCCACATCTTCTTTCAGATCAAGGGCAAGCGCGTGGAATTTGAGCGCTCGGTCAAGGCCGCACACCGAAAACTCAAGAAGAATTTCTTTTTATGGCTGGTCACCAACCGGCCGCAGAACCTGATTACCGGGCCCATCATCTACAGCATGATTTTTCCGCTCATGCTGCTGGACTTGTGTGTGAGCTTTTACCAGTGGTCGTGTTTCCCCATCTATGGCATTACCAAGGTGAAGCGCAGCGACTACATCGTGTTTGACCGGCACCACCTCGACTTTCTCAATTTCATAGAAAAATTTCACTGCACTTACTGCGAATACGGCAACGGTCTGATGAGCTACATGGCCGAAATTCTTGCGCGCACCGAGCAGTACTTTTGCCCGATCAAACACGCCCACAAGATTCTCGGCACGCACACGCATTACCAGCGCTTTCTGGAATACGGCGACGCAGCCGACTACGAAGCCAGGCTGGAAGTCTTTCGCGTCGCTTTAGGAAAGAACAAATAAGCCGCAAGCGCCTATCTGCCTTGCGCAGGCAGCTATTGAAAAAATAGCAAATAAATCAACCCTGGCCGGTTGGCCTCAGCGCTTGTCGGCCAGGAACTCCAGGACCGCGGCGTGAAAGCGTTCGGGTACGTCCAGGTGAGGCACGTGGCCGACGCCTTCGAACTCCACGAGCTGCGCGCCCGGGATGCGCTGCTGGGCGGCTTTGCCCAGCGCGGGGAAGTTACCCAGCGGCTTGACCACCTCGGGCGGCGCAAAACGACGACCGAAAACGGTGCGGTCGAGTTGGCCTATGGTCAACAGCGTCGGCACGGTGAGCTTGCTCAGTTCGCTGTAAATCGGACCGTCGTAAATCATCTGGTAGGTCAGCGCCGATACGTGGGCGAAACGCGGATACTCGCCGCTTTGCTGCACGCGCGCGAACTGCTCGACAAAGCGCTCGAACTCAGGCCGGTAGCTCGCAGGGAAATAGCTGCGCACAAAGGCACGGTAGCTCGAGGTTGTCTGGGCCATTTCCAGCTTCAGTAGATTGGGCGTCTGCTGCGGTGGGATGCTGAGCACGTAGTCTTCCAGGCCCAGCGGGTTTTCCAGCACCAGCGCCGACACGCGCTCGGGATTGCGGCGCGCGAAGTGCACGCCCAGCATGCCGCCCATGCTGTTGGCCACAACCGCCACGCGGCCCACCTTCAGGTGGTCAAGAAGGCGCACGGTGTTGTCGGCCAGCATGGCAAAGCTGTAGCGGATCTCGGGTTTGGACGACTTGCCAAAGCCGATCTGGTCGGGCGCGATCACGCGATAGCCCTGCGCCGACAGCGCGCGTAGCGTGCCGGCCCAGTAGTCGGCGCCAAAGTTCTTGCCGTGCAGGAGCACGATGGTCTTGCCGTTGGGCTGCGCCGGCTGCACATCCATATAGGCCATGCGCACCGGGCGACCTTCGAGTTCGAACTGCAGCATCTGCACCGGGTAGGGATAGATCCAGCCCTCCATCGCGACACCCAGGGGCTCTGCGCCGGCATAGCTGGGAAGCGCGGCCGTGTCAGCAGGCGCTAGCGGCGCCTGCGAGGTGGCGCAGCCAGCCAGCAAGGCGGCCAACAGGATCAGCGTGGCGTGCACTATGCGAGTGGTCATTTTTTGTCTCTCTTATTGATTAATGAAAAACCAGTTTAGTGCAGTGATGCATCGCTATGCACACAGCTTTCACGCCCGTCAATTGGCCAGACAGCAAAAAGCCCGTCGCGTTGCGGCGACGGGCTTTGCAGGATAGCCTGGATGCTTGGTCTACTTGCGTGCTGGCGGCAAGTCCGTGCAGCTGCCATGCGCGACTTCTGCGGCCATGCCAATGCTTTCGCCCAGCGTCGGGTGCGGGTGAATGGTCTTGCCGATGTCCACCGCGTCGGCGCCCATCTCTATGGCCAGCGCGATTTCACCAATCATGTCGCCGGCGTGCGTGCCGACCATGCCGCCGCCCAGAATCTTGCCGTGGCCGTGCGCTTCCGGGCTGTCGTCAAACAGCAGCTTGGTGACGCCTTCGTCGCGGCCATTGGCAATCGCGCGGCCAGATGCTGTCCACGGGAACAGGCCTTTCTTGACCTTGATGCCTTGCGCCTTGGCCTGGTCTTCGGTCAAACCGACCCATGCCACTTCAGGGTCGGTGTAGGCCACGGATGGAATGACGCGGGCATTAAAAGCCGCTGCCGCCAGTTCCTTGTTGCCCAGCAGTTCACCGGCGATGACTTCAGCGGCCACATGCGCTTCGTGCACGGCCTTGTGCGCGAGCATGGGCTGGCCGACGATGTCGCCAATCGCAAAGATATGCGGCACATTGGTGCGCATCTGGATATCGACTGGAATGAAGCCGCGGTCCGTGACCGTGACACCGGCCTTGTCGGCTGCGAGCTTCTTGCCATTCGGCGTGCGGCCCACGGCCTGCAGCACCATGTCATAGGTTTGCGGAGCCGGCGCCGTTGCGCCCGGCTCTGCAGCTTCGAAAGTCACCTCAATGCCGGCTGGCGTAGCTTTGGCGCCCACGGTTTTGGTCTTGAGCATGATGTTGTCAAAACGCGGTGCGTTCATCTTTTGCCAGATCTTGACCAGGTCCCGATCGGCGCCCTGCATCAGGCCATCCATCATCTCCACCACGTCCAGGCGAGCGCCCAGCGTGCTGTAGACCGTACCCATCTCCAGGCCGATGATGCCGCCGCCCAGGATCAACATGCGCTTGGGCACTTCCTTGAGCGCCAGCGCACCGGTTGAATCGACCACGCGCGGGTCAACCGGCATGAAGGGCAGGCGCACCGCCTGTGAGCCTGCGGCGATGATGCAGTTCTTGAAGGCAATGGTTTGTTTTTTGCCGGATTTTTCTTGCGCTGTGCCTTCGGTTTCTTCAACCTGAAGGTGGTGGCTACCGACAAAACTGCCCAGGCCACGCACCACGGTGACCTTGCGCATCTTGGCCATGGCGGCCAAACCGCCGGTGAGTTTGCCGACGACCTTTTCCTTGTGCGTGCGCAGCTTGTTGATGTCCACCACCGGCTCGGCAAAGCTCACGCCCAGGCTCTCGAAATGCTTGACCTCGTCCATCACGGCGGCCACGTGCAGCAAGGCTTTTGAAGGAATGCAGCCAACGTTCAGACACACCCCGCCCAGGCTGGCATAGCGCTCGACCAGCACGACTTTGAGGCCCAGGTCTGCAGCGCGGAAAGCTGCTGAATAGCCACCAGGGCCGGCACCGAGCACCAGCAGGTCGCACTCCAGATCAACGGCGCCGCCAAAACTGGCCGCGACCGGTGCCGGGCTCGCCACCGGAGTTGCTACGCTTTTGCTAGCTGCTTGCGCTGATGGCGCGGGCGCTACAGGGGTTTTTTCTTCAGCTTTTGGGGCGTCGGCAACGCCTGCCGCTTCCAGCGTCAGGACAACCGAGCCTTGCTTGACCTTGTCACCCAGCTTGACCTTGATCTCCTTAACCAGACCGGCCTGCGATGCGGGAATTTCCATGGAGGCTTTGTCGCTCTCCACAGTGATAAGGCTCTGGTCGGCGGCGATGCTGTCGCCGGGTTTGACCAGCAGCTCGATCACGGTGACTTCGTCAAAATCGCCAATGTCAGGAACCTTGATATCAATCAGATTAGAAGACGCGCTCATTTGGAGGCTTTCAATTTGAGGGTAAATACTTCAACCGGTCCGGCGGAGTTCTTGTCAAACTCACAGCCGGCATTCATGCCTGCCACCGCCACTTCACGTGCGGTCTTGGCCTTGTTCCATGCGGCATGCATGGCGCCCAGCGCAAAACTGCGGCCCGAGCCTACGGCCCAGAATTCCTTGAACTCAAACACTTCGCGGTAGCTGTAGAGGCTAAAGATGCCACTGGCATTGGCAATCACCACCGTGAACTGGCTGGACTCATAAGGGTCGTTGTCGTCTTCCTTGGTCTGCAGGAAATACGTCTCTTTGAGCATGGGGTGCAGCTTGATGAAGGTGTCATACACCTCATCACGGCTGCCAAACTTGAGCTGGTCCTTGGGCAAGGCGGCCATGGCTTTACGCAAGGCCGGGAAATGCGCAACGGTACCGGCCATGCCCACATAGCTCGGTCCGTCAGGCGACTCGACCTTGAATATCTTGCTGTTGGCCTCGAACCTGTTGGGCAGGCTGGTGTCGCCAAAGGTCACCAGCGTGTCGGCCGCAATGGCCACCTGCCCTGCCTTCTTGACGACTACCAGCGTTGTCATAACCAGCTTTAGAGTAGAACGCGTCGGAAATCGGCGAGGATTTGCCCCAGGTAGGCGTTGAAGCGGGCGGCCGATGCACCATCAATCACGCGGTGGTCCCAGCTCAGCGACAGCGGCAGCATCAGGCGCGGCTGGAAAGCCTTGCCATCCCACACCGGCTCCATCTGACTCTTGCAGACGCCGAGAATCGCCACCTCAGGCGCATTGATGATGGGCGTGAAATAGCGCCCGCCAATGCCACCCAGCGAGGAAATGGTGAAGCACGCGCCCTGCATGTCGGCCGGGCCGAGCTTGCCGTCGCGCGCCTTCTTGGCCAGCTCGCCCATTTCCTGGGAGATCTGAACCACGCCTTTTTTGTCAGCATCCTTGATCACCGGAACAACCAGGCCGTTCGGTGTGTCAGCGGCAAAAGCAACGTTGTAGTATTTCTTCAGCACCAGCTGGTCACCGTCGAGCGAAGCATTGAACTCGGGGAATTTCTTCAGCGCCGCGACCGAGGCCTTGATCAAAAAGGCCAGCATGGTGATCTTGATGCCGGCTTTTTCATTTTCCTTGTTCATCAGCACGCGGAAGTTTTCCAGCTCGGTGATGTCCGCGTCGTCGTGGTTGAAGACATGCGGAATCATCACCCAGTTGCGGTGCAGATTCGCGCCGCTGATCTTCTTGATGCGGGACATGTCCTTGCGCTCGACCGCGCCGAACTTGGCAAAGTCGACCTTGGGCCAAGGCAGCAAATCCAGGCCGACGCCCGATCCAGCCGATGGCGCGGGCGCCTTGGCGGCTTGCGCCTGGGTACGTGCACTGCCGTCCATCACGGCCTTGGTGAAGGCCTGCACATCGTCCAGCGTGATGCGGCCCTTGGGGCCGGCACCCTTGACTTCAGCCAGCGGCACGCCCAGCTCACGCGCGAATTTGCGCACAGAAGGCGATGCATGCGGCAGGCTGCCGGTGGGCGCCAGCGTGGGTTCGTGGGCCGGCACAGATGCAGACTCAACCCGAACGGTTTGTGGCGCAGACGCCGCCTGGGCGGGTGCGGCAACTGCAGCTGCAGCTGCGGGGGCAGGCGCAACAGCGCTTGCAGCCGTGCCTTCAAGCACGGCCAGCAGGTCGCCAATATTGACGACATCGCCCAACTTGACCTTGAGGTCTTTGAGCACGCCAGCAGACGACGAAGGAATCTCCATCGAGGCCTTGTCAGACTCGACGGTCACAAGCGACTGCTCGGCCTTGATGCTGTCGCCTACCTTGACCAGCACCTCGATCACCGTGACATCCTTGAAGTCACCGATGTCCGGTACCCGCACCTCAATCGCGCCGCTGGCGGCCGGCACCGATGCTGGCGCACCGAGGGGTGCACTAACAGGCACATTGACGGGCGTTGAAGTCGGCGCAGCCGCGGTCGTCGAAGCCTGGGCCGTGGCGGCTGCGGCCACTGCTGCACCGGCAGCATCCGCAACTTCGAGCGTCAACACCACTGAACCCTGCTTGACCTTGTCGCCCAGTTTGACCTTGATGCTGCTGACCACGCCAGCGTGGCTGGAGGGGATTTCCATGGAGGCCTTGTCGGACTCCACCGTGAGCAAGGACTGGTCTGCCTTGATGGTGTCGCCGGGCTTGACCAGCAATTCGATCACCGTGACTTCGTCGAAGTCACCAATATCAGGAACTTGAATATCTACCATGGCCATGTTCTTAGTCTCCGGATCTGCTTCAGGCGTAAAGAGGGTTGATCTTGTCGGCCTGGATGCCGTATTTCTTGATGGCTTCGGCTACTTTGGCAACCGGCACCGTGCCCTCTTCACTGAGGGCTTTCAACGCTGCCACGACGATGTAGTGACGGTTGATTTCAAAGTGCTCGCGCAGCTTGCTGCGGAAATCACTGCGACCAAAACCGTCGGTACCCAGCACCTTGAAGCTGCGGCCTTTGGGAATGAAGGAGCGGATCTGCTCGGCGTAGGCCTTCATGTAGTCGGTCGAAGCAACCACTGGACCGGTGTGCATTTCAAGCTGCTGGCCGACGAAGGACACACGCGGGGTCTCCAGCGGATGCAGCAGGTTGTAACGCTCGGCGTCCTGGCCATCGCGGGCCAGTTCGTTGAAGCTTGGGCAGCTCCAGACGTTGGCGCTGACACCCCACTCATTGGCCAGCAATTCCTGGGCAGCGATGGATTCGCGCAGTATGGTGCCCGAGCCCATCAGCTGCACACATGGTGCTGCTGAACTGCCCTTGGCGGCCAAGCTCGCGCCCTCTTTGCAGAGGTACATGCCCTTGATGATCTGCTCTTCGGTGCCAGGCGCCAGACCCGGCATGGCGTAGTTTTCATTGAGCAGCGTGATGTAGAAATACACGTTGTCCTGCTTTTCCACCATGCGCTTGAGGCCATGGTGCAGGATCACGCCGACTTCATGGGCAAAGGTCGGGTCGTAGCTGATGCAGTTGGGAATCGTGCCGGCCATGATGTGGCTGTGGCCGTCTTCGTGCTGCAGTCCTTCGCCGTTGAGCGTGGTGCGCCCGGAGGTGCCGCCCAGCAGGAAGCCGCGCGCCTGCATGTCGCCAGCAGCCCAGGCCAGATCGCCAATGCGCTGGAAGCCGAACATCGAGTAGTACACGTAAAACGGCACCATGATGCGGTTGTTGGTACTGTAGGACGTGGCTGCCGCGATCCAGCTGCTCATGCCGCCGGCCTCGTTGATGCCTTCTTGCAGGATCTGCCCTTTTTTGTCTTCCTTGTAATACATCACCTGGTCTTTATCGACAGGCGTGTATTTCTGACCTTCGGGGTTGTAGATGCCGATCTGGCGGAACAGGCCTTCCATGCCAAAGGTGCGTGCCTCGTCCACCAGAATCGGCACAACACGTGGGCCCAAGGCCTGGTCGCGCAGCAACTGGGTCAGGAAACGCACATAGGCCTGGGTGGTCGAGATCTCGCGGCCTTCAGGCGTAGGGTCCATCACCGACTTGAAGGTCTCCAGCGCCGGCACGGTAAAGCTCTCGTCGGCTTTGGTCCGGCGATGCGGCAGATAGCCGCCCAAGGCCTTGCGGCGCTCGTGCAGGTACTTCATTTCTGGCGTGTCGTCAGCAGGCTTGTAAAACGGAATATCGGCCAGCTGGCTGTCGGGAATCGGAATATTGAAACGATCGCGGAAGGCCTTGATGTCTTCGTCGGCAAGCTTCTTGGTCTGGTGCACATTGTTCTTGCCCTCGCCAATCTTGCCCATGCCAAAACCTTTGACGGTCTTGATCAGCAGCACGGTCGGCTGACCCGTGTGGTTGACGGCCGAATGGAAGGCTGCGTAGACTTTTTGCGAGTCATGGCCACCACGGCGCAGCGCGAAGATGTCTTCGTCGCTCATCTTGGCAACCATCTCCAGTGTCTTCGGGTTCTGCCCGAAGAAGTGCTTGCGCACATAGGCGCCGTCGTTGGCCTTCATGGCCTGGTAATCGCCGTCCAGCGTGTCCATCATGACCTTGCGCAAAGCGCCGTCCTTGTCACGGGCCAGCAGCGGATCCCAGTTGCTGCCCCAAAGCAGCTTGATCACGTTCCAGCCAGCGCCGCGGAACTCGCCTTCGAGCTCCTGCACGATCTTGCCGTTGCCGCGCACCGGACCATCCAGGCGCTGCAAATTGCAGTTGATCACAAACACCAAGTTGTCGAGCTTTTCACGCGCGGCCAGGCCGATGGCGCCCATGGACTCGACCTCGTCCATTTCACCGTCACCGCAGAACACCCAGACCTTGCGGTTTTCGGTGTTGGCAATGCCACGCGCGTGCAGGTACTTCAAGAAACGGGCCTGATAAATGGCCATCAGCGGGCCCAGACCCATTGAAACAGTGGGGAACTGCCAGAACTCGGGCATCAGCTTGGGATGCGGGTAGCTCGACAGACCCTTGCCATCGACTTCCTGGCGGAAGTTGAGCAGCTGCTCTTCAGACAAGCGCCCTTCAAGGTAGGCGCGCGCATAGACACCGGGCGACACATGGCCCTGGATGTACAGGCAGTCGCCGCCATGGCTTTCGCTTTCCGCGTGCCAGAAATGGTTGAAGCCGGCGCCGAACAGGCTGGCCAGCGATGCGAAAGAACCGATATGACCACCGAGATCACCACCGTCAGCCGGGTGCAAGCGGTTGGCCTTGACCACCATCGCCATGGCATTCCAGCGCATGTAGGCGCGCAGTCGCTCTTCGATTTCGAGGTTGCCTGGCGAGCGCTCTTCCTGATCAGTCTCAATGGTATTGACGTAACCGGTATTGGCAGAAAAAGGCATGTCTATGCTTTTCTGGCGCGCATGCTCAAGCAGTTGCTCAAGCAGAAAGTGGGCGCGCTCGGGGCCTTCGCTCTCAATGACAGCGGACAGCGCGTCCATCCATTCACGGGTTTCCTGTGTGTCCTTGTCGAGCGCGTCGTTCGCGGCGGCGTTCAAATTGTCGGTACCGGCATTGCTAGGGTTGGCAGCCATGTCTTGTCTCCTGCTTGTAGATAACTCTCGGGTCTCATCCGGCACCGCTTTCAGTGGTGCAGAACGCAAATCTTGCATCTCCACGATTTTTAGCCGCAATTTGGTATGCAACTTAATAGTTTCTCATAATATTTATTAAATTTCAAATGGTGCTTATTGATTTCATAATGCGACAAACGAAGAAGACGCAGCGCAGATTCAACGCCGCGCGCCAAGCCAGGCGCGCATCTGCCAGGAAGCCGTGAACGCGCTCTGCATCTCACTTAAACTCCAGCCTGCCCTTATGCTCACCCCATCCACCGCCCCCGCACCGCTTTCAGCCAGCCCACTCCCCCTTGCATGGGGCCGTCGCTGGTGGCGTAAACAATCACCCTCACGGCAAGACCGTTTCGTCACACTCGGGCCTTTGCTGGCCGTGGTGCTGTTTCTGGCTGCCGTGGTGGCGGCCTTCGGTTACCTGCGCATAGAAGAAATTGACCGCGAACAACAGGCGGTCAAACGTGATGTCGAATACGCGCAGCAACGGCTGCGGCTGCGTCTGCTGGAGCGGCAGGAGCAGCTCATGCGCATAGGCCGGGACATTTCCAACAAGGATGTTGACGCGGAAGAGTTCATGTCGCAGGCCGAATCCCTGGTGAACCAGTACCCTGAGCTGCTGGCCGTGACCTGGGTGGATGCCAAACGTCGCGTGAAAGTCACCTACGTGTCGGCCAGCGCCAATCAAACCCAGCTGCGCGGCCCCGGCCAGCAACTCAAGGCAGGCGAGACCGACGGCACTTACGGACTGGCCAGGGATTTGCGCCAGCCGGTTTACTCGCGGCCGCTCAACCCCACGGAGAGCAACGACTACAACGCCCCTACCCTGCAAATACTCGTCCCGCTTGATGAGCAGGGGAAATTTGACGGCGTGATCATGGGTGAATATTCAATCGATGGGCTGCTGCGCTTTGGCGTACCCACCGAAGTCACGGCCAAGTACGCGGTGACGCTGGTCGATGACAAGGACAAGGTGCTCGCCGGCAACCTGCCCCCGCCGCCAAACCGCGCAACCCGTCTGCTGCCGTGGTCAGACAATGCGCCGGCCTATGAAATTCCAGTCTCGCCCGTTGGCAATGGCCTGTTGATACGGGCCCAGGGCTACCGGGCATCGTTGGGTGTGGTGGGCAGCGGATTTTTCTGGCTGGTCAGCGCATTGAGCGCCTTGACGGTCTGGATGCTGCTGGGCACCTGGCGACATACCCGCCGGCGGGTGCAGGCCCAGCAGGCACTGATCACGGAAACCAACTTTCGCCGCGCCATGGAGAACTCCATGCTGACCGGCATGCGCGCGCTGGACCTGCAGGGCCGCATCACCTACGTCAACCCGGCGTTTTGCCAGATGACGGGCCTGACCGAAGCTGAGCTGGTGGGACAAACACCGCCCTTTCCACACTGGCCAGAAGCCGAGGTCGAAACGCTGATGGCCAGGCTGGACGACGAATTGCATGGCCGCACGCCACCAGGCGGTTTTGAAGTCAGGGTTCAGCGCAAGAATGGCGAAATTTTTGACGCACGCATGTATGTGTCACCGCTGATTGACCGGCGCGGCCAGCAAACCGGCTGGATGACCTCGATGACCGACATCACGGAGCCCAGACGGATTCGCGACGAACTGTCGGCGTCCTACGAGCGCTTCACGACGGTTCTTGAAGGGCTCGATGCGGCCATTTCCGTTGCGCCCCTTGGCAGTGACGAACTGCTGTTTGCCAACAAGCCCTACCGCGCCTGGTTTGGCGGCGAGGTGTCCGGACACCTGAGCCTGATTGCGCAGGCTGGCGTGCCCGAGACCAAGCCAACCGACGATGCGCTCGACGAAGTCGATGGGCTGGCAGGCTTTCCGACCGACACCCTGACCGCGGCCCAATCAGAAAACGCGGAGATCTTTTTGCCGGAGCTGTCCAAGTGGCTGGAAGTTCGCTCGCGCTACCTGACCTGGGTGGACGGACGCCTGGCGCAGGTGGTGATTGCCACCGACATCACACCGCGCCGCCATGCCGAAGAACAGGCGGCCCAGCAAAATGAACGCGCCCAGACCGCCAGCCGCCTCATCACCATGGGCGAAATGGCCTCCAGCGTCGCGCATGAGTTGAACCAGCCGCTGACGGCCATCAACAACTACTGCAACGGCATGAGCTCGCGCATCAGGAGCCAGCAAATCAGCAATGAGGATTTGCTGGTCGCACTGGAAAAAACCGCCAAGCAGGCGCACCGCGCCGGCCAGATCATCCAGCGCATTCGCGCATTCGTCAAACGCAGCGAACCCAACCGCACGCGGGCCGACGTAGGCACCATGGTCAGCAACGCGATGGAACTGGCAGACATCGAATTGCGCCGCCATCACGTGCGCTTGAGCCACTACATCGCCGCGCGCATGCCGGAAATCATGGTCGACCCCATCCTGATCGAGCAGGTGCTGATCAATCTGATGAAGAACGCGGCCGAGTCAATAGAGCACGCTCACCTGCCCCCGGCGCGCCGCAGTGTCGAGCTGCGCGTGGTTCCCAAACAGATTGAAGAGCGCAGTGTGGTGGAGTTCTCGGTGCTCGACACGGGGCGCGGCCTGTCACCCGAAGTCATGGCCAGGCTGTACGAAGCCTTCTACTCCACCAAGGCCGAAGGCATGGGCATAGGCCTGAAACTTTGCCGCAGCATCGTCGAGTCGCACCAGGGCAGGATGACAGCGGAGAACATCTACAATGGCGACGAAGTAGTGGGCTGCAGGTTTACCTTCTGGATACCGGTGACACCGCTGCTTTCACAAATCACGCAGGCTACTGAAAAGATAGCAAAATCCTGACTGTAAAAAGTCCTGGCGTACGTTGACGATCCGATAAGAATAATTTCTTGCGCAGTTCACGATAGAAAGTTTGGCATGAGCTTGATTCCAAAAAAAGGTACTGTCTACGTTGTTGATGATGACGAGGGCGTACGCGACTCACTCCAGTGGCTGCTTGAAGGCAAGGACTACCGGGTTCGCTGCTACGACTCTGCCGAAACCTTCCTCTCACGCTACGACGCCCGTGAAGTCGCCTGCCTGATTGTTGACATCCGCATGGGTGGCATGACCGGCCTGGAACTGCAAGACCGGCTGGTCGAGCGCAAGTCGCCGCTGCCCATCGTTTTCATCACCGGCCACGGCGACGTGCCGATGGCGGTCAACACCATGAAAAAAGGCGCGATGGACTTCATCCAGAAGCCTTTTGAGGAAGAAGCGCTGGTCAACCTGGTCGAACGCATGCTGGAGCAGGCCAAGGAAGCCTTCGCCGATCACCAGCAGTCCGCCAGCCGCGACGCCTTGCTGGCCAAGCTCACATCGCGCGAAGCACAGGTGCTGGAGCGCATCGTCGCAGGCCGGCTCAACAAACAGATCGCCGACGACCTGGGCATCAGCATCAAGACCGTCGAGGCGCACCGCGCCAACATCATGGAAAAACTCAACGCCAACACCGTGGCCGACCTGCTGAAAATCGCCCTGGGATCAAGCGCGCCCAAAGCCTGAGGCCAGCCACCCCGAAACTCAGCCGCTATATTTTATATAGCTGCCAGCGCCCGTATTTCCTGCACTATCGGGCGTTTTTACTTCAAGAGATACATCAATGACTGCACAACTGATAGACGGCAACGCCCTTTCCAAACAACTGCGCGCAGAAGTCGCAGTGCGCGCTTCAGCGCTGCGCGCACGCGGCATCACACCAGGCCTAGCCGTGGTGCTGGTGGGCGAGAACCCCGCCAGTCAGGTCTATGTGCGCAACAAGGTCAAGGCCTGCGAAGACAGCGGTCTGCATTCGGTGCTGGAGAAATACGACGCCTCCCTGAGCGAAGCCGATCTGCTGGCGCGCGTCGAAGCCCTCAACAATGACCCTTCCATCCATGGCATCCTGGTTCAGCTGCCACTGCCCGCGCACATCGACGCGCACAAAGTGATCGAGGCGATCTCGCCGGCCAAGGATGTGGACGGTTTTCACGTCGCCAGCGCCGGCGCGCTGATGGTCGGCCAGCCCGGCTTCTGGCCCTGCACGCCCTACGGCTGCATGAAGATGCTGGAATCAATCCATTACGACCTCAAGGGCAAGCATGCAGTGGTGATTGGCCGCTCCAACATCGTCGGCAAGCCCATGGCACTGATGCTGCTGCAAAAAAATGCCACTGTCACCATATGCCACAGCGGGACCGCCAACCTCAAGGCCATGACGCTGCAGGCCGATGTGATCGTAGCCGCAGTCGGCAAACGCAATGTGCTGACCGCCGACATGGTCAAACCGGGTGCGGTGGTGATAGACGTGGGCATGAACCGAAACGAAGCCGGCAAGCTTTGCGGTGACGTGGATTTTGACGGTGTCAAGGAAGTGGCTGGCTACATCACGCCGGTGCCGGGTGGCGTCGGCCCCATGACCATCACCATGCTGCTGGTCAATACGCTGGAAGCTGCTGAAAGAGCCTGATTAGCCCCCACGCTTGCCACTGCGTGTGCTGCGCTGCCCCCCGAGGGGGCCGCTGCGCCTGCGGACTGGCAGAGCCAGATCCGCGGCTCCTGCTTGAAAAGAAATAAGGCCCACCCCTGCCGTATCCGTTCGTCCTGAGGTGTCGAAGTATGGGTCTGCGGTCCCAGCTTGCAGCGTCTAGTTGGCGCCAGCGTTCGTAGAACGGCTCAGGCACCAAAGTGTCCAGCCGGTGCACAGCCACTGCGCAAGATACATCGCACTGCCCAGGCCATGCCAGAGCTTCAAGTTGCCGCCTTCTGCGCGTGCATTGACGATCAGTGGCGCGACGCCATACTCGACCAGCAGCGCCAACAGCAAGCCAGACACTATAAATTTAATAGCTGGTAGCGCTTTTCCAGCAGGCGCTGCAGCCTCTTTTCTTAAAATAATCAGCAACAGGGCCAAGGCACAGGCGGCGCTGAGCCAGGTCTGCGCCGTGAACAGCTTTGCCGCCATCGCGCCGGCCACCGCCGGGCTGGACAGCTTGGCAAAGAGCATGGGAACGACGACAAAGCCCAGGCCGGTCAGACTGCCCCACCAAAGCGCGGCCAGCATGAGAGCAACGCGGTGTTTCATGACTGAATCGACCTGTCCTGCATGATCAGAAAGCGAGCAGTGACAAGCCGCACGGGCTGGACCATCAAGCCAGGGCCGCGGGACTGGCTTTGCCAGACCGCAGGCGCAGCGGCCCCCGAGGGGCTGAAGCCTGCGGCTCCAAAGCTGCTTGAGCAGCTTTGGACAGGCGACAGAGGCGAAGCGTCTCGC
The DNA here is from genome assembly GCA_947443645.1 of Comamonadaceae bacterium. GTDB lineage: Bacteria > Pseudomonadota > Gammaproteobacteria > Burkholderiales > Burkholderiaceae_C > Polaromonas. Next base: position 9,095 of record CANEXF010000022.1, on the reverse strand, counting down.
AAGCCGCGGCCTGCAAGGCCTCGGAAGCTACACGCAGTGAGCGAACGTAGGGGCACCCGATTTCCCGCCGGGCCGCCCCAAGGGAAATCAGCCCCCTCGGGGGGCAGGAAGCTACACGCAGTGAGCGACCGTGGGGGCACTAGATATACATCACCGCAATGATCTCGTAGCGCCGGATACCGCCTGGCGCGACCACTTCCGCCGTGTCGCCTTCGTCCTTGCCGATCAGCGCGCGCGCAATCGGCGAACCAATGTTGACCCGACCGAACTTGATATCGGCCTCATCTTCGCCAACGATCTGGTAAGTCACCTTGTCGCCCGACTGCTCGTCCTGCAACTCAATGGTCGAACCAAAAACCACCTTGCCACCCGCGTCCAGCTCGGACGGGTCTATGACCTGCGCTGCGGACAGCTTGCCTTCGATTTCCTGAATCCGGCCTTCAATAAAGCCCTGACGGTCTTTGGCCGCATCGTATTCAGCGTTTTCGCTCAAATCGCCCTGGGCCCTGGCTTCGGAAATAGAGTTGATGACCCAAGGGCGCTCTACGGTCTTGAGCTGGTGCAGCTCGGCTTTGAGAATTTCTGCGCCGCGCTTGGTGATCGGTATCGTTGCCATATTTTTGCTCCTGCAAAAGCGAAACCGCCACCAGGCAACTGGCGGCGGTGTAATTAATCTGAGTCCAGTTTAATGCAATTACGGGCTGCAAAGCCCGGTATTAACCCAAGTCAGACCAGCTGCGCATGCAGCTCCTGAACCGAGTAGACGTCCAGGTTGTCGAGGTACTTCATGCCTTCCACAGCCGCTTCCGCGCCGGCGATGGTGGTGAAGGTCGTCACGCGTGCCAGCAGCGCCGAAGTGCGGATCTGCCGCGAATCGGCAATCGCATTGCGGCGCTCTTCCACGGTGTTGATGACCAGCGCAATTTCATTGTTCTTGATCATGTCGACCACATGCGGACGGCCTTCCGTGACCTTGTTGACGACTTTGCAGGCAATGCCGGCGGCCGTGATGGCCGCGGCCGTGCCCTTGGTGGCAACAACTTCGAACTTCAGCGCCGACAGCGCGCGCGCGACTTCAACGGCGCGTGGCTTGTCGTTGTTCTTGACGGTCAGGAACACCCGGCCCGATGTCGGCAGCTTGGTGCCGGCGCCCAGCTGGGACTTCACAAAGGCCTCGCCAAAAGTCTTGCCAACGCCCATCACCTCGCCGGTGGACTTCATCTCGGGGCCGAGAATCGTGTCCACGCCGGGAAACTTGACGAAGGGGAACACCGCTTCCTTGACGCTGAAATACGGCGGCGTGACTTCCTTGGTTATGCCTTGCGAGGCCAGCGTCTGTCCGACCATGCAACGCGCGGCCACCTTGGCCAGCTGGATGCCAGTGGCCTTGCTCACAAAGGGAACGGTGCGTGATGCACGCGGATTGACTTCGAGCACAAAAATCACGTCTTTGCCGTCGGTGTGCTGGATCGCGAACTGCACGTTCATCAGACCGACCACGTTCAAGGCCTGCGCCATGGCCGAGGTCTGGCGCTTGATCTCGGTGACCGTCTCGGCACTGAGTGAATACGGCGGCAAGGAGCACGCCGAGTCACCGCTGTGCACGCCGGCCTGCTCGATATGCTCCATCACGCCGCCAATAAAGGTGGCGCCTGCAACGTCACGAATGCAGTCCACATCGCATTCGATCGCGTCGTTCAGGAAACGGTCCAGCAACACCGGCGAGTCATGGCTGACCTTGACCGCTTCGCGCATGTAGCGCTCCAGGTCACGCTGCTCATGCACGATCTCCATCGCGCGGCCGCCCAGAACATAGCTCGGGCGAACCACCAGCGGATACCCCAAAGCCGCGGCTTTTTCGAGCGCTTCTGGCTCGGTACGGGCCGTGGCGTTGGGCGGCTGGCGCAGCTTGAGTTCATGCAGCAGCTTTTGAAAGCGCTCACGGTCTTCGGCCGCATCAATCATGTCGGGCGAGGTGCCTATGATGGGCACGCCGTTGGCTTCCAGATCCAGCGCCAGCTTCAAGGGCGTCTGGCCGCCGTACTGGACGATCACGCCAAAAGGCTTTTCCTTGTCGACAATTTCCAGCACGTCTTCGAGCGTCAGCGGCTCGAAGTAAAGGCGGTCGCTGGTGTCGTAGTCGGTCGAGACGGTCTCGGGATTGCAGTTGACCATGATGGTCTCGTAGCCGTCTTCGCGCATCGCCAGGGCGGCGTGCACGCAGCAGTAGTCGAACTCAATGCCCTGGCCAATGCGGTTAGGCCCGCCGCCCAGCACCATGATCTTCTTGTTCGTGGTCGGCAGGGCCTCACACTCGCTGCCGGTGTTGAACTCGTTCACGGACTCGTAGGTCGAGTACAGATAAGCGGTGTTGGTCGAAAACTCAGCTGCGCAGGTGTCCACGCGTTTGTAGACCGGGCGCACGCCCAGCGCAATGCGTCTTTCGCGAATCGCGGTGTCGGTGGTCTTGAGCTGCCTGGCCAGGCGGCGATCAGAAAAGCCTTTTTGCTTGAGCGCGCGCAGCGTGGTGGCGTCGATCTTGTCGAGTGAGCTGGTTTCGAGCTCCAGCTCGATCTTGACGATTTGCTCGATCTGTACCAGAAACCAGGGGTCGATTTTGGTCAGCGCAAACACCTCATCGACGCTCATACCCATGGCAAAGGCGTCACCGACGTACCAGATGCGGTCCGGACCAGGAGCGCCCAGCTCTTTTTCGAGCACTTCGCGGTCCTGGGTTTTCTCGTTCATGCCGTCCACGCCGACTTCGAGGCCGCGCAGGGCTTTCTGGAAGGACTCCTGGAAGGTGCGGCCCATGGCCATGACTTCACCGACCGACTTCATCTGCGTGGTCAGGCGTGAATCAGCCGTCGGGAATTTTTCGAACGCAAAACGTGGAATCTTGGTGACCACGTAATCAATGCTGGGCTCAAAGCTCGTAGGCGTTGCGCCGCCGGTGATCTCGTTGCGCAACTCGTCAAGCGTGTAGCCCACAGCCAGCTTGGCTGCAACCTTGGCGATCGGAAAACCCGTGGCCTTGGAAGCCAGTGCGGATGAGCGCGAAACCCGCGGATTCATCTCGATCACCACCATGCGGCCATCGACCGGGTTGATGGAAAACTGCACATTGGAGCCGCCGGTATCCACGCCAATTTCGCGCAGCACAGCCAGCGATGCGTTGCGCAGAATCTGGTATTCCTTGTCCGACAGGGTCTGCGCCGGCGCCACCGTGATGGAGTCGCCGGTATGCACGCCCATGGGGTCCAGGTTCTCGATAGAGCAGACGATGATGCAGTTGTCTGCGGTGTCGCGCACGACTTCCATCTCGTACTCTTTCCAGCCCAGCAGCGATTCTTCAATCAGCAGCTCGTTGGTCGGCGAGGCTTCCAGGCCGCGCTTGCAAATCACTTCAAACTCTTCCGAGTTGTAGGCAATGCCGCCACCCGTGCCGCCCAGCGTGAAGCTGGGGCGAATCACCGTGGGAAAACCCAGCGTCTTTTGCACGCTCCAGGCTTCTTCCATGCTGTGGGCGATGCCCGAGCGCGCTGAACCGAGACCGATCTTGGTCATCGCGTCCTTGAACTTCAGCCGGTCTTCGGCCTTGTCAATGGCCTCGGGCTTGGCGCCAATCAACTCGACCTGGTATTTTTCAAGCACGCCGTTGTGCCACAGATCAAGCGCGCAGTTGAGCGCTGTCTGGCCACCCATGGTGGGCAGGATCGCGTCTGGTCTTTCCTTGGCGATGATCTTTTCAACCGTCTGCCAGGTGATGGGCTCGATATAGGTCACGTCGGCAGTCGCCGGGTCGGTCATGATCGTGGCCGGATTGCTGTTGATCAAAATGACCTTGTAGCCCTCTTCGCGCAGCGCCTTGCAGGCTTGCACGCCGGAGTAGTCAAACTCGCAGGCCTGGCCAATGATGATGGGGCCGGCGCCAATGATGAGGACGCTTTTGATGTCTGTGCGCTTAGGCATTCTTCTTCTCCTGAGCCTGTTCCATCAGCGCGGTGAAACGGTCAAACAAATACGAAATATCGTGGGGGCCAGGTGATGCTTCGGGGTGGCCCTGAAAGCAGAACGCCGGCTTGTCGGTGCGGGCCAGGCCTTGCAGCGTGCCGTCAAACAGGCTGATGTGCGTGGGGCGCAGATTCGCCGGCAGGCTTTTTTCATCGACGGCAAAACCGTGGTTCTGGCTGGTGATGCTGACGCGGCCGTTGTCCAGATCCTTGACCGGATGGTTGGCGCCGTGGTGGCCGAACTTCATCTTGAAGGTCTTGGCGCCGCTGGCCAGGGCCATGATCTGGTGACCCAGGCAGATGCCAAAGGTCGGAATGCCGGTTTCAATCAGTTCGCGCGCCGCGTCAATGGCGTAATCGCAAGGCTCAGGATCGCCCGGGCCGTTGGCCAGAAAAATGCCGTCGGGATTGAGCTTGAGCACGTCAGCAGCAGTGGTCTGTGCGGGCACCACGGTGATGCGCGCGCCGCGCTCGGCCATCATGCGCAGGATGTTTTTCTTCACGCCGAAGTCAAAGGCCACGACATGAAACCTGGGCGTGATCTGCACGCCATAGCCAGGCTTGCCGCTGTTGTTGACAAGCTTCCACTCGGTTTGCGTCCACTCGTAGGTCTGCTTGACTGACACCACCTTGGCCAGGTCCAGCCCAGCCATGCTGGGCGCGCTGCCGGCCGCCGCGACGGCCTGGTCAATCGCGGCCTGCGTGACGGCCTGGCCCGGGGCCAGCGCCAGAATGCAGCCGTTCTGGGCACCCTTGTTGCGCAGGATACGGGTCAGCTGCCGGGTGTCAATGCCGGCGATTGCCACCGTGTTTTCCTTGACCAGATAGTCGGACAAGGTCATGTCCGAGCGAAAGTTCGATGCCAGCAAAGGCAGATCCTTGATGATCAGGCCTGCCGCATGGACTTTTTCCGCTTCGACGTCCTCGGCATTGACGCCGTAATTGCCAATGTGGGGATAGGTAAGCGTGACGATCTGCTGGCAATAGCTCGGATCCGTGAGGATTTCCTGGTAGCCGGTCATGGCAGTGTTAAACACCACCTCGCCGATCGTGGAGCCCGCAGCTCCAATCGAATTGCCGACAAAGACCGTGCCGTCTGCGAGCGCCAAAATGGCGTGAGGGGTATTACCCTGTAGAGACAAAAGCACTGGGTTCTCCGGTTTGTTGACGGTTCGCCCAAGCGTGCGCAAGAAAGCTCCATGGCCAGACTCTTGCGGGCTGCTTTTATATGTGGATTGGCTTGATGTGCGCTCGGGCGAAGCTGTGTTTGAAAAGCCACTGATTATAGCTTGAGCGCTCGCCGAAACTGGCGCCAGCTGAGCCAGAACGTGCCCGGCCAAGCCTTAATTCAGGCTGATTGCGCTGGCATAAAGACAAATAGCGGCTGCCGCAGCGACGTTCAGAGACTCCTCGCCGCCGGGCTGGTCTATGCGCACTTTCAGTGCCGCTCTGGCCATCAGCTCGTCGCCAACGCCCTGCCCTTCATGGCCCATGGCCCAGGCGCACGGCATGGGCAGGTTTTGCTGGTGCAAAAAGCTGCCATGGTGCGAGCTGGTCACGACGATGGGCACGCTGAGCGTCGCCAGGGCATGGCTGTCAACGCCTTCAACCAGCCTGAGCGCGAAGTGGGCACCCATGCCGGCGCGCAGCACTTTGGGCGACCAAAGCGCCGCCGTGCCCTTGAGCGCGATGATCTGGCCAAAACCAAACGCTGCGGCGCTACGCAAAATGGAGCCCACATTGCCGGCGTCCTGCACGCGGTCCAGAATCACCGAGGCCGCGCCTGGCTGCAAGTCGGCCTGCGCTGGCAGATCCAGCACAAAACCCATGCGGGCGGGCGACTCCAGACCACTGATTTCTGGCAGCAGCGCGTCTGAAATTACTATGTTTTTTATAGCTGCCTGCGCCCACTCTACGGGCGCTGCAGGCCAAAAAGACTCTGAAAATACGGCAATGGCAGGCTTCAGGCCGCGCGCCAGGGCGGCGCGGCACAGATGGTCGCCTTCAAGCCAGACCCGGCCCTGCTTGCGGTAAGCCGTGCTGTCCTGCGACAGCTTGCGCAATTCCTTGACGAAAAGGTTGTCGCGCGACGTCACATGCGTCACAGGCACGGCGCCTGGCGCCGAAAAGCCGGCGCTCATCGCAACACCGCCGCCACAGGCGCGAACGAGCGGCGATGCTGCGGACAGGCGCCATGCTCGCGCAAGGCCGCCAGATGCGCCACCGTGCCATAACCCTTGTGTCCGGCAAAGCCATATTGCGGGTATTCCAGGTGGTATTCGGCGCACCAGCGGTCTCTATAGACCTTGGCCAGAATCGAGGCGGCAGAAATCGCAGGCACCAGCGCGTCGCCCTTGACAATCGCTTCGGCCAGAATCTCCAGCGTTGGCAGCCGGTTGCCGTCCACCAGCACCTTGTTGGGTTTGAGCCGCAAGCCCTCAACGGCCCGCTTCATCGCCAGCATGGTGGCCTGCAAAATATTCATGGCATCGATTTCTTCGACTGTCGCCAGCGAAATGGAACAGCACAGCGCCTTGGCGCGGATCTCGTCATAGAGCCGCTCGCGCTGCAGCGCACTGAGTTTTTTGGAGTCGGCCAAACCCTTGATGGGGTTGAGTTCGTCGAGAATCACGGCGGCGGCGACCACCGGCCCGGCCAGCGGCCCGCGGCCAGCTTCATCGACGCCCGCGATCAAGCCCGGCGTGTCCCAGGACAGCGCGGTTTGTTCAGCCTTCAAGAATGTTCTGGATCGCATCGGTGGCCAATTGGGAAGTGTCGCGCTGCAGCTCGGCGTGCAGTCGCGTGAAGCGCTGTTCAACAGCGGCAATTTTCTCGGGTGCAGCCGATTTTGCCTCCAGCCACTGGAGCAAACTGCCGGCCAGGGCCTGGGGGGTTGCGGCGTCCTGTAAAAACTCTGGCACGACAAAGTCCTGGCAGAGGATATTCGGCAAGCCGACCCAGGGCTGGAGCTTTTTACGCTGCATGATTTGCCAGGATAGCCAGTTCATGTTGTAGGCAATCACCATGGGGCGCTTGAACAGGGCCGCTTCCAGCGTGGCCGTGCCGCTCGCAATCAGCGTGACATCGCAGGCGGCCAGCGCGAGGTGCGACTGACCGTCCAAAATCTGCACATGCGCGCGCATGCCGGCCGAATCGGCCTGCTGCTGAATCAGCGCTTTCAGCGCGGGCAGTGCCGGCACTATAAATTTGATAGCTGGTTGTGCCCGCCGGACAAGCGCTGCGGCCTCAAAAAAGCGTCCGGCGAGGTAGGCGATCTCGGATTTCCGGCTGCCCGGCAAGATGGCGACAACCGTGTCCTCGTCCTGCAAGCCCAAAGCGCGCCTGGCCGCGGCCCGATCAGGCACCATGGGAATCACATTGGCCAGAGGATGGCCCACATAGGTTGCGGCAATCCCGTGGGACGCCAGCAAGGCCGGCTCGAACGGAAAAATACACAGCACATGGTCAACGCTGCGCCGGATTTTTTCCACCCGCTCGGCCCGCCAGGCCCAGATCGACGGACTCACAAAATGCACGGTCTTGATGCCTGCGGCTTTCAGCGAAGCTTCCAGGTCCAGATTGAAATCGGGCGCGTCAACGCCAATAAAGATGTCGGGATGCTGGTCCAGCAAGCGCTTTTTAAGTTGCTCGCGTATGGCAACAATTTCGCGGTAGTGGCGCAGCACTTCGACATAGCCGCGCACGGCCAGCTTGTCGCTGGGCCACCAGGCGTCAAAGCCGCGCCGCGCCATCTGCGGCCCGCCTATGCCGCCCGCCTGCAAACCAGGCCAGCGCGCGCGAAAACCATCCAACAGCAGGCCGGCCAGCAAGTCCCCGGATGTTTCGCCAGCGACCATGGCCAGCAAGAGAGTGGCCTGGCTGCCAGCCGCGCCACGAACCGGCAGAGAGCTGGCTTCGCTTGCCATCGGGGCCTAACGCACGATGCCGCGTTGCGGCGAGGTGTGCTCTAAAAAGGACAGCATCATCTGTACGTCAGTCGACGCTTCGGGATACTTTTCCGTCAGGGCGGCAATTTGCAGCTGTGCCCGGTCCAGCGTCAGCTCTTCACGGTACAAAGCCTTGTGCATGGCCTTCACTGCGGCGATACGCTCGACGGAAAAGCCGCGGCGGCGCAGGCCTTCGTAGTTCATGGAGCGCGCCTGCGCCGGCTGGCCTTGCGACATCACAAAGGGCGGCAGGTCAGCAAACAGCAGCGAGCACATGGCTGTCATGCTGTGCGCGCCCAGGCGCACAAACTGATGCACCACCGTGAAGCCGCCCAGAATAACCCAGTCAGCCACGTGCACATGGCCGGCCAACTGCGAGTTGTTGGCAAAAATCGTGTGGTTACCGACCACGCAGTCATGCGCCAGATGCACGTAAGCCATGATCCAGTTGTCGTCACCCACACGGGTCACGCCGGTATCACCGGGTGAGCCAATGTTGAAGGTGCAAAACTCTCTGACCGTGTTGCGGTCACCAATGATGAGCTCACAGGGCTCACCAGCGTATTTTTTGTCTTGCGGAATCGCGCCCAGCGAGTTGAACTGGAAAATTTGATTGTCGCGGCCTATGGTCGTGTGGCCCTCAATCACGCAATGCGCGCCCACGGTCGTGCCGGCGCCAATGCGCACATGCGGGCCGATCACGGTGTACGGGCCGACGCTCACCGAACTGTCAAGCTCAGCCGATGGGTCAATCAGGGCGGTGGAATGTATAGCCGTCATGAAAAAGTGAATTGTTCAACAAATGAGTCAGCCAGCTGTAGCGCGGGTGGGAACCCAATACGCGAAGCGACAAGCGCGGGGGTCAGCGAACGCAGCGAAGGGCCGCCACGAGCAAGTTCAACCCCCTCGGGGGGCAGCGCAGTACGCGAAGCGACAAGCGCAGGGGCTAGCGAACGCAGCGAAGGGCCGCCCCGAGCAAGTTCAGCCCCCTCGGGGGGCAGCGCAGTACGCGAAGCGACAAGCGCGGGGGTCAGCGAACGCAGCGAAGGGCCGCCACGAGCAAGTTCAACCCCCTCGGGGGGCAGCGCAGTACGCGAAGCGACAAGCGCAGGGGCTAGCGAACGCAGCGAAGGGC
>CANEXF010000021.1 GCA_947443645.1 Comamonadaceae bacterium | reverse complement strand
CCGAGGGGGCTGAACTTGCTCGGGGCGGCCCTTCGCGGCGTTCGCTGACCCCCACGCTCCTCACTTCGTGTGGTTCGCTGCCCTCCGAGAGGGTTGAACTTGCTCGGGGCGGCCCTTCGCGGCGTTCGCTGACCCCCACGCTCCCCACTGCGTGTGGTTCGCTGCCCTCCGAGAGGGTTGAACTTGCTCGGGGCGGCCCTTCGCGGCGTTCGCTGACCCCCACGCTCCCCACTTCGTGTGGTTCGCTGCCCCCCGAAGGGGCTGGCCTGGCTTGGGTCGGCTCTCCGCTGGCGGTCTGGGCTCCAACTATCCCTGCTACATGCATACCGATTGGCTGATTCCCGACTGGCCGGCGCCGGCAAACGTGAAGGCGGTCTTCACCACGCGCAGCGGTGGTGTTTCAAAGCCGCCGTTTGAAAGCCTGAACCTGGGCGACCACGTGGGCGACGTTTTGACTGACGTTCAGGCCAACCGTGCGCGGCTTGCTCAGGCTTGCGGCGCGCATGCGGTGTTCCTGAAACAAGTTCACGGCGCGCAAGTGTTGACACTCGACGCCGCAACGCCCGATGGCAGCCAGGCCGATGCCTGCGTGACGACCCAACGCCTGCTCGCCTGCACCATCATGGTCGCCGATTGCCTGCCGGTGCTGCTGACCACGACCGACGGCACGGTAGTCGCTGCGGCGCATGCGGGTTGGCGCGGCCTGGCTGGCGATGCCAATCACGGACGCCAGGGCGTTCTGGAGTCGGTTTTTGCCTCTTTTCTATCATCTTTCGGTGCTGCAGTGCAATCAGGACGGGCGCAAGAAGCTACGAAAATAATAGCGTGGCTGGGGCCGTGCATAAGCCCGTCTGCCTTTGAGGTGGGGGCTGAAGTGAAGGCGGCGTTTGAAGCCGGTCAGCCTGGGGCGAGCCGCTTTTTTGTGCCGGCCGCACCGGGCAAATACCTGGCCGATCTTGCGGGGCTGGCGCGTCAGCGCCTGCAGGCCCTGGGCGTGGCGCAGGTCTACGGCAACGACGGCAGTCACCAGTGGTGCACTGCGTTGAATCCAGACAAGTACTTTTCGCACAGGCGCGATGCCGGGGCCAGCGGGAACGGGTTTGGGACGACCGGGCGGATGGCCGCTTGTATCTGGCTGGTTTGACTTGGCTTGATTGCCTGGCCAGGGTTCGCTCCGGCCCGGAATCAAACGCAGCGCAGTCTCAATCCGGCCGGATATGCGCCTTCTGCACGATGTCTTTCCAGATTGCCTGCTCGCGGCGAATGAAGGCTGCGAATTCAGCTGGTGGCTGTCCGCCTATGGTGGCACTGTCACCGGCAAAGCGTTCGCTGGTAGCGGGTGATTGCAGCGCTTTGGCGCATTCTTCCTGCAGACGTTGCACAAGAGCCGCGGGCGTGCCTGCGGGTGCGAGCATGCCGTACCACTGAACCGACTCAAAGTTTTTATAGCCCATTTCGGCCACAGTAGGCACGTCTGGCAAAGCCGGAAGTCTGTTGGGCGTGCCGACCGCAATGGCGCGCAGCCGACCGCTGCGGATGTGCGGCAGCAGCGCGGGCGTGCCGGCAGAAAAGGCCTGCGTCCGGCCGGCCAGCAGGTCGGTCAGTGCAGGACCGGTGCCGCGGTAGGGGATGTGCGTCATGAACATGCCTGTGGCCAGCTTGAGGTATTCCATCGCCAGGTGGCCGGCGCTGGCGTTACCGGCTGAGGCGTAGTTCAGTTTGCCGGGGTTCTTTTTGACGTAGGCGACGAACTCCTGAAAGTTGCGCGCCGGCACATCGGGGTGAATCACAAACAGGCTGGGAATCTTGGCCAGCAGGGTCACCGGTATGAAGTCCCGGTTCACGTCGTAGCCGGTGTTGCTGAAAATATAGGGATTGACCGCCAGCGAGCCGACATGGCCAAGAATCACGGTGTAGCCGTCTGGCGCGGAGCGCGCGACTTCCTGCATCGCCGGCACACCACCGCCGCCGGCCTTGTTGTCAATCATCACCGGCACACCTAGCTGCCGGGTCAGCTCAGCGGCCACGGTGCGCGCGACGATGTCGGACGTGCCGCCGGGCACAAACGGCACGACAAAGCGAATCGGCTTGGCCGGCCAGGCGCTTTGTGCCAGGCTGCTGCCGATGCCGGCGATGCCGACCGAGGCCAGCGCCGCACGGCGAAGCCAGTCACGGCGTTCAACACACGTCGGTGCATTCATCTTCACGTGCTTGTCGCTAGGCTGCCTGCTGTGAGCAGATCGAACACGGTGCGCCGGGTGTTGGTAAAGTGCGGCCGCATGCGGCTGCTCCATTCGGTGCCTCGCACGGCCAGCCAGGGCGCGGTGTTGGTGGTTTCTTCAGTCACCAGGTCGTAGCAGGCCAGAGACAGCGGTCCGTGGTCATGGTTGAGATAGCGGCTGGCGCGCACGCAGCCTGCAACCTTGGCCAGACCGGGCATGTGTTCCGTGTCGTACCACTCTGACAGCGCGGGCATCCAGTCCTGGTCCGGACTTCTCTCCGGGTCCATCTCCACGACGTAATGACAGCTGGCAGCCAGCTTGGCCGAGGCGCCCGCTGCGTCAAAGACGCGCTCCAGCCGGGACACCTTTAGGTCCTGCCATTGCGGCCATTGCTTGCGAAGACTTGTTTCAAGTGCTGCGGCGCTGGCTTTTCCCAGCAAGGTGCGTTCCGCAAAATGCAGGTAGGCGTAAAAAGTACTTTGCGCCGGACAGAAGGCGGCATGCAGGCTTATGGACTCTGTGGTCACGGCGCTGCCCAGCTGGCGCAGCATCTCTGCCAACGAGGCCTCGCTGGTCTCGGGCAGCATGGCCTGGATCAGCAAGGCATCGGTGGGAACAGCCTGGCCTGCTGTGTCACAGCGCGTTGCCTGAACGTCCATGTCAGTGACCTATCTTGAAGGCCGTGAGAAAGCGCGACACCATGTTGTAGGCGGCTACGGTGGCCACCAGATCGGTCAGCTGATGGTCGCTGAAGTCGGCCTTGACTGCGTCAAACACCGCATCCGGCACGTCGATGTCGCGCGTCATGGTGTCGGTCAACGCCAGCACATGGCGTTCCTGCGCGCTGAACAGGGCGGCTGCAGGCGCGGCCGTCAAATCCTTCAGTGCATCGATTTTTTCCTGCGACATGCCGGCCTTGAGCGCATGCGGCACATGCGCTTCAAATTCATAGGGCGCGCGGTTGAGCACCGCAACGCGCAAGATGATCATTTCGCGCAAGTCGGCCGGCAGGCTGCTGCGGTTGCGCACGGCGGTCAACAGCTGTTCCCAGCCTTGCGCCAGCGGCGGGCTGTTCAACAAGATCTGGTACAGCAAGGACACGCGGCCGCGTTCGGCCTGAATGCCGGCTTCGATTTCGGCCAGCTCTGGCCTGGTGCCAGGGGTAACAGGTGTGATTCTCATGGTGTCATTGCTCCGCTTGTTGTTATCGGTTTACTCAGGTTTGATTTTCTTGTCACGAATGACCTTGCCCCATTTGGCGGTGTCATTTTTCAGCAGCAGCGCGAGTTCCGCAGGACTCGACGAGGAGGGCTCGGCACCGGAGCTCAGCAGTTTGGCGCGCACCGCTTCATTGGCCAGCGCGCGTTTAACGGCCTGGTTCAAGCGCTCGATGTCCGCTGCTGGCGTAGCCTTGCTGGTAAACAGCGCATACCAGTTGTCTGAGTCGACACCAGCGATGCCCATTTCCTTGAAGGTCTTGACCTCTGGCAGCAGCGGATGGCGCCTGGACGATGCAATACCTATGGGCTTGAGCTTGCCGGCCTTGATGAAGCCCACCAGACCCGGAATGTCACCAAAAAATCCGTCGACATGGCCGGCGATCACATCAGTGATGGCAGGTGCTGCACCCTTGTAAGGCACATGCACAAGATTGGCCTTGGTGGCGTCAGCGAGCAACTCCATGGCCAGGTGCGGCACGCTGCCGGTGCCTGAGGAGGCCATGGTTGCGCCGTCCTTGTGTTGCCTGGCGTTGGCGATGAATTCTGCGCCGGTGTTGGCCGGGTTGGCGCTGCCAACGACCAGCAGCTCGACGTTGTTGACCACCAAAGAGATGGGCGCCAGGTCACGCATAGGGTCATAAGGCAGTTTTTCATACAGCGGCGGATTGATGGCTACCGCGCCCACGCTGGTGAGCCAGATGGTGCTGCCATCGGGTGTGGCGCGTGTGACATATTCAGCGGCGATCGCGCCATTGGCACCGGCCTTGTTTTCAATGATGACCTGGCTGCCCAGCTCTTTGCCCAGCTGCTCACCTATGCTGCGGGCCACAAAATCGACCGGACCGCCGGGCGGAAAGGCGACAACGAGGCGCGTGATTTTTGCCTGTGCCATGGCGGGCGCAGCAAAGCTGGCAGAAAAGGCCAGTGTTGCGGCTGCAGCCATCAGGGTGATGGCATTTCTGCGGCTGTTGTCTCGTGATGTCATGATTTTTTCCTTGATTTGTTAGGCGTTGGCGGGTCGGTGGAAATTCGATTCTGGGATGCCAGGCAGGGCGCGCAGCGCGGCCATGCGCAGCTGAGGCGGCGTCATGCAGTTTGTCATCAGTCGCAGCGAACCGACATGCCGCCATCAACCACCAGCTCGGTACCGGTAATGAAGCGGGCTTCGTCGGACGCCAGAAACAGCGCGGCATTGGCCGTGTCTCGGCCATCGCCCATAAACGGCAAGGGGATGCGCGATTGGCGCTGCGCCAGCAAAGCGCTGACGTCGCCGCCAGTGCGTTGCTTGGCCAGACGCACATCCACCATGGGTGTGTAGAGCTGGCCTGGCACAACGGTGTTCACGCGTATGCCGGTCTTGGCATATTGCACCGCCACCACGCGCGAGAACTGGATCACGCCGGCCTTGGTCGATGCATACGCGACCTGGGCTGAACCGGTCCAGCGTGTGCCGGAAGTTGACGAAATGTTGACGATGGCGCCAGCGGCCTGCGCCGTCATGATGGGCAGCACATGCTTGCAGGTCAGAAATACGCTTTTGAGGTTGTGGTCTATCTGGGCATCCCAGACTTCCTCACTCATCTCGACCGGACCGCCAGCGGCCGAGCCGCCCACGTTGTTGACTAGCACGTCTATGCGGCCAAAGCGTTCCATGCAGCTCGCAACCATCGCCGCAACCGATTCCGACTGGGTGACATCGCAGGAGGCCGTGGTGATCTCGCCACCGGCTTCCTGGACAAGTCTGACGGTTTCTTCCATGCGCTCGGCGTCACGGTCGACCGCGAATATACGTGCGCCTTCCTGTGCGAAACGCACCGCGATGGCCCGTCCATTGCCCCAGCCCGGGCCGACTGATCCGGCGCCGGTGACCAGGGCGACCTTGCCTTGCAAACGTTTATCCACGGGTGACATCCTTTAAATACGGGTTCATGCTGAAAATTGGTAAAAGCGTTGCGGGTTTTGAACCATCAATCTGTCCAGCAGGTCTGCTGTAGGCGCTATTTTGGCCAGCAGGTCGACCAGCTGTCCGTCGTCCGGCACATGCGTGTGGTTAGGGTGTGGCCAGTCAGTGCCCCAGAAGCAGCGGTCTGGAAAGGACTCAAGCAGCTGACGCGCCAACGCGACGCCCTGGGTGTAGGGCGGCACCGGTGCGATCCGGTCTGCGCCGCTGACCTTGACGTAAAAACGTGGGTCCTGCATCAGTTCGCAAAGCGCGCGGAAGTCCGCGTGCTGCGCGCCCAGCGCTGCGTCTACGCGGCCCATGTGGTCAATCACCACGGGAACCGCAGAGGTCTTGAGCACAGGCGCGAGTTCGTGAATCAGGCTGCTTTCAAAATGCACCTGCAAGTGCATGCCCAGTGGCGCGAGTCGATGTGTCAGTTCTGCGACCTGCTGCACCGATGCACTTTTGCCCAGGTGTTTCATGAAGTTAAAGCGCACGCCGCGAAAGCCCGCAGCTTTCAGGCGTTGGAGTTCTGTGTCCGGCACGTCGTGCGGCGCCAGCGCCACGCCCAGGTAGCGGCCACCGCCCGCTGCGATGGCGTCTTCAACCGCCGAGTTGTCAAATCCATGAACGGCAGATTGCACGATCACGCAGCGTGAGATGCCCAATAAGCGGTGCAGCTCAAACAGTGTTTCCTTGGGCGCGTCGGCCGGCGTGAAGTTTCGGCTCTGCGCAAATGGAAATCGCGTTGCTGGTCCGAAGACATGGACATGGCTATCGCAGGCGCCGTCTGGCAGGCGCAGAACCGGCCGTGATGGCGCGGGCATAAAGGTGAGTTGAGGTGTGGTCATGGTCTGGCGTGTATTTTGGCGGTGAAGCTATTGCCATGGTTGGCTGAATTAAAGATATCAGATATTCGTACGGCCAATACAATCAGACGTTTTGAGTGCATGCCCGGGAGGCCGTCATCGATTTACGCCGTCTTGAATATTTTGTAGCGGTCTCAGAGGCCGGGAGTTTCAGCAAGGCGGCTGCCGCTTTGGTGATGTCGCAACCGGCGCTGAGCCAGCAGGTCGCCGCGCTGGAGCAGGAAGTTGGCCAGCGCCTTTTTACCCG
Source organism: Comamonadaceae bacterium (assembly GCA_947443645.1). GTDB lineage: Bacteria > Pseudomonadota > Gammaproteobacteria > Burkholderiales > Burkholderiaceae_C > Polaromonas. The sequence continues at coordinate 36,659 of CANEXF010000021.1, read as the reverse complement.
CACGGGCCGTGGTGTCGAGCTGACCGACGCTGGTCTTGCGTTACGCGGCCATGCGCGCGGCATTTTCGAGCTCGCCGAGCGGGCGCGTGCCGACATGCGGGACAGGCAACTGATTCCCAGCGGGCGCATCACCATAGGACTGCCGCCGCGCGTGGCGCACGCCATGACCGCCGACCTGATCGAGCGCTTTCGGGCCGAGTTCCCTTATGCTGCCATCAGTGTCGAAGAGGGCTTGAGCGTTCGCCTGCGGGAAGGTCTGGTGGCGGGCCGGCTCGATGTCGCGGTGCTGTTTGATCCGCCGGCTTCACCGCTGCTGGACATAGAAACGGTGGCTCGTGAGCCGCTGGTGCTGATGTCTTCAACGCCTTTGCCCTCACGCATTCGCCTCGCTGACGTGGCCGCCTTGTCTCTGGTATTGCCGAGCAAGCCCAACTCGCTGCGTCAGCTGCTGGAAAGCGTGGTCAAGCCGCGTGCATATGCGCTCAAGGTGGTGGCAGAGGTGGACTCGATCAAGACAGTGTCATCGCTGGTGGCGCGCGGGGTGGCTGCCACCGTGCTGCCCGCCAGCGCGATGCGCGAATGGAGCCATGACACACCGCCATTCACCGCGGCCATCTATGCCCCGGTGATTCGCAACCGCCTGTGCATTGCCGTCCCCAAGGCGCGTCCCGCCACGCGACTGAGCCGCTATTTGGTGCAGTTGACGCGGCAGTTGTGCCTGCAGTACTACGTCGATGGAGCGGCGCCGCGCAAGCCTTGAGTCGCTATTCAGCGCTCGGGTGGTGGCTGCGCGGGGCTAGACGCGGTATCGGCAGCGGCGTTGACGTTAGCGGGCGGGCTTGCAGCCAGTTGCGTCGCCAGGTGTTGCGCCCGTTCTTCTGCCTGGCGTTTTTTGACCGCCTTGTTGCGTGCCGGTGCGCCCATCAGGTAAACCACCAATGACGCGGGACCCACACCATAGAGTACAAAGGTGACCAGGGCACCGAGTAGTGTTCCGGTGGTGTTGGTAGCCTCTGCAACACTCATCATGAGCACCACATAAATCCAGGCGATGACGATCAAATACATAAAACTCCGTGCGCGGTCAGGAATCTGGAAGCAAACCCAACGATACTGAATATGTCTATAACAAGAGTTCTCAAGACTCATACGTTCCGAGAAGAAGCATGAATTCTGACGCAAACTGGACCCAGGCGACCCGACAAATGCAAGAAGCCCTCAGCGCGATGAGCGCGGGCTTGCAGCAGGCACTGGGGGGACTTGGCGCTGGCAACCCATTTTCGTCAGCGGCTCCGCCAGCAAGCGACGCGCCCCAAGGGTCGCCGTCCAGCCCATTCAATTTGTTCTCAGAGCCTTCCTCGGGCCTCAGTTTTGACGCTGCCAAGCTGCAGCAGGTCCAGCAGCGCTATCTTGACGATGCGACTGCGCTATGGAACCAGGGTCTGCAGGCCAGTGCGGATGCGCCTGCCGCGTTTGCTGCGACTGATAGACGGTTTTCGGCCGAGGCCTGGCAGGCCAATCCGGTCTCCAAATTCGCGGCCGACACCTATATGCTCAACGCCCGCACCCTGATGGGGCTGTCCGAGGCGGTTGACGGGGATGAGAAAACCAAGGCCCGCTTGCGCTTTGCAGTCGAGCAGTGGATGGCCGCTGCAGCGCCGAGCAACTTCCTGCCCCTGAACGCCGAAGCGCTGAAAAAGGCCATGGAAACCCAGGGCGAGAGCATAGGCAGGGGCATCCAGAATATGCTCAATGACCTCAAGCAGGGTCATGTTTCCATGACCGACGAGAGTCTGTTCCAGGTCGGGAAAAACGTCGCCACCACCGAAGGCGCAGTGGTGTTTGAAAACGAGTTTTTCCAGCTGCTCGAATACAAGCCGTTGACGGCCAAGGTTTACGAAAAGCCGTTTTTACTGGTGCCACCCTGCATCAACAAGTTCTACATCCTTGACCTGCAGCCCGACAATTCGCTGATTCGCTACGCCGTCAGCCAGGGCCACCGCACCTTTGTGGTGAGCTGGCGCAACCCTGACGAGTCCATGGCGGAAAAGACCTGGGACGACTACATCGAGCATGCAGCCATCAAGGCCATCAGCGTGGTGCAGGAGATCACCGGCGCCAAGACCATCAACACCCTGGGCTTTTGCGTGGGCGGCACGATTTTGGCCACCGCGCTGGCCGTGCTCGCAGCAAAGGGCGAGAAGCCCGCAGCCAGTGCCACCTTGCTGACATCCTTTCTGGACTTCTCCGACACCGGCATTCTCGACATCTTTATTGACGAGAATTCCGTCAAATACCGTGAATCCCAGATGGGGCAGGGCGGCCTGCTCAAGGGCCAGGACCTGGCTTCGACCTTCAGCTTTTTGCGCCCCAACGACCTGGTGTGGAATTACGTGGTCGGTAACTACCTCAAGGGCGAAACGCCGCCGCCTTTTGACCTGCTTTACTGGAACAGCGATTCGACCAACCTGCCTGGTCCGTTCTACGCCTGGTATCTGCGCAACACCTACTTCGAAAACAAGCTGATCCAGCCCGGTGCCACGAAGGTCTGCGGGCAAGCGGTTGATTTGCGCCGACTGGACATGCCGGTTTACCTGTATGGCTCGCGCGAAGACCATATCGTGCCTATTGGCGGGGCCTACGCATCGACCCGGCATTTGACGGGTAAGAAACGTTTTGTGATGGGTGCGTCCGGCCACATTGCCGGCGTGATCAATCCGCCAAGCAAAAACAAGCGCAGCCACTGGATCAACGACAAGCTGCCAGCGAACAAGTTTCCGGCCAGCCTGGATGACTGGCTTCAAACAGCGCAGGAACACCCTGGCAGCTGGTGGACAGACTGGTCGGCTTGGCTCAAAGCGCATGCTGGCAAGCAAATTGCTGCACCTAAAACCTATGGCAGCCGAAAGTACTCGGCGATCGAGCCGGCGCCTGGCCGTTACGTGCTCGCCAAGGCCTGAAGGCTTGGCCACTTAAGTTTCTGCTTCGCTACCTATTTCAGCCTCCCAACTCACAACAAGGAAGACATCATGGAAGACATCGTTATCGTTGCAGCCGGCCGCACTGCGGTGGGTAAATTTGGTGGAACGCTGGCCAAGACGCCCGCGACCGAACTGGGTGCCGCCGTCGTCAAAGCGGTGCTTGAGCGCTCCGGTCTGTCTGCCGATCTGCTTGGCGAGGTCATCATGGGTCAGGTCCTGACCGCTGGCGTGGGCCAGAATCCTGCACGCCAGACCGTGCTCAAAGCCGGCTTTCCGAATGGCATCCCCGGCCTGACCATCAACGCGGTCTGCGGCTCCGGCCTGAAGGCCGTGATGCTGGCCGCGCAGTCTGTGGCCACGGGCGACAGCGACATCGTGATTGCCGGCGGCCAGGAAAGCATGAGCCTGTCGCCTCACGTTCTCAACGGCTCGCGTGACGGCCAGCGCATGGGCGAATGGAAGATGGTGGACTCCATGATTGTCGACGGCCTGTGGGACGTCTACAACCAGTACCACATGGGTATCACGGCTGAGAACGTCGCCAAGAAGTACGGCATCAGCCGTGAAGCGCAAGACGCGCTGGCATTGGCCAGCCAGACCAAGGCTGCCGCTGCGCAGGACGCCGGCAAGTTCAAGGACGAAATCGTGCCTTTTTCCATTGCGCAGAAAAAGGGCGAGCCGATCGTGTTTTCTGCCGACGAGTTCATCAATCGCAAGACCAGCGCAGAGGTGCTGGCCGGACTGCGTCCCGCCTTCGACAAGGCCGGTGGTGTGACGGCAGGCAATGCCTCCGGCCTGAACGACGGCGCTGCCGCCGTGATGGTCATGACCGCCAAAAAGGCCGCGGCGCTGGGTCTCAAGCCGCTGGCGCGCATCGCCAGTTATGCCACCACCGGGCTGGACCCGGCCTACATGGGCATGGGCCCGGTTCCTGCTTCTACCAAGGCGCTGGCGCGTGCCGGCTGGAAAGCCCAGGACCTGGACCTGCTGGAAATCAACGAAGCCTTTGCCGCACAGGCCTGTGCTGTCAACCAGGAGATGGGTTGGGACACCAGCAAGGTCAACGTCAACGGCGGCGCGATCGCCATTGGTCACCCGATTGGTGCATCCGGTTGCCGCATTCTGGTGACCTTGCTGCACGAGATGCAGCGCCGGGACGCGAAAAAAGGCATTGCCAGCCTGTGTATCGGTGGCGGCATGGGGGTTGCCCTCACACTGGAACGCTGAATTTAATGTACAAGAAGGCTGCGGCGCCCGCTGTTCGGTCGCTAGCAGCTACTTAATCGATAGCGTCGGTCATTTATTTGAATAGTTCACAACATCAGGAGACAACATGTCCAAAAAAGTAGCTTACGTTACCGGTGGTATGGGTGGGATCGGAACCGCAATTTGCCAGCGGCTTGCCAAGGACGGCTTTACGGTGGTCGCAGGATGCGGCCCGACGCGTGATTTCAACAAGTGGCTGGACGAGCAGAAGGCCAACGGCTACACCTTTTTCGCGTCAGTGGGCAACGTCGGCGACTGGGATTCCACGGTCGCGGCCTTTGACAATGTCAAGGCCGAGCATGGCCCGGTCAGCGTGCTGGTCAACAACGCCGGCATCACGCGTGACGGCCAGTTTCGCAAGATGAGCAAGGCCGATTGGGACGCCGTGATCTCGACCAATCTGGATAGCATGTTCAATGTGACCAAACAGGTGATTGAAGGCATGGTTGAAGCGGGCTTTGGTCGCGTGATCAACATCTCTTCTGTCAATGGTCAGAAGGGCCAGTTTGGTCAGGTCAACTACTCGACGGCCAAGGCCGGCCTGCACGGCTTCACGATGGCGCTGGCGCAGGAAGTGGCGAGCAAGGGCGTGACGGTCAACACGGTGAGTCCAGGTTACATCGGCACCGACATGGTCAATGCGATCCGTCCCGATGTGCTGGAGAAAATCGTTGCCGGTGTGCCCGCCAAGCGTTTGGGCAAACCCGAAGAGATCGCCTCCATTATTTCGTGGATCGCGTCTGAAGACGGCGGTTACGCCACCGGCGCCGACTTCTCACTCAACGGCGGCCTGCACATGGGCTGATGCCTTGCGGCTGGCTTTGAGAAAAACCCGCTTCGGCGGGTTTTTTATTGAGGTCTCTATGTTCATGTATTTATGCAGTCTGATGCCTTATGTCGCTGCCGCCGCTGCCGCACCTGGCAGGGCTGCTGTCGCCGGTGCTGTTGACGCCCGTGTCCTGCCAGCCAATTGATCAGAGGCTTGTTTGACTTGCCATGTAAGACATTCAGCCATTTGTGTGGCCCTTGCAAAGTCATACGCGGCAAGAGCAATGCTGGAGCGGGAATAGAGTCTCGAACTTTCGACCTCAACCTTGGCAAGCTTGCGCTCTAACAACTGCGCTATGACCGAGTTTTCAGAAAGCAGACTACAGGGCGTGCATAGGCGTGTCCGGCCGGACCCAAGCAAATTATTCTGATGCGCCCTGGGTTTTTTCCGAGTCGCGCCTGGCCGAAAGTAATATGGACTAACGCTAGACAATGACGTGTTGCCTCCAGCGATGCAGGCCTCGATGGGGCTGCAGCGCAGGCCAGCTTCGCTAGCAGTTAACATCCAGACAATAACTGATCGCAGTCATAAATAGAATCAAACGGATACAGGGAATGAGCAGCAAGAAAAAAGAAATCATCGACTTGCCCGCGCTCGGTCTACGCGAGCGCAACAAGATGGACAAGCTGACCCGTATCCGCAGCGCGGCGCTGGAGCTGTTCCAGGCCAAGGGCTATGAGGCCACAACGACGAAGGAAATCGCTGAGAAGGCGGACGTGGCTATCGGCACGGTCTTTATGTACGCCAACGACAAGCGGGATTTGTTGTTCCTGATTTTCAATGACGCGCTCGATGTGGTGGTTGACAACGCTTTCAGCAGCATAGACAGCCGCAAGCCTTTGTCTACTCAGGCGTTCGAGGTGTTCTCGCATTTTTATGCAGCCTTTCATAAGCAGGTTTTGTTGGCCCGCCTGCTGCTTCGGGAGCTGGTTTTTTTCTCTGAAGGCAAGCAGGCCGCGCAATACATGGAAAACCGGCGCCGCATCATTGCGCAGCTGGAGAGGATGACGCAGGACGCGATTCTCAAAAAGACCATTGGCGCTAACGGCGACGTGACCCGCATTGCCAATGTGTTCTTTTTTCTTTACTCGGGCGAGGTCAGGTTGTGGCTTAGTGACGAGACGCCCAACCTTCAAAAGGGGCTAGCCAGCCTCAAGGCAAGCTTCGCACTGCTCGGGCATGGCCTTGGGGAGCAACCCGTGCGGCCGCCTGGCAAGCGGGCCATCAAGCCCTGATGAGACGTGCAGGCACAAAGGTCCGGCAACGGTGCCGCAGAGCAGGGCGCACCCCTTGAAATCAGTCTGAAATCTTAACGGCGGCGATATGCGTTGGGATGAGCGGCGCGCGTTAGGTGATTTCCCGGGTTGGTGAAAACCCCGATAATAAAATAAATGACTGTAGTCATAATTAATTGGGATTTAAAAAATACGGCATTCCTCGGAGTGTCAGCATTCACCAACTCAGGAAGACCACGAATGAAATCACTAGGCGATGTTTGCTATGCAGCAGTCCTGCTGCCACTGACCTCCGATCTGAAAATTGATGAGCCGGCGTTCAGATCCTATCTGCAATATTTTTTGAAGGACGAGCGGTTTGTAGCCCGTGGCGGCCTGTGTATCAATCCCGAAGCCGGCGAGATTTTTTATCTGACGCGCGAAGAAAAACGACGCGTTCTCGAAGTGGCGATGGAGGAGATCAATGGCAAGGTTCCGGTGATTGCCGGCACCTGGGCGCTGACGACTGCCGAGGTGGTCGACACAGCACGCGACGTGAAGGCTTTGGGCGCAGACGGCATTTTTGTGACGCCACCCGGCGGCGCGCAGGACATCACGTCTTGCTGGGACGCTGACAACTACCCCGAAGTGTGGTCCGACCAGATCAAGGCGCAGGACAGGGCGGTTGACCTGCCGATCATCACGCACCCGGTGTCGGGTTCTGCAGCGCCTTTCTCCCCAGGTCTGCCGGTTGCGGCCACGCTAGCCATTTGCAAGGAAATCCCCAACATCGTGGGCTGGAAAATGACCTACGGCTACGACGGCTACCGTATCGTTGCCAAGGGTCTGCGTAGCCTGCCCAAGCGCGTTTCGGTCATGTCGGCGCTGGCTTCAAGATTTCACGAATACCGCGCCACCGACATGTTTGACGGCACGCTCAGTGGTTTCTGGAACTTCGGCATGGAAAGCATGCTGGACCATCTGGACGCGTGGGACAGGCGCGACATTGACGCCGCCTGCACCGTCTGGAACGGCGGTCTGGTGCAACTGCATGAGTACATTGCCGACATGGGCCGCCTGCATGTGCGCTACAAGGTCGCCACCTGGTTGCGCGGCCTGATTCCCAATCCGTTCATGCGCCCGCCCATGCCCAACCCGCGCCAGATCGAGATCGACACGATTTACGACTTGCTGGTCAAGGCCGGTTTGTCGGTGATCGATAAAAAGGATGCCGTGCTGGGCAAGCACAGCCAGTATTGATCGCTGCACCAGGGCGACTTGACAGAGACAGCGTTTGCCGGCTGCCCACCGCAGCCGCAAACGGATTGACATAAAAGGAGCATTGCCATGAAAAAGCCAGTCGTTTCCAGAAAAGCCATTGTTGGCGCCCTTGCCGGCGCGCTTGCGTTTGCGGGTGTGCTGCCAATCGCCTGGAGTCAGTCCTATCCGAGCAAGCCGCTCACGGCGATCCTGACGCTGCCGGCAGGATCGACCGTGGATGTGCTGGCTCGGGTTTTCAGTCAGCAAATCGAGCCGAGGCTGAAGCAGCCCATGGTCGTTGATAACCGTCCAGGCGCGGGGCTGATGCTGGGCATGCAGGTTGTAGCTGCCGCGCCTGCTGATGGCTACATGATGGCTTTCTCGCCGGCAACGCCGCTGACCATACAGCCGCACCGTACCAAGAAACTTCCTTATGCGGCAGACGGGTTTATTCCTGTTTGCCAGACGTTTGAGAATACTTTCATGCTGGCAGTGCCGGCCTCGTCACCTTTTAAGGACTTCAAGTCTTTCCTGGCGGAGGCCAAGGCCAACCCCGGCAAGCTGCGCTACGGGCACTCCGGTACAGGCTCAACGCCACACCTGATGGCTGCAGAGCTGTGGCGTGACCTCGGTGTGAACCTGTCCGACATTCCCTACCGTGGTGAAACCGCCTATTTGCCCGGCCTCATTGCAGGCGACATTGAGGCGGGTATTGTGACTTCATCGCTGGCCCAGCAACAAAAACTACGGCCTTTGCTGATTTTTTCAAAAGAGCATTCGAAATGGTTTCCCGATGTGCCGACGACGACTGATCTGGGCTACAACATTCCACCCTCAGGTTATGGTGGCATTTTTGTGCGCACAGGAACTCCGCAGGCCATCGTCGAAAAGCTGGAATCAACCTGCCGTGAGGTGGTGAACAGTGCGGCTTACCAGGCGTCTGCAGAGTCGTTACTGCAAAGCGCGACCTATCTGGATCGGAAGGCGTTTTCTGCGCGTATCGCTGAAGAGTCTCGCTCCAAGGCGAAATTGCTTTCGGTGCTGAACCTGCCCGAGTAAACGCCGGTTGGCGTGACTGGCGGGGATGAACCGGACCAGTTTAGCGGGTGCACCGGTGCAGTATGGTTTATTCACCTTGCCAAGCGCGACGCGAATCTCTTCGAGTCTGGCTTCTTGGGCGTCGGCTTCGCCGTAATCCAGAAAGATGTTGAAGCGGGCTTTGGCCGCGTCATCAACATCTCTTCTGTCAACGGCCAGAAGGGCCAGCTTGCTCATGTCAACTACTCAACCGCCAAGTCTGACCTGCACGTGGGCTGATGCCTTGCGGCTTGCTCTGACAACAACCCGCTTCGGCGGTTTTTTTATTGCTATTTCATGTGACGGAGACGACAACTTGCAGACCTTGGCCTGTTCAGCTCTTTTGTTGGCGCACCACGAGATTCATGCCGGGAACCCTGAGCAGTTCTTCTTCCTGATCGAACACGATACGCAAATATTTCCATGCAGAACGGGAATGTTCTAGTGCCAGCGCTTCTGCGCGCGCGCCTTCGCGGTTTGCAATTGCATCGACGATGCAGCGATGCTGCTCCTGTGACATCTGCAATATGCTGAAGACCCGACCTGAGTAGGCGTTGGAAACACTGACAAACGAATTTGGTGCTGCGAAGGGCATGGCGGTGATGCGGTCAAGAGATTTTTTGATCATATTGCTTTGTGATGCATCGATCAGCAGTTCGTGAAAGCGGTCATTCAGGCTCACATACGCCGTGACGTCCGGGTTGGACTCGAGGTCTACGATGACTTTATCGAGATCGGCGACGCATTCCCGCAGGCTCTGCAGCAATGCCGGCGGCGCGCCGCGCTCTGCTGCCAAGCGCGCGGCCATGCCTTCCAGGTTACCGCGTATGGCGATCGAATCGAAAACATCGCTCTCCGAAAATTTTGCGACCACATAGCCGCCGGAGGGCAGGGCATCAATCAAACCCTCCTCGCAGACCCGCAGGATTGCAACGCGCGCTGGCGTGCGGGAAACCCTCAGCTTGTCCACCACGGTTTGTTCCAAAACCCGCTCGCCGGGTTTGAGCTGCCCTTCGATGATCATGCCGCGCAGTCCCAGGACCGCCTTGATGGTTTGCGATTGACCAGATTCGTCGCGAACCTGGGGCCGTGCGTGCGTGCGTGTAGTCATGGCTTATTTTTACCAGTCCGAGTCAAATTCACGTATACGTGATGCTGGTGTTTTCCCTTAATTTTGCGCAATTTTAGAACTTTTTGACCATTTATTTGAATGCCACGTATACATTACAACTTTCTTTCCGGCAAATAACAGCAACAGGAGACAACGATGAAACGATTACTACATGCGGCCTTGCTGGCGTCCAGCCTCGGGTTCCTGTCCGCGGTGGCGGCTCAGACGCCGACCGTCAAGGTGGGCATCATCGGCCCGTTTTCAGGACCGTTTTCTGCCACTTTTGGTACGCCGTTTCGTCAAGGTGTTGAGGCCTATGTTGCTCAGCATGGCGCGATGGCTGGCAATGTCCGTGTGGAGTTCGTCTACCGCGACCTGGAGGGGCCTAATCCTGAAAAAGCAAAAGCTCTGGCTCAGGAGCTGATCGTCAAGGAAAAGGTTCAGTACCTTGGCGGCTTCGTTTTTACGCCTAATGCCATGGCCGTAGCCCCACTGGTGACCAGCGCGAAAGTGCCCTTGGTGATCTTCAACGCATCGACCTCTGTCGTCGTGTCTCGCTCAGAGTACTTCGTGCGTACCTCAAACACGCTGCCACAGGTCACTGTGCCCGTCGCGAAGTTTGCGCTGGATCAGAAAGTCAAACGCGCGGTGACCGTTGTGTCCGACTACGGTCCGGGGATCGATGCTGAATCCTCTTTCAAGGCCGCGTTTGAGGCTGGTGGCGGGCAGGTGGTTGAAACCATTCGCATGCCCGTCAGTGCAACGGACTTCGGTCCTTTCATGCAGCGGGTCCGCTCGCTCAAGCCTGAGGTGCTGTTTGGCTTTCTGCCCGCCGGTCCACCGACATTTGGTTTTGTGAAGTCGTATAACGAAAATGGTCTGCGCGCTGAGGGCATTCGCTTTCTGGGTACTGCGGAAACCCAGGAAACAGATTTGCAGGCACTTGGCGCACCTGCCCTGGGGCTGGAGACGGGCTACTTTTACTCTGCGGCCCACGATTCGGCTGAGAACCGCGCCTTCCTTGCTTCCCTTGCCAAAATCGCCCCGACCGCTGTCGCCAACCCCTATACGGTGTCCGCATTTGACGGTGCGCACGTGCTTTACAAGATGATTGAAGCGACTGGCGGCAAACAGGATGCAGATAAAGCGGTCGCCGCCATCAAAGGCCTGAGCTGGACAAGTCCCCGTGGCCCCATCCGGATTGATGCCAACACCCGTGACATCGTGCAGAACGTCTACATGCGAAAAATTGAGCGAGACAGTTCAGGCAAGCTGGTCAACCGCGAGTTCAAGACTTATGAAATGCAGCCTGACTATGGCCGCGATGCAGCCAAGAAGTGATGTCGCTTCTCGCCAGCGTAGTCATTGACAGCATTGCCTACGGGATGATTCTGTTCATCATTTCCGTAGGCTTGTCTATCACTTTGGGGTTGATGCGTTTCGTGAACCTCGCTCACGGTGTATTCGCGGTCGCTGGTGGCTATGTCACCGTCGCAATAGCCAGACGCTTTGGCCTGGGTTATGAGTGGTCAGCCTTGCTGGCGGTGATGGCGGTCGCTGCGGCGTCCATGCCACTGGAGGCCGCTTTTATTCGCCGGCTGTACAAGCGAAGTCAGCTTGACCAGGTCCTGTTTACGATAGGACTGGTCTTTGTGGGCACGGCCTGCGTCGGCCTGAGCTTTGGCAACTCGCTGACCCCTATACCGCTGCCGTCTTATCTGCAAGGCTCCATCGATATCGGTTTTCGCGTGATTCCCCGACAACGACTTGCGGCGCTGGTGGTGGGGCTGATCGTGCTGATGTGTCTGCATTTTCTCTTGACCCGGACGCGCTTTGGCATAGAGGTGAAGGCGACGGTCGATTTGCCCGATGCAGCGCAGGCGCTGGGTATACGGACATCTCGCGTTTATAGCCTTGCCTTTGCGCTGGGCGCGGGACTGGCCGCGCTGGGCGGTATTGTTGGCGCTGAACTGTTGCCTATCGATCCGTATTACCCGCTCAAATACCTGGTGGCCTTTCTTGCTGTCGTATCTGTCGGCGGCGCTGCCAGCCCGTTGGGTCTGCTGGCAGCTGCGCTCTTGCTCGGGTTCATTGAGACAACGGCCAAATACTTCGCGTCCGAATATGCCTCCATGCTGTTTTACATCACGATGCTGGCGGTATTGACTTGGCGTCCCGAAGGTCTTTTTGGACGAAGGGATGCCCGATGAAGAGCGGATTTTTTTCATTTCTGCCCGAGCTGGGTCTGTTGTTTGTGGGCATCGCGGTTTTCTTTCTGGTGCCGGATGATCTGGGCCTGGCGACGCGTGTGTTGATCGGCGCCTTATTCGCGCTCTCGCTGGATCTGGTCCTGGGTTATTCGGGAATCGTGACCCTGGGTCATGCCGCGATGTTCGGTGTGGGTGCCTATGCCGCCGGAATTTTTGCAGTTCGTGTGTCGGGCGAGCCGATCAGCGGGCTGCTGGTTGGCGCGCTGGCTGGCGCGGCCATTGCCTGGGCTAGTGGCAAGCTGGTGCTACGCAGCCAGGGACTGACCTCGGTCATGATCACTCTGGCCATTGCACAGGTTCTTCTGGAGTTGGCCAGTAAATGGAGCAGTGTTACAGGCGGTGACGATGGTCTGTCGGGTATACAGCCCAAACCATTGCTGGGGCTGTTTGAGTTCGACTTTATCGGGCGCACTGGCTACCTTTATGCATTAGTCGTGCTGGTGCTCTGCTTTGGTTTGTTGCGCAGGGTGGTGGCTTCCCCGTTCGGTTTGACATGCATAGGAATACGCGAAGACCGTGGACGCATGTCTGCGCTCGGCTCCGACGTTCCACGCCACCTGACCATGGCCTATGCCATGGGCGGTGCTTTCGCTGGTTTGGCCGGCGCACTGTCAGCGCAGATTACCCAGGTGGTCGGGCTTAGCAGTCTTGGCTTTAACCATTCGGCGGAGGTTCTGGTCATGCTGGTGCTTGGTGGCAGTGGTCGCCTTTGGGGTGCGATTTTAGGAACCGTTACGTTCATGCTTGTCCATCATATGGCTGCAGATGTGGACCCTTTTCGCTGGATGTTGGTGATTGGCTGCATGCTGATGGCTGTTGTCCTGGTGATGCCCGGTGGCATCAGCGGCACGACGAAGCGGCTTTGGCTGTTGATGCGTTCGCGGGAGAATCAAACGTGAGCATCGTGTTGCAGGTCGAAAATCTTCATCGGTCTTTTGGTGCGCTGGACGTGACACGCGACATCAATCTTAGTCTTGACGCCGGTGCGCGTACGGCCCTTATCGGGCCCAATGGCGCCGGAAAAACAACGCTTGTGAATCTTATTTCCGGCTCGCTTCAGCCGTCTTCCGGTCTGGTGCGATTTCGTGGCAACGATGTATCTCACCTTGATCAGGCCGCACGTGCGCGGCTAGGCTTGGTGCGCACTTTTCAGGTCACGCGACTTTTCAAGGCACTCACCGTTGCTGACAACCTGAGGCTTGCGGTGCTGCAGCACAAGGGCAGGGCGTCCAATTTTTGGAGCGGCCTGGAGGATGTCGATGGTCTGCAAGAAGATGTGCTTCGTGTGCTCGACCTGTTGCGTTTGAAAGACCGTGCCGACACGCCGGTTGCCAAGCTTGCCTATGGCGAGCAGCGCTTGTTGGAGATCGCTCTGGCAATCGCCATGCAGCCATCGGTGCTCTTGCTTGACGAGCCCGCTGCGGGCGTACCTCGTGGCGAGAGCGAGGTGATCTTCGATGCGTTGGGGCAACTTCCGCCGGACATGGCGGTGTTGCTCATTGAGCACGACATGGATCTGGTTTTTCGCTTTGCACGCGACATCATCGTGCTTGTTGCTGGCGCCGTGATGATGCGGGGTACGCCGGCCGATATCGCGGCAGACCAACGTGTGCGTCAACTTTATCTGGGCGAGGGCTGACATGGCTGGGGCTGAACTTGTTCTTGATAGCGTTGTCGCTGGTTATGCTGGCACCACGGTTCTGGAGGGCGTTTCCCTTCGGGTACGCGAGGGTGAGCGAGTCGGCATCGTTGGCCGCAATGGCGCAGGGAAAACCACCACGCTGGCGACCTCGCTTGGACTGACGGAGCTCAAGGGGGGGCTGATATCGCTCAATGGCCAGAACGTGTCCGCTGCGCCTGCCTGGCGGCGCGCGCGCCTGGGTCTTGGTTATGTTCCGCAGACCCGAGATATTTTTCCATCACTGAGTGTCGAGGACAACCTTCGCGCGGGTCTCAACGGCGGGCCAGAAAGTCGACTGGCAGAAGCTTATGTGCTGTTTCCCAGACTGGCTGAACGCAAGAAAAACTTCGGTAACCAGCTCTCCGGTGGTGAGCAGCAGATGCTGTCCATTGCACGCGCATTGATGGGGGCCCCGTCGATTTTGCTTCTTGATGAACCGCTTGAGGGGCTGTCGCCTTTGGTTGCGCATGAAGTCATGGGGGCGATCCGCAGTCTTGCACAAACGCGCGGACTGGGTTGCTTGCTTGTTGAGCAGCATGTCAGTGCGGTGCTCGATTTTTCTTCGCAAGTCTTGGTGCTTGAACGTGGACATCCAGTTTTTTGGGGAGACACCGAAACGCTCAAACAGCGTCCGGATGTTCTTGAATCTTCCGTCGGGCTGCGCAAGGTGCCGCCTTTGTCTGTGCTGGCCGAAAAAGGCTGATTTTTTAGAGGAGTCTCACCATGTTTATCCGCAATGCCTGGTACATCGCTGCTTGGGCCAACGAGGTCGGTCAGGCACCGCTTGCCCGAACTATTCTGAATGAAACATTGGTGCTCTTTCGCGACAAGGCCGGAAAATTGGGCGCGCTCGAAGACCGTTGCTGTCATCGCGGCACCCCTTTGCGCTTTGGCGAGGTCGTCGATGGTGGTCTGCGATGTGGTTACCACGGACTCGTATTTGATGGCTCTGGTAGCTGCGTGAGCATTCCTGGACAGGTCAAGATTCCGTCGAAGGCATGCGTGCGCAGTTACCCCCTGGTGGAGAAGGATGAGTTCGTCTGGATCTGGATGGGTGATCCTAATGACGCCGATTCCTCCAAGATTCTCAATTACCCTTTTCACAATGACCACGCCAAGTGGCCGCACAAACACGAGCGTTACCACATCAAGGCGAGCTACAAGCTGATGATAGATAACCTCATGGACATGACGCATCTTGCCTATGTTCACAAAAAGACCATAGGCGGCAATCCGAAAATTCACGTTAACGCTCAGATGGCCGTAACACCCAATGAAAATGGACTTCACTATTTACGCTGGATGCTTGACTGTGACCCGCCTCCCACCTATCAGAAGGCTGTTACTTTCAAGGGCAAGGTCGATCGCTGGCAGGAGTTCGAGTTCATCGCGCCGAGCAGTATTGTTCAGTGGAGTGGTGCGCTCGACGTGGGCCTGAGTGCCCAGGAAAATCGCAACCAGGATGGCGGATTCTCGCTTCGGCTTTTCCACGGACTGACACCCGAGACGGAATCCAGTTGTCATTATTTCTGGTCTACTGCCAACGGCTACCGGCAGGACGAACCCGAGGCCACCGAGCAGCTGTTCAGCGAGATCTCCACAGCGTTCATGGAGGACAAGGAAATAGTGCAGGGCCAGCAGGCCATGCTTAGCGCTACTGGTGAAGACCGGCTCGTTGATATCGTTTCGGACGCCGCGCGCATTCATATGCGCCGTACGCTTGAGCGCCTTCAGCGCGCTGAGAAACCGGCCCCGCCGGGCTGAGTCCGGTCAAATCAGGCCTGACCTCTTAGAGCGTTTTACCCTGGCCCGACATGACAGGCCTTGATACCGCCATGTCGGCACTCGATAGTATGAAAACCAACAATAGAACATGCCTCAGATAACGCTCAATGGTTCCCGCCACTATTACCGCCTGGAAGGTGATTCCTCCCTTCCTGCGCTGGTGCTTGTTCATCCCATAGGTGCTGATCTTGGCCTTTGGGACAAAGTCGTCCCGCAGCTAAGCCATTCCTTTCAGGTCTTGCGTTACGACCTTCGCGGCCATGGCGGCAGTCAGACCGGTGCTGGCGAATATTCGCTAAGGATGCTTGCCGATGACCTGCTGTCGCTGACCTATGCGCTGGGTCTGGAGACCTTTGTAGTATCTGGCGTTTCGCTGGGCGCGATGACAGCTTTGTGCGCGGCGGCTGTCGCCCCTGAGCGCATCCAGGCTATTGCAATTTGCGGTGCGGCGCTGCGCTTGCATCCTCCGCCGGGTGGCTGGGATGGCCGGGCCCGCCAGGCCATAGAGCACGGCATGGAAGCCCTGGCCGCCCCCATGGTTGATCGCATGTTCAGTTTGCCGTTCCGGGAAAGTAAAGATCCCTGCATTGAAACCTTGCGGACTACTTTCAAGCAAATGGACCCCCAAGGCTATGCGTTCGCTTGCGCCGCCTTGCGTGATGCCGACCTCTCCGGCGAAATGAGCCGTGTCAGAGCGCCGGTTTTGGTCTTATCCGGCGAACACGACGGCTTGGTGCCAGCGGCGGTTTGCCAGGAACTGGTTGGTGCTTTGCCTGACGCCCGGCTGAAAGTACTGCCTTGTGGCCACTTTCCACCGCTGGAAGCCGCAGATGCGTTTTGCGAATTGGTGACGCCATTTTTTGCACACTGACAGGCTCTGGGCTCATAAGTCCAGTCAGACCGTTTGTCTGGCTATTGCAAGGCACGAGCGAATGAATTGCGTCTCTAGCCCGTTCAATGTGGCGCTAGCCTGATCTGCTATTGCGCTAGCGGTGTTGGCGCGCTAGTCGGCCGACGCCTGCAATATGCTCAGAAGGTACAAGCCCGTACTTTCGATATTTTTGCGCAGCAGGCTTTTGGCGAGGTCCACATCTCTGGCCAATGTCGCGTCCATGATGTCCCGGTGCTCCCGGGCAATGTCGCGCTTGGGTGGCTTGCGCCCCTGCTGAAGATAAATGCGCCGGTAGCGGTCACTGCGGTCATGCAAGGTGGTGCAGAACTGCAGCAACAGTGGCATATCACAGGCGCTCAATAGACTGGCGTGGAAACTTCGGTGTGCGACTTCCCAGCGCTCAAGCTTCTCGGGCGTTTCTCTGCCTAGCTGCTCGAATTTGTTCAAGGTATGAAAGGACGCAACGATGGTTTGCTCCCAGCTTTCCGAGCCCTTGCGAATGGCCTCCTCAAGCGCAAGCGACTCAAGTTCATATCGGAGTCGCGTCACCTCGGTCAGGTCATTTCTCGAGACCGGCGCGACGCGGTAACCGCGGTTGTCTTCAAACGTCACCAGTCCCTCGACACTTAAGCGGGACAGGGCTTCTCTCAAGGGGCTCAGGCTCACGCCCCAACGGTCCCGCAGGTCGTCAAGACGAAGCTTGGAGCCCGGCGCAAACTCACCGCTCATGATGACTTCCCGCAATTGGACAATCACTGACGAGGCGAGCGTCAGCCCGGCAGCGGATGGATCTCGCAATTCCGCTAGTGCGCCACCGGCAGCTTGCGAGTGGTTTGGCGCTGTTGCGGACTTTTCGTTTGTCTGCGCTGTCATCTGGCGCTCCTGAAGTAATGCATCGAATGGTTTGGGGATTTAAAAAATTATCGCTAAAGCTTTGGATAATCGATTAATATCCGTGCGAGGGGAATTATCAGGCCAAGCCGGCCGCAGCGGGTGATGCTCGTGAGACTCGAGAGTCTAGGCGGGAAAAGCCGCTGCACCTGATGACGCAAAAAGTAGCTCCATGAGCGCACACGAAAGCAAAAGAATGATTACTCAGGAACAACGTCAGCAGGCGGCTGACGCGCTGCTGCTGGCAGAGCAGACACGGCAGCCCATCACGCAGGTCAGCCGTACCTGGCCGGATATGGAGATTGAGGACTCTTACGCCATCCAGCAGCTCTGGGCCGATAGCCGGGTCAGGGCCGGTGCCCGGGTGGTGGGCCACAAGATTGGCCTCACGTCGCGCGCCATGCAGATGGCCTCCAAGATGACCGAGCCGGACTATGGCGTGCTGCTGGACGACATGCTGTATCCGGACGGCGCACGCATACCGGCATCGCGCTTTCACTCGCCGCGCCTTGAGGTGGAGCTCGCCTTCGTGCTGGGCAAACCACTGGGCGGCAAGCATGTGACGATTTACGATGTGCTGGACGCCACGGCTTATGTCACGCCTGCGCTGGAGATCATCGACTACCGTACGGAAGTGCCGCGCGCTATTTGCGACACCATTGCCGACAATGCCGCAGCAGCTGCGATGGTGACGGGCGGCCGGGTGGTCAGACCCATGGATGTCGATTTGCGCTGGGTTGCCGCGACACTGTCCAAGAACGGCGTTATCGAAGAAACCGGTGTTTCCGCCGCAGTGATGGGGCATCCGGCCATGGGCATTGTCTGGTTGGCCAACAAGCTTGCCCGCCACGGCATAGGCTTTGAGGCCGGGCACATTCTTCTGGCGGGCTCTTTCACCCGCCCGACGGCAGTCGCTGCCGGCGACACCATCCACGCCGATTTCGGTCCTCTGGGCGCCATTGGCATTTCATTTTCCTGAGACCGACAGCATGGAACTCCCAAAAAATACCTTCAAGCAGGCCCTGCATGAGGGACGGCAGCAAATCGGGCTGTGGTGCACGCTCTCCAGCGCCTATGGCCTGGAGCTGCTGGCCGGCTCGGGATTTGACTGGCTGCTGATAGATACCGAGCATTCGCCCAGCGATGTGCCCGGTGTGCTGGCCCAGTTGCAGGCCGTCGCAGCCTATCCGGTCTCTGCCGTCGTGCGACCGGCCTGGAATGACCCGGTGCAGATCAAACGCTATCTGGACATAGGTGCGCAGACCTTGCTCATCCCCTATGTTCAAAACGCCGACGAGGCGGTTCAGGCGGTGCGCAGCATGGCTTATCCGTCTGCCGGTATCCGCGGCGTGTCTGCGTTGACGCGCGCGAGTCGATTTGGACGGGTCAAGAATTACGCGGCGGCCTGCCAGCGCGAGCTGTGCCTGCTGGTGCAGGTCGAGACGCTGGAAGCCATCTCCAATATTGAAGCCATCGCCGCCGTTGAAGGCGTAGACGGTGTGTTCATAGGGCCAGGCGATCTGGCGGCAGACATGGGCTACCTCGGCCAGCCCGGTCATCCCGAGGTTGTCAAGGTCATAGAGATGGCCATTGAGCGCATACGCCGCTGCGGCAAACCTGCGGGTATTTTGACTGGCGACCAAGCGCTGGCCCGGCGTTGCATTGCGCTAGGCACTTTGTTCACCGCCGTGGGCGTGGACGCCGGCATTCTGGCCAATGAGACAAGCCGATTGAGCCAGGCCTTCAAGTCCACCGTTGCAGCCTGAGGCCAGGCGCGCCGCTCGCCTGTTATCTGGGCATCTCGAAACACCACGCATCAAGAATGCAGGAGTCAGCCTCATGATCATCAAGAACCAGCATGA
This sequence comes from Comamonadaceae bacterium, assembly GCA_947443645.1. GTDB lineage: Bacteria > Pseudomonadota > Gammaproteobacteria > Burkholderiales > Burkholderiaceae_C > Polaromonas. The sequence continues at coordinate 17,540 of CANEXF010000021.1, read as the reverse complement.
CGTCACCGCTGCGGTGCTCGCCGAAGTCCAGCGCTCGCCGGACGCCCGCTTCCGGGAAATCCTGAGCTCGGCCGTGCAGCACTTGCATGGTTTTGCTCGTGACGTGAAACTGACCGAGCAGGAGTTTCAGCAGATTTGCGGCGTCATCGCCCGTCTCGGGCAGCTGACGACGCCGTCGCACAACGAGGTGGTGCTGTCTGCCGGATCGCTTGGCTTGTCCTCGTTGATCTGCCTGCTCAATAACGGCGACCAAGGACAGACGGACACCACCGCCAACATGATGGGGCCTTTCTGGCGCATGCATTCGCCCGCAACCGAGAACGGCGCAAGCATTGTTCGGGACGTTACGCCGGGTGAGCCGATATTCGTGAACGCCTGGGTCAAGGACCCGTCCGGTAAGCCGGTGGTCGGCGCTGAGGTCGATGTCTGGCATACCTCCAGCGAAGGCTTTTATGAAAACCAGGATCCCGATCAGGCGGACATGAACTTGCGCGGCAAATTCACCACCGATGCACAAGGCCACATCGCCTTTCGCAGCGTCAAACCGGCCGGCTATCCTTTGCCCGTGAATGGCCCGGTCGGTGATCTGCTGCGCAAGCAGGGGCGCCACAACATGCGGCCCGCGCATATTCACTTCATGATTTACAAGCCCGGCTTCAAGACGCAGTTTTCCCAAGTCTATTCAAGTGACGACCCTTACCTCGACACAGATGTGCAGTTCGGTGTGACCGAGGCACTGACCGGGCATTACATCGCCCACGACGATGCCGCGCCGGCGACCGATGTGATGGGGCGCTGGTTCTCGCTAGACCACCATTTCGTGATTGAACCTGGCCTGGCCCGGTTGCCGAATCCGCCCATTACCGGCAAGGCGGCTGGCGACCGGCCGCAACTAACGGTGCTTGAGCGGGCATGAGCGTGCCATGCGACTGAACTGGTAACTGACCCAACAGCGGCACCCGCGGACAACTGACAACCGACACCAGAGGACTATTTATGTGGGCTTTGAACCAGTGGTACGTGGCAGCGTTTTCGAACGAAGTGCACAACAAGTTGTTGGCAAGAAAATTTCTCGGCAAGCCGGTGGTTCTTTACCGTTGCATGGATGACCGCGTTGTTGCACTGGAAGACCGATGCGCACATCGCTTCATGCCACTTTCTTTTGGTCATGTCGAAAATGACAATGTGACTTGCGGCTACCACGGCATGTCGTTTGACAGCTCGGGTAAATGCGTGCGTATTCCTGCGCAGGAAAACATCCCAAGTGCCGCCTGTGTGAGGTCTTTTCCGGTGCATGAAAAAGACAAGCTGGTATGGATCTGGATGGGCGACGCCGAAAAAGCCGATATCGCGCTGGTGCCAGACATGGGCCGGCTCAATGCGCCTGAATGGATTGCCGCCCAGGGCTACCACCATCTCAAGGCTGACTATCGGCTGTTGAATGACAACCTCCTGGACTTGTCTCATGTCGCCTTCGTGCACAGTCGCACGATAGGAAATGCAGCAGTTGCCAACTCGCCCATCACGGTGAAGCAGACGGCTGACACTGTGAGCGTGCACCGGGACGTCGTAGGGGCATTGGCGCCACCATTTTTTGAGTACCTCGGGAAGTTCACCAAGCCGATCCATCGCTGGCACACCGTCAATTTTCATGCGCCGTCGATCTGCGTGATCGAAGTCGGCTGTGAATCGCTTGAAGGTGTCGATGGTGAAGTACGAATAGAAGGATGCGTGATGCATCTGGCAACGCCCGAGACCGAAGACACGACCCATTATTTCTGGGCGTTCATACGTCACTTCCGTCAGCATGATTCTGCGTTGACGGAATACATCCGTCAGGCCATCACCGCTACGCACGGCGAGGACAAGGTCGTGTTGGAGCTGCAGCACACCGCATTGACGCCTGCGCAAAGGGACAACCCGGTAGGTTTCGCGATTGCGGTTGACAGCGGCCCGATCAGGGCGCGCCGGATCGTCGAAAGGCTTATTTCGGAAGAAAAGCGTACCAAGGCGGAGCAGATGTCAACCGAAGCCTAGTGCGCGAGTAAGTATTTTTTCGGAAGTGTGAGAGACCGGACATGGACCAGAGAGTCCAAGCCGTGTCTCCGGCCTAAGCGCCATCACCGGTGTAACCATAATTGGAGACAACAATGAGAAGATTTCAGACTTGGGGTCTTGGGCGTTACACGCTCGTTCTGTTCACGTCGGGGGTGCTGCTTTGTGGTGGCTCTGGCAGCAAGGCTCAAACCAATGGCGTGACAGGACCGGTCAAGATCATCGTACCCTTCACTCCGGGCACCACGCCGGACAGCGTGTCCCGATTGATTGCCCCCCGACTCGCAAGATCCTTAGGGCAATCTGTCGTTACTGAGAACCGCGTTGGCGCGTCCGGAATGATAGGAATGGACGCTGTAGCCAAGGCCGCGCCCGATGGCCAGACCTTGATGATCACGACCAACACGACATTGGCCTTGCCGTATTTCTACAAAAAAGTCCCCTTTGAAGTCGTTCAAAGTTTTCAGCCGCTAGGGCTGATTGGCTCGGCCAACTTTGCGCTCGTGGTGCATCCCTCTGTGCCAGCCAATAATTTGAAGGAACTGGTTGGCTATTTACAGGCCAGACCTGGAACTGTGGATTACGCCTCGCCTGGAATCGGCACCTTGCATCATCTCGCCATGGAGCGGATCGCCAACGCCGCCGGCATCAAGATCAACCATGTTCCTTATAAAGGAACTGCGGGAGCCATTACGGATGTGATTGGCGGCCACGTCAAGATGATGATCATGCCGCTGCATATCGCTATGCCCTTGCGTGCGGATGGAAAGCTCAAAGTCATTGGGTCTACACGTGCGCAAAGAGATTCTTTTTTTCCTGAAATCGTACCTTTGCAGGAGGCCGGAATTTTGAGTCTGGACGAGCACGCCTGGGTTGCTGTTTGGGGACCCAAAGGCATGGCGCCAGGCATTGTGTCGCTATACAGCAATGCCATCAAGGACGCCTTGGAAAACTCGGAAGTCAAGGCCTCAATGGCGCAGCAGGGAATGAGCTTGAGCACTGCAACGCCTGAAGAAGTGCGAAACATGGCTGTTGCCGAGTATGAAAAATGGGGCCGTGTCGCACGCGACTCCAAAATTCAGGCGGAATAATTTCCGCCCGATTCCTCCCCCTGACAGGCAATCTGTCGGGATTCATCACTATCAAGAAAAGACCTAACCATGAGCTCCAATGAAGTCAGCCCACAGCAACGTCCCGCCAAAGTGGACTACCTGCGGATCGCAACTGAGGAGGCGTTTGCACCTCCCGATTTGTTCAATATGTACCGCAAACTGCTAGCTGACGGAAAAGCCGATACAGGATTCGCCAGCCTGTGGGGTTTCCACTTCAGCAGCCAGGCGCCGAGGGTCCAGCACATCTTGAAATACAACCAGGACCTGGACAAGCTCCGTATTCAGCATATGGACGAGGCCGGCATAGACATGCAGGTGCTCTCTCTCACTTCGCCGGGCGTTCAAGCATTTGACGCTGAAACTGCGGTCGATTACGCGATAACCGCTAACGACTACCTTGCCGAAGCCATCAAGAAACATCCCACTCGTTTTGTAGGGCTGACTGCCATCGCGCCGCAAAATCCGGCAGCGGCGGCGAAGGAAATCGAACGCGGTGCGACCAAACTCGGCTTGCGCGGGATTATCGTCAATTCGCATACGCACGGCGAGTACCTTTCAGATCCTAAATATTGGGACATCTTCGCGGCTGCTGAGGCTTTTGATATGCCCATCTACCTTCATCCGAGCAGTCCCCCGCCGAAGATGATCGAGCCGTTCATGGAGGTCGGCCTGGACGGTGCGGTCTATGGTTTCGGTGTGGAAACCGGTTTAAGTGCCTTGCGGATCATGACCTCGGGCGTCTTTGACAAGTTTCCGAAAGTCCAGATGATCCTTGGTCACATGGGAGAAGCGCTGCCGTACTGGGCTTACAGGCTCGACTACATGCACCGTGCAACCGTAGCGGCCAATCGGTATGAAAGCCTGAAGCCGACCAAGCGCAAACCCAGTGAATACCTGCGTGAAAATTTTTATGTGACCAATAGCGGCGTTGCTTGGGAGCTTGCGATCAAGTTTGCGCAGGACTTTATGGGGGTTGATCGAGTTATGTACGCCATGGATTACCCATATCAACATGTTGTCGATGAAGTTATCGCACTTGACAACATGTTGATGAATGCCGAGGACAAAAAGCGCTTCTTCCAAACTAATGCTGAGCGTGTTTTCAAAATTACGAGATAGGTATCGCGTGGTCGGTGATGCATTGATATTGCTGATGCTTTCCGTTCTTTTCAACATTTATAACGATTTGGAGACCCTCATGAAAAAGAGAACATTGATTATGGCTACTGCGTTGGTCATATTTGAGCTGGCGTTCTCCGTTGGCGCTTTGGCGCAGGACGACAGGTTCAAGATTGGCTTGATCATTCCGTTGACAGGCCCGCAGGCATCAACTGGTAAGCAGATTGAAGCGGCGGCGCGCCTTTACATGGCACAAAATGGAGATACGGTAGCCGGCAGGAGAATTGAACTGATCGTCAAGGACGATGGCGCTGTCCCCGACGTCACCAGGCGCCTGGCGCAGGATCTGGTGGTCAATGAAAAAATAAATGTGATGGCCGGCTTTGGCGTCACACCTGCCGCGCTTGCTGCCGCGCCCATCGCCACGCAGTCGAAAACCCCGCTTGTGGTGATGGCCGCAGCAACGTCCAGCATCACCGAGGCCTCACCCTTTGTGGTGCGCAGCAGTTTCACGATTCCGCAATCTGCAGTCGCAATGGCTGACTGGGCGCCCAGGAATGGCATAAAAAAGGTGGTTACGCTGGTCAGCGACTTTGGACCTGGCTTTGATGCCGAGAAGTTTTTCAAGGACCGTCTGACCTTCAACGGCGGCCAGGTGCTGGAGTCGCTGCGCGTTCCCTTGCGAAACCCCGATTTCGCGCCCTTCCTGCAAAAAGTTCGTGACCTCAAGCCGGATGCGCTGTTTGTGTTTGTACCTTCAGGCGCCGGCGCAGCCGTGATGAAGCAGTTTCTTGAGCGCGGTATGGACAAGGCTGGCATCAAGCTTATCGGCACTGGTGACCTGACCGATGACGATCAACTGAATGAAATGGGTGATGGCGCTCTTGGCGTCGTGACCGCCCATCATTATTCGGCCTTTCACCCATCCGCGGTAAACATCAAGTTTGTTGATGCCTTTGAAAAAGCCAACAAAGGCATGCGTCCCAACTTCATGGCGGTGGGCGGGTATGACGGCATGCACGTGATTTACCAAGCGCTGCGTGCGACCAAGGGGCAGGGCGGCGGCGACGCGTTGCTTGCAGCAATGAAGGGGCAAATTTTTGAGAGTCCGCGCGGTCCGATGTTTATCGATGCACAAACCCGCGACGTGGTGCACAACATGTACCTGCGCAAGGTCGAAAAGAAAAACGGTCAGCTTTACAACGTCGAGTTCGACGTCATCAAGGACATGAAAGACCCTGGCAAGACCAGATAAGCGAGCGCGACTGCATTGAAGTCGCGCGCGGGCAGATTTTGTGAGTAACTGATCAGATGCCGGCTTTGCCTGAAGCCAAAATTCGCAATGCAGACCAAATGTGGATGCTCTCCTGGCATCGCTTGTTGCTAGCTCGCAGGGCGGCCCTGCAGGTAACTCACCCCGGATTTTTGTTCGCGCAGGTGCTCCAGCCAAACAGCGCATACGGCGGGCACCAGCCGACGGCAGCGGTGGCCAGAGGTATGACGCCCAGATAACCCCACCAGCCGACGGTATTGGTTGCGGCCAGCGCTATCAGGACCAGGCCGATAAGCGCGCGCAGAATGCGGTCTATGCCGCCAACATTGGTTTTCATGGAGGTCTCCTTGTGGGTTTGACAATGAACATGCGAAGCTGTGATTAAGCGCCTGTATGGCGGCAATTTCAATGACTTAAGTCAAGCCTTGGCGGGTCTGCACATCTGTTGGTATGGCGCGACAAGCACCGCCAGCCAGGTCGTCCAGGATGGGGCAGTCTGGCCTGTCGTCGCCTTGGCAATGCGCGATCAGGCTGCTCAAGCTGCGTTGCATGGCCTGCATGGCTTCAATGCGTTCGGTCAGATCGGCCACATGTTTTTGGGCGATGCGCTTGACGCTGGCGCTGGCACGGCGGCGGTTGTTCCACAGACTCACCAACTCGGCGATCTCGGCCATTGAAAAGCCCATGTCGCGCCCACGCTTGATGAACTCAAGCGTGCGTACATCTGATTCGCTGTACTGGCGATAACCGCTGTCGGTGCGTGCCACGCGCGTCAACAAACCAAGGGACTCATAGTGCCGCACCATCTTGGCAGACACCCTGGACAGCCGCGCCGCCACGCCTATGGCGACTGGCCAGCTGGTCTGTTCTGCTGTACGGCTGCTCATGCGCTGACCGCGTAGCCTTCTTCTGCAATCGCTTTGGCAAGCAGTTCTCGGCTTTGCCCGGACTGCACTTCGACCTTGTTGGCGGCCCGGTCTATCTTGATCTCAGCCAGTGGGTCCAGCTGTTTGATGGCACGGGTCACGGCTTTTTCGCAGTGGCCGCAGGTCATGCCGGTAACGGTGAAGGTCTGGTTCATGGCGAGACTCCTGAAGGGGCGGGTTGAAAACTGTTGTAAGAAAACTTCTATGAAGCATAGTCTGTACCTTCCCATCATGGGAAGGTCAAGCGCCGGTCTTGGCCGCGATATGGCCAGAGTTTGATACACGTCAATCCTTGCCGTACCGCGATGAAATGGTTCTTGACCTTGACCTCATGGCAAGGTTTAAGCTCGCGAACATGACTACTCTTTCCGCACACTTGCCGCTCAACGCACCGCTGGACATCGGTATTGGAGGCATGACTTGCGCCTCCTGTGTCTCACGGGTCGAAAAAGCCCTGAAAAAAGTACCCGGCGTGCAGGACGCCACCGTTAACCTGGCAACCGAGTCGGCGCGCATTGTTTATGCGCCCGGCGATCAGATGGAGGCGCGCTTGCGGCGCGCCGTGCGCGATGCTGGCTATGAGCCGCGCGCCGCAGATGCCGCGATAGACACGGACGACGCGTCACCGTGGGCGGGCTTCATGCCGGTGGCCCTGGGCATGGCGCTGTCTGCGCCGCTGGTCGTTCCCATGCTTGGCGACTTGATCGGCAAGCACTGGATGCTGTCGCCTCTTTGGCAGTTTGGACTGGCCACACCGGTGCAGTTTGTTTTGGGCGCGCGTTTTTACAAGGCTGGCTGGCATGCGCTCAAGGCCTTGACTGGCAATATGGACCTGCTGGTGGCGATTGGCACGACCGCGGGTTGGGCTTTGTCGATGTGGCTGTGGCTGACGGCAGCGCCTGATGCCATGGTGCATTTGTATTTTGAAGGCTCTGCCGTAGTGATCACGCTGGTGCTGCTGGGCAAGTGGCTGGAGGCCCGCGCCAAGCGTCAGACCACCTCAGCCATTCGCGCGCTGCATGCGCTGCGACCAGATGTTGCGCATTTGATGGGCGCTGACGGTGAAGTTGACGTCCCGGTGGCCGAGGTGCTGGTGGGCGACCGCATCGTGGTCAAACCCGGTGAGCGCTTCCCGGTAGACGGCGCGCTGCTCGAAGGCCATACCCAAGTGGATGAAGCGATGCTGACCGGTGAGCCCTTGCCTGTCAGCAAGGAAGTCGGCGGCAAGCTCACGGGCGGCTCCATCAACGGCGATGGCCGCGTGGTGATGCAGGTCAGCGCCGTGGGCAGCGAGACCGTGCTGTCCAACATCATTCGTCTGGTTGAAGACGCGCAGGCGGCCAAGGCTCCCATACAGCGGCTGGTGGACCAGGTCAGCGCGGTGTTCGTGCCGGTGGTGCTGGCGATTGCGCTCGTCACTTTGCTGGCCTGGTGGCTGACCGGCCATGCGTTTGAACTGGCGCTGATTCATGCCGTGGCGGTGCTGGTGATCGCCTGTCCCTGCGCGCTCGGCTTGGCGACGCCGGCCGCCATCATGGCGGGCACCGGCGTTGCCGCCAAGAACGGTATTTTGATCAAGGACGCGCAGGCGCTGGAACTCGCGCACAAGGTGGACGTGGTGGCTTTTGACAAGACCGGCACATTGACGGCGGGCAAACCCAAGCTGATTGCCCTGATCGCTGCGGCCGGCATTGATACGGATGCGGCGTTGCGCTTTGCGTCCAGCTTGCAAAGCGGCAGCGAACACCCACTGGCCCGCGCGGTTGTTGCCAGCGCGCAGGAAAAAGGTTTGCAGTTTGAAGCGCCCGACAACGTGCGCGCCGTGCCTGGTCGGGGAACCGAGGGCGAGGTTGGTGTGCGCAGTTTTCTGATCGGCAGCCTGCGCTGGATGGATGAACTCAAGGTTGACATGCGCGCCCTGGCTGAGCAGGCCACCGAGCTGCAGGCGCAGGGCGCCACGGTCTCGGCCATGGCCGAGCGCACAAGCGCCGGTCTCACTTTGCGTGCGCTCATGGCTTTTGGCGATGAGCCAAAACCCGGCGCGAAAGAGGCGCTGGCCGCACTGCGCGCGCGCGGCATCCGCACGGTGATGATCTCGGGCGATAACCGGGGCGCGGCCGAGGCCATGGCCAGGCGGCTGGGTTTGCGGCCGGAAGCGGGTGAGGTCATGGCCGAGGTGCTTCCCGGCGACAAGGCCGCCAAGGTGATGGCGCTCAAGACCGGTGGCCACACAGTTGCCATGGTGGGTGATGGCGTGAACGATTCGCCGGCATTGGCTGCAGCGGATGTCGGCATGGCCATGGGCAACGGCACGGATGTCGCCATGCACGCAGCCGGCATCACGCTGATGCGCGGCGACCCTTTGCTGGTGGCTTCCGCGCTGGAAATTTCGGACCGCACCGTGGCCAAGATTCGCCAGAACCTGTTTTGGGCCTTTGCCTACAACGCCGCCGGCATCCCGCTGGCCGCCCTGGGTTTCCTGAACCCGGTGATGGCTGGCGCTGCCATGGCCATGAGCTCGGTCAGTGTGATCAGCAATGCGCTGCTGCTCAAACGCTGGACGCCCAAGCGCCGGTGATACTCATACGCCCCATTTGCTACGTTATTAGTAGCTGCTAGCGCTCGTCGGGCGGGCGTTACAGCCTGTTTTTGTTCTGAAAGTGACTGGGCGACTGGCCCATTGCGGCCTTGAACATGGCTGAAAACGCGCTGTCGCTGGCGTAACCGCTGGCCGCTGCCACGCTACTGATGGACTGGCCGCGCGCCAGCAGGGGCAGGGCGTGCGCCAGGATGGCCTGCTGGCGCCACTGCTGGTAGCTCAGGCCGAGTTCATCCCTGAACAGGCGTGCGGCAGTGCGTTCGCTGGCACCGATGTCGGCGGCCCATTCGGCCAGTGTGGCCTTGTCGGACGGCGCGCGCAGCACCGCTTCGCAAAGTGCGCGCAGGCGCTTGTCGCCGCTTTGTGGATTCGGCATGGGCACGCCCAGGGTCTGAGTGTCGGCGTGCGCGAGTTCGTCGAGCACCAGACTGGTCAGCAATTGCTCGCGCGCCGCGCTCAGCGGCTGGCCCCTGGGTTCGTCCAGCGCATGGATGGACTCGCGCAGCAGGGGCGACACCACGATCATGCGGCAGCCCGTCCAGCTTTTTGGGATGGCGTTGGCATCAATGTAAAGCGTGCGGAACTCGGCAGCTTCCAGTACGGTGACATGGTGCTGCGCGCCCGGCGCGATCCACACCGCGCGCGATGGCGGCACGATGTAGGTGACCTCTCCGGCCGTGTAGCCCTTTTGCTCCGCAGTGACCTGGAGCAAGCCGGTCGTGCAATAAGCCAGTTGCGCCCATGGATGCGCGTGCGGTTCAAAATGCGTGTCAACCGCCATGCTGCGTGCACGCACGCGCACCGGTCTCCGGGGGCTGGGCCGGAAGCGGTCGGTGTCGCCCATAGGCGCGAGATGCAAGCTGGTGTTGCGTGCCATTGCAGTGCTGCCGGCAAAGGCAGGTCAAAAACGAGGGACGGGTTTGTCTGGAATTCGCTGAATATTGGCTAATTGTCGCATTCGTGCAGCGCGTGGCAACACTACGATAGCGCCATGACTATTTCAAACACGATGAATTTGCCGACCGGCCCTGTGCCCTTGCGCACCGATGCCAGCGTGATCGGCCTTGTCGGCACCGCGCACATGATCAGCCACTTCAGCCAGCTGCTGTTGGCCCCACTGTTCCCGTGGCTCAAGACCGAGTTCAACGTCAGCTATGCGGAGCTGGGTTTTCTGATGACGATTTTCTTCATGGTCTCCTGCCCGGTGCAGGCCTTGTCGGGCTTTGCCGTGGACCGTTTTGGTCCGCGCCCCATGCTGATGGCCGGTCTGGCGTTGATAGGTATTGCGGCTTTCGGGTACTCGATCAGCAGCAGCTACTGGATGATGGCGGGCTTTGCCGCGCTGGCCGGTGTCGGAAATGGCGTGTTTCATCCGGTGGACTACACGCTGCTCAACCGCAAGATCAGCGCCGCCCGTCTGGGTCACGCCTACAGTGTGCATGGCATCACCGGCAGCCTGGGCTGGGCGCTGGCGCCGGCCATGCTGGTACCCCTGGCATGGGCATATTCCTGGCGTGTGTCGCTGGCTTCAGCAGGCGTTCTGGCATTTGTGGTGCTCGCCGTGGTGCTGTTCAACCGCGACAAACTCAAGCTGCCACCGACTGCTGCACCTAAAAAGCGCACTTCAGGCCAGGCCGATGATGCGGCTCATGGCCGTCAAGAGGGCACCCTGGACTTTCTGAAAATTCCAGCGGTATGGATGTGCTTCACCTTTTTCTTTTGGGTCGCGATTGCGCTGAGCGTTGTGCAGGCTTTTGCGCCGGAAGCCGCGCGGCAACTGCACAGCGTGCCCTTGCCTTTGGTGGCGATCTGTTTGACCACCTACATGATTGCCAGCGCCGGTGGACTGGTATTGGGTGGCTTTCTGGCTTCTGATCCGGCGCGCTGCGAGCGCATTGTGGGCATTGGTTTTGGCATGGCGGCGTCGGTTGCGCTGCTGCTGGCCCTGGGTAGCCTGGCCGCCTGGCTGGTGCCCGTGCTGTTTGGTGTGATGGGTTTTGCCTCGGGCATTGCCGGGCCTTCGCGTGATTTGCTGGTCAAGCGCTCGACGCCTGAAAATGCCTCGGGCCGCGTTTATGGCGTGGTCTACGCTGGGCTGGACATCGGCCAGGCCGTGGCACCGCTGATATTTGGCGTCCTGATGGACCACGGACTATTCCGTGCTGTGCTGCTCGGGCTGGCACTGGTGCAGGGCGTGTTGATTGTCAGCGCCTTCAATGTGCGCAAGGTGCGCCGCACCACACTGGCCGCCTCCTGAGCACCACGCAGTCCTATACTGGCCTGCATGATTTTCCACAAGCTTCCCATGAACAATATACCGGCCCAACTTTCACGCAACTGCGCCATGGTCGCGCTGGCCTTGCTGGCTGGCATCGCCTTGTGCCGACCTGGCACGGCCCTGGCGCAAGCCGATCCACTGAGCGACAAGCTGACCGGTGATGTGGGCGCGGCTGCCTATGCAACACAAAGCCCTGTACGCAGCAAAGGCACGGACACCAGTTTGTTGCCCTATGGTTTTTTTGACTACGGCCGTTTTTTCGCTCGCGTCGATACGCTGGGTATCAAGACCGTCAAGCTCGGCGATGGCTACCTTGAGTTTGCGGCGCGCGTGAGCCAGGAGGGCTGGCGCGCGAATACGGCTGCGCTGGCCGGTCTGGCTGACCGCAAGACGCCGCTTCCGCTGGGCGTTGGCACCTTTCAGCAAACACCGTATGGCGCTTTCATCCTCAACGCCTTTGTCGATGTCAACAAGTCCCACGGTGCTTTGCTGGAGGCGACTTATGCCGCTGAATTCAAGCTCGGTCGCGCATTTGTTTACCCGCTGCTGGGTCTGGAGTACCGCAGCGCCAAGTATGCAAACTACATTTACGGCGTGACACCAATCGAAGCCGCAGCCAGTGGCTATGCGGCTTACAGCGCTGGCGCTTCGACGGTCCCGGTGGCCGGTCTGGCAGTGGACATTCCTCTTGAGGGCCCGTGGGTCATCAACCTGCAGCTTCGCCGCAAGTGGCTGGACTCCGCCGTGACCAACAGCCCGCTGGTTGGCCGCAACACCCAGGACATTGCGTATGCTGCCCTGTCCTATCGGTTCAAGTAGTTTTTTCCGCGCTGATGAGGCGGCCCGCGCCTACCCCAACTTGATGTGCAATACGCGGCACATGGCTCCATAATGAAAGCGTCAGGCAGATTCTGACTATCCGTGTCAGGGCTGCAACGCCAAACAGGAGAAAGCCATGAGTCAGTCCAATACCCCCAAAGAAGGCGAGTTTGCGCATTGGGTCGACGAGAAGTCGCAGGCGCTGAAGTTTGAGCTGGGTGAAAAATTCCCGGTGCCGCCTACCACCCTGATCTCGCCCTCGGTCCATGTGGAGACGGGACGGCAAAAACTCGAAGAGGTGCTGCTCGAGCATGAAGAGCCGACGACAGAATTTCTGGAAGAGCTCGCAGCCCTGGAGGAAGCGCCACCGCTCAGTGACGAAGAACTCGCCCGCCAGGCGCTGGAGGCCGGTGGCGCTGACGGCGACAGCAGCACGCCGGAATAAGGCCCCCACGGTCGCTCACTGTCTGTAGCCCCCTCACCCCTGGGGGGATGCTGTTCCCACGTTCACTTCGCATAACGCTCTGCCCCCGGGGGCCACCTTTGAACGCGGCACAATGTCGGGATGAATGAACAACTCGCCGGCCACCTTCTCGTTGATTGCCTCCTGGCCCAGGGCGTTACCCATGCATTTGGTGTTCCTGGCGAAAGTTATCTCGCCGTGCTCGATGGCCTGCATGCGCGGCGCGGTCAGATTGAGTTCATCACTTGCAGGCAAGAAGGCGGCGCGGCCTTCATGGCCGAAGCACATGGCAAGCTCACCGGACGCCCAGGCGTTTGCATGGTGACACGCGGCCCTGGTGCCACCAATGCCTCGATTGGCGTTCACACGGCCTTCCAGGACTCCACACCCATGGTTTTGCTGGTCGGCGACGTCGCCAGCGATTGCCGCGACCGTGAAGCCTTCCAGGAGGTCGATTACCTGAGCTTCTTCGGACCGAGCACCAAGGGCTTTGCCAAGCGTGTTGAGCGCATTGATGATGCCGACCGGATTCCGGAGTACGTGGCGCGTGCCTTTGCCACCGCTATGAACGGCAGGCCAGGCCCGGTGGTTCTGGTGCTGCCAGAAGACATGCTGACCCGCATGACGAGTGCCCAACCCCTGGCGCGCGTGGAAGCGGTTCAGGCCTGGAGCGATCCAGGCTCTTTGCGCATGCTGCGCGAGATGCTGCTGGCCGCCCAGCGGCCGCTGGTCATTGCTGGCGGTGGCGGCTGGACGCCTCAGTCGGCACAGGCCTTGCAGCGCTTTGCCGAAAACTGGAAGCTGCCGGTTGGCAATGCGTTTCGCTTTCAGGACACCTTTGACAACCACCATCCGCAGTATGCGGGCGATGTGGGCATCGGCCTGAATCCCAAGTTGGCTGCGCGCGTCAAGGCCAGCGACCTGATCATCGCCATAGGCCCGCGCCTGGGCGAGATGACCACCGGTAACTACACGCTGATTGAAGCGCCAAGGCCCAAGCAAAAACTGGTGCACATTCACAGTAGCGCAGAAGAGTTGAACCGGGTTTTTCAGACCGACCTGGCCATTCATTCGAGCATGAACGCCGCAGCGCGTTCACTGGAGGTGCTGACCGCGCCGGTGAGCCTTCCTTGGGAGGCGTGGACAGCTTCGGCCAACGAAGACTACCTGGGCAATCTCGAGCCGCAGCCCTTGCCCGGTGACATCGATATGCCGGTCATCGTCGGTCTGCTGCAAAAGCACTTGCCGCAAGACGCGGTACTGACCAACGGCGCTGGCAATTTCGCAAGCTGGATGCATCGTTTTTTCAAGCATCACGGCCTGGTCAAGGGCTTCAAGACGCAACTGGCGCCCACTGTTGGCGCCATGGGTTACGGCGTGCCCGCAGGCATTGCCGCAGCGATCACGACCAGTCGCGTGGTCTTCACCATTGCCGGCGACGGCGACTTCCTGATGAATGGTCAGGAGCTGGCCACAGCGGTGCAGCATGGCGCCAAGACCATCATCGTGCTGCTCAACAACGGCATGTACGGCACCATACGCATGCATCAGGAAAGAGAATACCCGCAGCATGAAAGCGGCTCCCGCCTGAACAATCCTGACTTTGCCGCTCTTGCGCGGGCTTACGGTTATGCCGGTGTTCGCATCACGCAGACGGCCCAGTTTGAAGCCGAGCTGCTTGCAGCGCTGGCGCGAAAAGAGGGGACGGTGATCGAGGTCATGCTGGATCCCGAAGTCATCACCACGCGCGGCACGCTGTCGGCGATTACCCGTCAGGCGCTGGCGTCCGGCGATCTGGCGAAATAACGCCTCTGACTGCCGGCTAGCTATAAAAAAAGTAGCTGCTGGCGCCTGCCCTTATTGCCTGGGCGCAGGTTTTTCTTCAGAAATAAAAAAAGGCCGGTTCGCACCGGCCTTTGAGTATCGGCAATCGCCGATTATTTGACGTGCTTGCCGATCAGGCCAGCCATCTCAAACATCGACACTTGGGCTTTGCCAAACACCGCTTTGAGTTTGTCGTCAGCATTGATCATGCGTTTGTTGATTTTGTCCTGCAGACCTTTGGACTTGATGTACGTCCACAGCTTGCTGACAATCTCGGTACGTGGCAAAGGCTTGTCGCCAACCACTGCGGACAGTGCTGGGCTCAAGGTCAGTGCCTTCATGAACGCTGCGTTTGGAGTGCGCTTTTTAGCTGGAGCCTTTTTGGCTGCTGGTGCTTTGACCGCAACTTTCTTGGCTGGAGCTACTTTTTTCGCTGCTACTTTTTTAGCAGGAGCGACTTTTTTAGCGACGACTTTCTTCGCAGGTGCTACTTTTTTTGCAGCTACTTTTTTTGCCGGTGCAGCCTTTTTTGCAGGCGCTTTTTTTGCCGGTGCTTTTTTTGCAGTTGCCATGATTGATTTTCCTTCTAGAAGTTGATAAATCACCACTAGAGATAACTACTCACGAGTGGCACTGCGGATGCTACTGGAGAAAAACCTCATTTCATAGGGGAAAGGCACTTTTTTTGAGTGTTTCTGTTGCAGATTTACGCCTGAGCATTAAAAACCCACGCGCAAGCGCTGCAAGGCGGGCGATTTGCTTGTCACAGGCGAGGTGTTTGCCAGTGAAAACACCGCTAAAACAGGAAATGCCAAGACGGAACTCTGCGCCATGAAAACCCAGGCGCTAGCAAATCAGGAGCTCAAGCCCTTGTAAAGCATGTAGGCCGCGAGCACGTAAAGGATGCTTGCGAAAACCCGTTTGAGCTTGCTCACCGGCAGTTTGTGTGCCGCTTTTGCGCCAAGTGGCGCCATGAAGAAACTGCATACTGCAACCACCAGCAGCGCCGGCAGCCAGATATAGCCGAATGAATCTGCAGGCAGATTTTGCACATGCAGGCCTGCGACGATGTAGCCCAGCACGTTGGCCACGGCGATCGGAAATCCCAGCGCTGCAGAGGTTGCCACGGCGCTGTGAATCGCCACATTGCACCAGGTCATGAAAGGCACGCTGATGAAGCCGCCGCCAGCGCCGACCAATCCCGACAGAAAGCCGATGAAGCCGCCTGCAGCGAACTGGCCCGCCGTGCCAGGCATTTGCCGGGTCGGCTTGGGCTTTTTGTCGAGAAACATCTGGGTCGCAGAAAAACTCACGAACAGCCCAAAGAAGATCGCAAGATAAGAACCTTTGAGCAGTGAAAACACCCCCATGCTGCCTATGACGCTGCCAATAACAATACCCGGCGCGAGCCGCTTGACGATGTCCCAACGCACGGCGCCGCGCTTGTGGTGGGCTCGAACACTGGCAATCGACGTGAAGATGATCGTGGCCATGGAAGTTGCAATCGCCATCTTGACGGCCAAGTTGGGCGCAACCCCCCTGTTCGACATGATGATGGTGATGAAGGGCACCATCAACATGCCACCGCCAATACCCAGCAGGCCCGCGAGGAACCCGGTACCTATGCCCAGAATAGCGAGTTCAACGATCAGCAGAGGTTCTAGTGTCATGCGTGTAGGTGCCGCCAGTCAGCGCTGGCCGCATAAAGGAAGTGAGTTGGTGGTGCGTCACGCCTTGGGGCGCGATGCGGGTGACGGGGTTTAGGCAGTAAGGCTGTGACTTCAAACAATAAAGGTGTCTGCGAGTGCCACTGGGCCGTCATCCTGAACCAGGGTTCAGGTGGGCGAGGGCAGTCAGGCTTCGGGTTCGTCTAACGCGAGACGATCACACCCACCAAACAATTTACCAAGCCCGAGCTCAAAGAGCATTGGTACAAGGAAATATAAAGCCCAATGTGCATCGCAGACGAGCCGATTGTAGGCTTTTGCGGCTGCGCGCGTGCTCCGAGTCGAGGCGACGAAACACAAAATGTTGAACCTGTTGGAGGCAAACCGCCGTGCCTGGCCGGTGCATGCAGCAAGCCCCGGCTGCTGTCAACTCAGAGCAGCTGTCCGTCCTGGCTCAAAGCCGCATCCAGGCGCTGCAACAAGGCAGAAAGTTGCGCGTGTGCGGGTTCGTCCTCGCCGTCTGATGCGGCTTGTGGCAAGGCCTGAGCTTCTGTCCGCAAGCCTGCACCTGCGGCACCGCGTTCGGGTAATTCAAAGGCCAGATTGAGCGCCGCGAGTACGGCAATCCGGTCGCGCGCCTTGATTTTTCCTGCGTCACGAATCTTGCACATGGCGATGTCAACCCGGTTGACGGCGTCCAGCATGCGCGCATCGCCGCCTTCGGGGCAGCCCAGCAAATAGCTTTGGCCCATGATTTGTACTTCGAGCTGTTTCATGGCTTAGTTTCCGCCCGCGCCATTGGCGTTCATGTTTTCCGGCAGGCGCTCAAGCAGTGCATCGACCCGCGCGCGCGCTGCGCTGAGTCGGGATTTGAGCGAGTCGCGTTCCTGGGTCAACACGCCGAGCTCGTTCCTGAGCAAGGCGTTTGTGCGCTGCAGTTCCTCGTAACGCATCAACAGGCGCTCAACGCGATCGGTGATTTGGTCGATTTGGGTTTGGTTAGCCATGAGCACCAGATTGTAGGGTTTGCGGCCGGTGCCAGCGTAGAATCCAAAATGTTGGTGCTCGCGGTGTGGTTCACATGTCGCAGTTCAACGGGAAGCAGGAGGAAGTCAACGCTATTTGGTCCGGGTCAGCCCGGCCCCGAAAGCGCGGCGATTTTTAACCTGCGCTGCCCCCGCAACGGTAAAACGGACGAATGTCCGGCAAGAAACTTCCTGCCGGCCCATTCAGCTTTCATCAATGGCCACTGAGTACCCCTGAACAAGGACTTGGGAAGGCGATGAAGGTTGCTCCGTCAGCCCGGATACCGGCCAACAAGGTGAACCCACGTCTTTCAACTGATAGGGGTTCGTAACGCTCATGCACTGGCGGGGAAGCCGGTGAGAGTATTTTTGTTGATGGT
>CANEXF010000020.1 GCA_947443645.1 Comamonadaceae bacterium | reverse complement strand
GGCGGTGTTTATGCCATCACGATTCCCGAGGCGCCTTACCGCTGCCCGCCTGGCCCCTACGAACGCGCATCGGTGATCGCCGGCTACTTCAAGGCCGTCAAGCCCAGATCCAAGGTGTTGATACTGGACGCCAACCCGGACGTCACGTCGAAAGGGCCGCTGTTCAAGAAGGTCTGGGCCGAGCAGTACAAGGGCATGGTCGAGTACCGTGGCGAGCACAAGGCGACGTCGGTGGACGCCAAAGCCGGCATCGTCCGGTTTGATGTGCAGGACGACGTCAAGGCGGATGTGCTCAACGTGTTGCCGTCCATGCGGGCCGGCACGATTGCCGTCAAGACCGGCCTGAACAACCAGGCCAGCAAGCGCTGGTGCGGTGTGAATTACCTGAGCTTTGAGTCCACCGCCGCCAAAGACGTGCACGTGCTCGGGGACTCGATTCAGGTCGCGCCCGCCATGCCCAAGAGCGGCCACATGGCCAACAACCATGGCAAGGTCGCTGCGGCGGCTATCGTGGCAGAGCTCTCGGGCTGGGAGGTGAACCCGGCGCCCATGCTGACCAACACCTGCTACAGCTTTGTCGACAGCAAGAGCGTCATTCACGTGGCCAGCGTGCACGAGTACGTGGCGCTTGAGAAAACCTTCAAGGCCGTCCCCGGCTCTGGCGGCGTCAGCGCCGGCCCGACTGAGCTTGAAGGCCGCTACGCAATGAGCTGGGCGAGCAATATCTGGGCTGATACATTAGGTTAGCCCCCACGGTCGCTCACTGCGTGTAGCTCCCTGCCCCCCGAGGGGGCCGCTGCGCCTGCGGCCTGGCAAAGCCAGTTCCGCGGCCCCTGCTTGAAGATTGCCGCCGACGCTCACACTGCATGTAATTCCCGATCACATACGGCCTGCTGCGCCTGCGGTCCAGCTACGCCGGTCCGGCCCCTGCTTGCAAATCCCGTCCACGTGGGAGCTTGATTCATCTTCGACCGTCCTGAGTTTGTCGTGCTGGCTTTCGGGTGCATGGTCCTGCGGCTGGTCTAATACAGACCATGCAAGAAAACCTTACCCAAGTCCCGCTCTGGCGCCAATTACAGGGCGCTGCCTCGCTGTTGATGGCTGTTCGCGATGGTCAGTCCATGACGGCCGCCCTTGAAGATGTCGACGCCACACTGCGCCCCGGCGTTCAGGCGCTGGGCTTTCACGCGCTGCGCTGGCTGGGCCGCGCCGAGGCCTTGCGCCAGCAGCTGGCCAAACGTCCGCCGCCGCCCGAAGCTGACGCGCTGCTTTGTGTGGTCCTCGCGCTGATCTGGCAAAACGCTGCAGATCCCACGCGTGTCGCTTCGCGTTCCGTGCCGGAAAATTCCGATCCGATCTACAACGACTACACGCTGGTCGACCAGGCGGTCGAGGCGGCCAAGCGCAGCGACGCCACGCAGCACCAGGCCAGCTTTATCAACGGCTGTCTGCGGCGCTTCTTGCGCGAGCGTGATGAACTGGTCGCCTTGAGTGAAAGAAATCCGCAAGCGGTCTGGAATCATCCGCAGTGGTGGATAGACCGCTTGCGCAAAGACCATCCCCATCACTGGCAGGAAATTTTGCGGGCGAACAACGCCAAAGCGCCTTTGATCTTGCGCGTTAATGAACGAAAAACCACGCAAGCGGACTATCTACGGGCGCTGGCAGCTATCAATATTGAAGCATCTCCAGTTGGCGCGCAGGGCGTGATTCTGGCGACTGCCAGGCCGGTACCATCGCTGCCCGGTTTTGCGCAAGGGCATTTCTCGGTGCAGGATGCCGCAGCTCAGCTGGCTGCGCCCTTGTTGCTTGAGGGCTTGATGCCACAGTCTCCCGCGCGTTTGAAGATTCTTGATGCCTGCGCCGCGCCCGGCGGAAAAACCGCGCATCTGCTGGAGCTGGCCGATTGCGATGTGACGGCGCTGGACATTGATGGCCGCCGCTGCGAGCGCATTGCCCAGAACTTGAAACGGCTGGATTTGCACGCGCAGATTGTGGTCGGCGATGCCGCTCAGCCTCAAGCCTGGTGGGATGGTCAGTTGTATGACGGCATCTTGCTGGACGCGCCTTGCACCGCCTCCGGCATCGTCAGGCGGCACCCGGACGTGCGCTGGCTGCGACGGCCTGACGACATCGCGCAACTCGCCGCGATTCAGGCCGGCTTGCTCAAAACGCTGTGGTCGCTGCTCAAGCCTGGTGGCCGGCTGGTCTATTGCACCTGCTCGGTTTTCAGGGCTGAAGGCGATACGCAGGTGCAAACGTTTCTTGCACGCCACAATGACGCCTCTTTAATGCCCTCTCCAGGCCATTTACTTCCGCAAAGTAGCTCGACTGGCCCGGTCTTCCCGGACAATTTACTGCGTGAGCACGACGGTTTCTATTACGCCCTCCTTGAAAAGCGCTGCATTCAGTAGCGTGGTGCGGCGCGTGGTCGTTTGGTGCTGCTGGATTTTGTTCGCACAAGTCAGCACCGCGGCGCTGGCAACCGAGCTGACCCAGTTGAAGGTGGAGCGCAGCGATGAAGGAATTCATCTGTCGGCCATCGTTCAGTTCGATCTGCCGGCTGTGGTTGAAGATGCCTTGATGAAGGGCATTCCGATGTTTTTCGTTGTGGAAGCTGATATTTATCAAAGTCGCTGGTACTGGGCCGACCGGCGTGTGGCCAGCGCGACGCGCACCATACGCCTGGCCTATCAGCCGCTGACCCGGCGCTGGCGCGTCAATATCGTGACCGGCTTGATCAACAACTCGGCAGGCTTGCGCGCGACGCTGAATCAAAACTACGACAGCCTGACCGAGGCCCTGTCAGCGGTGCAGCGGCTGTCGCGCTGGCGTATTGCCGACAACGCCGAGGTTGACCCAGACGTCATTCACAAGCTGGAGTTCAGCTTCCGGCTGGATTTGTCACAGCTGCCGCGTCCTTTCCAGATTGGTGTGGCCGGTCAGAGGGACTGGACCATTGCGGTTCAGCAAAGCGAACGTCTGCAGCTTGGGCTGGCTCGCCCGTCTGCCGCCCTGAGTGACAAGACCCGGGCCGCCGCGCCGTGAAGGAGGCCGTGCAGTGAGTCTCAAAGGCAATGTCGCATCGCTCAAAAGCAGCCTGACTTTTCGCTGGACGGTGGGCGTGGGCGCTGGCGCCATGCTGGCGCTCGGGCTGGTGTTGATGTTTCTGCTGACGCAAGCCACCGGAAACCGCGAGCTTTACGAGCGCAACTATGCGCGGCTGCTGGTGCTCAACATCGTGGTCGCAGGGCTGTTGCTGCTGGTGATTGGCTGGATCGCCCTGCGTCTGTTGGTACGGCTGCGCCAGGGGCGTTTTGGCAGCCGCTTGCTGGTCAAGCTGGCGGCGATATTCGCACTGGTCGGGCTGATGCCTGGCTTGATGATTTATGTGGTGTCCTATCAGTTTGTGTCGCGCTCCATCGAAAGCTGGTTTGATGTGAAGGTGGAGGGCGCGCTCGATGCCGGCTTGAATCTGGGCCGCGCCACACTGGACGCCATGGCGCTGGACCTGGCCAACAAGACCCGCCAGGCCGCCACGCAGATTTCAGAAACGCCAGATGCCATGGCCGGGCTGGAGCTGGAGCGTTTGCGCGATCAGCTGTCTGCCAGAGACATCGTGCTGTGGAGCGCGTCCGGTCAGGTCATCGCCAGTGTCGGCGACTCACGGTTTTCCATCAACCCTGAGCGGCCCGCATCGCAGCAGTTTCGCAGCGCGCGCAGCCAGCGCGTGATCACCCAGATCGAAGGGCTGGAGGAGCTGGTGCTGACCGGCACGGGCGAACTCGCGAGTGCGGTGCCTACGGCCTCCGGCGCGCCTGTGCCAGCCCGCATCAGGGCGCTTGCGGTGGTCAACAATCCCAACGTCGGGCTGCTTGGCGAGGCGCGGTTTTTGCAAGTCACCCAAGGCCTGCCGGCCACGCTGGTGGCCAACGCCATTGCGGTTCAGGAAGCCAACCGCGAGTATCAAGAGCGCGCGCTGGCCCGCGGTGGTTTGCGCAAAATGTATATAGGCACACTCACGCTCAGCCTGTTCCTGGCGGTGTTCGGTGCTGTGCTGCTGGCCGTGGTGCTTGGCAACCAGCTGGCCAAGCCTTTGCTGTTGCTGGCCGAAGGTGTCAGGCAAGTGGCCTTGGGCGATCTGACGCCCAAGGCGGCGCTGCAGGGCAAGGATGAATTGGGCGGCTTGACCCGATCGTTTGCAGACATGACACAGCAGCTGGCCGACGCGCGTTTTGCCGTGCAGCAAAGCATGAGCCAGGTTGACGCCGCGCGCGCCAACCTGCAAACCATACTCGACAACCTCACCGCGGGCGTCATCGTGCTTGATGTGGCTGGCCGTATTCAGTCCAGCAATCCGGGCGCCACGCGTATTCTTCGCGCGCCGCTGGCGGCCTTTCATGGCAAGTCCTTGGCCGAGGTACCGGGGCTGGAAATGTTTGCCAAGGATGTGAAAGCGCAGTTTTTGGATTTCATCAGCGACAGCCATGCGCCTCACGGGCTTGAGCAATGGCAGCAGTCGTTTGAATTGAACGCCGCCATGCCGGGCTCGCCGGACAACGCCATCACGCTGATCGCACGCGGCGCCAAGATGCCTGGCACAGAAGAATTCCTGCTGGTGTTCGATGACGTCTCTGAAATGGTCTCGGCCCAGCGGGCCCAGGCCTGGGGCGAGGTTGCGCGCAGACTGGCGCATGAGATCAAAAACCCGCTGACACCTATACAGCTGTCGGCTGAGCGCCTGGAGATGAAGCTCACTGGCAAGCTCGGCGATCCTGAGCAGGCGCTGCTCACCAAGTCGGTCAAAACCATTGTTGATCAGGTTGATGCGATGAAGCGCCTGGTCAATGAGTTTCGTGATTACGCCCGGCTGCCTGCCGCCGAGCTCAAGCCGGTGGATCTCAATGCGCTTATCAACGACGTGTTGCAGCTCTACGCCAGCGACAACCCTGCGGTGCCGATTCAAACCGAGCTTGACCCCGACGCGCCAGAAATACATGGCGATGCGCAGCAGCTGCGTCAGGTCATTCATAACCTGCTGCAAAACGCGCAGGACGCTCAAGAGGGCAACACGGATGCACAGGTCACTATCAAGACCGAATACGTCAAAAGCTCGGGCCGTGTGCGACTGATCGTGCGCGACAACGGAAGCGGCTTTCCAGCCCACATCCTCAAGCGCGCCTTTGAGCCTTATGTCACGACCAAGGTCAAAGGCACTGGTCTTGGACTGGCTGTCGTGAAGAAAATCGCCGATGAACATGCCGCCCGGGTCGATATTTCCAACCGCATGGCGGGCGAGGTCGTGCAGGGCGCGCAAGTATCGTTATCATTTGCAGTGGTGGCTTAGCAACACAATGCGCTAAATACCGGGTAATTACTTCCGAATCGGCAACAACTGGCAGGGCAGCAATTCAATCATGGCAAATATTCTGGTGGTCGACGATGAGCTGGGCATACGCGACCTTCTCTCTGAAATTCTCAATGATGAAGGGCACCAGGTTGAACTGGCCGAAAACGCCTCTCAAGCCCGCGCTGCCCGTGGTCGAATAACGCCAGACCTGGTCTTGCTGGACATCTGGATGCCCGATACCGACGGTGTCACGCTGCTCAAGGAATGGTCTGCCGGTGGACTGTTGACCATGCCCGTCATCATGATGAGTGGCCATGCCACCATAGACACGGCAGTGGAGGCGACCAAAATTGGTGCCATGGCGTTTCTCGAAAAGCCCATCACGCTGCAAAAGCTGCTCAAGGCCGTAGAGCAGGGTTTGACCAAGTCCGTGGGTCGCAAGATGGTCGCTCTGGGCGCTGTTGGCAGCCCGGTCGAGTTGACCGTTGAAGCTGCCATGACCGGAGGCGCTTTGCCTGTGGTGCTTGAACTGGGTCCGCAAGCAACACAGAGCTTTCTGCTTGAAAAACCTTTGCGCGATGCCAGAGATGAGTTCGAAAAAGCCTACTTTGAATTTCACCTCGCCAAGGAGGGCGGCTCCATGACGCGCGTGGCAGAAAAAACCGGTCTGGAGCGTACCCATCTGTACCGAAAACTCAAGCAGTTGGGCGTGGATCTCACACGCGGCAAGCGCGCCAGCTGAAGTTTGCAGCTTGGTGGCAGCCCACATGTTGTGAACTGCGTCCTGGCTGATATATAATTCGAGGCTTGGCCCGGTAGCTCAGTCGGTAGAGCAGAGGATTGAAAATCCTTGTGTCGGTGGTTCGATTCCGCCCCAGGCCACCATGTTTGCACCGCAGTTCCGCAAGGACTGCGGTGTTTTTGTTTGCGCTGTGCGTGAGCGGCGGCAGCATTCACGCCGGAGGCGCGACGCCAGAACTCGGCAGTTTGCGTTTTGCCGAAAAAAACCGTACGGGCATTGTTAGGGTTGGCGTCAAATTCGCCGCTCAAGCCATCTCTTTGACTCGGCGAGAAGATGCTCTTGAAACACGTTGGCAATCGGGGACAGGCGTCTGCCCGATGGATGCACCACATGCCAGTTGGAGTTGATCGGAAAATTAGCCACGTTCAGGACGGTGACAGCTGTGTCGGCCGCGTTGGCGTACAGGGCATGGCGTGACACAACTGCAATGCCAAGATCGCCGGCTACGGCTTCCTTGATCGCTTCATTGCTTCCCAATTCCAAGCGCAGTTGTGGCTTGAACTTATGGCGCTTGAAAAACGCGTCAGTGGTCATGCGCGTCCCCGAGCCTATTTCACGCAAAATAAAACGCTGGTTTTGTAATTCGTTAAGTTTGATTTGCTTTCTAGCGGCCATTGCGTGTGTCGCCGCAGCGATCACCACCAGTGGGTTTGGCATAAATACTTGATCTGCCAATTTAATATCGATGGGCGGCATGGACATGATGTACAGGTCGTCCAGGTTTTCGCGCAGCCGCTGCAAGACACCATCCCTGTTGAGGACTTCGAGCGCGATTTCAATTTCGGGGTATTTAGCGCAAAAGGAACCTAACAACCTTGGCACAAAGTATTTGGCCGTGCTGACAACGGCTACGCGTAACTTGCCACGTTTGAGCCCCTTGGTGTCGTCAACTTTTTGTTCGAAGGCATCCCATTCGTTCGCGATGCTTCTTGCGGTGCGTGCCAACTCCTGACCAGCTTCAGTGAGATGAACGCGCCTGGCTATGACTTCGTACAACGGCGTGCCCACGGCCATCGTCACTTCTCGAAGTTGCATGGATGCTGTAGGTTGGCTCACATGTGTTGAGCGCGCCGCGCCGCCGACGCTGCCAGTTTCTGCCAGAGCAAGGAAGAGGCGAAGCTGGCGAAACGTAATATTCATAGTGTTTTAACTATATGAAACTAGGGAAGAATCGATTTTACTTTAGGTGACATTTTTCCTAGCATTGAAGTCAAGGACAACTTCCATGCAAAATCTTCTCGATCCGGCCATTCTTTTCTTTATCTTTGGAGCGCTCGCCGGAGCCCTTAAATCAAATCTGGAGATCCCTCAACCGATCTCCCGCTTCCTGTCTTTGTACCTGCTGATGGCGCTGGGTCTCAAAGGTGGCTTTGCGCTTGCCCATTCAGGACTGACCAGTCAGGTCGCCACCAGTCTAGGGTGCGCCGTCTTGCTTGCTGTGGTGGTTCCATTACTTGGATACGGGCTGCTACGTCGCTTCCTGTCAGGCTTTGACGCGGCTGCAGTGGCTGCTACCTACGGATCTGTCAGCGCTGTGACGTTCGTGACGGCCGTTCAGACGCTTGAAAATCAGCGTATTGCGTTTGGCGGATACATGTCTGCGGCTATGGCCATGATGGAGTCACCCGCAATTATTCTTGCCGTCTTGTTTGCCAACTCAATGCGGCAGAGTCATGCCGCGCCCGTTGTGGCTACCACTGGCGGAGATGCGGCATTGCTTTCGATGGGCTCACCACCAGGACAGGCAGGCATCCCCTTTGGCAAAATCCTTCACGAATCATTTACTGATGGCGCGCAATTGCTGCTTTTAGGGGCAATGGTGATTGGCATGCTGAGTGGGGACGCCGGCAAGGCGGCCATGCAACCGTTCTCGGGCGATCTCTTCAAGGGAATGCTGGCATTCTTTCTTTTGGACATGGGTTTACTCACTGCACGCAGTCTGCCCCAACTCCGTGACAAGTCCCCATGGTTGATTGCCTACGCAGTGGTGGGGCCGCTGACGCACGCGACTCTGGCTTTGGGTCTGGCCTGGGTGTTTAAGATACCTGCAGGTGACGCGACACTGCTGATGGTGTTGGCCGCCAGCGCGTCTTACATCGCAGTGCCTGCCGTGCTTCGGTATGCAATTCCAGAAGCCAGCCCCTCGATGTATTTTGGATTGTCGCTGGGCGTTACCTTCCCTTTGAACATCCTGTTTGGCATCCCCCTTTACACCCACATAGCCCAGACGGTGTTGGGCTGATCGTCGTGCATGATTGTCAGGGTATTGCTCCGACGAGCTGATGCAGAGCAATGATGGCGCACTTGCCGCGAGCCGAAAGCTTTGCATCAGGCTTTCCTCAACAAGTGCGTATCCTACCCACCGCGATTTCGATGCGCCTAGCCCGAGGTGATGGTGCGTCCGTTCAGTGGCTGCACCGGGCGTGCATTGCGCTTGAACGGGAAGTCACCCACTTGTTCGCGGGAAATATTGACCGGCGATTTGAGAATGAAGAACTGAACGCCTTCGGTGCAGGGCGGGGTGGTCAATGATCCTTCGTAGCTGTAGAAGTCAAATTCTCGCGGCATCAGATTCGACGGGTTGAAGCTCACTTCTGCTGGCGCTACTTCCGGCCCTTCCTTGGTCGGTGCGTTGGCCCAGAGCGCCTTGATGCCCGGGTTTTCATTGCCTTCCTTGAGCAGTACACCCAGCACAGCCAGTTTTCCGGCTTCATTTTTGTGAACAAAGTGCACGACCATCGCTGATGGCTTGCCATCAATCAATTCCTCGCTGGGCTTGTGAAAGTGAAACTGCAGCAGCTCGTAAGGCACGCCATCAATGCGGGCCTTGCTGCCGGCCGGCACATTGACCTGAATCGTATGGCCGTTATTGATGATTCGAAGCGGTCCCATCTTGTAGTCTGTGCTGACTTTGAAGCTGGCTTTGACAAACGGGCCTTTGATGTCCAGCGGCGACTGTGACTTGCCTTTGGCGCAGGTCGGAAACTCCGAGCCCCATTTGTCTGGCCCCATTTCACCCTCGTAGTCCCAATGGGCGGCATGCTTTTCTGCACCGTGCTTGTCGGCCTCAGGCTTTTTGTCGTCATGGCCAGACTTCTCGCCCTTGTCTGCGGCAGCCTCTGCTGCTGGCAGAGGCGCGCACTCAGACAGCATCTTGACCTTTTCGCCGGCCGCGGCAAGCCCGATCTGGGCCGCGCAAATGGTGTCCTTACGGTTTCCCCAGTCCGCCATTTGCAGGGCCTTCTTGAATGCCTCTGCGGCGCCCGGGTCGCTGCTGCCTTTGGTCAGAAGTCGCAACGCGCCGAGGCCGAGTTGGCGGTCAGCCGACAGACCTTTTTGTTTTTTGTACAGGGCTTCGACATCTGCCAGGACCTCGCCCTTGCTCATCGCGGCCTTGACCGCGTCGAGCTCCAGTGCTTTGGTCTGAAGCGGCCGCATTTGCTCCTGCAACGCGCTGAGTTCCTCGCCTGACGCTTTCAGTTTTTTGGCGGCGTCTTTCACTTCGCCCGCAGCCGCATCAGATGCCGCCTGAATCTCGGTGATTTTGGCGGTGGCTGCCTGGCCTTTTTGCAGGTTCAGCCAGCCGAAGGCGGCTGCTGCGATCAGGCCTATGACCAGCACAACTTCTACAAGGATTCGTTTCATGTTCTCTTTCTGCGTTGATCCGGCTTAAAACGTTCATGCGCGATCCGCTCGCGCAACTAGAAAATTACCTTTGGTAGTCGGCACCAAGCTGGCTAACTTGAGTCAGGCGTCTCAGGCTTATTGCGTCCGTCAGTTCTTAACCCATCCGGCCTGCAAGCAGTGCCAGTAGTGTGTTTGGTAGGGCCACGCAATGTGGTGGACCCGCGTTCCCGTGTCAAAAACCGATGCCGTCAGGTGGTCAAGCCATTTCCCCTTGGCGCCTAGCCTGGCAAGTTGCGTCTGGTCTGCCGCCGCATCGCTTTGCGGTCCCCGAATGCTGCTGTGCATGGGCGGAATCACGCCGCTCGGCAGCAGGCTTTGGGCCGGCCCTGAAAAAGTGTCGTGCAGACTTCCCCATTCACGCCCCCGCACAGTCGCTACGATGCGCGCAATTTCTTCCGCGGCATGCGCCACGTCACGGCAATGAAAGCGGTATTGCCCCAGAACGTTGTCGAACAAAATGCAGGCCTTCGGATGGGCTGGCAATAAGTTTGCCAGGCTCGCCAAGGCATCGCCGGTCTGGCAACGCAATTGTGTGCCGCTCGCCTGGAGCGCCGCTGCGTGACGCCAGCGAAACAGCCGCGCCGCCATCGGGTCTATGTCCCAGGTGGTGACTTTTTCAAAGCCTTGCAGCCAGCCATTGGGCATCATCCAGCCGGCGCTGGCACCTATAAGCAGCAATTCTTTTGAATGCGGCTGCACTTGATGCAGCCAATCCGAAATCTGCTCGCAGGTCTGTTGCCAGAGTGCCCGGGACAGCCAGGCACGCCCATGCCACAACAAGCCGCCAGAAAGACTCATCAGAGCCTGGGGCGGTTAAATTGCATCACGCCCAGCTCGTCCATGCTGCGCTGCTCGCGTTGCCGCATATGCTTTTCAAAGGCGAGTGTTTCCTGCTCGTCCAGAGACTTCATCTTCTGCCGTTCATTTTCGGCCTTGATCATGCGTTCCTGGAGGCGCTCCAGAGCCAGATTGGCTTTGGCCATGTCCTGATTGACACGCTCTTGCAGGGCCAACAGCTGCGCCATGAACTGCCTGTGGTTCATGGCATCCTGCATGCCACGGGTGGGTGCGGAGGCCGCGAGGTCTTTCGCGCGGTATTCCTCATACAGAAAATGCAGGCGTTCTCGGCTCGCGGTCAGGGTTTGCTTGACCTCGCGCGCGCGCAAAGTATCGGCCTGGATTTCCTTGACTTCGCGTTCGGCCTTGCCTTCGAGCACCGACCAGCATAAACGTGGCGTCATGATTGTTGTTTCTTTTGGGGCATGGTGTTGGTTCGGGCGCGGCTCAGGCCTGCATCAGTGAGCGAAGCTCTTCCCGTGTGGCGGCCTCATCGAGACCGATGTGCATGTCCTGGCGCAGAAAATTTTCCATCGCCTCACGCAGTTGAATCGCCTGGTCAATTTCGGCATTGGAGCCCGCCTGGTAGGCGCCCACCTGTATCAGGTCAATATTTTGCTGGTACAGCGACCATAGCCGCCGGAAGCGGTTGGCCAGCTTCAGGTCAGCCGGATCCAGCAGGTTTTGCATCAGTCGTGAGATCGAGCCGGTCAGGTCAATCGCCGGATAGTGGGCCGCGTCTGCGAGCTTGCGCGACAGCATCACCTGACCGTCCAGCGAGGCCCGTGCAATATCAACAATCGGGTCGTTGGCATCGTCACCTTCGGCCAGTACGGTATAGATGGCCGTGATCGAACCATGACCCTTGCGGCCAACACCGGCGCGCTCAATCAGATTGGGCAGCAGCGCGAACACCGACGGCGGATAGCC
Source organism: Comamonadaceae bacterium (assembly GCA_947443645.1). Lineage (GTDB taxonomy): Bacteria > Pseudomonadota > Gammaproteobacteria > Burkholderiales > Burkholderiaceae_C > Polaromonas. The sequence goes on along the minus strand of CANEXF010000020.1, from coordinate 33,249 downwards.
TTTGGAGGTAGGCGGCTCGCCGATGGCCAGCCCGATTTCGCGTTGTGCGTGCGCCACGCGCGTCAGGCTGTCGACCAGCATCAGCACATCCTTGCCCTGATCGCGAAAATACTCCGCAATCACATGGGTCAGGTGCGTTGCTTTGAGGCGCAGCACCGGTGACACATTGGCAGGAGCCGCCACCACCACCGACTTGGCCAGGCCTTCTGCGCCCAGCGATTCGCTGATGAAGGCCTGCACTTCCCGGCCACGCTCGCCAATCAGTCCAATCACCACGACGTCTGCCTTGGTAAAGCGGGTCAGCATGCCGAGCAAAACACTTTTGCCAACGCCCGAGCCGGCAATTAGTCCGATGCGCTGCCCGCGTCCTATGGTCAAGATGCCGTTGATGGCGCGCACGCCGACATCCAGGATACGGTCAATCGGGCCGCGCTCCATCGGGTTGATGGGCAGGCCAAGCAAACTCAGGCGCGTGGTGCATTCAGGCATGGGCATGCCGTCCAGCGGTTCGCCGCGGCCATCGATGACCCGGCCCAATAAGGCTGGTCCCAGGCGCGCCAGACCGTTGTCTGTGAGTACGCGTACCAATGCGCCAGGACCTATGCCCACCGGGTCGGTGAAGGGCATCAGATACAGCGTCTTGTCGCTAAAGCCGACCACTTCAGCTTCTATGCGGTGACCGCCTTGTCCCTGGACCTCGCAGCATGAGCCCACTGGCGCCATGATGCCGCGTGCTTCCAGCCGCAAGCCCACAAGTCTGACCAGCGTGCCACAGCGCGTAGGCGCCGGAATGCGAACCTGCGCGATGGCGCGGTCCACTTCAAGATCGAATGTTGTCAATTCAGCCACCCGAGACCTTATTCGTCTTCAGTCAGCAAGTCGTCGATTTCAGTGGTTGCTGTATAAGCGCCCGCGGCGGTCATGCGCGGCTGGGCATCTTCTACCAGCGTGCGGTCAGCGCGCCTGTCCGCCGTGATTCTTTCAGGCGACAAAGCCGTGTGGGCTTGCCAGCGAGCCTCGTCCAGCAGCAGGCTACGCGCAAGCGATCCCACGCGGTTTTCAATCAGGTCTTCCACAATCGCGTCATTGCCGCTGATCTTGACGCTGCCAGGCATCAGCGCCTCATCAGCGCGCAGCCGCCAGGCCTCATGAGCTGCCATGCCGGTGCGCTGGCGAAGCTCCTGCAAGCGCGCCAGATCGGCGGGGTTCAGTGCCACGTCCACAGGCAGCTCGCTGCTGGAGTTCAATTCATCGACGCAGCGCTGGACCAGCCGTTCAATTGCCTTGGGTTCGAGCTTCAACTCGGCCAGAACCAGCTGTTCGGCCAGGTGCAGTGCCAGTCGTTTGAGAGGCTCAAACAGATGTTGCGGGCTGCGGTGATGTTCGGCCAGTGCGCTTTCCAGCGCCTGTACCGTCGCCTGATCTTGCGCCTGCATGCTGGCCACTTCAGTTGTCAGTTCTTCGCGCATGCTGGCGCGGCCTTCTTCGACGCCTCTTGCATGGGCCTCTGCATCAATGCGCGCAATCGCTTCTTCGTTCAAGTGCTCTGCCGGCGCAGAGTGCTCTGGCGACGCGGCGGCAGAAGTGCTGCCGTCCGGTGACGCGGCAGGGGTGTTGATGGCGCTGTCGGTGTTTTCGGATTCGGGGCTTGACTCGGCTTCGACACGCGCATCGGCTGATGCCAGTGAAACCACAGGCGGAATGCTGAACGACCGGTCGGACGCTGCTGGCCAGGCTTGCGCGACAAACGCTGCCTGTTTTCCGGACGATTGCAGCAAATCCTGGGCCTGCCAGACACGCGCAGGGCGTACTTCGGTCACCCTGGGCGAGTCTGCATCAGACATAGTCTGCGCCACCGCCTAAAACCAGGTCTCCGGCATCCGACAACTTGCGCGCGATGCGCATGATGGTTTTTTGGGCTTCTTCCACATCGGTCAGGCGCATAGGGCCCTTGGCCTCCATGTCGTCCTTGAACATGCCGCGGGCACGCTCTGACATATTGCCCAGAAACTTTTCCTTGACTTCTTCGTTGGCACCCTTGAGGGCGCTCATCATCAGGTCGGGCTCAACGTTGCGCATCAGCACCTGTATGCCCTTGTTGTCCACGCCCGTCAGGTTCTCGAAGGTGAACATGTTGTCCTGGATCTTCTGCATCAGCTCCGGATCCAGCGCGCTCAAGCCGCTCATCACCGATGCTTCAAGCTCTGTCTTGGTCATGTTCATGATCTTGGCTGCGGCCTTGACGCCGCCAAAGCTCGAGGATTTGGAGGTGGAGTTCGTGGAGAACTGCTTCTTCATGATCGCTTCGAGCTCTTCCATGGCTGACGGCTGAACCGTCTCCAGGCTGGCTACGCGCTGGATGATTTCGGCGCGCGATTCGGCCGGCAGGAAGTTCAGAACGTCGGCAGCGACTTCGTGCTCCAACACAGACAAAATGATGGCGACCACCTGCGGGTGCTCGCCCTGAATCATGTCGGCAATCGATCGGGCATCCATCCAGCTCAGGATCTCCAGACCTTTGCTGCCATGACCCGGCGTGATGCGGCCAAGCACAGACGCGGCCTTGTCATCGCCCAAAGCGCGCTTGAGAACTTTTTCCACGTAGTCGGTGGTACCCAGCCCGAGGCTGGTCTGGCGCTTGATGGTGGCGACAAACTCGTCGAGCACCGCATTGACGGCCTCCTGCGACAAGTCCGCAACTGAGACCATGGATGCGCCCAGGGCTTGAACTTCCTTGGGATTGAGGTAGCGAATGATGTCCGCCGCCTGCTGTTCACCGAGCAGCAGCATCAGCACTGCTGCGCGCTGTGTGCCCGACATATTGGCCAGCTCATTGCGCAATTTTTCTGCGTTGGCTTCGGCGTTCGGGTCCTGTTCTACGGTATCTTTTTCTGCCATGCGTGTTGCTCCAAAAGGCCTAAGCTGGCTTGATCATGTTCTTGAGAACATTGGCGACGCGCGCGGAATCCTCGGCAACAATCATGCGCACCAGCGCCACCTTGTCGTCGTAAGTGTTGGCGGTGTCCAGCATTTCCATGGAGATATTGGACTTCTTGGGCTTGAGCTTGGCCTTCATTTGTTCCAGCGTCTCGCCCTCTTGCATCTCTACGTTGCCGCCCTCGGCTGCCGGCTGCGACTCCAGCAGCAAGGCTTCGGCGTTGGCGATCTGCTGTGTTGCTGCTGCTTCGGCCGCCGCCTTGTCACGGTTCATCAGGTGCGTGACCACAGGGCGCACGACGACCATCAGGAAAGCGATGAAGACCAGACCCAGCAAACCGCTCTTGATGGAGGTGACAGTGGACTCGTCCTTGTACCAGGACACACTCATGTCCATGGCTTGTTCGGGCTCAAACTTGGCCTGAACCAGCGTGACCACGTCATCACGGTCTTCGCTGTAACCCACCGCGCCGCGCACCAGCTCTTGCATACGCTCGATTTCTTCTGGCGTGAATGGGTTTGGCTTTGGATCAACCGCCTCGCCCTTGTCATTTTTCGGCTGCGGCGTTGGCGCGCGCTCATTGATGACGACTGCGACGCTGAGTCGCTCAATGCCGCCAGTCGCGTTCTTGGTGTGCCGAACCGAGCGGTCCAGCTCGTAGTTGCGTGTGCTGCGCGACGCAATCGTCGAGCGCTCGTCGGATGACTTGGCTGGCGCCGTGGTCGTGTTCGTGGTGGCCGTCGGTTGCGCTGGAGCGGTATTGGACAGCGTGCCAGGTATGCCGCCGGCTTCCTTGGCGCTGTTGCGGTCTTCGCTGTTCACTTCCGAGCGGGTTTTGGGGCCCTTGTCGCGGGTGTCAAAGTCTTCCACTGTGGTTTCGGTCTGGCTGAAGTCCAGCGTCAGATTGACCTGTGAACGCACGTTCGCGTCGCCCACGATGGGGGCAAGAATCTGGATCACGCGCTGGCGATACAGGTCTTCCATGGTCTGCTTGTGCTTGGTCTGGCCAGCGCTCATGCCCATGGCCGCTTCCGAGGCCGAGTCCGTCATCAGCTTGCCGTAGTTGTCGACCACCGTGACGTTCTCGGGCGTCAGCAGCGGAACGCTGGAGGCCACAAGATGAACCAGTGCTTGCACTTGCATCGCGTTGACAGTGCGTCCCGCGTAGGGCGTGACCACGACGGAGGCCTTGGGCGGCGTGCGGTCTCTGACGAACACCGACGGTTTGGTCATGGCCAGGTGCACACGCGCGGTTTGTATCGAGTCAATCTGAGTGATGGTGCGTGCTAGTTCCTGCTCCATCGCCGCGTTGTACCTGACCTGTTCCATGAACTGGCTGGTGGTCATGGCCGACTGGTCCTTGAGCGAATCCAGCCCGGACGGTGCGGTCTTGGGCAGGCCCTTGGATGCCAGGTAAAGCCTGGCCTCGTGATAACGACTGGTGGGCACGGTGATCTGACCGCTGGCGTTGTCGATCACGGGTTTGAATTCACCCGCTTTCAAGGCCTCAAACGCGGCTTGCTGGTCGGTCTCCGTGACGCCAGACACGACTGGCCTGTAGCTTGGCGCGTTCATCACGGTGTAGACCAGCACGAAGGCCAGCAGAACCAGTGCGATCACCATGACTGGCAATGACTTTTTCACCGCAGGCTGTTCGAGCATTTGCCTGAAGGACGCCAGGGGGCCTGATGCCGGCTCTGATCCAGCGCCAAATGAGGTTGCCGACATGCCGCCGGCCAAGGCCGGCACCGCGCCATTGGCACCCGCCATTTGCGCGCCGGTTGAAAGAGAAGCTGATGCAGTAGCCATGGCGAGTTTCTTTCTGCCTTAGGTTCAGACCGGCATGTTCAGGATGTCTTCGTAGGCTTTGAGGACCTTGTTGCGGACCTGCAAGGTCGCTTCAAATGACAGCGACGCCTTTTGCATTTTCAGCACCACATCGGTCAGAGGCACACCGTCGCCGCGCTCATAGGCTTCAGTCATGTCCGCCGCTGAGACCTGCGCCTTGTTGACATTGCCAAGTGCCTGACGCATGGCGTCGACGAAATCGGTTTTTTCTGTCCCACTGGTCGACGTGGCGTCCTGGCTCAGACCAGAGGCTTGTGCCTGGTGCGCGCGCAGCGTTTGCAGCATCGACGCAATGTTGGCGTTGGACGTGGCTTTTTCAATCATTTGCTGTCTCCATCAAGTGAGGCTGGCCAGCGCCGGGGAAAACCCACGGAGCTTGGCCATCTTGTAGCGCAGCGTGCGCGGGCTGATGCCGAGTTTTTTAGCCGCTTCGTTGCGGCTTTCTGTGGTCTCTATCGCGGCCATGATCAGCTGGTGCTCATTGCCTTTGACGGCAGCCTGCAAGCCGTAGCCCTGCGGCGCGAGGTCAACAGGCTGTGCTTGCAGGGCAGCGCTGGTCCAGTCTGCCGGCGCCAGTAAGCGTGCTTGTTCGACTTTGGGCGCCGAAGGGGTCGGGCTGTCGTAGGCTTGCACCATATCGTCAAACATCAGGTGTGCCGGTGTGATGCTGTGGTCAGTGCAAAGCACCATGGCGCGCTGCACCACGTTTTCAAGTTCACGCACATTGCCGGGCCAGGGGTAAGCCAGCAGCTGCGCCTGCGCCTGCGCATTGATGCTAAAGCCCTGACCTGCGTGTCGCGCAAGCACTCTTCCAGCCAGAGGCAAGATGTCGCCCGGCCTTTCAGCCAAGGGAGGGACGCGCAGCTTGAAGGTGCTGATGCGGAAATACAGATCTTCCCTGAACTCGCGCAGCGCAATGGCTTCGCGCAAATCCTTGTTGGTCGCGGCAATCACGCGCAGGTCCAGCTCTATCAGCCGTTCACCGCCAAGGCGTACCAGGCTGCGTTCTTGCAACACGCGCAGCAGCTTGGCTTGCAGGTGTGCGGGCATCTCTGTGATCTCGTCGAGAAACAAGGTGCCGCCATGGGCTTGCTCGAACAGGCCTTTGTGTTCCTTGAGCGCGCCGGTGAAGGCGCCTTTTTCATGGCCGAACAGCATGTCTTCAATCATCTGCTCGGGCATGGCTGCGCAATTGAGGCCAATAAACGGGCCGCTTGCACAGGCTGATGATTCGTGAAGTACGCGCGCCAGCACCTCTTTGCCCGAGCCGGTGGGCCCTTCAAGCAAGACGGTGACGTTGGCTTGCGCAACTCGCTGGGCCAAGGCCAGTAAATTGCGGCTGACCGGGTCAACATAGACCACGCTGCGCGGGGCAGGTGCTGCAGCCGCTCTGGGTGCGGGTGTTGTCTGGCGGGGCTGGATGGCTTCGCGTTGTGGGCTGGCCAGCGCTGCCTGCCATTCACGTGCCGACCATTGATCGGCTGCCACCACATGGCATGCGCCATGCTGCATGGCCGCTACGGCGATCTCCAGTGAACGTCTTTCAACCCGGCAAATCACGGGCAGCAAACGGCCCATGCTTTTCATCATGCTCACGATGTCGTCTAGCAGCTCAAGCCCGCTGCCCAGTCCTATCACCAGCCAGCTGGCCTGGTGCAGCTGGTGACGCAATTCTTCTATCGTGCTCACAGTGCGCACCGTCAATCCTGCAAGACACAGCTGCGCCTGCTCCGACGCGGCAAGCGGTCGGAAAGGGTCTAGCCAGAGGGCTTGTGGTTGGGTCGACGTTGAGCTCATGGTGTTCTGTCGGTTTTTTGTCGTGCGATACGACACTTCCGCAAGACTCATGCCATGCAATTTCTGCCGCTATCGGGGGTTTTTCAGCCTGTATTACGCGCGAAGCGACGTTTTTCCGACAGGTGCTGCAGGCTTGGCGGCAAAGCCCTGACAGGCGCGCCCATCGAGCCGCTGCACTTCCATGGACGGCACGCTGCGGGACTTGAAGCCCAAGAGCTTGCACAAGTAGGGCAGGCGCGGATCCCAGCTGACCGCAAAGTGGCGGCACTGCCAGCAATTGACGGCCGGTGTTGCGGCTTCAGGTGGCAAGAGTTGCTACCCTGGCTGCTGCGAATATGGACATGTGGCGTTTACTGCAGCAGTTTCATGACCGTTTGCTGATCGGTGTTGGCTTGCGCCAGCACGGCCGTGGCCGCCTGCTGCATGATCTGCGTGCGCGCCAGCTCGGTACTGGCCGCTGCGTAGTCTGCATCTTCAATGCGGCTGCGCGACGCCTCGGTGTTGGTCGAGACGTTGGTCAGGTTGTCGATCACGTGCTCCAGCCGGTTCATCACGGCGCCCATGGTGGCGCGCGTTGCACTGACCTGGTCCAGCGACTTGTTGATCTTGTCGATCACCGCATTGGCGCCTTCTACCGTATTGATGTTAACGCTAGGCGTGGCCTGGTCCACATCGCCTGTCAATGCGCCGGTGATGGTGCCGTTCTTGCCGAAATCCGACAGGTCAATGGTGATGACTTGGTCAGCGCTGGGACCAACCTGAAAGCTCAGTCGGCCGGTGCGCTGCATGGGCAGATTGCCATTGCTTGGGTCGACTACGCCGCCAGCGGTGCCGGCCTGAAAGCCTAGCGCTGAAAAATCACCAGCTGAGCCAAAGCCATTGACGCCTGGCGCGAGGGTGATGGCCTTGTCAGACACCAGCGAGACCGTGCCATAAATCGTAGCGGCCGCTGTATAACTTGCGCCAGCACCGGCGGCACCGGTGATGCCCGCTGCGTTGCCCAAGCCGAAGCTTGCTGCGCTGAGGTTGGTGCCTGTGGTGTCGTACCAGACGGACAGGTTGCGGCCATCATTGGCGCTCAGGTTGATGCCGCCGTTGCCGTTGTCACTGGCCAGCACGCCGGTCTGACCCAGTTGGCCATTGATGGCGGTGATGACATTGAGTCGGCGGTCGGCCGTCGATTCGGTCGTGGCCAGGGTCACTTGTACGTTCACGCCATTGATGTAAAGCGATTGGGTGCCGGTTTCCAGGCCAATGGTGGTGGTACTGCCGCTGGTCGTGACCGGGTTGGCGGTGGCACTGACGCCGGTTTGTTTGCTGCTGGCGTTGATAGCTGCTGCTGTGGCGATGGCGCTGGCGTTGGCCAGGCTGCTGGCAGTAAGATTCGTGCTCTGCTTGCTCACGCTGTCGTCCGCGCTGGTGGCTGCGCGAATGGCAACGCCGTTGATCAGTAAATCGTCGCTGCCCAGCGAGCGTACGGCTAACGCTGTTGTAGCGACCGCGCGCGCCGTCGTGCTGATTGTGGACTGGTTGGTGCTGAAGCTGCCTGCGTTCAGACCGGTTCTGGCTGCGCCTGCGCTTGTACTGGTGATCGCTATGGTTTGGTCTGGTGCGTTGGCCAGCGAGTAGCTGCCTGACTGAATGCCTTCCTTGAGGCCAGTCGCAGCCGAAAAGCTGCTGGCTGTTGCAACGGTATTAAAAGCAACTTCGATGTTGCGACCGTCAGCGGCCGCCAAGCTGATGCCCTGTGTGTCTGTGCCCGTGTCGCTTGCAACCACACCAGTTTTGGCGCTGATGGCATTGATGGCATTGACCATCGCCACGCGCGAGTCGTGCGGGCTGGTCGCTGAGCTGGTGATGGGGGCCGAGACAAAGCCATTGATAGTCACCGTGCCTGAAAGCGCGCTTGCACCACTCATGGCACTGCCGCTCATCACGTTGGGGTTGACCGCTGCGCCCACATGGGTTGTGCCCGCCAAAAGGTTGATGGCTGCCGCCTTGGCGATCGCGCTGCCTGCTGCGTTGGCCGCGATCGAATGCGTGTCGCTGTCGGCCGTTGATGCGCCAATCGCTGTGCCGTTGATACTGACGTCGCCGGCTTGCATGGCCGCGGGCGCAGTGAAGCTGCGGCCTACCTTGAACTGCAGCGATTGACTTGTAAATGGCTGGGTGGTGGATGAAATCACTACGCTCCCGCTCGCGGCACCACCTGTCAGCGCTGTATTCGCAAACGTGATGGTCTTGGCTGTGGCGTCAGACGTTCCCGTCAAGGTGCTGCTGGTGCCGTCTTCCAGCGTCAAGGTTGCGGTGACTACATCTGTGCTGCTGATCGAAAGGTTTACCGTGCCTGACTTGGCAAAAGTGCCGGCGATACCTATCGTGCCGGTATTGGTCGTCGTCGCCGTCCCAGCCGCGTAAGTCAGCCCGGCATTAAAGCTGCCTTGAGACGTTGTTTTGTAGACAGGCTGCGGCCCCACGGGGGCGCCAGCTGCGCCATTGAGCACCGGGAAGTCGTTCCATTGTGTGGATTGTGAAACCCGCACGATCTCCTGCTTGAGCTGCTGGAACTCCAGATTCAGATAGCCGCGCTGGTCGGGTGAATAAGTGGCATTGCTTGATTGAATCGCCAGCTCACTCATGCGCTGCAGCATGTTGGTGATCTCGTTGGTCGCGCCTTCGGTGGTCTGGATCAGGGAGATCGCATCGCCGGCATTGCGCACGGCCTGGTTCATGCTTTTGATGTTCTGTGTCATGCGTCCGACAATCGCCAGGCCCGCTGCATCGTCTTTGGCCGAGTTGATGCGCTTGCCCGTAGACAGTTGCTGCATCGCGGTGGCACGCTGGCGCTCTGATATTTTCAGTGCGCCTTGCGTGTACAGCGCCTTGACGTTGCTATTGATCACAGTCATATCGATCTCCAGATCTTGAGCCCCGCGCTGCCGTTATTGCAACAGCGGTCTCTTTTATAAAAAAGCACAAATTACAGGGCTTTGCATTCAACCCAGGCGGATGGTGGCATTGCCGCTGCGGCAAGGCCTTGCCGCTTTCAGTTGGACAGGCCTGCCGTAGAGAAGGCGACTGGCGCCAAAGCCATGTCGGCTTGTTCGGCCAGCAATGTGGCGTCATCAGGCCAGGCGGCAAGCCCGTGTGCCAACACCTGCCTGGCTTCTGCCAGGTCCAGGTTGCAGCACAAGGCGCGGGCCAGCATGTGGTAGGTCATGGCTTGCACGTTGCCCTGCTGAACAGTGCACAAGTCCTGCAGCAGCTCAATCGCTGCAGGCCAGTCTTGCTGCGTCATGGCCAGCAAGCCGGCAATTGCCAGAATATCTTCGCTCTGTGGGTACAGGCTCAAGCCGGCATCGGCCAGCGCCAGCGCCATCGCGGTGTTGTCTTGCGCGACAAGCCATTGAATGCCTTGGCGGAAATCAGCCGGCTCGAAGCGCGAAACCTCTGCGAAATCGAGAGATTGGATGGCGGCAACTTGCTGCATGAGGTGCTGTAATTCCGGGCGCATAGCGTACTCCTGTAAGGATGTTTTGAGTCGTCAATAGTCCGACACCTGGGTGTCTCTGCACAGCAAGCAGCAAAAAATATGCCATACGAGATTCACCCGTCCCACAAAGCAAAAAGCCCTCCGGTGAGTGGCCGGAGGGCTTTGACGTCGATCCCAAATTCGGGACCTGCTGGGCGCGGGCTTATTTCTGGCTCAATACCCAGGCGACGAGTTTTCTGGCGTCGTCCACGCTGACTTGTGCGTTGGCTGGCATGGGCACCGGGCCCCAGACGCCAGCGCCACCTTTCATGACCTTGGTAACGAGCTTTTCGGTGGCGTCGCTTTGGCCTGCGTACTTGGCGGCAACGTCTTTGTAGGATGGGCCCACCAGTTTTTTGTCGACCGCGTGGCAGGCCATGCAGTTCTTGGCCGTTGCCAGTTGCAGATCAGCCATCGCCGGTGTTGACACCGCTATACCAGCGGCCAGGGCAGACAATGCGACAAGAATGCGTTTCATGGAGGGCTCTCGTGGAAGGTCGGGGTTGGGGTACAGTCTTCTTGCGCCATTGTAGGGTTGCCGCTTAACCCTGGTTTATGCCCTGAAATGCGCCTGACGGGCTAGGCACGTGGGCTTGTACCAACTTGATACCGCGTTGAAATACGCAAACCAGCAGGAGTTGAAGATGTACTTATTACTCATTGGTGTGGCGGCCCTGCTCATGAAGTACCTGGAGTTTGGGCCGGTTGCCAGCTGGGACTGGTGGCTAGTGCTGTCGCCCTTTGCCTTGACCGTGGTCTGGTGGGCCTGGGCCGACAAGTCCGGCTACACCAAACGCGTTGAAATCGCCAAGATGGCCAAACGCAAGCAACACCGCCTCGACAAGCAGCGCGACGCCATAGGCGCTTCATCCAAAAGAAAACGCTGAGGCGAAAGCGGCCAGGCGCATGCAGGCGCGCGGGAATTCAGCTGATCACTGTCCCAAAATTGAGCGTGGCTTGGTGGGCACGCCCAGATTCTCTTCGTTCATGTCGTATCCCAGCCGCGTCATCGCGTTTTTCACTGGCGTTTTTAAAAAGTCCTTGCCTTGAAAAAACAAGGGCAAATTCAGTTTCACCGCGAGCTGGAACGAGAACACGTCGCCCATGTTGAGCGGGCCGGGGGGCTTGGCCTTCAGGTGATGCTTTAGCGCGGCCTCCTTGTAGGCTTGGATGTCGTCGCCGCCAAAGTCCACGGTCTCGATTTTCAAGGTGGCGATAAACCCTTGCATCGCCTCGACTGCACCCTCGGCTTGCAAAGACATCGTCGCCAGAATCACTTCGGCGTGCGTTGCCGCAGAGATGTATAGCTTGCCGGTATTCCCCATCTCGTTGAGAAACAAATTGGCGGCTGGCTCGCCCTTCGCGATGCAAATCAATGCCGACGAATCCACCACGGCTGCGGCTAGCATTTTCTTCACTTGGGCATACCTTGCTCGTCATACAGGATTTCTTCGACGGGGCGCTGATCGACCACTGCGAAGCTTTGCAGCCGCCGGGCCGACGCCATGATGCTGTCCATGTCTTTGGCCTGGGCTTTGGCAGCTTCGCGACGAGCGCGCTCCTCCTCCAGCAAGCGAAGAACTTCCTTGTTCATGGATCGATCGTGCCTCTTGGCTTCCTCGGCCCAATAGCGTTTCAGATCGGCAGGCATCTGCTTGATGGTCATAATTTCAGTCATGATGACCTCCATAGTTAACAAATTGAAACCATAAGGGTATTTAAGTGGCTGCTTTTTGTCAACACTTCGAAAGCGTGCTGGTCAGTGCATCCAGGACCGCTGAAACTCATCGGGCACTACAAAATAAATAGCTGCTTGCGCCCGTACAGCGTGCGCTACAGCCATTTTTAATGCATAAAAGAGCGCATAAAAATGTGGCTGACGCACGCGATTTCAGGCTTTGGCTTGATTTCGACTGATGAGCCGGCTTGACAAGACATTCAAGAGCCCCCATGATTATTGGGTAAATTGTTGCTTATCAAGCGAGGTTCGTATGGGCAAGGCAAAAATCGGTTTTGAAGTTGATGAGGCAGATCTGGCAAATGCCAAGTCTTTTGTCGCCAAGCACGGTGGCTCGCTCAACAAGCTGGTGTCCGCCCTGTTCGCCTCCTTAGGCCAAGACGAAATGCGGCGCTCGCCGGCTATTGATCCTGCCACCCGTGTGTTGATGGATGTGAGTATTGGACGGATTTCCATCATGGAAGGGGCGCGCCGACTCGAACTCCAAGATGCCGGCTATTTATTGCAACGCCTTGCAGACGCCGGCTTGCCCTTGCCCCGACTTTCGAAAGAGCTAGTGAGCGAGCAGTTGCTACAGGCGAAAGACGCGCTTGACGCCTGCTTGCTTGAGCCACTTCCTGTAGTCAAGAAGCGCGGCAAGCCCGCCAGGGATGCCGCTTCCGCATGAGCCGTTTGCTCGTGCCGGACTCCGGCCCACTGTTTTCCTTGGCCGCCGGCGACTTATTGCATTTGTTGGCGCGATTCAAAGTGGGCCTGGCCGATATCGTCCGCGAGGAAACCATTGATCGAGGGCTACTGCCAAACGCTTCTATCGAAGCACAAAGATTGCTGGCTTATTACACGGCCAACGCGGTCAACATCGAGACCTTCAACACCCAAGTCGGGACCACGATCAAGGCCAGGAGGGCTGTGGATCCGGATTATCAAAAGCCAAGAAACGTCGGCGAGCTTTCGATACAGAGCTTGCTGATCGATTTGCAACTCAATGGCTCTGGCGAGGCTCCGGTTGTTCTTTTTGAAGATGCCTGGTTCATCAACAACGCGCAAGGTCTTGCCAGGCCATGCATTCTCTTGAGCACGCAAGCCTTCCTGGAATACGCCCAGACCAATGGCTGGATCGCATCGGCTGAGCAGGCTCGACAAGCGATTAGCCACAGCCGTCCAATGGCTTACTCGGCCAGCACTGTCATAGACCAGGGCTAGATTCAACAAGACTTGCCGGCAGGCGGCGGCGATCCTTGGAGATGCGGATATGGATTACTGCGCTGCGCTCCAGGAGACCGCAGGCGTTTGGAGGCAGACAAAAAAAGGCCACCTCAAGGGTGGCCTTTGGCTTTGCGCCGGACTTGCGCCCGGCGGCTGTCTCAGGTCAGCTTACTTCAGCAGGGCCAGCACGGACTGGCTGGACTGGTTGGCCTGGGCCAGCATGGCCGTTGCCGCTTGCTGGATGATCTGCGTGCGTGCGAGTTCGGTGGTGGCCTTGGCGTAGTCAGTGTCCAAGATTCGGCTGCGTGACTCGCTTGTGTTTTGCGAGACGTTGGACAAGTTGTCTGCGGCGTGGGTCAAGCGATTAATCACCGAGCCCATGGTCGAGCGCTGCGTGTCTACAGCTGTGATTGCTGCATCAAGCCGTCCCACTGCAGTATTGGACGCGGCTTGCGTCAAAATGTTGGTGTCATTGATACGCGCAGTACCAGAGAATACCGCCGTTGTGGCCGGTGTCGTTGCTCCCGCGGCAGCTGCACCTGCAACGTACGTATCTGCACTTGACGCGTTTGTTGTGGCAGCAAACGTACCAGCTGTACCTGTCTTGAAATCACTGATTGCGCGGCCCTGAGAGTCTGCGAAATTCAATGTTGAACCTATGGCAGTCACCGTAACATTTTCAAATCCTACAGTGCTCTGGATTTGAGTCTGCAAGCTGCTTGCAAGTGTTGTAGCGGAAGCCGCAGTTGGAATGGCTGCGATGTTGCCAGCTGTAAATGCGGTGCTACTGAATGTGGTCGCTCCGATTTTGATCTGGACTTGATCCACTGTGGAATTATCATCCGCAGCCAGGTTAATCTGTGCAGAGCTTGCTGTGGCCGGTGTTCCAGTCCCAAAAGAAAAATCTTTTAATCCGACGCTGATTGTCTGGTTGGCGTTTGCCCCAACTTGGAAGGTCACGTTGCGTGAGCCAACACCGACATCACCTGCTCCACCTGCAACACCCACGCCGGTATTGTTAAGGATGTTCATGCCGTTCCACTGCGTATTGGTCGCAATCCGTGAAATTTCCTTGGTGAGCTGTTGGTACTCTGTGTCCAACGCCGCGCGGTCCGTGGTGCTGTTGGTGTCGTTCGAAGACTGAACGGCAAGTTCCCGCATCCTGGACAGCATATTGGTCATCTCTGAGGTTGCGCCCTCTGCCGTCTGCAGAAGCGAGACGCCGTCGTTGGCGTTGCGAACTGCCATATCGAGGCCTTTGATCTGGGAGGTCATTCGGTCCGAAATCGCCAGTCCAGCTGCGTCGTCGCTTGCGCTGTTGATGCGCTTACCGGTGGACAGTTGCTGCATGGATGTAGAGAGTGAACGGTTGTTCACTGCAAGGGCGTTCTGTGCAACGAGGGACTTGACGTTGGTGTTGATGACTGACATAGAAATTCTCCTTCAATGGGGATTTTTGACGTTGACAAGAGGTTCGATGTGAAATCTTGTTAACTGATGAATCGGACGTTTTTTACTGAACTTGAGTGATTTGAATAAATTCAATGAATTTATTTTTAAACCTTGGCGTTAAGCAGCAGACCTTTGAGCGCGTCAATGCTGTGTGCGACCTGCACCACGACTTCATTGGGTATTTGGCGCACGACTTCGCCGGTCTCGGCGCTGCGCACCGTGACGACCGGGCCGCCCACGGCTTCGTCCATATGAAAGCCCAGACCGGTTTTGGTTGCGGCCATCTGTTCGTTCAGCGCGCTAACTGCGTCTTGCACGTTCTTCCGGTTCTTGGCTTCGTCAAACTGAAGCTGAACCGGCTTGGGTGCGGATACCTTGGGGCTGGCTGCTACCGGTGTGGCTGCAGCCGTTGCGACTGGCGCAGGCGTGGGCAGTACTTGCACCCTGGCACTGCTGATGTTCTTTGACTCGGAAACCATGATTTGCCGTCCTTTGCTAAAACTGCTGAACCTGTTGTGAAGAAGGGAGCATCTGCACAAACAGACGCGCAGGTAGGGTTCAGTAGCAAAGGAATCGGAGCAACTGCGGCAAACTTTAGCCGCTTTGACCAATTTTTCGAAAAAGATTACTTGTTGGTGTAAGCGGCCATCATGCCGGCAAAGGTGCTGGTCAAGCCTGCGGCAACACTCTTGGTCTGGCCGACGATGCTGTCCATGGCTGCAAATTGCTTGTTGTAGCGCGCCAACAAGCTGGCCATACGGGTCTCGAGCTTGGCGAGGTCGTCGTTGTAACTTTTTATTTTGCTGGTCGCATTGGCGCTTTGGGTGGTTAGTGTTCCCGTGTTGGCCAGCAAGGCGGTGAGTTTTTTGACTGCATCGCCTGCCACGCCCGCAGTCCAGGTGCTGTAGGTGCTGAGGTTCTCGCGGTTGGCCGACAGCATGGTGACTGCGTTGTCAAAGTTGCTGTTCAATGTCGTATCCAGCTTGGTCGCATCGAGTTGCAAGACGCCAGTCTTGTCGATTGAAACTCCCAGGTCGCGCATGGCGTTGATGCCGCCCGATGGCGAGGATGAGTCGCCAATCACCATGGCGCGAATCTGACTTCGAATCTGTCCGACGATAGAGTTGCCAACCAGGGAGGCACCGTAGTCGGTGACTGTAGATTTCGAATCTGAAACCACCGTCAACATACTGTTGGCGTCGTTGTAGGCCGTGACCAGCGCCTGTATTTTGGTTTTTACGGCAGTCGTGTCACGCGTGAAATTCAATGTGGCCGTGCCACTGGTAAGGCCGCTCAAATTCAGCGTGACGCCGCTGATGGCATCCTGCACCTGGTTGCTGCTGCTGGTGATATCTACGCCATCGACATTGAGCGCCGCATTGCTGGCGGTCTGCAAGGATGACGCAAAGCTCAAACCACTGACGCTGACTCTCAGGTCCGTGACGTTGCTGTTTGCCGCGCTGCTGATGGCGGTTACGGTATTGTTGGTATTCGCGCCAGTGGAGAAGCCAGTCAAGGCACCGCTATAGCTGCCTTTGGCCGTGCCAGCGCCTGTCGTGGCGCCAACTGCCAGCGATGCAAAGGCGTTGGCTACTTCCGCCGCGCTGGCGTCCTGGGCTGCGGTGTAAGTCAAGCCGCCCACGGTCAGACTCTGGCCTGCAGTCACGCCAGAACCAAACGTCAGTTGTGACGACTCGGTCACGGGGCTGGCGGTTGTGCTGTCGCCCTGGGTTGTGACGACGGTGGGCGCGGCCGGCAGGTTGTCGCTGCTGAGCGTGAAGTCGTTGGCCGCACCGGAGGTGCCCGTCAACATGATTTTGTAAGGCGCTGTGGCGTCGCCGGTCTTGATGATTTGCGCCGTCACACCCAGTCCGGCCTTGTTGATGGCGATGGCAACACCGGTTGGCGTTGTGTCTGTCACCGCAATTGTTTGCGCCGCGCCGCCATGCACAGAAAGAGACAAGTTAAAGGCAACGCCACCATTGAGGGTGGTGTTGCCAGTCGCAAAACCGGCACTGATGTTGCGCTGTGGTTTGGCCAGGCTGGTGATGGAGATTGAGTGGTTTCCTGTCGTCGCGGTGGCGCCGGCGGAAATGGACAAGGCGCTGGGCTGGCTGTTGGTCGGCGTTATGGCGTTGAAGTCGCTCTGGTCTTTCAAGTCTGAAAATGCAGTTTTCAGGGTGTCAAGTACGTACTTGATGGCGGCATAGCCCGAAATATTGGCGGTAGATGCCGCCACTTTTTTGTCAATGACCGCCTTAGCGGGTGTTTTCTCAGCCTCCATCAGATTGGTAGCCAGTGCCTTGATGTCTATACCTGAACCTGTCCCCAGGGTGCTGACTATGCTTGCCGCGCTGGTGCTGCTGGTCGTGCTGGTGGTAGTGGTCATGAAGGGCGTCGGGGGTAATGAATCAGTTCAAGAGAACATTCGGCATGCGTCGGCAGAACTTGAGGCGCTGCGTTCACCTTTTGCCGCTGGTTTTTACTTCATGTAGTTGAACAGGCTGAGTTGCGAAATCTTGGCAAAACTGCTTTGCGCAGCTTCCAGCGCCAGCATTTGTTTGTTCATCAGCGTGATTGCCGACGCATAGTCCAGATCTTCGACATTGGACAGCGTGGTCTTCAGGTTCAGTGTGGTGTCTTGTATGGCGCTGGTTTGCTGGTCGACCACGTTCAGATCTGTGCCCACACTGGCTTGAGCCAGCAGCACGCCTTGGTGCATGCTGTCAGTTTCACTGATACCGCGCTGCATGGCGACTTGATCAGAGCTGTTCACGCCGGCGATCAGGTCATCGAGCGCCTGGAAAAAGCCCGTGCCGCTGGTTTTTCCGTTCGCATCGGTGCGCTTGACGCTGACAAAGGCGTCAGAGCCGGTGCGGTTGATGGGTATGGTACGGTGCTCGCCAACCACGACATTCATGCGCGTCTGGTCGCCCTGGTAAACAGTTTGCCCCTTGGCGTCCACCGCGAAGGCGGGCTGGCTCACACGGCTGCCCGAAAACAGGTAGCTGCCGTTGCTGTCCTGGGTATTGGCCATGCTGAGCAACTGGTCGCGCAAGCCCTTGAGCTCCGTGCCCAGGGCCTGTCGGTTGGCTGGGCTCAATGTGTCATTGGCCGACTGGATGGCGATTTCCTTGACCCTGACCAGCAGGTCGTTGGCGCTGCTCAGTGTCGTGTCTTCGGCGTTCAGGCGGGTTTGTATGGTGTCCAGCGATTTGCCGTAGTTGTCCTGGCGGGCAATGACGGACTTGAGCCGCTGTATGGTCGCGGCCTGGTCTGGCGCATCACTGGGGTTGAGAACCTGCTTGCGCGCTGCAATCTGGGCCTGGGTCTTGGCCAGGTCGGCCTGCACCGTGCCCATTTGCTGCACGGCCCGGTCAAAGAGGTAGCTGGTCGAGATTTGCATGCTTTATTCCTGGGTTGATTGCGCTCAGCGCACTTGCAGCACGCTGTCAAACAGCGTGCTGGCCACCTGCAGAATCTTGGCCGAGGCTTGGTAGGCCTGCTGAAAACGTATCAGGTCGGCGGCTTCCTGATCGAGGCTGACGCCCGAGACCTTGTCGCGCGAGGCCACGGCCTGGTCATGTACAACCGTCAGTGCCGACTGGGCAATCTTGGCCTGCTGGGCAATGTTGCCGACCTCGTTGACCTGGTCAATATAGGCTGTGCCTATGGTCTTGCCGCCCACCAGCGCCTTGCTCTCCAGTGCTACCAGCGCCAGCATGTTGTCATTGTTGCCCGTGCCGTCAACGTTGCTGTCCAGGCTAAAGCCGTCGCCGGCTTTGGGCGGGGTGGTGAAGCTCACCTGCATGCCTTGAAAAGACACGCCGGCCTTGAACTGCGCCGGATCGAATGCCCGCTCGGCTACCACGGTGCCGGTGTTGACATCGGTGATGGTGTAGTGGGTGTCGCTGTCAAACGTCAGCTGCATGGGCTGGGCTCTGAGCGCCTGTTTGCTGTCAATGGCCTGGCCAGAATAGCTGGCAGCCACTGAAGACGCCGTACCGGCGCCGGTCACAAACACCAGCAGGTCTTCAGGCACTTTGCCGCTCAGGTAAGCGCCCGTTCGAAAGCCCAGCTTGGCCAGGTCAGCCGGTGTGCCTGCATCGGCTGCGCCGGTGTTGCCAAAGCCCAGTTGAATCGGGGTGTCCTTGCCCGCAACCAGCGCGCGGGTCAAACTGATCTGGCCGGTGAAGACGCCGGCGGTCACGCCCAGCGCATTGACGGGTGAGCCGGCGTAAGTGGTTGCGTCTATCGTGATGTCCTGGCCTTCCTGGCCGGCCACGTTGCTCAGTACGAGCTCGCCGTCGCGTGATACCGCCGCTTGCACGCCAGTGGTCGCGCTCTGGGCCTGCACCGCATTGGCCAGGGCTTGCACGTTCGCAAAGCCGCCTGCGGGCAAAGCTATGCTGGTGCCTTTGATGCTCAAGGGCATGTTCAGCTTGAGCTGACTGGCTGGCACCCGAATTTCATTGCTGGCTACGGCGCTTACGCCGGGCGCACCGGCGCGGGTGATCCAGGCCGCGACCTCACTGGCTTGCAAGCTGCTGCCAGCCGGCGTCAGCGCATCTAGCGCCACGCCGTTGAGCGTTATTGCGCCGGCGGCAATGCCGGTGCTTTGTCCGGCCATCATGCGGCCGCCAGACAGCAGCGCTGGCAGGGGCTTGGAGGCGATAGGTAAACCCTTGCTGTCGTACATGGGTTCCTGGCGCACGCTGGCCTGCGCGCCATAAAACACCGTCATGTCCTTGTAGCCCGAGGTGCCTGATTGGTTCAGGTAGGTGTCGCTGTAAGTCGCGCCTGCGGCAAAGCCGTTGTCTGGCGTCATCAGCCGGGTTTGCATGGAGGCGTCCATGGCCTGCCCGATGATCTGGCGGCCGTCTCGCGTCATGACTTGCAGTTGCTGCCCCGGGCCTGCGCCATCGAGGTAGAGGCTGATATCTTGTTGGCCGTTGGGAATGGTCGCCACTGCCGCCAGCGGGCGACTGCTGTCAATGATGAGTGGGCGACCTGCAACCGGGCTGGCGTTGTTGACCAGCACCTGCGACAGGCTCGCGGGGCCGTTTGCGCTTGCGGCCGCGTAGCTGATGCTGGCGTCGGCGCCGCCGGTGTTGTTCGCGCCCTTGATCACGCGGAACTGCGCGCCAGCGGACACGCGCATCGGGTCGTCAAATGCGACCTTGATGCCGCCGGCAACCGAGGTCGCTGTCGGGTCAATCGTGAACAGCGCGCCGCCCGGCTTGCCATAGCCATCTATGCCTTGCTTGTGGATGTCGTTGACGGCCGTCACCAATGTGCTGGCCAGTGAGTCAAGGGCAGAGCGGGTGCTGCCAAGCACTTGTTCGCGGAAAGCCATCAGGCCAGCCAACTGGCCGCTGCTGATACTTGAAAGCGTTGACGGCTTGCCATAAGGGTCGAGCACCAGGCTGACTTTTTCGGGCGCTGCCGCGTTGAAGTTGGCGCCTATCATGATGGACTTTGAGCCATCCACCACGACGTCCTGGGTCACCGAGGGGCCCAGACTGACCAGTACTTCGCCGTTTTCGCTGAAGCGCGTGTTCACGTGCGCAAACGTTGAGAGCTGCTTGAGCAGCTGGTCGCGTTGGTCCAGCAGCGCCGAAGGCTGGGCGTCGACGGTTCTTTGCTTGGTCAACTGCCCATTGACCTGGGCCAGTTGCTGGGTCAGCGTGTTCATCTGGTCTACGTTGGACTGAACTGCCTGATGGGTCTCGTCCTGCAGCAGGTCAAGTTGTGAAGACAGCTCACCAAAGCGTGAAGCCAGGCCTTGGGCGTCACGCACAAAACTGCCGCGCACGACGGTGGACGCCGGGTTGGCAGACAGGTCGCGGGCAGACGAGAAAAACTGGTCCAGCGCACTGGTCAGGCCCATGGTCTGGCCACCCATCACGTCAATCACGCGGTTGGCGTAGTTCACCATGGGTGACTGGCTGGCCAGGTCGCTGGTGCTGTTGCGCAGGTTGGACTCGGTGAAGGCGTCGTACTGGCGCTGCACCCGGTCGACCATCACGCCGGTGCCCATGTAGATATTGCCTATCTTGCTGACCGGATTGGCCTGAAAAACAACCGCCTGGTGCGAGTAACCGTCGGTCGCCACGTTGGCAATGTTGTTGCTGACTGTGCCGAGCGCGCGCTGGTAGGCCGCGACTGCGTTGGAGGCAACGCTGACAAGATCGGTCATAAACCGCTCCCCTCAATCCGCCCTTTGGGGCTGAGCAGTGGTATGGGTCCGGGGCGTTGCAAGGGCCGCAGTGAGGGCGGCAGCGCTTGCAGCGACACGGCCTTGGCGGCGGTGCTGGCGTGTAGTGGCAGGCCGGCCTCTCTGGCTTCCAGTACAGACGCGGTGCTTGGCGCCTTGACTTCAGGCGCGACCATGTTTTTTGCCAGCATGTCTGCCAGACCCAGGGTATTGCGCTTGGCCATCTGCACCGACACCTCTTTGTCGAACATGCCCTCGAAAGTGTCTTTCGCAGATGATTCGTTCAACTCGCTCTTGAACGATGCTTCGCGCATGGACTTCATCATCATCTGGATGAAGAGCCCTTCAAACTGCTGGGCGGTCTCCCGCGTGGCTGACTTGGCGTCCTGGTGTGCCTGACCCTTGAGCTGGCCCAGGCCGTCAAAGTCGAGGTAGGAGCGCGCGCTGGCCGACGTGCCGGCCGCAGTGCTGGCAGCAGGGGTCGCGGCAGCAAGCGCGGATGGCGGGGCGGATGAAATCGGATCCATGGTCTGTTGATCTAGATCACTAGCAACTCGGCGCGCAGACTGCCGGCGCTTTTGAGTGCTTCCAGAATCGCGATCAAGGCCGAAGGTGTGGCGCCCACCTGGTTCACGGCGTCCACAATCTGGCGCAGGTCTACGCCAGGCTGGAATAGAAACATGGGCTTGTTGGGCTCAGTCACCGCGATGGCTGCGTTTTGCACCGCTGCGGTCTGGCCTTGCGAGAACGCGCCTGGTTGCGAGATTTCGTTGGTCGCCGCGACCGACACCGTGATCGCGCCGTGTGTGACTGCAGCCGCCGTCACGCGCACGTTGCGACTAATCACCACCGTACCGGTTCTGGCGTTGACCACCACGCGTGCGGCGGGCTCGCCGGGCAACACGTCGAGGTTTTCAACCATGCTGATGAAGCTCACGCGTTGGCTGATGTCCATGGGCGCACGAATCTGGATTGACACGCCGTCGAGCGCCTGCGCCACGTCGGCGCCAAACTTGTCATTGATGGCCTTGACGATGGCCGAAGCCGTCGTGAAGTCGCTTTCGCGCACGTTGAGCAGCACGTTGTCTGACTTGTCAAACGGGTTGTCCACGGTTTTCTCAACGCTGGCGCCGCCTGGAATCCGCGTGGCGGTGGTGACGCCCACGGAAACGCGTGAGCCGGCAGCGCCGGCATCTACGCCGGTAGCCATGAGCTGGCCCTGCGCGAGCGCGTAAATCTCACCATCGACACCGCGCATGCTGGTCAGCAGCAGGGTGCCGCCGCGCAGGCTGGTGGATTTGCCTATGGCTGAAATATTGATGTCTATGCGTTGGCCAGGTTTGGCCATGCCGGGCAGGTCGGCTGTGACCATCACGGCGGCGGCGTTTTTAACCTCGAACTTGCCGGTGCTGGTGGTGGTTTCAAAGTCCGACACCGGGCCTTCGGGGTTCACACCCAGGCGGCTGAGCAAGGTCTTGATACTTTGGTTGGTGTAAGCCAGATCTGCGCCGTCACCCGTACCCTGAAGTCCCACGACCAGGCCAAAACCTATCAACTGGTTGCTTCGCATGGCAGCCATGTTGGTCAGGTCTTTGACGCGGTCAGCGTGCGCCCATTGGAGCGGCAAGGCCCAGAGCAGCAGTACGGAAAGAAGGATTTTCATAAGTCGTTCGTAGTGAATCGGTCAGAAAGGCCAAAACTTGAGCAGACCACTGGTGCCCCAGCCGGCGCGTGTGGCTGCGGCCATGTCGCCAGTACCGCGATAGGTGATTTGCGCATTGGCCAGACGGCGCGACTGCACGGTGTTGTTCGGGGACACGTCTTCGGGCCGGATGATGCCTGCGACCTGGATGATCTCCGAGCCTTCGGTCAGGGCGAGCTGCTTTTCACCGCGCAGCACCAGATTGCCGTTGGCCATCACGCTGAGCACAGATACTGCGACCGAACCCTTGAGGGTGGCCTGCTGGTCAGCCGAGCCGGCGCCGGTGCTGGCAATGTTTCCGCCAGCCAGGTTGGCGCCGCTGAACAGGCCGCCCCTATTGGAGATCAGGTTGGTCACGCCGGTTGGCACCACGTCATTGCTGGACTTGCGGCTCAAAACGCCATTTTGCGTGCGCACGGCCTGGGTCGATTCATCAAGCAGAACGGTGATGACATCGCCGACCTGAAAGTTTCGCGTGCGACCAAACCAGCTGTCGCTTTGCTTGCCGCCATAAATCGCACCGGTGGGCTGGCGTGGCTGCTCTCGTGCCAGCGGAAACACCGGGGTGAAGTCGGGTGAGTGCGTCAGTGGCGTCGGTGGTATGACCGAACAACCTGTTATGAAACCGACAGCTGTCAGCAGCGCGATCCAGATCATTGGCAACGAAAATTTCATGGCGCTGCCCATTACATGTTCTGGTTGATGTACTTGAGCATGCCGTCAACAGCCGAGATCGCCTTGGAGTTGATTTCGTAGGCGCGCTGGGTCTCTATCATGTTGACCATCTCTTCAACCACATTGACGTTGGAGGCCTCAAGCGTTCCCTGCATCAGGGTGCCGGCGCCGGTCGCGCCTGGACGCAAGACCTGGGGCGCGCCGCTGGCAGGGGTTTCCTTCAAGAGGTTTTGTCCCATGGACTGCAGGCCGCTCGGGTTGACGAAGCGCGCCAGCTGCATCTGACCCAGCACCTGCTGGCCGCCGGCTGCGAGCTCCACCGAAATCGTGCCGTCACGACCAAACGTGATGCTGGACGCGGTATTGGGTACGGTCACGGCTGGCTGAATCAAGGCACCAGCGGAGGTGACCAGCTGGCCGGTTGATGAGAGTTTCAGGTTGCCGTCGCGGCTGTAGGCAATGGTGCCATCGGCCTGCAAGACCTGAAAGTAGCCTTCACCGGCAATGGCCAGATCCAGCGGATTCTGCGTATTGACCATATTGCCCTGGGCGGTCAATTTTTCTGTTGCCACGACGCGCACACCGGTGCCCAGCATCAGGCCGGTAGGCGCTTGCGCTGTGGCGGTATTCTGCCCGCCTGCCTGGCGAATGTTCTGGTAGAGCAAATCTTCAAAAACTGCGCGATCGCGCTTGAAGCCCGTGGTGTTGACGTTGGCCAAGTTGTTCGAGATCACGTTCATGCGTGTCTGCTGCGCGTCCAGGCCGGTCTTGGCCACCCACATTGATGCATCCATTTTTAGCTCCTGTTCTTATCTTGCGTTGTTGGTTGCTGTCTCTGCGCCATCAGCTCGGCTTCATCATGCTGGCGCCAGACTCATCAATGGTCTTGCTTTCCTTGATCATGTTGACTTGCTGCTCAAAAGAGCGGCTTTGGTCCATCAGTTTGACCATCACTTCAAGCGGGTTCACATTGCTGCCTTCAAGTGACCTTGGCGTCAGTGAGGGCAGCGCGGTGCCGGCCGGAATGTCGGTGCCGCCGGGCTTTCCGGAAACCTGAAACAGGCCATCTTCGCGGCGCTCCAAAGGTGTCTGGCCCGCATCACGCATCAGCAGGTTGCCAACCAGAACAGGTCTGGCCGCTCCGGGCTGGGCCGGGTCAACGCCGTAGATTGCGCCGTCTGAATTGATGGTGATGGTCAGACCTGGCGGCAGCGTGATGCCTGCGCCGCCTTGGCCGCGAACCAGGTGTCCGCTGCCGTTTTCAAGTGCGCCCCGGGCATTGACGCGCAAGTCGCCGCGCCGTGTAAACGCCAGTTGTCCGTCGGGTGCGGTCACACCCATCACGGCGGTGCTGTTCAGCGACACGTCCAGGTCACGACCCGTAGACATGGGCGTGCCGGGCTTGAGGTTGATGTAGTCTGTGGTGAACGACTGGGGCTGGGAGCGGCTTTCAAAGCCTGCACCTTGAGCTTTCACGCCGCGCATGGCGGCCTCAAAACTTCGCTTGAAACCGGGCGTGGACGCGTTGGCCAGCTCGTTGGTCGACATCTGCCGCGCGGTGCGCTGCTCGTTGATGGCGACGGCGGACGTAAAGGCTAGGCGGTCCATGTCAGTGTCCTTGGGTGGTCAAACGTGATGACGTGCTTGCTTAACCAGCACGCATGTTGATGATGGCCGAGGTCATGGTGGTGCTGGTCTCAATCGCTTTGGCATTGGCCTGGAAGTTACGCTGAGCGGTGATCAAGTCCACCAGCTCTTGCGTCAAGTCGACGTTGGCGCGTTCGGTTGCACCGGCGCGCAATGTACCAAAGCCTGCACTGCCTGCAGTACCCAGGATCGGCTTGCCCGAAGCGGCTGAAGCCAAAAAGCTGGAGTCACCAATCTGACGCAGACCGACAGGACTGGAGAAGTTGACCAGCAAAATTTTGGCCAGAGACTTTTGCGTGCCGTTTGAAAAACTGGCGCTCACCAGACCGTCATTGCCAATCGTCACGCCGACCAGGTCACCTTCAGGTGCGCCGTCTTGCGATTGCGACAGCACGGCAAACGGTGAGGTGTACTGGGTGGATGCCGAGTAGTTGACGTTAATTGTCAAAGCGCCTTTACCGCCAGCAAGGTAAACCGTGTCAAGCTGCGTGCCCTTGGCTGGTGAGACCAGTTTGCCGCCGGTGTCAAAGGTCAGCTCGCCCTTGTCGAGGTAAATCGGCGACCACTCGGGCAGCGCCGAAAAGCCATCACCGCTGGTGGTTTCCTTGCCGTTGCTGTCGATGTACTTGGGTTGCAGCGCGCCACCCACCAGATCCTGATGCTGAGTTGGGTTGATCCAGGTCGAGGTTGTGCCGCGGCCAGCCGTGGTCTGATCCAGACCCCAGTTGGTGCTGCCCGAGACCGTGATGAAGGAGTTCGCAGTAGCGGTGCCGGTCTGAAAGGTAAACCGGTTGTTGGTGGCGTCAAAGTCAACCGTCACGCCGTTGATCGTGGTGGGGCTTGCGTTCGGGTTGTCACTGGCCAGCGAGTTGATGCCTTTTTGCAACTCACTTTTGAAAGTGGCCAGCGAATAGTCGGCGCGCACAGGAATAGTCACAGTGCCCTTGACGCCGTCCACGGTCACCACGAATTTGTTGTTGGTCGCATCAACCGCAAAATTGTTGTTGATGTTGACTGTTGGCGCCGTGCCGTAGGCGATTGCCGGTGTCGATGGCGTGCCGCGCAGGGCCACGGCGGAGGTCGCAACGGCTTGATCTGACAGGCCAAACAGCGATTGCGCCAGCGCATTGGTTTCGGTGATCGCGATGCTGGAGCTGTCACCCGTGGTGCCCGATTGCAGCTTGAAAACCTTGTTCACCGAGTCATAAAGCATGGTCATGCCGTAACGCTGCTCTCCAGCCAGGCGAACCGAGTAGCTGCTGTTGGGCGTGACGACAGCCGCATACGCGCCCTGGTCGTCGAGCGTGACGGGCGTCGTCGTTAGTCCCAGTACGTCGTTCTTGACAGTCGAGCTCAGCGTGACCTTGTGGGTTCCGTCGAGAAACTTGAAGCCTTGGGTGGCATAGTCGTAGGAGACCTTGATGGTTTCAGCCTGTCCCGCAACGCCTTTGGTGACTTCAGTGCCAGCGCTGAAGCTGATGCCCGCCGATGCACTGGCCGCAAGTGCTGCGACGTCACCGGAGCCTGCGGCGACCGACGAGCCGTTTTTGTAGGTGATGGTCAGCGTTCCGGCGACGCTGCCAGCTGAAATGTCGGTGATGCCCGCCGCAATGGCGGCAGCGCCGGCAAGAATGTTGACTTTGTCGGCAACAATTTTGCTCGCAGTTGAAGCCGGTGTGTCACCGGTAGCAGACCCGGTGACAGGCATGCCCAGGAAACTGGTCGGGCCTGTAGCCGTCGTGCCGGTCAAAGTCACGGTCTGTGTTTCGGCTTTACCAAAGCCAAGAGGCGACGCATCAACCAGGGCTTGCATGGCTGCTTGCGCCTGGGCAATGGTGACCTTGCTCATGTCGGTGGGCAGGCCGTTCTGGCCGGCGACCAGCGTGAAATTGATGGGCGTTGGGGTGTCTACCGTTGTGCTGATGCCTGTGGCCGCGTCAGTGGTTGTCGCGCTGGTGAAGACCCTGTCGTTGGTGATGGTGAACTGTTTGCTGGCGGTCGATGAAAAATCAAAATAGTGCTCGTCTCCGAACTTCTGGTTCAGCAAGTTGGTGACCTCGCTAGCGATCGCGCCACCAGTGAGCGGTTTACTCGAGTTCGCCAGATAGCTCAGGTCCACCGTGATCGGGTTGCCCGTGCCATCGACATCGATCTTGAACATCGACTTCAGGTCCGTGGCCGACAGCGTGCTGAAGTCAACACCGGTGCCGAGGTCGTAGCTTGTGGTTGGCACCGTGACGCCGCTGGCTTCTGCCGGCACCGAGGTGCGCGAGTCGGTCAACTGGTTCAGCGAAAACATCTGTGTTTTAGCCGTGGTCAGCGCGTCCTTGACCTCGCTGTAGGGCTTGATCACGCCGTATTTGTTGACATATTCCAGGGAGCCATTTTTGTCGGTTGCCTGCTGCAGCGATGAGGTGACTTCGTCTGATCCCACAAACACATGGGTCTGCCACTTGTTGTACGGGCTGGACTGGTTGGCGTTTTGTGACTTGACGTAATAAATGGTGGCCAGGTAGCCATTGCCGCCGTTGTCGTAAACGGTAAAGGCGGTGCTTTTGTTGTAAGTCGCGGGATTGCTGCGGTTGAACGCTGCCGTGATCACGCTGGCATCGGCCGGAAAGTTCAGGCCCAGTGCCACTTGCGAGGTCTGCTTGGCTTCGCCAGAGGTCTTTTGTGGAATGGTCAAGACCACGCGCTCGTTGACGTTGGCGCTACCGGTCGAGTCAACCGTGGAGGCCATCAGGCGCTGACCGGCGGAGTTGACGACGTTGAACTGTTCGTTGAGCAAAAAGGAGCCGTTACGCGTGAACGATTCCTGCAGGCCATCGGCCGAGCGCATGGGGAAGAAACCGTCGCCGGTCACCGCCAGGTCAAGCGCGTTGGATGAGAAAGAGATATTGCCCTGGCTGAATTCCTGGCTGACCTGCTTGAGTGACACGCCCTGGCCGACCGTGCTGGACGCTTTTTGCAGTGGCGAGGTGGCGAAAATGTCGCCGAAGTCGGCACGTGAGCGCTTGAAACCGGTGGTGCCCACGTTGGCAATGTTGTTGCTGGTCACGCCCAGCATGGCGGTGGCGGCATTCAGACCAGTGAGGGAGGTATAAAAAGACATGGTTCAAGACTCCTGATAAATCGGTGTTCGGGTGCTGTCGCTGGCAGTGGGGCGCTTAACCGTCAACGCGTGTGACGTCGGTGAGCTTGACGGTTTTTCCGCCCTGGATTTGCAGCAACATGGTTTTGTCGCTGGCCTGGCTAACACCCTGCACCGTGGCCATGGTGCTGATCGATGGGTAGGTAGTCTTGCCCTGGCTCACGGCCGTGGCGGTGAAGCGGTAAGTGCCGGCTGGTGCATAGTTGCCGCCACTGTCGTTGCCATCCCAAGCCCAGGTCATGTCGCCCGCAGTTTGCGCGCCCAGGATCTGGGTGTCGACCAGGATGCCCTGGCTGTTGTAGACATTGAAGGTCACGCCATCTGCGCCGGCGGGCAGGTTGATCACGCCTTGCACCGGTGTGCCTGCGGCGTCGAGTACGGCCGGGCCATCCGGCACCGATACTTTCTTGCCAATCAGGCTGGCACTGGTCGTCATTTGCGTGCCCGACATGGTGCTCACGAAATCGCTTAGCGACGTGGCCATGCCTGTCGTGGCTTCGAGCTGCGAGAACTGCGCAAGCTGGGCGACAAAGGCTTCGTTCTTGACCGGATCGGTTGGATCCTGGTTTTTCAGCTGGGTGGTGAACAGCGTGAGGAAGTCTTTTTGACCCATGCCCGCGCCGCCTGTCGTTGCGGTCAATGCGGCGTTCGCAACGTCTGTGGTGCTTTTCATGCCGGATGGCAAAGGCTTGGTGGCCGTCGTGGTTGCGCTGGCTGCGGTGGTGCCGCCGGCTGAAAGGAGATTGAGCATCATGATGGGGTTGTCCTATTGGGCTGGCTTAGCTCTTGATGATGTCTAGCGTGCGCGTCATGAGCTGGCGCGCGGTGTTCACGACTTCGACGTTGTTCTGGTAGGAGCGCGCTGCCGCCATCATTTCAACCATCTCTGTCATTTCATTGACGTTGGACAAGAAGACATAGCCATCCTTGTCTGCAGCGGGGTTGCCGGGGTCTGACATACGTGTGATGGGCGCAGGGTCATCTGTCAGTTGCTGCACCTTGACACCGCCACGGTTGGTCGCGTCCTGAGCGCTCAGCTGGTTGTCGAGAATGGTCTTGAACACAGCCCGCTTGGCCCTGAACGCATCTTTTTCACTGCCTGCGACCGTTCCGGCATTGGCCAGATTGGAGGCGGTGGCGTTCATGCGCGTGGTCTGCGCATTGAGGGCAGAGCCGGCGATGCCAAAAATATTGTCGAATGCCATAAGTGTTTAATCCCCGCGCAGGGCTTTGCGTATGCCGCTGATGTTGTCTGACAAAAAGCTCAACGTGGCCTGGTAGTCGGCGGCGGATTGACCGAACTTGGCCTGCTCGACGTTGAGCTCGACCGTGTTGCCGTCAAACGCGACGTTGAAAGGGACTCGGTACATCAGCCCGTTCTGCGGGTCTGAGCCAGTCTCGGAAACATGCGACGCATTGGTTGTTTGCAAGGCGCTCGTCTGAGTGCTCTTCATGATGGACTTGAAGTCAAGGTCCTGCGCCTTGAAGTTGGGGGTGTCGGCATTGGCAATGTTGCGCGCGAGCACTTCCATGCGCTGGCTGCGCATGCCTAGGGCTTGCTCGTGCACGCCAAAAGCTTTGTCAATCATGTTCATGCTTGCGTCCTCATTGCTTTGTACCCACTGCCGGTTTGTCGACACCCAGCCCATCTATGAAGGGCTTCAGGCTTGCATTGCAAATCGCATGCCATGTTGTTTTTGCCGCTTTTAATGGTCCTGGCGTTTGACGTCGTGGCCAAGCTGTGTGTGGGGCGGCAAGAAGTTGCCGCCGGACTTGCCGCTTGACTGGAAAGCGCTTGGCTTAGGCGCTTATCGGGACTGGCTGTCGTCGTACTTGGCCGCACGCATGGCTTGCAGCCTGAGCCCTGGCGAGAGTACCTGTCCGAGTCGCTCGGTGGCGTTTTGAACCAGGCCCTGGCGAATCGACTGCCGCGTAATCGGTGCACTGGTGTTTCGCCCAACGTGCAGATAGCTGGACTGCATGCCCTGGATGTTCAGTGGTGCGCTGGCCTGGCTTACATTGCGGGCGGCCGGCTGGAGCACCGAGAGGTAAAGATCCTCCAGCCCCGCAGGGCCTTTGTTTTTTAGGCCCACATCTTCGAAGTATTTGCTCACCAGGTCCAGTTGCTTGTGCACGCTCAAGTCAAGGATGGCGCGCGGATTGGCGGCATAGCCTGCGCTTGCCGCACCACGTGCCGGTCCGTCACAAAACTGAATGATGCCGTGGCAGCGCTGGTTGCTGGCGCGCGGGTTCATGCCGTCGCTTTCCATCAGCGTCATGCGCGCAAAGTCGTCTGGTTCAAAGTTGTGGGTGCTCGCCAGTTGCAGTATCTTGTCATGGACCGCATCTTTTTCTGTCGCAGGAATAAAGCCTTTGGCCACTGCGCGGTCCAGGGTTCGCTCCAGAACTGGATGCACGCCACTGTCTCGTAAGTTAGTAAGGCTTACCGCAGCGCTTGGGCTCAGTGCTGCCAGCGCCGAGGCGGTGGTCTGTTCGCCGCGTTGCATCGCTTGCAACTCCGGTTGCAAGGCGGCCAGACTGATTTTCTGACCTGCGTGGATGCGGTTGGGATTCTGGATGGCATTGTCGGCAGCGACTCTTTGCGCCAGCCGCATTTCTTGCTGCGGCGACAGTTGAATGCCCTGGTCGCTCGCCTGGGCTCTGACCAGGCCTATCAGTGTGTCGCCATTGGCAATGGTGCGCTGCGTTCCTGCTGCTGCTGCGCTGTCGGTTTGTCTGGCCTGTTTGAGCGCCTGGGCAAAGCCCGTGAATGCGCCTGCCTTGCTGCTGTCCTGAGTTGCGCGTGCGCCCGCCGCCGTCAAGGACGCTGGCAGCACAGGCGGCAAGGTGTTGTCGTTGATTTTCATGGGGCTTGCTCAGGTTCAGCCTTGGGGCTGTGTCGTCATTCTTAGGGTTTTTCAATGGCACTGTTCTTGCAATCGAAGAGCTCCTGCACGTACCAGGTGTCATTCTTTCAACACCCAAGTCAGACCAATATGCAAATGCTGTGCCAAATCGCTAACCTCTGGACACGCGCCTGCCGCTGTCTGCAGCGCTGCGGCCCATGGCTGGCCGGCTTGTTGTTGCTGTCGCTTTCCTTGTGTGGAGTTGCCCAGACGGTGCCGCCCTCGGCCAGCGCGAGTTTGCTGCGCCAGGTGACGCAATGGGTCAAGCAGACCCAGCAGATGTCGGAAAACCAGTTCAGCTTTGCCCCGCTGGATACCCGGTTGAAGGTGCAGGGCTGCGACCGACCCCTGGCCATGGATTTGCCTTTTTCCTCCAGGGAAACCGTGCGCGTGCGCTGCGTCTCCGAGGCCCCCTGGCAGTTATATATGCGGGTGGTGCTCGATGACACCGCGCCGGCCATGCCATCGGCCAAGATCGGCGAGGGTGGGCCGACGCAAGCCCGCAAGGTGGTGGTGGCGGCTCAATTGCTCAGAGCTGGCACGGTCCTGAACGCCGACATGTTGAGTGAGACGGATCATTCGGGCCAGGGACTGGATCCGGCGGCTATTTTTTCTATCAAGGACGTTCTGTATGGTGAGATGGTCCGCGATGTGCCTGCGGGCGCGACGCTGCGCAGTCATGACGTCAGGCGCGCTTTTGTAGTCAAGCAGGGTCAGGTGGTGCTTTTGACGGTCACGCAAGGCAACGGTTTTTCCATCACGGCCCAGGTCGAGGCGCTGCAGGATGGCAAAATAGGCGATCAGGTTCGTATGAAGAACCCCGAGTCCGGCCGCTTGCTGTCTGGCGTGGTTACCGGGCCGAACACAGCCCGCGGACTTTGAAAAATAAATTTCGAATTTCCCTCAAGTTCCAGTTTGAGCTACCGATTCCACTGATGACACCCCTTAAAAGACTGTAGTAAGTACCCGAAGGAAAGCCCAAGATGACAGACGCCATATCAACCTACGGACAATTGGCCCGTTCTGGCAGCCTTTCGCGCAGCAGCCTGGACAAGACCGGCAAAGCTGCCGGACCGCTGGCTTCAACCGTCGCTGGTTCTGAGAATGCGCCTGCGGCAAGCCCCGTAGGTCAAAAGTCTGACGTTTTGACCCTTAGCAATGTCTCCCAACGGGTCAAGGATGAGCCTGACTTCGACCGTGCCAAGGTGGATGCGATCAAGAAGTCCATCCAGCAAGGGCAATACCCGCTGAATCCAAGGCGTATCGCTGAAAGCTTTATGGCGATCGAGCAGATGATTCGTGAGTGAGCCTGTTCCTTTAAATCCGCAGTTAAGCCGCGCACGGGCGTTGGCGACGCAGCTGGAGCAAATGCTTGAGCTGGAGTTCGAAGCACTGCGTACGCAAGACCTGGAGCAATTTGAACAGTTGCAACCGGTCAAATCTCAGCTATTGGTTGACCTCACCTTGCTTGCACCTCCGGCGTCAGAGCTGCAAGTGAACCCTGACTGGCAGGATTTTCGCGCTGTCATGCTGGCCTGCCGTGATTCGCACAGACGCAACGAGGTCCTGATAGAACGCAAGCTCGAGGCGATTCGCGGCGCTTTGCAAAGCCTCAGGGTGCAAGAGGTCACCAGTTCCGTCGAAGTCTATAACCGCCTTGGTCATATTGCCCGCTTCTCGCGCACGCAAGGTTATAACGAAGCCTGACAGACGGGTCGTCTTCACGACGCTTGCGATGGCCCGTCCTGGCCACTGGTTTTCTTCTCATCGCCAGGGCGCATGCCCTTGAGCCAGTACACCCAGGACAGGATGACGGACACGGCAACGTAGAGCTCTTTCGGAATCTCCTCATCTATATTCAGTCGACCCAGCAGCGCCAGAAGCTGGGGGTCATGGCTGATGAATACACCCTGCCTGCGGGCTTCTTCAACGATGAGCTCTGCCAGATCATCCTGACCTTTGGCCGTGACTATGGGCACGGTGTTGAGACCGTACTCCAACGCGATCGCCTGGCGGCCCCGGTTCATGCCTGCATGTCCAGTATGAGCCCGCTGCCAGACGGCGCTGGCGCCGCAGCTTGTGCTGGTCTGGCGCCGTGGATGGCCTGAAATGAGCGCATCACCAGGCCTGCACCCAGCAGTTCCGTGCTGAGCGCGTCGGCGCGCAGGCGAGCTTTTTCGGTCACCTCGGCCTGTAGCGCCCACATGACCAGCGTCACCTCGCTTTGTCCGTGCAGCTCGGTCTTTAGCCACAGTTCGCCGAAATCGCGGCTGTTCGAATGTACATTCACGGTCAATGTCTGGGCTTGGTCGCCCGACGCTGGTCGGCGCTCAAAGGCCAGCTCCACGGGGTCTGCGTCGCCAAATGGAAGTACCAGCCTGAACATCTCCTGCAGGCCCTGGGTCTGGCCCTGCACGGCGTGAACCTGCGCCGACTCCAG
>CANEXF010000019.1 GCA_947443645.1 Comamonadaceae bacterium | reverse complement strand
CGAGCTGGGAGATGGACCCATGAAGATCCCCAACAACAAAATCTCGTCCGTTCGTATTTTGGGGTAATCGCTTGAAAAGTTTCATTCCAAATTATATTTAAATTTAGAAAAATATAAAATATGAGAACTATATAACTCAATTAACCGATTATGAATTATAACTCGATAGCGCCCCAAACAGGTGCAATTACCTCAGAGTGTAGTTTGAGGTACGGAAATAGCCGAAATCCGTACTACAAACTACACATTAGTTGCCTAAATTATCGAAAAGTGATTATTCGTTCACCCGCAAATAAGTACGGCTTCCGAAAAAAATTAGTTATTTGGTATTTATTTAAAAAATATTCCATGGAAAACATTCTTGTGCAACACTTTTTAGTAGGAGGTTGGTGCCGACGCCGTGAAGCGGAGCGCTCGATTCGTCTAGTAAAAACCATTTCCTTGGCCTATAGGCGATAAATTACTTCCGTTATCTCTAGTTGAAATTTACATATCTTGGACTAGCAGCCCTAAGTTACCACTTTGACAGACGCTTTTGATTCCACCCAATTTTTAACGAATCCACAGGAAACAACGCAAGCCTTAATCTATAACGGAATCAAGGTTGCAATGTGCTCTCAAATGTCAAACGTGAACGATTATTTAGCGTTCAGTCTATTGTCAGATTCCTTTTGAAAATTGACGCTTTCGATGGCGATGGCGATGGCGATGGCGATGGCGATGACGATTCCGTTAATCAACAAAGAATTCCCGGAAAATTAACGACTGCCTAGAATTGCTGGTGTCGTTAAAAGTGAAGCGGTGAATTCGCGACTGTAGTCGTTATCGCAATCGTGATGGCATTGTTTTCGTTAATGATGCAGTCGATAACGTTGTCAGTCTGCTAGACTAATGAACCGAAGATGTTGTTTTATTTTCAAAGCCCTTCATTTCCTTAATTAACGATAAATTTAAATAAATATTTATTGACACCTGATTTTTAATGTATATTAGATCCTATCAACAACTAAGGAGTGAAAATTAATGGAAAAAACAGAAAATAGATTAAACCGAATGAATTTTGATGTATTTAATAAGGGGGTGCGTATGAGCCCTCTTAGAAGGATATTAGTAGAAATTTTTGGTAAAAAAGTACCAAAGACGGCCACTCAATTCTATACGGCCGATGGTATGGCCGTATTCCATGGAGGAAGAATTAAAGATCTTTGTCAGTTTTCAATGAACGCAGTTCAAATTGTTTCACTAAAAGATTTGGGTTTGATGGGTTCTCGCGGCTGGACTATTTGACATTTCGGTTAAAAAATAATAAATCCATGAGTCTTCCCGATAGCTGTATATGTTCCATTCTGCGACCAAAATTATGATCCCAAAGCGTGATCTTAGTAATGGATTTATTTCATGGTTGGCGTATCGGCGCCGCTGACATTGTGTTTAGGGGTAGTTGTCCGGCAAAGTCACCTTGAAGCAGGAGGTGAGTTGGCCGATGCTGGTGTCCACCAAAGTAACAGGTGGACACCATGCACTTCAAGACAGACTCACGCTGCGGCACGGCCCCGATCTCAAACCACGGGTCTTAAGCGAGTGCGACCGTCCAGGCGCTTCAGTGACCGCAATCGCGATGGCACACGGCTTGAATGCCAGCCTCGTTCACAAAAGGCGCCGCAAGATTTGAGACGCTAGCCAGAGTACTGCTGCGTCTGAATCGGCACCTTTCATTGCACTGCCTTTGACTACGGCGCCAGCGCTGCCCGGGCTTACCGCGTTTGCGTCGCCAGAGATCCGCATCGAGCTACTTCGGGCAGCGCTGACAGTGAACGACGTCACTCAGCTCAAGCGTACTGCTGACCGTCTTTTTGGTCATAATGAATTATGTATGGTTAGTATTAGGAGCTGGCCGCGCACAGATGCCTATGGCTTGTATTGCTGCAGCGCAGGGTGGAAATGTACGATTCGGTCTGGCGGACTCACTCTGGGACGGGTCTGGCAAGCTGGCAGAAAGCAATGCTGAACAAGTTCGCCCTGCGCGTAGTATTTTGGAAGGACTTGGATTGGCCGTAGCTACAACTGACGAGTCGAAGGAGATGCTGGCATTGAAGGGACGAAGGAACGTTGGGTTCTGCGATTTATAGAGGTCGCAAATGTCGGCGCAATACGTAGAGTTTTAATGAATGAACTTTTAATCAACCAGCTATCGCAACATCGTATCAATGTCTGAGCGGGCTTTGGCAATTGTTGGGGCTAAATTGGGGCTAATTTATGGGAATGAAGGGGCAGTAAAGTAGATCTTTACCAATGAACGCAGCCCCTTATGGCCCCTACGTTCCCCAAGAGCTTGGGTTCGAGCACCATCAGCCAACCCAGTATCTAGAAGCCAGTATCCGTCCGGCTTTCAAGCTGGTGTTGGTACATTAATTAAGCCTCTTGGAGTAATCCTTGCGGATTATTCGAAATATTGCTATTAATATGATAAATTTATTACAAAAATGAATCCTTAAAATTAAACGATAGCCATCATTGATTGGTTTCGTTAAAACTGAAAAAATTGCGAGCGTTTACTTTTTTGGCGGAGTCGCGATTGGAACTTTTTCGTGAATGATGGACGGATCCAACTTGTTTCAGTACTGATCCTGCCAGTCCGGTCCATTGGACAATAGGATATTTTCTATTTCTAGGCCGAGCCGTTCCCAAGTTTTTTGTTTTGGCAGACGATATTTAAAGTGCATATAGTGAGCCCGAGTTTTGGGTTCATCTATTTTGTGGTTTTGACACCGATCAATCATGTTCTCGTCTAACCCCATGGCTTGGAGCATTGTTGAGCCAGTTCGTCGAAGATCGTGGGGAGTCCAATTGCCATCTTTCCCGCCATTCATTACCAGGCTGTTGTCATTGCGCCGGCCTTTAAGTGGGGTTTTTTGATTCTTGAACATAAACTGGCAATCCCCGATAATTTTCGAAATTGACTTTAAATTGACGTGATTATTTTTTTTCGTGTTGGGGAAGCAGTAGGGCGTTCCACCAGTTAGTGCATGCAGCTCTTTAAATTGACGCAAGGCAAAGACAGAAAGGGCAACTGTTTGACTCATTTTGGCTCCCTTCTGACCCTTGACGTTTGATTTCGGTACGAACCAAACCCCATCAACTAAATCAACATCACTCCATTTCGTCATGAGCAACTCGCCTATCCTGCACATCGTTGCAAGGCAGATCCAAAGAGCCAGTTGGTTTTCGATTTTTATTGGTCTTGGAACGCCATATTTTTTTCCAATATCCGTAGCGTTATAAGTGGCTTGCATATTTACGAAGATATCTCTCAGTTCGCGAATATCGTTGGGGTAGAGAATTCGGGATCGTACCGAATTCGGATCGAAATCATTCGGCAGGATATTTTTTATCTCAACCAAATCCATAGGGTTACCTTCAACCAAAAGTTTTCTGTAAGGTTGGCGTACTTTCGCCCAATTAAAAAGTTGAACTAAATCGTTGTAACGCATCACAATGGAGCGGCCGACTTTTCGATCACTCATGGCTTGCAGGATAGATCTTATTTTTTCTCCGATAGCTCTTTGACAGGGACATTTCGCAGGTCCGGTAAAACGTCTTTTTCAAATGATCGCTTTATCTCCGCGTTCCCGTCTTTGCGTTTGACCCCGTCCTTTAACCAGTCCAAGTACATGTCAACAAATGTTTTGTTTCCGTTGCTGATGAGTTCTGCCTGCGCAATGGTTTCTTCTACCTGTGCCTGGTTGCTAATTTTTTCAGCATTTTTGTGGTCTGTTGGGTTGATCCCAGTGGCCAGTAGTGAATTCGCATCGTTGCGTAACTTACGGATGTCGGCCAAGGAGTTTTTGGGCCAAGTGCCACACTGAAACCAAGTGTTTTTGTTGTCCCACTTGAACGCATATCGGAACCTGATGGACACCGCTTGATTTTTAGCAACACGGACCTCGCCTACAAGTCCAGCAGCATCAAGAATTTCATCGCCTGCCCATTGCGCGGGGATTGCTGCCAGTCGCTTCGGATCCCACTTCAGCGCTGACTTCGTATCCGTCTTTTTCCCCTCAATTTCGTTATCAATCAGAGCGCCATCTTGAGTTTTACTTCTGTTTTTAGCGGTCGGTAACTGGTCTATGGTGCGCTTAATATTTTCTTTAGAAAAGTTTCAGAAGTGTCTCTCCAAGGGGTAAACCAAGGGGTAAACTATTTTCAAGAAGTCAGTGTATCGCACTGGATGACATTGGACACTGAAATTTTATAAGTGATTGATTTTAATCAACTTATTTGTTTTTTGGCGTCCAGTGGCGTCCTGTAATTTTGTTAGATAACTAGATGGGGTGCAAGGGGTCGAAGGTTCGAATCCTTTCACACCGACCATTAGACAGTACAGAGGCCTCTAGGAAGTGATTCTTCGAGGCCTTTTTCATTGGTAAATCAACATCTTACGTTGCAACGGCTGTCAACAAGGGATATTGACTGGCAGTCAAAAGCGGGGGAACATATAGGGGAACGAGTGGGGGTAAATCAGGTTTTGGAGGTGTTTGTTCCCCCATTTGCCTGTGAAAGCCTCTGCTAATTGTTCCCCCACCCCTGGAGGTGTTCCCCATGTTGACCGATGCTGAATGCAAAAACGCGACATGTCCACCCGGAAAGAGCCGGGCGCGACTGGCATGTTCCGGCGGGCTTTATCTGGAAATCAGCCCTGCTGGGTCAAAGCGCTGGTTCTGGAAATATCGCAAGGACGGCAAAGAAGGGCGCATGGCGTTGGGCAGCTATCCAGACGTGGGGGCCAAGGACGCGCGCAAAGCACGGGATGCGGCCAAGTTGCTTAAAACTGACGGTCGCGATCCCGTCATGGCCCGCAAAGTCGAAAAGCTCAAAGCACTGACCCCGGCGGGCAACACCTTCAAGGCAACGGCGCTCTAATGGTACGCAATGAAGCTAGACAGTTGGAGCAGCCATTACGCCATCCGGGAAAAGCGCAATCTTGAAAAAGACCTGTTCCCTCATTTTGCGACTCGACACATTGGGGAGATTGAACCCATCGAGCTTTTGGCAGCGGTGCGGCAAGTGGAGGAGCGTGGTGCGTTGGACGTTGCCCACCGGGTACTGACCACGGCGGGGCAGGTGTGGCGGTACGCTGTGGCCACAGGGCGGGCCAAGATGGACGTTACCTCAGATATCAAGGGCGCATTGAAGCCCCACCACGGTAAACACTTCGCCGCCATTACTGACCCTGTGAAGGTCGGTGAGTTGATCCGGGTGATCCGGGGCTATCAGGGCGGACCAATTGTGCGGGCTGCATTGCAACTGGCACCGCTGCTATTCCAGCGACCCGGCGAACTGCGCGCGGCGGCATGGGCTGAATTTGACCTTGACGAGGCACTGTGGACGATTCCGGCGGTACGTATGAAGCGCCGGGTAGAAGGTAAAAAAAACGGCGACCCGCATTTGGTGCCATTACCCACACAGGCGGTGGAGATTTTGCGAAAACTGCACCCTTTGACAGGGAACGGTTCGTTGTGTTTTCACGGTGAACGTAGTCATGAGAGGCCGATAAGCGACAACACCCTGCGGGCCGCATTACTTACTTTGGGTTATGGCCCTGACGTGCAAAGCGTGCACGGTTTCCGGGCCACGGCACGCACGCTGCTGGCAGAGGAATTGAATATTGACCCACTGGTAATTGAAGCGCAGCTAGCCCATGCGGTCAAAGATGCTAACGGACGTGCATACAACCGCACGCAGTACATGAAACACCGCGCGACCATGATGCAGCAATGGGCAGACTATCTGGACAATCTTGCGCGGGGTGCAGTAGTAATTCCGTTTAAAGCAGCGTAGGGGGTGGCGGCCTGGAGTCCGTCAGCAAGGAGGAGGAGTCAACAACATGATTACATCA
This sequence comes from Comamonadaceae bacterium, assembly GCA_947443645.1. GTDB lineage: Bacteria > Pseudomonadota > Gammaproteobacteria > Burkholderiales > Burkholderiaceae_C > Polaromonas. The sequence goes on along the minus strand of CANEXF010000019.1, from coordinate 40,138 downwards.
ACACATTCGACGGATTTGATCAGAGGGCTGTTGTCTAAAAAATAGGCAAAAAATGATGAATCTGGTTGAACCCCATGTACTAGGGGGTCTTCGAAGCTTTTTCCCTGAATATCCACATCATTTTAAGAAGTTATCCACAGCTTTGTACAACAAGTGCTTGAAAAAACTTGCTACATTGAACGCTGATTGTCTATAGAGCGTTATTGGGACCGTATTGACAATTAAGTGCTCAAAGCAAGAATCCCCAGACGCCTGGCCGGGCGAAAGGGGATTCAGGGACACTAGGTCAAGAAGAGTTGTGACACGCTTCAGTCCTAGCTTATACAACGACGCATCAGACTTGGTCAAATTTAGGTTGACTGTCTTTTGCTATTGGAGTTGTAAATCAAATTGTCCTTTGCTATGAGCTTTTTTGAAACTGTGTTTTTGAAAAGGCGACTATGCAAACGAATCAATGCGCTACGACGCAATCTTTAAACCCGACCAATCCAGCACTTTGGCGATTACCTACTGTGTTGGCACATTACCCCGTTAGTCGTGGCCATTGGTGGGCAGGGGTGAGGGATGGCCGATTCCCCGCTCCTGTTCGGTTGTCTGCACGTTGCGTAGCGTGGCGTGCGTCAGACATCCTCAATTTGATCTCTTCGCTTTAAAGGAGCGAGCTATGGCCATATTGAGAATGCCAGCCGTAAAGGCTGAAACCGGACACCGTTCCCACGCCAGCATTTACAACGCCATTAAGGCTGGGCTTTTCACCACCGGGGTAGCCATCGGCCAGCGATCGAAAGGCTGGCCATCGGAGGAAGTTCAGGCCATCAACGCTGCGCGAATCGCGGGCAAGTCAGAGAATGAAATCAAGGAGCTGGTGAGCCGTCTTCATGCCAAGCGGGCCGAACTGGCCATGGCCTAAGGGGCTGGATATGACCGGCACCACGCACGGCGCGAAGCCGACTAGCGGGCAAACCTGTGAGCTGACGCTGACCACAATAAAGACAGAAACCCGCGTCGATACCCGATTGATGGCCAGACACTTGGGTAACCAGCATAGGCCTGTCATGGCCTTGATCGAAAAGTACGCTCAATCCTTTGGTTCGTTTGGTAAGGTGCTTTTTCAAAAAACACCTTCGCTGGACAGCCCCACTGGTCAGAGCGAGCGCTTTGCCCTGCTGAATGAGGATCAAGCCTTTTTCCTGCTCTCCTTGTCGCGCAACAGTGAGCAAGTGGTCAGCCTCAAGGTGAAGCTGATTCAAGCCTTCAGCGAGGCACGGAGAGCCGCCGACCAGCGACAGGGCGAATACCTGCCGACCTATCGTCAGCTCCATGAGGTGATTCATTCGCTGGCATGTGAATCAAGCAATGAAAAGTTTGTCCACATGAACGTTAACAAGCTGGTCAACAAGGCGGCAGAGGTAGACGCTGGCAAGCGCGCGACCCTGGCGCTGCCCCAGCAATCCATGCTGATCGTGGCGCAGGCGGTGGCCGCAAATGCTTTGCGAGGCGCTACCGACCACCACGCGGGCTATGAGCGGGTCAAGCAGTCACTACAGGCGCTGGCAGTCGTGACACAACTGGAGCAGCGGGCATGAAGGCCGTGCAGGCTATTTGCTTGCGCCTATGGCTACTGCCCACGTCCACTTGGCTTGCCTTACTAAGGTCGCGCTGGAGGGCTTTGCATGGGGCGCGCTAACTTCAAAGGCAGCAAGTACACAGAACCCTTTGTCGGCATCGTGCGCAGTGTGTTTGAGTCTCCGGCCTTTACCGAGCTGAGTCCACACGCCTGCAAGTTGCTGCTGGAGTTGGCAGGGCAATACCGTGGCGATAACAACGGCGACCTGACGGTGGCCTGGTCAGTGGTCAGCAAACGGGGCTGGAAGTCGCGCACAACGCTATGGCGTGCCAAGAGCGAATTGATAGAGGCCGGGTTTGTCTACGTGACCCGAAAAGGCCGGATGCCCAGCACTTGCGAGCTATTGGCGCTGACATGGTTTCCTCTGGACGTTTCAAAGAAGTTTGACCATGAGGCATTGGCAGCATTCAAAGTAAAAGCGTACCGCGTCAACACGCCCTTGCCCATGCCGACGATCAAAACCCGGCTGGATTGGACGAAGCCCAACTGCGGTCGGGAACCACAAGAAAAACGCAGTCCCTTGTCCACCTCTGAAACATGCACAGCGCCACAAGTCCACTAGGGGAACCATGCCGACCTTAAAACCTCGCCTATCGTTTCACACATGGACTTGCAGGACACTTTTGCGGGGCTTTGATTGTTCCTATGGTGGACACCTTTATAGAGAAGCCATTCTCTGTTTTTACTCTTTCATGTATTCCTGCCCCTCACCAGATAGCGGGCGCGAGTTAAAACGCGCTGGAACTCTTAAGGAGCGATATGGCCACTACTAAGAAAACCTCAAAGAACCCGACAAAACCTGAGACGGTGAATCCGCCTGCATTGACCCCGGCAGACAGGGCGCGCATGGCTTTAATGCCATCCATCAATAGTGCAGCGGTGATGGAGTCCTATCAGGGTAACGTGATGGGTAAGGATACCGATATGAACTCGATGGTGATGCTGTTGAAAGATACCTTCACCGAAGTCAAAGGAGGCGACCTGTACACCCTTGAGGCCATGCTAGTAGGGCAGGCGACGGCGCTGCAAACTATCTTCACCAGTCTGGCGCGAAGGGCGCAGGTTCAGCAAAGCCAGCGGAACCTAGAGGCGTTTTTAGGGCTGGCACTGAAAGCGCAGGCACAGAGCCGGGCGACCATATCGGCACTGGTGGACTTGAAATATCCCCGGCAGGCTACGTTTGTGAAACAGGCAAATATTGCCAACGGACCGCAACAGGTGAACAACGGCGGGGCGGCTGGCGCTGATTCCGACCAATACGCGCAGGCGCACACGCACGCGGAAAAATCCGCACCTGAGCGAAACAAACTATTGGAGGCAGACCATGGGCAACCCGGCGGCAGGATGGACACCAGAGCGGCGCAAGCGGCAGAGCGAAGCCATCAGACGGTGGAAACCATGGCAACAGTCCACCGGGCCAAAAAGCGCAGAGGGCAAGGCTGCGGTATCGGGTAATGCCTGGAAGGGTGGCGACTGGTTAAGACTGCGACAGGCCATCAAGGTACTCAATCAGGCTATGCGTGAGCAACATTTTTGGCTAAAGTGAAGGTCAAGCTAAACAGATGCATGGCTCACGGAGGCTTCGATATGTATAAGGTGATTTGGGCATTACTTGTACTGCTATCTTGCGGTGGTGCATTGGCGCAAGACCCATCTGCCGCATGTGTTTCAGAGCTAGGCGAAGATGCCAGGTTTCTATCTCTTTTTAAAAAAGCACCTTTAGATATAAGCAAGGGTCAGCCGCTTGAAGTACTGGCAAATCCGTCAAAGCCTACGACAAAAGAGAAGGCTGTCATTTTGATACTGGTTTCAGAGATCGATCGATGTACCGCACTTGGTGCTGATTGGCGGAAGCAAAACTATCCCGCATCAATTAATGGCTACAGTAATTCCTATCAATCCTTTTTAAGATCAGCGATTGCCGACCTTTACGCAGGCAAGTTATCGTTTGGCGACTTCGCCAAAGCTCGCGACCGAGAGTTTACGGAGTTGTTGAATAAGGTGAATTTCGAGGTGCAGCAGTTACAAGCACGCCGTGCTGAAGACACGCGACAGCAAGAGCAAGCAGCTAAAGTCGCCGATGAGCAGCGAAGGGCAGCAGCTCAAAGATCGGCGGAGCAAGCGGAAGCTCAACGTCGTTATTCAGAGCAGCAAGCAATGCAAGCGGATGAATCAAGGCGACAGGCTGCATTGCAGTATTTACTGAATCAAAGACAAGCACAGCCCTATCAAATGCCTGTGCCAGTACAGCCCTATCAAATGCCAGTGCCTAGAACGACCAACTGCACCACTTATGGCAATCAGATGAATTGCTCCACGCGTTGATTGAAAATTCGTGCTTTTGGTGCGGGTATCAAAAGCAAAGCGGGGGAACAAATGGGGGAACGAGTCAGATTTTTGAAAGGCAAACTCTAGTATCTATGCGGGTTTCGAGGCATCTTTCGAGAGGTTTCACAAATCAAGGACTTAGAGTAGAAATGCTCTAAGTCCTTTCTTCTTGGTGCCTTCAAAACCATCCATTGTCCCAACTGCGGGCAAAGTTGGAGTTGGTGTGAAGCATCTAGCTGCTGGTATTTTGATAACTGCCTGCGCTAGTTCTACGAGGGCTAGCGGCCGATTTGGCATATAGATGTGAGGCGTATGGCGTGATCAGTCATCGAGCCGGCTGCACGTATATTCTGCGAAACAGATTTACCCTGCACGCAATTTGTGCACAAAGCCCAGCTTGTGGCCAATGTCATGCAAGCTGACTTGCACCAATTCATCGTAGTTGTTTTTGAGCCGTTGGTAGGTCTTTCAATGCATGCCTTTTGGTTTGCCGCCGTCGCCATTCAAGATGCCAGCCTCCCAACCCAACCGCTTGCGCAGCTTGTCGTCCTTGGTTAATGGCCGGTCGCCCGCACCTTCCTTCTGCGTCGCGTAGCCCCGCCCGTCACACTGGCGGCAGGCGAAGTACCGGCCCGGCGCGTAGAGCAACGCCACCCGCTTGCTCCACCGAGGGCAGGTGAACCAGTGGCGTTGCCCGCCCAGGTGGCAAGGCGAGGTTTGCGTCTGCACCCGTTGCTCGACCACTTCGCCGGTATTCTTCATGCGGTATGAAGGGACCATGCTCTCAAAGTCCACCCGGATCGTGATGCCAGCGACCTGACGGTCATTCACCGTCTACTGCCAACTAAAAACTCGTCCAGGCACCAGCAAGCCGGAGCTTGTCAACTCCGTTTAAAGTGGCGTTGGGGGTGGCTGCCTGGAGTCCGTCAGCAAGGAGTAGCTCGACTGAAATAAGCCGGGTAATCTGTAAAGATATACGAGAAAAGGGCCTCACTGTTCCTCCCAAACATAGCCTTGGCCATGCCGGGTGCGCAGCGGTAGTTCGCCCATGTCGGCCAGTGCTGTTTTTTGTCGAAGTCGCTGCACCAGTGTGTCCATGCGCCGCGGATCATAGTTGCTTGGGTCTTGGCCCAGGCCGCGCACCAATTCTTCGCGGCTGACGACTTTGCCCGAGCTCTTGCGCAAGATCTGTACAAATACCCATTCGCTGCTGGTGAGGTGAGTGGAATGCCCGTTTGCGGCGATCAATATGTGGGTCGCTGCGTCGGTTCTCCAAGTCGTTGTGCCGCTGCCTCGGCGGAAAAACGTCGCCAGCACGGCGCTCAACTCTGCCAGCGGCACTGGCTTCACCAAATAGTAGTCAGCGCCTTGCCGCAGTCCCTTCACTCGAAGTTGTAATTGCCCCCAGGCCGTCATCATCACAATCGGGCAATCGGTATGGCGACGCAGTTCGGGCAAGGCGTCCAGCCCGTTGCTATCGGGCAAGCCAACATCAAGCACAAGGGCTTGAACGCGTTGGGTCTGCATAACTTCCAGGGTCTCTCTCAAGGTACCGGCTTCCAGTACGTTGTATCCTTCGGTGACAAGGTAATCCTTCACTTCCTGGCGCAGGTCCGCGTCGTCCTCTACCAGTAAAACATTGATGCGCTGCATAAATAGACTGTCCATGATGAGCCGCGGCGCGTTTTTATTGCTTGGATTGTGCTTGGCTGCATGCACTTCAATGGCACAAGCATCGCCTACTTCCTTGCCGCTGCCACTGCCTTTGACGGCACAAAAATCGCCGCTGACAGGGCACACGTCCATGTGGCTTGACACGGTAGGTGAGGCCACCTGGCAGCAGGCGCGTACGCAAGTCTATACGCCCGTCGAAGGCAACGTCAACCTTGGTTACCAGCCCGGCGTGTTGTGGGTTCGCATGCAAGTCCTTCGTGGGGACAAGCGCAGTGGCCAGTCACTTGTCCCAGAGTGGTGGCTGGAGGTCCCGCCGGCTTTTCTGGACGAAGTCACATTGTGGGTCGAATTAAACACCAATCTAGCTGAAGGTCAAGCGCTTGAAGAACCTCGATCTCAACAAGCCGGTGCGGCGGTGCACCCGGATCTGCGTCCGCTTTGGCACCGCAACAGTGTCTTTCTCGTAAACATGCCTGAACCAGGCCTGTACACCTTGTGGCTGCGCGTCCGATCAGACAACGTCAAAGCGGTCACGCCGGTGCTCTGGCAGACCAATGCGCTCGAACAAAACACCCAGATCAAAACGATGGTGGCCGGGCTTTTTCATGGTGTTTTTATTTGTATAACGCTGACCGCGTTGATCTTGGGGGTTACTGTTGGCACATCAATTTTTCTAATGTGCGCCGGGTATTTTTTCTTGTTAGCCCTGAACCTTTTTATCGCCGACGGCTGGCTTGGGCTGTTGCTTTTTCCGGGGCGCCCTCAACTCGCTGATACGCTGTCGAGCAGCTGCCTGGCCTTGCTCATTCCGTTGTTTGCAACCGTCTTTTCTCGACTGTTGCTGGCCGATAAGTATGTGCCGCGTCTTTTTTCTTGCTATCTGCGCATCACTTGGGTTGCCGGTCTGGTGGCTGTCCTCGTATTATTGGACGGTCACTTTGCGCAGGTTGCACCCATTGTGAATATGTTCGCAATGGTTCAACTGGTGGTGATCGTCGCGCTGTCCCTGTGGGTCATGCCGCGCGAACCGTCGTTGAGATGGGTGCTGCTGGCGCTCATCCCCATCTTGCTTCCTGGCATGTTCCGCCTGGCGCGCAATGCGGGCGTCGATTTTTTCGTCAACTGGCTTGATGCCATTCTTTTGGCTGGCATCACATTACACGCCATGATTTTGCTTTTCTTTGTTGCCCGGCACGTAGGGCAGACGTACAAGTCAAATCTGCGCGCGCATGCTCAGGTCGTTGCCGGAGCGGCCCAATTGGTTGAGCAACGTGACTTCGTTGGACTGCTGTCGCACGAGTTTCGTAACCCGATTGCTGTTCTGGACGGCGCATTGATCAATATGAACCGATACCCGCTGGACACGGTCACCACGGCCCGGGTCGGGCGTATGGTTCGCGCCGTGGAGCGGCTCAAGTACGTACTCGGTTATTGTCTGGCTGACGAACGTTTGGCGACTCTGGATTCGGCCAAGCGACCACGTCTGCCCTTGGCAGTATCGAGCATCCTTGAAGAAAGTCTTCAGCAACTCAACGACGAGAGCAAGCGCCTGCAACTGCTCGTTGCCGACGCAGCCAGCCAAGCCTTGTTGAACAGCGTGCAGGTGTTGGGAGATCTGCCGATGCTAGGCGCTGCGCTTAAAAACCTGCTCGACAACGCCCTCAAATACGACCCCACTGGCACTGTCCAGTTATCCGTCCAGGTGCGCGAGACGCAAGTAACCTTCACCGTGCGCGACCATGGCCCAGGTCTGGATGACCATGAGCGCGGCCGTTTATTTGATAAATTCATGCGCGGCCGGCAACATTTGCACTTGCCCGGTGCTGGGCTGGGCCTCCCCCTGTCGCTCAAAATTATTCAACAGCATGGCGGCGACATTGACATTCGAAATGCGGCTGGTGGTGGAGCGGTGGCTGAGTTGACGCTTCCTTTGATAGTTAGAAAAAGATAATTTTTTCTTTAAATATTGAATTTCGACGTGAGTATTTTTTAGTTGTCAGTGGTGATACGTAGTTGGATTTGGTTGGATTTTGGTTGGTTTGTTTAGGTAGATTCCTACGTAGCCATACAGATTAAAGGTACCAGCTCTGTGATGTGTGGCCTGCTCCCGTAAATCGCACTTTGGCGCCTCATAAAACATAAAGTGATCAAATGAGCCGCATCGTTTTGTTGGAAGACGAAATTGAGTTACGTGAAGAAGTTGCGGCTTTTTTGCAAAAACGTGGCTGGGATGTGATCCAAGCTGGCAGCGTTGCGGAGTTTTCGCACTGCCTTGGGCAAGCCGAGATGGCCATCATTGACGTCATGCTGCCAGACGGCAGCGGTATGGAGGCTGCAGCCCAGTTGCGGCAACAGCGCCCAGGTTGCGGCATTATCATGCTCACTGCCCGTGGCACTACGATGGACAAGTTGCGGGGCTTGTATGGTGGTGCGGATCACTACCTGGTTAAACCAGTCAAATTGCTTGAGTTGGCCGCTGTCATTGATGCCCTGAGTAGACGCGTGGTTTCCCACTGGCAGCTGCTGGGCCAATCACATTCGCTGTCAGCGCCGCAGGGCATCAGCCTCGTCTTGTCGGCGCTCGAAATGAAGTTGTGTTACCTGTTTGTCCAGCAGCCGGGTCGCACGGTTACTCGCCGGCAGATTGCCGAAGCCTTTGGCCACGACTGGCTTGACTTTGACCAACGGCGACTAGACACCCTTGTTAGCCGTTTTCGCCAGCGTTGGCGCACTAACGCAGCGTTTGAATTACCACTTAAAACTGAACACCGGGAGGGCTACAGCTTTTCCATGCCCATCACTTTAGGCTAACCAACCCGGTGGCTGGCTATTGCTTGCTTGGGTGATCAGGCAGAAGTATCGTGATGTGGCAACCGTGTTCCGGACTGCTTTCCAGGTGCAGTGTGCCGCCTTGCATCTCCACCATGCGCCGCGCCAGAGCCAAGCCTAATCCGCTACCAGGCTGGTTTTCGGTATTCTTGCCGCGATAAAAATGCTTAAACAAGTGCGGTAAGTCGTCCGGGCTAATGCCCGGACCGTTGTCAGTGACAACCAGCTCCAAACCATCCGGTGTGGCACGTCCGCTCAATATGACCTCACTGCCAGCTGGGGTGTACTTGACGGCGTTGTCAGTCAACGAGCGCAACGCCAAACGCATCAAGTCTGGATCGCACGAAAAAATCGACGGCAATCGCGTGATTTCCAATTTGAAGTGATGCGCTTCCGAAAGTATCCAGGCGGCGTGAACTGCATCTTTCAGCAAAGCGGCCGGTTCGGCTTTCTCGATTCTCACGCCTCGGCCCAGCACCTTGAACCGGTCTTCGTTGAGCGAGTTATTCAGCAACTGCGCAAGCCGCTCTGTTGCACGCAAAATCTTTTTATAGCGGGCCAGTGTGATTGGGTCGCGCTGCAAATCATCGAGCGCCAGATTCTGGACCGTCGCTTCAATCACCGCCAACGGCGCGCGCAACTCGTGCGCCACAGTGGCCAGAACCTGTTGCTGTTCGTAGGCGACGCGCATCCCCGCCACCAGGGACTCCTCGATCTTGGCCATGGCGTGTTGCAGCGCCAGGGTGCGCTCTTCTACCTTGAGTTCTATTTCCTGACTCGTTTTACTGGCCACCTTGAGTACTTCGGCTTGTGCCGACTCCTTGTCGTTACGCATCTCTGCATAGCGAAAATCGCTGCCCGAGTGCATCAGCATCAAATAGGCTGCTACTCCCAAGTAATGCGCGCGCCGCAGGGTGGCTACGCCAAGCCATCAGCGCTGCGGCCGCAAGCATCAGAAGGCTCAAGGGCAGGGCCCAGAGCGAATTTAAGCGGCGTAACCAAATCGCGATATACAAAAGTATCAAGGGTGCTGACACAAGGGATAAGCCCCAGGAAAGCAGTCTCAAGCTGAGCGTCAAAATAAAAAGAGCCATGTACTGACCTTAGCGCATACCGAAATTGTTTTTGACTAAATTTTTCGCAGTGGTCTAGATCACCATGTAAGAACTTGACAGTAATGAAGCGCTTGCTTTGATTATTCTCAGGCGCGTATGAATAAAGTAGTGATTTTTAACTTATTTTCTCTGGCCTGTTTCGCCTTGAGTATCACCGCCTCGGTACAGGCTCAAACTCCGGCATTCGACACCAACATCAAGCCCGTAGCGGCAGAACAAGCCCCCGGCGGTGTCAACGCCGTCACGCAAGCTGCGGTGCAACAAGGCGCGCTCAATTGCGCAGTACGCCTCAACCAGGTGAGCAATTTTTTGGGCTTTAGCTCCCAAGCAGGTGCAGTTCTGATGCTGCACCCCAGCCAGCCTGACCAGCGCCTGATTCCGTTGGCCATGGAAGTATCCACGGAAAACGGCACCGCCTACGTTTCCGCCACCTTTGCGCCCAACCAGGCCAACGGTTGTGGCGCTGCCTATGACGCGGTGGCGTATTGGCCGCAAAAGTGTGAGGTCGTGGTTGCCACGCAGTTCGCCACGCTGAAAAGGGTCGGGCAATTGAAAACAGCCATCACCGTGCTCGACGGCGGTGTCGCCACCAAAGTGTTCTTGATGCCAGCCGGCAGCGGCTGTGTATCGATAAAAAAAGAAGTGCTTCTTTAGTGAACGGCGTCGAGATTTATTTTTAACAGCAGAAATTATTTATGAAAAAAATTCAAACAGCCATGACCAAAACAACAATCGTTTTGGCTGTCGCTGCCGTTTTTATGCCATCCCTTGCACAGGCGGCAGGCACCATTTATGTGATGGGGTCGACCGACGGTAACAGTACCTCGTACACGGCAACAGGTGTAAATAGTAGTGTTTCCGGTTCCGTCCCCGGCGTTATCATCAATACGGGAGGGGGGGTGTTTAATGTCCAAGGTGGAGGAACAGCCAACTTTGGCACAACATCCCTGTCGGTAAGTGCGGGGATCACCGCTGACATTACCGGCGATGTATCTGGTAGCGCAGCCACGGTGACCGGGGCAACGCAAAGCGCAATTACGTCGGTTGGAACTTTGACCTCGCTGAGGGTCAGTGGGGGTATCAACAACCTCAGCGGTGGCATCACCAATGCGGGTGCGATCAGCGGCGGGACGACCATCAATGCCACGGGACTTGCGACGCTTGGCTCTGCGAGCATTACGGGGAATGGGTCCGTCGGCGGCACTTTTGGTGTCACGGGGGCCACTACCGTGGGCGGAGCCACTCAAATCAACAACACGCTGGGTGTCACTGGTCGTATCACTGGCACCGGCGGCGCAACAATCACCGGCGCGACGAATATCAACGACAGCTCTAACGCAGTCACCAACATCAATACTGGCACCAGTGCGGGTGCGGTGATGATTGGTAATGCATCCAACACAACGAGTATCAACAGCGCGATCAACAACATTGGTGTAAACGCGTTTGCCACCACCAATAACATTGGGAATGGTGCTGCGAGCAGTATCAACAGTATTGGTAACAACGCTGCTTTCGCCAGCGTCAACGTGATCGGTAGCAGTAACGCCGGCACGACGGTCAATCAGTTCGCCGGAAACAGCAATATGTCCCTGGCCAACGGTACGGCCAGCCTGATCTCTGGCGGCAATGGCTTCACCACGACCAGCGCATCCCGAGTGGTCGGTACAGACATAACCTTGTCTAACGGCACGTCTGCTAGCAAAGCATTGGTAAACGGTGCAAATGTGGTCAACCTCATCAAGGGCAACACCCTGGTTGATGGCAACATGTACATCAATGGTTCACTCACCTATTCATCCAGTACTGCAGCCACCACAACGGTGACCGACAGCGGCAGAAACACCTCGGGTGGAATGAGTGTGGTGAATGCCAATCAGACCGGTGTCGGCGTGGACGCCAACGGCAAACTCACGACCGGTGTCGCCACCACTCAAGCGACCGCAGCCTTGACTGTGACCAACAGCCTGGGTAACACCCACGGTATTGTGGTTCAAGAGGACAAGACCACGATTTCAGGGGGTACGCGGTCCAGCAGTATGACACTGGATGATAGAGGTGCGACCTTCAGCAACGCCGCCACTGGCGCACCGGTTCAGGTGCACGGTGTGAAAGACGGCACCTCAGACTATGACGCTGTCAACGTGCGCCAGTTCTCCAGCGCGATTGCGTCGGTGACTGCCATGGCCAATATTCCGCAAGTGGATCAGGACAAGTCTGTTGCTGTAGGCATGGCGATGGGGAGTTTCATGGGCAAGACCGCTTTGGCTGCTGGCGTGACTTACCGCTTTACAAAAAACGGCGTGCTCAAAGGCACCGTGTCTTCCGCCTTGAACGGTAGCCAATCTGCTGCTGTCGGCATCGGGGCCGCCTGGTCTTACTAGAAGCGGGAAACAGTTGACGGCCATAACTGACCTGGTGATGGATCGCGTTGGATGAATTAAAGGTCTGCGGTGAGGATTGTTCCCTTGCTGTGGCCTCTTGCTCATCTTTCATGCCACGCTCTCTATTCTTTGAACTGGCGGTTTGGGCTTCGCTTACAGTAGGGATGTCGTCATCCTAAACGCTCAAGCAGAGGCCCCACATGAAAACAGCTCACGATCTCGTTGCTTCGGCAAAGACTCGTATCAAGGAGGTGAGCTTGGCTGACGCTGAGCAGGCCATCCGTGATGCAGATGTCTTGCTTGACGTGCGTGAAGCGGATGAATATTCGGCAGGTCACCTGCCCGGGGCCGTGCGTGTGTCGCGCGGCATGCTGGAGTTCAAGCTCAGCAGCAGCCCTGAGCTCAGTTCGCGCGATCTGAAAATTGTGCTTTATTGCAAAACCAGCGGCAGGGCGGCTTTGGCTGCCAGCGCACTGCAGGACATGGGCTACCTGCAAGTGCAGTCTATTGGCGGTGGTTTCGATGCCTGGGTTGCTGCCGGAAAGCCTGTCGTCAAACCTGGTGTGCCCAGCTTCGAGTGATGCCTGGGTTTTGTTGGCTACTGGCCACGGCCTGACACGGCCAGTTTAGTAGCAGATGACTTCAGGCTTGGCTTGCTCGGATCGTTCAAGTCGGGTTAAGAAATGCCCTGCGATTCGAGGTTTCCCGCTCGAATTTTCGGGCGATATTTCCACACACCAGATCACAGAGTGCGTAGACCGAATCATCAGCAATTCGGTAGAAGACGCTGGTGCCCCGGCTGTCGCGTGCAACCAGTCCCAGCTTGGTCAGCAAGGCCAGGTGGCGCGAAATGTTTGCGGCTGTGAAACCGCACAACTGTGCCAGCTCGCCTACATTTCGTTCGCCGTCGCGCAGCAAATTGAGGATCTGCAATCGGGTTGGCTCCGATAGCGCCTGAAAGTACGCAGCGACTTCCTGCAGTGCTTCTTGGGGCATGTTTTCCATGGGCATGATTCCTTGATTTAGCGAACGACCGGCACGCCGCGTGACACTTGCGCTTGCGCAAACTCAATGCGCTCAGTCAATTTACCTGACATAGTATTAATTTTACTACTTGCATATTTAGCTGTATAGTTAAGTATGTAAATAGTTGAATTGAGCGTATCGGCATGAAGCCGCGTCACGCAGAAGGTTTCAAATGCAAAGAAAAAATCTTTTATCACTGCTGCTTGGCTTGTCCTGTCTCTTGAGCGTGCTGGCAACTCGGGTGACGGCTGCGGAGTCCATACTCAAGGTGGTTGAAGTGCAGGTATCCGGTGGCGCTCAGGAAGATGGCGTCAGTGTTGATGCGGTAGTCGAGTCTATTCGGCAGACCACGATCTCCTCTCAGGTAGCGGGCGCCATCGTCGCTCTGCATGTGAAGGTCGGAGACCGTGTCAAGTCTGGCCAGCCACTGGTTCGCATAGATGGGCGCAGCGCCACTCAAGGCTTGACTGCCAGTACCGCGCAGGTTGAGGCCGCACGCGCGACCATGAATGTGGCATCCAAAGAGTTTGAGCGGCAAAAGCAGCTCCTGCAAAAGCAGTACATCAGCCAGTCTGCGCTGGATAAATCACAAGCCCAGCTGATGGCCGCCCAGGCGCAGGTCAAGGCGCTGGAGGCGCAGGCCGGGGTCGCGCTGACCCAGACCGGTTTTTTCCTCGTGACAGCGCCCTATGACGCGGTGGTCAGCGAGGTGCCGGTGGCGCTTGGCGATATGGCCATGCCTGGGCGGGCTTTGCTGACTTTGTATGACCCCTCCGCTTTGCGCTTGACGGCCGCTGTGCCGCAGTCTGCGCAAACGCAGATGGGTGCCCAAACTGCATTGCGTTTTGAGCTGCCTGGCGCCCTGTCTGCGCCGGGACTGGTGAAGGCTGAACAAGTGCAATGGCTTCCGACCATGGACCCGGCCACGCACAGCGTGCAGCTGCGGCTCAATCTGCCAACGCGCCTTGCGGGTGTGACGCCCGGTATGTTCGGCCGTGTCTGGCTGCCGATGGCCGGGGGCGGTGCCGAGCATTTTTACGTCCCTATCTCGGCGATTGTTCGGCGTGCCGAAATAGTTGGCGTCTATGTTCAAGTCGGCGCTGGCCGACCCTTGCTGCGCCAGGTTCGTTTGGGTACGGCCAGAGGCGGGCGGGTTGAAATACTCAGCGGGCTTGCAAAGGGTGACAAAGTCGCCATAGACCCCCAGGCCGCGGCCAAGGTACGTTGATATGAGCCCCAAACCCGAACTTGGCGTGTCTGGACGGATTGCCGCGCTGTTTCAGAAGTCCCAGATCACGCCCTTGCTGGCGCTGATGGCTTTGCTGTTGGGCATCTTCGCAGTGATGGTTACGCCGCGCGAGGAAGAGCCACAAATCAACGTGACCATGGCGAACGTGTTGATTCCGTTTCCCGGGGCATCGGTGGCCGATGTTGAACAGATGGTGGCCACGCCCGCCGAGCAGGTGCTGTCTCAAATGGCGGGGACGGATCATGTGATGTCTTTGTCACGACCCGGAATGGCCGTGCTGACGGTGCAGTTCAAGGTCGGCGTGGCGCGCACCGAGGCATTGGTTCGTTTGCACGACACCCTTAGAACCAATTCTGACTGGCTGCCTCAAGGACTGGGCGTGATGGAGCCCATCATCAAACCCAAGGGAATCGATGACGTCCCCATAGTGAGCTTGACGCTGTTCAGCAAGAAAGCCGAGGTAGGTGCTTTTGATCTGGAGCGTGTCGCGCACAGCATGGAAATCGAGCTCAAGCGTGTAGCGGGCACACGCGAGGTTCAAACCATTGGAGGCCCCGGAAGAGCGGTGATGGTAAGGCTTGATCCTGCGCGCATGGCTGGAAGCGGTGTTGTGGTCAGTGACCTCCGGGCAGCATTGCAATCGGCCAACCAGGGCATGGTGGTTGGCGAGATGATTTCGGCCAATAAATCACTGACTATCGAAGCCGGGCCGTATTTTCAGCAAGCTGCGGATGTTGGCGAACTGCTTGTTGCGGTGCGTGACGCCAAACCGGTATTTCTGAAAGACGTCGCAGACGTTCAGGACGGCCCCATACCGTCCAGCCGCTACGTTTGGCATGGGCTGCCAGGCAAGGACGGCGGTGAGTATCCGGCAGTGACCTTGACGATCACCAAGAAGCCCGGAGAAAACGCCATTGACGTGGCAAATGCTGTCATGCGTCGCGTTGACCAGCTGCGCAACACCGTGATTCCTGATGGTATGGACCTTGCAGAAACACGCAACTATGGTGCGACTGCCAATGACAAAGCCCAAAAACTGATTCAAAAGCTCTTGTTTGCGACCGCTTCAGTGGTGGCTCTGGTTTTTTTAGCCTTGGGCCGGCGCGAGGCAGCGATTGTGGGCACCGCCGTGATACTGACGCTGACGGTGACGCTGTTTGCATCCTGGGCCTGGGGCTTTACGCTGAACCGCGTGTCGCTGTTCGCGCTGATATTTTCGATAGGTATTTTGGTGGATGACGCCATCGTGGTGGTTGAAAACATCCATCGTCACCAGCTGCTTTTTCCCGGAAAAACATTAACCCAGATCATTCCTGCTGCGGTCGATGAAGTGGGTGGTCCCACCATACTCGCGACGCTGACAGTGATCGCCGCCTTGCTGCCCATGGCTTTTGTTTCCGGGCTAATGGGCCCCTACATGAGCCCCATCCCGATCAACGCGAGCATGGGCATGCTCTTGTCTTTGGCCATTGCGTTTGTCGTGACGCCCTGGCTGGCCCGCTTGTGGATGAAGCCTACCCCTAGCCAGGGCGCAGCTGAAGGGCACGCTACGGGTGGCTTGGTGAAAAAGCTCGAACCACTGTTTCAAAAGGTCTTCAAGCCCTTGTTGGATGACGCGCACGGCGGGCGCAATCGCGGCTTGCTGGGGCTGGGCATTGCTGCCTTGATCGCCATTTCTCTGGCGATTCCAGCGACCGGTCTGGTGTTGTTGAAAATGCTGCCCTTTGACAACAAATCAGAGTTTCAGGTGATTGTTGACATGCCGGCAGGAACACCAGTCGAGCGCACTGCTGCGGTTTTGCATGAGCTCGGCGCCTACCTGGCAAGCGTCGCCGAAGTAACCGACTACCAGGCCTATGCGGGCACCGCTGCACCCATTAACTTCAATGGACTGGTGCGCCAGTACTACCTGCGTGCCGGCGGTGAAGTTGGTGACCTACAGGTAAACCTGGTTGACAAGCACCACAGAGACGATCAAAGCCATGCGATTGCCATGCGGGTACGACCTGAACTGCAAAAAATTGGCCGCCGCATGGGTGCCAACGTCAAGGTCGTTGAGGTGCCGCCCGGGCCACCAGTGCTCTCACCGCTGGTCGCCGAAGTCTATGGGCCAGAAGCACAGGGTCGAATTGGCGTTGCCAAAGCCGTGCGGGCCGTTTTTGAAAAAGCAGCCCATGTGGTTGATGTTGATGACTCCAGCATTGCTGAGGCCCCCCGAAAGCTGCTGATCGTCGATCGTCGCAAAGCAGGACTGTTGGGTGTATCGCAGCAAGCCATTGTGAGCACCTTGCGCGCAGGGCTGGCTGGAGAGGCTGCAAGCTACCTGCACGACGCCAGCAAATACCCTGCGCCTGTGATGCTGCAGTTACCTGAAACCAGCCACGGTGACTTGGAAAGTTTGCTCCAGCTTGCGGTGCGTAGCAGTTCGGGGCGGCTGATTCCCGTCCGCGAGCTTGTCAACATAAGTGATACCGTGCGCGAGCAACCGGTCTATCACAAGGATTTACTGCCGGTCAATTTTGTTGTCGGAGATATGGCCGGAAAGCTCGACAGCCCGCTTTACGGCATGTTTGCGATGCGCGGCGAAATCAACAAAATTCAAACCCCTGGGGGCGGTCCCTTGGTGGAGTATTTTGTGCGGCAACCCGACGACGCGCTGCGCGATTACGCGATCAAATGGGACGGTGAATGGCAGGTCACCTATGAAACCTTCCGGGACATGGGGGCCGCCTATGCGGTCGGATTGATCCTGATTTACCTGCTGGTGGTTGCGCAATTCGGCTCTTATCTCACGCCGCTCATCATCATGGCGCCCATCCCCCTGACCATCATTGGCGTGATGCCTGGTCATGCCTTGCTGAACGCGCAATACACCGCGACCAGCATGATCGGGATGATTGCGCTGGCCGGCATCATCGTACGCAACTCCATCTTGCTGGTCGATTTCATCAACCTGCAGGTCCGAAGTGGCGTGCCTTTCAAACAAGCCATTGTTCACTCGGCCATCACCCGCGCACAGCCCATCATCCTGACCGGGCTGGCCGCCATGCTGGGTGCTTTTTTCATTCTTGACGACCCGATTTTTAACGGTCTGGCGATCTCCCTGATCTTCGGCATTTCTGTGTCAACCGTACTGACTCTGGTGGTGATACCGACGCTGTATTTCGCAGCCTATCGGAACCGACTCGAAAAAATTCTTCCTGAATCCCCACTTACCGTTTGAAAACTGAAGGAGCTAACCCATGAAATCCTGGCAAATTGTTCGTCTCGTCGCTGGACTATTTATCCTGCTGTCCCTGGCCATGGCCATACCCGGCAGCCCGCTGTTTCTCAGCCAGTGGTGGTTGGCATTCACAGCGTTCGTCGGACTCAATTTGCTGCAAAGCGCATTGACCGGTTGGTGTCTGATGGAGACCATTGTGCGCAAGCTCGGTGCGCAGTCTGGTTGCTGAAAACCTGGCCAGTCTGGAGCAGCTGCATGAAACAGTACAAGTCGTTTTTCCTGGTCTGGCTTGGCCTGCTTGGCGCATCTGCTCAGGCCACTGACCTGGCTGACGTTTGGCGGGGCGTCAAGTCGCACGACCCGGAGGTCGCAGTGGCGCTGGCGGCAAGGCAGGCTGGTGAGGCGCGTCGCGCCCAGGGGGCTGCACTTTGGCGACCAAGCGTCACCTTGGGCGCCAACGCCGGGCGCATGAGTGCGAACTCGGACACCAGGGGGGCCTATTTTTCGGCACCGGGTTTTGGCCAGACCAATGGCGTGGCTTTCAACACGTCGATTAACAATGGAAATGCCAGCGGCTGGGCGCTTGGCGTTCGCCAACCCTTGATCAGTCAGGAGCGTGACGCGCGCTCCAGTCAACTTGCCGTGAGCGCAGATCTGGCTGAAATTCAGTGGGAAGCAGCGCGGAGCGAACTCATGCTGCAAACTGCCCAGCGCTACTTTGATGTCGTCCTGGCCGAAAAAAAGCTGGAGCTGGTACGCAAGCAAAGTGTGGCTGTGAAAAAGACCCTGGCTGAGGCCAAGGACAGGTTTTCGATAGGCGATGCGCCCATTACAGATACCTATGAGGCGTCTGCTAGTGAGCAGGCGCTCGAGGCCCAGTTGCTGCTCGCACAGAACGACTTGCAGATGGCCGAGTCTGTGCTCCGGGATGCCACGGGGATGACGGGCTCTGCGCTTGATCTGTTGGCGCCTGCAGACAACGCTGCGCCGCTTGAGGTCCCATCCTTGCCCTATTGGCAGGCGCTTGCCGGCGACAACAATCCAAAGTTGCGCTTGCAGCAAGCCAATGTGCAGCTTGCAAAACAGGAAACCCGCAGTCTGGGGGCCGCTGCGTCTGCAACCCTGGACCTGGTGGCCCAGGCGAATCAACTGAGAATTTCGGGCAGCGGCGAATTTGGCGCTGCATCGAACAACGTGCGGCAACAGCAAATTGGCTTGCAGCTGAACATACCGCTGTTCACAGGCGGCTATCGCAGCGCCAGGCAGTCAGAAGCCTTGCGGCTCGAAGACAAGGCCATCGCCGAGGTGGAGCGAACTCGCCAGCAGATCCAGCAACAAACACAGGCGGCCTGGCTGGGTCTGAACGCTGGACGGGCGCGCATCGCAGCCCTGAAGGCCGCGCAAACTGCAAGCCTTGCGCGCCTGGATGCGACGCGTCTGGGGCGAGAGCTTGGTGACAGAACCACTTTAAACCTGCTGACTGCCGAAAATGATTCGAGCAGCGCTGAGCTGGCTTTGCTGCAGGCTCGAATTGATATTTTGATGAACCAGCTGCGGCTCCAAGCGCTGACCGGGCGTCTGGATGAGTCGCATGTGAATCTGGTGAATTCCCAGTTAAGCCCCGCAGGCCGTTCGGGAAATTGAGCATAAACGGCTAGCCCTCTGTCCTTTTCAGTAAAACCAAGGAGACAACCATGGCCCACATCGTGATCTTAGGCGCTGGAACTGGCGGCTTGCCCGCTGCGTACGAACTGCGTGAAAAGCTTGGCAAGGCGCATCAGATCACCGTGGTCAATGCCGTGGATTATTTTCAGTTCGTGCCGTCCAACCCATGGGTGGCGGTTGGCTGGCGCGACCGCGCAGGCATCACATTTCCGGTCAGGCCTTACCTGGAGAAAAAAGGCATAGCTTTCGTGGCTCAGAAAGTTAACCGTATTGATGCGCCGTGTAACGCGCTTGAACTGCAGGATGGCAGTCGATTGGCCTACGACTACCTTGTGATCACCACCGGTCCGAAACTCTCATTTGAAGATGTTTCCGGTGCTGGCCCCGAGGCATTCACAAACTCCATTTGCAACATTGATCACGCAGAAAAGACCTGGGCCGACTATCAAAAATTTATTGCTGCGCCCGGACCTGTCGTTGTGGGCGCCATGCCGGGCGCCTCATGCTTTGGCCCTGCATATGAGTTTGCCTTTATCCTGAACCGGGACCTCAAGACGCGCAAGTTGCGAAACAAGGTGCCCATGACCTATGTCACCAGTGAGCCTTATGTTGGACACATGGGGCTGGGCGGGGTAGGGGACTCCAAGTCCATGCTGGAAAGCGAATTTCGCAACAACGACATCAAGTGGATCGCCAACGCCAAGGTCACCAAAGTAGAAGACGGCAAGATGTTCGTGACCGAGCTGGACGACCTCGGCCAGGTCAAGAAGGCGCATGAACTGCCCTTTAGCTTCAGCATGATGCTGCCTGCCTTCAAGGGGGTGGATCCCGTGGCTGCGGTTGATGGTTTGTGCAATCCACGCGGTTTCGTGCTGATTGATGAGTACCAGCGCAGCAAAAAATTTGCCAATATATTTTCAGCTGGTGTGTGCGTCGCGATCCCGCCTGTTGAGATCACACCGGTCCCGACGGGCGCACCCAAGACAGGCTACATGATTGAAACCATGGTGACGGCCCTGGTTCACAACATTGCCGCAGAACTGGCCGGCGAGCCTGCCTTGGCAAAAGGCAGCTGGAACGCGATTTGTCTGGCCGACATGGGCGATACCGGCGCTGCGTTTGTCGCGTTGCCGCAAATTCCACCGCGCAATACCAACTGGTACAAAAAAGGCAAGTGGGTTCATTTGGCAAAGGTCGCCTTTGAAAAGTATTTTCTCTACAAAATGAAAAGTGGCAGCTCGGAGCCCATCTACGAAAAGTACATGCTCAAAGCGCTCGGCATTGAACGCTTGGAGAAATAGGCTGCGGCCATTCTTGCCTTTGTCGCCCGTCTTTCCAATAACTGTGAATTCGCAAAAGAGGTGTCGCCATGGATTTTCTTGACTGGGTCCGCGGACCCTTGCTGAGCTTCTCGATTTTGGTCTTCGTGTTAGGCCTTGCCTGGCGTTTGTATTCAATGTGGCGCTTACCCGCCTCGCATGAGCCCGTCGCGTCAGCGCGCCGGGCTTTCGGGACGGCGGCGGCCATGCGCGCGGCCTTCACGCGCATGGTGCCTAGCGGCGGCTTTCATCCAAGCGCAACGCTGGTCAATCTCAATCCCTATGTGTTTCACATTGGACTGCTTCTGGTTTTTCTCGGCTACGCACCGCATATCGCCTTTATTCGGCGTCTCACGGGTCTGTCCTGGCCGGCATTGCCAGACATGGTGATGTACCTGAGTGCCGCTGCGAGCATGATGTCGCTGCTGCTGGCTTTGCTGTTCCGCCTGACGGACCCGGTGCTCAAGAAAATTTCCACAGCGGATGACCTGATCACCTGGGAGCTTACTTTCTTGCCTTTTTTAACGGGTATGGCGGTGGTCGGCGCGCCGTCAGCCGTCCTGTTGGCGCAACGCCATGTGGTCTATCGTGGCCCCTTGGCTGTGCACTTGCTGGCGTTTGAGTTGCTGCTGTTGTGGTTTCCGTTTGGCAAACTGATGCATGCCTTTTGGGTTCTGCCGGCGCGCATGCAGCTGGCTACATTTTTTGGTCGACGCGGGGTGCGCTCATGATAAACATGGATGTCTTTCATGGTTTTCTGGATGCCATCAAACACCTGCCTGAGGCCGCGCAGCCTGCGCCACTCAGTGATGCGCAGCGACTGACCCGTGCGAAAGCGGTGATGCGCGCCAAAATTGACCGCGGCCTGGCGCTGGACCTGGAGGCTTGCGTCAATTGCGGCTATTGCTCTGAAGCTTGCCATTTCTATCAGGGTACGCAAGATCCCAAATACAGTCCAAGCAGAAAACTTGATTTGCTGCGCCGCGTGCATGCACGCGAGAGCTCGGCTTTTGCGCCATTGATTCGCTTGTTCACCTCCGACATCACCGTTGAAGACCTCAATGAGTGGCAGGAGTTGGTCTATGACTCCTGCACGGAATGCGGCCGTTGCAGCATGATCTGCCCCATGGGGGTCAACACCGCACGCGGCGTGAATGTGATGCGGGAGGCGCTTTATGAGGCCGGTCTGGCGCCACTGGAGTTGCAAGCCGTGGCCCAGGAACAGGCTGGCCGCGGCACCGTGTTTGGTGTCGGCCCGAACGAGCTCAGGCAGACTCTGGACCAGTTGCGCGCTCAGGGCGTGGTGATTCCACTGGACGAGCCCAGAGCCGATGTGATGCTGGTCACGACGGTGATTGATGTGCTCCTCTACCAGGACGCCTTGCTGGCAACGGCGCGCATTCTCAATCACCTGGGCGTGAACTGGACGCTGCGCAGCGCCGGGTTCGAGGCTGCAAACTTTGGCCTGCTGTCGGGCAGCGAGGCGCTGCAAAAGGCGGCGAGCCAGCGGCTGATCGATGAGGCCTTGGCCATTGGCGCACGCACCGTCATACTGCCCGAGTGTGGTCACGCTTACCCGGCGCTGCGCTGGGATGCGAGCCTTCCTGGCGGACAGCCGCTACCGTTTGAGGTCATGGCTATTTCCGAATACCTTGGCCGTGAGATCAAGGACGGCCGTCTCAAGTTGAAGCCTGCGCCCGCTTTGGCGCCGGGTGAGGCTGGCCGCAAGATCACTTACCACGACGCCTGCAAGCTCGCTCGCCACGGCGGCGTGATGACCGAGCCGCGTGATGCGCTCAAGGCCTTGGGCATGGAGCTGGTCGAGACCACACCTACAGCCGAGAAAAACTGGTGCTGTGGCGGTGGTGCTGGCACTTTCCTGATCAACCGCGCCGGGGACCTGCGCCATAAGGCGTGGGAAATCAAGCGCGAGCAAATAGACGCTACCGGCGCTGATACCGTGGTGGTGTCCTGCGCCAGTTGCCGTCTGAACTTCATGGCCGGCGCCGAGGCAGACCAGTGGCCTACGAAAATTGAAAGCGTGGTGGAGATGGTCGCGCAACAGCTGCCCACTTGAATTCGTTTAGGGCGGGCTATCGGATGTGCGGTCAGGGCCGCAGCAGACACGCAGGTAGAATCCGGGCTGAATTTTGCAAACTCCTGGGCTGGGTGGCCTTGACGCCATCGTTCAAGCACTGTTGCACCATTGTTCCCGGGCTTGGCCGACCAGCGTCTGCCAATCCTTTTGTTTATTCAGCCTCTGCTGATTGAATCGCCCGCTCGCTCCTGTCCATCAGAGTCGCTTCATCAACTGAAGCTTCAGGCGGTTTTCAATCAGCTGTGCCCCCACTTCATAGCCAGCTGTGCAATTCGAAACGCCTGTCGATATCGTCTACCTGTGGGTCAACGGCAATGATCCTGTCTGGCGTGAAAAGCGCCAGCGCGCAGCCGAAAAACTCAGTCCGTCCAACCGTGGCGCCATGGCGCGTTACGGCAATGTTGAGGGCCGGTTTCGCGACAACGATGAGCTGCGCTACAGCCTCAGAGCGCTGGAGCGCTTCTTCCCCGGACACGGCCATGTGTATCTGGTCACTGACGGCCAGCTACCCAGCTGGCTGGGCGCATCAGACCGGCTGACCGTCATAGATCATCGCGATTTGATCCCTGCTGCATCCTTGCCGACATTTGACTCCGGCAATATCGAGTCCTATATCCACAGGATTCCGAATCTTTCGGAGCGCTATTTCTACTTCAATGATGATGTGTTTTTCGGCGCGCCTGTAGATCTGGCTGACTGGTTTGGCGCGCATGGCACTTATGTCGCATGGTCCGATGACCCCGATGTGAGCGACGAGCCCTTGCGATCTGACGCCAATTCGCTTGAAAACGCCTGCAGGCTGTCCCGGCAGTGGCTGGATTCCGGCTTTGGGGCGATGCAGCTCGACAAGGCGCAGCCGGCGGCTAAGCGGCCTGACTATCAGCACACCTTTCGCACCTTCGCCCACTCGCCAAGGCCTATGCTGAAGTCCTTGCTGCTTGAGCTGGAACTGCATGCCCCGGACATGTTCGACAAGGTGCGCTCAACGGTATTTCGCGTCTGGGACAAGCCCACCATCGTCTCGGATTTTGTTTTGCGCTGGGCCCTGGCCAGGGGCATTGCCAAAGTCAGGGACTACACGCACCTGTATGTCTCGACCGGCGACGCTGACATGGCCTCCGAGCTTGGGGAACTGCTGGACTCGTGTGGCGAGCTTGATTTTTTCTGCATCAACGACACCACTGACGATGCCCATGCCCACGATGCGCGATTGACCCGGGTTCGCCAGACACTGGAGCAACTCTTCCCCGTCGCATCGGGCTTTGAGCGTCCATTGGAATGCCCGGCAGGGGCTACGCCAGGGCAGCCC
Source organism: Comamonadaceae bacterium (assembly GCA_947443645.1). Classification (GTDB taxonomy): domain Bacteria; phylum Pseudomonadota; class Gammaproteobacteria; order Burkholderiales; family Burkholderiaceae_C; genus Polaromonas. The sequence continues at coordinate 16,292 of CANEXF010000019.1, read as the reverse complement.
GCCCTGCGCGAGTTTGCAGAATTGAACGCCGCTTGAGCCGCAGGCTCAGGCTGGGGTGGCGGGGGCTTGCAGCTGGGCCAGCGGCGCATCAGCTGCCAATTCACCGCCCAGCGCTTCCAGCAGATCAGGAATCAGGGCTGACAACTCGCCGGTGACGATGCTCGCGTCGGTGTCAAAGCCGTCATCGTCCTTGCCGCCTTCCTGCACGCCGTCGAGTACGACATCGAGCAGCTTGAGTTTTCTGACCTGGCCGGTATCGCTCAGCACAAAGGACACGCGGTCGTTCCAGGTCATGGCGAGCTGGGTTGGTATCTTGCCGGCTGCGATGTGCTGCGCGACTTCGTCGATCTCCAGCGTGTGGCGCGAGTAACGCACAGTGGATTTCTGGTCGTCTGGCATCTTGAGTTCGCAGTCGCGGTCCACCGTGAAACTCACCGGCGCCTCGCGGCTGCCCAGCCAGTGCGACATGGCCGCCGATGCCGACATGCCGGTTTGCAGGGGCTTGACCTGAATGCCTGGCCCCGAGCCTGGCATCTCACTGAGCGCCTCGACCAGAAAGCTCACCACCTTGTCCGCGCCGGCCAGACTGCCTGAATCCACCACCAGGAATTTGTTGACCACGTCTATCCAGAGCGTGGTCGATGAGCGCTTGGTAAAGGCCCGGGGTAGCAGGTCCAGCACGGCCTCTTCCTTGAATTCCTTCTTGATCTTTGCGCCCACGCGCTCATTGCCGGTTTCCTGCTTGTATTTTTCAATCCGTTCCTCGACAGCGGCTCTGACGGCGGAGGCGGGCAGCGGCCGGCGCTCGGTGCACAACTGCATGATCACCTGGCGACCCACGGTCTCCAGCAGTACGGTACTTTTTTTGCCGCGTGGGGGAACCCATCCGCTGGACTCGGGCTGCGTCGCGCCGCAGGGAACAAAGCGTGTGGCTTGAAGCGCCGCCTCAAGCGCGTCCAGCGGGGGCAGGACAAAGTCGTCAGAGATGCGAAAAACAGTAGCGGATTTGAACATGGGTGAGCCCTGGGGTTGCGGGAAATGTAGTGATGGCGTGACGTCTGGCGCGGCTTGTGTCAGCCAGGTAGCAGAGTTGCGCGGCGGATGCAGCGCGCTGAAAATCGCCAGGTCTGGTGGCCTGCGCTGCGACTATCGACCGTCAGGCGATATCTAGGACGTGTATGCCGTAGCTGCCCTTGCGCCGGTCAGAAAAGTAGCGCTCCAGGGTTTCCTTGACGGTCTTGAAAGCGATCTCTTCCCAGGGGATTTCTGATTCTGTAAAAAGCCGGGCTTCAATGGTTTCATGTCCCGGATTGAACTGGTCGCTGAGCAGGCGTGCGCGGTAAAAAAGATGTACCTGCCCGACCCGCTGCACGTTGATGACGCTGAAAAGCGACTGCATTTCGAACGCTGCGCCGGCTTCTTCATCGGTTTCCCGCGCCGCGCCTTCAGAGGTGGTTTCGTTGAGCTCCATGAAGCCTGCTGGCAAGGTCCATTTGCCCCAGCGTGGTTCGATATTGCGTTTGCACAGCAGCACCTGACCGCCGTCTTCACCCCATACCGCAACGGTGCCCACCACATTCAGCGGATTTTCATAGTGCACGGTATGGCAGGCGGGGCAGACGGCGCGCTGCTTGGTGTCGCCGTCATCCGGCAAGCGGTAGACGACAGCTGTGCCGCAGTCGCGGCAGTGTTTGAGCGGTGAACGATGCATGGGCTCAAGTGTAGCGGTTTGCGCCTTGCGAGGCGGCTGCAGAAGCCGCTTGCTGAGGTCTTTTTGCTCCTGAAAAAATAGCTGCTTACGCCCGTTGCTATTGGTTTTCAGGCATTAAACGCCTTAAATGCATTAGCAAAGGGCAGGGCGCCGAAAATTCCCGCGCCCGCCGCAAGTCTTACTCTGCCTTGATGCCGGCTGACTTGATGGTCCTGGCCCAGAACTCGGTGTCTTTCTTGACCAGTGCGTCGAGTGCTGAAGGGGACAGGTAGCGCAGCTCAACGCCAGCAACGTCGGCCCGGGTTTTGGTTTCAGGCAGTTCCAGCGCGGCCTTGATCTGTCCGCTGAGCTTGTTCACGATGTCTGCTGGTGTGCCGGCAGGCGCGAAGATGCCGACCCAGGCTTCGAGCTCAAAGCCCTTGAGGCCGGCTTCGGCCGTGGTTGGCACATTCGGCAGGCCGGGATGGCGGGTCTTGCCTGCCACCGCCAAACCCTTGAGCTTGCCAACTTGCACCTGGCCCATGACCGAGGGCGGCGTGCTGATGAACACCTGGACCTGACCCGACAGCACGTCTTGCAGCGCCGGGCCGGAGCCGCGGTAGGGAATATGCACCATGCTGGTATGGGTTTGCAGCTTGAACATCTCGGTGCCGATGTGCGACAGCGATCCATTGCCCTGGCTGGCGTAGCTGAGCTTGCCGGGGTTGGCCTTGAGGTAGGCAATGAACTCACTGAGGGTGTTGGCCGGCACCGAAGGGTGAACCGCAATCACATTGGTCGCCACCGTGATCAGTGCGACCGGCACAAAATCCTTTTGCGCCCAGGGCAGCTTGGGGGTCAGGTTGGGATTGCCGACGTGGTAGGCCGAATAGGAATTGAGCAGCGTGTAGCCGTCGGGGTTGGCGCGCGCGACCTGCTGGTAGGCCACATTGCCGCTGCCGCCGCCGCGGTTGTCGACCACTACGGCCTGGCCGGTGATCTTGGACAGCGAGTCCGACAGGATGCGGGCCGAGGCGTCGACAAAGCCGCCGGGTGGATTAGGCACCACCAGCGTGACCGGCTTGGTGGGGTAGGCCTGGGCCATGGCCTGGCTGGCCAAGCCTGGCAGCAAGGCCAGCAGGGCGGCGATGGCGGTGCTTGCCAGGGCCGGACGAAAGCCGGCTTGACGGCGTGCGCTTTGCAGGGATTTGTTCATTGAGAAGTCTCCTTTTTTTTTGAAATTAATAACGGCCCGACAGCAGTGCGCCGGCGTTGGGTACGCGGCGCTCCAGGCCCAGGCTTTTGAGTAGAGCATAAGTGGTGCAGACAGCGCTTGACACCACGGGCAGGCCGCTTGCCGCTTCAATCATGGGCACAGACGCCAGAGAAGGCATCTGCACGCAGGCCGAGGCGACGATGGCATCGGCGCCCTTGACGTTGAGCTTTTTCCAGAGCTCGGCCGGTGCCTTGGGGTCACGCGCGCCCACGGCCAGGTTGTCGTGAATCTCCAGCGAGATGCTGTCTATGACTTCAATGCCTTCATTTTCAATGTAGTCGATGACCATTTTGGTCAGCGGCAGCATATAGGGCGCAATGATGGACACGCGTTTGGCGCCCATGGCCTGCAAGCCCTCGACCAGCGCACCGGCACTGGTGATGACCGGCGTGGCTGCGCCATTGGCCACCGTGACTTCGTGCAGGCGGCGCTGCGACTCTCGGTGGTAGCCGCGGCCCATGCTCATGATGGCCACCAGGCAGGCGTAACCCATGGCGTCCATGCGCGCGTCAGACAGCTCCAGTGCGCAGCGGTCCGAGTCACGGTCCATGGCCATCAGCTCTTCCTTGGTGACGGACTTCATGCGCATGCGGCTTGAATGAAAGGTAAAGCGCTCTGGCAGCACGGACTCGCGCGCACGCAGCATGGCCGGGATTTCCGTCTCCATGGTGGTGTTGGAGCTGGGCACGATCAGGCCGATGCGGTAATTCCTGGCGATGGTGCTGTCAATTTCAGTTAGTGGCATGTCATGTCTCCTGGGTGGTCGCGATAAAGGGCGCTAGCTTCCTGGGTATTTTTGACTTTTTGATTGATACTGGCAAATACATAATTAAGATTAATCAATACTGATACGAGATCAATCAAGACCATGGAACTGCGCCAGATCCGCTACTTTGTCGAGCTTGCCTCAGAGCTGAGCTTCACGCGTGCCGCGCAAAAGCTGCATGTGTCGCAGCCGCCCCTGAGCTTTCAGATTGCCAGCCTGGAGACTGAGCTCGGTGCGCGCTTGTTTGAGCGCACCAGCCGCAGCGTCGCGCTCAGCGAGGCCGGCAAGGCCTTTTTGCCGCATGCGCAGGCGGTGCTGGCGCGTCTGGATGAGGCGCGCAGCCATGTGCAGCGCGTGGCCAGTGGTCTGCAGGGTCGGGTTCAGGTGGGGCTGGCGGGGTCGCATTTTCTCGGCCCGTTTCCTCAGTTCATCCAGCAATTTCGTCTGGCGCGTCCTGCGGTGCAAGTCGCGCTCAATGAGATGCGGCCCGTTGACCACTTGCAGGCGCTGCGCGATGGCCGCCTGGACCTGTGTGTGGCGCGACTTCCACCGGGCGAGCCAGCGGGTGCAGCTGGCCAGATCAGTGCGGCGCTGCTCTGGCGCGATCCTGTGCTGGTGGCCTTGCCGCCCGGCCACCGGCTGGCTTCGCGCCGCCTGCTGCGTCTGGCTGAGCTCAAGGACGACGACTTCGTGTTTCTGCGCATGGATTCCTCGCCATTTGCCGCACGTTTGTTTGACGCTTGCGTACAAGCCGGCTTTGCGCCGCGCATTGCGCAGGAGGTCGTAGAAGTGCCCGCTGCGCTCAATCTGGTGGCTGCGGGCCTGGGTGTGGCGCTGGTGCCGAGCTCACTGGCGCTGCTGCGCGCAGACGCGGTTTGCACCTGCAATCTGTTCGAGGCCAGGGGGAAAGACGGCCTCAATGGGGATGTTTACGTACTCTGGCGCAGTGATGACGTGGCGCCCGCGGTGGCGGAGTTCAGAAAGCAGTTGCTGGACTGGGCGCATGGCCTGGCAATGCAAAGCGTGCGCTGAAATAGCGGTCATGCGCCGTGATGTTTTTCAACGCATTGATGCTTGAAGTCACAGTGCGAAAGCCGCACTGTGACTTCTTTGCGGGTCTCAGACCCGAATCATTCGACCTTGACGGTCAAGGTGCCCAGGCCGGCAACGCTGCCAACCATGGTGTCACCCGAGACCACTGCGGCCACACCTTCTGGCGTGCCGGTGTAAATCAGGTCGCCGGGTTGCAGTTCCCATGCAGCTGACAGGTACTCGATGGTTTCTGCCACGCTCCAGATCAGTTTGGCGGTGCTGCTGCGCTGGCGGTCTTTGCCGTCAACCTGAACAAACAGCTCTGCATTGTTCACATCGCCGGCTTGTGCCGCTGGCGTGATTGGGCCGATCGGCGCGGAGTGGTCATAGGCTTTGCCGATGCACCAGGGGCGCCCGGCTTTTTTCATCTCGCCTTGCAGGTCGCGACGCGTCATGTCCAGGCCCACGGCATAGCCGAAGATATGCTTGTGCGCATCGGCAGCCGCAATGTTTTTGCCACCGGTGCCAATGGCCACCACCAGCTCGATTTCGTGGTGCAGGTTTTTGGTCAGGCTGGGGTAGGGGATGCTGCCTGTGGCGCCAGCTTCAACGGCGACCACGGTGTCAGCGGGCTTCAAAAAGAAAAATGGTGGCTCGCGGCCGGTAAAACCCATCTCCTTGGCGTGCTCTTCGTAGTTGCGGCCAACGCAGTAAACGCGGTGCACTGGAAAGCGTGCCTCCTGGCCCACGACGGGAACTGAAACGGTGGCGGGGGGCGTAAATACAAAACTCATGACACTCTTTCCTCTTTATGTATGCCCAGGGCCTGATGCACTGGACGGTCTGAAAAACTAAACAGCACACAGCCTTGCGCCGAATGGAGCTGGGCGGTGTGCCACGACGGGATCACAAAATGGTCGCGCGGACCAAACTCAAAAGTCGAGATCTGGCCATTGCGTTCTATTGTCACGCTGCCCGTGCCTTCAACGACGCTGAACACCGCGCCGTCGGTCTGGCGGTAGGGCTTGCCAGAAAAGCCGGCGGGCAGGCGCTGCATGAAGGTGGCCATGGTCGGCATAGGCGAGCCGCCCGTTGCCGGATTGACGTAGCGCAACTTGACGCCATCCCAGGCATCGATGTCGGCATGGGTTTCAAGTTCGTGCAGGGCTTCGCGCGTTCGCTCGTAGGGGTAGCTGAAGATCGGCGAGGTCTGGCCAAACGGCGCGTCATAGCGCATGGGCAGCATGTTGGCGCCATAACGCGCGCTGCTGATGCCCTGGGCCTTGGTGACGGCCTGGGATTTGGCGTTGCCGTTCTCGGCAAATCCGGCATCAAAGAACTGCAGCATGGGAATGTCCAGTCCGTCGAGCCAGACCACCGGTGCGTCCGAGTCCAGATAACCCGGCTGGCCACCCTGATGGCCATGGTCGTGCCAGGTCCAGCTCGGTGTGATGATGAAGTCGCCAGGCTTCATCTCGGTGCGCTCGCCATCAACAGCGGTGTAGGCGCCGCTGCCCTCGACAACAAAACGCAGGGCGCTCTGGGTGTGGCGGTGGCTGGGTGCGATTTCGCCGGGCAGTATGACCTGCAGCCCGGCGTAAAGTGATTGCGTGATGCACGAGCGACCGCGCAGCGCCGGGTTTTCCAGAATCAGCACCCGCCTGACGGCTTCTTCTGCCGTGATCAACTCACCGGACTGCATCAGGTAGGGGTGGACGTCGGCGTATTTCCAGAATGCCGGCACGCAAGGCGTGTTGGGCGATGTCGGCACCAGCGCATGCAGCACTTCCCACAGTGGCGTCAGGCTGTGCACCGCGATGGCGTCATAAAAAGCCTTGCGCGCCGCGCTGTCGCTGTTCGGCTGTTGCTGGGCCAGGGTGGCGGTAGTCATGTCCATGGGCACTTTCTTAAATGCGGTGGTTGTCAAAATAAACGCCGTCTTTTTTCAAGTTGGCCTGCAGCTTGCGTACATCCAGATCGGCAAATTTTTGACCTGCCTGGAGTTGCGCTGCTGCGGTTCCTGCCGCCTGACCCATCACAAAGCAGCCGCCGCTGGCGCGCGCAGCCGACTGGCCTTCGTGGGTCATGGAGGCGCAACGCCCGGCCACCAGCAGATTGTCGACCTTGACGGGAATCAGCATTTGCCAGGGCAGGTCGTTGTAGACCCGGCCAACACCTGTGTCGAAATTGCGTGGAAACTGCCAGTCAATCCGGCCCGCGGCATGGGTTTCCATGGGCCAGGCATTGATGCCTATGGCGTCGTCAAACTGGGCTGATGACAGGATGTCCTCGCCGCTGAGCGCGTAATGGCCCTGTATGCGCCGCGTTTCGCGTATGCCAACCTGCGGCGCGATGTCGACAATTTCAGCCTGTTCAAAGCCCGGAACTTCACACTTGAGGAAGCGGAAATACTCGCTGATCTGGCGGCGGCCCTCGATCTCGCCCGCGCTGAGCTGTTGCGCGTCGGTCGCATCCATGGCCTTGCCGGCGGCATTACGGATTTGCGTCACATTGGCGCGCCACTCGGTCGGGTTTTTCTGGGGCCGCAAAATCGCGCCGTCACGCGGAAACTGGTAGCTGCCGGGCTTGTCCTGCTGGCTTTTTGCCATCAGGGTGTTGATGGCCGTGAATTCACCGACTGCTTGCAGCGCGCGCTGCGCATCGACATGGCCGACGCGGAACATGGTGGTCGGGAAAAGCGCACTGCCATGGCCGTCGCCGAGTTCAAACGGCACGCCGGCGAAATGCGCGACATCGGCGTCACCCGAGCAGTCAATAAAGCAGGGCGCGCGAATTGCCTGCCTGCCGGACTTGGTTTCAACCACCAGGGCGCTGATGCGTGGGCCGTCCATCACCACGGCCGCAGCCCAGGCATGAAACAGCAGCTGCACGCCGCAGGCCAGCAGCATCTGGTCGGCCGCGCACTTGTAAGCTGAGACATCGTAGGAGCGCACACGAATCCGGCCCTGCATGCCGTCCTGCGGCTGGTTCAGGCCACCGAGCGTGTCCAGCCGTTCCAGCAGCTCATCCACCATGCCGTGCACCACCTGCTGCATCTGGCCGTCCTTGCGGCCATACAGGCCAGCAAAGTTGGTCACGCCGCCCGCCGTGCCCATGCCGCCCAGAAAGCCGTAACGCTCAACGAGCAGCACTTTGGCGCCGTTTCTGGCCGCGCTCACACTGGCAGCCTGGCCAGCCGGACCGCCGCCGACCACGACCACGTCATAGTCACCGTAGACGGGCAGGGTGCGGGCGGGTTCGTTAACGGTGTTCGTCATGGCAGGCTAAGGCACGGTGAGCGCTTGGTTGAGATCGCCATACGCAATGAAGGCAGTCGTAGGGAGGCGTTCCCATTCACGCAGGCGCCGCGGGACTGGCTTTGCCGGGCCGCAGGCGCATCCTTCGAACCCTCAAGACGAACGGAATTCAGGCGCGGTAGTCGGTTCCCAATCAAGCAGGGGCCGCGGGACTGGCTTTGCCAGACCGCAGGCGCAGCGGCCCCCCCGGGGGGCAGGGAGCTACACGCAGTGAGCGAACGTGGGGGCAACGCAGAACGCCGCGAAGGGCCGCCCCGAGCAAGTTCAGCCCCCCCGGGGGGCAGGGAGCTACACAAAGTGAGCGACCGTGGGGGCAACATCACTCGATCTTGATCCCACGCATCGCAATGATGCCGCCCATGATGGCGGTTTCATTGCGGATGCGGCTGAGCAGGCCTTCAGGCGATGTGCCGACTGCCTGCCAGCCCTGGTTGAAGAGCTTTTGCCGCGTCTCCGGGTCACGAATGATTCTCGACACTTCCTGGTTCAGTCTGGCCTTGGCGGCGGGCGACAAATTGGCCGGGCCAACCAGCGCGGTCCAGACCTCCAGATTGAAGTTGCGAACTTCTGCGTCAGCCAGTGGCGGAATTTCGCTGGCCAGCGAGCTGCGTCCGCTGGTCAGGCCTATGGCCTTGAGTTTGCCGGCCTTGATCTGCGGCAGGGCGATACCGGGCGGCACCAGTGCCATCTGGATCTGCCCGCCCAGCAGCGCCGTGATGACTTGCGGGTTGCCCTGGTAGGGGATGTGCACCGCAGTCAGGTCACCGGCCTTGGATTTGAGCAACTCCATGCCCAGGTGACCAACCGAGCCGTTGCCGACCGAGCCGTAGTTCCAGCGGCTGCCGCCATTGCGCGCGGCGGCAAAGAATTCGCTTCCCGAAGGCAGGTTGGGCGGCGCGACCAGCACCAGGGGCGCTGTGGTCAGCAGTGAGATTGGCGTGAAGTCCTTGAGCGGGTCATAGGGCAGCTTTGCATAAAGCATCTTGGCCGAGGTCAGGTTGCCGTTGATCACAACACCCAAGGTGTGGTCGTCAACAGCCTTGGCCACCTGGTCCGCAGCGATGTTGCCCGACGCGCCAGGCTTGTTGTCGACGATGACCGGCTGGCCCAATGCTCTGGAAAGCGGCTCGGCCAGCGTGCGTGCGGCCGAGTCTGGCGACGAGCCGCCTGGGAAACCGACCAGAATATGCACGGGCCTGCTTGGCCAGGTCGCGACCGGCGCTGCTTTTTTGTCTGTTTTCTGGGCTGTAGCGCCCATAGGCAGGGCGCAGGCAGCTATTAAAAATGTAGCGCCCGCGGTCTGGCGCAAAGTGTAAGCAATGGCGGAAAAAGTCTTCATGCGGTTCTCCGGTTCAAGCAAAACCGTTATTTGAACAGCTTTGAAGGCTCAATTCCGTCGTACATCCACTTGAGTCCTGCGAATCCGGCGCTTTCAGTGCCGCTTTGGAACATCTGGTTACGAAGTTCGCGCTGCACGCCCGCGGCATGGTAGATGTCGCCGTAAAAACGCGCAGTGAGCTGTACGCGGCCGGTGCGCAAATAGCGCGCCTGCTGGTACTTCTGAAAAGCCTGTGCGACATCGCCTTTGGTAAAGCGCAAGGCTTCGCGCAGTACCACCGCGTCTTCGATCGCCTGTCCTGCGCCCTGGGCCAGGTACTGCAGCATCGGATGGGCCGCGTCGCCCAGCAGGGTCACGCGCTTGTCGGTCCAGTTTTTCACCGGCTCGCGGTCGCACAGCACCCACATTTTCCAGGTCTCGATTTTCCCCAGCAGTTCCTTGACCTGCGGGCAGGCATCGGCAAAGCGTTCGGTCAGTTCGGCGGTGTCGCCAAAGGTGTTCCAGCCTTCGTCGTACTTGTTGCTGTGAAACACGGCGACCAGATTGAACAGCTCGCCGCGGCGCAAGGGGTAATGCACGAGATGGGTTTTTTCACCGCCCCAGAGAACCACGTCGTCGCTCCACAAATGCGCCGGCACGTCTTCACGCTTGAGCACGGCGCGGTAGGCGATATGACCCGAGACGCGCGGCTTGCCGTCGCCGACCACGGCCTCGCGAATCTTGCTCCACAAGCCGTCCGCGCCAATCAAGGCGCTGCCGTACACGATTTCTCCGGCTTGTCCGGCCTCGACCGGTGCCAGCCGCACGTTCACGCCGTCGGCAGATTGCTCGAAAGACTCGACTTTGGCGCTGGTGCGCAGCGTCACATTGGCTAACTTTCGGCAGGCGTCCAGAAAGATCTGGTGCAGGTCGGCCCTGTAAATCACGCCATAAGGAAAGCCGTAGGTCGCACGAGCCACATCGCCCAGCGGCACGCGCACGACTTTTTCGCCCGTGCGAACATCGTTCATGCCCAGACCGCTCGGGAAAAAGACGACCTTGTTGACCGCCTCTGTCATGCCCAGGTACTCGAACATGCGAAAGATGTTGGGGCCGAGCTGAATGCCGGCGCCGATTTCACCAAAGGTCGCGGCCTGCTCCAGTACCGTGACGGCGTGGCCGTCTTGGGCCAGCACCATGGCAGCGGCCAGGCCGCCTATGCCGCCACCCGAAATAATGAGAGGAGATGTGTGTGTCATGGTGTTCCCGAAATGGCTGCTTGCATTGGAAATATGCCTTGCACAAGCAGCATTGCTGATGCGTCAATGATAAGTATACTTATTATATTGTCCACTTGGTAGATACCCTGACGGTTAAACTTCAAGCATGGCAAAAAGTTTTAATTTCGGTGAGGCGCCTGGGCATTTGATTCGCCGCGCGCAGCAGCTCGCGGTCGCCATCTTCATGGAAGAGACCGCCGCTTTTGATGTCACGCCAGTGCAGTTCGCGATTCTCAACGCGCTCATGGACGATCCTGGCGAGGATCAGATCACCCTGTCCGGACGGGTCGCTTTTGACCCTGCTACCTTTGGCTCGGTGATAGGTCGGCTCGAAGCCAAAGGCTGGGTGCAGCGTCAGGCCGACCCCGGCGACAAACGCCGCAAACTGCTGTGGACCACCGATGAAGGCAAAGCGGTTGCCTTGCAGATGAAGCGCGCCGTGGTCAAAGCCCAGCAGCGCATCGTCGGGCCACTCGAGACTGACGAGCAGGCCCAGCTGGCGGAGCTGCTGCGCAAGCTCATTAGCGGTCATGAAAACGCCGCAGGATAGCCAGGGCCTCCACGCGGCGCTGCCAGAACGGTTTTCTCAGCTGGATTTGGCCAGCAGCGTGAAGTGCTCTACCGTCGGGGCGCCTGCAAAAAACGGACCGACGATCGCGCGCCATTCGGCAAAAGCGGGCGACTGCCTGAAGTCCACGGTATGGTTTTCCAGCGTTTCCCAGAAAATTTGCAGCACATAGCGCTCCGGGCTTTCAATGCTCTTGTTGATCTTGTAGCCTTGAAAACCCTTGGCCTTGGCAATCACGCTGCGCACGCCGCGCTCTATGGCTTCGTCAAAAGCGGCCTGTTGGCCAGGCTGTATGCGGATGTCTGCGAGTTCGAGAATCATGAAAGCTCCTGTATTTTTTTGGGTTCTACCCGAGTGTCTATAAGCCTGTGGAGACGCATGCGGGTTCTTGGCATGGGGCCAGGGCCCAACTCTAGCGGCAAAACCGCAGCGTTTCCGGCTCCGCCCCCCTGTGTTTTGCGTGCTTTCGGGCGACTAAAATCATGAACTACTGCAATTGCAGCGCAAGAGACCAACCTGAGTGACCACGCATTGACCGATTCCCGCAACGCGCCGCCTGAAGCGCCCGCAGATTTCACCCCCCCCGAAGACAGCAAGATCCAGCAGCCTCGCTTGTGGTGCGGTGATGGCTGGACCGCCAAGGTCATCAAGAATGAAGACGATGAGGGCTGGGCTGTGGCCATGATCAAGGATGGCGAGCCCGAGCCTGCGCTGATAGGCCCCTGGACCATGGGGCGCGACAAAAAGAACCCCAAGCCGCTGGATGTCAATGCCTTCAACACGCTGGTCAAGACCGCCTCGGAGTTTGTGCGCCGGCATGAGCAGCAGCTGCATGCTTCGCTGCACCAGAGCATCACGGTCAGTGCCAGGGGCGCACGCGTGACGGTTTCACTGGACATCGTTCCCGACGAAGACAACCCACATGCGGTGTTGCGCGCCGAGGCCGATGACGGCCAGGAGCTTGCACAGCTGCGCGTGGCGGCCTCGTTCAAGCTCACCCGTGCCAGCGCCACCGCCTGGGCCGAGAGTGACTTTGCCCCGCCGGCCCAGCGGTGAGTGCGCTTGACGCCTGCGGGATAGACTTCGGCACCTCCAACTCCACGGCAGGCTGGAGCCGGCCTGGACAAAGCGCCGGCGCCAGCCTGCTGCTACCGCTGGAAGACAACAAGCCGACCTTGCCCTCGGTGGTTTTCTTTCACGCTGAAGACGCGCATGTGAGCTATGGCCGCGCGGCGCTGGCCGAGTACCTGGCCGGCCATGAGGGGCGCCTGATGCGCTCGCTCAAAAGCCTGCTGGGCACGTCCATGATTGACGAGCACACCGAGATTGCCGGGCGAGCCCTGCCGTTTCGGGCCTTGCTGGCGCAGTTCATTGGCGAGCTCAAGCGCCGCGCCGAGCAGGCCGCGGGCCAGACCTTCACGCGTGCTGTACTGGGTCGACCGGTGTTTTTTATCGATGGCGATGCGGCGGCCGACCAGCGCGCGCAAGACACGCTCGAAGCCATCGCGCGCCAGTCCGGCCTGCAAGAGATCGCCTTTCAGTACGAGCCCATCGCGGCCGCCTTTGACTACGAGTCGACGCTCACGCGCGAAGAGCTGGTGCTGGTGGTTGACATTGGCGGGGGCACCTCGGACTTCACGCTGATACGGCTGTCGCCAGCGCGCGCGCTGCGCAGCGACCGGCGCGAGGATATTTTGGCCAGCAGTGGCGTGCACATTGGCGGCACCGATTTTGATCGCGCGCTCAGCCTGGCCAGTGTGATGCCCATGCTGGGTCTGGGCAGTCTGCTCAAAAGCGGTTTGCAAATGCCCTCGGCGCATTACTTCAACCTGGCGACCTGGCACACCATCAACCTGGCCTACACCCGCAAAGCCTGGTCACAGATCAGTGAGCTGCAGCGCGACGCCCAGGACAAAACCCGGCTCGAGCGCCTGCAAAGCGTGGTCAAGGAGCGCGCCGGCCACTGGCTGGCGATTCAGGTCGAGCAGGCCAAGATTGAGCTGTCCAACAGCCACAGCGCGCAGATCGACATCGACCGGATCGACGCTGGTCAAAGCCTGACACTGCAGCGCGCCGACATGGACGGCTCGATTGACGCGCTGGTGGCCTCTGTCGAGCACACCGTGGCGCGCCTGCTGCGTGATGCGGGTCTGGCCGCTGCGGGCATAGACACGGTGTTTTTTACGGGAGGTTCGAGCGGCGTGCCCTTGCTGCGCGAACGGATTCTGGCGCTCACGCCGCAGGCCCGCAGTGTCGAGGGCGACCTGTTTGGCAGCATCGGCTCCGGTTTGGCGATAGATGCACGGCGTAAATTCAGCTAGGCTGGGGCTGAACACTGCATGACAAAATCAAGCCACTATTTATTAAGGGGTAGCTCCGCATGAACTTTGCGCCTGACCTTGCAACCGTGACCCACGGCATTCAGCTGGCGGTGGCGCCGGTGTTTCTCTTGACCGCGGTGTCCGGCATGATTGCGGCGGTGGCCGGGCGCCTGGCCCGCATCATTGACCGCGCGCGCTTGCTCGAAAACCGGCTGGAGGCCGGCAACGTCGAGACCATGCGCGCCATAAAGATGTATGCCGAATTGCAGCAGCTGCGCAAGCGCGGCTGGCTGGTCAACAGTGCGATTGCGCTGTTGACCTTTTGTGCGCTGCTGATTGGCAGCACCATTATTTTGCTGTTTCTGGGCGAAACGGCCGAGGTGCCGATTCTCAAAATTGCCACCATCTGCTTTTTGTCCGGTGTGATCTGCTTTCTGTCGGCCCTGGTGTGTTTCCTGGCCGAAACCTTGCTGGCGACGCGACTGCTTCAATTCGCCCAATTGCCAACCCAACCCAAACCTCAGGAATAAGCATGCTCTTAGATGCCGATGACTCCCAACTCGTGCTGGTGGACTACCAGACCCGTTTGATGCCCGTGATTTTTGAAAATGAAATCGTCCTTGCCAACGCTGTGCGCCTGGCGCGCATGGCAGAAATCTTGCTGCTGCCGGTGTGGGCGACGACCCAGAGTGCCGACAAGCTGGGCCCCAGCATGCCCGCCTTGCAGGCCGCGCTTGAAGCTGCCGAGGCCAAGACGCTGGACAAGATGCACTTCAGCGCCGTGGCCGAGGGTCTGGCTGACTTGCTGCGCCCGCCGGTGCGCCAGGCACCCCAGGGCGGCAATGCCCGCAGCCTGCCCAAGCATCTGCAAAAGCCCGCACCCGAGCAGGAAGAGGGCAAAAGCACCATCGTGATCGCCGGCTGCGAAGCGCATGTCTGCCTGATGCAGACCGCGCTCGACTTGCTTGAAGAAGAGTTCGACGTTTGGGTCGTGACCGACGCCTGCAGCTCACGCAGCGAACGCAACCGCGACGCGGCCTTTGACCGGCTGGCAGGCGCAGGCGCAGAGCTCGTGACGACCGAGATGGTGGCGTTTGAGTGGCTGCGAACAGCCGAGCATCCGATGTTTAAGGAGATTCACGCCCTGCTGAAGTAAGGCGCACGCTTTTTGCTATCTATTCAATAGCTGCTCGCGCAAGTCTGGCTTGCTTGGCAGCTATTTTTACGCCTGAATTCAGCTTAGAAATCCTCGCCGGCGGTGCTTGGAAAATCATTTTTTCCGACATCGAAACTGCTTCTGACGCAATGCTGGCGGGCGCAGCCAGCTATTAAAACTGTAGCGATTTGAACTCTGCGCCGCTTGCATCGCCGTCCGCGAAGCAGCGCCGTCAGCGTGCTGCAAGCCCCTTATCCATAATTATGAATTCAGTTTAACGAACGTATTCAAATTTTGGGGGGACGCTCTGTGTTCAAGTCACTTCAGCTCAGCAAATCCGAGGCGGGATTTTTGGCCGCCATCACCGCCACCGAGGAGTCGGCTTTGCCTGCGGGCGACTTGCTGGTGCAGGTGGAGTACTCGACGCTTAACTACAAGGACGGTCTGGCGATCACCAACCAGGCGCCTGTGGTGCGCAGCTGGCCTATGGTGGCGGGGATTGACGGCGCGGGTACGGTGCTGGCGTCTGAGCACGCCGACTGGAAAGCCGGTGACAAGTTTGTCCACAACGGCTGGGGCCTGGGCGAGACGCGTTGGGGCCTGCTGTCCGAGCGGGCCCGCCTGCAGGCCGACTGGCCGGTGAAACTGCCCGCCGCTTTCAGCACGCGCCAGGCCATGGCCATTGGCACGGCGGGCTACACCGCCATGCTGTGCGTGCTGGCACTGGAGAAAAACGGTGTCACGCCCGCCATGGGCGAGGTGCTGGTGACAGGCGCGACCGGCGGCGTAGGCAGCGTGGCCGTCGCCTTGTTGTCCAAGCTGGGTTACACGGTGGTTGCGGCTACTGGCAAGACCAGCGAGGAAAGTTATTTGCGCCAGCTGGGGGCCAGCAGCGTGATGGACCGCGCCGAGCTGGCTGCGCCCGGCAAGCCGCTGCAAAAAGAGCGCTGGGCTGCGGTGGTGGACGCTGTTGGCTCGCACACACTGGCCAATGCCTGCGCGCAAACGCGTTACGGCGGCGTGGTCGCCGCTTGCGGGCTGGCGCAGGGCGCGGATTTCCCGACCACGGTGATGCCGTTCATCTTGCGCGGCATCACGCTGGTGGGCGTTGACAGCGTGATGGCGCCACGCGCCCGGCGCCAGCAGGCCTGGGACCGGCTCGCGCTTGATCTGGATCCGGCCAAACTTGAATCCATGGTTGAAGAAGTGCCGCTGGAGCGCGCCGTTGAAAAAGCCCATGACTTGATGTCGGGCAAGGTGCGCGGGCGGCTTGTTGTCAAAATTTAAAAAAACCGGAGACACCATGAGCAGCTACGCCGACTTTTACCGCCAATCGATAGACCAGCCCGATGCCTTCTGGGCCGAACAGGCGAAATTGATCGCCTGGCACAAGCCCTTTAGCCGGGTCTGCAACTACGACAAGCCGCCGTTTGTGCGCTGGTTCGAAGGTGGTCAGACCAATCTTTGCCACAACGCGGTCGACCGCCATCTTGAAAGCCGCGCAGACCAGGCCGCGCTGATCAGTGTGTCCAGCGAAACCGGCCTGGAAAAAACCTACAGCTTCAAGG
>CANEXF010000018.1 GCA_947443645.1 Comamonadaceae bacterium | reverse complement strand
TAAATGCTGGGTGGGTGATGGCCGCATTGGTGAAACCCGAGGTACCAATTGCCAGCGCTGCAGACGCGACGCTGATCTGGCTCCATGGAATGATTTCGCCCGCGTTGCCCGTCGTCAGTGCGCCCGAAGTGGTGGAATTCAGGGAGACATTGCCGCCATTGCCATAGGCCCGAACCGTTACTGCGCCCACGCCAATGTCGCCGCCCACACCAGCGATGACCGTACTGTCGCCTACATTGGCGGCAGGCACGGTAAAGCTGAGCGCGTTGATGGTGCCATCTGTCGCTGCGTTTCCGGAACTGGTACCCACGCGTAGAAAAAGTACCTGCGGAACGACGATGCTGGCGTCTACACGCGCCGTAGCCGTGGAGCCAAGCACCGCCGGTGAGGTAAATGTCGACTCCGCCATTGCCGTGCTCGCCATCAGCGCGGCCGAAGCCATGGCGGCTAATAGATATAGCTTCTTCATACTGATTACCCCTTGGGGTGTTTAAATAGCTTTAGAGCTGTGTTGCGGTGTAGGTGATGCGGCCGTTTTTGGCGATGGTTCCGCCGTAGGTGCCGGCAGCGACGGCTGATGCATTGAGGTAGCTGTAAGTCCATTTGCCCTCGACCCGAACGACCTTGTTGGTGGCGGTGAGTGTGGTCGCAGTGCCTGCGCCTCCACCGACTGCCAGGTTGAATGCCGGATGGGTAATGGCCGCATTGGTAAAGCCTGCAGTGGTGCTGCCGAGTGCAGCGCCAACCACATTGATCTGACTCCAGGGAATCACCTCGCCCACGTTACCGGTCGTCAGTGCGCCCGTGGTGCCCGAGTTGATGGTGATGTTGCCGCCGTTGCCGTAAGCGCGAACCGTCACGGCACCAGCCGTCAGGTCACCGCCGGTGCCGGCTATCACCGTGCTGTCGCCCACATTGGCGGCAGGGACGGTGAAGGCCAGCGCATCGACCGTGCCGTCAGTGACCGCATTACCCGAGCTGGTGCCGACGCGCAAAAACAGTACCTGCGGAATGACGATGGAAAAATCAAGACGCGCCGTGGCCGTGGAGCCAGTGATTGCGGGCGTAAAGAATGTTGACTCGGCTTGTGCCGGTGCGGCAAGCAGGGCGGCGTAAGCCGTGGTTGTCACTAAAATGAGTTTTTTCATAGTGGTTCTCCAGTTGACACAGATGCAATGCAAATTTGGAAGTGATTTAAAAGTGGCTTCAATGTGATTTGAATGTAACTATTCATTTCCTAAATTGGTATCCATGCAACTGAAGTGATCCTGCCAAACCTGCAATTTTTCACGAAACGCCCTTGAAGTAATTGAATATTTCTTCTTTTTGGCATCGTTATTCGAATGTAACCAAATAAATTTTGATCCCGGAGGGCGGGCAGAAGTCAGTAATTCCTCCGTCCAAGTAACTTTAAATACACACTTCCACCTCAAGCCCGATCATGCAAAAACAAACCCTGTCTTTTCAAGCCGAAGTCGCCCAGTTGCTCAAACTGGTCACGCACTCGCTGTACTCCAACCCCGAGATTTTTTTGCGCGAGTTGATCTCCAACGCATCCGACGCCTGCGACAAGTTGCGCTTTGAGGCCCTCAACGAGGCCGCCCTGTACGAAGCCGATACCGAGCTCAAGGTGCGGGTGAGTTTTGACAAGCACGCAAAAACGCTGACCATCACGGACAACGGTATTGGGCTGTCACAACAGGAGGCGATTGACAACCTGGGCACGATTGCCAAGAGCGGCACGCGCGACTTCATGGCCAAACTCTCGGGCGACCAGAAAAACGATGCGCAACTGATCGGTCAGTTTGGTGTGGGTTTCTATTCAGGTTTCATCGTCGCGGACAAGATCACGGTCGAAAGCCGCCGTGCCGGTCTGCCTGCGAGCCAGGGTGTGCGCTGGAGCAGTGACGGCACGGGTGAATTCGAGGTCAGTGAAATTGAGCGCGCCGAGCGTGGCACCAGCATCACCTTGCACCTGAAAGACGATGCGCTGGATTACCTCAATGCCTGGAAGCTCAAGGGCGTGATCAACAAGTATTCCGACCATATCTCGTTGCCCATCCTGATGGAAAAGGAAGAATGGCAGGAGGGCGAGAACGATCAGCCCGGCGAAATGGCCAAGACCGGCGAATGGGAAACCGTCAACCAGGCAGCCGCATTGTGGACGCGCGCCAAAAAAGATATCACGCAAGAGCAGTACGACGAGTTCTACAAGCAGATCAGCTACGACCAGAACCCGCCTCTGGCCACCACCCACAACCGGGTGGAAGGCTCGACGGAATACACCCAGTTGCTGTTCATCCCCGCCAAAGCCCCCATGGACATGTTCAACCGCGACAAGGCCGCGGGCGTGAAGCTTTACGTCAAGCGCGTCTTCATCATGGATGAAGCCCAGGCGCTGATGCCCAGCTATCTGCGCTTCGTCAAAGGCGTGGTCGATTCCTCCGACTTGCCGCTGAATGTGTCGCGCGAGTTGCTGCAGGAAAGCCGCGCTGTCAAGGCGATTCGTGAGGGCTGCACCAAGCGCGTGCTGTCCATGATTGAAGACCTGGCGGCCAACGACGCCGAAAAATTCGCCACCTTCCAGGCTGAATTTGGCGCTGTGCTGAAAGAAGGCCTGGGCGAGGATTCTGCCAACCGCGATCGCTTGGCCAAGTTGCTGCGCTTTGCGTCGTCAACCACCGACACTGCAACTGTCAGCTTTGCCGACTACAAAGCCCGCATGAAGGAAGGCCAGGACGCGATTTACTACATCACGGCCGACACGCTGGCGGCGGCCAAAAGCAGCCCGCAGCTTGAGATTTTCCGCAAGAAGGGCATTGAGGTCTTGCTGATGGCTGACCGTGTGGACGAGTGGGCGCTTAACTACCTGCACGAGTTTGACGGCACGCCGCTGCAATCTGTTGCCAAGGGCGCGGTCGATCTTGGCAAGCTGCAGGATGATGATGAAAAGAAAGCCGCTGAAGAAGCGCAGACCCACTTCAAGCCCATGCTCGACAAGCTCAAGGAAGTTTTGAAGGACAAGGCAAGCGACGTCCGCGCTACAGCGCGTCTGGTTGATTCCCCAGCTTGCCTGGTGGTGCAGGACGGAGACATGTCAACCCAGCTGGCCCGTATGCTCAAGCAGGCCGGTCAGGTGGTGCCTGAAGTCAAGCCGATCCTGGAAGTCAACGCGCAGCACGCGCTGGTTAAAAAACTTGAAGCGGGTGACAACTTCGACGATCTGGCGCACATCCTGTTTGACCAGGCTTTGCTGGCTGAAGGCGGTTTGCCGGAAGATCCGGCCGCCTATGTCCGGCGTGTCAACGCACTGCTTGAAAAATCGGTCTGATCGCCCCTCAAGTCACGGCCTGCGCAGGCTGTGACCTCGGTGGTTCAGGCCTCAAATCCGCAGGCCAGGCGCCGCGCTGCGGCTTGCGGGCTGACCAGCAGCTTGATTAGCTCACTCGCAGCTTGGGGCTGGGTTGAGCGCGTCGTGACTGCCGCGGTATAGGTGGTGGCCAGCTCAAACGCCTTGGGCAGTGGCGCGATCAGCTCAACACCCGCCGTGTTCAGGATTTCAGTGATCTGGGTGCAGCCTATCAGCCCTGACTGCTGTGCTTCGGCCATGGCCTTCATGGCTGTTGCGCCATTGGGATAAGGCCGCAGGCGGTCGGCCAGCTCTACATCCAGCCCGAGTTCTTTCAGCACGCGCATCACATGAATACCGGCCGTGGCCTTGATCGGGTCCGGGAAATAAATGCCTTTTGCGGCGCGCAATGCGGCTTTCAGGGCCTCGGGGCTGCGCACATCCGGCGCTTTTTCACCGGTCTTGACGGCGACGCCGGTCAGCACCACACCCAGCGCTTGCGAACTGCCTGCAAGCAGGTCACCGCTGGCGATCAATTCGGCCACCAGCGCTTTTGTCAGAATGATCACATCGCAGGGCGTGCCCGCCAGGAAGCTGTCCTTCATCATGCCGACCGCGCCAAAGGTGGCGTCAACCTCGTGTTGGGTTTGTGCCTTGAAGCTGTCTTGCAACTGGGTTACCAGGCCTTGGGCGGCGCCACCGCTGAGCACGTGAATGGAGGTCATGAATGGTTGGGAAGTGAGTATGAAATTGAGAACTGAAAGAAAGCTGGTGCCGTCAGCTCAGCCCTGGAAAGGGCTGAGCTTGGGAGGCGGCTCAGTCGACCTTGATATTGGCGGCCTTGATCACGCGGCCCCATTTTGCGATGTCGTCGCGCATGTATTTGTCAAAGACTTCGGGTGTCATCACCATGGGAGCGGCGCCTTGCTTGTTCCACTGCTGCTTGACATCGGGCTGGGCGGCGATTTTTGAGACGGCCTCGTTGAGTTTGTCGACCACGGCTTTGGGTGTTCCCTTGGGGGCCATCAGACCCAACCAGATCGTGGCCTCGTAGCCCGGCACGCCGGCCTCGCTGACTGTGGGCACATCAGGCAGGACGTCGGAGCGTACCTTTCCAGTGGTGGCCAGAGCCCTGACCTTGCCGGACTTGACCTGCTCGGCCATGGTCGTGACGGCGTCGAACATCAGCTCGACCTGGCCACCTATGACGTCGGTGCGGGCGCCAGAGCTGCCGCGGTAGGGAATGTGCACCAGTGAAACGCCGGCCATGCTTTTGAACAGTTCGCCCGCCATGTGGTAGGGCGTTCCGGGGCCGGAGGACGCGTAGTTGATGCGGCCTGGCTTGGCTTTGGCCTGGGCGATCAGTTCCTTGAGGTTGGCCGCTGGCAGGGCGGGATTGGCGACCAGCACCAGGTCTGAATAATTGATCGGTGCGATGGCCACAAAGTCCCGCATCAGCTGAAAGGGCTTATTGGGGATCAAGGACTCGTTGACGGTGTGCGTGTTCGACATCAGCAGCAGCGTGTAGCCGTCGGGCGCTGACTTGGCTACGGCATCCGTACCAATCACCGAGCCCGCGCCTGGTCGGTCGTCCACCACGAAGGGCTGGCCGAGCGCGTCTTGCAGGCGCTGGGCCATGAAGCGTGCGTAGTTGTCGGCCGGTCCACCCGCAGCAAAGGGCACGATGATTTTGACGGGTTTGCTCGGGTAGTTTTGTGCGGCAGCGTGTGTGCCAATTCCGGCAGCTGCCAGGCTCAGGGCCAGCACGATCAGGTTTTTAAAATTCATGGGGTTCTCCAGTGTGTTCTTCTTGCCGGGGCTTGTGGCTTATTCGACTTTTCCAATGCGCTTGACGACGGCCGCCATGCGGGCGGCATCAGCCTGAACGTATTTTTCAAATTCAGGTGAGTCCTGGTATTGCACCGGGCTGCCAGCGCCCAGGATGACTTCCTTGACCTTGCTGTCTTGCGCTGCGGTTTTTGCAGCTGCGCGCAGGCGCTGGGCAATCGGCTCTGGCGTGTCCTTGGGGATGAACAGGCCCGACCATTGTGCGTACTCGGCGTTCAGTCCCGAATCTTTCAGGCTGGGAACATCCGGCAGCGCGCTCAGCTGGCCATTGCCCCAGTGCGCCAGCACGCGCAGCTTGCCGGCCTTGACTTGCTGCAGCACGGTCGCAGGCCCAGATGACACGGCATCGATCTGCCCGCCCAGCATGGCCACCACCGCAGGACCCGCGCCAGTAAACGGAATATGCGTCATCTTGATGCCGGCGTTCTGCGACAGGATTTCCATGGGCACATGCATGGTGCCGTAGCTGCCTGAGGAGCCGTAGTTGATCGCGCCAGGGCGCTTTTTGGCGTCATCGACAAACTGTTTGGCGGTTTTCCACGGTGAGTCGGCGCGCACTGCAAGCACGGTCGGGTCAGCGGTAAATCGTGCGATGGGCCGCAGGTCGCTCAAGGCAAACATCGGTGCCCGGCCCAGCACTGCATCGGCTTCGGGGATCACGGTCAGGGACGACAGCGCCATCAGTATGGTGTAGCCGTCGGGTTTGGCTTTTGCAGCCACGCCCATGCCTATGCCGCCGCCGGCACCGGCCTTATTCTCAATCACCACTGGCTGGCCCAGCTCGCGCGACATCGCTTCGGCCACGGGTCGCGCCACCAGATCGGCCAGGCCGCCCGGCGGGAAGGGCACGATCATGGTGATGGCGTGCGTTGGCCATGCGGTTTGAGCCGCAAGCCAGGGCGCGCCCGAAAGTAGCAGACTGGCAAGCAGTGTGGATTTAAACAGGGTGTTGCGTTTCATGGCTGTCTCCAATTATTCTGGGCTGCATTTCCTGCGTAAAAGCCGCAGGAAAGGCACATAGTTTGCATGCTAACATCTCGCCGATAGTCGGGACTGAGCGCAATCCCTAATCATTTCAACCGCCATGCAGGCCGCCATTATTTTGTGGAATCGGCCCGCAGACAAGAGACACACATCATGAAAATTGTTGCCTTTCACCAAAATGGTCAGCCCGGCGTGGGTCTTGTTTCGGCCGATCTGCAGCAGGTCCAGCCTTTTGACCTGCCTTTGGCGCAGCGTGAACTGGGTGCGCTTTCGCTGATCGAAGCGCAGGCCCGTGGCGAAAGCCTGCCGGCCTTGTTAGCCGCTGTCGCCATCAGCGACATTCAGATCATCGCGCCGCTGCCCAAGCCGCGCCGCAACATTTTCTGTGTTGGCAAAAACTACTTCGAGCACGCCAAGGAGTTTGCCGGCAGTGGCTTTGACAGCAGCGCCAAGTCGGGCGGCGACATTCCTGCCGACCCCATCATTTTTACCAAGGTTCCCGAGTCCGTGGTCGGGCCCGGCGCGACCGTAGAGATGCCTGCTGCATCCACCGCGATTGACTATGAAGCCGAACTGGCTGTCATCATTGGCCGCGGCGGCAAGGGTATTTCGGCCAAGGACGCGATGGACCACGTCTGGGGTTACACCATCGTCAACGACATCACTGCGCGTGACTGGCAAAGCCGCCACCAGCAGTGGTTCATGGGCAAATCGTTTGACACCTTCTGCCCCATGGGTCCCTGGCTGGTCAGCGCCGACGAGCTGGACGGCACAAAAACCCGGGTGCGTGGCTACGTCAATGGCGAGCTGCGTCAGAACGCCTCGACCACAGACCTGATTTTTGATATTCCCAAGCTGATCGAAACCTTGTCGGCCGGCATCACGCTGTATCCCGGTGACGTGATCGCAACCGGTACACCGGTTGGTGTCGGCATTGGCTTCAAGCCACCCAAGTACCTCAAAGCCGGTGATGTGGTGCGCGTCGAGATCGACGGCATCGGCAGCCTGGAAAATCCGGTTCGCTAAGGCTTGATGCTATTTATTTCGTAGCTGGTAGCGCCCGTCGTCCGGGCGCTACAGGCCGATTTAACGCATAAAAAGCGGCCATTCAGGGCCATTTAACGCATTTGTCACGGGCGAATCGGCTTGCTAGACCACAAGCGGCGCTTCCTGCATCGCTTCGTTTTGCTCTTCCAGCATGTCGACCTGGCCTTTCCAGTAGTCGCTGGAGCCAAACCACGGAAAGTTGATCGGAAAGATCGGGTCGTGCCAGCGCTGCGCGAGCCAGGCGCTGTAGTGCACCAGCCGCAGCGTGCGTAGCGGCTCTATCAGCGCCAGTTCACGCCGGTCAAACTCCCGGAACTCTTCGTAGCCGTCGACCAGCGCGCCCAGCTGGCGCGTGCATTGCGCACGGTCGCCCGACATCAGCATCCAGAGGTCTTGCACCGCCGGGCCCGAGCGGGCATCGTCGAGGTCCACAAAATGCGGGCCTGCTCCTGGCAGGCCTTCAGGTGTCCACAGGATGTTGCCGGGGTGGCAGTCGCCGTGCAGGCGCAGTTGCTTCACATCGCCAACGCTTTCAAACACGGCCTGGGCCGTCTGCATGGCGTCCTCGAAGGCCTTGCGCCAGCGCGACTCCATGTCCAGTGGCAAGTAGTTGCCTGCTAGCAGGATGTCGCGCGAGGCGTAGCCAAAGGTTTGCAGGTTGAGCGCCGGGCGGTGCTTGAACTGGCTGGCGCTGCCCACGGCATGGATACGCGCGAGAAAGCGGCCTATCCATTCGAGCACTTCCATGTTGTCCAGCTCGGGCCGCCTGCCGCCGCGACTGGGCGAGACGCTGAAGCTGAAGCCGCCAAAGTGGTTCAAGGTCCGCCCTTGCAGCTCCAGCGCGCCTACGACCGGGATTTCCGCCGCCATCAGTTCGGCGGCAAATGCGTGCTCTTCAATGATCTGCGTCTCGGTCCAGCGGTCAGGCCGGTAAAACTTGACCACCACGATGTCGCCGGCCGACTCGGCCTCGCCGACAGTGTTTTCCAGGTGCACCTGGTAGACACGGTTCTCATAGCTCGACAGCGCCATCAGGCGGCCATCGCCATACAGGCCAACGCTGGCCAGCGCGTCGAGCACCACATCAGGGGTGAGCTTTTCGTAGGCGTGCATCACCTGGCGGAGCTCGTCTGGCGCTTGTTTTTCAGTCATGCGCCAATTGTCGTTGGAATCGCGCTTGCGCCCGAAGTTTTATATAAAAAGTGCCTGGAATGACCGTTTGACTGGTGCAAGCAGCTATAAAAAAAGGAGTAAAGAAGGCGTTTGAGCAACTCACTCAGGTGCGCGTCAGTCGCGCGCCAATGGCTGCGCACTAAACTGGGCACTCATGCAAAAAATTCCTACCCCCGCGGCCGGCAAGCCAGTGCGTCATGCCGCGCTTGCCAAGCCGGATCAGTCGATTGAAGAAATTCGTCCCGGCCAGTCGATTGAACTGCTCAAGGAGCTGCACATCCTCACGCGGGAAGGCAAGCTCAACCAGGACACCCGGCGCAAACTCAAGCAGGTCTACCACCTGTACCAGTTCATAGAGCCATTGCTCAATGAGGTCTCTGCCGGCCAGACGGCTTTCACGCTGGCCGACCATGGCGCGGGCAAGTCTTATCTGGGCTTCATCCTGTATGACCTGTTTTTCAATGTGGCGCACCGCGGTGAAAAAGCCGCCGGCCATATCTACGGCATAGAAACCCGTGCCGAACTGGTTGAGAAGTCGCGCGCGCTGGCCGAGCGCCTGGGCTTTGAGCGTATGTCGTTTTTAAACCTGTCGGTTCAGCAGGCGACAACTTCGCCCGACTTGCCTGCGCGTATTGACATCGTCACCGCGCTGCACGCCTGCGACACCGCGACGGACGATGCGATTGCGTTTGGCTTGGCCAAACAGGCCCGTCACATGGTGCTGGTGCCGTGCTGTCAGGCCGAGGTTGCGGCCGTGCTGAAGAAAAGCAAGGCGCTGAATATGGCCAGGACACCGCTGGCCGAGCTTTGGCGCCATCCCTTGCACACCCGTGAATTTGGCAGCCAGATCACCAATGTGCTGCGCTGCCTGCAGCTCGAAGCCAATGGCTACCAGGTCACCGTGACGGAGCTCGTGGGGTGGGAGCATTCGATGAAGAACGAGTTGATTCTGGCGAGCCGGCCGGCCCAGCCCAGTCCGGCAAAAACCCGCGCAGCGCAAGAGCGCTTGCAGCAGGTGTTGGACCAATTGGGGCTCGCTGAGCTGAGTTCGCGCTTTGCCTGCACAGGCGACTAAGGCCCGGCGAAACTGCGGCGCTCAGACCACCAGGGCCGGGTCGACTTCCCGCACCCGGTGGTCAACGTAATAACCACCGAACTCGGTGTAGCGCAACAAGACTTTGTGGCAGCTGTCGCAGGCGTAGACATCACTGACGTTGCAAGGAAAGAAATTGACGGCAATCGGCGCGTCCGGCGAGGCGTAGCGGGTGCCGTCCGGGTGAAACTCTTCCTGCGTCGGGCTGTATTCATCCGGGTCGCGCAAGCTGCCCAGCGCACGCATCTGCGCTTTAGGCCAGCGGTCTTCGGTAAAGCTTTCCCAGCCCTTGCAAGCGCCCAGCGCGCAAGCGCACACCTGTGGCTTGGCCTCCTGGCTGATCTGTTTGAGCGCGTCTGCGCTTAATTTGTTCATGCAGGGCCTGCCTCAGTTGCGGAATCGTTTGCGCGTCAACGCCAGCGCCAGCCAGAAGCCGGCCACCGCGTAGCCCAGCAGCAGCGCCAGGTTCTGCAGTCCATGCGTCGGCCACTGGCCAAGAAACAGCGGGCGAATCAGCTCAACGGCAGCGGTCAGCGGCAACCAGTCCGAGATCACGCGCATCACGCCGGGCAACTGCTCACGCGGAAAAAACACGCCACTTAAAAACATGGTGGGCGTGAGAAACAGCGTGAAGTAGTAGGTGAAAAAATCATAGCCTTTGGCCAGTGCGTTGAAGATCAGCGCAATGCTGGCAAAGGTGATACCCACCAGCCCCAGCAGGGGCCAGGCCAGCAGCAGCATGGGGCTGTGGCTGATGCCCAGGGCCAGCATCACCAGCAGGATCACCGTGGTCGTGAACAGTGACTTGAAGGCGGCCCAGAGCATTTCTGCAAACACCACGTCATCAAGCCGCACCGGCGCATTCATGATGCCGTCCCAGGTGCGCTGCACCTGCATGCGCGAGAAGGCCGAATACAGCGCCTCGAAGGACGCCGCGTTCATGGCGCTCATGCAGATCGAGCCACTGGCCAGAAACAGGATGTAGGGCACGGTAGCACCATGCAGTTGCAGCGGCCCGACCAGCGCCCCCAGCCCATAGCCAAAGGCCACCAGCGTGATCAGCGGCTCGGCGATGTTGCCCACCAGGCTCGGAAGGGCCAGCTTGCGCCAGACCAGCAGGTTGCGTCTGAAGACGGGCAGCCAGCGCAGGCTGATTTGCGGCGTGCGCATCAGCGCGATCCAGGTGTTTTGCATGCGGCTCATCATGCGCCCTCCCTGATTTGCCGGCCGGTCAGCTTGAGGAACAAATCCTCCAGGTTGGCCGGGCGGTGCAGGGTGCGCAGCAGCGGGTAGTCGTTCAATGCGGTCAGCAGCGGCTTGGCGTCCTGCGTGTAGAAAAAAACCGTCTCGCCACTGATTTCCGTGCGTGCCGCCATGTGCTTGAGCGCGGAGTCGGCCAGGGCCAGCGCCCCGGCGCCATAGACCTCGACCACATCGGGCTCCAGGTGGTCGGCGATCAGCTGGTGCGGTGTGCCTTCGGTCATTTTCTTGCCGTGGTCCAGCACCAGCAGGCGGTTGCACAGGCGCTCGGCCTCGTCCATGAAATGGGTCGTGAGCAAAATCGATTTTCCTTGCTGCAGCAGCCGTTGCAGGCGCTCCCACATCAAATGCCTGGCTTGTGGGTCCAGGCCTGTGGTGGGTTCGTCGAGCAGCAGCAGCTGCGGGTCGTTGACCAGTGCGCGCGCCAGGCTCAAACGCCGCTTCATGCCGCCAGACAGCTCGCTGAGCTTGGCGTCAGCCTTGTGCGTGAGGGCTGCAAACTCCAGCAGCTTGGGGATTCTTTCCTCGATCAGCGCGTCCTTCATGCCGAAATAACGGCCAAATACCAGCAAGTTTTCGGCGCATGAGAAGTCAGGGTCCAGGCTGTCGAACTGGCTGACGATGCCCAGGCGTTCCTTGATGGCCAGCGCATCCTGCGGCATGTTGAGCGCCGGCCCGGCCGTGCCGGGCGCCGGAAAATACGAAATGCTGCCGGTGTCTGGCGCGGTCAGGCCCAGGCACATGCGTATGGTGGTGGTTTTGCCTGCGCCGTTGGGGCCAATCACGCCCAGGCATTCGCCCGGGGCGATATCAAATGACAGGTCATTGACGACAATGCTGCTGCCATAGCTTTTGCTCAGACCCTGGACGGAAAAAATCGGTGAACTGAGGGCTGGATTCATGCTGCTATTGTGCATTGCTCAAATACGCCCGCGAGTTGCGGTAAATTTCAGGGCTTGGCGCTTTTTCACCTTATTTATTTAGGCATTTCATGACGACTTTCGGTACCCCCCTGTCTCCTAACGCAACCAAAGTCATGCTGCTAGGCTCTGGCGAGCTGGGCAAAGAGGTGTTGATTGCGCTGCAGCGCCTGGGTGTGGAGACCATCGCCGTGGACCGCTACGAGAACGCGCCTGGCCAGCAAGTGGCCCACCACGCGTGCACCATCACCATGAGCGATCCGGCGCAGCTTAAAAGCCTGATTGAAAAAGAACGGCCGCATCTGGTCGTGCCGGAAATTGAAGCCATCGCCACCGCCATGCTCGAAGAGCTGGAAACGGCGGGCATAGCGCGCGTGATCCCCACGGCCCGCGCAGCGCGGCTGACCATGGACAGAGAAGGCATTCGCCGTCTGGCGGCCGAAACACTGGGTCTGTCCACCAGCCCTTATGTTTTTTGTGACTCCCTGGCCGAGCTGCAAACCGCGATTGACAGCAAAATCGGTTACCCCTGCGTCGTCAAGCCCGTGATGAGTTCGTCCGGCAAGGGCCAGAGCAAGATTGCCGGTCCCGCTGACGTCAAAGCTGCCTGGGACCATGCCATGGCTGGCGGCCGCGTGAGCCACGGCCGCGTGATTGTTGAGGGCTTTATTGATTTTGACTATGAAATCACCCAACTGACGGTGCGCGCACTCGGTGCGGACGGCCAGGTCGAAACCCATTTTTGCGAGCCGATTGGCCACATCCAGGTCAGCGGCGATTACGTGGAAAGCTGGCAGCCGCATCCGATGCGCGAGGCGGCCATGCAAAAAAGCCGGGACATCGCCAAGGCCGTCACGGACAACCTGGGCGGGCAGGGCGTTTTTGGCGTGGAGTTGTTTGTCAAGGGCGACGAGGTGTGGTTCAGCGAAGTCAGCCCGCGGCCGCACGACACCGGCATGGTGACCATGTGTACGCAGGTGCAGACCCAGTTTGAACTGCATGCGCGCGCCATCCTCGGCCTGCCCGTGAACACCGCGCTCAGAAGCCCGGGTGCCAGCGCCGTGATTTACGGTGGCGTGGACGCCATGGGCATCGTCTTTGACGGTGTCGCCCAGGCGCTGGGTGTGCCCAATACCGACATCCGCCTGTTCGGCAAGCCCGAGAGTTTTGTCAAACGCCGCATGGGCGTGGCCTTGGCTTTTGATGCTGATGTAGAAGTCGCACGTGTCAATGCCAAGAAGGCAGCAGCCCTTGTCAGGCCGCGTGCGGCTTGAATCGCTCGAATGAAACTTCGGCCGGGTTTACTGAAACGCCACTTCCGAGAAGCTGCGCAGCTTGCGACTGTGCAGCTCACTGATGCCTTCGGCACGCAGCAGCTCGATGGCGCGAATGCCTATGCGTAAATGCTGGTCCACCCGCTCGCGGTAAAAGTGGTTGGCCATGCCGGGCAGCTTGATTTCGCCGTGCAGCGGTTTGTCGCTCACGCACAGCAAGGTGCCATAGGGCACGCGAAAACGAAAGCCGTTGGCCGCGATGGTGGCACTTTCCATGTCCAGCGCAATCGCCCGGCTTTGACTGAAACGGCGCTGCGGCTGGTTGCCCGGCAGCAGTTCCCAGTTGCGGTTGTCAGTGGAGGCCACGGTGCCCGTACGCATGATGCGCTTGAGTTCTGGGCCTTTCAGGTGGGTCACGTCTTCAACTGCCTGCTCCAGCGCTTTCTGGATTTCGGCCAGCGCCGGTATCGGCACCCACAGCGGCAGTTCCTCGTCCAGCACATGGTCTTCGCGTACATAGCCATGGGCCAGCACGTAGTCGCCCAGCTGCTGGGTGTTGCGCAATCCCGCGCAGTGGCCCAGCATGACCCAGGCATGCGGGCGCAGCACGGCAATGTGGTCGGTGATGTTTTTGGCATTCGCCGGACCGACGCCAATGTTGACCATGGTGATGCCGCTGCGGTCGGCCCGCATCAGGTGGTAGGCCGGCATTTGCGGCAGGCGTGGCGGCGGCACGCCCAAGGCGTCTGGCGCCTGCGCGGGCGATCCCACGCGGCGCGTCACCACATTGCCGGGCTCCACAAAGCAGCTGTACTCGCTGTCGGGGTCGGCCATGGCCGCGTGCCCCAGCCGCACAAACTCGTCAATATAAAACTGGTAGTTGGTGAACAGTACAAAGTTCTGGAACCAGTCGGGTGAGGTGCCGGTGTAGTGGCGCAGGCGCTGCAGCGAGTAGTCCACGCGCGCGGCGGTAAACAGCGACAGCGGTTGCGGCTCGCCGGCCTTGGCTTCAAAGGTGCCGTTGGCAATCCCGTCGTCCATGGCCGCGAGGTCTGGCAGGTCAAACACATCGCGCATCAGCGTGCGTCTGGCCAGGTCCAGGTTGCCTTCAATATGGTCATGCTCGGCAAATGAGAAGTGCACGGGAATAGGCTGGGTGCTGGTGCCGACTTCGAGCTCCACGCCATGGTTTTGCAGCAGCAGCCGGAACTGCTCAAGGTAGTACTCGCCATACAGGTCGGGCCGCGTCAGCGTGGTTTCAAAGCGGCCTGGCCCGGCTACAAAGCCGTAACTCAGCTGCGGGCTGTCTGGCATGGCGGCCACGCGCGCCACGGTGTCGGTGTGTATGCGCACAAAGGGATAGCAGGCGCGCACGTGGCCGGGCAGGGCCTCACCGGCCACGTAGCGCTGCATGGCGCTGCGCAGATGCGCAATCTGCTGGTCGTAAATGGCGCGCACCTGGGCCAGGGCGGCGGCGGCATCGAGGTAGCGGCTTGGAGCGATAAAGCTTGGCAGGTAGGGCATGGGCATGAATTCTCGGGTTTGCAGTAGTCTGTTAACCGGCTTGCTTCACGGGTTCGCGCATGGTCACGAACTCTTCGGCCGCCGTGGGGTGAATGCCAATTGTGCTGTCGAAAACCGCCTTG
Source organism: Comamonadaceae bacterium (assembly GCA_947443645.1). GTDB lineage: Bacteria > Pseudomonadota > Gammaproteobacteria > Burkholderiales > Burkholderiaceae_C > Polaromonas. The sequence continues at coordinate 35,158 of CANEXF010000018.1, read as the reverse complement.
GTTGCGCCAGCCTTCATCGCAACCGCGAAACCCTGCACAATTTCACCTGCATCCGCGCCCACCATGTGCAGGCCCACCACACGGTCGGTGGCGTCGTCCACCAGCAGCTTCATCAATGTGCGCTCCGTGCTGCCGCTCAGTGTGTGCTTGAGCGCCTTGAAGTCGCTGCGGTAGACGCTGATGCTGTCGAACTTTTCCCGGGCTGCGGCTTCCGAATAGCCGACGGTGCCGATATTGGGATGGGTGAATACCGCTGTCGCAATGAAGTCGTAGCTCATGCTGCGCGGCTTCTTGCCCGCGGCCGGGCCAAACAGCTGGTCGACCACCACCATGGCCTCGCCCAGTGCGACCGGCGTGAGCTGGATTCGCGCCGTCACGTCGCCCAGCGCGTAGATCGAGGCCACCGAGGTCTGGTAGTGCTCGTTGACCTGAATGGCGCCGCCAGCATTGACAGCAACGCCTGCCGCCTCCAGCCCCAGTCCGTTGGTGTTGGGAACGCGGCCGGTGGCGTACAGCACGGCGTCGACCGTGACGGCTTCAGCGCCGCCCTTGAGCGTCACCTGCAGGCCGTGGCTGGTCTGGCTGATGGCTTCAACCTGCGTGCCCAGCTGCAGCTGAACGCCGGTCTTGCGCATTTCGCTGGCAATAAAGCTGCGTACATCCTCGTCAAAACCCGTCAGCAGCTTTTCGCCGCGATGGATTTGCGTGACCTGGGCGCCCAGGCCGTTGAATATGGAGGCGAACTCGCAGGCAATGTAGCCGCCGCCCACCACCAGCAGGCGTTTGGGAAAGGGACTCAGGTCAAACATGTGGTCCGATGTCAGCACATGTTCGTGGCCTGGCACGGCGGGCACCGAGGCAGTGCCGCCAGTGGAAATCAGGATATGCCTGGCGCTGAAGCGGTGCTTGCCGACCTCTACCGTGTGGGCGTCGATCAGACGCGCCCAGCCCTTGATGATCTTGACACCGGCACTGTCCAGCAATTGCACATAAATGCCGTTCAGGCGTGAGATTTCCTTGGCCCGGTTAGCCTTGAGGAGGTCCCAGTCCAGGCTGGGCGCCTTGCCGACCCAGCCAAAACCATGGGATTCCTCAAACGCTTCGGCATAGTGGGCGGCGTAGCTGTAGAGCTTTTTGGGAATGCAGCCGACGTTAACGCAGGTACCTCCCATGTCGGCGACTTCGGCCAGGCCGACGCGGGCGCCGCGCTGGGCAGACATGCGTGCCGCGCGCACGCCGCCGCTGCCGCCACCGATCACAAAAAGGTCAAAGTCGAAAGTCTGCATGGGTATTCCTAGAGCAAAAGTCACCAGCCATGATAATTGCGCATGACTTCTTCCTCCTCCGACTTCAGCGCTTTATCCCTTCCGGCCCATGTATTGGCCAACCTGCAGCAGCTTGGCTACCTGCAAATGACACCGATTCAGGCGGCCAGTCTGCCCCTGGCCCTGCTGGGCAAAGACCTGATCGCCCAGGCCAAAACCGGCAGCGGCAAGACCGCCGCTTTCGGCATTGCCCTGCTGGCCAACCTGAATCCGCGGCGTTTTGCCGTGCAGGCCATGGTTTTGTGCCCCACGCGCGAGCTGGCCGACCAGGTCGCGACCGAAATCCGGCGTCTGGCGCGCGCCGAAGAAAACGTCAAGGTCGTTGTGCTGTGCGGCGGCGTGCCGCTGCGCAACCAGTCGGCCAGCCTGGAAAACGGCGCGCACATCATTGTCGGCACACCAGGCCGCATCATGGACCACCTGGGCCGTGGCAACCTCAATCTGGAAGCCATGAATACGCTGGTGCTGGACGAGGCGGACCGCATGCTGGACATGGGCTTTTTCGAGGACATCGTGACGGTCGCCAAGCAGTGCCCGAAAGAGCGCCAGACGCTGCTGTTTTCTGCGACCTATCCTGAAGGCATCGCCAAGCTCAGCCAGCAGTTCATGAAATCGCCGCAAACCATCACAGTGCAGGCGCAGCACGAAAAAACCAAGATCCAGCAGCGCTGGTACCAGGTGCCCGACAGCGACCATGACGAAGCCCGATTGGGCGCCGTGGCGCAGGTCCTGCGCCACTTCCGCCCGGCCAGCACGCTGGCGTTTTGCAACACCAAGTCGCAATGCCGTGCGCTGGTGGCCTATTTGAAAGACCAGGGCTTCAGCGCACTGGCGCTGTTTGGCGAGCTTGAACAGCGCGAACGCGACCAGGTGCTGGTGCAGTTCTCCAACCGCAGCTGCTCGGTGCTGGTCGCGACCGACGTGGCGGCGCGTGGCCTGGACATCGCGCAGCTGGAGATGGTCATCAACGTCGATGTCACGCCTGACGCCGAGGTGCATATCCACCGCATTGGCCGCACCGGGCGTGCTGACGAAGAGGGCATGGCGATCAGCCTGGCCAGCATGGACGAGATGGGCTATGTCGGCAAGATCGAGGTGCTGCAAAAAGCCGAGTCCGAATGGCACAAGCTCAGCGATCTGACGCCCGCCAGCAATGAACCGCTGTTGCCGCCCATGGTGACGCTGCAAATTGTTGGCGGCCGCAAGGAAAAAATCCGCGCTGGCGACGTACTGGGCGCGCTCACCGGCGCGGACGGCAATGTGCCGCCCTTCACGCGCGAGCAGGTTGGCAAGATCAACGTCAACGAGTTTTCAACCTATGTGGCGGTTGACCGGGGTATTGCCAGCCAGGCCCAGCAAAAACTCGCCAGCGGCGGCGTCAAGGGCAAAAGCGTCAAGGTCCGCTTCATGGACGAGGCTTGAGCGCCGCGCCTACCGATCTGAATGCGCCGGCCTCACCTGGCCTGGCTCTGGTGATCGGTGCCGGCGGCGGTCTGGGCGCCGCCTTGCTTGCGCAGCTGGAGCAGGACCGGCAGGCCGCAGGGGCTGATGGCCGGGTCATGGGTATCAGCCGCAGCAGTGAGCTGCGCATGGACTACCTCGACGAGGCCAGTATTCGTGACGCGGCCAGCAGGGTCGCCGAGCTGTGTGCCGCGTCCGGGCTTGAGCTCCGGCTGCTGCTGGTGGCCACCGGCTTTTTGCATGGCCAGGCGGGTCAGCCGGAACGCAGTCTGGCCAACCTGGACGAAGCCTATCTGCGCCATGTTTTTGCCATCAACACCCTGGGCCCGGCCCTGGTGATGAAGCACTTTTTACCGTTGCTGCCCAAACGCGGCCGCTGCGTTGCCGGTTTTGTGTCTGCCCGGGTCGGCAGCATTGGCGACAACGCCCTGGGCGGCTGGTATGGCTACCGGGCGTCCAAGGCGGCGCTCAACCAGCTGGTCAAAACGGCCGCGGTGGAGCTGACGCGGCGCAACAAGGACAGCATCTGTGTGAGCTTGCATCCAGGCACGGTGGAGACGCCCTTGAGCCAGCCCTTTGCCAAGACCGGCCTGAAAGTACGGCCGGCAAGCGAGGCCGCACGCCAGCTGCTGGGCGTGCTCGATGGCCTGCAGGCCTCGGACAGCGGCGCGCTGGTGGACTACCAAGGTCTGACGCTGCCGTTTTGACCGTTTTAGGCAATGCCGACGGGCGCTAGCAGCTACAAATAAAATAGCAAAAAGCTTTTGCCTGGTCGTCTAGCTGCGCGAAGATTCAAGGCTGGCGAGGGCTGCAAAACCTTTAAACTATCAAAATTGGTTAAATTGCTGTCAGTTTGCGCATTAAATACGTTTGTATGCCTGATGGATGGTGAGCTGACCTGTTTTGTGGGCTGTCAGACGGTCTGCTGTTTTCACCGACCAGATAGCCCATGCACCGCACCATCTTTGACACGCCCGTTGTCAACACCTTGCTCCGCGTTTTTTCCATCAGCTTTTTGAAACTCACAGGCTGGAAGATCACGGGCAGTTTGCCGCCTGGCGGCAGCAAGAGCGTGCTGATCGCCGCGCCGCACACCAGCAACTGGGACTTGCCCTACACCCTGATGGTGGCGTTTGCGCTGCGGCTGAATATCTACTGGATGGGCAAAGAACAGATCTTCAAGCCGCCTTTTCGTGGCCTCATGATGTGGCTGGGCGGCATTCCCGTCAACAGGGACCGCGCCAACAACCTGGTTGCCGCATCGGCTGCGGCGCTGCAGGCGGCTGACGGCGCCATGCAACTGGTGGTGCCGCCCGAAGGCACACGCAGCAACACCCGGGTCTGGAAGACCGGGTTTTATTACATTGCCGTGGCGGCCCAGGCACCCATCGTGATGGCCTATATGGATTACGAAAAAAAGCTCAGCGGGCTGGGGCCGGTTTTCCATCCAACCGGCGATATCGAGGCGGACATGTTGGTCATCAAGGCCTTCTACGCACCCTTCAAGGGTAAAAACGCCGCGCAGTTTCACGCCGGCTAAAGCCTGCCAGGCGACACCGCTCAGGCGGTTGTAGGCGCGCTTGCCGCCAGCGCGTCAGACCGTGCAGGTCTAGCAGTTCGGGAAAAACCACTTTTTGCAAAACGCGGTCTGGCCTGCAGGCCTAATCATGATTTGCCGGAACCGGGCTGCCGGGCACACCGCTGCGCCCGTGCGGGCCTTGCGTCCGGCCCTTCTTGATTGACGCCATCAGATGAAACCTGTCCATGGTCAGACTTGAATTTTCTGTCCAGCTGAGCTACGAGGTACTCGATAGCAGCTGCGATTTCATTTTCAACATCCAGGCTGCGCGCACGCCCCGGCAGCGGGTAGTGAGCGAGTCATTGCAGTTCAACCAGAGCCTGGCGCCAAGCCACGATGTGGACAAGCTGACCCAAAGCCGCCTGCTGCGCCTGCGCGCCAGCAGCGGTGAGTTCACGCTCAACTACAGTGCTGTGGTGGAGCTGGTCCATTTCGAGGCGGCGCCCGAGGCGCTGGTCGAGCTCAGCCCGCTGGATTTGCCTGGTCACGTGCTGCCCTATCTTTATCCAAGCCGCTATTGCCAGTCAGACCGTCTGCTGACGCTGGCCCAGCAGGAGTTTGGCCATCTGCCCTTGGGCTACCTGCGTGCCAAAGCGATTTGCGACTGGGTCGAGCGCACCGTGAGTTTTCAGGGCAACACCAGCACCAGCGGCACCTCGGCGCTGGATACCCTGATTGAGCGGGTGGGTGTCTGCCGCGACTTCGCGCATCTGATGATTGCGCTGTGCCGGGCCGTGAACCTGCCAGCGCGCATGGTGAGCGGCATGGACTATGGCGCCGATGCCGTGCTTGGCCCGCCTGACTTTCATGCCTACGTTGAGGTCTATCTTGGAGGCGAAAACTTTCCCGGCCGCTGGTACATCTTTGACCCCTCGGGTACGGCGATTCCTATGGGCTTTGTACGTTTTTGTACCGGCCGCGACGCCGCCGATATTGCCTTTGCGACCATTTTTGGCCGTGTCAACGTCAGCCAGCCGCAGATTTACATTCAGGCCGTCGCCAATGGCCAGGGGCAACTGGTGCTGCCGCAGCGGGTGGACTACGCCTTGTCTACGGATGGAGAGTGAGTGTGGCCAGCGAGCGTGGCCCCCACGCTCGCTCACTTCGTGTAGCTTGCTGCCCCCCGAGGGGGCTAATTTCCCTTGGGGCGGCCCGGCGGGAAATTGTTGGCCCCCAAGCTCGCTCTACTTGCGTGTAGCTCACTGCCTCCTGAGGGTGCTGCTGCGCCTGCGGTCTGGCGAAGCCAGTCCCGCGGCCCCTGCTTGAAGAATACCCCGACCACGCGCGCTTGCTGCGCCTGCGGTCCGGCGCAATCAGTGCCGCTTGGCCAGCTTCAATGCCGCATCGCGGCGGCGCTCGCGCCAGGCGTGCAATTCGCCGACCACGCCTTTGCGAAAAGCCAGCACGCACAGCACGAAGATCACGCCAATGATCACGGTGACCCAGGAGCCGACCTTGTCGGCCAGCAGGTTCTGCAGCGCAATCACGATGCCAGAGCCCATGACGGGCCCGAAGAAGGTGCCCACGCCGCCCAGCAAGGTCATCAGTATCACTTCACCCGACATCGACCAATGAACGTCTGACAGCGTGGCAAAGCCCATCACCAGCGTTTTCATTGAGCCGGCCAGACCTGCCAGCGCAGCAGACAGCACGAAGGCCAGCAGTTTGTAGCGGTCAACCTGGTAGCCCAGCGAAATGGCGCGGGGCTCGTTCTCGCGAATCATCTTGAGTACCTGACCAAAGGGCGAATGCACGATGCGCGATATGAACAGAAAGGAGGCGACAAAAATCGCGACGATCAGGTAGTAAAGCGCGATGTCCGATTCGAGCGAGATCAAGCCAAAGAGCTTGCCGCGCGGTACGCCCTGAAGGCCGTCTTCGCCGCCAGTAAATGACGCTTGCAGGCAGACGAAGTACACCATCTGCGCAATCGCCAGTGTGATCATGGCGAAGTAAATCCCCTGGCGCCTGATCGCCACCAGCCCGACCAGCAGGCCTATCAGTCCTGCTGCCACAGCACCGGCGAGCAGGCCCAGTTCAGGCGTCCAGTTTTGCGACTTGATGAACCAGCCGGTGACGTAGGCGGCCGAGCCAAAAAATGCCGCATGGCCAAAAGACAGCAGGCCGGTGAAACCCAGCAACAGGTTGAAGGCGCAGGCGAACAATGCAAAGCACAAAAGCTTCATCACAAACACCGGATAAAGCCCAAGAAAGGGCGACGCCAGTGCCACTGCCAGCAGCGCAAGGTAGGTGATGCGCGTGATGCGGTTATAGCTATTCATTTTTTTCAAATCTACGAGCGGCGGGAGTATGGCAAACCGGGGCCGCGGAACTGGCTTTGCCAGGCCGCAGGCGCAGCGCCCCCTCGGGGGGCAGCGTATTACAAGAAGTGAAAAGCGTGGGGGTCATATTTCTTTACCAAAGAGACCAGCCGGTCTGACCATCAACACCAGCACCATGATGACGAAGACCACAATATTGGAGGCTTCCGGGTAGAACACCCGCGTCATGCCTTCGATGATGCCCAGGCCCAGGCCGGTGACGATGGAGCCCAGAATCGAGCCCATGCCGCCAATGACCACCACGGCAAACACCACAATGATCAGGTTGGACCCCATCAAGGGATTGACCTGGATGATGGGTGCGGCCAGCACACCCGCCAGTCCGGCGAGCGCTGCGCCTGCACCGTAGGTCAGCATCACCATCAGCGGTACGTTCACACCAAAGGCCTGCACCAGCGCCGCGTTTTCCGTGCCTGCGCGCAAATAGGCGCCCAGCCGGGTGCGCTCAATCAGGAACCAGGTCCCCAGGCAGACCGTGAGTGACACCAGCACGACCCAGGCGCGGTAGTTGGGCAGCACCATGAAGCCCAGATTGGTCGCGCCGGACAGCAGCTCAGGCACGTTGTACGACTGGCCGGACACGCCGTAAAGCTCACGGAACACGCCTTCGGCAATCAGTGAAAGGCCAAACGTCAGCAGCAGGCCGTAAAGCGGGTCCAGCTTGTAGAGATGTTTGAGGAAAAGGCGTTCTATCACCATGCCCAGAATGCCCACAACCAGTGGCGCAAGAATCAGTGCCGCCCAGTAGTTGATGCCGAACTGGTCGAGCATGATCCAGGCAGCAAACGCACCGAGCATGTAGAGCGCGCCGTGGGCAAAGTTCACAATGCCCAGCAGCCCGAAGATGACGGCCAGGCCCAGGCTCAGCATCGCGTAAAACGCGCCGTTGACCAGGCCCAGCAAGAGCTGGCCTAAAAAAGCTTGCAGGGGAATGCCGAAGATTTCCATGAGGACCTGTCAGAACACCTAAAAATTCAGAAATCACGAAGCAAAAATTCACGCAGATCAAAGCTGCGCCACGGATCAGCTCAGGGCTGGCCGGTGACTGCGTGAATCACCGGCCGCCGTGACGCGCTTTACCGCAGCCTTATTTCTTGAGCAGCGAGCACTTCGACTCTGCGACCGTCGTGAAAGCCTGCTCACCAGGAACCTTGGCTACGGTCTTGTAGTAGTCCCATGGCGTGATGGAGTCTTTGGCGCTCTTGACTTCGAACAGGTACATGTCGTGAATCATGCGGCCATCGGCGCGGATCTGGCCCTTGTTGTAGAAGTCGTCAATCTTCATGCCCTTGAGCGTGCTCATGACCTTGTCTGCGTCCGTCGTGCCAGCGGTCTGCACGGCTTTGAGGTAGTTGGTGGCGGCCGAGTAGTCAGCGGCCTGCAGGCTGGACGGCATGCGTTTGTATTTTTCAAAAAAGCGCTTGGCGAATTTGCGCGATGCGTCGTCCTGGTTCCAGTACCAGCTATCGGCCAGTTGCAAGCCCTCGGTGTTTGCCAAGCCCAGGCTGTGCACGTCGTTGATGAAGACCAGCAGGCCGGCGACCTTCATGGTTTTGGTGATGCCGAATTCCTTGGCGGCCTTCATTGCATTGGTGAAGTCGCCGCCGGCATTGGCCAGACCCAGAATCTGCGCTTTGGACGATTGCGCCTGCAGCAAGAAGGACGAGAAGTCAGACGCATTGAGCGGATGGCGCACCGCGCCGACCACCGTGCCGCCGTTGGCCTTGACCACGGTGGAGGCGTCGCCTTCCAGCGAGTAGCCAAAGGCGTAGTCGGCGGTCAGGAAGAACCAGTTTTTATTGCCGGCCTTGACCAGCGCGGAGCCTGCAACCTTGGCCAGTGCCACCGTGTCGTAGGCATAGTGAACGGTGTAGGGCGAGCAGTCTTCATTGGTCAATCGGGCCGAGCCTGCGCCGATGGCGATGAAGGGGCGTTTCTTTTCTGCCGTGACTTTGGCCATGGCCAGTGCCGTGCCTGAGCTGGTGCCGCCAATCAGCATGGACAGGCCGTCCTTGTCTATCCACTCACGCGCTTTGGAGCTGGCAACGTCGGCCTTGTTCTGGTGGTCGGCGGTCAGCACTTCGATCGGGCGGCCTAGCACCTTGCCGCCGAAGTCCTGCACCGCCCATTTGATGGCTTCGCCACCGGCCGGGCCGTCGATGTCTGCATACAGGCTGGACATGTCGGTGATGAAGCCGATCTTGACCGGACCTGTGTTTTGCGCCGAAGCGACGGCTACAAAGCCCAGTGCAATGGCGGCGACGATGGATTTGAGTTTCATGAGTCTCTCCTGTTGAAGTGTGTTGAAGTTGACGTGGATAAGTTGGCCGGGCCCGTGTGGACGGATCAGACCCCCAGGTACTCTTGCAGCATGCCCATGTTCGCGGACAGCTCGTGTTGTGCAAACTGTTTCACGATGGTGCCGTGCTCCATGACATAAAAACGGTCAGCCAGCGGCGCGGCAAAACGGAAGTTCTGCTCGACCAGCACGATGGTGTAGCCCTTGGCCTTGAGCGTGAGAATCATCTCTGCCAGCTTTTGTACGATCACCGGCGCTAGGCCCTCGGAGATTTCATCGAGCAGCAGCAGCCGCGCGCCAGTGCGCAAAACGCGCGCCACGGCCAGCATCTGCTGCTCGCCGCCCGACAGCCGGGTGCCGGGGCTGTTGGCGCGTTCCTTGAGATTGGGGAACATCGCGTAGATTTCGTCAATGCTCATGCCGCCTGGCGCAATGGTCGGCGGCAGCATCAGGTTTTCTTCCGCCGTCAGGCTGGCAAAAATGCCGCGTTCTTCCGGGCAGTAGCCGATTCCGAGCCTGGCTATTTTGTGCGGCGCCAGCTTGATGGTTTCTTCACCCTTGACTTTGATCGAGCCCTTGCGGCTGCCGGTCAGGCCAACAATGGCGCGCATGGTGGTGGTGCGGCCGGCGCCATTGCGACCCAGCAGCGTCACGACTTCGCCCTCATTGACGGTGAGGTTCACGCCATGCAGGATGTGCGATTCACCATACCAGGCGTGCAGGTCTTCAATCTTGAGGAGTTCTTTGCTCATGCAAAGCTCCTGCAGCCGGTCAGAGGTGTCGAGTGCAGCGATGCGCATGAAGTGAAAAGCGTGGGGGCCATTCAGTGGGCTCCCTGCAGATCGGTGTTGGTGGTGCCCATATAGGCCTCGATCACCAGAGGGTTCTTCGCAACATCGGCATAAGGCCCGTCTGCAATGATGGCGCCGCGTTGCAAGACCGTGATGCGGTCGGCAATCGATGAGACCACGTTCATGTTGTGCTCGACCATCAATATGGTTCTGCCTACAGAGACTTTTTTGATCAGCTGGGTCACGCGGTCCACGTCTTCGTGGCCCATGCCCTGGGTCGGCTCGTCCAGCAGCATCAGCTCTGGCTCGAGCGCCAATGTGGTGGCCAGCTCCAGCGCCCGTTTGCGGCCATAGGGCAGGTTCACGGTCACTTCATCGGCGAATTGTTCCAGGTCGACCTCGGCCAGCAGTTCACGCGCACGCTGGTGCAGATGAAACAGCGTGTCCTCGGCTTTCCAAAAATGAAACGAGGTACCAAGCTGGCGCTGCAAGGCCGCGCGCACGTTTTCCAGAACCGTCATGTGCGGGAAAACAGCAGAAATCTGGAACGAGCGCACGATGCCGCGCCGCGCAGTTTGCGCCGGCTTTTCATGTGTGATGTCCACGCCGTTGAACACGATGGCGCCGCGTGTGGGCGGCAAAAACTTGGTCAGCAGGTTGAAAAACGTGGTTTTTCCGGCGCCGTTCGGTCCTATCAGTGCATGGATGTGGCCACGCTGGACCTTGAGGTCCACGTTGTTGACGGCGACGAATCCCTTGAATTCTTTGCTCAGGCCTTGGGTTTCAAGAATGAACTCAACTGACAAATGAATCTCCGGCAGGTGAATGTGTGAAGCGACGCGAACGGCCGGCTTGGCTGGATTGCCCGGCGACTGCGAGCAGTTACTTCGGTTTCTGGCGTTGATGGTAGCCAGCCGCTTCTGGTGGCGATACCGGGTAAGACCCTTAGGTAGTTTTGCTTGTCTGGCGTGTTGAGGCGTGTTGAGGCGGGTTCGGCGGGGCGGGCGCGCAGTGTGCGACGATTGCGGCCATGCAAAATCCTTCGGCCAAAGACAACCCCCGTCTGCCCCTTAACGAGACTTATCCGCGACTCGCGCGCAACGATCGCGGCTGGCTCAAGCCTGGCGACGACTTTCTGCGGGTATTTCTGGCCCGGCCTGAACTCGCGCCAGTCGCTGAGTCCTGCCCGGCTGAACTGGCCCTGCACGCGGCGCTGGTGCTGCAACCGGCAAAACCGGTTTCTGCCGCTGAACTGCAAGCCCTGCAAGACGCGGATGCGCGCGACAGCTACAGCCTGTTTTTGCGGTTTCGTGATGGCTTGCTGGCTGCCGGCACGCTGGAAGCCTATTACCTGAGCTTGTTCCCCAGGCAGGGTGGCGGCAGCATCAACATACCGCCGCTGTTTATCGATTTGCTGGTCCAGGCCATCCTGCGGCATGTGCTGGAAGACTCTGGTGACGCCTACGAGCTCAGAGCTGCCGAGATGCTGTTTCGTAGCCAGCGCATCAGCAGCCAGGACGGTCAGGTGCTCAGCGGTGACCGCGAAACGCTGGACATGTTCAATGAAACGGGCGGCCTGGGTGATTTTGGACGTTTTCTTGCAGAAGCCAAGGCGCCCCTGCGCAGCATCAATATGCAGGTTCTCACGGACGACAACGCACCAGATTTTTTTGCCGCCTCGCAGATCGGTCAGCATCGATTCTTGCTTGACCTCACGCACGAGGTCAGCAATGACCTGAGCCACGGCCTGGTCTTCACCATGACCCGGGCGCGTTCTGGTCTCAAGGCGCTGGCCAGCGTGTTGCAGAAATGGGTTGGGCATTTCCTGGGCGTGGCGGTGACTGTCAGGCCGCTGCAAAAGGTCGATGACGAGGCCTGGCGCTGGCATGTGGGACTCGACGTGGAGGCGACAGCCTTGCTCAACGACTTGTATGAGGGCCGCGAGGTCGAGCCCGCGCGCCTGCTGCGCCTGGTGAGCCTGTTTCGACTGGACTTCGCCGATGCGCGCGAGATGCGTGCCGATGTGGCCGGTAAACCGGTTTACCTCGGACTTATGATGAATACTGACGGCGTGGTCAAGCTCAAGCCGCAGAACCTGCTGGTGAATTTGCCGCTGCGTGAGGCGGTATAAATGCCGCCAGTTCAATCCCAAGAGACTTTCCCCATGATTCGCAAATTGATAGTGTTGATGCTGGTTTCGCTTCTAGGGGCTGGCCTGCAGGCCCAGACGCTGGCCTTCCCGAGCAAGCCGGTGCGACTGATCGTGCCCTTTCCGCCGGGCGGCGGCACGGACATCCTGTCGCGGCTGGTGGCCAACAAGCTCACCGAAGTCAGCAAGTGGACGGTGGTGCCGGACAACCGCGCGGGCGCTGGCGGCACCATAGGCATTGCCGAAGCGGTCAGGGCGGCGCCAACTGGCTATGAGATGGTGATGGGACAAAAAGACAACCTGGTGGTGGCGCCCTGGCTTTATAAAAACCTCAGCTACGACCCGACCCGGGATCTGGTGGCCGTGGCCCATGTGGCCTACACGCCCGTGGTCATCGTCACCGCCAGTACTTCGCGCTTCAAGTCGCTGGCCGATGTGGTGGCTGCTGCGCGTGCAGCGCCCGACAGCATCACCTACGGCTCCCCCGGCAACGGCACAACGATTCATCTGGCCGGCGAGATATTCAAGAGCGCGGCCAATATCAGGATCACCCACGTGCCCTACAAAGGCTCCAACCCGGCCCTGATGGACGTGCTGGCGGGTAATGTGGACCTGATGGTGTCTTCGCTACCGTCGGCCATGGCGCAAATCAAGGCCGGCAAGTTGCGACCGCTGGCGGTGACTTCGGCGCGTCGCAGTACCTCGCTGCCAGAGGTGCCTATGGTGGCCGAACTCGGCTACAAGGACTTTGATGTCAGCACCTGGTATGGCCTTTTCATGCCAGCCGCAACCCCCAGGGAGGTGGTTGCGGTGGTCAATGCCGAGGTCAACAAATTGCTTGCGCTGCCCGATGTCAAGGCAGCCATCCACGCGCAGGGCGCGGAGACGCAGAGCATGACGCCCGAGCAGTTTTCAAGCCTGCTCAAGTCCGACTACCAGAAGTGGCGCGGCATTGTGCAGGCCTCGGGCGCGACGGTCGAATAGCCGATTGTCAGGGCGTCAGGGGGCTTTGCGCTGGGCGTCTGCTTAGCTTGCAGGGGCCGGAAAGGGCTTCGCTGGACGGTGTCTGTGGCCAGTAGCTTAAAATCTTGGATTAAGCCAATTTCAACCGGAGTCCTCCATGCCTAAAAAAATCAGAGTCGAAGCCGACATCTGCGCCCCAAAGCCAGTTCCACCTAACGGCTACACCACCACCACTGGCCGCGGCCAGAAGATCAGCCTGGAGCGTGGTTCACACACACGCAGCAAAAAGAACCCTGGCAAGCGTCCTTCAAAAGGCGGCTAAGCCGGTTTTACTGCACTTGTGGCAGCGTGCTGCCAGCAAAAAAGCGCCTTGAAGGCGCTTTTTTTTATGCTAAATTTGATCTGTTACGCCCATGCAGCGAGCGCTTGCAGCTACCAAAAGCGTAGCATTCTATTTTTCTATCCATGATCCTGCGTAGCGCGCAAATTCGTACTGGCTGACTTTTACCTCTCTGGCGGGCGTGACCGTTGATGGGTATCGCCGCCTTATTGCCGCGGATGTGAAGGTGCGTCATTGCGACCCGGTTTCTATGGACTCGCGTTGGGAACTGTCTGCCTCCGCCAAAGCTTTCACGATATCGAGAATCATCTGCTTGACGGTCCGGCAAGTCAGCGTTGAAGGCGCATGACGCGAGAGTGCGAGTGCGATGTAGCGCGTCATGTCCGGCTCAACAATGCGCGCGGCCTGCAGCTTGCCCGAGCGCAGGCCTTCCGCAATCGCATAAGGCCCCAACACAGCATAACAACCGCCCCTCGAAACAATCTCGGTTTGCAGCGTCAGCGAATCGGCCTCCATTGCCGTGGTAATGCTGATGCCGTTTTGACGGCCGAGCTCGTCGAGTTGGTCGCGCCAGCTGTTGGGCCTGCAGAACTGCACCAGTGGCAGATTGTCGAGCTGGCTGAACGCAATGGTCGGATTGCGGGTCAGTTCGTCGTTTGCCGCGCCCACCAGGAAGGTATCGGTCTTGATCAGCCAGGTTTCGCCCTCGCGTGGATGCGTGCCGTGGCGAAATACCAGCGCCAGGTCGACCAGGCCATTTTCAAGCCAGCTTTCCAGCTGGGAGCCCTGGCCCTCGCGCACCACCAGCTTGACCAGAGGAAAGCTCTCCTTTAGCCGGTAATAAAGCGTGCTCACAAGCGGGTGAGCGGTGGAGGGCAATATACCTATGCGCACCGTGCCTACAGGCGTGCCTGATGCTTTTTTGATGTCGTTGAGAAGCTGGTCTGTGTCCATCAGCCAGCCACGAACGCGCGGCATGATCTGCTCGCCCAGTGCGGTCAGCACCACGCCGCGTCCGGTTCGCTGGAACAGGCGACCACCGCACTGGCGCTCCAGCGCGCTGATTTGCCGGCTGATGTGCGGCTGTGTTGTACGGTGCAGCAGGGCAGTTTTGGTCAGGCTGCCGAGTTCGGACACATCAATGAAAAGCTTGAGCGCGGCATGGTTCATGGCAGTTTCCAGTTCGCAAGATGATATGCATAAAAAAACATATCTAAGATACATGCCTGGCAGGTATCAGAATGACTGCTGAAATTTTATACTTTCCAGACACCTCTCGATGCGGGAGATCACGGAGTAAACCCATGAAACTGGTCACATTTGAAGCCGGCGGCAAAACCAGCTACGGCAGCCTCACAGGCAACAAGATCATCGACCTCGGCAGTAGCTTCGGTCAACGATATTCCGACCTGCTTGCCGTACTCGATGCCGGCGCGCTGCCTGAGCTGGCAAAGGCCGCAGCTTCCCAATTGCCTACCCTTGCAATGAGTGAGGTTAAGCTGCTACCAGTGATCACCAGGCCGAAAAAAATATTTTGCGTCGGCCTGAACTACAAAACCCATGTGGCCGAGACCAAGCGCGCTGACTCGGATTACCCGGCGATCTTCACGCGTTTTGCTGACACGCTGGTGGCGCACGACGCGTCGCTCGTCAAGCCAAACATATCCGAGCGCTTTGATTTTGAAGGTGAACTCGCCATTGTCATCGGCAAGGGCGGCCGCAATATCACGCAAGCCAATGCCTTGGACCATATTGCCGGGTACGCCTGTTTCAACGACGGCTCGGTGCGCGACTGGCAGCGTCACACCCACCAATGGACCCCGGGTAAGAACTTTCCTGGCACCGGCGCTTTTGGTCCCTGCCTGACCACGCCTGATGAAGTGCCTGACCTCGGGGCGCAGACCATCACGACACGCCTGAATGGTGTGGTGGTGCAGCACGCATTTCTGTCCGACCTGATCTTTACCTTGCCGGTAATCATCGAATACATCTCCGCTTTCACCCCGCTGATGCCTGGCGACGTGATTGCGACCGGCACCCCTGGTGGTGTGGGTGACAAGCGTGAGCCGCCTCTGTATATGACGAACGGTGATGTGGTCGAGGTGGAGATCAGCCGCATCGGCTTGCTGCGCAATGTGGTGAAGAACGAAGCCTGACCCAGGCGGTCCCGATATTTTTAAGGAAGAGCAATGATTACCAACGCAAAAGCGCCTGCTGCCGGTCGGCTACGCATCGCCGTCGATATAGGCGGTACCTTCACCGACATGGCCGCCTTTGACGAAAGCAGCGGCGAGCTGCTTTTCGGCAAGGCGCTCTCCACGCATGGTGAACTTGTCAGAGGCATCCAGAACACTTTGGATGGTGCCGGCGCCAGTGTTAAAGACGGAAACCTCTTTTTACATGGCTCGACGATTGTCATCAATACCTTGCTCGAACGTAGCGGCGCACGCACAGCATTGCTGATCACCGAGGGCTTTCGCGACATCTATGAAATCGGCCGCGTCAACCGGCCCGACGCCTACAACCTGTTCTTCTCCAAGCACGAGCCTCTTATCAAGCGCTCGCTGCGCTATGAAGTGCCCGAGCGCCTGCTAGCCGATGGCAGCACTTACAAGGCGCTGGATGAAGCGGCTGTGCGTGTGCTGGCGCGCCAGTTGAAGGCGCAAAACATTGAAGCCGTCGCTATTTTGCTGCTGCACTCCTATCGTAATCCGGCGCACGAAATGCGCGTCAAGGCCATCGTGCAGGAAGAAATCCCGGGGGTGTTTGTCACTGCGTCGCATGAGCTGTCTCAGGAATACCGTGAGTTTGAGCGCGTCTCCACGGTTGCGGCCAATGCCTACGTGGGCCCGCGTGTCTCGGCCTACTTGGGTGAGCTCGAAGCGCATTTGACCGAGCAAGGCTTCAAGGGCGATTTTTATGCAGTTCAGTCCACCGGCGGTCTGTTTCCCCTGGACGACGCGCGCCGCGAATGTGTGCGCATGCTGGAGTCTGGTCCTGCGGCAGGCGTGATCGGTGCGCAGGCAATCTGTGCGCAGCTCGGACTGGGCGATGCAATTGCTTTTGACATGGGCGGTACCACGGCCAAGGCTGGCGTCATCAGCGAAGGCAAACCGCTAACTACCGGCAGTGCACTGATCGGTGGCTATGAAAAAGCCTTGCCAATCCAGATTCCGATGATGGATATATTTGAAGTTGGCACAGGTGGCGGCAGCATCGCGCGGCTGGAAGTCGGCAACTCATTGCGAGTAGGTCCGCAAAGTGCCGGTTCCAGCCCTGGGCCCGCTTGCTATGACCGCGGCGGTGTGGAGCCGACCGTGACCGATGCCAACTTGTTGCTCGGTCGTCTTGACGCAGGCAACTTCCTGGGCGGCGAGATGCCCCTCAACCTGCCCGCCGCCCAACGAGCCATGCAGGACAAGATCGCCGGCCCACTGGCGATGGACCCGGTGCAGGCGGCGGATGGCATTTTGCGTATCGCTGTTACCGCAATGTCCCACGCGGTGAAGGCCGTGACGACCGAGCGCGGTCTCGATGCCGGCCGTTTCACCATGGTGGTCTACGGTGGCGCTGGTCCGCTGCATGCGTCAGCGATTGCGCGTGAACTGGGCATCAAAAATGTGCTGATTCCGTTCGCCCCCGGTTATTTTTCGGCTTACGGCATGTTGTTCAGTGATCTGCGCTACGACTATGTGCGGTCGGTTTTCCGAAAGCTGGAGGAAGTTTCGTTTGATGAAATCGAAGCCATTTATGCGGGGATGGAAGCCGAGGGCCTGAAGGCGATTGCCGGCTCCGCTGTCACGCCTGAAGCTTTGGTCATAGAACGCGCTGCGGACATGCGTTATGTCGGTCAGGAGCATGCTGTCACGGTTGACCTGCCTTCAGAGTTCTTCAAGACACAGGATCGCGCGGCGATCAAAAGGCATTTCGATGAATTGCATGCGGTGCGTTACGGCACCTCAGCGCCCAAAGAGCCCGCCGACCTCGTCAGCCTGCGCGTTACCGTGTTGGGCCGCATGCGCAAGCCGCCGCGTCAAGCCGTTGCCGAGGGCAGCGAGCAGCCTGCATCAGAGGCGCTGCGGGCACACAAGCCCGTGTATTTCCGCAGCTCGGGTTTTGTATCGACCCCGGTTTACAAACGCCCTGCATTGCGCAGTGGCAACCGCATCAGCGGCCCGGCACTGATAGAGGAGCACGCATCGACCACCGTGGTGCAGCCCGGCGACACCGTTTTGGTGGACGCCTTCGGTAATTTGCAGATCAGCGTAGGAGCAGAGAAATGACTGAACCCACCCTCACCACACGCGTCTCCAACGCTGCCAGCGCCGCCAACGCTGCGGCTGTTGATGCCGTCACCGTCGAGATCATCCGCAACGGGCTGTTTGCCGTCACGGAAGAGATGAAGACCAACCTGACCCGAACCGCCTACAACCTGATTATTTACGAAGCGCTGGACTTCACCGTGGGCCTGTTCACGCTTGAGGGCGACACGGTGTCGATTGGCCTGGGCTTGCCCATGTTCATCCGCGGCATGTCGGAAACCGTCAAGGCGAAGATCCGGCATTTCGGGCTGGACAACATCCACCCTGGCGATATCCTGGTAACCAACGACGCATACACCACCGGCAGTCATTTGAACCATTTCACCTTCACCATGCCGGTCTTCCATGACGGTGTGCTGATCGCCTTTACCTGCTGTATGGCGCACTGGCTGGACGTGGGCGGCACACTGGGCAGTGTGACGACGGACATCTACTCTGAAGGCATACAGATTCCCATCGTCAAATACCGCAAGGCTGGTGTTGTCAACCAGGATCTGGTTGACATCATTGCCATGAATGTGCGACTGGCGGAGCGTGCCATGGGCGATTTGCGCGCGCAGATCACGGCGATCACTACCGGCGAGCGCCGCTTCAGCGAGCTGGTGCAGCGCTACGGCTGGCCGGCGGTGCAGGGCTCCATCGTGCAGATCATGGACCACTCTGAAGCGGTGGCTCGTACCAACACGCTGAGCATTCCCGACGGCACCTATGAGGCAGAGTCCTTCATGGACGACGATGGACTCGATATCGGCCAGCGCATACCGATCAAGGTCAAGGTCATCGTTGAGGGCGATGAAATGACGATAGATTTATCGGACGTGAGCCGGCAGGTGCGCGGGTTTTACAACTCGGGCTTCACTACCGGGATAGCCTGCGCGCAGGTCGCCTACAAGTGCCTGACCACGCCGACCGATTACCCTGTCAACGATGGCAGTTTCAGGCCACTGAAGGTCATCATGCCCATGGGCACGGTGGTGAGCGCGGAGCGACCTTTCCCGATGCGGGTCTGGATGACCATCCCGATGACGGTGATAGATACCATCTTCAAGGCGCTTGCAGCGGCTATTCCCGACCGTTCCATAGCCGCCCACCATGCCGACCTGGTATTTCCCAACATCCATGGCATCTCGCCGGAAGACGGTCGCCTGTTTATCGTCGGCATTGGCCCGCTAGGCGGCGGTTGGGGGGCGAAGTCCAGCCAAGATGGTGTGTCTGTCACGGTCTGCATTAACGACGGCGACACCCACAACAGCCCGACCGAGCAGCTTGAATCCAAGTACCCCGTGCTGGTGGAGAGTTACTCGATACGCGAGGACAGCAGCGGCGCTGGCCGACAGCGCGGCGGACTGGGCGCAGAAATGGTGGTGCAAGCGCTGTCTCCATTCTCCGTGACTACACGCATAGACCGTGTGCACTGCAAGCCCTGGGGGCTGGAGGGCGGTGGCGAGGCCGCCGGTAACGGCATCGCGATCCGGAAAAAGGGCCAGTGGGACAGCAGCATGCCGAATGCCAAGATATTCAATGTGCGGCTGGCGCGTGGTGACGCTTACAAGATGCAGTCGGGCGGTGGCGGCGGCTTCGGCCTGGCCATCGAGCGTGACGCGGAATTGGTGGCTGAAGACGTACGCGAAGGCTATGTCAGCGCGGACGTGGCCCAAAAAGTTTACGGCCTAGCCTTTAAACCAGACGGTGGTGTCGATGCAGCCGCGACAGCGATGCGCAGAGACACCATGAAACCGCAGTGAGCCTCACGATGGTCGACCGTCCAATCGCTACCAACGAGTCGGCCGTGGAAGCGCGCCGTCTACACCAGCAGTGGGAAAGCCTTTCCCGCCAGCATGTGTCGATGGCGTCGGGCTGTGCCTGCGGCGCCGGCGGTGTCAGCTTGCTGCTGGAAGACTTTGAGCAGGATATCGCCGACTATCTTCTCGGTGAGGCAGAGCGCAACAAGCGCAGTGAAACGATTGCCTTTTTGCACGCGCATGCCTTTGTGAAAGAGTCGCAGCTGTGGAGTTTGTCGCAGCTGCTGAAGGCACTTATGGATGAAGATGGCTGCGTAAATGCGCCTGCCGACGTAGCTGCCGGTCTGCTGCAACGCCTGGGCCGCACGCTGTCGTCTTTTGCCAAATTGCACGGATCGGGAAGCTCAACATGACAGACCTCATTCCGGTCACCGTCATGACCGGCTTTCTTGGCAGCGGTAAGACCACTGTACTGGCGCGGCTGCTGAAAAATCCGCAGTTGCAAAAGACTGCCATCATCGTCAACGAGTTCGGCGAAGTGGGGCTGGACCATGACTTGCTGCAACGCGCCGACGAAGACCTTGTCCTGCTGGCCAATGGCTGTGTCTGCTGCACCGTGCGCGGCGACTTGATAGATGCTTTTCATAAGCTGGACGCCCAACGTGTTGCAGCTGCTGGCGCTGCATTCGAGCGCGTCATCATCGAAACTACGGGCTTGGCCGATCCCGCGCCCATCCTGCACACCATGATGAGTGATCCCTTTGTCACAGCGCATTACCGCCTGGACCAGGTCATTACTACGCTGGACGCCGTCAACGCGATGGCTACGCTGGACCAACATGACGAAGCCGTAAAGCAGGCCGCAGTGGCCGACCGAATTTTGCTGACCAAGACAGACCTGGTGAAAACTGAAGACCTCTTTGCATTGCGCCAACGTATCGCTGCACTGAATTCCGCAGCGCCCTTGGTGGTGGTGATCGATGGCGACGTGAGCGTGGAAGACTTCTTTGGTGCTGCGGGCTTTGATGTAAGGGCCAAAACGGCAGGCGTCCAGGCCTGGCTGCGCATTGAGGCCTATGAGCCAGCCCATGAGCACCAGGGGCATCACCATGCACACCATAGCGACCACGCCGACGTAGACCGCAACCGTCATGACGACCGCATCAGTTCGTATTCGGTGATACGCGAGCAACCGATTTCATGGGCTGGCTTTTCCGAATGGCTGGAGATGATCAGTCAAATGCGCGGTGACGACCTGTTGCGGGTAAAGGGCATCGTCAACGTGATTGAGCATCCCGACCGGCCGGTGGTGATTCACGGTGTGCAGCATGTGTTTCATCCGCCGATTTTTCTCGATCAGTGGCCTGGCGAAGACCGGCGAACTCGGCTGGTGTTCATCACCCGCGACATCGACCGCGAAGACCTGGACGCTACCCTGCAGGTGTTTGAGAATCGCAGGCCTCGTCCTGCGCGACCGAGTTGACGAAACCCGATTGACTATTAAGAGGAGACAGCCATGACTACAGCAAGACGAACCCTAATCGGCGCTTTGGCGCTAGGCCTTTCAGTACTCGCGCCCGTGGCCTTTGGCCAAGCTTATCCGTCCAAACCGGTTCGCATCATCGTGCCTTATGCGCCTGGCGGCACGGTTGACTCGGTCGCGCGCATGTTGGCTGTCAGGCTGTCGGAACAGCTGGGCCAGCCTTTTGTGGTTGAAAACCGTGCCGGGGCCAGCGGTGCTATCGGCAGTGATGTGGTGGCAAAGTCACCCGCGGACGGCTACACACTGCTGATGCAGGCTTCAACTTTTGTTGCATCTGCGCTGCTGGTCAAGAGTCAGCCTTTCAATATTGAGAAAGACTTCACGCCGATTGCAAACCTTGGCTCGGTGCCACTGGTGATGCTGGTCTATCCCGGATTGCCAATGAAAACCTTGGCGGACTTCGTCAAGGCTGCGAAAGCGGAACCTCAGAGATACACCTTGGGCACCGCCGCGGTGGGCTCGGCCAGCCACCTGGCTGAAGAAGCCATTCGTCATGAGGCAAAAATTGATGTGCAGATTATTCCTTACAAAGGAACAACACCGGCGATGGTTGACGTATTGGGCGGGCATACCAGCGGCATGATTGACGCCGTACCGTCCTTGTTGCAACACATCAAGTCAGGCAAAGCCCGTGCGTTGGCCGTGACCAGTGCCCGACGGCTACCTTCCTTGCCTGATGTGCCAACGGTTGCGGAATCGGGTCTGCCTAATTTTGAAATGGTGTCCTGGTACGGAATTTGGGCGCCAGCCAACATGCCGGTGGACTTGGCCACGCTCTTAAACAAGGAGATCAATGCGGCCATGCAGTCGCCGCAGGTGGTTCAAAGCCTGGGCGCACAAGCCTTCATTTTTTCCAATACAACGGGTCCGCAGTTTGGTGTTTACGTCAAGCAGGAGTCGGCCAAGTACAAGCAGTTGATCGACAAGGCCAACATCAAGATTGACTGAGGTTGCCAATTGGACGGTGCTTGATCAGGTCGTGAGCCCCATCCCAGAGGTCTGCCTATGCGCCGGTGCTGACTGTCGACTTCAAACAGCGCAGTATTGAGACAGTCAGTGCCCAGCGCGAGCCCGTCGAAACCGTGTCTCAATGAAGCACGTTCATGTCCGCTGCAAATATCCGGCCCGACCCATTACGGTCGCGTCCATCAGCGCGGTGAAAGTCCGCGGGCCCGGCATTGCGCTGCGCGGCCCAGAAGCATGGAGCGACAAGCAAAACGCTACGCTTTTAATAGCTTCTTGCGCAAGCTGTACGGGCGTAATAGACCCCCAAAAGCCAGGAAAATCGCCCCGAAACACGTTCTAAATTAGCCCTTGGCGAAGGGCTGTTTTAGCTTGTGAGCTACGATGAAAAATAAGATTCACTCAGGGAAAAATATGAAAACAAGCGGCAATACCATGCTGATTACGGGCGGGGGTTCGGGCATTGGCCGCGCGCTGGCGCAAGCTTTTCATGCGCTAGGCAACCAGGTGGTGATCGCCGGCCGACGCAAGGAGTTGCTCGACGAGACGGTTGCGGCCAATCCGGGCATGAAGGCGGTGGTGCTCGATATCCAGAGCGCTGAGGCGATAAGCCGCTTTGCCGCGCAGCTCAAGCTCGACTTCCCGGCGCTCAACGTCGTGATCCACAACGCTGGCATCATGCGGGCCGAAGACCTGCGCGATGGCGCGCTCGACGATGCCGAGGCCACTGTGGCGACCAATCTGCTGGGCCCCATCCGCCTGAACGCGGCGCTGCTGCCCTTGCTGCAAGCCCAGCCGCAGGCGACCATCATGACGGTTTCGTCCGGACTTGCATTTTTGCCAAGGGCCATGACGCCGACCTACTGCGCCACCAAGGCCGCAATCCATTCCTATACCCAATCGCTGCGTTACCAGCTCCGGGACACGGCTGTGCAAGTCCTCGAACTTATACCGCCTTATGTGCAGACGGAGCTGATGTGGCCTGGCCAGGCCAGCGACCCGAACGCTATGCCGCTCAAGGATTTCATCGCTGAGAGCCTGCGCATCCTGACCGACTCGCCAGAGATGACCGAGATCTGTGTGGAGCGCGTCAAGCCGCTGCGTTTTGCCGAGGCCACGGGCACTTACGATGGCTTGTTCAAGAAATACAACGATGCAACAGCATCGAGCGCAGCCGCGAAATAAGCCATAAAAAAAGCGCCCGCGGGCGCTTTTTTTAAGTAGAAACGGTCTGCGGGCTAATAAAAATAAGCGTCAGCAGCTATATAAAATATAGCGTCAAAAGCCTCACATATTCCGGCGGTACTGACCGCCAACCTCAAACAGCGCGTGGGTGATCTGCCCCAGCGAGCAGACCCGCACCGCGTCCATCAGCACCTCAAAGACATTGAGGTTCTCGATCACAGCCTTCTGCAGTCGCTTGAGCATGGCAGGCGATTCGCTGGCATGCAACGCGTGGAATTCCGCGACTCGCCTGAGCTGGCTTTGCTTTTCTTCTTCGGTGGACCGCGCCAGCTCCAGCTTGTCGGCGACCTGCTCGCCATGCGGGTTGCGAAAGGTGTTCACGCCAATGATGGGCAGCTCGCCGGTGTGCTTGAGCATCTCGTAGTGCATGGACTCGTCCTGAATCCGGCCGCGCTGGTAGCCGGTTTCCATCGCGCCGAGCACGCCGCCACGCTCGGCAATGCGTTCAAACTCCAGCAGTACGGCTTCTTCGAGCAGCTCGGTCAGCTCTTCGATGATGAAGGCGCCCTGTGTCGGATTCTCGTTTTTAGCCAGGCCCCATTCGCGGTTAATGATCAACTGTATCGCCATGGCGCGGCGCACCGATTCTTCGGTCGGCGTGGTGATGGCTTCGTCAAACGCGTTGGTGTGCAGCGAGTTGCAGTTGTCATAAATCGCAATCAAGGCCTGCAGCGTGGTGCGAATGTCGTTGAACTGGATTTCCTGCGCATGCAGGCTGCGTCCGCTGGTTTGAATGTGGTACTTGAGCTTTTGGCTGCGCTCGTTGGCGCCATACTTTTCTTTCATGGCCACGGCCCAGATGCGGCGCGCGACGCGGCCCATCACGGTGTATTCCGGGTCCATGCCGTTGGAAAAGAAGAAGCTCAGGTTGGGCGCGAAGTCGTCGATGTGCATGCCGCGCGCCAGATAGGCCTCGACAAAGGTGAATCCGTTTGACAGCGTGAAGGCCAGCTGGCTGATCGGGTTGGCGCCGGCCTCGGCGATGTGATAGCCGCTGATGGAGACGCTGTAAAAATTGCGTACCCGGTTGTGCACAAAATACTGCGCAATGTCACCCATGACTTTCAGGCTGAACTCGGTCGAGAAGATGCAGGTGTTCTGGCCCTGGTCTTCTTTCAGGATGTCGGCCTGCACCGTGCCGCGCACGTTCTCCAGCACCCATTCACGGATTTTTTCAGTTTCTGTGGGGGTCGGGTCGCGGCGGTTGTCGGTCTTGAACTTGTCCAGGTTCTGGTCGATTGCCGTATTCATGAACATCGCGAGAATCGTGGGCGCCGGACCGTTGATGGTCATGGACACCGATGTGCTCGGGCTGCACAAGTCAAAGCCGTCGTAAAGCACCTTCATGTCGTCGAGTGTGGCGATGCTCACGCCGCTGTTGCCGACCTTGCCGTAAATGTCGGGCCGCAGATCGGGGTCATTGCCATACAGCGTGACCGAATCAAACGCGGTAGACAGGCGCTTGGCCGCCATGCCTGCACTGAGCAGCTTGAAGCGGGTGTTGGTGCGAAACGCATCGCCTTCGCCGGCGAACATGCGGGTCGGGTCTTCGCCTTCGCGCTTGAAGGCAAAGGTGCCGGCGGTGTAGGGATAGCTGCCGGGCACGTTGTCCAGCATCAGCCATTGCAGCACTTCGCCATCGTCGTGGTACCTGGGCAGGCTGACCTTGCGAATCGGCGTGCCTGAAAGGGACTTTGTGACCAGCGCCGTGCGGATTTCCTTGTCTCGGATCTTCACGACATATTCGTCGCCTGCATAAGCCGCCTGCATGTCCGGCCACTGGGTAAGCAGGGCGCGTGCGTCTGCATCCATGCGCGCTTTGCGGTGACCGGCCAGGTCCAGCGCTGCCTCAGCGGCCGGGGCGCGGCCGGGCTTGTCAATTTTTAGCATAGCGGCGGCGGCCTTGAGCTGCTGCACTTCACGTGCGAGCTGGGCTTGCCCTAGGGCGCGCTTCTTGTAGCCGCGCACGGTGTCGCTGATCTCGGCCAGGTAACGCGTGCGCGCAGCCGGCACCACCGGCGTCTGGTTGGTGCTGTGGCGCACATCGACGAGCGGCAGGGCGCCAGTGCCGAGCTTGAGACCTAAGTCAGCCAGGCGGATTTTCAGCGCCTGGTACAGCGCTGTTACGCCGTCGTCGTTAAAGCGCGCGGCCATGGTGCCAAAGACCGGCATCTGCTCGGCCGGCGTGCTCCAGGCTTCCTTGTTGCGCTGCACCTGTTTGGCGACATCGCGCAAAGCGTCCAGCGAGCCCTTGCGGTCGAACTTGTTGATCGCCACAAACTCGGCGAAGTCCAGCATGTCGATCTTTTCGAGCTGGCTGGCCGCGCCAAACTCCGGCGTCATCACATACATGGGCACATCGACATGCGGCACGATGGCGGCGTCTCCCTGGCCAATACCCGAGGTTTCGACCACGACCAGGTCAAAGCCTGCGCATTTGCAGGCGGCGATGACGTCGGGCAGCGCCTGGCTGATCTCCGAGCCGAAATCACGGGTTGCCAGCGAGCGCATGAACACGCGCTGGCCGCTGTCGGCGTTTTTCTGGCCAGCCAGGGGAGCGGTCCAGGGGGTGATGGCGTTCATGCGGATGCGGTCACCCAGCAGTGCGCCGCCGCTTTTTCGCCGCGATGGGTCAATGCTGATGACCGCTATGCGCAATGCGTCGTTCTGGTCCAGTCTGAGGCGTCGGATCAGTTCATCCGTCAGTGACGACTTGCCTGCGCCGCCGGTGCCGGTAATGCCCAGCACGGGTATCTTTTTGCTAGCAGCCTGCGCACGCAGCTTCTCGACCAATGCGGGATCAGCCTTCTCATTTTCAAGCGCAGTGATAAGCTGAGCCAGTGCACGCCAGCTCATTTCGCCGTGACCTGCGATGGCCTTGACGTCCTTGGGTGCGAAGCCGGTCAGGTCCTTGTCGCAACGCATCACCATCTCGCCAATCATGCCGGCCAAGCCCATTTTCTGGCCATCTTCCGGGCTGTAGATGCGGGTCACGCCGTAGGCCTGCAACTCACGGATTTCAGACGGCACGATGACGCCGCCGCCGCCGCCAAACACCTGGATGTGCTCGCCGCCTCTGGCCTTGAGCAGATCCACCATGTACTTGAAATATTCGACATGCCCGCCCTGGTAGGAGCTGATGGCGATGCCCTGCGCGTCTTCCTGCAGGGCTGCTGTCACCACCTCATCGACGCTGCGGTTGTGACCCAGATGTATCACTTCGGCGCCCATGCTTTGCAGGATGCGACGCATGATGTTGATCGCGGCATCGTGGCCGTCAAAAAGCGACGCCGCCGTGACAAAGCGCACTTTATGCGTGGGGCGGTAATTGGCGAGCGCCTGGTATTCGGCGGAGAGTTCGGTCATGGTGTTCCTGGACGGTTGCGGCGGCCGTGGGCGTGGGGTCCGTGTATGTTATTACGTTTACGTAAACGTCAATCATGTCAGCTGCGACGTTTTTTTAAACAGTGCGAAGGGCCTGACCTGCGCGTCTGCATTTTTAATTCGGGTTAACCCTGTGTTTGGCATGCTGCGGCGCACCTTCATCGTGCACGTGAAATTTTTTAAGTTGAGTTGGTAAAAATGTTCATCAATTTTTGCACCTAAAAGGCCAGCCACTGCTGAAAACACTGAGATGAAAATGCGTTAATTCCGTTAGATTAAGAGGCTAGATCTAAGTTCTTAGGTCTGGGCTGTGAAGCCCTTGCGGTGTGATCGAGGCGATCTACTTGTAGTTCGCAGGTCATCTGCAGTCATTTATCAACCCTGGAGACAACATGAAGATTCATTTTGCAAAGCTGGCCCTGGTGTCAGCAGTCCTGAGTATTTCTGGCCTGGCTGTTGCGGCTGACCCGATCAAAATCGGTGTCGATGGCCCGTTCACAGGCGGCTCATCGTCCATGGGTGTGAGCATGCGTGATGGCGTTCGCCTTGCAACGGCTGAGATCAACAAGGCCGGCGGTGTGTTGGGCCGTCAAATTGTCCTGGTTGAACGGGACGATGAGGCCAAAAACGAGCGTGGCGTGCAGATCGCACAAGAGCTGATCAGCAAAGAAAAAGTCACGGCCGCCGTGGGTTACATCAACACCGGCGTGGCGCTGGCATCGCAGCGCTTCTTCCAGGAAGCCAAGATTCCGGTCATGAACAACGTGGCCACTGGCAGCATCGTGACCAAGCAGTTCCCGGACCAGCCCGAGAACTACATCTTCCGCAATGCCGCGCACGACAGCATTCAGGCGCCCATGATTGTTGAAGAGGCAATCGCCCGCCGCGGCTTCAAGAAAGTCGCGATTCTGGCCGACTCCACCAACTACGGCCAGCTCGGCCGCCAGGATCTGGAAACCGCCCTGACCGCCAAAGGCATCAAGCCTGTCGCAGTTGAAAAATTCAACATCAAGGACGTCGACATGACGGCCCAATTGCTCAAGGCCAAGGAAGCCGGCGCCGAAGCCGTGTTGACCTACGGCATTGGACCCGAGCTGGCCCAGATCGCCAACGGCATGACCAAGCTGGGCTGGAAAGTCCCCATGATTGGCAGCTGGACCTTGTCCATGGCCAACTTCATTGACAATGCCGGCCCAGGCGGCGAAGGCGCGCGCATGCCGCAGACCTTCATCCAGCAGCCCGACACGGCCAAGCGCAAGGCCTTTATCGATGCCTACCTGAAAACCTTCAAGCCAAAAAACAACCGTATTGACTCGCCAGTGTCTGCGGCTCAGGGTTATGACTCCATCTACCTGCTGGCCGCGGCCATCAAGCAGGCCAACAGCACCGATGGTCCAAAAATCCGCGAGGCCCTGGAAAACCTGACGGCCAAGGTGGAAGGCGTTGTGACAACTTACGACAAGCCGTTCACCAAGGACGACCACGAGGCGATCACGGCCAACATTCCGGTGTTTGGTGAAGTCAAGGACAGCCGCGTGGCGTTTGCTTACGCTGAAGACATGAAGAAAAACGCCAATGTGCGCGTCAAGGATGCCAAAGCCAAAGTTGCAGCACCTGCTGCAGCGCCGGCAGCCGCCAAGAAGTAATTAGTCGACTGGAATTGACTGTCAGTGACAGGCACCGCGCCGGCTCATTCGGCTGACGCGGTGCTTTGTTTTGTGGTGCCTCAAAAGGGCCGGTATTGAATATTTTGCGGAATTGAATCTATGGAAATCCTGCTCCAACTTGTCTATAGCGGTATTGCGCTGGGCATGATCTACGCGGTCATCGCTTTCGGTTATCAGCTGACCTTTCAGACCTCCGATACCTTGAACTTCGGACAGGGCGACGCGCTCATGCTGGGCGCCATGGTTGGCTTGACGCTGGTCAACCTGGGCCTGAACTACTGGCTGATGCTGCCGCTGGTGATCGTGTTCGGCTTGGTGCAGGGCGGCATTGTTGAACGCATAGGCGTGCGTCCTGCGATCAAGATCAAGAGCGAGTTCGGCTGGATCATGTCGACCATTGCGCTGGGCATCATCTTCAAAAACGTCGCAGAAAACATCTGGGGCCGCGACGACCTGAAGTTCCCCTCGCCATTGCCCGAGTCACCGATCAAGTTTCTGGGCGCCAATGTGCTGCCCATGGAAATTCTCGTGGTGGTCGGTGCGGTGCTGATGATGCTGGCGGTGGAGTTCTTCAACCGCAAGACCATTTACGGCAAGGCCGTGGTCGCCACTTTCAACGACCGTGATGCCGCCAAGCTGATGGGCATCAACACCGGTCTGGTGATTACCTTTTCCTACGCGCTGTCTTCGGCCACGGCAGGATTTGCCGGCGCGCTGATCGCGCCGCTGACGCTGACTGGCGCGACCATGGGCTCGGTGTTGGGCCTGAAGGCTTTTGCCGTGGCCATCATCGGTGGGCTCACCAGCGGCATGGGCATTATTGTGGGCGGCATCATTTTGGGTGTGGCCGAAACCACCACGGGCTTTTATATTTCAACGGGCTACAAAGACGTTCCAGGGCTGGTTTTGCTGCTGCTGGTGCTGGCCTACAAACCCGCCGGCCTGTTTGGCAAAACCGCTATCAAGAAAGTCTGAAGATGAACCGCAAGTCTCTCGTTGCGGCGGTGCTTGGCCTGGCCCTGCTGGCCGCTGCTCCGCTTTACACCAGCAATTCTTATTACATCCACATGTTGGGCACCATCATGATCTACGCGATCTTGTTGTTTGGCCTGGACATCGTGGTCGGCTACACCGGCCAGGTGTCGCTGGGACACGCTGGTCTTTTCGGTGTCGGCTCCTACACCGCAGGCGTGCTGTTCATGAAGCTCGGTGCGCCGCTTTGGCTCATCATTCCCGCCAGCATAGGCGTGACGGCGGGATTTGGCGCCTTGCTGGCCTTGCCGGCCCTGCGCGTGACCGGCCCTTATCTGGCCATGGTGACGCTGGCTTTTGGCACCATCATCCAGATTTTGATCAACGAGATGACCTTTCTGACCGAAGGCCCGCTCGGCATCAAGGTTCCCAAGCCATCGATGTTTGGCCAGCAGCTCAGCGAGCATGGTTTTTACTGGCTGGTGTTTGCGCTCATGGTGTTGTCGCTGATCGTGGTGGACCGCATCTTGCGCTCACAACTCGGTCGCGCGTTTGAAGCGCTGCGTGGCAGCCCTGTGGCCTCCGATTGCATGGGCGTGTCGGTTTACCGCTACAAGGTCTATGCCTTTGTGATCAGCGCCGGCTTTGCCGGTCTGGCCGGCTGCCTGTACGCGTATTCCGAACAATATATTTCGCCCAACACCTACAACTTCGAGCTGACCGTGTTGTTCCTGCTGGCGGTCATCATGGGTGGGCGCAAGACGCGTTCTGGCGCCTTGCTGGGCGCGGCCATCATCGTGATACTGCCCAAGCTTCTCGATGACCTGGAGCTGTTTCGCATGGTTGCGTCGGCACTGGCGGCATTGATCACGGTGGGCGCCATCGTCGGCATCCTCAAGAAGATGACCACGCCCAGGGCCATGGCGATACCCGTGGTCGGCACGCTGGCGCTGGCCGGGTTCGCTTTCTGGCTGGAGTCCATCACCGACTGGCGGCTGAGTATTTTCGGCCTGATGATTCTGTTTGTTGTCTACTACCTGCAGGATGGCATCGTCGGCTTCGTGCGCAGCCTGTTTGCCCGCAAGCGGGTTGCTACAGATGCGGCTGCACTGGCCGGGCCCGACACCAGCAAGGACGCGGTCATGGTCGCCGCAAAGGCCGGTGCCAGCGAGGCTGGACATGACTTGCTTGTGGCCAAGGGCGTGCTCATGCAGTTTGGCGGACTCAAGGCGATCAACCTGGTCGATCTGGACGTCAAGCGCGGCACCATTCATGGCCTGATAGGCCCCAATGGTTCCGGCAAGAGCACCATGATGAACGTGTTGACCGGCATTTACGTGCCAACCGCCGGCAGCATAGAGTTTGCCGGACGCTCGGTGGTGGGCCGTACCTCGTCGGACATCGCGCTGTCGGGCATTGCACGCACTTTTCAGAACGTGCAGCTGTTTGGCGAGATGACGGCCCTGCAAAACGTGCAGGTCGGCTTGCACCACAGTTTCAGCAGCAATATCGTGGACGTTGCGTTGCACACGCCGCGATACAAGCGCGAAGAAAAGTCAGCGGTCGAGCGCGGCATGGGCCTGCTCAATTTTGTCGGCCTGGCTGACCTGGCCACGGAAGAGGCACGCAACCTGCCCTACGGCAAGCAGCGCCTGCTTGAAATCGCCCGCGCGCTGGCGCTGGACCCGCAACTGCTGCTGCTCGATGAACCCGCAGCAGGTCTGACCGCGCCTGACATCAAGGTGCTGATCACCATCATCCGCAAGATCCGCGATCACGGCATCACCGTGATCCTGATCGAGCACCACATGGATGTGGTCATGAGTATTTGCGATTCCGTGTCGGTGCTGGACTTTGGCCAGAAGATCGCTGAAGGCAAGCCTGCGCAGGTGCAGGCGGATGAAAAAGTAATCGAGGCTTATCTCGGCGGCACAGCCGCATGAATGCCACCATAAATCCAATTACTGGGCGCTTGACGGCGTTGCGCGGTGCTCGGAATCCTCATGCACTTGAGTGCATTCCGGTGTCCTGCGCTCCGGGCGCCTTGTCCTGCATCCCCCCAATCGAATTTCTGGAAGCATTCCAAAATAGGATGGACAGTTAACCATGCTGAGCATAAAAAATCTTGAAGCCGGGTATGGCAAGGTGCAGGTTCTGCACGGCATTTCGATGGACGTTCCCAAGGGCAAGGTGGTGACCTTGATCGGCTCCAATGGCGCTGGCAAAACCACCACCATGCGCGCCATCTCCGGCATGATCAAACCCACTGCCGGTGAAATTGTTTTGCACGGCAAGCGCATCGATGGACTGGAGTCCTACACCATTGCCAAACAGGGCCTGGCCCACTCGCCGGAAGGCCGGCGGGTGTTTGCCACCATGACGGTGACGGACAACCTGATCCTGGGCGCGTTCCCGCGCCTGACCGGCAGCCGTCCCAGGGGTGATGTCCAGGGTGATCTGGAGCGCGCGCTGGAGCTGTTTCCGCGCCTCAAGGAGCGCCGCAACCAGCTTGCTGGCACGCTCTCGGGTGGCGAGCAGCAAATGCTCGCCATGGCCCGCGCGGTGATGCTCAACCCTGAGATCGTGTTGCTCGACGAGCCCTCCATGGGGCTGGCGCCGATTCTGGTTGAAGAAGTATTTCGTATCATTGGCGACCTCAAGGCGCGCGGCGTGACCATGCTGCTGGTCGAGCAGTTTGCCGCCGCCGCACTGAAGGTGGCCGACTACGGCTATGTGCTCGAAAACGGCCGCATCTCCGTGCATGGCGAAGCCGCCAGCCTGCGCGATGATCCGGCCGTGAAAGCCGCCTACCTGGGCGGTGGCGGCCACTGACAGGCCCGACTGTTGATGCGGGCCGGCCAGCGCGGCCTCAGTCTCAGCTTCAGGTGATTTTGAGACCGCTGAGGGCAGGGTCTGCCGGTGGGTAGCGCAGGCCCAGCTTTTGGAAGGCGTCGCACAGCAGCACTGCAATCATGAGGTTGCGGTGCGTCTTGGAGTTGGCCGGCACCACGGTCCACGGTGCCCAGGGCGTGCTAGTGGCATTGAGCAGGTCTTCATAAGCTTTCTGGTAGTGCTTCCACTGCTTACGCGCGTCGAGGTCACCGAGGCTGAACTTCCAGTTTTTACTCACATCGTCAATGCGTTCCTGCAGACGCTCGCCTTGCTCCTCAAAGCTGATGTGCAGCATGAACTTGAGCACGACGGTGCCGGTCTCGCTGAGCATGCGTTCAAAATCATTGATCTGCGCGTAGCGCTGCGCGGTTTGTTCGGCCGTGATCCAGCCATTGACAGGCGGCACCAGCACATCTTCGTAGTGGCTGCGGTTAAAGATCGTGATCTCGCCGGCCGCTGGCATCTGCTGGTGAATGCGCCAGAGGTAGTCGTGTGCACGCTCGTCCTCGGTGGGCGCTTTCCAGCCCTTGGTGTGCACGCCCAACGGACTCATGCGGTTGAACACATCGCGCAGCGTACCGTCCTTGCCTGCCGTGTCCGTGCCTTGCAAAATCACCAGCAGTTTGAAGCGCTTGTCGGCATAAAAAAGATTTTGCAGACCATCAAGCTCGCTGGCCAGCACCTCCACCGTGGCTTTGTCACGCTGCTTGTCGCCGGTAGAAAAGGGCTTGGCTGAGGGGTCGAAGTCCGCCAGCGACCGACGCTTGTCCTTGTCCGCGCTGCTGCCCGCCATGGGCGGCTGCCAGTGCACCGTCAGCTTGGCCAGGGCCTTGACGGCCGCTTTGGCGGCGGCTGAATCCGGATGGATATCGGGGGTATCTTCAGAAGGTGGCATTTGTCTCTCCATGCGTGAATCAGGGGCTCGCCCATGCTGGCATTGTGAGCCATGGCTGAGCCGCATGCGCAGACGGCTGGCATACTGGCCTAAGTGCTTTAATTCAAGTTGAGCGCTGGCCACACAGGCCTGGCTCTCCAGGCCAGATACGGCTGAGCTGCCCAATACACGCAACATGAAACCTATTCAACTCTTTGACCCCGCGTCCTGCAGCTACACCTATGTGCTGTTCGATGAGACCAGCCGTGAAGCGCTGATCATCGACCCCGTTGACGAGCAGCTCGAGCGCGACCTCGCGGTGCTGCGCGAGTATGGTTTGCGCCTGGTCTGGACGCTTGAAACCCATGCCCATGCCGACCACATCACCAGCGCCGGCCAGCTCGCCGAGCACACTGGCGCGAAAACCGCCGTGCCCGCTGGCTGCGGCATCGCAACGGCCGCAGTGCAGCTCGCCGATGGCGATGTACTCAATTTTGGCCAGGAGCAGCTGCGGGCCTTGCACACACCGGGTCATACGGCCGGCAGCATGAGCTACCTTTGGCGCGACCATGTGTTCACGGGCGACACGCTCCTGATTGACGGCTGCGGACGCTGCGATTTCCAGTCCGGCAGCGCCGAGGCGATGTACCACAGCCTGACCCAGGTCCTGTTCGCCCTGCCAGGCCAGACCACGGTCTGGCCTGGCCATGATTACCACGGGCGTAGCCACTCGACGATTGCCGTCGAGCGTGCCGGCAACGCCCGCGTGGCGGGCAAGACGCTGGCGCAATTTGTCAGCACCATGGAGCAGCTCGGCTTGCCCAAGCCCAAACGCATGAATGAAGTTCTTCCTGTCAATCTGAGTTCGGGCATACGTCACGATGCTGATGCCGTGCTGTCCATGCAGGTGCAGCTCGCGTCCGGTTATGCCGGTGATGTGTCGCCCCAGCTGGCTTGCCAGTGGTGGCAGTCCGGCGAGGCGGTCCTGGTTGACGTGCGCACCGACGCCGAGCGTGAGTGGGTCGGCTTTGTGCCCGGCGCTGTCGCGCTGGCGTGGAAGCAGTGGCCGGGCATGGACTTCAACCCCGGCTTTGACCAGGGCCTGAAGGACGCGGTGCCGGCGGGCAAGAAGCTTGTGCTGCTGTGCCGCAGCGGCGTCCGCTCGATTGCTGCGGCCAAGCGCGCGACCGAGTTGGGTTTGCAGGCCTACAACATACTCGAAGGCTTTGAGGGCGACCCTGACGCGCATGGTCAGCGCGGGCGCAAGGGCGGCTGGCGTTTTCATGGCCTGCCCTGGCGCCAGGCCTGAGCGATCAAAAGACCTGCAGCCCATGCCCGCCCGACTCAAACCTGTTCATAATCTCGCCACATGACCTTTCTCGCGCTTGATGTGGGCAATACCCGTCTGAAATGGGCCCAGTACGACTCTGCCGACTCGGGTGCCCGCATGCTCGGACACGGCGCGGTGTTTCTGGAAAATATCGACAAGCTCGCCGAGGACGACTGGAGCCGCATGGCGCCGCCGTCCAATATTCTCGGCTGCATTGTG
This sequence comes from Comamonadaceae bacterium, assembly GCA_947443645.1. Taxonomy (GTDB): domain Bacteria; phylum Pseudomonadota; class Gammaproteobacteria; order Burkholderiales; family Burkholderiaceae_C; genus Polaromonas. Next base: position 756 of record CANEXF010000018.1, on the reverse strand, counting down.
GCCGGCGATGCCATCAAGCGGCGGGTGGCCGAGCAGATGGAGTTGTGGGATGTGGTGCCGCGCTGGGTGGTGCCTGCAGTGCAAGAGGCCGGGTTAACCAATGGCTATGACCATCCGGCACGACTGGGCGCGGACCGTTGGGTGGCCATGATAGGCGCGCGCCACCGGCTGCTGGCGCGCGGCATCAACAAGCCCTGCGTGGTGGTGATGGTCGGCACGGCGGTCACGGTCGAAGCCATAGACACCGAGGGACGATTTCTGGGCGGCATCATCCTGCCCGGCCACGGCATCATGCTGCGCGCGCTCGAATCCGGCACCGCCGGTCTGCACGTGCCCACCGGCGACGTGCGCGACTTCCCGACCAACACCAGCGATGCATTGACCAGCGGTGGAACTTTCGCAATAGCGGGCGCGGTGCAGCGCATGGTTGAAAACCTCACCCAGCATTGCGGTGAAGTGCCCGAATGCATCATGACCGGTGGCGCGGGCTGGAAGGTCGCGCCAAACATGTCCGTCAAGGTCGAGCTGGTCGAGAGCCTGATCTTTGACGGCCTGCTCGAGATTGCCTCGCGGCGCCTGGCCCTGCCAGACAGCAGCTGGTCCTCGCCCCACTACTAATCACAAGGGAGTATTTGCATGTCAGACCTCAAAGCCGCATTCGAGCAGGCCGCGATAGATTCGAAAAACCTCAGCGAGCGTCCAGACAACGCCACGCTGCTGAAGATTTACGCGCTTTACAAGCAGGGCAGCCTAGGC
>CANEXF010000017.1 GCA_947443645.1 Comamonadaceae bacterium | reverse complement strand
GTGATCAACAATCAGATTGGTTTTACCACCAGCGATCCGCGCGACAGCCGTTCTACGCTGTATTGCACCGACGTCGTCAAGATGATTGAAGCGCCTGTGCTGCACGTCAATGGCGATGACCCGGAAGCTGTGGTGCTGGCCACGCAACTGGCGCTCGAGTTCCGCATGGAGTTCCAAAAAGACGTGGTGGTTGACATCATCTGCTTCCGCAAACTTGGCCACAACGAGCAGGACACGCCAGCGCTGACCCAGCCGCTGATGTACAAGAAAATTGCACAGCATCCTGGTACGCGCAAGCTCTACGCCGACAAGTTGTCAGCCCAGGGTATGGGCGACACGCTTGGCGATGACATGGTCAAGGCCACGCGCGCAGCGCTTGACGCTGGAAAGAGCACCTTTGACCCGGTGCTGACCAACTTCAAGAGCAACTATGCGGTTGACTGGAGTCCTTACCTCGGCAAAAAGTGGACCGACGCTGGCGACACCGCGATTCCACTGGCAGAGTGGAAACGTCTGGCTGAAAAGATCACGACGATTCCGGCAACTGTGACGCCGCACAACTTGGTCAGGAAAGTCTATGACGACCGCGCGGCCATGGGCCGGGGTGACATCCCTGTGGATTGGGGCATGGGCGAGCACATGGCTTTTGCCTCGCTGGTCGCCAGCGGCTACCCGGTTCGATTGTCTGGTGAAGACTGCGGCCGGGGTACCTTTACCCACCGCCATGCGGTTATTCACGACCAGAACCGCGAAAAGTTTGATACCGGCATCTACGTGCCGCTGCAAAACGTCGGCGAGAAGCAGGCACCGTTTGTGGTCATTGACTCGATCTTGTCCGAAGAGGCCGTGCTGGCCTTTGAATACGGTTACGCCTCCAATGACCCGAGCACACTGGTAATCTGGGAAGCCCAGTTTGGCGACTTTGTCAACGGCGCACAGGTCGTGATCGACCAGTTCATTGCCTCTGGCGAAGTCAAGTGGGGCCGCGTCAACGGCATTACCTTGATGCTGCCGCACGGCTACGAAGGTCAGGGCCCTGAGCACAGCTCGGCGCGCCTTGAGCGCTTCATGCAGCTGTCTGCCGATACCAACATGCAAGTGGTCCAGCCCACGACCGCCAGCCAGATCTTCCACATCTTGCGTCGCCAGATGGTGCGTAACCTGCGCAAGCCCCTGATCATCATGACGCCCAAGTCGCTGCTGCGCGCCAAGGATGCAGCGTCACCGCTGAGCGAGTTCACCAAGGGCAGCTTCCAGACCGTGATTCCTGAGAACAAGGAAGACGTGATCAAGAAGGCCGACAAGGTCAAGCGCGTGGTGGCCTGTTCAGGCAAGGTCTACTACGACCTGGTTAAAAAGCGTGAAGAAAAAGGCTATGACGACACCGTCATCATCCGTGTCGAGCAGCTCTACCCCTTCCCGCACAAGGCGTTTGCAACCGAGCTGAGAAAGTACCCCAACGCCACCGACATCGTGTGGTGCCAAGATGAGCCACAAAACCAGGGCGCCTGGTTCTTTGTCCAGCACTACATTCATGAAAACATGACGGACGGCCAAAAGCTCGGCTACTCCGGCCGTGCGGCTTCTGCATCTCCGGCTGTCGGCTACTCGCACCTGCATCAGGAACAGCAAAAGGCGCTGGTCGATGGCGCGTTTGGCAAGCTCAAGGGTTTCGTGCTGACCAAATAAGCAGCTGACTCCCTGAACGCCCTCAACACAAGAATGAACCAGAAAGTATTTATATGGCTATCGTAGAAGTCAAAGTTCCCCAGCTGTCCGAGTCCGTGGCCGAAGCCACCATGCTGCAGTGGAAAAAGAAAGTCGGCGACGCAGTCGCCATTGACGAGATCCTGATCGAAGTCGAAACCGACAAGGTCGTGCTCGAAGTCCCGGCCCCTGCGGCGGGTGTGATTGTTGAACTGCTGGTGGTCGATGGCGACACGGTGGTGGCCGAGCAGCTGATCGCCCGGATCGATACAGAGGCCAAGGCGGGCGCATCTGCTTCCGCTGCTGTGGCGTCGGCTCCAGCCGTGGCCGTGGCTGCCGCTCCAGTTGCCAGCCAATCCATGGCCGGCGTGCCCATGCCTGCGGCTGCCAAGCTTATGGCTGACAACAAGCTGGCCGCAGGCTCGGTCGCCGGGACCGGCAAAGATGGCCGCGTGACCAAAGGCGATGTGCTCGGTGTAACCGCCACTGGTGCTCCTAAAGTAGTAGCTGCCAGCGCAATCCCAACGGGCGCACCAACCACTTCCTTGCCCCAGGTGGCAGCGCCATCGAAGGCCGCCGATCTGGGTGACCGGCCAGAGCAGCGCGTTCCCATGAGCCGCCTGCGCGCACGCGTGGCCGAGCGCCTGCTGCAGTCGCAATCGACCAATGCCATCCTGACCACCTTCAATGAGGTCAACATGGCGCCGGTGATGGACATGCGCAAGCGCCTGCAGGAGAAGTTTGAAAAAGAGCATGGTGTCAAGCTGGGCTTCATGAGCTTTTTCGTCAAAGCTGCCGTTCACGCACTGAAAAAATTCCCTTTGCTCAACGCCTCTGTTGATGGCAACGACATCGTGTACCACGGCTACTTTGACATTGGCATCGCTGTCGGTTCACCGCGTGGCCTGGTGGTGCCGATCTTGCGCAATGCCGACCAGATGAGCTTTGCCGCCATCGAGAAGAAGATCGCTGAATACGGTGCCAAGGCACGTGACGGCAAGCTCGGTATTGAAGAGATGACGGGTGGCACCTTCTCCATCAGCAATGGTGGCACTTTCGGCTCCATGCTGTCTACGCCCATCATCAATCCACCCCAGTCGGCCATTCTTGGCGTGCATGCGACCAAAGACCGCGCCGTAGTTGAAAACGGCCAGGTCGTCGTGCGTCCCATGAACTACTTCGCCATGTCTTATGACCACCGCATCATTGACGGCCGCGAAGCCGTGCTGGGCCTGGTGGCCATGAAGGAAGCGCTGGAAGATCCAGCCCGTTTATTGTTTGACATCTAAGGGGTTCGCAATGTCAAAACAATTTGACGTGATCGTTATTGGTGGCGGTCCTGGTGGCTACATCGCCGCCATCCGCGCCGCCCAGCTGGGCTTTAACGTGGCTTGTATCGACGAGTGGAAAAACGCCAAGGGCGGCCCGGCCCTGGGCGGCACCTGCACCAACGTCGGCTGCATTCCCTCCAAGGCGCTGCTGCAGTCCTCAGAGCATTACGAACAGGCGGGTCACCACTTTGCCGACCATGGCATTGAGGTCAAGGGCCTGAGCCTTGACGTGGCCAAGATGGTTGGTCGCAAGGACACCGTCGTCAAGCAGAACAACGACGGCATCGCTTATCTGTTCAAGAAAAACAAGGTCACCTTCTTTCACGGCCGCGCTTCATTTGCCGCAGCCAAAGATGGGCTCTATGACATCAAGGTGGCAGGCGCTGCCGAGGAAGTCATTTCCGGCAAGCACGTGATCGTGGCTACAGGCTCTAACGCACGCGTTCTGCCCGGCACGCCTTTTGATGAAGAGCTGGTGTTGTCAAATGACGGCGCGCTGCGCATGGGCGCTGTGCCGAAAAAACTCGGACTGATTGGCTCTGGCGTGATTGGCCTGGAGATGGGTTCGGTCTGGCGCCGCCTTGGTGCCGAGGTGACGGTGCTGGAAGGCCTGCCTACCTTCCTGGGTGCGGTTGACCAGCAGATTGCCAAAGAGGCGCACAAGGCTTTCGTCAAGCAGGGTTTGAAGATTGAGCTGGGCGTGAAAGTCGGCGAAATCAAGACCGGAAAAAACAGCGTGTCGGTTGCTTACGTCGATGCCAAGGGCCAGGCGCAGACGCTGGACGTCGACAAGCTGATTGTCTCGATCGGTCGCGTCGCCAACACGGTTGGCCTGGCCACCGAAACTGTTGGTCTGGCGCTCGATGAGCGCGGCGCCATTGTCGTGGACGGCGACTGCAAAACCAATTTGCCCAATGTATGGGCTGTCGGTGATGTGGTGCGTGGTCCCATGCTTGCACACAAGGCTGAAGAAGAAGGCGTCGCTGTTGCCGAACGTATTGCGGGCCAGCACGGACACGTCAATTTCAACACCATTCCTTGGGTGATCTACACCAACCCCGAGATCGCGTGGGTTGGTCAGACCGAGGAGCAGCTCAAGGCCGCCGGTCGCGCCTACAGGGCGGGTACTTTCCCATTCCTGGCCAATGGCCGTGCGCGTGCCCTGGGTGACACCACCGGCATGGTGAAGATGCTTGCGGATGCTGCGACTGACGAAATTCTCGGCGTGCACATCGTTGGCCCCATGGCCAGCGAATTGATTGCCGAATGCGTGGTGGCCATGGAGTTCCGTGCCAGCAGCGAAGACATCGCACGGATTTGCCATGCACATCCGTCGCTCAGCGAGGCCACCAAGGAGGCCGCACTGGCGGTGGACAAGCGCACGCTGAATTTCTGACGCGCGGAACAAGTCACCGGTGTCTGCAGATTCCCTGAAAGGGCCGGTGCGCTTGGCCTACGAGGCCGAGCTGGTCACCCGTTCTTATGCGAGCGATCCCGCCCAGTTGCGGGCGGTAGAGGCGCTTGAGCGATGCGCAACAGAGTGGGCCGCGTTCAAGGAGCGGCGCTCCAATGCCCTGAAAAAGCTGATCAATCGGCCAACTGTTCCGCGTGGCGTGTACATGTATGGCGGGGTAGGGCGGGGCAAGAGCTTTCTGATGGATTGCTTTTACAACGCGGTGCCACTCAAACGCAAGACCCGACTGCATTTTCACGAGTTCATGCGTGAAGTGCACCGGGAGTTGCGTGATTTGCAGGGTACGGTCAATCCGCTGGATGAGTTGGGCAAGCGCATTGCCAAGCGTTACCGGCTGATCTGCTTTGACGAATTTCACGTGTCTGACATCACCGATGCGATGATTCTGCATCGCTTGCTGGCCGCGTTGTTTGACAATGGCGTTGGTTTTGTGACGACCTCCAACTTCAAGCCAGATGATCTGTATCCGAATGGCTTGCACAGGGACCGTATTTTCCCGGCAATTGCGCTGCTCAAGGCGAATCTTGAAGTTCTCAGCGTTGACAACGGGACCGACTACAGGCGGCGCACCCTCGAACAAGTCAAGCTCTACCATTGTCCTTTGGGCGAGGGAGCGACCGCCGAAATGGCGCAGGCTTTTGACCGCTTGGCTGAGTCGCAAGATGAAGATCCGGTGTTGCACATAGAGTCACGCGAGATACGCTCGCGTCGCAAGGCCGGTGGCGTGGTCTGGTTTGATTTCAAGACCTTGTGTGGCGGCCCGCGCTCGCAAAATGACTATCTTGAGATCGCCACGCAGTTTCACACCGTGTTGCTCAGCGATGTTCCGGCCATGCCGGTGCGCATGGCTTCTGAAGCCCGGCGCTTTACCTGGCTGATAGACGTGCTTTACGACAGGCGTGTAAAACTCATCATGTCGGCACAAGTCCTACCGGAGGATTTGTATACCGAAGGACCTTTGGCGCATGAGTTCCCGCGCACCATTTCAAGGCTCAATGAAATGCAGTCGGTTGAGTTTTTGGCGCTGGAGCGAAGGGATGTGGACACAACACTGACATGAAGAAACTGATTTTTTCAGGCTTGCTGACGACGCTCTGTCTGCTGGCGCTGGCGCAGCCCTCGGGCACGGAGGCAAGCGCCGAGGTGGCTGCGTCCCCCGGTGTTCCGGTTGGCACGAGCTTGCAGGATTTTCTCGATGCTGAGCGCAAGCGTATCGCCAGCGAGCGAGCGCGTCTGGAGTCGGATGCTGCAGTTCGGCAAGCCGCCTGCTACAAAAAATTCTGGGTCAACGACTGTCTCGACGAAATCAAGGCCCAGCGCCGTATCTGGGTGGCTGATTTGCGGCGTCAGGAAATTTCACTGGACGAGCAGGACAGAAAGGCCAAAGCTGCTCAGCAGATACAGAAGACCGAAGACAAAGCATCGCCTGAAAAGCAGCAAGAGGCTGCCGACCGACGCGCCCAGGCCTTGAAGGATACCGAGTCCCGCCTGGAGCGCGACCAGCAGAAAAATGCTGACAGGGCAGCGATGAAGGCCGGCGAAAAAAGCAATCTCGATGCCGCGGCCAGTCGCCTCAAGGGCAGTCAGGACAAGGCGCTTGGTAGGAGCAGCCAGCAAACCAAAAGCGCCGAAGAAGTCAAAAAGTTCAATGACAGGCAGGAAAAAGCCAAAGAGCGTCAGGCCAGGCATGAGCGCGACCAGCTGAACCAGTCCAAGCCGCCGGCCAAATCCCTGCCTACGCCTGACTAAGCCTTGTAGCTCTTGGCTTGGCCTTTCAGGCCAGAGGCTCGAACTTGACGATCACCAGCGACAGGTTGTCGCCACCGCCTCGCGCACGTGATCTGGCTTTCTGGATCAGAAACTCGGTCGCTTCCCTGGGCGAGAGCATGGACAGTGCAGAGCCGATTTCGCTGGGGCTGAAGTAATGCCAAACCCCGTCACTGCAGGCGATCAGTACGTCTTCGGGGCGCAGTTGTGGGATGTAGTGATGACTGACGGGCGGCGCCTCATCGGTTCCCAGGCAGCCCATCAGAATATTTGATTGCGGATGGACGTTGGCTTCTTCCTCGGTGATTTCGCCCTTGTCCACCAGTGTCTGCACGTAGGAGTGGTCCGTGGTGCGGTAGACCAATTTGCTGCCATGAAAGTGGTAGATGCGGGAGTCGCCGGCATGCACCCAGTGGCAGTCACCAGCCGGATTAATCAAGAACGCAGCCAGGGTGCTGTGCGGTTCCTGCTCGGCCGATATCGCTGTCAGCTTGATGACGATGTGGGCTTCCTCGATGATTTGCTTGAGCATGCTTGGTGCATCGTCAGCGTCCGGTGAGTAGCGTTCAAACAGCTGCTTGGCCGTCATCATGACCTGGTCTGAAGCCTTGCGACCGCCGCTACGCCCGCCCATGCCGTCAGCAACAATGCCCAGTATGCAACCGGCAATACGATGGTGGCTGATCAGGTTGACCTGATCCTGCTGGTACTCTCGGTCTCCCTTGTGGATCCCCGTGGACGCGGTAATTCGATAACCTTTTGACATCATGCAGTTCGTCGGGTCGTGAGGACTCGATTAATCTCCGTATTCCTCGTATTATGGGAGCAAGCTGAGCGCCTCCAAAAAATACCTTGTTCATAAATTTACATTCACCAGAACGGCGCCTGATCGAACTCAAAATCGAACACGCAGACCTCAATGCGCTCGTCGACATGACGGCACGCGCCGCACCCATCGACGAACTCATGCTCAGGCGACTCAAAAAGCGTCGTCTGCATCTACGTGACCAGATGAGTCAACTCGAATTCTCGCTTGAACGTCCAGAGCCCGCCTGATGAGTCTGGAGCTTGAAGTTGGCGAGGCTTTCGCCCCTGGCGGCATGCTGTCCCGCGCCGCAGACCACTTTGTACCCCGCAGCGGCCAGACTGAAATGGCTGTAGCTGTTGCGCGCGCCATCGAGGGTGCGCAGGTGCTTGTGGTGGAAGCCAGCACCGGTGTAGGCAAAACCTTCTCCTATCTTGTGCCTGCGTTGCTGAGCGGCGAGCGCGTGCTGGTGTCAACCGCAACCAAGGCCTTGCAGGACCAGCTGTTTGGTCGGGATTTGCCGCGCCTGGTCGAGGCTTTGGGTGTCCCGGTGCGGACCGCGCTTCTCAAGGGCCGCGCCAGCTATTTGTGCCTGCACCGCATGGCGCTTGCCCGCCAGGACAGCAACACCTCCGATAGAGTCGTCCTGCGCTCATTGGCCAAAATTGAAGAATGGTCCCAGCTCACTCGAACCGGTGATCTGGCCGAGTTGCCCGGACTGGACGAGCGCTCGCCGCTCATCCCGCTGGTGACCTCAACGCGCGAGAATTGCCTTGGTTCGCAGTGTCCGCAGTTTCGTGCCTGCCATGTGAACCTGGCCCGTCGGGAAGCGCTTGCCGCCGATGTGGTCGTCATCAACCATCACCTGTTTTTTGCCGACCTGGCCGTGCGCGAGTCTGGTGTCGCCGAAATACTGCCCAGCGTGCGAATCGCCATTTTCGACGAGGCCCATCAGCTCAATGAAACCGGTGTGCAGTTTCTAGGTAAAAATCTGACTACCGGTCAATTGCTGGACTTTTGCCGTGATCTGCTGGGTGCCGGTCTACAGTTCGCAAGGGGACTGGTGGACTGGTCTGAAGTGGTTGGTGTCTGTGAACAGGCGGCACGCGAACTCAGGCTTTGCGCGGGCAGAAGCTATCCCGGAGCGAAGTTGCGCTGGACCAACTCTGCGCCAGAAAGTATCGACGCTGCTGCATGGATTCTTGCAATGCAAGCTGTCCATGATGCATTTATCAAGGCCTGTGACGCGCTGGACGCTGTCAGTGAGATTGCTCCTGACTTTGTGCGACTTCATGAGCGTGCGGCGCGGCTAGCCGAGCGCGCGCAGAGTTTTTCGCATACCTGCGAAGCCGGCTGTGTGCGTTGGGTTGAAGTCGGCACACAGCTGCGCTTGGTCGAGTCACCGCTCAATATCGCGCAAGCCGTGCAGACCAAGATGCTTGGCCTTGCGGGCGAGTCGGCCAAGTCCTGGATATTCACCTCTGCGACTTTGGGTGATGACGAGAAGCTTAGTTGGTTCACGCAGCCTTGCGGCCTGACCGAGGCCAAGGTTTTGCGCGTGGGTAGTCCGTTTGACTATGCGCTTCAGTCGGCCGTTTATGTGCCGGAAAATTTTCCCAAGCCATCAGAAGCCAATCACGCGCTCAAGGTCGCCGAATCCGCTGCCCAGTGGGCCAGGCGTCTGGGCGGCCGCACCATGGTGCTGACCACCACTTTGCGGGCCTTGCGAACCATTGGTGAGGCCTTGCAGCAGTCCTTCGAAAATTCGGCCGAGATTGAAGTTCTGGTTCAAGGCGCGATGCCCAAACGCGTGCTCATTGAACGTTTTCGTCAGGGCAATGCAGACGGGCAGCGCGGCTGCGTGCTGGTGGCCTCAGCTTCGTTCTGGGAGGGGATTGACGTGCCGGGTGAGGCGCTGCAACTGGTCATCATTGACAAACTGCCTTTTCCGCCACCCAATGATCCCATGGCTGAAGCGCGCTCCAAGGCACTGGAGGCCGAGGGCAGGAACGCATTCAGCGAGTATTTTCTGCCTGAAGCGGCCGTTGCCCTCAAGCAGGGCGCCGGGCGCCTGATACGGCGTGAAACCGACCAGGGAATACTGGTGGTGTGTGACACCCGCCTGCGGTCTATGGGCTACGGCAAGCGCCTGCTCAAGGCGCTTCCAGCGATGCACAGGCTGAACTCGGAAGAAGAATTACGCGAGCGTCTGGACCTGCTCACCAGAATTTGTACCAAGGGGTATCAACCGTCTTGATGCCTTTGTTCAGGAACTGGCTTTGCGGATAGGTTGTTTCAAGAATCCGTTTTGCATCGTCACGCAGCTGGGTCATGCCCAAAGCATCATAGGATTTGTAGACGATGTAGGTTGCTTCTTCGAGTGCCGGGACGTCGCGGTATTCAGCGATCGCCGTTTGAGCCCGGTTGACAGCCGCAATATAAGCGCCGCGTGAGTAGTAGTAGCGCGCTACATGCACTTCGGATTGCGCCAGCGAGTTGACGGTGTAGCTCATGCGCAGGCGGGCATCCGGCGCATAGCGCGAGTCTGGAAAGCGAGCAACCAGCTCCTTGAACGACTCAAACGACTCCTTGGCGGCTTTTTGATCGCGCTCTGACAGGTCCTGACGAGAGATCGATGAAAACAGCCCCAGGTTGTCATTGAAGTTGACCAGACCCTTGAGATAGAGCGCGTAATCCAGGCCCGGGCTGGCCGGGTGCAACTTGATAAAGCGGTCAAGTGTTGCGATCGCCTGAACCTGCTCGCCGCTCTTGTACTGTGCATACGCCTTTTCAAGCTGGGCTTGCTGCGCCAGTGGCGTGCCAGCTGCGCGGCCTTCGAGTTTTTCAAAAAGGGGAATGGCCTTGTCGTAGCTGCCGGCACTCGCCTCGTCCTTGGCTTCGCTATAGATTTTGTTAGGGCTCCAGCCGGCCGTTGGGTCTGTGGGAGTACTGGAACAGCCCGCCAGCAAACACATCAAGGTCAAAACGACTGCAGCAGATGGTGATGCTTTGGGAACAACCGATAATTTGGAACAAAACATAGCGATCGACCCCTAAATGACTGATTCGGAAACTAAGCAAACAATTATATCGAGCACGGCGTTGGCAGCAGATGCTGCCGACGACGTTCACGACGAGGCTGACAGTGTCGCTGACTTCGAATTGCGCCAGGTCAGCGTGCCGGTTGGCAGCCATGGCGCCCGTCTTGATCAGACGCTGGCGCTTTTGGTGCCTGAGTTTTCCCGCAGTTACCTTCAGCAGTTGATTGCCGCAGGTTCGGTTCAACTCAATGGCCGCAGTTTGAGCAAGTCCTCAGCCCGGGTCAAAGCCGCAGACGCGCTGGCCATCGAGTTAAGACCCACCCCCCAGAGCCAGGCTTTCAAGCCCGAGGCCATGACGCTGGATGTGGTGTTTGAAGACGAGTTCTTGATGATCATCAACAAGCCCGCGGGCCTGGTGGTTCATCCGGCACCTGGAAACTGGAGTGGAACCCTGTTGAATGGTTTGCTGGCCTACGACACGCGGGCCGCACTGCTGCCCAGGGCAGGGATAGTTCACCGCCTGGACAAGGACACCAGTGGCCTGATGATGGTCGCACGCAACCGGCAGACCATGGACCAACTGGTCAATCTGATCGCGGCGCGCAACGTCAGTCGCCAATATATTGCGCTGGCGCAGGGCGCCTGGAAGGGGGCAAAGAATCGTCACGTCGACCTGCCGGTGGGGCGCGACCCGCGCAACCGTTTGAGAATGGCCGTGGTTGATCTCGAAAAAAATGCGGGGAAATCAGCCAGCACGGACATTACCCTGTTGGACGGCGGGCCCTCGCATTGTCTGGTCCAGTGCAAGCTGCACACGGGTCGTACCCACCAGATTCGGGTTCACATGGCCGCCTTGGGGCACCCGCTGGTCTCTGACGAGCTTTATGGCGGGAAACCTGCAGGCGGAATCACTCGGCAAGCCTTGCATGCCCGGAGGCTCGCCTTTGACCATCCAGCCACTGGGGAGTCGCTGGTGTTTGAGTCGGCGCTGCCACCTGATATTGAAGCCGCTCTGACCAGTTTGGGCCTGAGTTACAATTGAGGTAAGTAAGTTCAGGCTTCCGCAATACAGCCGCCACTGTCAAAGTGGTTTCGCTCAAGTATCGCGCTCCATGTGAGTCGCGCCTTCTGGCGCCATATCCCGACTTTTTTCGGAACTAAAAAACATGAATACGATGGATGCGAAGCGCGTCCTCGAAACAGCACTTATCTGCGCTCAGCAGCCTCTGCCTTTGCGTGAGATGGGTGTTTTGTTCAACGGGGCGCTCACGGCTGACAGTATCAAGCTGGTGCTTGAAGATTTACAGAATGATTGGTCCGGCCGCGGCGTGGAGTTGGTGCATGTGGCGACTGGCTGGCGCTTTCAAAGCCGGCCGCAGATGCGGGAGTATCTTGATCGCCTGCATCCTGAAAAGCCGCCGCGCTACACCAGAGCAGTACTGGAAACGTTGGCCATCATTGCTTACCGTCAGCCGGTGACGCGCGGTGATATGGAAGATATCCGAGGCGTCACGATCAACAGCCTGATCCTCAAGCAGTTGGAAGACCGCGGCTGGGTCGAGGTTATTGGACACCGAGAGACGGTAGGTCGGCCGGCACTTTTTGCGACGACCAAGCTGTTTCTGGATGATCTTGGCGTGGAATCCCTGGATCAGCTTCCGGCTATGGACAGCAGCGCAGCGCAGGCAGCCATATTTGAGCAGGTCGAATTCGGACTCTCTGTGTCCCAGGCGGCGGTGTCGATGGACGTTTTAGCGCCTTTGTCGGTGAGCTTGCTTGAGGATTTGAGTCCACAGCAAGACCAGCCATTATTTAAGCTCAGTCAACACGACGATGACCTCGATGGTCATCCCACCAGCGATTCAAACGCATGAATGTAATAGCATGAACTCTCCAGATAATCAGGATTCCGCAGCCGCTCCGCAAGTGCTTGCCGACAGCAGCGGGGAGCATGCTGCGCGTGTTCTGCCGGCCGATGTGCTGGTGCAAGAGGCGGCTCAAGTCGCCGTAGTCAACGCTGGCTCGGCAGTCACTTTGCCGCCTGCCTCCGGCAACGTCGGCAAAGCCAAGACTTCGGTGGCCGCTGCCCGTTTCGAAGAGGTCGTGACGGGTCAATTCGATGCTGATGAGGCAGACCCGGCACTGGAGTTGCCAAAACGGGTGCTCGCGCCGCAAGCTGATACGCCAAAACTGCACAAAGTGCTGGCCCAGGCCGGCCTGGGCTCGCGCCTGGAGATGGAGCAATTGATTCTGGAGGGGCGTATCTCGGTCAATGCCGAGCCTGCCCATATCGGGCAGCGCATCCAGTTTGGTGACAGCGTCAAAGTCAATGGCAAGCCTATCCGGGTGCGCATTGACCCGCCGCCGCCGCGCGTGATCGCGTACCACAAGCCTATTGGCGAGGTTGTGACGCACGATGATCCGCAAAACCGGCCGACCGTTTTTCGGCGTCTGCCAAAGCTGTTTCAGGGTAAGTGGCAGTCGGTCGGTCGTCTTGATCTGAACACCGAGGGTCTGCTGCTCTTGACTAGCTCCGGTGAGCTGGCAAATAAATTGATGCATCCGCGCTTTGGCCTGGAGCGTGAATACGCCGTTCGCGTGTTGGGCGCGCTGAGCAATGAGGAGAAAAAGCGTTTGCTCGAAGGGGTTGCCCTGGAAGACGGCAATGCTCAATTCACCTCGATTGAGGCTGGTGGCGGTGAGGGCGCCAATTGCTGGTACAAGGTCACGCTCTCTGAAGGCCGCAACCGCGAAGTCAGGCGCATGTTCGAGGCGGTCGGCCATGCCGTGAGTCGTCTGATACGCATACGCTATGGCGCCATGGTCCTGCCGCGCGGACTCAAGCGGGGCGCATTCGTCGAGCTTGATGAGCAGGACATCTGGGCACTGACAAGCGCAGTCGATCGTTCGGAGTCTCGTGGCCATGCGCGCGGTGCACCCAGGGGCAAAGATGCCCTGAACAAATCGCATACCGCACCATTGGATGTGTCCGGTCAAGCTGATGATTCGCAATACCAGCCTGATGATTCGCAGCCGCCGGCATTCCGCAGGGACGCACCACGCGGCAACGCTAACGCCAATGGCAACCGGCGTGGCGGCGGACGCGGGCAGGGCGGCGCTGGCTTTGGTTCCGGACCGAGATCCTCGCAACCATCGGCAGGTTTTGGTCGCAGTACTGGCGGCAATTCGCCGGCGCAAGGACAGCGGCGCCGCGATGATCGCGGCGTCAGAAGCGACAAGAGCGGCGGGGCAACGCAGCCGGATCCAATGAAAACTTCTTTTGGCTACATCGGCGCCGACACCTTCACGCGTCAGCGCGAGGGTCAGGGCCAGCGTCGAGGTGGCAATTCCGGCGCAGCTGGTGGCCAGCGTCGTGGCGCTAGTGGCAATACGGGTGGTGGTGGCAACCGTGGCGGAAACCGCGGTGGTGGTAACCGCTGAAAAAAACTCAGTCAGGGCAAGCGCCCTGGCAGGTGACCGGCGCCTAGCAGGCGCGGTATCTTGCGACCTCTCGCAGGTTAAAATTAGAGGCTGTATTCATTTTCGAATATCTCAATAAATCCAAGGTTAAGGAACACAAAATGGCAATCGAACGCACACTCTCCATCATCAAACCAGACGCCGTGGCTAAAAACGTCATCGGTCAAATTTACGCCCGTTTTGAAGCCGCCGGCTTGAAAGTCGTTGCTGCCAAGATGGTGCACCTCTCGCGCGGCGAAGCCGAAGCCTTTTATGGCGTTCACAAAGCACGTCCTTTCTTCAAGGATCTGGTTGACTTCATGGTTTCCGGTCCTGTCATGATTCAGGCGCTTGAAGGCGAAAATGCCGTGCTCAAGAACCGTGAGTTGATGGGTGCTACCGATCCTAAGAAAGCCGATGCCGGAACGATTCGTGCTGATTTCGCTGAAAGCATCGATGCCAATGCAGTGCATGGCTCGGACGCTGTTGAGGCCGCCCAGGTCGAGATCAGCTTCTTCTTTGCCGGTATGAATATTTACGCACGCTGAGCATGGCATTCTTCAGGTTGCGAGGAGTCTTAGACGGATCATCGTGTGCCTGGAGTGATGTCGCTTGACGCTCACTGACATGACAGCCAATTTGCTTGATTACGATCTGGAAGGTCTGGCTGCCTTTTGTGAGCAGCTTGGGGAAAAGCGTTTTCGGGCGACCCAGCTTTTTCGCTGGATTCACCAGAAGGGCGCTACCAATTTCGACCAGATGACGGATCTGGCGAAATCCCTGCGCGAAAAACTCCCATCCCGGGCCTGTATTGAGGGGCCTAAAGTGGTTTCTCGTCACGATTCACTCGATGGAACAGTCAAGTGGCTGTTCGACGTCGGTGCCGGAGATGTGATTGAAACCGTATTCATACCCGAGTCAGATCGCGGCACGCTCTGCATTTCTTCGCAGGCCGGCTGTGCGGTTGGCTGCCGTTTTTGCTCTACCGGCCACCAGGGTTTCAGTCGAAACCTGACAACCGCTGAGATTCTTGGGCAACTGTGGTTTGCCGAGCACACCCTACGCCGAGAATTCGGGCGCCAGGAACGTGTTATTTCCAATGTCGTGATGATGGGCATGGGTGAGCCGCTGCAGAACTATTCGCAGTTGTTGCCCGCGCTTCGCGTGATGCTCGATGATCATGGCTATGGCCTGTCGCGTCGGCGCGTGACGGTCTCCACCTCAGGTGTGGTGCCCATGATTGATCGCCTTGCGCAGGACTGCCCTGTGGCTCTTGCCGTGTCCTTGCATGCGCCCGAAGATGGTCTGCGCAGCAACCTCGTTCCTCTGAACAAGAAGTATCCGATTGCCGAGCTGCTTCAAGCCTGCGCCCGTTACCAGCTGGCCGCACCGCGCGACTTCATCACCTTTGAATACTGCATGCTTGAAGGCGTCAATGACCAGCCTGAGCAGGCTAGGCAGCTCGTCAAGTTGCTGCAGGAGCATGCAGCGCTTGGCTTGTCAGCCAAAGTGAATCTGATTCCATTCAACCCATTTCCGGCTTCGGGCCTGAAACGCTCTGACATGGCCCAGGTGATGGCTTTTTCCAAGATTTTGCTGGACGCGGGGATTGTCACTACGGTGAGGAAAACCCGAGGCGATGATATTGATGCTGCATGCGGCCAACTCGCCGGTGATGTGCAGGATCGCACGGGTGTGCAGCAGCGCATGGCCTCGCAGCGGCAAGGTATGCTTGGCGGCATCAAGGTCGTGGTGGCCAAAGAGGTGGGCGTATGAGCTTTTCGAGTCGGGCTGTCTGGATATGCATTTTGTGGAGCACCGTCCTGTTGACTGGTTGCGCCAACCGTCCCGGGGTTTCCGGTTCGGCCGGCGGCAAGGCCGACATGGTGACCGAGTCCGATGAGCCTGACAACCGAAGGCGTGCCCGTCTGAGGCTTGAGCTTGCCAGCGGCTATTTTGAGCAGGGTCAAACCAACGTGGCACTTGACGAGCTCAAGCAGGCGCTGGTCGCAGACCCCAGTTTTGCCGACGCTTACAACTTGCGTGGTCTGGTTTACATGCGCCTGAACGACATTCCTTTGGCCGAAGACAGTTTTCGCCGCGCGCTGGTACTCGACCCGCGCAATGCTGATGTTGCCCACAACTTCGGCTGGCTTTTGTGCCAACAGTCGCGCTATGCAGAATCGTTCCAGTTGTTTGGACAAGCGATTGGCAATCCAGGCTATAGCGGGCAGGCCAAGAGTCTGATGGCTCAGGGTATTTGTCAGGCCCGCGCCGGGCAACAGTCTGAGGCAGAGCAGAGTCTGACGCGCGCTTACCAGATCGACGCAGGCAATCCGGTGATTGGCTACAACCTGGCCAATTTGCTGGTCGCTCGCGGTGAGTTGACGCGTGCGCAGTTTTACATCCGGCGTCTGAACAACAGTGAATTCGCCAACGCAGAAACCCTTTGGTTGGGTATCAAGATCGAACAGCGCCTGAACAACCGTGATGCCTTGACCCAATTGGGTGAGCAGCTGAAAAAGCGTTATGGCCAGTCGCGCGAAGCTGCGGCCTATGAAAAGGGTGCTTTCAATGAGTGAACATGATGTGACTGGTCTGGCTGTCGCCGGTGATGCAAGCCTTGTTGGTTCTGGCGATGCTGCCAGCTTGGCCAGCGCCGGCACACTCCTGCGGCAGGCCAGGGAAGCGGCCGGGATGCATATTGCCGCATTGGCAGTATTGCTCAAGGTCCCCGTGAAAAAGCTCGAGGCGCTCGAAGCGGACCGCTTTGATTTACTGCCTGATGCTGTCTTTGTGCGTGCACTGGCGTCCAGCGTATGTCGAACCCTCAAGATAAACGCAGTGCCAGTGCTTCAGAATTTGCCGCAAAACAGTCAGCCCACGCTGAACGTTCCAGGCATACGTGTGAACACACCATTTCGCGCACCAGGCGACGGACCGGCTCCTACGTTCCTGGCCCAGCTGTCGCGGCCTGCTGTCCTGGCCGGCCTGGCCTTGCTGTTGGGGGCCTTGCTGCTGTTTTTGTGGCCGGCAGTCAAGACCAGCATGCACGAAGTCAGCTCCGACGTGCTGCTTGCGCCTTCAAACAAGGATGCTGTTAATTCAAGCACGACAGAGCCCGTGATTGATATGGGCAGCGCTGACGGTGATAAACCACGCGCAAACGCTCAAGAACTTGTTTCACCCTTGTCTGGCGCCAGTGGCGCGGTGTCAACCGTTCAGGTGAGCGCGTCTCCTGCGGCGACCGCTACCTCTGTGGTGTCAAACGCGGCCTTGTCCGTCAATGCCAAGCCGGTCGCGGTCTCGGTTGCGCCGATTTCCGTGGGGCCGGCCAGCCTCGCATCGCCTCAGACTCCGGGCGGTATCGTGACTTTTCGCGCTACAGGATCTTCTTGGGTTGAAGTCACCGATGCCAAGGGTCAGCTGGTGTTGCGCCGCACCTTGGGTGCCGGTGAGGTGGTTGGAGTTTCCGGCGCGCTGCCACTGGCGGCAGTGGTTGGCCGAGCCGACGTGACCCAGGTGATGGTGCGAGGTAAAGCCTTCGACATAAGCGCCATCACCAAAGACAACGTTGCACGATTTGAGGTGAAGTAGTGTCTTTTTGTCTTCCGATTGAAGTCTCCTCGCCCAAAGCGCGCCAGTCAAGTCAGGCGCGCGTGGTCTGGGGCGGGCGTGTTGTCACTGTAGGCGGCGACGCGCCTGTTCGCGTGCAGTCCATGACCAATACAGACACCGTCGATGCCATCGCGACGGCCATTCAGGTCAAGGAGCTGGCGCTGGCGGGCTCTGAAATGGTTCGGATCACGGTCAACACTCCCGAAGCTGCGCAAGCGGTGCCTTATGTGCGTGAGCAGCTCGACCGCATGGGTATAGATGTGCCGTTGATTGGTGACTTCCATTTCAACGGACACCGCCTGCTCACTGATTTTCCTGACTGCGCACAAGCGCTTTCCAAATACCGCATCAACCCTGGCAACGTGGGCAAGGGCGACAAGCATGACCGGCAGTTTGGTCAGATGATTGAGGCCGCTGTACGCTGGGACAAGGCGGTTCGCATTGGTGTGAACTGGGGCAGCCTGGACCAGGAGCTGTTGGCCAGTCTCATGGATCAAAACAGCGCCAGAGCCGTGCCCTGGGACGCCAGGCAGGTGATGTACGAGGCGCTGATTACTTCGGCGATTGATTCGGCGCGCCTGGCTGAGCAAATGGGAATGCGGCACGACCAGATCATTTTGTCCTGCAAGGTCAGCGGCGTTCAGGACCTGATTTCTGTCTACCGCGAACTCGCCAAGCGCAGCAGTTACGCGCTGCATCTGGGCCTGACCGAGGCCGGCATGGGCACCAAGGGCACCGTGGCCTCCAGCACCGCCTTGTCAATTCTGTTGCAAGAAGGCATAGGCGACACCATTCGCGTGTCGCTCACGCCTCAGCCCGGCGAAGCACGCACGCAGGAGGTGCTGATAGCCTCGGAGATCCTTCAGGCGCTTGGCTTGCGCAGTTTTGTGCCCAGCGTTACCGCCTGCCCGGGCTGTGGACGCACAACCAGCACCACGTTCCAGGAACTGACACAGGAAATCGACAACTTTTTGCGTGCCCAGATGCCTGTCTGGCGGGCGCAATACCCTGGCGTAGAAAAACTCAAAGTGGCCGTGATGGGTTGCATCGTCAACGGGCCCGGTGAGAGCAAGCACGCTGACATCGGCATCAGTCTGCCAGGCTCCGGCGAAGCACCAGCTGCACCCGTCTATATTGACGGCGAAAAGAGCGTCACGCTGCGCGGCGAGCACATTGCTCAGGAGTTCCGCGCAATCGTCGAAAACTACATTGAAAAACGCTTCGGTACGCAGTCTGCTGTGACCTTAGCCTAAAAAAATCCATGCTTGAAAAGTTAGTTGCCGTTAAAGGCATGAATGATATTTTGCCGCCTGATTCCGCACGCTGGGAGTGGCTTGAAGAAAAAGTGCGCGCGCTGATGCAGCGCTACGCTTACCGCAATATCCGCACGCCTATCGTCGAGCCTACGCCTTTGTTCGTGCGCAGCCTCGGCGAGGTAACCGACATTGTTGAAAAGGAGATGTACTCCTTTGAAGACCGGCTCAATGGTGAGGCCTTGACGCTGCGACCTGAAAACACCGCCGGTGTGGTGCGGGCTGTGGTCGAGCACTCCATGCTGTATGAGGGCGGCAAACGTCTTTACTACATGGGCCCCATGTTCCGCCATGAGCGCCCCCAGCGCGGCCGCTACCGCCAGTTTCATCAGATTGGTGCCGAAGCCCTGGGTTTTCCGGGCGCCGAAGTCGATGCCGAGCTGATTTTGCTGGCTGATGCGCTCTGGAAGGAGTTGGGCCTCAAGGACGTGAGGCTGGAGCTGAACAGTCTGGGTCAGCCTGAAGAGCGCAAGCTGCACAGGGCAGCGCTGATAGCTTATTTCGAGTCGCACCAGGATCTGCTGGACGAAGAAGCAAAGCGCCGGCTGCACAGCAACCCGCTGCGCATTCTGGACAGCAAAAATCCGCACATGCAGGCGATGCTGGAATCGGCCCCCAAGCTCATGGATTTTCTGGGCCAAGCGTCGCTGCAGCATTTCAATGGCGTCACAGCGATTCTGGACGCTAGTGGCGTGGCCTACCGTATCAATTCGCGCCTGGTGCGCGGCATGGATTACTACAACCTCACGGTGTTTGAGTTCATCACCGAAAGCCTGGGCTCCCAGGGCACGATTTGCGGCGGTGGGCGCTATGACTACCTGATTGAGCAAATCGGCGGCAAGCCGGCTCCGGCCGTGGGTTGGGCGCTGGGCGTTGAACGTGTGCTGGAGCTGATTCGGGAGCAGGGTGCTGCCATTGCCATGCCTGTGCCCGATGCTTACGCAGTGATTCCGGAGGCGGCTGCCCTGCCGCTTGCCCTGCGCACGCTTCAGGCCTTGCGCGCCGCCGGTGCCAGCGTGCAGATGCACGCTGGCGCGAACGCTGACGGCATGGGCAGCATGAAGTCGCAGTTCAAGAAAGCTGACGCTAGCGGCGCACGATTTGCGCTGATCTTTGGCGCCGCCGAGCTGGCCGAGGGTTACGTTGCGGTCAAGCCCTTGCGTGGCGACAAAGCCGATGCCGCCCAGGCCCAGACGCTCAGGCCGCTGGACGACGTGGCCGCTTGGGCGCATGTGCTGCTCAGCCAGGTGCAGGCAGCGCGCTGAAAAAGCGCTATAAAGCGCCCCAGGGTGTGCCTGCCGACGCTGGCGGCAGGCCGCCTACAATCAACCCAACGCAATCCGCGCCTTTACCGGGCAGAACGAACAGACTTTTATGGCACAACATCTCGATTTGGAAGAGCAAGAACAACTTGCTGAAATCAAGCATTTCTGGAAGCAATACGGCGACCTGATTACTTGGGTCTTGATTGCGGTTTTTGGCGCAGTCGCTGCATGGAACGGCTACCAGTACTGGCAAGGCAAGCAGGCTTCGCAAGCCGCAGTCATGTATGAAGAGGTCGAGCGTGCGGTGCAGTCCGGCGACGCGGCCCGCGTGGACCGTTCCCTGTCGGACATGAAAGAGCGATTTTCGAGCACCGTGTATGCATCCCAGGCCGGGCTGCTGGCTGCACGCAGTTACTACGATAAAGGCAATGTCGACGCAGCGCGTGCTGCATTGACCTGGGTTGCGGACAAGGCGTCCGACGAAGGCTATCAGGCAATTGCCAAGTTGCGTTTGGCTGGCATTTTGCTGGAAACCCAAGCCTACGACGAAGCCTTGCGCCTGGTGTCTGGGCCCTTCCTCAAGGATTTTTCCGCCTTGGCTGCTGACCGTCGTGGTGATATTCTGCTGGCCCAGGGCAAGAAGGCAGAAGCCCGCGCTGAGTACGAAAAGGCCTACAAAGCCCTGGACGAACGCGCCGAGTATCGGCGATTGGTCGAGGTCAAGCTGAATGCGCTGGGCTTGGATCCAAAACCCGCCGTCGATTCGGAGTCGAAACCATGATTTTCAAGTCGTTTGAGCATCAATCCCATACTGGACGGGCGCTAGCGGCTATTGTTTTGATAGCGATGCTGTCGGGTTGTTCTTTTTTCAGTGCCAGCACCAAGCCAAAGCCGGCTGAACTTCAGTCAGTCAGCGCCGTGGTTTCCGCCAAACAGGCATGGACATCACGTGTTGGTCCGGTCAACTTTCCGCTCGATATCCATGTTTCTGGCACGACGGTCCTGGTGGCTGGCAGCGACGGCACGGTTGCCGCGATCGATGCCAGCACGGGTGTCGATGTCTGGCGCACGAATGTCGGCAGCGCGATTGCCGCGGGTGTCGGCAGCGACGGCCAGATCGCCGCTGTTGTGACCCAGTCCAACCAGGTGGTGGCGATTCAGGGTGGACGCGAAATCTGGCGTCAAAAGCTCAACGCCCAGGTCTACACATCGCCTTTTGTTGCTGGCGGGCGGGTTTTTGTTCTGGCAGCCGACCGTTCGGTCAATGCCTTTGACGGTCAGACCGGCCGCAAGCTCTGGACACAGCAGCGTCCAAATGAGCCACTGGTACTGCGCCAGTCTGGCGTAATTTTGGCTGTTGGCGACACGCTGGTTGTCGGCTTGGCCGGACGTCTGGCCGGCCTGAACCCCGCCAATGGAAGTGTGCGCTGGGAGGCGCCAATTGCGTCCCCCAGGGGCGTCAATGACGTCGAGCGTCTGGTTGATCTGGTCGGGCGTGTCAGCCGCCAGGGCGACATCGTCTGTGCCCGGGCCTTTCAGGCCAGCATAGGCTGCGTCAACACCGCCCGTGGCAACCTGCTCTGGAGCAAGCCGGCCAATGGATCCCAGGGTATTCACGGCGACGACCGCTTTCTCTTTGGCACGGAGTCCGATGGCGTGGTGCAGGCCTGGCGCCGCGCCGATGGCGAACGTGCCTGGAGCACAGACAGTTTGCGCTACCGCAGTCTGACGGCGCCGCTGGTCGTCGGACGCTCGATTGCTGTCGGCGACTTCGCCGGCTTTGTTCACCTTCTATCCCGCGAGGACGGTTCTTTCCTGAACCGCCTAACGACCGATGGTTCCGCCATTGCGGCGGCTCCTGCGCTGGCCGGAAACACCCTGATTGCGGTCACCCGCAACGGCGGCGTTTTCGGTTTTGCGCCCGACTAGTACCGAATGACCCTTGGGTCGCCTGAAATGCTTCGATGAAACCAGTTATCGCCCTTGTTGGCCGCCCCAATGTAGGCAAGTCAACACTTTTTAACCGCCTGACCAAGACGCGCGACGCAATCGTCGCCGACTTTGCCGGCCTGACCCGAGACCGGCATTACGGTATCGGCAAGCTGGGCACGCACGAATACATCGTGATTGATACCGGTGGCTTTGAGCCTGACGCACAAAGCGGCATCTACAAGGAAATGGCCAAACAGACCCGGCAGGCCGTGGCTGAGGCCGATGTGGTGGTCTTTGTGGTCGATGCCCGTGCCGGTGTCAGCGCCCAGGACTATGACATTGCCAAATACCTGCGCAAGTTGGGCAAGCCCACGGTGCTGACGGCCAACAAGGCAGAAGGCATGACCGAGGGCGTGCAGCTTTCGGAGTTTTTTGAACTCGGTCTGGGCGAGGTGCTTGGCGTGTCCGCGGCGCACGGACAGGGCATGCGCACGCTGGTTGACACGGCGCTTGAGTTACTCAAGCTGCCCGAAGTTGATGAAGATGCGGAGCCGCAAGACCCTTCGGTGATCCGTCTGGCCGTCGCTGGCCGGCCCAACGTTGGCAAATCCACGCTGATCAACACCTGGCTGGGTGAAGAGCGCTTGGTGGCATTTGACTTGCCGGGCACCACTCGGGATGCGATCTCCGTGCCTTTTGAGCGCGACGGCCAAAAATTCGAGTTGATCGACACTGCCGGTTTGCGCCGCAAAGGCAAGGTATTCGAAGCGATTGAAAAATTCTCCGTCGTCAAGACCCTGCAGGCCATCGAAAACTCCAACGTCGTGCTGCTATTGCTCGACGCCACGCAAGGTGTGACCGACCAGGATGCGCATATTGCCGGCTACATTCTTGAAAGCGGCCGTGCCGTGGTGCTGGCCATCAACAAATGGGATGCCGTGGACAGCTATCAGCGCGAAACACTGGCCCGGTCAGTTGAAACCCGGTTGTCCTTCCTGAAGTTCGCCACCATTCACTACATTTCTGCGATCAAACGCCAGGGCTTGGCACCGGTCTGGAAATCCATCACCCAGGCGCACGCATCGGCCAATCGCAAAATGTCCACGCCGGTGCTGACCCGCCTGTTGCTTGAGGCGGTGCAGTTCCAGCAGCCGCAGCGGTCCGGCGTGTTCCGACCCAAACTGCGCTACGCGCACCAGGGCGGCATGAACCCGCCCATCATCATCGTGCACGGCAATTCGCTTGAGCATGTCAGTGAATCCTACAAGCGCTACCTCGAAGGGCGCTTTCGCAAGGAGTTCGATCTGGTCGGCACGCCTATGCGCATCCAGATGAAAACCTCGCACAACCCCTTCGCAGGCAAGGAATCGGACTAGGACTACATTTCATAGCGTTTCGCTGTGGTAAGGTCAAGTCTTCTCAACTCTTGAACACGGAAAATATCGTGAGCAATAACAAAGGTCAGTTACTCCAGGACCCGTTTCTCAACACCTTGCGTCGCGAGCACGTTCCTGTTTCCATTTATCTCGTCAACGGGATTAAATTGCAGGGCCAGATCGAGTCTTTCGATCAATATGTGGTTCTGCTGCGCAATACGGTCACGCAGATGGTTTACAAACACGCCATCTCGACCATTGTTCCCGGCCGCGCTGTGAGCTTTGCCGCAGCCGATTCCGAAGAAAGCCCAGCCAGCTGAGTTCCGCCACCACTTCTGGCAACGGCAAGCCGCTGGCCATCCTGGTCGGCGTCGACCTGGGTTTGCCCAATTTCGACAACAGCCTTGAAGAGCTTGGTCTGCTAGCTGAAACGGCAGGCCTGCATCCCGTTGAGCGCATTACCTGCAAACGACGGGCACCTGATGCCGCCTTGTTCATAGGCAGCGGAAAAGCCGACGAAATCAAGATGCTGGCCGCGCAAGTAGGCGCTACCGAGATCTTGTTTGACCAGTCGCTGAGCCCTGCGCAACAACGCAATCTCGAGCGTCACTTGGAGCTGCCTGTCAACGACAGGACCTTGCTGATTCTTGAAATTTTTGCCCAAAGGGCGCGCAGCCACGAGGGCAAGCTTCAGGTTGAGCTGGCTCGCCTGCAATATCTGTCGACCCGCCTGGTGCGTCGCTGGTCTCACCTGGAGCGGCAAACCGGTGGCGCGGGTGTGCGCGGCGGTCCCGGCGAGAAGCAGATCGAGCTCGACAAGCGCATGATCGGCGAGTCCATCAAGCGCACCAAGGAGCGGCTGACCAAGGTCAAGAAGCAGCGGCAGACGCAGCGTCGCCAGCGTGAGCGGCGTAATTCTTTCACCATCTCACTGGTCGGCTACACCAACGCCGGAAAATCGACGCTTTTCAATGCGCTGGTCAAAGCGCGCGCCTATGTCGCAGACCAGTTATTTGCGACGCTGGACACCACCACCCGGCAGCTTTATCTGGGCGACGCGCAACGCGCTGTTTCTTTGTCAGACACGGTGGGGTTCATTCGTGATTTGCCGCACGGACTGGTGGATGCTTTCGCTGCCACCCTTCAGGAAGCCGCCGACGCCGATTTGCTGCTGCATGTCATAGACTGCTCCAACCCTAATCATCTTGAGCAGATTGAACAGGTGCAACGCGTGCTGGAAGAAATCGGTGCGGCCGATGTCCCGCAAATTCTGGTCTTCAACAAACTCGATGCGCTTGAAAAATCCTGCTGGCCTTTGCAGTTGAGCGATATGTTTGAAGTCAAAGACGCATTTTCGGATTCGGTCAAACGCGTCGAAAGGGTTTTTGTCAGCGCCAAATCGGGCGAGGGCCTGGCCGCATTGCGCCAGTTGCTTTCTGCCCATGCCATGGCCGGTATGTCCGAAGATAGCCCTCGGCCTTCTGAGGTCCTTGTCTGAAGTGCTGGCTGAATTAGGCACAATGTCGAAGTAATGAAAAAAACGAGTTGGACCCCATGAATCTGAACCTAGTGCTGCAGACCTTGTTGGCCTTTCCCGGCCGACTTAAACAACGGGCCGCCTCCGTGCTCGGTGCTTCTGGCATGTTTAACCTGAATGACCCACGCTGGGGGCGCGATGACGACAAGCCGGCAGCGGACGAGTCCAGCCCCAAATCCGGTTCTGGCAACGCCACTGACGGCGCACCGACACGACCAGCGCAGCCTGAAAAGCGGCCGCAGCCTCAGGGCTCCAACCAGGGCCCACCTGATCTGGACGAACTCTGGCGTGACTTCAACCGCAAACTCGGCGGCTTGTTTGGCGGCGCCAAAAATGCTGGTACGCGCGGACGTACGGGCGGCGGCTCAGGTAACGGTGGCGGTGGTTTTCAGCCCGACATGAAAAATGCGGGTCTGGGCGTTGGTCTGATTGCCATCATTGTGTTTTTGATCTGGCTGGGCACTGGCTTTTTCATTGTGCAAGAGGGCCAGCAGGCCGTGATCACCCAGTTTGGGCGTTACAACTCGACCGTCAACGCCGGTTTCAACTGGCGTCTGCCGTACCCTATCCAGCGCCACGAGATGGTGGTGGTGACGCAGATCCGATCGGTTGACGTCGGGCGCGACAGCGTCATCAAGGCGACCGGACTGCGCGAGTCGGCCATGCTGACCGAAGACGAGAACATTGTAGAAATCAAGTTTGCCGTGCAATACCGTCTGAGCGATGCGCGCGCCTACCTGTTCGAGAGCAAGGACCCGGCGAATGCAGTGGTTCAGGCGGCAGAAACCGCCGTGCGCGAAGTCATAGGCAAGATGAAAATGGACTCCGCCTTGTCTGAAGAGCGTGACCAGATCGCGCCGCGCGTTCGCGCTCTGATGCAGACCATTCTGGACCGCTACAAGGTCGGTGTGGAAGTGGTGGGCATCAACCTGCAGCAAAGCGGCGTGCGGCCTCCAGAGCAAGTGCAGGCGGCGTTTGACGATGTGCTCAAGGCCGGCCAGGAGCGCGAACGCTCCAAGAACGAAGCGCAGGCTTATGCCAACGACGTGGTGCCGCGCGCGGTGGGTTCGGCATCTCGCCTGAAGGAAGAGGCCGATGCCTACAAGGCACGTATCGTGGCGCAGGCGCAGGGCGATGCCCAGCGTTTCCGCTCTGTGCTGACCGAGTACCAGAAAGCCCCGCAGGTCACCCGTGATCGGATGTACATCGACACCATGCAGCAGGTTTACAGCAACGTCAGCAAGGTTCTGGTCGAGTCGCGCCAGGGTTCCAATTTGCTCTATCTGCCGCTGGACAAGATTATGCAGATGTCAAGCCAGGGCGCAGTTGCCGCACCGGCTGATACGGCACTCGGCGCTGCCTTGCCGGCCACGCCGGCTGTTCCGGCCTCCACCGCTCCTGCTGATTCCCGTGCGCGTGACATCTCACGCACACGCGACCGTGACACCCGCTAAGGAAGAAAAAAAGTGAACAGAGTCGGATTTATTGCTTCTTCGCTGCTGGTGCTTCTTGCGCTGGCCAGTTCCACGCTGTTTGTGGTCGACCAGCGCCAGTTTGGTGTGGTTTATGCACTGGGCCAGATCAAGGATGTGGTCACTGAGCCAGGTCTGCACTTCAAGCTGCCGCCGCCGTTTCAGAACGTGTCCTATATCGACAAGCGCTTGCTCACGCTCGACAGCGTGGACGCCGAGCCCATGCTGACCGCCGAAAAGCAGCGCGTGGTGATCGACTGGTATGTGCGCTGGCGCGTGACGCAACCAACCGAGTACATCCGCAATGTCGGTCTGGACGAAAAAGCCGGTGCCAACCAGCTCAGCCGTGTGGTGCGCAATGCTTTTCAGGAAGAGATCAACAAGCGCACCGTCAAGGACTTGCTGTCAGCCAAACGTGAAGCCTTGATGGCCGATGTCAAGCGCGAGGTTCTGCTGGCTGTGCAGGGCGCCAAGCCCTGGGGCGTGGATGTGGTTGATGTGCGCATAACGCGTGTTGACTATGTGGAAGCCATCACGGACTCGGTCTACAAGCGCATGGTTGCCGAGCGCCAGCGGGTCGCCAATGAATTGCGCTCCACGGGCGCAGCAGAAGGTGAAAAAATCCGTGCCGATGCTGACCGCCAGCGTGAGGTCACCATTGCCAATGCCTACCGCGATGCGCAAAAGATCAAGGGTGAGGGCGATGCCGAAGCCGCGCGCGTCTATGCCGACTCCTTTGGCCGTGACCCCCAGTTCGCCCAGTTCTACCGCAGCCTGGATGCCTACAAAGCCAGCTTCAACAAGAAAAGCGACGTGATGGTGCTCGATCCATCGTCTGACTTCTTCAAAGCCATGCGCGGCTCCGGCGCCAACGCTGGACCAGCTGCCGGCAAAAAGTAGGCGAGGCACGGCGTGGACAGCAACAGCTTCTGGCTGGCGCTTGCGCTGATGCTGGTCTTCGAAGGTCTGTTGCCCTTTTTGTCTCCCGGTAACTGGCGCCGGACTTTCGAGCAGCTGGTCAAACTGAGCGACGGCCAGCTGCGCTTCTTCGGGCTCTGCAGCCTGCTGCTGGGCCTGGCTTGCGTGGCCATGTTGTGGTGACTCGCAGCTCTTAAACACCTCGTGTCCGGACTGCCTGAGGGCAGTATTTAGGCTCTGTCGATCGATTCCGGGCCGGCTTGCGCGAAAACGGCCCGCAAGCCCGGTAAAATCCTGTTTTTAACAGCATTCCAAAAACACATGCCCGCCTGGTCGTCATCATGGCAATTGCCGGATCAAATTGCCGATGTCCTGCCTTCAGAGGCGCGTCATATCGAAGAACTCAGGCGTCTGTTACTCGACACGGCGCGCAGTTATGGCTATGAACTGGTCATGCCGCCGTTGCTGGAGCATCTGGAATCGCTGCTGACCGGCACCGGTGAAGCGCTGGATTTGCAGACCTTCAAACTGGTCGACCAGCTTTCTGGCCGCACACTTGGCCTGCGCGCCGACACCACACCACAAGTTGCCCGCATTGATGCCCATCTGCTCAACCGCAGTGGTGTTGCACGGCTTTGCTATTGCGGCCCGGTGCTGCACACCCGCGCCGAACGGCCACACGCAACGCGTGAGCCACTGCAGTTTGGCGCAGAAATCTACGGCCATGCCGGGCTGGAAGCCGATCTTGAAATTCAAATGCTGGCGCTTGGCAGCCTCAAAGCCGCCGGCGTAAGCGCATTGAGTGTGGACATGGCGGATGTGCGCATCGTCAACAGCTTGCTGGCAGGTGCCGTCATTCCGGCCAAAACCCTGGCGCTGATTCATGCAGCGCTGGCGGCCAAGGACGCGAGCGAGCTCGACAGTCTGACGGCCAGCCTGGCCGGTGGCATTTCCGCCGAGGCCCGCGACGGCTTGCGCGCATTGCTGCAACTCTATGGCGATGAAAAAGTTCTGGACGAGGCCGCCAAAGTGCTGCAGTCCCTGCCCGGCGTGCTCGAGGCGCTGCAGGACTTGAAGTGGCTGGCCTCCCATGCGGGCGACGTCAAGGTCAGTTTTGACCTGGCTGATTTACGCGGCTACACCTATTACAGCGGTACGCGCTTTGCCATTTACGGCCAGGGCGCGGAGCTCGCGCGTGGCGGACGCTATGACGAGGTCGGCGCCGTGTTCGGACGCAATCGTCCGGCCGTTGGCTTCAGCCTGGACTTGAAGGAACTGGTCAGCGTCTTGCCGCCGCAGCCACTGCGCGCTGCGGTTCGCGCGCCCTGGGCTGAAGACGCAGCACTCAGCGTCGCCATCGCCAGCCTGCGTGCCAGTGGCGAGACTGTGGTCTGTGTGTTGCCTGGCCACGAACATGAACTCAATGAATTTGACTGCGACCGCGAACTGGCGCTCCATGCGGGACGCTGGGCGGTGCAGCCCTTGATCAAAACAAACTGAACAGGTCCGGCCTTTTGTGCTGGCCCGTGCAGGCTCCCTCTCCAAGAACCCTTAACGAGAATTGAAGATGACAAACAAACAAGCCGCTACGGCGGGACGCAACGTCGTGGTCGTAGGTACCCAATGGGGCGATGAAGGCAAGGGCAAGTTGGTTGACTGGCTGACCGAGCTGTCTCAGGGCGTGGTGCGTTTTCAA
The DNA here is from genome assembly GCA_947443645.1 of Comamonadaceae bacterium. Classification (GTDB taxonomy): domain Bacteria; phylum Pseudomonadota; class Gammaproteobacteria; order Burkholderiales; family Burkholderiaceae_C; genus Polaromonas. The sequence continues at coordinate 27,888 of CANEXF010000017.1, read as the reverse complement.
GGCGGCCACAACGCTGGCCACACGCTGGTCATCAATGGCGTGAAAACCGCGCTGCACCTGATTCCCAGCGGCATCATGCGCCCTGGCGTCAAGTGCTACATCGGCAACGGTGTGGTGCTGTCGGCTGCCAAGCTGTTCGAAGAAATCGCCGGGCTGGAAAAAGCCGGTGTCGAGGTGCGCTCGCGTCTGCGCATCAGTGAAGCCTGCCCGCTGATCCTGCCTTTTCACGCCGCGCTGGATATTGCGCGCGAGACTTTTCGCGAGCAGGGCGGCAGCGCCAAGATCGGCACCACGGGTCGCGGTATTGGCCCCGCCTACGAAGACAAGATTGCCCGCCGCGCGCTGCGCGTGCAGGATCTGAAGTATCCGGAACGTTTTGCCTCCAAGCTGCGCGAGTTGTTGGAGCTGCACAACTTCGTTTTGACCGGCTTTCTCAATGCGCCTGCCATAGACTTTGACACCGTGTACGACGAAGCCATGCTGCACGCCGAGCTGCTCAAGCCCATGATGGCCGACGTTTCGCGCGAGTTGAACGATGCCCACAAGGCTGGCGCCAACCTGCTGTTTGAAGGCGCACAAGGCACGCTGCTGGACGTTGATCACGGCACCTATCCGTACGTGACCTCCAGCAACTGCGTGGCCGGCAATGCGTCGGCCGGCGCCGGTGTCGGTCCGGGCATGCTGCACTACATCCTGGGCATCACCAAAGCCTACTGCACGCGCGTCGGCGGCGGTCCATTTCCGACCGAGCTGGACTGGGAAACCCCCGGCACGCCTGGCTACCACATGAGCACCGTGGGCGCTGAAAAAGGCGTGACCACAGGGCGCAGCCGCCGCTGCGGCTGGTTTGATGCCGCGCTGCTCAAGCGCTCGGCACAGGTCAATGGCCTGACGGGTCTGTGCATCACCAAGCTTGATGTGCTCGACGGCATCGACAAGCTGCTGCTGTGCACTGGCTATGAGCTCGACGGCGAGACCACCGACATCCTGCCCATGGGCGCCGACGACATCGAACGCTGCAAGCCGATTTACGAAACGCTGGATGGCTGGAGCGACAGTACGGTGGGCGTGACCGACTATGCCAAGCTGCCTGTCAATGCGCGCCTGTATTTGCAGCGCATAGAACAAGTCACTGGCGTGCCGATTGCAATGGTGTCCACCAGCCCGGACCGCGAACACACCATCATGCTGCAGCATCCCTACTTGGCGGCTTGATGCAGGCGGCCCGAAAGGGCGCTTTTCATTGTTAAAGTTTTTTGTAAAAATGATCTGTAGCGCACGTTCTGCGGCCACAGCCAGCTATTAAATTGGGAGCATCCGACATGTTGACCGAGGACGGCAAACATCTTTACGTCAGTTACGACGAATACCACAACCTGATTGAAAAACTGGCGATAAAGATTCACCAGTCAGACTGGCAGTTCGACACCATCTTGTGTCTGGCCCGTGGCGGCCTGCGGCCCGGTGACATCCTGTCGCGCATTTTTGACAAGCCGCTGGCCATCATGTCGACCAGCTCCTACCGGGCCGACGCCGGCACGACGCAGGGTGCGCTGGACATAGCCCGATTCATCACCACGCCCAAGGGTGAAATTGCCGGCAAAGTCCTGCTGGTCGATGACCTGGCTGATTCGGGCCAGACCCTTCAGGCGGTGATTCACCAGTTGCGCAACAACTACGCGCCCATCACCGAGTTGCGCAGCGCTGTGATCTGGACCAAGGGCGTTTCGAACTTCACGCCGGATTACTCGGTGGAGCTGTTGCCCACCAATCCCTGGATCCACCAGCCCTTTGAAGGCTACGATGCGCTGTCGCCTACGCAGTTGCTGTCTAAGTGGAAGATATAGCCCCCACGGTTGCTCACTTCGTGTAGCTACCTGCCCCCCGAGGGGGCGCATTTTTCCTTGGGGCGGCCCGGCGGGAAAACATAGCCCCCGCGGTCGCTCACTTCGCGTAGCTTCCTGCCCCCCCGGGGGGGGGGGGGCGTTTTTCCCTTGGGGCGGGCCTTAGTGAAATTGCCGCTGCTATTTTCCTGCTCGAGCTGCGCCGTGCCGTTAACATTCGGGCATGAGCGATACATCCCGGCAACTGCCTACTGAACTTATTCACCACAGCTACAAGCCGCCTGCCGGTTTTGAGGGCGTTTCGCCGGCTGTTCACAAAGCCTCGACGATCATTTTCCCCAGCGTTGCTGCCTTGCGCGAGCGCGACTGGAAGCACAAAACCGGCTACACCTACGGCCTGCACGGCACGCCGACCACCTTCACGCTCGAAGAGCGCATCGCTACGCTCGAAGGCGGTAAATACTGCACGCTGCTGCCCAGCGGCCTGGCGGCGGTGGTGCTGGTCGGCATGGCTTTGCTCAAGGCCGGTGACGAAGTCCTGATCCCTGACAACGCCTACGGGCCCAACAAGTCCTTTGCCCAGGGCGAGCTGGCCGCCTGGGGCATCAGCCACCGGCTGTATGACCCCATGAATCCGCTCGATCTGGCGGCCAAGCTGAGCGCCAGAACGCGGCTGGTCTGGCTGGAAGCGCCGGGTTCGATCACTCTGGAGTTTCCCGATCTGCCGCAGCTGGTTGCCGCGGTCAAGGCGCATACCGACTGCCATGCAGAAGGCATAGTCACCGCACTGGACAACACCTGGGGCGCGGGCATTGCCTTCAATGCATTTGAGCTGGGCGCTGACATATCGGTGCAGGCGCTGACCAAATACCCCAGTGGCGGCGCCGATGTGCTGATGGGCTCGGTCGTGACCAACAGCGAGGCGCTGCATTTATTGCTTCACTTTTGTCACATGCGCGTGGGCTTTGGCGTGGCCGGCAATGATGCCGAACTGGTGCTGCGCGGCCTCAATTCGATGGCGCTTCGCTATGCGGCGCAGGATCAGTCGACGCGCGCGCTGGCCTTCTGGTTGCAGTCGCAGCCGCAGATTGATCGCGTGCTGCACCCGGCGCTGGCCGGCTCGCCCGGCCATGAAAGCTTCAAGCGCGACTGCCACGCGGCCGCCTGCCTGCTCAGCGTGGTGTTCAAACCCGAGTTCTCGCAGCAGCAGGTAGACCACTTCTGCGACAGCCTGACCTTGTTCAAGCTGGGCTACAGCTGGGCTGGCCCCATGAGCTTGTGCGTGCCTTATGACATGCCGGCTTTGCGCAGCACGCCGTGGCCGTACAAGGGTGGTTTGGTGCGCTTTTCTGTCGGTCTGGAGGCCTTGCCTGACCTGCAGGCAGACATGCTCCAGGCGCTGGCAGCGATGCAGTACAGTAAGGGCTAAATATTCATGAAAGCACTTTAGTGGCAACTCCCAATTATTCCTACGAAAAACGCCAGAAAGAGCTCGCCAAAAAGCGCAAAAAAGAAGACAAACTCAAGCGCAAGGCCGAGGGAAAACCTGACGATGCGGCGGATGACCAGTCCGATGACGCCAGCTCTGACACTGCGCCTGACGGTGAGCCCGGTACGCCGCCGGCCGAATCAGCGAGCTGAAACCAGCCCTGATTTTTTAAGTTAAATCAGCCTCTAACGCCCGGTTGACGGGCGCTGGCAGCTACAAAATTTGTAGCAAAGAAAAAGCCCACAGGGATCGTATGGTTCCTGTGGGCTTTTTCTTTGACCGGCTTGCGCCGCGCCGGGTCTCAGGCCTTGAGCATGCTTTGCGCCAGTGCCTGCATCGCTGCCATGCTGTGATCACTTGGCTGCAACAAGGCCGCTTGCGGGTAGTGCTCAAAATTGCGCTTCATGGACTGCAGGTAGACCGGGTCATAGTGGTCGACCAGCAGTTCTCGCACCACGCTGGCGACGTCGCCGCTGCGGGCTCTGGCCTGCCAGTCGTGCACGGTGTCCTTGCCGCGCGCCTTTGTCAAGGCGTCCAGCCGCTCGCAGAAAAACGCGATGTCCTTGACGAAAAAATCATAGTCTTCCAGCAGCAGGGCGACACGCTCGTCTTCAGACAGCTCCAGCTGCAGGCAAGGGCTGCGCCGCATGGCTTCTATCAGGCCCTCCGGGATTGCCACATTGCCGACTTTCTTGCTCTCGCTTTCAATATAGACCGGCCGGCTCGGGTCAAAGCCGCGCAAGGCGGTCCAGATCAGGCGGTCAAAGGCTTTCTGGCTTGGCTGTGGCGTGCCGGGAATCATGCCGAGCACCGAGCTGCGGTGGTTGGCCAGCGCTTCCAGGTCCAGCACCTGCGCGCCCTGGGCCAGCAAGGCCTGCAGCAAGCGGGTCTTGCCCGAGCCCGTGGTGCCGCAAATCACGCGGTAGCTGTGCCGGGCTGCAAGCTGCGGCAGATCGAGCACCAGCGCCGCCCTGAAGGCCTTGTAGCCACCATCGACCAGCGTGACCTTGAAACCGATCTGGTCGAGGATGAGCGCCAGCGATCCGCTGCGCTTGCCGCCGCGCCAGCAGTAGACCAGCGGCTGCCACTCCCTGGGCTTGTCAAGCACATCGCGCTGGATGTGCTCGGCAATGTTTCTGGCGACCAGCGCTGCGCCCAGTTTTTTGGCCTCGAAGGCGTTGATTTGTTTGTACTGCGTGCCGACCAGCTTGCGCTCCTCGTCGTGCAGGCTGGGCCAGTTAATGGCGCCTGGCAGGTGGTCTTCGGCGTATTCGCCTTCACTGCGGGCATCAATCACGTCTGAAAAGTCAGCCAGCTTGCCGAGTGCGTCCTCGGCGGAAATGCGTTCAAGACTCATGCGTTCACAACTCACTTCATCAATTTTTTAAGTTCGGGCCAGACATTGGCCAGCATTTTCGCCTGTGATTGCTCGTTGGGGTGTATGCGATCGGCCTGGAACTGCGCGGCCGAGTCGTCCACATCGGCGATCCCCTTGAGGAAAAACGGCACCAGCGCGACTTTCTCGGTCTTGGCGATGCGTGCAAACAGGCTGGAAAAGCTCGCCGCATACGTTGCGCCGTAATTGGGTGGCACCTGCATGCCTATCAGCAGCACCTTGGCGCCGGCTTTTTTCGAGGCCTGCGTCATGGCGCGCAGGTTTTTTTCCGTCATGTCCATTGGCAGGCCGCGCAGCGCGTCATTGCCACCCAGCTCCAGCACCACGATGCTGGGGTGGTGGCGCGCCAGCAGTGCGGCCAGGCGTGAGCGTCCGCCCGAGCTGGTGTCGCCGCTGATGCTGGCGTTGATGACCGCCGCGCCGGGCTTTTCGCTGGCGACTTGCTGCTCAAGCAAGGACACCCAGCCGGTGCCGCGTTTGAGGCCGTACTCGGCGCTGAGTGAATCGCCGACGATCAGTAGGGTGTCGCGCGCCTTGCCTTGCGCCTGGACCAGCGGGCTCAGCATCAGCCAGAAAAGCAGGCTGGCGATCAGCAGCGCGCAGTGCATAGGCCGTCGGCTGAACAGGGAAGGGGCGAGCTTGTTAAAGTGCAAAGTATTGAGTTTCAAAGTTTTTGATAAGGCTGACATGTCTGAACCTGTAGTTTCCCGCCTCGGCGAAGCGTCTGCCATCCCCGCCAAACCCGCCATCATTGCGGTTGAACATGTGTTCAAGTCGGTGACCGATTCGACCGGCACCCTGACCATTTTGCGCGATATTGATTTCACACTTGCGCCCAGGGAGACTGCCGCAATTGTCGGGGCTTCTGGTTCTGGCAAAAGCACGCTGCTGTCCATCATTGCCGGGCTGGACACGCCGACCCAGGGCACGGTGCGTCTGGCTGGCCAGGACCTGTTTGCGCTCAGCGAGGACGACCGCGCCGCGCTGCGTGCGCAAAAAGTCGGTTTTGTGTTCCAGAACTTTCAGTTGATGGGCAATTTGAGCGCGCTTGAAAACGTCATGCTGCCGCTGGAGTTGTCGGGCAGCAAGAACGCCAGAGCGATGGCCACGGAGATGCTCAAGCGGGTTGGCCTCGGTGAGCGCCTGGGCCATTATCCCAAAGTGCTGTCTGGCGGCGAGCAGCAGCGTGTTGCGCTGGCCAGGGCGTTTGTGGTTCAGCCGGCGGTGCTGCTGGCCGATGAACCCACCGGCAGCCTTGACTTCGCCACCGGCCAGACCGTGATGGCCCTGATGTTTGCGCTGAACCAGGAACTCGGCACAACGCTGGTGCTGGTCACCCACGATCCGCTGATTGCCGCGCGCTGCCAGCACCAGATCACCATTGAGGCCGGGGAAATTCTCAGGGCTTGAGCTAAAAAAAGCTTGCAGCGCCCGACTGACGGGCGCTGGCAGCTATCAAAAATGTAGCTCTTGGGCGCGCTCTCGGCAACGGGGATAATCGCTGCATGTCTTCTTCCCCCAAAGCTGTTCCCAAAGTTCTTTTCGGCTTTCATGCCGTTGGCGTGCGCATCAAAACCGCACCTAAATCCGTGCTGGAGGTCTTTTTCGATGTCTCGCGGCGCGATGCCCGCATGCGCCAGTTCACCGACCGCACGCGCGAAGCCGGTATCCGGCTGATTGAATCCGACGGCCTGCGTCTGGCCAAGATGTGCGGCAGCCACGGCCACCAGGGCGTGGTGGCGCGCGTCGACACGCTGGCGCAAGTCACTTCGCTTGACGAGCTGCTCGAGCAACTCGAGGCTGCTGGCACCGGCCAGCCCTTGCTGCTGGTGCTCGATGGCGTCACCGACCCCCACAATCTGGGTGCCTGCCTGCGCGTGGCCGACGGCGCTGGCGCGCATGCAGTGATTGCGCCCAAAGACCATGCTGCCGGCATCAACGCCACTGTGGCCAAGGTCGCCAGCGGTGCCGCTGAAACCATGCCCTACTTCATGGTGACGAATCTGGCCCGCACGCTGGGCGAGCTCAAAGAGCGCAACATCTGGTGCATAGGCACCAGTGACGATGCGGAAAAAACCATTTACGACGTGGACCTCACCGGCCCGGTGGCGCTGATACTCGGCGCCGAGGGCGAGGGCATGCGCCAGCTCACGCGCAAGACCTGCGACGAGCTGGTCAGCATCCCCATGCATGGCGCGGTTGAAAGTCTGAACGTGTCCGTGGCCAGCGGCGTCTGTCTTTACGAAGCGCTGCGCCAAAGGAGGTAACCCCTACGGTCGCGCACTTCGTGTCGCTTCCTGCCCCCGAGGAGGCCGCTGCGCCTGCGGCCGGGCTGAGCCCGTTCCGCGGCTCCGGCTTGCAAAGGCGTGTGCTTAAGGCTGCGGTGCTTGCTAGATCAGCCCGAACCAGCCCAGCAGGGCACCGGCGCCCAGCAAGTACAGCAGATGGATCTTGCTGCGCCAGACGATGACGGTGGCAAGGCCCGCCAGCAGCCACATCGGCCAGTTGTGCAGTGAACTGCCCGCCTGGTCGGCGCTGCTTGAGTTGGCCGTTGCCAGAATCCAGCCGGTCGCCGTCATCAGTGCTACCACGATGGGCGCCATGCCCTGCTTGAAAGCGCGCACCGCGCGCAGTTCGCGGTTGCGGTGGCCCCATTGGGCCGCTTTGTAGGCCAGCACCGAACTCGGCAGCAACATACCCGACAAGGCCAGAACCACGCCAAGCAGGCCGGTCAGCGTGCCGCCGCCGGCGTTCAGCCCGACATTCCAGCCCAGCACGGCCACGAACAGCACGTTGGGGCCGGGCGCAGCCTGCGCAATCGCAATCGAGGCATTGAACTGCGCGTCCGTCAGCCAGTGCTGCTGCTCGACCAGAAAGCGGTGCAGATCGGGCGCGGTGCTGATGGCGCCGCCTATGGATAGCAGCGACAGCGACAAGTAATGCAGAAAGAGCGTGAGCCAGTCCTGCAGGGTGAACACCAGTGTCACGACATCGCTCCCGGCTGGACCTTTGGCAGGCGCAGCAAGCGCCTGTAGGCGACAAAACTAGCCACGCTTCCCAGGCCCAGCAGCACATAGGCCAGCGGCCAGCGCAGCAGCGCGACCATCACAAAGCAGCTCAGGGCAAACGCCGCGCACAGGCCCAGGCCGAGCACATTGTTTTTGAGCGCACCGGCCAGCTTCAAGCCGTTGGCGGCAATGATGCCGGCGGCCACCGCACCCATGCCGCGCAACGCGCCGGCCACGGCCGGGTTGGCGGCAAACTGGGCATAGAGCACGGCCAGCAGCAAGACCAGCGCCAGCGGCACGACCAGCATGCCGGCCAGCGCCACCAGCGCGCCCTTGAGGCCGAAGTAGCGCGAGCCCAGCATCAGTGACAGATTGATCACGTTGGGTCCGGGCATGATTTGCGCTACGGCCCATTCTTCTATGAATTCCTCGCGCGTCATCCAGCGCTTGTTCTCGACCAGTTCGCGCTGCACCACAGCCAGCACGCCGCCAAAACCCTGCAATGCCAGCAGGGTCAGTGAGACAAACAGATCGGTCAGTGATTTGGGCTGGGAACGTTCAGTAGTCGGCAGTGAGCTCATGGCCGGATTATCACCGCAGCCTGACGCGGTTTTTGCGGCGCTCTGGCCTCTGAGCCGCGGCGAATCCTTACACTTGGGCACCCATGCGCTCAAGCACCTCGGCACCCAAAACCCGGGCGCCAGGCGCGATTTTTTACCAAGGCCCTTTATGACCACTGCTTTGAAAATTGATTTTGTCTCTGATGTTTCCTGCCCCTGGTGCGTGATCGGCCTGAAAGCGCTGGACCAGGCGCTGGCACGCGTGAGCGGCGACATCACGGCCGAGCTGCATTTTCAGCCGTTTGAGCTCAACCCCACGATGGCGACCGAGGGCCAGGACATCACCGAGCACATCACCGAAAAATACGGCATCACGCCAGCCCAGGCCAACGCCAACCGTGAAAACATCCGCTTGCGCGGCGCCGAGCTGGGCTTCAAGTTCAGCAAGGCCGATGAGCCGGGCGGCGGACGCAGCCGTGTCTACAACACCTTCGACGCGCACCGTCTGCTGCATTGGGCAGAACTGGCCGGACCCGAGCTGCAAAAAGCTCTTAAAGAGGCGCTGTTCACCGCCTACTTCACTGACGGCCAGAGTCCGGGATCGCACGAGGTGCTGCTGCGTCTGGCTGCTGAAGTCGGCCTGGACGCGGCCCAAGCCCGCGAGGTTCTGGCCTCCGGCGCCTATGCTGAGGAGGTGCGTGCGCGTGAGCAGTTTTACACCCGGCAAGGCATCCATTCGGTGCCTGCGGTCATCATCAATGACCGCCATCTGATTTCTGGCGGTCAGCCCGTCGACGTTTTCGAGCAGGCCTTGCGCCAGATTGCGGCCTCGCCCGATTGACACAGCGCGGCTCGATAATGCATAACTGCTTGCAGGCCATGCTGCTCGACGCCGGACGTCTAAAAGTCCATAGTGCGGCATCGCCTCAACTCATTCACGCTTTCAACTTCTATCCATCATGAAACAAACTCTACTTCGCACCGTTCTTGGCATGGTGGCTGCGCTGGGCCTGGCCCTGGCCGCCCACGCAGAACCCCTTTCGTCGCGCGCCATCAAGATCGTCGTGCCCTTTGGTGCGGGCGGTGTTGCCGACCTCACTGCGCGTATCGTGGCCCAGAAAATGGCTGAGAATATGGGTCAGGCCGTCGTGATCGAAAACAAGCCAGGCGCCGGTGGTGTGGTTGCTGGTGACACCGTGGCCAAGGCCGAGCCCGATGGCCACACGCTGCTGCTGATGTCCAATGGCACGGCGGTCAGCGCGGGCCTGTTCAAGTCGCTTCCCTATGACACGCTGAAAGATTTCGCGCCGGTCTCCACGCTGGGTTACTTTGACATCGCCATCGTGGTGCCGCAGAACTCACCGTACAAGACGCTGGCCGAGCTGCTGGCCTATGCGCGCGCCAATCCCGGCAAGCTCAACATCGGCACCATCAATATCGGCAGCACGCAAAATCTGTCGGCTGAGCTGTTCAAGACCAGTGCGGGCATTCAGGCTCAAGTTGTACCGTTTAATGGCACGCCCGCAGTCATCACCGCCTTGCGCGGTGGCCAGATCGACGCCGGTGTCGAAATTTTGAGCCCCATGCTGCCGCAGATCAACTCCAACGCATTGCGCGCGCTGGCTGTGTTTGGCGCCAAGCGTTCGCTGGTCCTGCGCGATGTGCCGACTGCGGCGCAAAGCGGTTTGACCGGTTTCAATGTCGCTTCCTGGAACGCGCTGGCCGCACCCGCAAAAACACCTAAAGACGTGCTCGTGCGTCTGAACCATGAAGTGCAGGTCGCGCTCAACACGCCAGATGTCAAAAAACGTCTGTTGGACCTCAATATTGAAGCCAGCCCAAGCACGCCGGCCCAGCTCAGCGAGTTGCTGGCGTCCGAGATCAAGCGCTGGTCCGAAGTGATCACGCGCGCAAAAATCCCGACCCAATAAGGCCGCAGGTCCAGGCGGCGCTGCCATGCGCCGACTGCATTCGGGTTTGCTGAGTTGGCCTCCGGCTGCCCAGGGTGCTACATAATAAATAGCAGCTCGCGCCCGTTGTTCGGGCTTCAGCAGTTATTTTGGCTGGAAAATAAAGCCGACTCGAAGAGTCTTCAGCTTTGGAGCGTCGCCTCAATGGCGCGTCGCAGCTCTGGCGTGATCTCCGGCATGACGCCGAACCAGGCTTGAAAAGCCGGCCGCGCCTGGTTCAGCAACATGCCCAGTCCATTGACCGTCGCGTTGCCGCGCAGGCGGGCGGCCTGCAGCAAGGGCGTTTCAAGCGGCACGTAAATCGCATCGGATACCAGTGCGCGCTGGGGCAGGGCCGTCAGGTCCAGATCCAGCGCGGGCGTGCCGTGCATGCCCTGGCTGGTGGTGTTGACCAGCAAGGCAATATCGCTGAGCGCCGCATGCCTGTCGGCCCAGGCGACGGCCTTGACCGGTGCGCCAAACTCGCTGGCCAGCGCCTGGGCTTTTTCGGGCGTGCGGTTCAACAGGCGGATTTCTTTTGCACCCCGGTCGGCCAGACTCAGCACCACGGCCCGCGCTGCGCCGCCTGCGCCCAGCACCGTGATGGGCCCGGTATCGGCGCGCCAGTCGGGTTGGGCGTCCAGCAGGCTCTGGATGTAGCCAAAGCCGTCGTGGTTAAAGCCTTTGAGCGAGTCGTCGGGCTGCACGACGATGGTGTTGATCGCGCCCACGCGCTTGGCGTTGGCGTCGATGTCGTCAACAAAGGCCATGGCGTCGACCTTGTGCGGGATGGTGATGTTGCAGCCGCGAAAGCCCAAAGCCGCCAGGCCAGCTATCGCCACGCCCAGTGTTTCGGGCGCGACCGCCAGTTGCACATAAGCGCCGGGCAGACCGTACTTTTCAAGCCAGTAATTGTGCAGTTTCGGCGAGCGCGAATGCGCGACGGGCCAACCCATGACACCCGCCAGGCCGTAGCTGTGTGAACTCATTGCTGTGTATTCCTTGTGAGCGACTGGCGAGCAGCCAAGATGGCGCTCTGCCAGCCGTTTTTGTATTGAGCGCCGGGCACCACTTTAATCGCTGCGGGCCCGGCGTCTGGCCCGATGGCGGCATCAGACATACGGCCCTATGGCGCTGACAACGACAGACTTGACCATCTCAATGGCTGTTTTTTGCGTCTCTGTGCTCGGGCGGCGCGCCGAACGCACCAGCATCAGCTGGCTCATGATGCGTGGCGAGTGGATGCTGCGCAAGGTGAAGGGCTCGGGGTCGTCGAAGTTGCTCAGTGTGTAGCTGGGCAAAACGGCATGGCCCAGGCCTTCCTTGACCAGGCTCAAGATGGCGTTCAAGCCGTCGACTTCCAGCGTGATTTGCGGCTTGCGACCAATCGCGACCATTTCGTTTTCGATCAGGATGCGAAAAGCGTTGGGGCGGCTGGGCAGTATCAGCGGCAGATCAGAGACATCGGCCAGGCTGATGGGCTGCCGCTTGCGGGCCGCTTTTCCTGCTGCGCCGGTTTTTTTCGAAATCAGCACCAGCTCTTCCGTGTGCAGGGTGGTCATTTCGACTTCCGGCGAATTTTCGGCGTTGTACAGCACGGCCATGTCTAGGTTGCCTACGCGCAGGCCCTCGTACATCAGCACCGAAAAGCCTTCGGTCAGCGTCAGGTGGGCCTGCGGCAACTGCTGCCTGAAAGCATGCGTCAGCGGGACGGTGATGAGCCGCGACAGGCTGGGCGGCAGGCCGATAGAGACCCGCCCGGCGAGCGCGCCACGAACGGCGCCCAGCTCTTCACGCGCGACTTCGACCTGATGCAATATGCCGCGGCCATGCTTGAGCAGCAGGTTGCCCGCCTCGGTCGGGAGCGCGCCGCGCCCATTTCGGGTCAGCAGGTTTTGCCGCAACTCGACTTCCAGCAGCCGGATCTGACGGCTCAAGGCCGGTTGGGCGATGTCCAGCGCGATAGAGGCGCGCGTGAAACTGCCCAGTTCTGCCACGCGTACAAAGTATTCCAGCTGCTTCAAGTCCATGGCCCAATTTTATTGGCATAGCAAATGCATCGATATACGTGATTGTTCTAACTGCTAGCGGGGGCAGTGGCTTCCCCTGTCGGCACGCCAGGGGCAAAATCCGTCAGTGTCAATTACTTCCGACGTCATGCCCGCCGACCATCTCCTGCTTGCGGACTTGCCCGACGCGATGCACGGCCAGCTCATCAATTCCTCGAATGCCCCCACGGAGTCCTCATGCTGAAACTGATTTCCTCCATGGCCACGCGCCAGGTACTGGCCGAACTCGCCGCCGTCTGGCAACAAGCATCTGGCGTGGCGGTGGTCATAGAGTCTGTGGGCGGAGTGGATGCCGCAAAACGCGTGCAGGCTGGCGAAGCATTTGACGGCGTGGTCCTCGCATCCGACGCGATCGACAAGCTGATGTCTGGCGGGCAGTTGCTGGCAGGCAGCCGGGTGGATCTGGTGCGCTCGAGTGTGGCTGTGGCGCTGAAGGCCGGAGCGCCCCGGCCTGACATCAGCACCGAGTCGGCCTTGCGCAGCGCCATAGTCGCAGCGCCCACCATAGGCTACTCGACAGGTCCGAGTGGCGTGGCGCTGGTCAAGCTGTTTGAACGCTGGGGCCTGCTTGAGACCCTGCAGGCGCGCATCGTACAGGCGCCGCCAGGCGTGCCCGTCGGAACGCTGGTGGCGCGAGGCGAGGTGGCGCTGGGCTTTCAGCAGCTCAGCGAGCTGATGCATCTGGACGGCATTGAGGTGCTTGGCGTCCTGCCGGAGCCGGTCAGCATCACGACCGTTTTTTCAGCCGCTGTCTGTGCGGCTTCGTCCCAGGCGCAAGCCCTTGGCCGACTGCTGGCCTTCATGGCATCGGCAGAAGCTGCAGCTGTCAAGCGCCGCCACGGCATGGAGCCGGCCACCGATTGAGGCGGCCAGATCAGTTTTCAATTATTCGAGACAACTTCAGGACTTCACAATGAGCCTTCAAAAACCCATCATCATCGACTGCCACGGCCACTACACCACCGCGCCCAAAGCGCTGGAAACCTGGCGTAACCAGCAGATTGCCGGCATCAAGGACGCGTCCGTGATGCCCAAGGTCAGCGACTTGAAAATCAGCGATGACGAGTTGCGCGAGACGATTGAGCAAAACCAGTTGCGGCTGATGAAAGAGCGTGGCTCTGACCTGACCATCTTCAGCCCGCGCGCGAGCTTCATGGCGCACCACATCGGTGACTTCAATGTGTCGTCGACCTGGGCCGCGATCTGCAATGAGCTCTGCTTTCGTGTCAGCGAGCTGTTCCCCGAGCACTTCGTGCCGGTCGCGATGCTGCCGCAGTCGCCGGGCGTAGACCCCAGGACCTGCATCCCCGAACTGGTCAAATGCGTGGAGCAGTACGGCAATGTGGGCATCAACCTGAATCCCGACCCGTCTGGCGGCCACTGGACTTCGCCGCCCTTGAGCGACAAGCACTGGTATCCGATTTACGAGAAGATGGTTGAGTACGACATCCCGGCCATGATTCATGTCTCGACCAGCTGTAACCACGCGTTTCACACCACAGGCGCGCACTATCTCAACGCCGACACCACGGCTTTCATGCAGTGCCTGACGAGCGACCTGTTCAAGGATTTTCCGACGCTTAAATTCCTGATCCCGCATGGCGGCGGAGCCGTTCCCTACCACTGGGGCCGCTTTCGCGGTCTGGCGCAGGAACTGAAAAAGCCCTTGCTTCAGGACCATCTGCTCAACAATATTTTCTTTGACACCTGCGTCTACCATCAGCCGGGCATAGACCTGTTGACCAAGGTGATTCCGGTCAAAAACATTTTGTTTGCCAGCGAGATGATAGGCGCTGTGCGCGGCATTGATCCAGAAACCGGCAATTACTACGACGACACCAAACGCTACATCGAATCATCGAGCCAGCTCAGCGCCGAGCAGCGCTACCAGATTTACGAAGGCAATGCGCGCCGCGTGTTCCCGCGCCTGGACGCCCAGCTCAAGGCCAAAAGCCTGTAGGCTTTTGCGTCTTTATTTCAGCCTTTGAACCATCCGGAGACACACATGACACAACTTGGCATCGTTAAACGCAACATCATTCGCGCCGACAAGGCCGCGGTCGACAAACTCGGACGCTTTGGCGTCGCCACCGTGCACGAGGCCATGGGCCGGGTTGGTCTCATGCAGACCTATATGCGTCCTATCTACAGCGGCGCGCTGGTGTCCGGCACGGCCGTGACGGTCTTGCTGCACCCCGGCGACAACTGGATGATGCACGTGGTGGCCGAGCAGATCCAGCCAGGTGACATCGTGATTGCAGCGATCACGGCCGACAACTGCGACGGCTTTTTTGGTGACTTGCTGGCCACTTCCTTCATGGCGCGCGGTGCTGCGGCGCTGATCATTGACGCCGGTGTGCGTGACGTCAAGGAACTCACTGCCATGGGCTTTCCGGTGTGGAGCAAAGGCATCAGCGCCAAGGGCACCATCAAGGCCACGATTGGTTCCGTCAACATCCCCGTGGTGTGCGCCGGTGTCAGCATCAACCCCGGTGACGCCATCGTGGCCGATGACGACGGCGTGGTGGTGGTGCCTGCCGAATGGGCGCAAAAGGTGGCCGACGCGGCCGAGGCGCGTGAAAGCAATGAGGCTGAAAAGCGCGCCAAGCTCGCCGCTGGCGTGCTCGGGCTGGACATGTACAAGATGCGTGAGCCACTTGAAAAAGCCGGTCTCAGGTACATTGACTGATTAGCGGCTTACAACCAGACAGTCCAGTGATGACCATGTTGCGCAGACCCTTGTACAAGCTGTCGGCCGGCTTGTTTTGCCTGAGTGCCTGCCTGCTGGCAGCTTGCTCGGTGCCATCGCCGCTTGATCGGCAGTCGGCCGCGCAGCTGCAGACGACAGCCGCGCCGGAGGTGCGGCAGGCGCTGGCGCCCACTGGCAGCATGCGTGTGGGCGTTTATGTGGGCAGTCCGACATCCATGGTGCGTGAGCCCAAAACCGGTGAAGCGGTCGGCGTGGCGCTCAATCTCGGCCAGGCGCTGGCGCGTCAGCTGGACGTGCCGGTCCAGGTAGTTGAGTTTGCCCGTCTGGCGCAGGTGCTGGATGCGGTCAAGGCGGGCGCAGTGGATTTCACGTTCACCAATGCCACAGAGATTCGCGCGCGCGACATGGACTTCACCGATCCGCTGATCCAGCTTGAGCTGGGCTATCTGGTCTCGCAAGCCGGACCACTGCTCACGGTTGCGGACATTGACCGTGCCGGTGTTCGGGTCGGCGTAGCCCAGGGCAGCTCCTCGCAGGGCACGCTGGGTCGGCTCTACAAAAACGCAACTATTGTGCCGGCTGCCTCGCTGACGGTCGCGCAGCAGATGCTGTCGCGCGGCGAGCTTGACGCCTTCGCCACCAACAAGGGCATTCTCTTTGAGATGGCCGAGGGTATTGCCGGCTTTCATGTGCTGCCAGGACGCTGGGGCGTTGAAAGCCTGGCCATCGCTGTTCCCAAGGGCCGGGACGTCGCCAAGCCTTTCTTGCGGCAGTTTGCAGCGCAGGCCCGCGCCAGCGGCCTGCTGCAGTCCATCGCTCTGAAGGCGGGACTACGCGGCAGCGCGCAAGCAGACTGAAACAAGTTCTTTTTATTGTCAGGAAACACCACCATGGTCACCTTTTTTTCGCAAACGGCCTCACGCCTAGGCCTGGCTTGCGCGCTGCTGGTATCGGCCGTATTGCCCTTGTCGGCAATGGCGCAGAGCTATCCCAGCAAGCCCGTGAAAATCGTGGTCGGCTACGCCGCTGGTGGCGCTGTGGACATCGTTGCGCGCACCGTCGGGCAGAGCCTGTCGGGCAGCATGGGTCAGCCCTTCATCATTGAGAACAAGCCTGGCGCCGGCACCAATATTGCCGTCAAGTCGGTGATTGCCGCTGCACCTGACGGCTACACGCTGTTGCTGGCGGCCAATGCGCTGGCGGCCAATATGGCGCTTTACCAGCCGGCGCCGTTTGACGCCGAACGCGACTTGTTGCCGGTGTCGCTGGTCGGCCGCGTGCCCGTCGTGATTGCCGCCAACACTGCCGTGCCTTTTTCCAGCGTGGCCAAACTGATTGAAGCGGCCAAAGCCAAGCCAGGCGCTCTGGCTTATGCGACCCCAGGCAATGGTTCAACACCGCACATGGCGATTGAACTGTTTTCACGCGCGGCAGGCATATCGCTGCAGCACATCGCCTACCGCGGCGGCGCGCCAGCCATCACTGACGTGATCGGCGGCCAGGTTCCGCTGGTGGCCGTCAACGCACTGGAAGCCTTGCCCCATGTCAAGAGCGGCAAGCTCAAGGTGCTGGCGGTGCTCAGCCTGAGCCGAAGCAGCATATTTCCCGATGTGCCGACGATTGCCGAGTCTGGTTTTCCGGGTTTTGAGGCGTCGGTTTGGTACGGCTTTGTAGCGCCCGCAGGCACGCCAAAACCGATTCTTGTGCGCTTGCATGCAGAAGTGCAAAAGGCCTTGCAGACACCCGAAGTGCGCGAGCGCATGGCTTCTGTAGGCGGCGAAGTCCTTCCGGGCAGCGCAGAGCAGTTTGGTGCTTTGCTGCATTCCGAGCGGCAGCGCTACGAAAAGCTGGTGCGCGAGGCCAATATCAAGCCCGATTGAAACATCGCCATTTACAAACCCCCGACTAATCCTGATCAATATAAAGAGGCTCTGATGGAATTTACGAAAACCCCCGGCTGGCTCGACTGGCATACCGGCCCCAGCACACCCACATTCAAGTTGCCAGCAGGCGCGGTCGACGCGCACTGCCACGTGTTTGGTCCGGGCGCAGTCTTTCCCTATGCGCCTGAGCGCAAGTACACGCCATGCGATGCCTCCAAGGAGCAGTTGTTTGCCTTGCGCGACCACCTGGGCTTTGACAAGAACGTGATTGTGCAGGCCACCTGCCACGGCTCGGATAACCGCGCCCTGGTTGATGCGCTCAAGGCATCGAACAACAAGGCGCGCGGCGTGGCGACTGTCAAGCGCGACGTCAGCGACGCCGAGTTGCAGGACATGCATGCCGCAGGCGTGCGCGGCACGCGCTTTAACTTCGTCAAGCGCCTGGCTGATTTCACGCCGCGTGAAGTGCTGCTGGAGATCGCCAACCGCATCGCGCCTCTGGGCTGGCATGTGGTGATTTATTTCGAGGCGCAGGACCTGCCCGAGCTGTATGACTTTTTCACCGCGCTGCCAACCACGGTAGTGGTTGACCATATGGGCCGGCCTGATGTGAGCAAGCCGGTTGACGGACCTGAGTTTGAGCTCTTCATCAAGATGATGCGCGAGCACAGCAATATCTGGAGCAAGGTGAGCTGCCCTGAGCGTCTGACGGTGAACGGTCCGCCAGCGCTCAATGGCGAGAAAAATCCCTACCGCGACGTGGTGCCTTTTGCGCGTCGCCTGGTCGAGACCTTCCCGGATCGCGTGCTTTGGGGTACCGACTGGCCGCATCCCAACCTGAAGAACCACATGCCCGATGATGGCTTGCTGGTTGACTACATTCCCCACATCGCGACCACGCCGGAGTTGCAGCAAAAACTGCTGGTGGACAATCCAATGCGTCTTTACTGGTCATGAAGATGGGCACCCAATTACCGCTCACAGGAAAACAACCATGTCATTGAATAAAAACTACCTCGACGTGCCCGGCACCACCATTTTTGACGCAGACGAAAGCCGTAAGGGCTACCACCTGAACCAGTTTTGCATGTCGCTGATGACGCATGAAAACCGCGAGCGTTTCAAGGCTGATCAGCGCGCCTATCTGGACGAGTGGCCCATGACTGAAGAGCAAAAGCAGGCGGTGCTGGATGTGGATTTGAACCGAGCGATCTCGCTGGGCGGCAACATCTACTTTCTGGCCAAGCTAGGCGCCACACACGGCAAGAGTTTTCAGCAAATGGCTGGCAGCATGACTGGCATGACGGAAGACGAGTACCGCGACATGATGATCAAAGGTGGCCGATCGGCCGAGGGCAATCGCGTGGTCGGTGAGGACGGCGATGCACAGGCCAATCATCAACCCCAAGGCAAAGCCGGCCAGAAGGCAAATGTATGAAGCTCCCACGTTCACTTTGTTCACTGCCCCCCGAGGGGGCGTCGACGTCCTTCGTGGCGGTCCTACAGGATTCTTGATATGGCAAAAATTACCGCTAGCGTATTTACTTCCCACGTACCCGCCATTGGCGCTGCCATAGACCTGGGCAAGACGGCCGAGCCGTACTGGCAGCCGTTGTTCAAGGGTTACGAGTACTCCAAGCAATGGCTGAAAGACAACAAGCCCGACGTGATCTTTCTGGTGTTCAATGACCATGCCACCGCCTTCAGCCTGGACATGATTCCGACCTTTGCCATAGGCACGGCAGCGTCCTACCAGCCTGCTGACGAAGGCTGGGGCCCGCGTCCGGTGCCGGTCGTGCAGGGTCACCCGGAACTCGCTGCGCATATCGCACAGTCGGTGATACAGCAGGACTTTGACCTGACCATTGTCAACAAGATGGATGTGGACCACGGCCTGACCGTGCCGCTGTCGCTGATGTGTGGCCAACCCGAGGCCTGGCCTTGCCCGGTGATTCCCTTTGCTGTCAACGTGGTGCAATACCCGGTGCCTTCCGGGCAGCGCTGTCTGAACCTGGGCAAAGCCATTCGCAAGGCGATAGAGTCTTTTGACCAGGACCTGAATGTGCAGATCTGGGGCACGGGCGGCATGAGCCACCAGCTTCAGGGCCCGCGTGCCGGCCTGATCAACAAGGACTTTGACGGCGCCTTCATGGACCTGATGATCAAAGACCCCGAAGCGCAGGCTGCAGTGCCGCATATCAATTACGTGCGTGAGGCCGGCAGCGAAGGCATTGAACTGGTGATGTGGCTGATCGCCCGTGGTGCAATGTCTGACCTTGACGGTGGCAAACCGCCTACCGTCAAACACCGCTTCTACCATGTGCCCGCATCGAACACGGCCGTCGGCCACCTGATTTTGCAAAACAACCCTTGAGCAACTGACATGAGTAAAACAATCAAAGTCGCCCTCGCTGGCGCTGGTGCCTTCGGCATCAAACACTTGGACGGCATCAAAAACATCGAGGGCGTTGAAGTCGTCTCTCTGATCAGCCGGGATCTGGAAAAAACCAAAGAGGTCGCGGCGAAATACGGCATCGGCCACATCACGACGGATCTCAACGAAAGCCTGGCGCTCAAGGAAGTTGATGCGGTCATCCTCTGCACGCCCACCCAGATGCACGCTTCACAAGTGATCCAGTGCCTGCAAGCCGGCAAGCACGCGCAGGTGGAAATTCCCATGGCCGACAGCTGGAAAGACGCTGAGGACATTGTGCGCGTGCAAAAGCAGACCGGACTGGTGGCCATGGCTGGCCACACCCGCCGCTTCAATCCCAGCCATCAATACGTGCACAACAAGATACTGGCCGGCGAGTTCAATATCCAGCAATTGAATGTGCAGACCTATTTCTTTCGGCGCACCAACATGAACGCCATGGGCCAGGCCAGATCCTGGACCGACCACCTGCTGTGGCACCACGCTGCTCACACGGTGGACCTGTTCGCCTACCAGTGCGGCAGTCCGATCGTCAAAGCCAATGCCATCCAGGGGCCGATTCACCCGGTTCTGGGCATTGCCATGGACATGAGCATTCAGCTCAAGGCTGCCAACGGCGCGATCTGCACCTTGAGTCTGAGCTTCAACAACGATGGGCCCCTGGGCACCTTTTTCCGATATATAGGTGACAACGCAACCTACATCGCGAGTTATGACGATCTCTTCAACGGCAAGGACGAGAAGATCGACGTCAGCCAGGTCGCTGTATCCATGAACGGCATTGAGCTTCAAGACCGCGAGTTCTTCGCCGCCATCCGCGAAGGCCGTGAGCCCAATTCCAGTGTTGCCCAGGTGCTGCCATGCTACAAAGTACTGCATGATCTGGAGCAGCAACTCAGCGTCTGAGGTGAAGCTGTGAGGCCTATGACTTGCGAGTGAGCTGGCGCCTGATCACGCATTACGCTACTGCGATGCGTGCTGGTCGATCATGAGCCGGGACGTGATTAAAGCCGGAATATCGGGTCTCATGGTTCGGGACATTAATAAACAGTGGTGCAAAGGACAACAATAATGCAAACCCGCAAACTCGGCCCTTTTGAGGTTTCCGCCATCGGCTTGGGCTGCATGAATTTGAGCCACGCCTATGGTGCACCGGTCTCAGCAGAGCAGGGCGAACGCGTGCTGCTGGCCGCGCTCGACGCTGGCGTGACTTTGTTCGATACAGCCACGCTGTATGGCTTTGGTGCCAACGAAGCCCTGGTCGGAAAAGTGATGCGGCCACACCGCAATAAATTCACGCTGGCCAGCAAATGCGGCATGCAGGGTGTGGATGTAGCGGGTGATGGCAAGCTGGTGCGCGTGATTGACGGCAGGCCTGCGACGATTCGCCAGACCTGTGAAGACAGTCTGCGCCGCTTGCAAACCGATGTCATAGACCTGTACTACCTGCACCGCTGGGACAAGTCGGTGCCGATTGAAGACAGCGTGGGCGCGCTGGCCGAGCTGGTACGCAAAGGCCATATCCGAAGCGTCGGTCTGTCCGAGGTGTCCGCGGCCACCCTGCGCCGCGCGCATGCGGTGCATCCGATTGCGGCTTTGCAAACCGAGTATTCGCTCTGGACGCGCAATCCCGAGATCGCGGTACTTGATGCGTGCCGGGAGCTCGGGGTTGCTTTTGTGGCCTTCAGCCCTGTGGGCCGTGGCTTTCTGTGCGGCAAGCTCACCGATGTGGCGGCACTCGACGCCAAGGACATACGCCGCAGCATGCCGCGTTTTTCACCCGAGAACTACGCTGCCAACCTGAAGCTGCTGCCTGCCTACAAGGCGCTGGCCGAAGAGTTGGGCTGCAGCCCGTCGCAACTGGCGATTGCCTGGCTGCTGCACAAGGCACCGCACATCATTCCGATTCCCGGCACGACCAGTGTTGCGCATCTTGATGACGACCTCGCAGCCCTTGAGGTCAAGCTCAGCCCAGAGCGGATGGCCAGGCTTGACAGCCTGATCAACCAGGCCAATGTGCAGGGCGGGCGCTACAACGCGCAGGGAACTTCCGAAGTCGATACCGAGAACTTCTAGCCAAGGTCAGTCAAGCCGCAACAAACTGCCATGGCCTACCAGCTTTATTATTGGCCAACGATACAGGGACGCGGTGAGTTTGTGCGTCTGGCGCTGGAGACCGCAGGCGCCGACTATGTCGATGTGGCGCGCGGCAACAAAACTGCAGCAGCGGGGCGGGTCAGCCAGAAAGGCATGGCCGCGCTGATATATCAGTTGAACAGCCCGGATATTGCTCAGCCACCTTTTGCGCCGCCTTTTCTGGTTCATGGGAAAGTGCGCATTGCTCAGACCGCAGCCATCCTGCTTTACCTGGGGCCACGCCTGGGTCTGGTCGGCAAAAGCGAGGCCAAGCGTATCTGGACGCAGCAGCTGCAACTGACGATTGCCGACATGGTCGCCGAGGTCCACGACACGCATCATCCGATAGCTTCTGGCCTGTACTATGAGGATCAGAAACCGGAAGCAGCCAGACGCGCGGCCGAGTTTAGACGCGTGCGCCTGCCCAAATTTCTGGCCTGGTTTGAAAGTGTGCTGGAGCGCAATCCCAAGGGCAGCGCCCATCTCGTGGGTGGGCGACTGAGCTATGCCGATCTGTCGCTGTTTCAGCTCGTTGATGGACTGCTTTACGCCTTTCCGGCCAGCACGCGCCTGGCTTTGGCAAAGGCGCCACTGCTTGCCGCGCTGCATGCCCGTATTCCCACGCATCGCCGCCTGGCCGCATACCTCGCCAGCGACCGGCGTATTGCCTTCAGTCAAGAAGGCATTTTTCGCTACTACCCTGAGCTTGATGGCTGAGCCTTCTTGGCTTGCTCGCTGGCGCCCTGACGCTGCGCGTCGCTCACGGCCTTGGGCTCTGGCACAGTCGGTGGCGTTTTGGGTAGCCGGGTCTCAGGGCAGCCATACAGGCTGGCGGCGACCAAGGTCATTGCAAGCAGTGCGAAGCGTTTGTTCATGGCGTCCTCCACAGGTCAGATTTGTTGACTCCGATCATAGGCAGCAGTGCACCAGCACGCCAGCCGCGCGGCTGAATTTGCGGCCGGCGCCTACAAGGCAGTTGTAGGTTCAGCCTGACCGGCCGCCCCGGGTTTGTCCTAGCCACGGTCTTTGGACAGGCTTGGACAATCAGGCCTTCACCACACAGGAGTCTGTCATGCAAACAGGTTTTTCAATCAAGCGCAGGGGTCTTGCGAGTGTTGGACTGGTGTTGACGGCCAGTGTTCTGGTCATGTCGGGATGCGGCATGATGGACCGGTCCGCCAACATGGCCGCGTTCACCACCCAGCTCAGGGCCGCCAATGAAGTGCCGCCCAACGCCAGCATGGGTACTGGCTCGGTCGATGCTGTGCTCAACAAAGATACCAATTTGCTGCGTTGGAAGGTCAATTACAGCGGCCTGACTGGTCCGGCCACCGCAGGCCACTTTCACGGGCCGGCAGCTGTAGGCAGCAATGCCGGTGTGGCTCTGGGCTGGGCAAGTCCGATTGGCAGCCCTATGGAGGGCAGCGCCACCCTGACACCCGCGCAAGCGGCCGACCTGATGGCCGGGCGCTGGTACGCCAATATCCACACCGCGGCTAACCCAGGCGGTGAGGTGCGCGGCCAGATGACAATGCGAAATTGATTCGTTCGCAGCGCTTGGCAGGTGCGCTATCGACCTTATCAACCTTATAGGCGCTATCGGTTCAGGCTAGCTCTTGAACACTTCGGCCTCAGCCAGCGGCTTGCCGACTGCATCTTTGGCTGCCAGTTGCGGCGGCCTCTGAAGTGGCCATTGCAGGCCTAATGCAGGGTCGTTCCAGAGCAAGGTGCGCTCGAATTCCGGATACCAGTAGTCGGTGGTCTTGTACAAAAACTCGGCGCTGTCACTGGTGACTAAAAAGCCATGCGCAAAGCCTGGCGGCACCCACAGCTGGCGGTGGTTGTCGGCGGAAAGCAGCACCACCGCCGACCGGCCAAACTGCGGCGAGCCGCGGCGCAGGTCGACCACGACGTCAAACACTTCGCCTTGCGTGACGCGCACCAGCTTGCCCTGCGGGTGCTGGATCTGGTAATGCAGGCCCCGCAGCACGCCTTTGCTTGATCGGCTGTGGTTGTCCTGCACAAACTGCAGGTCCAGCCCCGTGGCCTGTGCGAAGTCGCGCTGGTTAAAGCTTTCAAAAAAGAAGCCGCGCTCGTCGCCGAATATCCTGGGTTCAAGAATCAGTACCTCGGGCAGGGCGGTGGGGGTGACGGTGTAAGGCATGGATTCGAGCAGACTTTTGGGGTTATTTGAGGAGATTGAGCAGGTACTGCCCATAGCCATTTTTCGCCAGTGGTGCGGCCAGCTTTTGAATCTGGGCGGCGTCAATCCACTGCTGGGCAAAGGCGATTTCTTCGGGGCAGCTGACCTGCAGGCCCTGGCGCTTTTGCAGTGTGGCAATAAAGCTGGCCGCGTCCAGCAGGCTGTCGTGGGTGCCGGTGTCCAGCCAGGCATAACCTCGGCCCATGATCTCAACGTTCAGCTGGCCCAGCTCGAGGTAGCGCCGGTTGACGTCGGTGATCTCAAGCTCGCCACGCGCAGAGGGCTTGATGTCGGCGGCAATGTCGCAGACCTGCTGATCGTAAAAATACAGGCCGGTGACTGCGTAGTTGCTCTTGGGCTGCGCCGGTTTTTCTTCAATGCTGACGGCGCGCTGCTGCGCGTCAAACGCCACCACGCCGTAGCGCTCGGGGTCTGTCACATGGTAGGCAAACACGCTGGCGCCGCTGCTGCGTTGGTTGGCGCTTTGCAACTGCTTGACCAGGTCGTGGCCATAAAAAATGTTGTCGCCAAGCACCAGCGCGCTGGGCTGATTGGCCACAAAATCCCGGCCGATGATGAAGGCCTGGGCCAGGCCGTCCGGTGAGGGTTGCACCGCATATTGAATGTCCATGCCCCACTGGCTGCCATCGCCGAGCAGTTCGGCAAAGCGCGGCGTGTCCTGCGGCGTCGAGATCACCAGCACCTCGCGAATGCCCGACAGCATCAGCGTGCTCAGCGGGTAGTAAATCATGGGCTTGTCATAGACCGGCATGAGTTGCTTGGAAACGGCCTGCGTGACCGGATACAGCCGGGTGCCTGAGCCGCCGGCCAGGATGATGCCTTTGCGTTGTGTCATGTCTTTTTGCTTTGTGGTTTAAAGAGTTTCCTGCAGTATGCGGTCCAGTCCCTGCTGCCATGGCGGCAGGCGCAGGCCAAAGCTGGCTTGCAGTTTACGGGTGTCCAGGCGCGAGTTGCCTGGCCTTTTTGCCGGCGTCGGAAAAGCGCTGCTGGCGACCGCAAGCAACTCGTTTGCTTTGATTTTGATAGCTGGCTGCACAAGCTGCGCCTGCGCAATCACATGTTTTGCATACTCAAACCAGCTGGTTTCACCGCCCGCCACCAGGTGGTAGATGCCAGCCAGTTGGTCGGCCTGCTGCGGGCCTTGCTGCAGCTGTCTGATGGCGTGCGCGCTCACGTCTGCAAGCAGTTCTGCGCCCGTGGGCGCGCCAAACTGGTCGTCAACCACCGTCAGGCGCTCGCGCTCCTGCGCCAGCCGCAGCATGGTTTTTGCAAAGTTGTTGCCACGCGCCGCATAGACCCAGCTGGTGCGAAAAATCAGATGCCTGGGGCAATGCTGGGCTACCAGCCGTTCGCCTTCGAGCTTGGTCTGGCCGTAGACATTGATGGGCGCAGGGGTGTCGTTTTCGGTCCACGCTCGCTCGCCGCTGCCATCAAACACATAGTCGGTGCTGAAATGCACCAGCCAAGCGCCGAGCTTGGCCGCTTCCTGCGCCAGCACGCCAGGCGCCAAGGCGTTCAGGGTGCGGGCCAGCGCAACTTCGCTTTCGGCCTTGTCGACGGCGGTGAAGGCGGCGGCGTTGACGATCACATCCGGCCGCACGGCGCGCACTGTGTCGGTCAGCCCTTGCAACTGGCTCAAGTCGCCGCAGTAGTCTGTGCTGTGCCGGTCCAGCGCCACCAGTTCAGCCAGCGGCGCCAGGCTGCGCTGCAGCTCCCAGCCGAGTTGGCCGTTTTTTCCGAACAGCAAAATCTTCATGCTGCTTCCTGCGCTGCATACTGCGTCTGAACCCAATCCCGGTAAGCGCCGCTTTGCACATGCGCCACCCAATCAGGATTGGCCAGGTACCACTCGACGGTTTTACGGATACCGCTTTCAAAGGTTTCTGCAGGCTTCCAGCCCAGCTCTTTTTCAAGCTTGCGCGCGTCAATCGCATAGCGCCTGTCGTGGCCCGGCCGGTCTTTGACATAGCTGATCTGCGCCTCGTAGCGGCTGCCATCGGCCTTGGGCCGCAACTCATTGAGCAGCGCGCAGACCGTCTGCACGATCTCGATGTTGGGCTTTTCGTTCCAGCCACCCACGTTATAGGTTTGGCCCTGGCGGCCTCGTGCCAGCACTTCACGGATGGCGCTGCAGTGGTCCTTGACGTAAAGCCAGTCGCGCACCTGCATGCCATCGCCATAGACCGGTAGCGGTTTGCCCGCCAGCGCGTTGACGATCATCAGCGGAATCAGCTTTTCAGGAAAATGGAATGGCCCGTAGTTGTTGCTGCAGTTGGTGGTGATCACCGGCAAGCCGTAAGTGTGGTGCCAGGCGCGCACCAAGTGGTCGCTGGCGGCCTTGCTGGCAGAGTAGGGGCTGTTGGGCTCGTAGCGGTGGGTTTCTGAAAAAGCCGCCTCGCCCGGCCCCAGGCTGCCGTAAACCTCGTCGGTTGAGACATGCAAGAACCTGAACGCCGACTTGGCGTCACCCTCCAAGCCATTCCAGTAGCTGCGCACGGCCTCGAGCAAGTTGAAGCTGCCTACGATATTGGTCTGAATGAACTCAGCCGGGCCGTGTATGGATCTGTCCACATGGCTTTCGGCTGCAAAGTTGATGACCGCACGCGGCTGGTGCTGCGTCAGCAGGCGGCCCAGCAGTGCAGAGTCGCCAATATCTCCCTGGACAAAGGTGTGGCGCGCGTCGCCAGCCAGGCTGGCCAGGGTTTCGAGGTTGCCCGCGTAGGTGAGCTTGTCGAGGTTGAGCACGGGCTCCTGCGAGGCGGCGAGCCAGTCCAGAATAAAGTTGGCACCAATGAAACCAGCGCCGCCGGTGACGAGAATCATGCGTAATCTTTCAGGAAATATGAGGGTATTCAATACGCTTTGCTGTTGAGCGCGATGTTTTTGTCTTGGTGCAGAGCATATAGCCAACCATGCGCTGTGGCGCCAGGTACTTATGCATGGCATCGCGGCCGTTGGTGAAGCGACAGCCTCAGCTGGTGTACTGCGCGGGAAGTTGTGCTGAGGTAGAAAAGACCTGGCGGGTGCCCGGCCTGGCGCGATTTAACTTTGCTGGCTAGGAACCAGCCGCAACAATAGCGCGACCAAGTAGAGTATCAGCAAGGTGCCAGTGATATCGCCGACAAACATGGGCAGCATCTCCGCCGACCCAGCGTCCGCTTGACCTGCGAGGTAGAGCGTCAGGTTTGTCGGGAGGACATTGCAGACTGCGCCTGCAACGGCAAATCCCAGCAACTTGCTGGCACCCAGGCCATTCAGGCTCGGTGGCAATTTGAACCAGCGCATGCAGCAATCAACCGCCACCACGGAGCCCAGTGCGGACACTGCGCTCAACGCCAGAGCGCTGGTGAGGTTTTCACCCAGCACGGGGTTGCAGGTGATCAGTGCGCCAATAAACAGGCCTGCTGCACCGCGCCAGCCCAGCCACATGACGGCAAGCAGGCGAACCGCTGCAGGTAGAAATATCCAACTGATGAAGGGCGTGATGTTGGCAAACGAAAACAGCCACAAATTGAGCTTGAAGAGCATCACCCAGGCCAGCGCCACACCCGCGATGGACGCCAGCATATCGATGGCGCCTAGCTGGGTCACGGTGCTGAGCCTGGCCGCGCGTCGGTTTGGACGTCTTTCTTGCCGGCTCAAAAGCGCGTCCCCTTTTGAAGGGGTTGACGAGTAGTGTCCCGCGCGAAAAGGTGTTGGCATCCAGGTCTGGGCAGATTCTTCATGAGGTTTTTCATCAGTTGTCCTCAACGTAACCTTGAATTTGGCAAAATTAATTAAGTTGATAATTATATTTAAAATCGCAAATTAATTAGTCGAATACTCGATAGATTCGTTTGCGCCTGGCCCGGTTTGGTATAGGACATTTAATATAGGACATTTCGATGCCCATGCGCTGTGGGACTGTCGCGGCCGCGACCGAGGGAAGACTTTTTTGCACCGATTTTGTGCGTTGCGCTTGGCGTATTCCCAGTTCGGGAGGCTTAACCGAATCGGCGTGGGTTCGCCTGTAAGGCCCTGGTTTAGTCGGGCTTTATTGGGCGAATGCAAAAAAGGCCATGACGTTTGATACGTCGTGGCCTTTGCTATTTGATCTGAACGCGCAGGAAGTTTTGCGCTGGTGCTGAACGCACAGGAAAGCCTGTGCTATTGGGCTAGTGGACTAGCCCTAGCCTGATCAGGCGGC
>CANEXF010000016.1 GCA_947443645.1 Comamonadaceae bacterium | reverse complement strand
GGAGGCAATCGAGGGGTTGCCGTAGCGCATCGCGTAACGCACTTCGACGTTGTGGCCGCGCACGCCCAGATAGCCGCCCAGCATGGTGGCCTGCTTTTGTGTCCAGACCTTGAGCGGTGAGCCTTCCGGTGTCCAGATGCTCGCGTATTTGGCCGCCGATTTTTTGGGCCTGAAGCGCAAGATGATGCCGTGCAGTATTAGCCACCAGATCGGTCTTGGAATTTCCACGACACGCTGGTCACTCAAAAATTCAGCGAGGTAGCGACGCAATGCCGGTGCGGTTGGCGCATCAGGTGTGCCGAGGTTGCAGAGCAGCACCGCGGTGCTGGAAGTTGCTTTGGGCGCTTGCCCGTGCTCGAAGGCGGGTTCGGTGGAAAAGGACATGGGTTATTCTCGCTTACCTAATCGTTTGCCCAATATGCTTGACCTGAAAAAAATCAAGGCCATCAGCCTCGACCTTGACGACACGCTCTGGCCCGTGTGGCCCGCCATTGAAAGAGCCGAAAAAGCGCTGGACAGCTGGCTCTGCCAGCATGCGCCCATGACGGCCGCGCTGTTCGCAAATCCCGCTGCACGCCACGAGGTAAGAGAGCATGTGACGCGCGCGCGTCCCGAGCTCAAGCATGACATGAGCGCCGTCCGCCGCGAGGCGATACGGCTGGCCTTGTACCGCTCACAGGAAGACCCCTTGCTGGCCGAGTCGGCCTTCGATGTGTTTTTTGACGAGCGCAACCGCGTGACCTTGTACGAGGACGCCTTGCTGGCGTTGCAGTTTTTGTCGGCGCGTTTTCCTGTGGTGGCCTTGTCCAATGGCAATGCAGACATCGAGCGGATTGGCCTGAAGCCCTACTTCCGGGCCAGCATCAGCGCCCAGCAATTCGGTGTCGGCAAGCCCGATCCGCGCATTTTTCATGCGGCTGCGGGCGCTGCCGATGCTGCGCCGCACGAGGTGCTGCACATTGGTGACGATGCCCGGCTTGACGTTCTTGGCGCGCGCAATGCCGGTATGCAGACAGTCTGGCTAAATCGTGCGGACCATCCGTGGGAGCATGCCGAGACGCCGCACATCACGGTTGGCAGCTTGACCGAACTGTGTGATCTGCTCAGCGCAGAAGACGCTATCGGCGTTTGAAGTCACAGCGGCTACTGGCTTAGGGTCAGTTGCCTTGCGGCCTCCAGGCCCGAGCGCACCGCGCCTTCCAGGGTTGCCGGATAGGGGCCCTCAATATAGTCACCGCAGGCCAGCAGGCCTGCTGCTATGCGCATGCCGGGCCGCTTGAGGCCGGGTGAGCAGGCGAAGGTGGCACGCTTTTCAACAATGGTTTGCAGGTGCAGCAAGTCATGCCGGCCCAACTGCTGGGCAGCCTGCGCCATGACCTGTCGGCCCAGGCTTGCGCTGTCGCCGCTGCTGGCGCTCACCACAAAGGCCAGCAGACCGGACGGGCCGCCGAGCTGCGCGCGGTCAAATACAAACTGAGCCGGCTGCTCGCTGCTCGCGCGCAAGGCCAGCATGGGCTGACTCAGCCGCAAGGGCGGCGATGTCGCCGCCACTGTCATGTAAATGGTGGCTATGGCTTCATGCTGCAGCCCGCGTGCCTCGTCCAGCCAGGCGCCGCAGGGCAGCGCGCAGGCCTGAACCAGGCGCGCGGCCTCGCCAGGCGGGCAAGCCAGAATCACATGCTCGAACTCGCCCAGTTCAGATTCGGCATCGCCGCGCAACGTCCAGCCGTTGGCCGTGCGGCCGATGGCCTGCACGCGCGTGCCCAGCCGGACTTCGCCGCCCTGGCCTTGCAGCCAGGCCAGGGCCGCGTCTGGCAGCAAGGCGCCGAGGTCAACCCGGGGCAGCAACAGGTTTGATGCGCCATGCGCTGAAAACAGCGCGTCCTGCATCACGCGCAAAAACACCTGGCCGCTGGCGCGCTCGGCCGGCGTGTTGAGCGCCGATACACACAGCGGTTCAATCAGCGTCGCCATCACGCGCTCCGAGAGCGACGAACACAGCTGTGCGACCGATTGCTGCGGCGGGCACTGAAACTGGCTGCGTTGCCATTGGAGGCTAGCCTTGAGCATGGCGAGTTTGTCGCGCCAATGCCAGCCGCGCGCGCTCAAGATCGCCCAAAGCGCATCCAGTGGTGACGGCCAGTTAGGGAATCTGAGACCATCACCGTCCGGGAACTGTAATGTCAGGGGCATGCGCAACAGGCTTGTGGACGTGTCCACGCCCAGTTCAGCCGTGAGCTTGAGGGTTTCGCTGTAGGCACCAATCAGGATGTGCTGGCCGTTGTCCAGCGCCAGTGGCTGACCGTTCAGCGTGACATCGACGCGTCGCGCGCGCCCGCCTGCCGTGCGCGAAGCCTCAAACAGCGTGACCTCGCAGCCGCTTCGCGTGGCTTGCACCGCCGCCGCGCAAGCGGCCCAACCCGCACCAACAATGGCGACTCTCACGGCGGAGACAACGGAACCGCAGTAACCGCCATCAGCAGGCATTGGTCGAAGAGAGTTTTTGGCAAGCCGGGGCCGCGGAACTGGCTTCGCCAGGCCGCAGGCGCAGCGCCCCCTCGGGGGGCAGCGAACCACACGAAGTGGGGAGTGTGGGGGCTCACTGAATGGTGCCCAGCGCTTG
Organism: Comamonadaceae bacterium; assembly: GCA_947443645.1. GTDB lineage: Bacteria > Pseudomonadota > Gammaproteobacteria > Burkholderiales > Burkholderiaceae_C > Polaromonas. Next base: position 56,280 of record CANEXF010000016.1, on the reverse strand, counting down.
GGTCTTCCAGGCCAGCCAGAACTTGCGCAGCGGCGTCAGGCTCACGCGCTGGTGCAGCACCTGGTAGTTATCAAGCGCGATCTCCGCCAGCAAGCTGCGGTAAATGCTGGCCATCATGAGGCCAGGCTTTTGCGCGCGCCGGTCTGCGGCCGGCAGCAGGGCGATGGCTTCGTCGTAAAGCGCCAGTGCGCGTTGGGTTTGAAATTGCATCAGGGCGGTGAAACGCTCGGAGTACTGGCGTTTGAGGATTTCATGCGCCTTGACGTCAAACTGCTGCAATTCATTGACCGGCAGATAGATGCGGCCGCGCATGGCGTCTTCGCCGACATCGCGAATGATGTTGGTGAGCTGAAAAGCCAGGCCCAACTTGTGTGCGTAGGCCGTGGTGTTGTCCTGGGTCTGGCCAAAAATGCGCGCAGCCACTTCGCCGACGATGCCCGCCACCAGATGGCAGTAGCGCTGCAGGCCGGGAAAGTCGAGGTAGCGGTTTTGCTCCAGGTCCATCTGGCAGCCTTCAATCACGGCCAGCAAATGCCTCGCCTCGATCTGGTAGTCGCCCGCCAGCGGCATCAAGGCTTTCATCACCGGATGACTGGGTTTTCCGGCAAACGCCTGCGCGACTTCGGTCTGCCACCAGGCGAGCTTGGTTCTGGCTACACCGGCATCGGCGACTTCATCGACCACGTCGTCAATTTCGCGGCAAAAGGCGTAAAACGCCGTAATGGCTGCGCGTCGCTGCCGTGGCAGGAACAAAAACGCGTAATAAAAACTGCTGCCGGATGCGGCGGCTTTTTGCTGGACATACTGCTCGGGGGTCATAGTTGCAATTGTTGCATGAGGAATGTCGCCCCCACGCTCGTTCGCTTCGCGTAACTCGCTGCCCCCCGAGGGGGCCGCTGCGCCTGCGGGCCGGCGGAGCCGGTCCCGCGGCCCCTGCTTGAAGAAGACATACCGCACACATCTGATCGTCCTGTGCTTGTCGAAGGATGCTCCACGGAGAGGGCGCCTGCTTGCGAATGCCTCGTTTCGTTCCCGGCTTGGCGGCCTTCACATCCAGAGCGCGCGCCAGGCCATGACTGCGGCATCCCAAGCATTGATCTTGGGCCGTTGCTGCAACGTTGCAAACCCAAGCTGCTCGATTTTTTCGGCAATGCGCAGACCACCTTGGACCACCAGCCGCAGCTCCCAGCCAGCCCGGCCAGCAACGGTTTTCGCCAGCGGCGCTCCTTGGCGCATCAGGGCCTGGGCCCAAGCCAGGTTGGCCGCAATCACTGCGGTCGTGGCCGGGTTGCGCTGCAGTGCGAGCAGTTGCGCCTCGTCGACACCATGGCTGGCCCAACTGTCTGCGGGCAGGTAAATCCGTCCGCGTGGAATGTCTATGCTCAGGTCCTGCCAGAAGTTGATGAGTTGCAGCGCCGTGCAGATGCAGTCGCTTTGCTGCAGGGCCGCCGCCTCTTCAACGCGGTACAGGTGCAGCAGCAGGCGGCCAACCGGGTTGGCGGAACGGCTGCAGTAGTCCAGCAATTCGGCCTGGCTGGCGTAACGTGTTTTGACGATGTCTTGCTCAAAGGCGCTGAGCAGCTTAGCCAGCAGTTCAACTGGCAGGGCATAGTCCTTGATGACTTTGGCCAGGCGTTCAAAAATCGGTTGCCAGCGCATCGAGGTGGGCTCGCCCCTGGTGCAGGCCATGAGGTCGGAACGGTAGGCAGCGAGCTCGGCCAGGCGGATTGCCGGCGCGGCATCGCCTTCATCGGCAAGGTCATCGGCCGTGCGCGCAAAAGCGTAGATTGCGGTGATGGCCGGACGCAGGGCGGGCGGGCAAAGCACGGAAGCGACCGGAAAGTTCTCATAGTGGCTCAGGTCCTGGGCGCCGCGGTTCACGCCCGCGCCCGAGCCAGAACCAGACGGGCTGGCTTGATTCATAGCCGGGATTGTCGCTTGACAAGTCTGCAGGTTTACCCTAAATTACTAACCGGTTAGTCAGTAATCAGAATTTATCCGAATCCAAATCATGAAAAAAACAAGTCTTGCGCTCGCCTGCGTCGCTCTTTTACTGGCCGCCTGTTCGCCCGCAGCCCCACCGCAAGAGCCGATTCGTGCCGTCAAGGTGCTGACAGTCGCAAGCAGTATGTTTACCAGCTCCTATGAATATGCCGGCGAGGTCAGGGCGCGCGTCGAATCCAGACTGGGATTTCGGGTGGGTGGAAAAATCCTCAAGCGGCAGGTCGAACTGGGGCAACGGGTTCAGGCCGGGCAGCTTCTTGCGCAACTCGACCCGCAAGACTACAAGCTGGCGGCAGACGCTGCCAGATCACAGCTGCAGGCGGCTGCCACCAACCGCGACCTCGCTGCAGCCGATTTCAGGCGCTACAAAGAGCTCAGAGACCAAAACTTTATCAGCAGCGCCGAGCTGGAGCGCCGTGACACCACGCTGAAAGCCGCTCAGGCCCAATTCGAACAGGCGCAATCGCAACTGTCGGTGCAGGGCAACCAGACCGCCTACACCTCACTGGTCGCCGACGTGGCTGGCGTGGTGACGGCGATAGAGGCAGAGCCCGGTCAGGTGGTCGCGGCGGGAACGCCTGTCGTGCGCATTGCCGCTGATGGCGTGCGTGATGTTGTTTTCTCGGTTCCTGAAGACAAGGTGGCGACATTCCGCCCTGGCTTACCGGTTCTGGTGCGCGGCTGGGTTCAGGAAACCCAGCTGGTGGCCAGGGTTCGCGAAGTGGCGGCAAGCGCCGATCCCGTGACGCGCACCTTCCAGATCAAGGTCTCGCTGGACGCGAAAGACCTGTCGCCGCCGCTGGGCGCGACAGTCTACGTCGTGCCTCAGGGCTTGGGTGGTGCCGGCACCGAAGGCCGGCCCGTCATCAAGCTGCCGACCAGCGCCTTGCGCCAGGACGGGCAAGCCAGCGCCGTCTGGCTGCTGGACAAGGCCAGCATGACGGTCAAGTCTCAGGTAGTGCAGATCGCCACAGCCGACGGCAACGAGGCCGTGATCGCTGCGGGCCTGCAGCCAGGGATGCTGGTGGTGAGTGCTGGCGTGCATGTGCTTTCGCCTGGTCAGAAGGTCACGATTTATGAGGAAAAATCGTATCCAGCGTCTGCTGGACGGGCGCAGACAGCTATTAATTCAGGAGCAAATGACGCAGCAGCCGTGAAACTTGCGGCTTCTGCGCCAGCGCTGGCTCCCGCCCCAGTCAAAGCTGCCAATGGCTCAGCCGCAAAGTAAGCCGGCCATGACGCAGACACCCCCGCCCCAATTGCCTTCCAAGAGCTTCAACCTGTCCAAATGGGCGCTGGAGCACCCGGCGCTGACGCGCTATCTGATGCTGGTGCTCATGCTGCTGGGCTTTGCCGCCTACTTCCAGCTGGGCCAGGATGAAGACCCGCCTTTCACCTTTCGCGCCATGGTGGTTCGCACCTACTGGCCGGGCGCGACCGCGCAACAAGTCGCGGAGCAGGTTACCGACAAGCTCGAACGCACGCTTCAGGAAGTGCCTTACGCCGACAAGATCCGCAGCTACTCCAAGCCGGGTGAGTCGCAGATCATTTTCCAGATCAAGGACTCCTCCAAGGCCAGTGAGGTGCCCAACGTCTGGTACAGCGTGCGCAAGAAAATCAGCGACATGCGCACAACGCTGCCGGGCGGTGTGCAGGGTCCGTTTTTCAATGACGAGTTCGGTGATGTCTATGGCGTGATCTACGCGCTGGAGTCAGACGGCTTCAACTACGCCGAAGTCAAGACCTTTGCCGACGATGTGCGCCAGCAGCTGCTGCGCGTATCTGATGTCAGCAAGGTGGAGCTGTTCGGCGTGCAGGACGAAAAGCTCTTCATAGAGATTTCGCAAAAGCGGCTGGCGCAGCTCGGGCTGGACTTCAACCAGGTCCTGAGCCAGCTTGGCCAACAAAACGCGGTGGAGTCCGCTGGCGCGGTGCAGACGCCGCTGGATGTGGTTCAGGTCCGGGTGGCTGGCCAGTTTGAGGCCATAGAGCAGCTGCGGGCCATGCCGATTCGCGGCGCGGGCTACGGCGCCGGCACCAGCGCCGGCGGCAACCAGCTGCGTCTTGGCGACATTGCCGAGATCAAGCGCGGCTATATTGATCCGCCGTCGGTCAAGGTGCGCCATCAGGGCAAGGAGGTCATCGCGCTGGGCGTATCCATGGCCAAGGGCGGCGACATCATTGCGCTGGGCAAATCGCTCAAGGCGCTGACGGCAAAGCTTGACCAGACGCTGCCGGCCGGTATCAAACTGGTTCAGATACAAGACCAGCCCACTGCCGTGGCGACTTCGGTCAATGAATTCGTGCGGGTGCTGATAGAAGCGGTGGTGATCGTACTGGCGGTCAGCTTCATCAGCCTGGGTTTTCACAAGCGCATGGACAGCCCTTGGGGGCCTCAGCCCTGGTGGAAGCGTTACTACATCGATATCCGGCCCGGTCTGGTGGTGGGCATCACCATTCCCCTGGTGCTGGGCGTGACGTTTTTGGCCATGCTTTACTTCGGCATAGGACTGCACAAGATCTCGCTGGGCTCGCTCATCATTGCGCTCGGATTGCTGGTCGATGACGCCATCATTGCCGTCGAAATGATGGTGCGCAAGATGGAGGAAGGCTACGACAAGGTGCGCGCAGCAACCTTTGCCTATGAAATCACGGCCATGCCCATGCTGACCGGCACCCTGATCACGGCGGCGGGCTTTTTGCCGATTGGCCTGGCGAAGTCCGTCACGGGCGAATACACCTATGCGATTTTTGCGGTCACGGTGATCGCACTGGTGCTGAGCTGGATTGTTTCGGTCTACTTTGTGCCTTACCTGGGCACACTGCTGCTGCGAAAACCCGACCATGTGCTGGAGCGAAAGCCGGGTTCGGACGAGCATGACGAGCACGAGATGTTTGACTCGGTTTTCTACAATACATTCAGGCGAATGGTGAACTGGTGCGTGCGCTACCGATGGATCACTATCGCGGCGACCGTGCTGACCTTTGGGCTCGGCATCGTGGGCATGGGTCGCGTGCAGCAGCAGTTTTTCCCCGATTCGAGCCGGCCAGAGATCATGCTGGACATCTGGTTCCCGGAGGGCACATCGTTTGCAGCCAATGAGGCGACGGCAAAACGCGTTGAGGCCCGCCTGCTTAATGAAGCCGGTGTGGCATCGGTGAGCACCTGGGTCGGTTCCGGCGTGCCGCGCTTTTATTTGCCACTGGACCAGGTTTTTCCACAGACCAATGTCTCCCAGTTCATTGTGCTGCCGCAAGACCTGAAGGTGCGCGACACGCTGCGCATCAAGCTGCCGACCTTGCTGGCCCAGGAGTTTCCCGAGGTGCGGGGCCGCGTCAAGCTGCTGCCCAACGGACCGCCGGTGGCTTATCCGGTGCAGTTTCGCGTTGTCGGCAGTGATCCTCTGGTGCTGCGTGAGCGGGCCGATGAAGTCAAGGCGGCCATGCGCGAGAACAGCCACACCCGTGGTGTCAATGACAACTGGAACGAGTCGGTCAAGGTGCTGCGTCTGGAAGTCGACCAGTCCAAGGCCAGAGCCCTGGGCGTGAGCAGCCAGTCGATTGCGCAGGCTTCGCGAACCATGTTGTCGGGTAGCTCTGTCGGCCAGTTCCGTGAAGGCGACAAACTCATAGACATTGTGTTGCGCCAGCCACAGGACGAACGCAATGCCATCACCGACATTGCTAACGCCTACCTGCCGACGGCTTCGGGCAAATCGATTCCGCTGACCCAGATCGCCAAGCCGGTGTTTGCCTGGGAGCCCGGTGTGATGTGGCGCGAGAACCGCGACTATGCCATCACGGTGCAAAGCGACATCGTCGAAGGCCTGCAGGGCGCAACGGTCACCAATGAGCTGGCGCCGCGCCTCAAGGCTCTTGAGGACGAGTGGAAGTCGCATGGCTTGAGCGCATACCGCATCCAGGTGGCCGGTGCCGTTGAGGAAAGCAGCAAGGGTTCTGCGTCGATTGCGGCGGGTATTCCCGTCATGCTGTTCTTGACCTTCACACTGCTGATGCTGCAATTGCAGAGCTTTAGCCGCGCCTTGCTGGTGTTTCTGACCGGACCGCTGGGCATTGCCGGCGTGGCGGGAGCCTTGCTGCTGCTTGGCAGGCCGTTTGGCTTTGTCGCCTTGCTGGGCGTGATCGCGCTAATGGGCATGATTCAGCGCAACTCGGTCATTTTGATTGACCAGATTGAGCAGGACAGGGCGCGCGGCGTGCCGGCCTGGGACGCGATTGTGGAGTCTGCTGTGCGCCGGCTCAGGCCTATCGTGCTGACCGCCGCCGCCGCCGTGCTGGCCATGATTCCGCTGTCGCGCAGCGTATTCTGGGGGCCGATGGCTGTGGCGATCATGGGCGGCCTGATTGTCGCGACTGCGCTGACCCTGCTGGCTTTGCCCGCCATGTATGCAGCCTGGTTTCGCGTCAAGCGCCCCGAGTCGCAAAAGGGGTCAGCCTTTACAGGCTAAAATCATAGGTTCTCCGATTTCATGCGGGAGTTCGCTCAGGCGTTGATGTGTCATCGACCGCGGCGAGTTCCCGTTTCCTGTTTCAGGCGCGCGGGTGGCGAAATTGGTAGACGCACCAGGTTTAGGTCCTGACGGTAGCAATACTGTGCGGGTTCGAGTCCCGCCCCGCGCACCACCTTGAAAATTTGCAGATTCGTCGGGCAGCGCCCGACGCTGGCAATTTCTCTTAGATTATTTAGATTTTTAGGAACCCATCATGGCAGTGACTGTTGAAACCCTTGAAAAGCTGGAACGCAAAATCACCTTGACACTGCCCGTAGGCAGCATCCAGTCCGAAGTTGATGTGCGTTTGAAGCGCCTGGCTCGGACTGTCAAGATGGACGGTTTCCGTCCAGGCAAGGTGCCCATGAATGTGGTGGCCCAACGTTATGGCTATTCAGTTCACTACGAAGTCATGAATGACAAAGTGGGCGAGGCCTTCTCGACCGCTGCCAATGAAGCCAAGCTTCGCGTCGCCGGCCAGCCACGTATCAGCGAAAAAGAAGGCGCGCCAGAAGGCGATCTGGTGTTTGACGCCATATTCGAGGTCTACCCAGACGTCAAGATCGCTGATCTGAGCCTGGCTGAAATCGAAAAAGTCAGCGCTGATGTCAGCGATGCCGCCATCGACAAGACCATTGACATCCTGCGCAAGCAGCGCCGCACCTTCGCCCAGCGCGCAGCCGATGCGCCTGCGCAAGACGGCGACCGCGCGACCATAGATTTCGAAGGCAAGATCGACGGCGAGACCTTCGCTGGCGGCAAGGCCGAGGACTACCAGTTTCTGATTGGTGACGGCCAGATGCTCAAGGAATTCGAAGAAGCTGTGCGCGGCATGAAAAGCGGCGACAGCAAGACCTTCCCGCTGAATTTCCCTGTTGACTACCACGGCAAGGATGTTGCAGGCAAGCAGGCTGATTTTCTGGTCACGGTCAAAAAACTCGAAGCCGCACACCTGCCCGAAGTAAATGAAGCCCTGGCCAAGTCGCTTGGCATTGCAGAAGGCACGGTTGAGGGCCTGCGCGCTGACATCAAGAAGAACCTCGAGCGTGAAGTCAAGTTCCGCTTGCTGGCGCGCAACAAGAACGCCGTCATGGACGCCCTGGTGGCCAATGCCGAGCTGGACCTGCCCAAGTCAAGCGTGCAGTCCGAAGTGGATCGCATGATTGAAGGCGCCCGTGCTGACCTCAAGCAGCGCGGCATCAAGGACGCCGACAAAGCACCGATTCCAGAAGAAGTGTTCCGCCCGCAAGCTGAAAAGCGCGTGCGCCTGGGTCTGGTCGTTGCTGAGCTGGTCCGTTCCAATAATTTGCAGGCCAAGCCTGAGCAGCTCAAATCGCACATCGAAGAGCTTGCTGCCAGCTACGAGAAGCCGCAAGACGTTGTGCGCTGGTACCTCAGCGACAATCGCCGTATGGCAGAGGTTGAAGCCGTTGTGATTGAAAACAACGTCACAGACTTCGTTTTGTCCAAGGCTAAAGTCAATGAAAAGACCGTCTCGTTTGACGAGTTGATGGCGCAGAACTGATCGCCTACCTGTCCATTTCATGAATTGGGGTTTGTGCCTGGCTTGAAGTCCAGCGTACGAGCCCCATTTCTTTTGGGTACAGTAGCCTTTTCGTCCGCAGTATTTCTGGAGAAAATTTGATGTCTCGAAACAGTATGAACAGTATTTACGGCGCGTCAGCTATGGGCGGCGCCATGGAAACCCAGGGTTTGGGCATGGTGCCCATGGTGATTGAGCAGTCTGGCCGAGGCGAGCGCTCGTATGACATTTACTCGCGCCTGCTCAAGGAGCGCGTGATTTTTCTGGTCGGTCCTGTCAATGACCAGACGGCCAATCTGGTGGTGGCGCAGTTGCTGTTTCTGGAAAGCGAGAATCCTGACAAGGACATTTCTTTCTACATCAACTCGCCCGGTGGTTCGGTCACAGCCGGCATGGCGATTTACGACACCATGCAGTTCATCAAGCCTGATGTGTCCACGCTTTGCGTCGGCATGGCGGCCAGCATGGGGGCTTTTTTGCTCTCAGCCGGTGCCAAAGGCAAGCGCTTTTCCCTGCCTAATTCCCGTGTGATGATCCACCAGCCTTCCGGTGGTGCGCAGGGGCAGGCCAGTGACATCGAAATTCACGCGCGTGACATCCTGAAAACCCGTGACCAGCTCAACCGCATTCTTGCGGCCAATACCGGTCAGACCGTCGAAAAGATCGAGCGCGACACCGAACGTGACTATTTCATGTTTGCAGACGATGCCAAAGAGTACGGTCTGGTTGATCAGGTGATTTCAAAGCGTCCATAGTCAGGTCTGCGCGCGTCCCGTCCCTCGCAAGAGGTGGGTCAAGCAACATCCTTACTGCCTAAACGGCGTTTTCTGTGACGGAAAGCGCCGTTTTTATTTGGTTATCATTAGCTAACCGTCTCTTCAGCCACTTCACAAGGCGACTCCATAATGGCCGAAAAAAAAGGCTCCTCAAGCGAAAAAACTTTGTACTGCTCCTTTTGCGGTAAAAGTCAGCACGAGGTCAAAAAACTCATAGCCGGCCCGTCGGTATTTGTCTGCGACGAATGCATAGAGTTGTGCAATGAAATCATTCGCGACGAACTGCCCGCCGGGGACGATGTACGCGAAACACGCGGTGACTTGCCAACGCCGTCAGAGATCAAGGCGACTCTGGACGGCTATGTGATTGGTCAGGAGCCCGCCAAGCGCACGCTGGCCGTGGCGGTCTACAACCACTACAAACGTCTGCGGCACAAGGACAGCGCCAAAAAAGACGATGTCGAGCTGACCAAAAGCAATATCTTGCTGATCGGGCCGACCGGCTCAGGCAAGACGCTGCTCGCGCAGACACTGGCACGCACCTTGAATGTTCCCTTCGTGATGGCTGATGCCACCACGCTGACCGAGGCCGGTTACGTGGGAGAGGACGTCGAGAACATCATCCAGAAATTGCTGCAAAGCTGCAATTACGAGGTTGAGCGGGCACAGCAGGGCATTGTCTACATTGATGAAATCGACAAGATTTCGCGCAAGTCCGATAATCCGTCGATCACGCGTGACGTGTCTGGCGAGGGCGTGCAGCAGGCGCTGCTCAAACTGATTGAAGGCACCATGGCCTCGGTGCCGCCTCAAGGCGGGCGCAAACACCCAAATCAGGATTTCCTGCAGGTCGACACTACCAACATCCTGTTTATTTGTGGCGGTGCGTTTTCAGGTCTGGAAAAAGTCATCGAAAGCCGGACCGAAACTTCTGGTATCGGTTTTGGCGCCGCAGTCAAAAGCAAGAAAAATCGCAGCCTGACGGAGTCTTTCAAGGACGTCGAGCCTGAAGATCTGATCAAGTTCGGCCTGATCCCTGAACTTGTCGGTCGCATGCCCGTGGTCGCAACCCTGGCTGAACTCAGTGAAGACGCACTGGTCCAGATTTTGACTGAGCCCAAGAATGCGGTGGTCAAGCAATTCAGCAAGCTGCTGGCCATGGAAGGCGTTGACCTTGAGATTCGCCCGTCTGCGCTCAAGGCAATTGCCCGCAAGGCGCTGGCCCGCAAGACCGGCGCGCGTGGTTTGCGTTCGATTCTTGAGCAGTCGCTGATTGACACCATGTTTGACCTTCCTAACGCCAGCAATGTCGACAAGGTGGTCGTGGATGAGTCGACCATTGAAGAGAACAAGGCGCCGCTTTTGGTTTACCGCGAAGCGGCAAAGAAAGCCTGATGATCGCCAGGGGCTGGGAAAAATGCATTGAAATGCAGATTTCCCGCCCCAATTGCCAAGATACTGCATCTGTTACTGGCCCTCGTAGATATCTGGGGCTTGTGTTCAGGGCTTAACAAAGGCTTATATGTCTGGACAAACTTCATTGCCTCCTACCCCCATAGATCTGCCACTTTTGCCCTTGCGCGATGTGGTGGTTTTCCCGCACATGGTTATTCCGCTGTTTGTCGGGCGGCCCAAGAGCATCAAGGCGCTTGAGTCGGCCATGGAAGCCGAGCGGCGAATCATGCTGGTTGCACAAAAGGCGGCGGCCAAGGATGAACCTTCGGTAGAGGACATGTTTGAGGTGGGCTGTGTGGCCACCATCTTGCAATTGCTCAAATTGCCTGATGGCACGGTGAAGGTGCTTGTCGAGGGCCAGCAGCGTGCCAAGGTCAACAAGATTGAGGACGGTGAGCAGCATTTCAGCGCCAATGTGACGCCGGTGGAACCTGCGGTAATCGCGGCTGACAAGACCAGCGAAATCGAGGCGCTGCGCCGCGCCGTGATGCAGCAGTTTGACCATTACGTCAAACTCAACAAAAAAATTCCACCAGAAATTCTCACCTCGATTTCCAGCATTGATGATGCTGGTCGTCTGGCCGACACCATCGCTGCGCATTTGCCGCTCAAGCTTGACGCCAAGCAGGTCATTCTGGATCTCGCCCACGTCAAGGAGCGTCTGGAAAATCTCTATGAGCAGCTCGAGCGTGAAGTCGATATTCTGAATGTGGACAAGAAAATTCGCGGCCGGGTCAAGCGCCAGATGGAGAAAAATCAGCGCGATTTTTACCTGAACGAGCAGGTCAAAGCCATCCAGAAGGAGCTCGGCGAGGGTGAAGATGGCGCTGACATTGAGGAGATCGAGAAAAAGATCAAGTCAGCCAAAATGCCTCAGGAAGCGCGCAAGAAGGCTGAAAGTGAGCTCAAAAAGCTCAAGCTCATGTCGCCTATGTCTGCCGAAGCCACGGTGGTACGAACCTACATCGACGTGTTGACGGGGTTGCCGTGGAGCAAAAAAACCAAGATCAAGCATGACCTTGTCAATGCCGAAAACGTCCTGAACGAAGACCACTACGGCTTGGAAAAAGTCAAGGACCGGATTGTTGAGTATCTTGCTGTCCAGCAACGCGTTGACAAACTCAAGGCGCCCATTCTTTGCCTCGTTGGCCCACCCGGCGTTGGTAAAACCTCGCTTGGTCAGTCGATAGCGAAAGCAACCGGACGCAAATACGTGCGTATGGCCTTGGGCGGCATGCGTGATGAGGCGGAAATTCGCGGACATCGCCGCACGTACATCGGTGCCTTGCCAGGCAAGGTGCTGCAAAGCCTGGCCAAGGCGGGCACGCGCAACCCTTTGTTCCTGCTCGATGAGATTGACAAGCTCGGCACAGACTTCAGGGGCGATCCTTCCAGTGCACTGCTTGAAGTGCTGGACCCTGAACAAAACCATACTTTTGGCGACCACTACGTCGAAGTCGATTTCGACTTGAGCGATGTGATGTTTGTCGCGACATCGAACTCGATGAATATTCCGCCGGCCTTGCTTGACCGGATGGAAGTAATTCGTCTGTCGGGTTACACGGAAGACGAAAAAACCAGCATCGCGATGCGCTATCTGCTGCCCAAGCAGGTGAAGAACAATGGCGTCAAGCCGGAAGAGCTGGAAGTGCAGGAGCAAGCGGTGCGTGACATCGTGCGTTACTACACTCGTGAAGCAGGTGTGCGTTCGCTTGAGCGTGAACTGTCAAAGATCTGCCGCAAGGTCGTCAAGGGCATACAGCTCAAGAAGATGACGCCGCAAGTGGTGGTGACGCCGGACAACCTGAATGACTTTCTGGGCGTGCGCAAATTCAATTACGGCCGCGCCGAGCAGCAAAACCAGGTCGGCCAGGTCGTCGGTCTCGCATGGACCGAGGTCGGTGGTGACTTGCTGACGATTGAGGCCGCCATGATGCCCGGCAAGGGCGTGATCACACGTACCGGCTCGCTGGGTGATGTGATGAAGGAGTCGGTCGAGGCGGCGCGTACCGTGGTGCGTAGCCGCTCGAAGATGCTGGGCATCAAGGACGAGATGTTCGAAAAGTGGGACATCCATATTCACGTGCCGGACGGCGCGACTCCCAAAGACGGCCCAAGCGCGGGTGCGGCCATGACAACCGCCTTTGTGTCGGCAATCACGGGCATTCCTGTGCGCGGCGATGTGGCCATGACGGGCGAGATAACGCTGCGTGGCGAGGTCACCGCGATCGGCGGCTTGAAGGAAAAATTGCTGGCTGCTTTGCGTGGTGGCATCAAGACTGTGCTGATACCTGAAGAAAATGCCAAGGACTTGCAGGAGATCCCGGAGAACGTCAAACAAGGTCTGGAGATAATCCCTGTTAAATGGATTGATCAGGTGCTGCAGGTTGCGCTCGAGCGCCAGCCTGTTCCGCTCACAGATGAAGAGATTGCGATCACCGCGGCTGCGGTCGCCGCAGCGCCTTCAGCCGTGACAGGATCAGTCAAACATTGAGAGGCTTTTTTTGTTCAGGTTTGCATAAAGCATGAAAATCTGGCTACAATACAAAGCTGTTAAACGCGGGAGTAGCTCAGTTGGTAGAGCGCAACCTTGCCAAGGTTGAGGTCGAGAGTTCGAGACTCTTCTCCCGCTCCAATTTAAAGGGCAGCAGTTCAAATTGCTGTCCTTTTTCTTTGGGCTAGTTGGTACAAGCCGCGGGTCGGTTTGGAGATGCAGAAAGAACATGGCGCGGTAACAAAGCGGTTATGTACCGGATTGCAAATCCGGCTAGCCCGGTTCGACTCCGGGCCGCGCCTCCAGCTAAATGTCACTGCTCCAAGAGCAGTGACCTAGTGGAAAAAAGTAGTTAAATGCGGGAGTAGCTCAGTTGGTAGAGCGCAACCTTGCCAAGGTTGAGGTCGAGAGTTCGAGACTCTTCTCCCGCTCCAATATAAGGACAGCACTTTTCGGTGCTGTCCTTTTTTATTGGGGCATTGTTAAAATTTCCATCTCGTATGGGGTCGTTCTAAAAATGGCGGTGTTCGACCCGGGTGCAACTCGACTATGCATCGGATTCAACAATTCGGCTTGCCGCGTGCCTCAAGATCAGCTCATGTCTTCAGTCGGGTCCGCAGCGGTGCAACAAGGTCTGTGTGCGCCGTTGATGCAAACGGCGATCTGAACATCGATCGCGGCCTGCGCTTGAGACTGCATAATCTCGCCAACGCCAGCCGGCTTGGCTGCTTTCCTTTCGATAGGCATCAAATGAAGCGATTTTTAGTCACGGTACTTGCCAGCCTGGCAGTCATGAGCAGTACGGTGTGGGCCGGTGATTGGGAAGACGGTTACGCCGCATATCAACGGAGGGACTTCGCCACGGCCGTCCAGAAATGGCGAATTCTTGCTGACCAGGGCGACAGTGCCGGGCAATCAATACTTGGCGCGATGTACGCATTCGGCCAGGGCGTACCGCAGGACTATGTGGAGTCGATTCGGTGGTACCGGCTTGCCGCGGCGCAAGGTGATGTCAAGGCGCAGTACAAGCTTGGCTTCATGTATGCCAACGCGCAAGGCGTGAAGCGGGATATGACACGTGCCTACATGTGGAGCTATCTTGCTGCCGCAGCAGGCAACACGCAGGCCAAAACAGTTCGTGACGAGGCCGCCGCTCAGCTTTCGCTTGAACAGTATGCTGACGCACAAAAGATGGCGCGCTATTGCCAGCAGCACAGCTTCAAGGGCTGTCAATGAGCGCTTCGCCATCGGGTTGCGCTGGACGCGCCACTATTGTTGAACTGCGCTGCGTGCTGTAACGTGCGCCCCCCAGATATTTTCTGATCCTGGCAACGGCCAGCACTTGTTTTAGCTGGCGACGCCACAACTTCGCCAGAGTATGTCAATTACCTTTTTAAGGGCACGAACCATGTTGAACCGAATAATCAGGCACGGCTTAGGCAAATGGCTGGCCATAGCGGCATTGCTCGGATGTGGCTTGGCCATGGCGCAGTCCGAACCTACGCTGAACCAGATCTACGAGGCCGCGCAGTCCGGAAAGCTGGAGCAGGCGCAAGTGATGATCCAGCAGGTGCTGGTGGCGCACCCCAACAGTGGCAGGGCGCATTTTGTTCAGGCCGAGCTGTTGGCGCGTCAAGGCCAGTTAGGCCGTGCGCGCGAAGCCCTTGCAACGGCGGAAAAGCTAGCGCCTGGCTTGCCTTTTGCCAAGCCTCAAGCGGTTCAGGCGCTGCGCACGCAGTTGAGCGCCAGAACCCCTTCGCAGGAACTCAGGGAGCCCGCCGCGCGCAGCTTTGACACAAGCGCGCCAGCTGCACCGGCGTCGTCCTTTCCTTGGGGCCTGGCCTTGGCGCTGGGCGGCGGCGCGATCGCCGTTGTCATATTCTTGCTGAACAGAAAGCCTGCAGCTTCGCTCGCGCCACAAGCGAGCTATGCCGGTCAAGGTCCCCAATCGGGCGGTTTGAGCGGCCCGCAGAGTTTCGGTATGGGTGCCGGAAACCCGGCGCCGCCTGCCTACGCACCACCCGCAGACAGCGGGATGGGTGGTCGGCTGATGGGCGGTCTGGCGACGGGCCTGGCGGTAGGCGCGGGCGTGATGGCGGCCCAGGCGATTGGGAAAAGTTTGATGGGTAATAACGAACACTCCGCACACCCGTCCGATAGCGCGCTCAACAATGGCTATGAACCCATTGCCAACAACAGCAATACCGATATGGGTGGTCAGAACTTTGGCATCAACGACGCCAGTTCATGGGATGACGGCAGTTCCAGCGCAAGCAATGATGGTGGTGGCGACTGGGACGCCTGAGTCGTTCCGGAACTGAACTCGATAGGGCGTGTTCAGTCGCGGGCGGACGGGTCAGGACAAGCTTGATGTGCTGCCCGAATGCGGCCTTTGCTGGGGGTCATCCATGTATACTTTGCCAGGTCTCAACACGCTGTAAAGTTGCTGCTGCGTACAGTCACATGCGGGGACTCATGAGTGAGTCATACGCTCACAGCGCCTGAAAAGCCTCCGGGATGATCGGAGGCTTTTTTGTTTGATAATTTGTATTCGGCCTGGGTGGTGAAATAGGTAGACACAGCGGACTTAAAATCCGCCGCTTCGTGAATAGCGGGCGTACGGGTTCGATTCCCGTCCCAGGCACCAGTTCCCGCGATCCCTGCTGGTCGCGCCAGTCTCAGACAATGCCGTTGTCGCCTTGATTCAAATCGCTCAACAACTGGTTAAGATAGTTTTATGGCTAGTTACCACACTCCCTTTGAAATTCATGTGCATGGCGAAGTGCCTTTGCGCGAGGACGTGACTTTTGACCAGTTGCAGGAGGCGCTCAAGCCGCTTTGGAAATACTCGGGTGCCAAGTCCCTCACCGCTGCCGCCGAAAGTGCCTACGAAGAAGAGCCCGGCATACGGTTTGACGTACATAAGCATTTGCTGCAAATGTGCTGGACCGTGCCGGGTGACGAGGATTTCCGGCAGGCGCTCGACGAGATGTGCATGGGGCTCAATGAGCTCGCGAAAGAAGGTGCGCCGATTGAGGTGACTTTTTACGACTCCGACTTTGACGACGAGGAAGAAGGCGACAGCAGCGAGGCCCGCGATGATTTCGCGATGTATTTTGTCGGCCCCACGCCAGCCGCCATCATGCAGGTGCAGCGCGATCTTCTGGTGCAGGACACGATTGGCCTGATGGAAAGGCATTTCGACGGCTCCGAACTCGGTGAGGTCGTGGCCGCAATCGACCGGCTTTTTGAGCAGCGCTTTGACGCACTGGTCAATTCCATGCAACTGGGAAAGCCCCCCCGGGGTTCAGGCGGATCCTCGGGTGGCACGGGCCACGGCGGTGGGCGCAAGCCGCGGCATTTGCACTGATTAAATTTCATGTTGTTCGATCCAGGCACGAAGTCGACGTGCCTGCTCTGATGACGGTTTGTTTCTTTCGGGCATCGTGAATGCGGGTCCGAAATCGAGGCCATGCCGCTGTGTCAGACGCATGAGTTGGTAAAAACCCTTATGCTCGCGAAAGTTGTGCGTGGCGCTCGCTGGCCCTGCTGCATTTTTCGCCTTTGCACTTCGCATCTATTTTTCAAGGAAGTCGTATGTCCACGTCTCACGTGATTCAGCCTGATCTGGCTGCCAAGCCGCCATCGAAGTTTTCACGACCTACGCACATGGTGATGCTTGCCTTGATGGCGGTGCTGGTTGCGGCTTGCGGCAAAAGTGCCAACCCGCAGGGTGCTGCTGGCGCACCGCCGCCGGCAGAAGTCGGGGTGGTGACGGTGAGCCTGGGTGACGTTGGCTTGGTCACTGAACTACCGGGTCGTCTTGAGGCCTCCCGTGTTGCACAGGTCAGGGCACGCGCTGCAGGTATTTTGCAAAAGCGGCTGTTCCGCGAGGGCAGTGACGTCAAGTCGGGTCAGTCCTTGTTCACCATTGATTCGGCGCCCTATGCGGCTGTGGTGGCCAGTGCCGTGGCTGGTCAGGCACGCGCCGAGGCCAATGTAGCGCAAACAAAGGTGCTGGCAGAGCGCTACAAAACACTGGTGGAAGTCAATGCCGTGAGCAAGCAGGAATACGCCAACGCTGTTGCTGCGCAAAAGCAGGCAGAAGCGGATGTCGCAGTGGCCAAGGCCAGCGTTCAGACAGCGAACATCAACCTGGGCTATGCAGCGGTTACTGCGCCGATCTCGGGCCGTATCGGCCGCGCGCTGGTGACCGAGGGTGCGTTGGTCGGTCAGGGTGAGGCTACTCCGCTGGCCGTGGTGCAGCAGATCAATCCCATGTATGTGAACTTCACGCAGTCTGCCGCTGAAGTGATGAAGCTGCGCAGTGCCATGGCGGCTGGCCAGTTCAAGCGCGCTGGCGCAGATGCTGCAAGTGTCAGGCTGGTGCTGGAGGACGGCACCGAATACGCCAAGCCGGGCCGCTTGTTGTTCTCTGATCTGACGGTGGACGCCACGACCGGACAAATCACACTGCGTGCCGAGATTCCCAATCCTGCGGGCGAACTGCTGCCTGGCCTCTACGTGCGCGTGCGTCTGGAGCAAGCCAGAGCCAGCGATGCCGTGACACTGCCGCAGCAGGCCGTGACCCGGACCGCGCAGGGTGACTCGGTCATGGTGGTGGGCGAAGACGGCAAGGTCAGTTCGCGTCCTATCAAGATCGACTCGGCCAAAGGCAACCAATGGGTGGTGCTCAGTGGCTTGAAGGCCGGAGACAAGGTCATGGTCGATGGCTTCCAAAAGCTGCAGCCGGGCGCAACGGTCAAGCCCGTGCCATGGCAGCCACAAGGCAGCAAGCCAGCTGCAGCGGCATCTGCAGCTGCAAAGTAAGGAGCTGTAGATATGGCCAAGTTTTTTATTGATCGCCCCATCTTCGCCTGGGTGATCGCCCTGTTCATACTGGTACTTGGCAGCGTTGCGGTCACGCAGTTGCCGATTGCGCAGTACCCGCCAGTGGCGCCACCTTCGATTGTGGTTTCCGCCGGCTATCCCGGGGCGTCGGCCAAAGTTCTGGAAGACAGTGTCATCAGCGTGATAGAGCGCGAGATGAATGGCTCGCCCGGCCTGATCTATATGGAGTCGATCGCTCAGGCGGACGGCACCGGCAACATTACCTTGAGTTTTGAGCCTGGCAGCAATGCCGACCTGGCGCAGGTCGACGTGCAAAACAGGCTTTCCCGTGCTTCGCCGCGACTGCCACAGGCGGTCACGCAGCAGGGTGTTCGCGTCGACAAGTCGCGCTCTAACTTTTTGCTTTTCACAATGTTGTCGTCCGACAACCCGGCGATTGATCCGATCGCGCTCGGCGACTATGCCTCGCGCAACATACTGCCTGAAATCCAGCGTTTGCCTGGCATTGGTCAGGCCCAGTTGTTCGGTACCGAACGCGCGATGCGCATCTGGATAGACCCGGCCAAACTGGCGGCCTTGAAATTGTCATCAGCCGATGTCACCAATGCCATACGCGCACAGAACGCCCAGGTGTCTTCGGGCGCCATTGGTGATTTGCCCAACATTAGCGGGCAGGGTATTGCCGCCACCGTGGTGGTCAATGGTCAGCTGTCTAACGTCGAGCAGTTCGGCAACATCGCCTTGCGTGCCAACACCGACGGATCTTCGGTCCGGCTCAAGGATGTGGCACGCATAGAGCTCGGTGCCCAGACCTATGCGATCTCGGCGCGCCTCAATGGTCAGCCGGCGACCGGTATAGGCGTGCAGCTGGCACCCAGCGGCAATGCGCTGGCCGCTGCCAAGGCCGTGCGCGCGAAGATGGAGGAACTCAAGGCTTTCTTTCCGCAAGGCGTGAAATACAGCATTCCCTACGACAGCTCGCGCTTTGTCGATATCTCCATCCGCCAAGTCGCTGAAACACTGATTGAAGCCGTGGTGCTGGTGTTTCTCGTGATGTTCCTGTTCTTGCAGAACTTCCGCTACACCATCATCCCGACCATCGTGGTGCCGATTGCCTTGCTTGGCACTTTTGCAGCCTTGCTGGCCATGGGCTTTTCCATCAACGTGTTGACCATGTTCGGCATGGTGCTGGTCATCGGTATCGTGGTGGACGACGCCATTGTGGTGGTCGAGAACGTCGAACGCATCATGAGTGAAGAAGGCTTGCCGCCGCTCGAGGCCACGCGCAAGGCCATGGGCCAGATTTCGGGCGCGATTGTCGGCGTGACCGTGGTGCTGATTTCTGTTTTTGTACCGCTGGCCTTCTTTGCCGGCTCTGTTGGCAATATCTATCGGCAGTTCTCTGCTGTCATGGTCACGGCCATCAGCTTTTCCGCCTTTCTGGCGCTTTCGCTGACGCCGGCACTTTGCGCGACCTTGCTCAAACCGGTTGAAGCCGGGCATCACCACGCGAAAACCGGGTTTTTCGGCTGGTTCAACCGCGGCTTCACGCGCACGGCAAAAGGCTATGAAACCTTTGTCGCGCGCATCCTCAAACGGGCCGGTCGCTACCTCATCATCTACGCAGCCATCATCGGCGTCGTTGCGCTGGTCTACATGCGTTTGCCCACCTCATTTCTTCCTGGGGAAGATCAGGGCACCATGCTGGTCAACATCCAGTTGCCGCCTGGCGCGACACAGGAGCGCACGCGCTCTGTGGTTCAGCAGGTTGAGGCCTATATGCTCAAGCAGCCGGAGGTGCAAAGCATGGTCGGCGTTCTTGGTTTTAGTTTTTCCGGCCAGGGACAAAATGCGGCGCTCGCCTTCGTGACGCTCAAGGACTGGTCTGAACGCGAAGGCAAGCAGCATGCCGCCGATGCCATCGCCGGCCGTGCCTTTGGTGCGCTTTCGGGCATACGTGATGCGTTCATCTTTCCGCTGAGCCCGCCGCCGATTCCCGAGCTCGGCAACGCCAGCGGTTTTACCTTTCGGCTGCAGGACAGGGCTGGCGCCGGGCACGAAGCGCTGCTCGCGGCGCGCAACCAGCTGCTGGGCATGGCTTCCAAGAACCCGGTGCTGGCCCAGGTGCGCCCCGATGGTCTTGAGGATGCGCCACAACTGCAGATCGACATTGACCGTGACAAAGCCAGTGCGTTGGGCGTGAGCTTTGATGCGATCAACAACGCCTTGTCGACCTCGCTGGGCTCCAGCTATGTCAACGACTTCCCAAACCAGGGTCGTTTGCAGCGCGTGGTGGTTCAAGCCGACGCGCCTGCACGCATGCAGCCTGACGATCTGCTCAAGATCAATGCCAGCAACGCTCAGGGCCAGGCCGTGCCCTTGTCAGCGTTTGCGACGACGCGCTGGATCAAGGGCGCCATGCAGACGATACGCTACAACGGCTATCCGGCCATGCGCATCAGCGGCGGTGCAGCGCCTGGTTACAGCACCGGCGCGGCGATGGCTGAAATGGAGAAGTTTGCCAAGCAGTTGCCGCAGGGCTTTGGCTATGAGTGGACTGGCCAGTCGCGCGAAGAAAAAATTGCCGGCTCGCAGGCCACCGTTTTATATGGGTTTGCCATTCTTGCCGTGTTCCTTTGTCTGGCAGCGCTCTATGAAAGCTGGTCCATTCCTCTGGCCGTGATTCTGGTGGTGCCGCTGGGTGTGATGGGCGTACTGCTGGCGACCTTGCTGCGCGGTTATTCCAATGACGTTTATTTTCAGGTCGGCCTGATCACCATCATTGGCCTGTCGGCCAAAAATGCGATCTTGATCATAGAGTTTGCAAAAGACCTGCAGGCACAGGGGCGGTCTGTGGTCGCTTCAGCGCTGGCTGCAGCCCATCTGCGCTTTCGGCCCATCGTGATGACCTCGCTGGCTTTTATGTTGGGTGTGTTGCCTCTGGTGCTGGCGTCTGGTGCAGGTTCTGCCAGCCAGCGGGCCATTGGCACGGCCGTGATTGGCGGCATGTTGACCGGAACGGCATTGGCCGTGCTTTTTGTACCGGTGTTTTTCGTCGTGGTGCGTGGCTTTTTCAGAGGCAGCGAGCGCCAGCGGCAAAAGTACGCCGAGCATGCGCGCACAGCGGGCATTGACAAGATGGTTGACGCTGAAGGGGCTGCCGGAAATCCAGAACACGAGGTGAAAACGCATGGCTGATACAGGACTTTCAAGACGCTCGTTGTGGGCTACTGCCGGCGCTGCCGCATTGCTCTCGGCTTGCTCCATGATTCCTGCCTACGAGCGGCCTGCGTCGCCCGTGGCTGCAGATTGGCCGGCCTTGAGCGGCGTGACGCCAGCTGCGAATGTGCCCACTGCATCAAGCATTCCGGCGTCCGAGATCGAGTGGCAGAGCTTTTTCCGCGACCCCAAGCTCAAGCAGCTGATAGCGGCAGCCTTGAAAAACAACCGTGATCTGCGCGTGACGGTGCTCAATATTGAGCAAGCCAGGGCCCAGTTCCAGATCCGGCGTGCTGACCAGTTTCCCACCGTGAATGCGGCCCTGACCGGTTTGCGTCAGCCCAACACCAACGGCAATGGCAGCATCACGAGTGCCTACAGCGCTGGTTTGGCGCTGACCGCCTACGAGCTTGATTTCTTTGGCCGCGTGGCCAGCCTGAAGGAAACGGCGCTGGCGCAGTACCTGGCAACCGAAGAAGGGCGCAAGACCGCGCAGATCAGCCTGATTGCGACGGTTGCCAACACTTACCTGAGTCTGCTGGCAGATGCAGACCTGCTGAACATCACGCAGCAGACGCTTAGCACGCGCGAGGCGTCTTTCAAGCTCAGCCGCCTGCGCTTTGACAATGGCGTGACGTCCGAACTGGATTTGCGTCAGGCCGAGTCGCTGACAGAAGCGGCCCGCGTGGCGCTGGCCCAGTTGCTGCGTCAGCGTTCGCTTGATGAAAATGCGCTGACCTTGCTGGTCGGTCAGCCCATCACGGCCGACCTGGCCTTGCCGGCCAACGCCGGTTTAGGCAGCATGCCCCTGATGCTTGACGTGCCGGCCGGACTGCCTTCCGATCTGCTGAGCCGGCGCCCTGATATCCGGCAGGCTGAGCAGCAGTTGCTGGCAGCCAACGCCAATATAGGCGCGGCTCGCGCTGCGTTCTTCCCGCGCATTTCCCTGACTGCAAGTGCGGGCAGCGCCAGCTCGCGTTTGTCGGGCTTGTTTGAAAGTGGCTCTTACGGCTGGACGCTTGCACCGCAGTTGCTGCTGCCCATTTTTGACGCTGGGCGCAACTCGGCCGGGCTTGCAAGCGCCAATGCCGGACGTGACATCGCCGTGGCCCAGTATGAGAAATCCATCCAGAGCGCGTTTCGTGAAGTTGCCGATGCGCTGGCCGGTCGTGCCACGCTGGGTGAGCAGCTGCGCGCCCAGCAGGCGCAGGCCAACGCTGAAGCCGTGCGCTTCAAACTTGCCGATTTGCGCTATCAAAATGGTGTCTCCAGCTACCTGGATCAGCTCGATGCCCAGCGCGCCCTGTTCGCTGCCCAGCAGGCCCTGGTGCAAACCCGCCTGGCCCAGCTGCAAAGCCAGGTCACGCTCTACAAGACATTGGGTGGCGGCTGGAAAGACTCGGCCGAAACAGCGACGGTTTCTGCTAACGGTACGCAGCCCAAGTCCTGAGTCCGCGGGCGCTTGCGGCGCTGCCGCGTTCTCTTAGTTGCTGATGTGTACTCCGGTCCGGTACTCGGTTTAGTTAAAGACAGCTTCTTTGCGTAAAGCAGCCGTCCAGGCTGTGCGTGACGGGCTCCAGCAGCAACGCGCGGTGGCCATAGCGCTCGGCAAAAAGGGCATCGGTCAGGAAGCTTAAAAATCGGGTGATTCTCCTCGCGAGGCTCACCTGCTGAAGCTGAAGGGGTTTACTTCATGAAGACTGCTCTGCTGAGGTGTTGGAAGTCACGGCAATGTCACAGACACCTTGTATCGTGCAAGCCATGCTATTTTCCAAGTTAATGCAGCATACCTTTGTAAGCCTGTGGCTCGTCAGCACAGCGATTTTCTGGCCATGCGCTGCCTATTCACAAGTGCCGGCACCGTCCTTGCCTGCTGTGGCGCTACGGTTTGACGATTTCTTCGTCACGCCCATAGGACCGCGCGGCGTGCTTGCCACTGACACCCTGCGGCGCGCAAATGGACAGACCGTAACACTGGTTGGCTACATGGTGCAGCAGGAGAGACCAGCCGCTGGCCGCTTCATGCTGGCACCTAGGCCGGTACAAATGAGTGAACATGCTGACGGCGATGCTGATGACCTGCCGCCGGCGACTGTGCTGGTCTATCTTGATTCCAGTCAGCAGGACTGGACGCTGCCGCATGTGCGCGGACTGATCTCGCTGACCGGTGTTTTGAGTGTTGGCCGCCATGAGGCCAGCGACGGCCGTGTGTCCTGGCTGCGTTTGCAGCTAGCCCCGGGTGCGGTTCGTGGGGTAGGTCCCGGCGAGCCTTCCTCGCCAGAAGGGGCCGCGCAGGCGCATGTGCACTGACGCACTGGTGCACCGTGCATAAGCTTTTGTAGACCAAATAATTTCTTGATTTTTACCTTGGACCCAAAAGGAAAACCATGTCAATTTTTAACCACGCTCACCCATTTCGGCGCGGCGCAGTGACGCCGGTCTTGTCCGCCTGTCTGGCATTCGCAGCCCTGGCAGGCGTCGCTCAGGCCACGCCTTCGGTGAGCCGCCTCACGCCACCGAGCGAGCTTTTCTCCAGCGGTCAGCCGGCGCCCGTGATCGCCCGCTTTCTGCCCGGCCAGCGCTTTGACCTGCAGGCCACGCTGCGACCCGACGAGGCTGGCAAAGCCATCAGCAGTGCCCGCTTTTTCATCGATGGCCGGGCTGTTGACGGGCAGGTCTCCTTGCGCGACTGCAAGAGCGGATGCGCAGAAAGCGTGCCCAAGAACGCCAGCATAGCCACGCTGCGCGCCGTCAGCGTGGCCGGGGCTGGTCTGCACCAGTTCTCCGTCAGCGCCAGACAGAGCGATGGTCAGATCGTCACGGCTACAGGCAACTTCGAGGTCGTGCCGCTGGTCGTTGGTGGCCAGAAAATCAGGAATATCGTGATCCTCCTGGGTGACGGCATGGGCGCGGCCCAGCGCACGGCCGCGCGCATCGTCTCTGGCGGCTACGCCCAGGGCAAGGCGATTGCGCCACTGGCGATGGACAGCTTTCCCGTGACCGGCATGGTCAAGACCGCGTCGCTCAACTCTGTCGTCACCGATTCGTCTCCGGGCATGACGGCCTATGTTTCGGGCAACAAGAACAACAACAATGAAGAGGGCGTATTCCCCGACGACACCGTGGATGCCTTTGACAACCCGCGCATCGAGTACCTAAGCGAATACCTGCACCGCACCCAGGGCAAGGCGCTGGGCCTGGTCACCACCGCCGACGTGTTTGACGCAACCCCGGCCGGTAACGCGGTACACACCAGCAACCGGGGCGCGGGTACCGGCATTGTTGACCAGTATCTCGACGACCGCGGTTTGACGGGCTTGTCCGTGCTCATGGGGGGCGGTCGCAAGTGGTTCTTGCCGTCCAGCGTGCCAGGCTCAGCGCGCGGCGATCGCAGTGATTACGCATTTTCAGCCACCGATCCGCATACCGCCGACATCGTCAAGCGCTGGGGTGCGGCGCCGGGGCGCTTGGACAAAGACCGCGACCTGCTGGCTGACTTTCAGGGTGCGGGCTTTCACTATGTTGCCGACAAGACCGCGATGGATGCGATGGACCCGCGCAAAACGGACCGCTTGCTGGGTTTGTTTGCCCACGCCAACATGAACGTCGCGCTGGACAAGATTGACGGACGTCGCAGCCAGCAAAAGGGTGTGACTGGCCGGGTTGTGGACGACTACGGTTTCCCCGACCAGCCCATGCTCGATGAGATGACCCGCAAGGCGCTGGCTGTGCTGGAACGACAGAAAAACGGCTTTGTGCTGATGGTCGAGGGCGCCTCCATCGACAAGCAGGCCCACAACATGGACACCGAACGCTGGATGCTGGACACCATAGAGTTCGACCGCGCAGTTGGCGTGGTGCAGGAATTTGCGCGACTACGCGGTGACACCCTTGTGATCGTCACAGCGGACCATGAATGCTCCGGCGCGGCGCTGATAGGCGGCTCTCAAGTGACGGACGCGCGGCTGCAGGAGCTGGTGCGCGAGGGCGGCACGGCTTCTGTGCGCGACAAGGTGGTGGGGATTTACGAGAAGGCGGGTTTTCCAAAGTACCGCATCGCGGGCGATGGCTACCCTGAAACCACCGACATCGACCACCGCCTTCTGGTGGGATACGGCGCGAATGCAGACCGCTACGAAGACTGGCGCAGCAACGACAGGCCGCTGCAGGACAGCCAGCAACCGTTTGTGAAAAAAGAGCCGTTGGCTGCCTACCCGGCTACCGCCATGTCCCGCGATGAACAGGGCCGCTTCCTGGTGACGGGCCAGGTGCCTGGCGAAAGCGCTGTGCATACCGCGACCGATATTCCGCTTTCAGCCTTTGGCCCCGGCGCCTGGGCCTTTACCGGAGTGATGGACAACACCGACGTGTTCTTCAAGGTGGCACAGGCTTCGCTCAAGGGTGTGGTGCTGCCCGAAGGGCTGATGGCCAGGCCTGTGCGTGTGGTGGCCCCGGTCAAGCGCCAGCCTTGATGGCTGGCCGGTTGCTAGAACTGCGGTTGGGTCACTGCTGCTTGCAGGCCCAGCCAGCGTGCGGCTGCGGCCTGTAGAACCTGTGGATCACCGGTGCTCAGCAGACTGACCCGGCCTGGCCGGTCTGATTCTGCCAGCCCAGCCAAGCTAGCAATTTGCCGCCGCGTCTGGCGCGCCACGGCCTCGCCGGTGGCGACCAGCTGAACCTTGTCGCCCAGCAGGGCGATGAGCTGCTGCTCTGCAAATGGGTAGTGGGTGCAACCCAGCACGAGCGTGTCTATCTCGCCTTTTTCAGTGCCAAATCGGCCCATGGCGCCCGTATGACGGGCGCAAGCTGCTATTAATTCTGTAGTGTCGCCGGTGCTGGCGCTGCGCTCTATGGCGTCGGCCAGGCCATCACAGGGCTGCAGCACAAAGCTTGTTGACGTTCCATTTGCTGCCAGCGAATCCAGCAGGGTCTGGAATCTGGCACTTTCCAGCGTGCTGCGCGTGGCCATGATGCCTACGCGTCCGGTCTGGCTCAAAAGCGTGGCAGGTTTGACAGCCGGCTCGACACCAATGATGGGCAACTGCGGGTATTGGGCGCGCAACAGGTCTATGGCCGCAGCCGTGGCCGTGTTACAGGCTATCACCAGCGTCTTGACGTTTTGCCTGAGCAGGTAGCCGGCGAGGGCGCGGGAGCGAGTCAGCACATGCGCGACGTCCCGCTCGCCGTAGGGCGCGTGGCCGCTGTCGGCCAGGTAGATGAAGTCTTCGTGCGGCAGCTCGGCCCGCAGCGCCCTGAGTACGCTCAGGCCGCCTATGCCGCTGTCAAATACCCCGATCAAGAGAGTGACCCCCACGGTTGCTCACTGCGTGTAACGCCCTGCCCCCCGAGAGGGCCGCTGCGCCTGCGGTCTGGCAAAGCCAGTCCCGCGGCCCCTGCTTGAACGGAGGTGGCCATCACGTGGATCACTTTCTCGCCGCTGCTTAAACGGTGGTTAGCGGGATGCTCTTGAACTCGCCGGAGGCTATTTTCTTTTGCCATTCGGCCGGTCCGGTGATGTGGGCGCTGGTGCCGCCCGAGTCTACCGCCACGGTGACAGGCATGTCGACCACGTCAAATTCGTAAATCGCTTCCATGCCCATGTCGGCAAAACCGACCACTTCGGCATGCTTGATGGCCTTGGACACCAGGTAGGCGGCGCCGCCCACGGCCATCAGGTAGGCGCTCTGGTGCTTCTTGATGGCTTCAATCGCCACCGGGCCGCGCTCGGCCTTGCCAATCATGGCAATCAGGCCGGTTTGCGCCAGCATCATTTCGGTGAAGCCGTCCATGCGGGTGGCGGTGGTCGGGCCGGCAGGGCCGACCGCTTCGCCCTTGACCGGATCGACCGGGCCGACGTAATAGATCACGCGGTTGGTGAAGTCCACGGGCAGCTTTTCGCCCTTGAGCAGCATGTCGGCAATGCGCTTGTGCGCGGCGTCGCGACCGGTCAGCATCTTGCCGTTGAGCAGCAGCGTGTCGCCCGGCTTCCAGCTGGCGACTTCTTCTTTTGTCAGCTTGTTCAGGTCAACTTTTTTGCTCTTCTTATAGTCGGGCGCCCAGTTCACGTTGGGCCACAGGTCCAGCGACGGCGGGTCGAGGTAAACCGGGCCGCTGCCGTCCATCACGAAGTGCGCATGGCGGGTGGCCGCGCAGTTTGGGATCATGGCCACAGGCTTGCTGGCCGCGTGGGTCGGGTACATCTTGATCTTGACGTCAAGCACCGTCGTCAGGCCGCCCAGGCCTTGCGCGCCTATGCCCAGCGCGTTGACCTTTTCAAACAGCTCCAGCCGCAGCGCTTCGACTTTGGTCAGCTCTGCGCCAGAGGCCGATTTGGCCTGCAGCTCGTACATGTCGAGGTCGTCCATCAGGCTTTCCTTGGCCATCAGCACAGATTTTTCGGCCGTGCCGCCAATGCCGATTCCCAGCATGCCGGGAGGGCACCAGCCCGCGCCCATGGTTGGCACGGTCTTGAGCACCCAGTCAACGATAGAGTCGCCCGGGTTGAGCATGGCCATCTTGCTTTTGTTCTCGCTGCCGCCGCCCTTGGCTGCGACGGTCACTTCAACCGTGTTGCCCGGCACCAGCTCGGTGAAGATCACCGCCGGCGTGTTGTCCTTGGTGTTCTTGCGGTCAAAGTGCGGGTCGGCCACGACCGAGGCGCGCAAGGTGTTGTCGGGGTGGTTGTAGCCGCGCCGCACGCCTTCATTGATGGCGTCGTCGATGCTGCCGGTAAAGCCTTCCCAGCGCACGTTCATGCCGACTTTCAGAAACACGTTGACGATGCCTGTGTCCTGGCAGATCGGACGGTGGCCAGTGGCGCTCATCTTGCTGTTGGTCAGGATTTGCGCAATCGCGTCCTTGGCGGCCGGGCTTTGCTCGCGCTCATAGGCGCGCGCCAGATGGGCGATGTAGTCGGCCGGGTGGTAGTAGCTGATGAACTGCAGGGCGGCGGCAACGGACTCGATGAGGTCGGCTTGTTTGATGGTCGTGGTCATGGTTTGGATGGGTAGGAAGGATGCGGGGACGTTGATGATTATCCCACCCGGCATCCACCCGTATGTCAGCCTGACTTCAGAGGCCGCTGACCCTGACGCCGCCCAACCCGCGCTGTGCTGCCGCCTCCATGGGGTCGGCCGCACCGATGTGACGAGCCGATCCCAGGGTTCATCATGACAATTCGACAATAGACACGGGTGGATTGCCCAGGCGGGACGGGGCGTTGGTCTGGCTGGCGGCTGTGCCAGACAGGTTTTGGCTCTGGGGCGACGCTGCGCCGCGAAGCTGGTCAACCAATGCCTCGACATCGACCGGCAATACATCGCCTCGCCAGGCCACGTGCAGGTCGGCCCGGCACAAGACGAGCTTTTGCGTGTAAGACGCCGGCAGGTCTTCACCGTGCACATCCAGGACCCGCAGTGGCACGCCGCGCGCGCGCGCGGCCTCTTCAAAGCTGGCCGTTTCTGCTTCTGGTGCGGTCCGCAGCAAGGTGTAGTCTCTGCCAAAGGCGTCGTAGACCGAGCGACCATCGCGCAGCCAGAAGTGCGGTGCCCGGCAACCGGGCACGATGGATGGTGTGAATCCTCCCATGGTGTAGCCCGGGTGTTCTGCTCCGTCGTAGGCAATCACCGGTGATCCGGCGTAAAAGTACCCAAAGTTAAGACCCGCGCAACAGAACTGCTGCACGTTGAGTTCCCATGCCTTGCGTCCGATGTCGGCGCGCAGCGCATCGCCCTCCGGACCTGGCGCTTCGATGTTCGCCGGCACCGCACCCCGCATGCGAATCAGGGCCTGTGCATGGTCCATTGCAAAATGTGAGACCTGCTCGGTGATGGGCATGCGCTCTCTCTCGTAGGCATCCAGAATGGCGTCTCCGGCCCAGCCGCGCAGCCATGCCGACAGATGCCAGGACAGATTGAGGCCGTCAGCAATCCCGGCATTCATTCCGTAGCCTGCATAGGGCACCCACAGATGGGCAGAGTCGCCGGCGATGAAGGCGCGGCGGTCGCGGAACCGGTCGGCCACCAGCCGGCGCGCCACCCAGTCTTCACGGGTGATGATCTCGTAATGAAAATCATCGCCGACACCCAAGATATCGCGGATGCCCCGGTCGCGGTCAACGGCTGCACCGTCGCCCTCGTCCGGGTGCACGTGGTTGTGCACCAGCCAGGTTTCCCTGCCGTCGATGGCATAGAGCGTGCCACTGCGACGCGGGTTCATGGCGTAGACCCCCCAGGCCGGTGCGTTCGGGATCAGCCCCAGCAACTGGGGCGCTCGGATGCAGGTGGACTGCACGTGCTGGATCACGGATGTGCCCACGAATTGCGCTCCCATGGCTTTGCGCACCAGCGAGCGACCACCCTCGCAACCGACGATGAATTGCGACCGCAAAAGGTGCGAATTACCCGTGTCCAGGTTTGTCACAGCGGTAGTGACGCCTTCCTCGTCCTGGGTGAAGCCAGTGACTTCATGGCGGTTCAACAGACGCACCCCTGCGAGCGAGGCAAGATGGCCCTGTAGCAGCGGCTCCAGGTAAATCTGGTTGATACGGTGCGGTGGCTCCGGGGTGGGCCAGTCTCCGTCCGGCCCGGAGCGGTCGGTGAATCGACTGCCCCGTGGCGGGATGTACACGCGCGACATCTCGTGACCTGTC
Organism: Comamonadaceae bacterium; assembly: GCA_947443645.1. Taxonomy (GTDB): domain Bacteria; phylum Pseudomonadota; class Gammaproteobacteria; order Burkholderiales; family Burkholderiaceae_C; genus Polaromonas. The sequence continues at coordinate 26,777 of CANEXF010000016.1, read as the reverse complement.
ACGGTGGTTCGGAAGGCCACGCTGTGCTCGAAATCCTCAGGTAGACCTGCGCCTCTTAGCAACTCGGCCACACCCAGGCGTCGAAACGACTCCATGGTTCGTGCCGCGACATGGTTGCATTTGACGCTGGGTAGCGCCTGGAAGGCCCGGCGCTCCACGACGATGCAGGCGATGCCGCGCTGCTGGAAATCCATGGCCATGGCCATTCCGACGGGGCCGGCGCCGACGATAAGAACGGCGGCGTCAATTTTCTTTCCCATGTGTGTTCCTTCAGTCGGCCTTAAAGCCGGTGGCGCGAACGGCCTTGCCCCAGGTCTCGGTGTCCCTGGTGATGATTTGAGCGAACTCCTCACGCGTGGTACCCGTGCCGGTGAAGCCTGCGGCCTCAAACCTGGCGCGTGTATCAGGAGATTTGACGACCTTCTGAATGTCCGTTGACAGCTTGGACACGATGTCGGTCGGGGTCTTGGCCGGCGCAACGATACCGAACCATGAGGTGATCTCCAGGTTGGTGTAGCCCTGCTCCTTCATGGTGGGGACATCCGGGAGTGCAGGGTTGCGCAAGGGGCCGGTGGCGGCCAGGGCGGTGAGTTTTCCCGCTTTTACATTGGCGGTTGCAACGCCGACGCTGCCAAACATGCCCTGCAAATCGCCCGCCAGCAAACCAGTCAGGGCATCGCCCGTGTTCTTGTAGTGCACCACCTCGGGTTTGATGTTCACTGCATCGCCAAAGATATAGGCGCCGAAGTGGCCAGGGGTTCCGGCGCCAAAGGTGCCCATAAAGATGCCTTTGGGCTGTTTGGCACTCCACTCGACGAACTCCTTGACATTTTTCGCCGGTACTTTGTCCGGGTTGGAAAGAAGCACGAAGTCGTTGCTGACCACCTGGCTCACAGGCGTGAAGTCCTTGAGCGGGTCATATGGGAGTTTGTTGTAACTCGCAGGCGCGATGATCATGTTGCCAGTCACGCCGAGCAGGAGCGTATATCCGTCAGGCGTGGCGCGTGCTGCTTCGCTGGCGGCGATCAGGCCGCCGGCGCCGGGCTTGTTGTCGATGATCACACCGACGTTGCCCCAGGCTTCGGACAGCCTCTGCGCCAATAGGCGCGCCAGTATATCGGGGCCGGCGCCGGGGGCGAAGCCAACGATGATGCGCACGGGTTTGTTGGGAAAGCCTGCGGCGGTCTGGGCATGCGCCCACGGTGTGGCAAGCAGTGCGGCGGCCAGCGCGAGGGCGCTGCGGCGGGGAAGATGGCGATGCATGGTGTCTCCTCGTTGTTCAGACAAGTTCAAAAAAGCGCATATCCACGCGGTCAGGATGCCGCGCTCCCGAGCCCGCAAACATCCGCTCGCGCAGCCAGGCGAATTGAACACTGGCGCACTCCAGTGTCGGCTGGCAGCGGAAGTACACCAGCGCGGGATCCACGATTTCGCCGCGGACGAGTCGCGCAGTGACTTCAGGCGATGCCACGCGCAATGCCTTGTTGCGTACGTAAATCAGATCGCCAGCATCGGTTTCAAGGACATAGTGGGCGTCCAGCTCGGCGATGGTGTCACTGATCACCCGTTGGTAGTCCGTGCCACCTGGCAGTACCCGCGCCGTCCAGCCCTTTCCCTGGGCAGTGCCGCCCGTGATGGGAATCAGGCGGCGCAGGCCCTGGCCGGTCTGGCCTACCTCGATGGGCCGTGCCACGTGGACCGACAGGTCGGCGAAATGTTTGAGCTGGGGCGTGAGAGTGTCCATGCGACAAGCGTAAGCTTTGTTGCCGCGCACGCTGTCATCGTTCATGATGACGGACAAACCCGTGCCGACAGACCGTTCTAAGGAAATTTCCCCTATGCGCCATTGGATGCCTGCCCTCACCGCGCCACCCCACGCTGGCGTCGACGTGCTGACCGACGTGATCGACAGCATGGCCCTGGCGGGCTTTGCGGGCACGCTGCTGGACCGGCTGCGCAGCATCGTTCCTGCCACTTCGCTGTCGGCTTACCGCACAGGACCTGGATTGCGGCCGCAGCGCTACCTGGGCGCGAGCCACCGCACGCCCGACACCACGCGCGACTGCTGGCGCGCCTACATGTCCGGCCCCTGGCTGCGCGATCAGACCTTGATGCAACGCGATGTGCTTTCGCAGGACGTGCCAGTGGTCTGCCACATAACGGCAGCGGAAGTACCGCGTGAGCACCGTGCAAAGGTCTATGAGGCGCATGGCATGGCCGAGCGGGTCTCGGTGGTGCGCAGGGCGGCCGACGAGTCGGTGTTTGCTTTGAACCTCTACCGTCACGTGGACCAGCGCCCATTCACCGACGCCGAGCTGATGGGCTTCGGTGAGATCGCACCGGCACTGCTGGCCATGACGTGCAAGCATGTGGCTCTGTTGGGGTTGACGCATGGCGTCGGAGACGCGCCGCGTGCATTGCGTACACATGCGGTGCGCGCGCAGCTTCTGCTGTTGCACGGCAAGCTCACGCCACGCGAGCTCGACGTTTGCGAGCGGTTGTTGCGCGGCATGACGCAAGAGGCGGTTGCTGCTGACCTGGCACTTGGCCTGCCCACGGTGCGCACCTATCGCAACCGCGCGTTCGGCCGGCTGGGTATCCATTTTCGAAGCGAGCTGTTTGCGCTGATGCGCGCGCAGGGCGTCTGAAGCCGCGCTTGTTCCGGATGGCCGGGTCACGGCGAGGAGTCACCGTCACGAACTCGGGCGTTTGAGTTGGCTCAACGCTTCGCGAATGGAGTTCTCGACCACCCAAGATCGCTCAATTCTGCTACGGTCGTTGGCACCCCCCCACTTCTGATCATTGCTCATGACAACACGTACCGAACGAGACACTTTTGGCCCCATCGAGGTCCCCGCCCAGCAGCTCTGGGGCGCGCAGACGCAGCGTTCGCTGCAGAACTTCGACATTTCCTGTGAACAGCAGCCGCGCGAGATCATCCGGGCATTGGCGCAAGTCAAGCGGGCCTCGGCCAGCGTCAACCACACCTTGGGCCTGCAGGACGACAAAAAAACACAAGCCATCATCGCCGCTGCCGATGAGGTGATCGCCGGGCTGCATCGGGACGAGTTCCCGCTGGTAGTCTGGCAGACCGGCTCGGGCACGCAGACCAATATGAACGTCAACGAGGTGCTGGCCAACCGCGCCAGCGAGCTTATGGGTGGCGAGCGCGGCGAGGGCAGGCGGGTGCACCCGAACGACGATGTCAACCGCAGCCAGTCGTCCAACGACGTGTTTCCGACCGCCATGCATGTGTCGGCCGTTGTGTCCATCACGCACAGATTGTTGCCGGCTATTGAAAAACTGCGCGCCACGCTGGCGCGGAAATCCAGGGAATTTGACGGCATCGTCAAGATAGGCCGCACCCACTTGCAGGACGCCACACCCCTGACCCTGGGCCAGGAGTTTTCGGGCTATGTCTCGCAGCTCGAGCACGGCGCAAGACATGTGCAGGCTGCCTTGCCGCATCTGTGCGAACTGGCGCTGGGCGGCACCGCCGTTGGCACAGGCCTGAACGCACCCAAAGGGTATGCAGAGCAGGTCGCCGCCGAGCTTGCCGCGCTGACCGGCCTGCCGTTTGTCACGGCGCCCAACAAGTTTGAAGCCCTGGCTTCATGCGATGCGCTGGTTCATGCGCACGGCGCACTCAAAACCCTGGCCGCAAGCCTGATGAAAATTGCCAACGACATCCGCTGGCTGGCCAGCGGGCCGCGCAGCGGCATCGGCGAGCTGCGCATTCCCGAAAACGAGCCTGGCTCATCCATCATGCCGGGCAAGGTCAACCCCACGCAGAGTGAGGCGCTGACCATGCTGTGCTGCCAGGTGTTTGGCAACGACGTGGCGATCACTATGGGCGGCGCCTCTGGCAACTTTGAGCTCAATGTGTTCCGCCCGCTGATCGCCCACAATTTTTTGCAAAGCGTGCGCCTGTTGGCTGACGGCATGCAGAGTTTCAATGACCATTGCGCGGTGGGCATAGAACCCAATCTGGAACGCATCAGGGAACTGGTGGAGGGCTCGCTGATGCTGGTGACGGCGCTCAACCCCCACATTGGCTATGACAAAGCCGCCGCCATTGCCAAAAAAGCGCACCAGGACGGCAGCAGCTTGCGGCAGGCCGCGCTTGCCTCAGGCTATCTGAGCGCCGAGCAATTTGACTTGTGGGTGGTGCCGGCCGCCATGGTGGGCAAGCCGGTTTGAACGCCAGCGCAGCGCGTATCAGTGTTTTTCGGCAGCGATAGCCGACATGATCTTGTCGGTATAGGCAATGGCCAGCGCCGACAGCAGGAAGGTGATGTGAATCACGGTTTGCGCGACCAGCACCTTGTCGGTGTAGTTGTCTGCATTGATGAATGTCTTGAGCAGGTGGATGGAGCTGATGCCTATGATCGCCGTGGCCAGCTTGACCTTGAGCACGGACGCATTCACGTGGCTTAGCCATTCTGGCTGGTCTGGGTGACCTTCGAGGTCCATGCGGCTCACAAAGGTCTCATAGCCACCCACAATCACCATGATCAGCAGGTTGGAGATCATGACCACGTCAATCAGCGCCAGCACAACCAGCATGATGAGGGTCTCGTTGAGCGCGGTGACCGGTGTGCCAGACTTGTAGCCTATGCTGGTGATCAGCGCCTGCAGTGCGGTCTGGCTGCCGAAAGCCGCTTCTATCAAATGCAGCAGCTCCACCAAAAAGTGGACCACGTAGACGGCTTGCGCGGCGATCAGGCCCAGATAGAGCGGCAATTGCAGCCAACGGCTGGCAAAAATCAGCTTGGGCAGCGGTCTGAGCTTGGGGGATTTGGATTCTGTGGAATCTGACATACAGTGATAGTTTGGGATATTCGGAAGGTTCCGGAGTTTGTAAGCTTCAGGCCAGTCAGTGGCTTGTAAGTGCCAAGCATGAAAGTACCACGCATTCAACGATAAACAGGAGACAAAAGCAATGACTTCCCCTCAATCCAATATCGAGTCCATGCTGGTTGAAAACCGGGTGTTCCCGCCAACCGCCGCCACTGTCAAGGCCGCCCGCATATCGGGCATGGACGCCTACAACGCCCTTTGCGCCTCGGCCGAGAAGGATTTCGAAGGCTTTTGGGCCAAGCTGGCACGCGACAACCTGAGCTGGAACAAGCCTTTCAACCAGGTCCTGGACGAGTCCAATGCACCGTTTTACAAGTGGTTTGCCGACGGCGAGCTGAACGCCTCCTACAACTGCCTGGACCGCCATCTGGGTACGCCAACAGAAAACAAAAACGCCATCATTTTTGAAAGCGATGACGGCAAGGTCAGCAACGTCACCTTCAAGCAGTTGCACGCCCGGGTCAGCCAGTTTGCGAGTGCGCTCAAGGACATGGGCATACGCAAGGGCGACCGGGTTGTGATCTACATGCCCATGACGGTTGAGGGCGTGATCGCCATGCAGGCCTGCGCCAGGATAGGCGCTACCCACTCCGTGGTGTTTGGTGGTTTTTCTGCCAAGAGCCTGCAGGAGCGGATTCAGGATGCCGGCGCCGTGGCGGTCATCACCGCCAATTACCAGCTGCGCGGCGGCAAGGAACTGCCCCTCAAGGCGATTGTTGACGAGGGCATCGCGCTGGGCGGTTGCGAGTCGATCAAGAACGTGGTGGTCTACCAGCGCACCCCGACCGCCTGCAATATGGTGGCCGGGCGTGACAGCCTGATGCACGAGGTCACGGCCAAGGCCGCGCCGGTCTGCGCGCCTGAGTCTGTGGGCGCAGAGCACCCGCTGTTTATCTTGTACACCTCGGGCTCAACCGGCAAACCCAAGGGCGTGCAGCACAGCACGGGCGGCTACCTGCTGTGGGCCAAACTGACCATGGACTGGACCTTTGACGTTCAGCCAACAGACGTCTTCTGGTGCACGGCCGATATCGGCTGGATCACCGGCCACACCTACGTCGCTTACGGCCCTTTGGCGGCCGGTTGCACCCAGGTGATTTTTGAAGGCATTCCCACCTTCCCGAACGCTGGCCGTTTCTGGCAAATGATTGAGCGGCACAAAGTGTCGATTTTTTATACCGCGCCGACGGCTATTCGCTCCCTGATCAAGGCCGCCGAAGCCGATGAAAAAGTTCACCCGGACCGTTCGGACCTGAGCAGCCTGCGCATCCTGGGATCAGTGGGCGAGCCCATCAACCCCGAAGCCTGGATGTGGTTTTACAAAAACATAGGCGGCGAGCGCTGCCCGATTGTGGACACCTTCTGGCAAACCGAATCGGGTGGTCACATGATCACGCCCTTGCCTGGTGCAACACCGCTGGTTCCTGGCAGTTGCACGCTGCCGCTACCCGGCATCATGGCGGCCATCGTTGACGAGACCGGCAGGGACTTGCCCAATGGCTCGGGCGGTCTACTGGTCGTCAAGCGTCCATGGCCGTCGATGATTCGCGGCATCTGGGGTGACCCCGAGCGCTTCAAGAAAAGCTACTTCCCCGAGGAGATGGGCGGCACGATGTATCTGGCTGGCGACGGCGCTGTGCGCAATATCGACAACGGCTATTTCCGCATCACGGGCCGCATTGACGACGTTCTCAACGTCTCTGGCCACCGCATGGGTACGATGGAGATTGAGTCGGCACTTGTCGCGCACTCCACTTTGGTCGCTGAGGCCGCAGTGGTCGGTCGCCCGGATGCGCTGACCGGTGAGGCGATTGTGGCTTTTGTGGTGCTCAAGCGCCCGCGCCCGACCGGCGACGAAGCCAAGGCCATTGCCAAGGAACTGCGTGACTGGGTCGGCAAGGAGATTGGCCCCATCGCCAAACCCAAGGACATCCGCTTTGGCGACAACCTGCCGAAAACCCGCAGCGGGAAAATCATGCGCCGCCTGCTGCGCGGTATCGCCAAAGGTGAAACGATTCCGCAGGACACCTCGACGCTGGAAAACCCGGCCATTCTTGACCAGCTTTCCGAAAATCTTTGAGCGGGTTTCAGAGGCAGGCTGGCAAGCGCATTAGCGGCTTGCCAGCGCTGCAAGTCTGGTTTTCCAAAGTCCTGCGGCAATAAAAAAAAGCCTGCGTACGCCAGTTCCTGGTGTGGAAGTGCATAGCCTTTCCCGGCAGTCGAGAGCATCAGTTAGTCCAACGGATGACCCAACCTCCCATTTACTCCGCGGTTTTCAGGCAGATACACAACGTGAATTTTTTAAACTGCAAGAGCTGTCGCAATGTAACCCTGCTGACCATTGGCAGCGCCGAACTTTTGCCTGGCTACGTCTTCGGGTTCAACCTGAATTCTGACTCGGCTGTGGACGCTGACGTCATTTAGAAGGACGCCTTGGCAAATGGCGACATGGCGGATGTGAGGCCTATCGAAAGAACGCGCGGATGTTGTTATTGTTTCCTTTCGTCTATTGCGTGAGTGAGTTCATGTAGTAATTGTGCTGGGAAGGCAGATCGTCAGCGCGGGTCTAAGAGGTGTAGAGAACAGGCGCCCCTCAAGCTGTAAACTGCCATCGAATTGCCTTAACGGTGAAGGGAGAGCGTGATGCTTAGCGAACAGGTTCTAGAGAATTTGGCGCGGAATGCGCCGTTGCGCCAGCACCTAATAGAGGCGGCCTGGCCGGACTTAAGCGTCGAAAGCAAGCTTCAGGTGATACAAGCAGTTCAGTCGGACAGCTACAAGAACGAGACTCCTACTTGGCTGATGCAAGTTTGCATAGAAGACTCGGCGCCCATTGTTAGATATTGGGCGGCTAGATATTACTTTTTTGCTGATGAAAATCTCCAAAACTGGCCATTTCCGGGCGGGCCGCCGCAGGTAGTACCCGAGGTTGAAAAGGAGCTACGTAAAACGGCGCTTGCTGATACCAGTGAACTGGTTCGTGCTTGCATCTTCGACTCGGATAAAAGGCTTACAGAGCGCTCACAGTTGGAGAGGCTTGTTTATTTGCGAAGTAGCGGAACAGCGCATGTTGTTGGATTTCTGTCAAAGGGAGTTGATGCTGGCGTTTCAGACGAAGAGTTAACCGATTGCCTTCGGGAGGTATTCGAAAAGCCAGGTGTGCTCGCGGATCTCGAATCGGACATCAACTACAGAGAGGGCGACACTGCTTATTATGAAGGGCAGGTCGTGACCGACGGTTGGGAAACACTTCGCAAATCAGGACCTAAACTTGCGCATCTACTCGCATGGCGCCTGCCGACCAGCCGCGGTCTGTCGTCTGTCTCACCGGACACGATTGCCTCAATGCCGTTGCATGTCCTCGAAGCGCTGGCCTATCGCGCCAACAAGCCTAAAGCGGTTGAGACCGCTCTGCAAATGGTAACTAACAACCCCCAGAAATATGGGGAAGCCAGCGTTAAAGCCATCAACGACGCATTTGCGTTCAGTGCCTCGATTGGAGAATCTGACTCCGCGCCAAACACTTTTGAAACTGACCGCGCTGAAGAGACGCTCCAAGCTCTGGAGGCCCTCAGCAACCAAGTCCGAGCCCAATCAGTCCAACTGGAAGCGGTTCAGAGGCAGGTCGCAGCAAAACGAGGTTTAATTTTCTAAGTATGGCCACCTACGCATGACCGTACCTGACAATCTCGTGCTGATACCTGCACGAGAGGAAGAACTACGTGTGGCGGTCTTGGCTAACATTGAGAGCGTGCCGGCGCTGCGAGACCATTTGCAAGCGGTTCAAGATGCAATGGACCACTTGGTTAACCTGCAGGCTATTCAATCAGAGCCGGGCTCCGATACCCACACACTGCAGTTAATTGGATTTCGCTTATTTAACGTTGGTGCAACCGCCATTAAATTGGGGTTGTCGGGGTACTACCAAGCCGCATTTCAGCTCCTTCGCGATTCATTGGAACTCGTGAATCTGGTCGACCTGTTTAATTCCGATAGCTCTGCTATTTCGCTCTGGCGTACCGCTGACGAAAAGTCTTGGAAAAGAGAGTTTTTACCAGTAAGGGTGCGATAAAAACTTGAGACATTGCCACGATACGCCAACCAGAGACGCGACAAGCTCTATGGAACGTATTCGAGCTACGCGTCTCACGCGACCTACAAAGGGTTTCAGCTCATCGCGCCAGGCAACAGCCCCCGATTAGGTCCATTCTTTGACCAGAAGCTACTGTGGGCATTGCTGGAAGACCTAGCGTTACGTCTTTCACACGCAACGCTGTCGGTAAGCGCGACCTTAGAAAGTGCTGACTTCAGAGTCTTGATGGCAAAAAACCATTTTCTTCACCGATTAAAGGCTTATCGCCAGCAATATGCCAATCGATAAATCCTTGCGACCATATGAGACTCCGCAAATCCCGGTTGGGACTTGCGGTTTCTAGTCAAGACCGCCTTGGGCGTCATTTCGTTAACTCTCTAAGCTACCGACATACATCAGTTGCGACGGGCTTTTTTTCAGAACTTTGAGATGTCCTGCTGCCAAGGCAGATCAATAATCGTCAAGCACCGCACCCTTGCTGGCGCTCGATGCATTGAAGGCGAACTTGGCTTGCACGCCGCGGGTGTAGCGCGGCTTTGGTGCGACCCAGCCGACCTTGCGTTCGGCCAGTTCTTCGTCGCTGATGTTCAGTTGTAGCAGCAGCTGGCGCGCGTCTATGGTGATGGCGTCGCCTTCGTTGATGAACGCGATGTTGCCGCCAGCGGCCGCTTCCGGTGCCACGTGGCCGACCACCATGCCCCAGGTGCCGCCCGAAAAACGTCCGTCGGTGATCAGGCCCACGCTTTCGCCCAGACCGGCGCCAATCAGCGCGCCAGTGGGGGCCAGCATTTCAGGCATGCCGGGGCCACCCTTGGGGCCCAGGTAGCGCAGCACCATCACGTCGCCGGGCTTGATCTTGCCGGCCAGGATGGCGGCCAGGCCGGACTGCTCGTCGTCAAACACTCTGGCCGGGCCGGTCATGACCGGGTTTTTCAGGCCGGTGATCTTGGCCACGCAGCCTTCGGGTGAGAGGTTGCCTTTCAAAATGGCCAGATGGCCCTGGGCATACATGGGCTTGTCAATCGGGCGAATCACGTCCTGGTCGGCACGCGGTGCATCGGGCACGTCCTTGAGCACTTCGGCAATCGTCTGGCCGCTGATCGTGATGCAGTCGCCGTGCAGCAGGCCTGCGACCAGCAGCATTTTCATGACTTGCGGAATGCCGCCGGCAAGATGCAGGTCAACCGCCAGGTATTCGCCGGACGGCTTCAAGTTGCACAGCACCGGCGTTTTCTGGCGCACACGTTCGAAATCGTCAATCGTCCAGTCCACGCCTGCCGCGTGGGCAATCGCCAGAAAGTGCAGCACGGCGTTGGTCGAGCCGCCGGTGGCCATGATCACCGCCACGGCGTTTTCTATAGCCTTCTTGGTCACGATGTCGCGCGGCTTGATGTCTTTCTTGACCGCTTCAATCAGCACCTTGGCCGACTCTTTGGCCGAGTTCAGCTTCTCGTCGTGCGGATTGGCCATGGTGCTGGAGTAGGGCAGCGAAATGCCCAGGGCCTCGAAGGCGCTGGACATGGTGTTGGCGGTGTACATGCCGCCGCAGCTGCCGGTGCCGGGAATGGCGCGGCGCTCGATCTGTAGCAGGTCTTCGTCGCTCATGCGGCCGGCGGCGTTTTCGCCCACAGCTTCAAAGACGCTGACGATGTTGAGGTCCTTGCCCTTGTAGTGGCCGGGCAGTATCGTGCCGCCATAGACATAAATGGCCGGCACGTTGGCGCGCAGCATGCCCATCAGGCCGCCCGGCATGTTTTTGTCACAGCCGCCGACGACCAGCACGCCGTCCATCCACTGGCCCTGCACGCAGGTTTCAATGCAATCGGAAATCACTTCACGGCTGACCAGTGAATACTTCATGCCCTCGGTGCCCATGGCCATGCCGTCGGAAATCGTCGGCGTGCCGAACACCTGCGCATTGCCACCGGCTTCTTCAATCGCTGCGATGGCCGCATCGGCCAGTTTTTGCAGGCCGCTGTTGCACGGCGTGATGGTGCTGTGACCGTTGGCCACGCCAATCATGGGCTTTTTGAAATCGCTTTCCTCGTAGCCCATGGCGTAGTACATGGAGCGGTTGGGTGCGCGCGATTTGCCTTCGGTGATGTTCTTGCTGCGGGGATTGAGGATGACGGTTTTGGTTTCCATGATGTGTCTCGTAAGGGTTGTTTTCTGATTGTATGGGCTGGCTAGAAGCCGGCATGGCCTTGTCCACCCGCTGGCCGTCCTGCACTTGCAGGCAAAATAGCCGCATGCTCATCCACCCTCAAATCGACCCTGTCGCGCTTCAGCTGGGGCCTCTGGCCATCCACTGGTATGGCCTGACCTATCTGGCTGCTTTTGGCCTGTTCTTTTTCCTGGCGACCAGGCGTCTGCAGCACCAGCCCTATGCGTCCATCACTGGTGCGGGCGCGTGGTCGAGGCGGGATATTGAAGACATTCTTTTCATGGGCGTGATGGGCGTGGTGCTGGGCGGGCGCATCGGCTACTGTCTGTTCTACAAGCCGGGCTACTACCTGTCGCATCCGCTGGAGATCTTCGCGGTGTGGCAGGGCGGCATGAGCTTTCATGGCGGCATGCTGGGTGTGCTGGTTTCGCAGTGGTGGTTTGCGCACAGCCGCAAGCGGCCGTGGCTGCAGGTGATGGATTTCATTGCGCCGTGTGTGCCAACCGGTCTGGCAGCAGGGCGTGTGGGCAATTTCATCAATGGCGAGTTGTGGGGACGCTTCAGCTCGCCCGATCTGCCGTGGGGCATGGTGTTTCCCGCCAGCGGCTCCATGCTGCCGCGCCACCCGTCGCAGATCTACCAGTTTCTGCTGGAAGGCTTATTGCTGTTCGTGCTGCTTTGGCTATACGCCCGCAAAAAACACAAGATGGGTCAAGTGTCTGGTGCCTTCCTGTTTGGCTACGGCGTGTTCCGTTTCATTGCCGAGTTTTTCCGCGAGCCCGACGACTTTCTGGGCATTCTCGCGCTCGGCATGAGCATGGGCCAATGGCTTTGCCTGCCCATGATTGTTGGCGGCGCTGCGCTTTGGCTGTGGGCCTCAAGGCGCGTTGAATAGTTGCAAAAAATGCCATTTAGGCAATCCTGGCGGTCGCTACCAGCTATCTAATTGGTAGCAATCAGGATTCAGCTGCGGCCTCTCAGACCTGCGTCACAAGCACTTCACTGCAAAGCCGTTCCACATCTGAAGGCTGGCACAGTGCTGTTCCGGGCGTGAGCAGGGCGGCTGCCGCTGACGCCATACCGTAGCGGAATACTTGCTCCAGATCGGCGCTGCGGCTCAGCGCCCAGACCAGGCCGCCAACAAAGCTGTCGCCCGCGCCTATGGTGCTGGCCACCTTGACGCGTAAGGCGCCGGCCCGCAAGGCCTTGTCCGCTGTGACCAGCAAAGCGCCTTCGTCACCGAGCGACAGCGCGACCACCTGAGCCTGCCCGCCGCGGATGATCTGCCGCGCCGCGTCGAGTCGCTGCTGTTCAGTGCTCAGCGGCAGGCCTGTCAGTTCGCGCAACTCCCTCAGGCTGGGCTTGACCAGGTATACCCCTTGGGCCAGCGCTGCAGCCAGCGCAGTGCCCGAGGTGTCCAGCACCAGCAGGCTGCCGCGCGCGCGGGCCAGCCTGGCCAGCTGTGCGTAAAAGTCTTCGGGTACACCCGGCGGCAGGCTGCCGCTGGCCACCAGATAGGTCGGCGGCGAAGCAAGCGCGCTGAATGCGGCCAGGCAGGCCAGCGACTCCTCTGGGCTCAGGGTTGGCCCCGGCAAGACAAAACGAAAGTCCCGACCGCTAGCTGTTTCGTGGACATGAAAGCTCTCGCGCGTCTCGCCCGCGATCGCGATGCCATGGCTGCGCACCTGCTCCTGGTCCAGCAACTGGCGCAGCCGCTGGCCGTTCATGCCGCCCGCCGGATACAGCGCCAGGCAGTCGCTGCCCAGCCGCTGCAGCACGCGCGCCACGTTGATGCCGCCGCCACCCGGGTGAACCACAGCTGCCGTGCAACGCAGCTTGTGCGTGTCCATGACTTTGTCGGTGGACGTCGACAGGTCCAGCGCCGGGTTCAGGGTGACGGTCAGGATGTTGGCCATGTGCGCCTCGAATTTACACCGCAGCCCAGCTTGGCCCGCGGAAAGATCAGGTGCGCAACTGCTGCGCCAGCAGGACGGCGACGTGGATGGCTTCACGCTGCGCGCCGTCCCTGATCTGATGCCGGCAGCTGGTGCCATCGGCGACCACAATCGCGTCGGGCTGCTGGCGCACCGCCGGCAGCAAGCTGAGCTCGGCCATCTGCATGGACACCTCGAAGTGGCTGGCTTCATAGCCAAAGCTGCCGGCCATGCCGCAGCAGCTGGACTCGATCAGTTCAGGCTCGGCGCCTGGGATCAGCTTGAGCACCTCCATGATGGGGCTGACCGCGCCAAAGGCTTTTTGGTGGCAGTGGCCGTGCAGCAATATCGCCTGCGTGTTCGGCTTGAGTGCGGCCTTGAGCGCCTCGAGCTTGCCGGCCGCCGCTTCGCGCGCGAGGAACTCCTCCAGCAGCAGTGCGTGCACGCTGATGGTTTGTGCGGCTTCGCCCAGGCCCATCACCAGCATTTCGTCGCGCAGCGTGAGCAGACAAGAGGGCTCCAGCCCGACGATGGCAATGCCTTTGGCGGCAAAGGGCAAGAGCGCGTCGACCAATTCGCGCGCCTTGGCCTTGGCCTTATCGACCATGCCACTGGCCAGAAACGTGCGCCCGCAGCACAACTGCTTGCCATCTGCTATTTTTTTGCTAGCTATATGCACCGTGTAGCCGGCCGTTTGAAGCACTTTTAATGCTGAAGATGCATTTTCGGATTCAAAGTAGCCGTTGAAGGTGTCGACAAACAGCACCACGGGCTTGGTGGCCTGCAGCACTTCCTCGCGGGTCGCCGTGCGGGGCATGGTGTTGAAGAACGTCTTGCGCTGCCATTGCGGCAAGCTGCGCTGTCGGGACAAACCCAGCAGCTTTTCGCTCCATGCCGCCAGACCGGGAACGCGGTCGCGCAAATTCAGCAGCGGCGCCAGACGACTGGCCCAGGGTGCGTAGTCAGGCAGGTAGGCGACCAGCTTGTCTTTGAGGCTGTAGCCGTGCCTGGCCTTGTAGTGGTGCAAAAACTCCACCTTCATCTTGGCCATGTCGACACCGGTCGGGCAGTCGCGCTTGCAGCCTTTGCAGCCCACGCACAGGTCCAGCGCGTCTTTCACCGCCTCAAGCGTACCCTCACCCCAGCCCTCTCCCGCTTGCGGGCGAGGGAGCGGGTCCGTATGACTCCCTCTCCCGTTGGGAGAGGGCAGGGGTGAGGGTTGTCCGAGCTGGCCTGACAATGCCAGCCGCAGCGTGTTGGCGCGACCACGTGTCAGGTGCTTTTCGTCTCGCGTCACGCGGTAGCTTGGGCACATGGTGCCGGCGTCGAACTTGCGGCAGTGGCCGTTGTTGTTGCACATCTCCACGGCTTTGGCCAGGCCTTGCGCCGGATCGCCGCCGCTGCCGGGCGCACTGGTTTGCTCGGTGACCGGGTCGTTCTGCACATTCCAGGCGCTCCAGTCCAGGGCGGTCTGAATCGGGATCACTTTGTAGCTCGGTGGAAAGCGCATCAGCCGCGTGTCGTCCATCTTGGGCGGATTGACCATGCGCTGCGGACTGAGCAGGTTCAAGGGATCGAGGTAGCTCTTGATCTGCGCAAAGGCTTGTGTGATCTTGGGGCCGAACTGCCACTCAATCCACTCGCCGCGGCACAGGCCGTCGCCGTGCTCGCCGCTGTAAGCGCCTTTGTAGTGGCGCACCAGCGCAGAAGCTTCCTCGGCAATCGCGCGCATCTTGCCCGCGCCTTCCCGGCGCATGTCCAGAATCGGCCGCACGTGCAGCGTGCCGACCGAGGCGTGCGCGTACCAGGTGCCTTTGCTGCCGTATTTGCGAAACACCTGCGTGAGCGCATCGGTGTATTCGGCCAGATGCGCCAGCGGCACAGCGCAATCTTCGATAAAGCTCACCGGCTTGCCATCGCCCTTGAGGCTCATCATGATGTTCAGACCCGCCTTGCGTACTTCCCAGAGGTTTTTTTGCGGCGCGTCTTCAATCATTTCCACCACCGAGCCCGGCAGGCCCAGGTCGCCCATGAGCTCCACCAACTGCCTGATTTTTGGAATCAGCTCGGCCTTTGAGGCGCCGGAAAACTCCACCAGCAAAATCGCGTCGGGCTGGCCAATCAGCGCCGTTCTCACGGTTGGGGCAAAAGCCGGGTTTTGCAGTGACAGCTCAATCATGGTGCGGTCGACCAGCTCGACCGCAGTCAGTGTGCCGTCGCCCAATTTGACGATGTGCTGGGCCGAGTCCATGGCTTTGTAAAAGGTCGGGAAATTCACCACGCCCAGTACCTTGCTGCGCGGCAATTCGCTCAGACGCAGTTTCAGCGACTGGGTCAGGCCCAGCGTGCCTTCGCTGCCGACCAGCAGGTGCGCCAGATTGACCGAGCCGTCGGTCGTGTAAGGCTTTTCGCTCTGGTTGTTGAAGATGTCCAGGTTGTAGCCGGCGACGCGGCGCAGCACCTTGGGCCAGCTCGCCTCAAGCTCTGGCCGGAGTTCGTCAGACAGCGCCTTGACATAGTCGCCCAAGGCCAGAGCCTGGCCGCTGGCGCTGGCATAAGGCCCGAGTTCGAGCAAGTTGCCGTCAGAGCGCCAGACTGTTGCGCCCAGCACGTTGTGCACCATGTTGCCGTAGGCAATGCTGCGGCTGCCGCAGGAGTTGTTGCCAGCCATGCCGCCCAGCGTGGCTTGCGCGCTGGTCGACACGTCGACGGGGTACCACAAACCGTGTTTTTTCAGCGCTGCGTTCAGATGGTCAAGCACCAGTCCCGGCTCGACCTCTGCGGTGTGCGCCTGGGTGTCTATGTTCAGGATGTTGCGCACATGTTTGGCGTGGTCGATCACCAGCCCTGCGCCCACGGTCTGGCCGCACTGGCTGGTGCCGCCGCCACGCGCAACAATCGGAACGGCCATGTCGCGGCAAATGTCGAGGGCAGTTTTCACGTCGCTGCCGCTGCTTGGCACGAACACGCCGGTGGGCATCACCTGGTAGATCGACGCGTCGGTGGCGTAGCGACCCCGGTCCGCCGCTGAAAACAGCACCTCGCCCCGGGTTTCCTGGGCCAGCCGCTCGGCCAGCCGGCCGGCGACTTCATTGCTGGCGCGGGCCACACTGTCATAGGTCTGTGCGCTGGACGCTTGTGTGATCTTCAGGGGGAGTGGGGCGTTCATGCTTTGGCGTTTGACGGCGTTAAGGGCTGGCTTGCGCGCAGTTGCTGGATGACCACGTCGCGTTTATTGCTCAGATGGCGCTGCAGCACATCGCGCATCGCAGCGGGGTCGCGCGCCACGAGCGCGTCAATCATCTGCGAATGCTCTTTGACGGCAGAGCGCCACTTCTCTTCGTCCTGGTTGGAGCGAAAGCGCAGCGCCTGCAGGCGCGCATTGACCTGCTGGTAGGTGGCGCTCAGCACCGGGTTTTTGGCGGCGGCGTTGATGGCGCTGTGGATTGACGAATTGAGTCGGTAATAGGCGGGCAGGTCACGGCGGGTGTAAGCCGCCAGCATTTCAAAATGCATGGCCTGGATTTCCATGAGCTCTGACTCGGTGATGCGCAGCGCTGCCAGCTCGCCCGATTGCGCCTCCAGGCCGGCCATGACCTCAAAGGTATTTAAAACATCGGTTTCGTTCAGTTCAAGCGCAATCGCGCCACGGTTGGGCAGAAGTTCAACCAGGCCTTCAGCAGCCAGCATCTTGATGGCCTCGCGCAAGGGCGTACGCGAGACCTTGAGCACTTCGCTGAGCTCGCGCTCATTGAGCTTGGCGCCGGGCGCGATGCGGTTTTCAACCAGCATTTGGCGCAGCCGCTGCGCGACTTGTTCATGCAGCGCCGCGCGCGGGATGGAAATAATTTCTGCTGTCATGCACAAATTTTGTATGCAAAAAATAGAACTGTCAAATCAGTCAAGAAGGCGAGTAAATACCCTAAACAGGATTGACAAATTAATTTTGTATGCAAAAAATGACGTTTTATCCAAGGAGAACGCCGTCATGTTGAGGCTCGACTTTCACCCCACGGGGCGCCATTTTCTGCAAATCCCCGGGCCATCACCGGTGCCTGACCGCGTTTTAAGGGCCATGAGTTACCCGACGATTGACCACCGCGGCCCCGAGTTCGCGGCCTTGGGCTTGAAGGTCCTGGCCGACATGAAGAAGATATTCCAGACCAAACAGCCTGTCATCATTTACCCAGCCTCGGGCACCGGCGCGTGGGAGGCTGCGCTGGTCAACACGCTGAGCGCTGGCGACCACGTGCTGATGTATGAAACCGGCCATTTCGCCTTTCTGTGGCAAAAGCTCGCAACCCGCCTGGGGCTCAAAACCGAGGTCATCAGCCACCCTGGCGCCGAGGTCTGGCGGCACGGCGTTCAGGCCAGCTTGATTGAAGCGCGCCTCAAGGCCGATACCGGGCACACCATACGCGCGGTGTGCGTGGTGCACAACGAGACCTCGACCGGTGTGACCAGCGACATCGCGGCGGTGCGCAAAGCCATTGACGCGGCCAAACACCCGGCCTTGCTGCTTGTGGACACGATTTCCGGCCTCGCCTCTGCCGACTACCGGCACGACGAATGGGGTGTGGATGTGAGCATCAGTGGCTCGCAAAAAGGCCTGATGCTGCCGCCAGGCATCAGCTTCAATGCCGTGTCCGCCAAAGCGCTTGAGGCGAGCAAAAAAGCCACTTTGCCTAAGGCCTTTTGGGCCTGGGACGAGATCATCGAGATGAACAAGACCGGCTACTGGCCGTCGACGCCCAACACCAACTTGCTCTATGCCTTGAGTGAAGCCTGCGACATGCTGCTTGAGCACGGACTCGAGACCGTGTTTGCGCGCCACCAGCGCTGGGCCAAGGGTATGCGCGCCGCCGTGAATGCCTGGGGCCTGCAAATCCAGTGTGCCGATGCCAGCCTTTACTCGCCGGTGTTGACCGGCGTGATGATGCCGCAGGGCATAGACGCCGACGCCGTGCGCAAGATCATTTACGAACGTTTTGACTGCTCGCTTGGCACCGGGCTCGGAAAAGTCAAAGGCAAGATGTTCCGCATCGGCCACCTGGGCGATTGCAATGACCTCACCCTGATGGCCGCGCTGTCGGGTTGCGAGATGGGCCTGAAGCTGGCGGGTGTCAAGCTCGCAGGCTCTGGCGTGCAAGCCGCCATGGATCACTTTTCAAGCCATGCGGCCGTCGTGCCGCAACGCAAGGCTGCCTGAGTTTTTTGACGCCGTCACTCAACACTGGAGATATGCACCATGCAACGCAGAACCTTTATGAACGCCACGCTGGCAACTGCTGCGACGGTGACGGCGCCCATGCTCAGGGCACAAACGCTGCCGGGTGGTCCGGTGCGCATTGTTGTTGGCTTTCCGCCTGGGGGCGGCACGGACGCGCTGGCGCGTGTGCTGGGCCAGAAACTCGGCGCGATGTGGAACACCTCGGTCATCATTGAAAACAAGGCCGGTGCGGCCGGTGTGATCGCGGCTGACTATGTGTCCAAGCAGGTGCCTGACGGCAATACGCTGATCATGGCGCACATCAACAGCCATGCGCTTGCGCCAGCCATGGGCATGAAGCTGGGCTATAACGCCGAGCGTGATTTCGTGCCTATCAGCATGGTTGGCATCACGCCCATGGTGCTGATCTGCAATGCCGACCAGCCAGCCAAAACCGTCAAGGATGTGGTGGCGCTGTGCAAGGCCAAGCCTGGTCAGATCAGTTTCGCGTCTGCGGGGGGCGGCTCTGCCCAGCACTTTGCGCTGGAAATGTTCAAGCTGCAGGCGAAGATTTACGCGCTGCACATTCCCTACCGGGGTTCTGGCCCGGCGCTGGTCGACCTGATTGGCGGCCAGGTCAATTACTGCTTTGAAACCATGACGTCTGCCACGCCGCACATCAAAAGCGGCAAGGCGATTGCGGTTGCACAGACCCGGCTCAAACGCGCGGCGGGTCACCCCACGGTGCAGACCATGGCGGAGTCTGGCTTTCCAGGCTTTGAAGCTACTGTCTGGTACGGGCTGATGGGCCCGGCCAAAATGCCGCCGGCGATGGTGCAGCGCATGAACGAAGACGTCAACAAGGTGCTCGCCATGCCTGATGTGCAGGAAAAAATGGAGCAATATGGCGCCGAGGACGGTGGCGGCAGTGCAGAAAAATTTGCAGCTTTTATCCGCGAGGAACAAAAAAAGTGGACGCAGGTGGCGATCCAGGCCAAGGTCAGACCTGATGCCTGACGCCGCTCCAACCATGATTCGCGCCGACGGCTCCTTCGACCGCTGAGCGGCCAGGCCGGGCTTCAGGCGCGCGGCGGCGCGGTCTTGGGGCTGTAGTCGCAATAGGCGCTGACTGCACATTCCCAGCAATGGGGGCTGCGTGCCGTGCATACATAGCGGCCATGCAGGATCAGCCAGTGGTGGGCATCGACCAGGTATTCGGGAGGAATTCGCTTGAGCAGTTTTTGCTCGACTTCCAGCGGTGTTTTTCCGGGTGCCAGGCCGGTGCGGTTGCCCATGCGAAAGATGTGCGTATCGACCGCCATGGTGGCTTCGCCAAACGCGGAGTTCAGCACCACATTGGCCGTCTTGCGGCCCACGCCGGGCAGGGCCTCGAGCGCCTCGCGGGTACGCGGTACCTGGCCGCCATGCAGCGCCACCAGCATGGCGCAGGTTTGCATCAGGTGCTTGGCCTTGCTGTGGTAAAGGCCTATGGTCTTGATATAGCGCTCCAGGCCCGTCAGCCCCAGATCCAGAATCGCCTGCGGCGTATTGGCCACCGCAAACAGCCCGCGCGTGGCCTTGTTCACACTGACGTCGGTGGCCTGCGCCGACAGCAGTACGGCGGTCAGCAACTCGAACACGCTCGTATACTCCAACTCGGTCACGGGCTGTGGATTAGCCGCCTTCAGGGTGGCAAAAAAGCGCTCTATGTTTTCCTTTTTCATGAGTAGATTCTCCCATGCCACTGCAATTCGCCGACCGCCTGAACAACATCGAAACCTCCGCGATTCGCGAACTCTTCAAGCTGCTGGGCAAGCCCGGCATCATCAGTTTTGCCGGCGGATTCCCAGACCCTGCCATGTTCGACGTGGAGGGCATACGCCAGGCATCGGCCAAGGCGCTGGCTGAAGATGCTGGCGCCGCGCTGCAATACGGCGCCACCGAGGGCTTCCAGCCGCTGCGCGAGCAGCTCAGCGCTTTCATGACGAGCAAGGGCGCCGCAGTCGCGGCCAATGAGTTGATCGTCACCACTGGCAGCCAGCAGGCGCTGGACCTGCTTGGCAAGACCATGATCTCGCCGGGTGACAAGGTCATTGTTGAAGGCCCGACCTTTCTGGCCACTATCCAGTGTTTTCGCCTTTATGGCGCTGAACTCATCAGCGCACCCTGCGATGGTCATGGCGTCCAGACCG
This sequence comes from Comamonadaceae bacterium, assembly GCA_947443645.1. Classification (GTDB taxonomy): domain Bacteria; phylum Pseudomonadota; class Gammaproteobacteria; order Burkholderiales; family Burkholderiaceae_C; genus Polaromonas. The sequence continues at coordinate 6,325 of CANEXF010000016.1, read as the reverse complement.
ACGCACTTGAAAAACTCATCGCCGAGCACAAGCCCAAGTTTGTGTATCTGATACCCAGCTTCGGCAACCCCAGCGGTGCGCTGCTGACGCTGGAGCGGCGCAAAAAAGTGCTGGAGTTGGCCGTCAAGTACGACACGCTGATGGTTGAAGATGATCCCTATGGTGACCTCTACTTTGGCGCTGTCCCGCCGCCCTCGCTGCTAGCCCTGAGCAGCAGCGTGTCTGGCTCCAGAGACCTGATCGCGTATTGCGGCTCGCTCAGCAAGGTGTTGTCGCCCGGCCTGCGCGTCGGCTGGATGGTTGCCCAGCCTGAGCTGCTGGCCAGGGCGGTGATGTGCAAGCAATTCAGCGACGCGCACACCAGCACCTTCGCCCAGGCGACCGCGGCGCAATACTTGCTGGCCGGCCGCATGCCGGCGACGCTGGCCAATGTGCGCAAGGTCTACGCCGAACGCGCCAAGGCCATGGGCGCTGCGCTGGTGCGCGAACTAGGCGACGCGGTAGAGTTCACGCAACCCGAGGGCGGCCTGTTCTTCTGGGCACGCCTGACCGGCAAGGGCGGAAAAATCACGGATGCCGGCGAGTTCGCCAGGCGTGCCATAGCGCAGGGCGTGGCCTTTGTGCCGGGCGCGCCGTTTTATGCGGCGGACCCCGACATGGCGAGCTTCAGGCTCAGTTTTGCAACCGCAGATGTTGCGAAAATAGACGCGGGCATGGCGCGGTTGCGGCTGGCGCTCTAGCGCGATGCCGACCTTTGCGCGCGACCTGGCCTGCGCCCAGGCGATGCATTCAATTAGATTGAATTATTCAGGACACCTTATATGCTGACGCTTTGCGGCTTTGCCGGCTCAAACTACTACAACAAGGTCAAGTTCGCCTTGCTTGAAAAACAGCTGCCCTTTACTGAAGAATATGCGCATCCACGAGCCATCGATGCGGCGGTTCTGGATGCTTCGCCGCTGGGCAAGGTGCCGTTTATCCGCACGCCGCAAGGCACGCTGTGCGAGAGCCAGGTCATCATGGAGTACCTTGAGTCGGCTTACCCCGACACGCCCCTGATGCCGTCAGATCCGTTTGCCGCAGCCAAGGTCAGGGAGCTGATCTGCTACATGGAATTGCATCTGGAGCTGGTCGGGCGTGAGTTGTATGCGCACGCTTTTTTTGGCGGCGCCGCCACCGATGAGGCCAAGCTGCGCGTGCGCAAGCAGCTTGAAAAGAACATCGCAGCTTTCCGCAAACTCGTCAGGTTCTCGCCTTTTGTCGCCGGTGAGCGCTTTACCCAGGCCGATTGCGCGGCTTTTGCCAGCCTGCCGGTGCTTGGCATGCTGACCAAGGCGGTGTACGGTGAAGACCTGTTGCTGGCCAGCGGGCTGGACTACAAGCCCTACATCGCGATGCTGGGTGAGCGGCCGGCAGCGCAAAAAGTCATCGCCGACCGCAAGGCCGCGACGGCCAAGAGCTGATTGTCGAGCCTGCATGCGCCTTGAGCTTTTGGTGGAACACGCGATTTTCTGGGCCTACCGCGCGAGCGCGCACGCCTTGCTGAACTGGGCGGACGATCCTGCGCTGCTGGCGATTGTCTTTTGTTAGCCGACAAGTACTAGCGGCGTTCCTGTGCGGCGACTTTGCTATAAAAAAAAGAGCTGCTAGCGCCCGTATTCAGAGCGCTGCAGGCGTTTTTTATATGAATCAGGCAAGTTCCAGCGCCGCATAGACGCGCATCGCAGCGTAGGCATCGTTGCCGGCATAGACGATCTGCGCTTCTGAAAGCCGGGCATTGGCCCAGTTGGACGTGGTGGCTTTTCTGGACTTGATAAAACGGCGGTTGAACATCACTGCCACCGCGCCGCGCACGCCCATGTCTTTGCGGTAGCCTTTGTCGTGGAACACGGTGTTCAGGTCCAGCACGCCCTGCAGATCGACGCCGAGCTTGCTGATGATGCGTCTGCGGTCATCACCCAGACCAAAGCCGGCCTTGACGATGGCGCGCGACTCGAGCAGTAGGCCGACCGCGCGGCGGCACTCAGCGTCTTCTAGCTGGAAGATCCAGGCCCTGTTCAAGGTGGACAGCTGAACAATGTGCGGGCCGTCCGAGCGCTCGTTTTTGGCGAAGGTGGGCTTGGACTCGGTGTCGAAGCCCAGTGCGCTGGCGCCTGCGAGTTGCGCCAGCGCGGCGCCGGCCTGTTCGGCGTTGGAAACCACCTCGATCTGGCTCAGGTCCAGGCGGTCAAAAGTCTCAAGCAGCGCGATCTGCTCTTTGTCGGGTGTTAAATAGTGGGTCATGGTGTTTTATCCCGCAGAATACAGCACAGACTAAGCACATCATGGCCACCGCACAAAGCATTACCACCGACCACTACAAACTTTTCCCGTCGCCGCGCAACCGGCACCGGACAATTTTTATCTACGAGGTGTTCCTGCCTTATCCCTACATGCTGATTGATCTGGAAAGCGCCAGGCTCAAAGGCAAATACAGCTTGTTTGCCGCCTGCCGGCTGGCCGACATGAAGATGGGGCAGCTGGCGACCTTTGAGCTGCTGGAAGACGAGGCCAGGTTCATGGCCGACTTCATCCCCGACTGAATCCGCGCTGCCTCGCCGGCTTGTGCCGGTGGCGGCTGAGGGCTAACATGCCTGAGCGCCAGCCAGATGCGTGTGCCTGGTGAAGTATCTTCAAGGAGGTCTTATGCCGCAACTCATTGCCTATGTCGAAGGTGTGGAAATCAAGCACCTTTATCTCCAAAAAGACAGAACAACGCTGGGGCGCAAGCCGCATAACGACATTGTCCTGGACAACATGGTGGTCAGCGGCGAGCACTGCGTGTTTGAGCTGGAGGGGCTGGCCGATGTTTATATCAGCGACCTGGGCAGCACCAATGGCACGTATGTCAACGACCACATGATCAAGTCGCGGCAAAAGCTCAGTGACCACGATGTGATCGCGATCGGCAATTTCAGGATTGAGTTTCTTGCCGCGTCCGAGCATGCGTTGCCGCTGGATCAAGACCAGACCATGGCGGCGCCGCTGGACGCGCTGGGCTTGCCCGGCACCAGCGGCATGTTGCGTGGCACGCTCAAGGTGATCTCTGGCGTTTCGGCTGGGCTGGAGTTTCCGGTTGTGAAGGCGGTCACGACCTTTGGTCAGGCGGGCAGTGCGGTGGTGTCCATTTCGCACCGGCGTGACGGCTACTATCTGTCCTATGTGGCCGGCCAGACGCCGCCTACACTTAATGGCAGACGCTTGGGAGACAACGCCGTCGCGCTCGCGCATGAGGACGTGCTGAGCCTGGCGGGAACCGAGATGGCCTTTTTGCTCCGCAGTGGCTGAGCTGGCCGCTGGCGCTGCATTCTGCGTTGGCAACACCCTGATATTTAACACCGCCTGTCCGGCAAGCCGGCAAGGGCCAAGCACCCGCATGAACAGAAATTCTTTATCCAGCAGCCTTGTTTATTCGACCGATGCCGGACGCATGTGTCCGGTTTGCCGCAGTCCCGTTGCCAGCTGCCGCTGCAGTCAGGCCAAAGCCTTGCCCAAAACTGATGGTGTGGTTCGCGTCTCGCGTGAAACCAAAGGCCGGGGCGGCAAAAGTGTCACGCTGGTCAAGGGCTTGGCGCTGGACGCGCTGGCTCTGGCGCAACTTGGCAAGCAACTCAGGACCGCCTGCGGCTCTGGCGGCACGGTCAAGGACGGCGTGATTGAAGTGCAGGGCGAGCACCGGGAGCTGGTGCTGCAGGTGCTGCAAAAGCAGGGCTATGCGGCCAAGCAGGCCTGACCAGCCTGGCTGCGCTCAACACGCTCACCCAAAGCATAAGCGGCCTAATCCAGCGTGATTTTTTGGCTTTGAATAAGCTTGCTCCACTGTGCCCGATCTTTGAGCACGAATTCTTGAAAATATTCCGGCGTGCCGCCACCTGGCTCGGCCCCTATCGCGGCTAATTTATCAATCACGTCTTTTGACCTTAAGGTCTTGTTTAAGGCCTCGTTCAATTTCATCTGGATATTTTTTGGCAGATTCTTGGGGCCATAAAACCCCCACCAATTGACTGACTCAAAATCTTTCAAGCCATAAGGTGCGCCAATTTCCCTCATGGTCGGTGTGTTGGGCAGTAATGGTGATCGGTTCTTGCCGAGAATAGCCAATGCAGCTAACTTGCCATCCTGGACATGCGACAAGCCTGACACCATGCTGTCAAATAGAACATGGACTTTTCCGGAAATCAGATCAGGAATAGATAAACCAGAACCCTTGTATGGAATATGGACCATTTGCACGCCCGCCTCGGCCTTAAATGCTTCTCCAGTTAGATGCATGATGGTTCCATTCCCGGCGGAGGAAAAATTCAGAACAGTCGGGTTGGCTTTTGCAAAATTAATAAATTCTTTTAAATTAGCAGCAGGTATTGTTTTGGTTACCAGGAAAATATTTGGTGCCAAAGCGCCATAAATGATAGGCGTGAAGTCTGTATCGTAATTAAATGGTACGTTCTTGTTCAAGACCGCCCCAATGGAGTGCGTGCTTGAGGAGGTAATTAAAATCGTGTAGCCGTCAGGCGTTGCCTTGGCGACAATATTTGAACCAATATTGCCTCCGGCTCCGGCGTGATTTTCTACGATAACAGGCTTACCTAAAATCTCCCCCAACTTTTGCGCAATAATCCTCGCAATTAAATCTGTTGATCCGGCTGCCGGAAATGGCGTAATTAAATTAATTGGCCGATTCGGGTAGTCATTGGTCTGTGCTTTTGCAATTAGAGATGAGCTTAAAATAATTGCCATCATCAACCGCATCATCAATCGAGGATTGCATAGGGATGCTTTGCTCAGGTGGGATTTCATATGTAAGATATTCTTAAAATTTCTCTGATTAAACGATCTGCTAAAGCAAGATTCACTGCTATAAATATATCTAGCAATTAGTGGGCCAGCTGAAGAAATTAAAGAAAAAATGCTCCTCCCAGTGCGTCTGGCCCTGAATTTGGTGCTTTGCGTTGCGTTGACGCCTGGCATGCGGCCTATGATGGCGGCTTCGTATGGCCGTTGTTGTCCCCATGCAATGGGCGCATCGAGATCAATCCGCGCGCAGAAATGGGGCGCTTTCAATCAGCTGCACGTTTGTGTACTTTTTTTACGCCATATCAAGGCGTCCGCGATCGCTCAGCGCTGATCGACCACCTTTTTTGCCACTTCAATCCCAACCGGTTCTCTGATGAATACCGAGCAACTTGAGCTGTTACTGACGCGCGAAATGCCCTTTGGCAAACACAAGGGCCAGCTGATCGCCGACCTGCCGGGCAACTACCTGAACTGGTTCGCGCGCGAGGGCTTCCCCAAGGGCGAAATTGGGCGCTTGCTGGCGCTGATGCAGGAGATCGACCACAACGGGCTGGGTTTTCTGCTGGAGCCGCTGCGCAACAAGCCATCGCGCAGTCGCTAGCTTCTCAACTGCTGGTTAAAAAACGCGATGCTTCGGTCCCAGGCCAGCTTGGCTGCGGCGGCGTCAAAGCGCGGCGTGGTGTCGTTGTTGAAGCCGTGCTGGGTGCGGGGGTAGTGGTAGGCGGTGTAGCGCACCTGGGCTGCCTTGAGCGCTGCTTCGTAGGCTGGCCAAGAGGCATTGATGCGCTCGTCCACCGCGGCGAAATGCAGCAGCAGCGGAGCCTTGACGCTGGCCGCGTCTGACGGCGCGGGCTGGTTGCCATAAAAAGGCACGGCGGCGTTGAGTTCGGGCATGCGCACAGCCAGCACATGCACGATGCCGCCGCCATAGCAAAAGCCCACTGCGCCTATCCTGCCATTGGACTCCGGGCGGTTTTTTAGGAAGTTGGCCGCCGCTATGAAGTCTTCGGTGGCTTTTTTGGAATCCAGCTTGGCGAACAACTCGCGCGCCTTGTCTTCGTCGCCCGGGTAGCCGCCCAGCGGCGTCAGTGCGTCGGGCGCAAAGGCTACAAAGTTGTCCAGCGCAAGTCGCCGCGCAATGTCTTCAATATGTGGATTCAGTCCGCGGTTCTCGTGAATTACCAGCACCACCGGCAACTTGCCTGTCATATTGGCGGGCTTGGCGAGGTAGCCTCTGACCGTGCCTGTGCCTGCAGTGGACGGGTAGTCCAGCAGCTCGGTGTGAATGCGCGGGTCGTCTTTGGCCACCACCTGGGCCCGGGCGAAGTCGGGGCTGAGCGCGGCCAGCAACATGCTGGCGCTGATGCCGCCAACTGCAAATTTCTTTGCGCCCTCGAGAAAGCCACGTCTGTCTATCGTGCCGTGCACATAGGCGTCAAACAAGATCAGCAGTTCCTGGTCAAAGTCCTGGGCAGTTTTGAGTTGCATGTGG
>CANEXF010000015.1 GCA_947443645.1 Comamonadaceae bacterium | reverse complement strand
TTGGTACCACTCCTTCCCATACCGAACAGGACAGTGAAACGACTTAGCGCCGATGATAGTGCGGGTTCCCGTGTGAAAGTAGGACATCGTCAGGCTCTTACAGTGAGATGCGCCCAGTTGACTCCATGTCGACTGGGCGTTGTCTTTTTTTCAGTTGAATAATTTGTAGGGTATGCGCAAAAGCTTGTACCTTTCAGGCTGAATGATTACCGAAAGCCCATCTATTTTTAGATGGGCTTTTTTGTTTCCGGCTCAATAATAATTATTGGTTGCTTATGTACGCGTCGTCCCGTTGGGCTGCGCCGCTGGCTACGAGTTCGTCGCACAGCTGCTCTATCCATACGGACTGCGGGCAGTTTGCGAAATGGGCTTTCCATATATGCGTCAGGTAAGGTGTTTGCGCCGCCCAGGATTCAAATTCTGAACGCTGCTGGTTTTGTACCTCGAGTAACTTGAACTTGCAAAGTACCTTGGCTGCATGACGTGCATGCTTGAGTGGATTTTGGACAAAACTGTTAAGCCTTGATCGCGCGAGCGCCAGCACAGAAGCCTCGTAATGAAACACGCGACCATGGCCTGGTATGACGGTTTTGGGTTTCAAGGATTCAATTAGGTCCAGCGTTGCTCCAAGTTCTCCAAAAGCGTCTGTGCCTTCAAGCTCTGGAAACACCACGCCGAAACCCTTTTCCCACAGTGCATCAGCGGAAATTAAAAGGCGCTGACTGGGCTCAAAGAAAATCAGTGAATGCGGGTCATGCCCAGGCGCTGCGTGTATCTCCCACGGGCGCCCACCAAGATTGATCATGCCGCCCGCTTTTAGTGTGTCGGTGAAATCAAACCTGGGGCAGAGTTGGCCGGTTGGTTGATAAGTTAGGGCGACAACATCCCACGCGCTGACTTGTTCGGCGTGGCCAGGGGGTATCAGTGTCTTGAGCTGTGGATAGCGTTCCTGCAGAGCTGCGTTGCCGCCGCAGTGGTCGCTATGCAAATGGGTGTTGAGCAGCACATTCAGAGGCCGTTGTCCGAGCACTGTTTCGACGAGCGACAGTGTCTGGGACGCGTGGGTACAGTAACCGCTGTCAACAAGAACACTTTGCTCGTCATCGACGAACAAAATATTGTTGGCCGAGAGCCATCCGCGTTCAAAAACATGCAGGCCAGGTGGCAAATGGGGGGGGATTTTCACAGGACTCGACTCACAGGTGTCTCAAACCGGTGTGCGTAACTCGCGCCTGAGGATTTTTCCGACGTTGGTTTTTGGTAGTTCATCGCGAAACTCGATATAAGCAGGGCGTTTGTAAGCCGTGAGATGACGCCGGCAATAAGCTGACACATCATCCTCGGTCAGAGTGGCGTCGCTTTTGACAATAAACACCTTGATGGCCTCCCCCTGCTTGTCGTCGGCGACGCCAACCGCAGCGCATTCGACCACACCTGGGCAGAGCGAAATGACATTCTCCAACTCGTTTGGAAACACGTTAAAGCCGCTCACGAGAATCATGTCCTTCTTTCGGTCAATGATTTTGGTAAACCCCTGCTCATCCATCACGCCGATATCGCCTGTTCGCATAAAGCCATCCGGCGTGAAGGCTTTCTCGTTTTCCTCAGGCTGCTGATAGTAGCCCGTCATCACCTGCGGCCCCTTGATGCAAATCTCGCCCGACTCACCCAGTGGTAGTGCGTTGCCATCGTCATCCTTGATCTCAATCGAGATGCCCGGCAGAGGTAGGCCTATGCTGCCGTTGAACTGCTTGTGTGTCACTGGATTGTTGGTGCCAATCGCGCAAGTCTCGCTCATGCCCCAGCCTTCTGTCATGGCGCAACCCGTAACCCGCTGCCAGTGCTTTGCCGTTCCTTCCGACGCCGCCATGCCTCCGGCTTGCGACACATGCAGATCAGAGAAGTCAACAGTTTTGAATTGCGGATGTTGCAGCAGCGCATTGAACAGGGTATTGACCGCTGGCAACATGTGAAACGGCCTTTTTTTGAGGGTGTCTACAAGTTTGGCTATATCGCGTGGATTGGGTACCAAGGTCAGATGTGCACCCCAACGTATGGTTAGCAGGCAGAGCGTCAGCGCGAAGATGTGATACAGCGGTAGCGCCGCTATAGTGTTGGATTTGCTGACATCGCCCACTTTCCTGAGCGCTGGCGCAAACCATTCTTCGGCCTGTAAAACAGCAGCAACTATATTGCGGTGCGTCAGCATCGCGCCTTTGGACAAACCAGTCGTGCCGCCTGTGTATTGCAGGAAAGCAATTGAATCGAGATTGCTGTAGGTCGGCTTCAGGCTGAGCCGCTTGCCCTCCGCAAGGGCGATCTTGAACGGTGTGACATTGCGCCCATCGCTTAGTGGCAAACGATAGGCCTGGACCATTTTTGCCAGATGACGAATCGCAAAAGTCAGCCAGTGGCCGTACCAAAATCCTAGCAGGTCGCCGATGGAAGTCACAAGCACGGTTTTGACGTCTGTCTGCTCTATGACCTCTGCCAGGGTCCCCGCAAAGTTCTCCAGTATGACAACGGCGCTGGCGCCGGAGTCCTTGAGCTGATGCTGCAACTCGCGCGCGGTATACAGCGGGTTGACGTTCACACAGGTGAAGCCAGCGCGCAAAATCCCTGCCATGGTGACGGCGAATTGAGGTATGTTCGGCAGCATGATGGCGACGCGAGCGCCGGGGGCCAGCCCGCGACTTTGCAGCCAGGCGCCCAGGGCAGAGGAGAGCTCGTCCAGCTGTGCGTAACTCATCCAATGGTCCATGCAAACCGAAAATGGCTTTGCAGCGTTCTTTTTGAAGGACTGTTCCAGCAACTGGCTGAGCGATTCAAATTGCTCGGGATCGATGTCATGGGCCACGCCCTCGGGATAACTCTTGAGCCAATGCCTGTTCATAAAACCTCCTTGCGGCTCATTGTGAAAGTATCCCGCCAGTTTTTCCATGGGGCATGTCCCTAGTGCTGCTTGTCCGGCAACAAGCAGCCAGCGTCTACTATGGATGTCATATGCTCGCACGTCTTCAAAAAATCATCACGCTTTGCCTGGTGCTCACGGCATTGATCTGGCTGCTTTGCTTCGCCGCTAGCTCGCCGGTGCTGGCTATTTCGGGTTTCTTGCTGCTCACTCTCGGCTACACGCTCTTTCTCGCATTTGAGTTTGTCTGGCTGAAAACTGGCGGTCAAGCAGATGCTGGGTCCGCGCCTGCCTGGTCCGAACTGGGACGGGCCTGGTGGGGTGAGGTCAGGGTTGCCCCCAAAGTGTTTTGCTGGCGACAGCCATTTTTCTCGAACGCCGTACCTGACAAGCTGGGGCCTGCAGACAGGGTGTACGGACGCCGCGGCGTAGTGTTCGTACATGGTTACTTCTGCAACCGTGGTTTTTGGACGCCCTGGCTGGAGCGCTTGATTCCGCAGGAGCGTGCGTTTATGGCGCTCAACCTGGAGCCACCGTTTGGCTCCATAGACAACTACAGCGCCCAGATAGACGCTGCGGTGGAGCAAATACGACAAATCACGGGGCTTGCGCCGCTTCTGGTCTGTCACAGCATGGGCGGACTGGCCGTACGGGCCTGGCTCAAGCGCCGGCTCGGCCAGGCTGAGGTCCAGCACATTGTGACCATAGGCTCGCCACACCGAGGAACCTGGCTGGCACTTTTTGGTAATGCGCGCAATGTCCGTCAGATGCGCTTGCAATCTGATTGGCTAGAGCAACTCTCCCAGGGCTTAGCTGCCGAATTGAACAGCCTGTTCACCTGCTGGTATTCGAACAGTGACAACATCGTTATTCCCGCGTCCAGCGCCACGCTGCCAGGCGCGGACAACCGGCTTTTGCGTTGCGCCGCGCATGTGCAGATGGCTTTTTTGCCGCAAGTGATGGACGCGACGCTGGCCATGCTGGATATTGACGACAAGCGACTGGTTTAGCGTCTCAACTTGTGTAAGCTAGGCACCTGTTTTCGCTGGAATTGAAATGCCGCTGATTGTGCTGATGGAAGATGACGATGCGACCCGCACGCTGGTGAGCTCGGTGCTGCAAAAATGTGGCTACGAGGTGTTGTCTGCTGGCAATGGCGCGGACGGTCTGGCACTCGCACGGCAGCACAAGCCAGACCTGGTGATCAGCGATATACAGATGCCCGTGATGGATGGCCTTGCGATGCTGCAAATCCTGCGCGCCGAGCCGGCACTGTCTTCCGTTCCGGTTATTTTGCTGACGTCTTTGCAAGAGCGTGCGCACATGCGCGTTGGCATGACCAGCGGCGCAGACGACTACATTACCAAACCCTTGCGCCCTGGCGAGTTGCGCGAGGCGGCCGCAGCCCAGCTCAACCGTCGGGAGATGCGTGCGGCGACGCAGGATTGCGCTGTGGATGCGGCCGTGAGTTGGGCGCTGGAAGAGCAAAAGCACCAGCTGGGCCATCTGTACAAGAAAAAATTCGACGCGCAACTGGACCAGGACTGGTCAGACGCCAAGGGCGCGGGCGAAGACGAAAAGTTTGCCAACGCCACGGTCTTGTTTGTTGACGTGTTGAGCTACTCGACGCTTGCCGACAAACTAACGAACGATGATCTCAGTGATGTCGTGCGCAGCTTCTACAACAATGCCGCCGATACGGTCCATCTGTTTGGCGCCCGCCATCTGCAGTTTGCCGGTGACGGCTTGCTTGCTGTGTTTGTTGACAGCACAGACACGCTGTCCGTCAACCATGGCTTGCGTGCGGCGCGCGCAGCGCTCGGTCTGGTGGATGCCGCCAAGCGCGTGCAAAATTATTTACAAAGCAATTTTCCTTCTCAGTCCCTGCCAGCGTTTGGTGTGGGCATCGCGCTTCACAGTGGTCCCGTCACCCTGGCAAAACTGCGTGACAGCCTGCACGATGAGTTACGCATTCTGCCAGTAGGTGCCGTCGTGAACGCCACGGTGCTGCTGCAAAAACAGGCTCGAAAAGCCGGCTGGACCGTAGTCGCCAGCATGCCTGTATTGCGCGGCATCACCGGCGCGGTCAATACGGGTTCCCGGGCGCTGCTAAGCCTGCCCGGGCGCTCGCGCCCCATGGATGCCGCTGAACTGCTGTCGCTGGCAGCTTAGTTGAGGCGGGGCGACATGCGCTCATCTTCTGCCAGCGACGCATCTGCTGCCAGTTCGGACATGTTTTTGAGCTGACGGTAAAAGGGCGTGAAATCTGGCGCAGTCATGTCAAACAGCTGCGAAAAGCTGTCTATGACAAAGTAAGTTTGCTGGTAGCTGTCTATCTTGTAGCGAGTGCGCATGGCGCGCAGCAAGGCCAGCGCAATGCGCTGCGGTGCCTGGCTGGAAAGCGCGTGAACCAGCTCACCTGAAGAGCTCAAGATGCCGGCGCCATAAGCCCTGAGTTGGCCTTGCTGCTGGATCAGTCCGAACTCTATGGTGTACCAGTAAAGCCGTGACAACTGCTCGCAGGCGCCGAGCCGATGCGCCTTGAGCCCGCCTGCACCATAGGCTTGCAGGTGGTCTGCAAAGACCGGGTTGAAGAGCAGCGGCACATGGCCAAACAGATCATGAAAAATATCCGGCTCGACGATGTAGTCAAACTCCTGCGGCGTGCGTATCCAGTCAGTGACCGGGAATCGGCGCTGGGACAGCAGCGTGAAAAATGCGACCTCAGGAATAAGCCCCGGCACGGCCACAAGCTGCCAGCCAGTGGCCTTGAACAGCCGCTCATTGATGTCGTCAAAACGTGGAATCCTATGCGCGGCGCGGCCGCTCTGATCCAGCGCAGGCAGTGCTGTGATGAATTCATCGCAGGCCCGACCGACCAGCAGCGCCGACTGACGCGCGTGCAGCCGGCGGTAGGTGTCGTGGTCGGCCTCCGTATAGCCGGCGTAGTCTTGCGCGCAGGTGTAGTCTGCCTTGACCTGACCATTGCGGCTGTAGTCGCCGCGGGGCGCACGCGTGCTGGCGCCATAGGACGTGACCCCCAAACTCTCCACAGTGTGTGGGTCTTGGTCCGAGTTCTCATCCTCCGGTGGCTGGCCGTTCTTCATGCGCTTTCCAGCACACCGCGCCGCATCTGGTCCAGCTCCATGCTTTCAAACAAGGCCTTGAAGTTGCCCTCGCCAAAACCCTGGTTGCCCTTGCGCTGGATGAACTCGAAAAAGATGGGACCGAGCTGGTTTTCGCTGAAGATTTGCAGCAGCAGTTCATCTGGCTGGCCATCGACCAGGATGTTGCGCGCCTGCAGCGCCGCCAGGTTTTCACCATGGCCCGGAATACGCTTGTCGAGCAGCTCGTAGTAGCTGTCGCTGGTGCTCAGCAGTTTCATGCCGCTGAGCTGCAGCGCATCCACCGTGACGAACAGGTCGTCAGAGCCCATGGCAATATGCTGTATGCCTTCGCCCTGGTAGCGGTCCAAGTATTCCTGGATCTGACCGGCTTTTTCGTTGCCCTCCTCGTTGATGGGGATGCGAATTTTGCCGCAGGGGCTGGTCATGGCCTTGCTTTTCACGCCCGTGGCCTGGCCTTCGATGTCGAAATATCGTACTTCGCGAAAGTTGAACAGGCGCTCGTAAAAGCCCGCCCACTCGTCCATCCTGCCCCGGTGCACGTTGTGCGTGAGGTGGTCTATATAAGTCAGGCCGTGGCCCTGGGGGTTGAGCGCGTCGCCGTGCACGCCCGGCAGCGGCTTGAAGTCAACGTCATAAAAGCCGATGTTGCCGATATCACCTGGCCGGGCATCGTTTTTGCCACGCCACTGGTCAATGAAGTAAATGATGGAGTCGCCTATGCCCTTGATCGCGGGGATGTTGAGCTCACCCGGTCCGGCCGTGTGCGCATAACCCCAGGCACCCAGAGAAATGGCGCGTTCATAGGCGGCCTTGGCGTCCTGTACCCGAAAAGCAATGGCGCACACACTGGGGCCGTGCTGGCGCGCAAAGCGCTGCGCAAACGAATCCGGCTCGGCATTGATGATGAAGTTGATGCCGCCCTGGCGGTACAGCGTGACGTCTTTATGCCTGTGCTTGGCAATCGGGGTGAAGCCCATGCGCTGAAACAGCGCAGCCATGGCGGCTGGGTCGGGTGCGGCATATTCAATGAACTCAAAACCGTCGGTACCCATGGGGTTGTCCCAGTCGGCTGGCTTGGCGCCCACGGTTGTGGCGTCGGGTGCTGTACGGCTCGATGCATGTGGTTTGGGGCTGATGCTGGCCGCTTGTGCGTTGGCTGTGTTCATGGCTGTCTCCGGAAGATAGTTCTGTACTTTAGGCGTCCGGGCTGGATTGATTGCTGCGAAATTGGGCGCTCGAATTGCTTGCGACGCAATAATCCTGCAAAATTAGCCGAATGGAACCCTTGGACAAGCTCGACAAACTGATTTTGCGCAGTCTGCAGGTTGACGGGCGCGCCACTTATGACCAGCTGGCCGAGCAGGTCAGCCTGTCGCCCAGCGCGGTGCTGCGCCGCGTCAAGCGGCTGGAAGCCGCGGGCGTGATAGACCGCTATGTTGCACTCGTCAAACCCGAGGCGGTGGGGCTGGACCTGACCGCCCACCTCAATGTCCGGCTGGAGAAACACCTGGAAAGCCATAAACGCAGCCCCATGGACTTGTTTCGCGCCAGCGTACAGGTCTGGCCGGAGGTGGTGGAATGCGTTGCGCTGACGGGTGAAATGGATTATTTCCTGCGTGTGATGGTGCAGGACATGGCGCACTACAGCCGTTTTGTCATGGACACCTTGCTCAAACATCCCAGCGTGCAGGACTGCAGAACCAGTTTTGTGCTTGACCGCGTGAAGGCGACCACGGCGCTTCCGGTTTGATCGGGTCGCTTCGAATTGCTATATTTTTAATAGCTGCTTGCGCACTTCAGTGTTGAATCGGCACCGGTTTTCATCAAAAACCTGACAAAACGCACGATTCCTGGACCGGAAAGGCCTTTGAACTTGTATTCCTAGGGAAAACCCTTATATTCATTCCATGGTCACACCCGGCGCACTGTTAAAAGCATCTTTCGACGCGAGCAAGGAGTTCTTCCGCGCGCCGGTCGATGCGCCTGCGCAGGGCCGGCAGGTCAAGCCGCATGTTCGTTCGCTCGTCGTGCCCATACGCTCCATCGGACCCAGCCACGGCGAGCGTATCGCCGCACACCTGCTGGCGCTGGCGCCGCAAGACCGCTATCTGCGCTTTGGCTATGCTGCCAATGACGAGCAGATTCAGCGCTACGTCGATGGGCTCAATTTTGAGCGCGACGAGATTTTCGGCATTTACAACCGCAAGCTTGAGCTGATCGCCATGGCCCATCTGGCCTATTCGACCGACCCCCAGCTCAGGAGCTGCGCCGAATTCGGCGTGTCGGTGTTGGCCCAGGCGCGTGGCCGTGGCTACGGCGCGCGCTTGTTTGACCGCGCCGTGATCCATGCACGCAATGACGGGGTGGACATGATGTTCATCCACGCGCTCAGCGAAAACACCGTCATGCTCAATATTGCTCGCAAGGCCGGCGCGACGATTGAGCGCGATGGCTCCGAAAGCGAAGCCTACCTGCTGCTGCCGCCCGCAGATCTGGACTCGCGCATGAGCGAGATGGTCGATGAGCAGATTGCCCAGACCGACTACCGCTTCAAGGTTCAGGCCAAGCAGTTCTGGAGTCTGCTTGCCATGGTGCAGGAAGTGCGTCGTGGCGTGCGCGACGGGCGCGACCGCATGCCTATGTGACTGGGCCCCCACGGTCGCTCACTGCATGTAGCTCCCTGCCCCCCGGGGGGGGCCGCTGCGCCTGCGGTCTGGCAAAGCCAGTCCCGCGGCCCTTGCTTGAATGGGAACCGACTGCCGCGCCTGGATACCGTTCGTCCTGATGTATCGAAGGATGCGCCTACGGACTGCCCAAGCCAGTCCCGCGGTCCTGCTTGAACAGAGATGCCTTCGTCCCGGTCGGCCACACCTCCATCCCTTCGTCCTGAGCTTGTCGACGCATGTCCCCAAGTCGGTCTCAGCGCCTGATCGAAGTACGTTATCCTTACGGCTTACCCACTACCGCGCACCTCAGTGTCCGACAATCCCCCCAGTAGATCCGCCAAGCCGGAAGACAAGCGCGGCTTTTTGCAAAAGCTCGCTGAAATGCTCCACCCCGGTCCCGACTCCAAAGACGAGTTGATCGAGACCCTGGTGGAAGCCCAGGACAACGATGTCATAGGCGCGCAAAGCCGCGAAATGCTCGAAGGTGTGATCCGCATGGCTGACATGACGGCCGGGGACGTGATGGTCGCCGCGCCGCGTATGGATCTGATCAACATCAACGCGCCTTTTGACGAGTTGCTGCATCTTGTAATTGATACCGCGCACTCGCGCTTTCCGGTCTATGAAAACGACAAGGAAAACATCCTTGGTGTCCTGATGGCCAAGGACTTGCTCAAACTGCAGCGTGCGCCCGAACTCAACATCAAGGCCTTGCTGCGACCCGCGGTGTTTGTGCCCGAGACCAAGGGCCTGAATGATTTGCTGCGCGAGTTCCGCGACAACCGCAGCCATCTGGCGATCGTGATTGACGAGTTTGGCCGCGTGGCCGGGCTGATCACGATTGAAGACGTGCTTGAGCAAATCGTCGGCGAAATCGAGGATGAATTTGACATCGCTGAAGACGAGGGCGATATCTTTGGTCTGTCCGACCGCACCTACCGCGTCAGCGGCGACACTGCCATAGAACGCGTTGGGGAAGCTTTTGGCGTGAGCCTGGTGGACGCCGACTTTGACACCATAGGCGGTCTGGTCGCGCACGAAATGGGCCATGTGCCCAAGCGTGGCGAGCATTTCGTGCTCAGTGGCCTGCAATTTACCGTGCTGCATACCAAAGGCGGCGCTGTCCGCTGGTTCAAGGTCTCGCCCGTGGACGCGCCAGCGCCCGGCGCCCAGGCTTCAGGCGACTGACGGGCTCGCGGCAGCACCGACCCGACCTTATGCGTTCCCTGCCATCTCTCCCATCGCTGCCCACCCTGCCTGCATTGTTGGAACACATTCAGCCCGCGACGAAACGCGGGCGCTTGTCCTGGCTGCAAATTGCTATTGTTTTGGTAGCTGGTTGCGCCCACTCACTGAGCGTTGCCTGGCCTTTTGCCTGGGGGTTTGAGCGCGGACAGCCGCTCTGGTGGCTGCAGTTGCTGGCGCTCACCATGCTGGTTTTCCAATTGCAGCGCAGCCGCGGCGCGCGACAGGCGGCCGTGCTGGGCTGGTTGTTTGCCATCGCGCTGCAGTGCGGCACCTGGTGGTGGTTGTTTATTTCGCTGCACACCTATGGCGGTCTGGCCTCTGCGCTGGCGGCGCTGGCCATTCTTGGGCTGGCCGCTTTCCTGGCGCTTTACTATGCCGCTGTTTGTGCGGTTTTCCGGCGTCTTGAGATCGCCAATGCAGCGGGCCACGCGTTTGTATTTGCCGCGCTCTGGCTGCTCGCAGAGCTGGGTCGCGTGGCGCTGTTTACCGGCTTTCCGTGGGGTGAGGGCGGTTATGCACAGCTGGGCGGCCCGTTTGCCGATCTGGCCAAGCTGGTGGGTGTGCATGGGCTGAGTTTTGCCGCTGCGCTGCTGGCTGCGGCGCTGGTCGGTGTGGTGATGCGGCCGCGCTGGTTGCCCGCCGCGGCGATCTGCCTGACCGTGCTGGGCGCGGTGTTTGCCAGCCAGACCCTGCGGCTTGATGGTGGCGCGGCCTCGGCGTTTACCTCTGCCTACCCCGATGCTGCGGGCAGCCGTTCGGCCGGCACGGTTCATCCCGGCTTCACGGTGACCCTGCTCCAGGGCAATATTGCCCAGGACGAGAAGTTCCAGGGCGGCAAGGGCATCCCCGACGCGCTCAAATGGTACGGTGAGCAGTTGCGTGAGGCCAAGACTTCGCTGGTGGTCACGCCAGAAACCGCGATTCCGCTGCTGCCCGCGCAGCTGCCCGAGGGCTATGCCGATGCCTTGCTCAAACGCTTTACCGGACCGTCGTCATCGACCGCCGCGCTGATAGGCCTGCCGCTGGGCAACAACCAGCAGGGCTATACCAACTCGGCCATTGGGCTCAAGCCTGCGCCCGCGCAAACCGGCCAGGCGAGGGCGGCTGTCTACCGCTACGACAAACACCATCTGGTGCCTTTCGGGGAGTTTGTCCATCCCTGGTTCAAGTGGTTCTTGAGTATCGTGAATATTCCGCTGGCCGACTTCAACAGCGGCCCGGTGAGCCAGGCCTCGTTTGACTGGCAGGGCCAGCGCCTGGCACCCAACATCTGCTATGAAGACCTGTTTGGCGAGGAGTTGGCGGCGCGCTTTGCCGACCCGGCATCGAGCCCCACGATATTTGTCAACATCAGCAACATCGCCTGGTTCGGCAACACCATAGCGATTGACCAGCACCTGAACATCTCGCGCATGCGTGCGATCGAGTTCGAGCGTCCGATGATTCGCGCCACCAACACCGGCGCCACCGTCATCATCGACCACCGCGGCCAGGTCACGCATTCGCTGGAGCGCCACACCCGGGGCGCGCTGGTGGGCGAGGTCGAGGGCCGCAGCGGCCTCACACCTTATGCCTGGTGGGCCGCGCGTTACGGCTTGTGGCCCTGGTGGACGCTGATCGCGCTGGTGCTGGGCTTGGCGCTGGTTGCACGGCAGGCCAGGCGCAGCCGACGGCATCCTTGACGCTGCGCAAGCAAGCCGGCGGGGCGTTGCCAGGCGGCCCTGCGTTGGCCCGTAAAATCAACGCTTTACACGGTGCGGCAAGCCGCCCGTTCAAGTACCTCCACGTGCGAGTCAAATCCCAAACCCTATGCTTACCTTTCAGCAAATTATCTTGAAGCTGCAGTCCTACTGGGCTGACCAGGGCTGCGCACTGTTGCAGCCTTATGACATGGAGGTCGGTGCCGGGACGTCGCATACTGCTACTTTTTTAAGAGCGCTCGGCCCTGAGCCCTGGAAGGCCGCCTACGTGCAGCCCAGCCGCCGACCAAAAGACGGCCGCTATGGCGAGAACCCAAACCGTCTGCAGCACTACTACCAGTACCAGGTGGTGCTCAAGCCGGCACCGAGCAACATCCTGGAGCTCTACCTGGGCTCGCTCGAAGCCCTGGGCTTTGACCTGAAACAAAACGACATCCGTTTCGTCGAAGACGACTGGGAAAACCCGACGCTGGGCGCCTGGGGTCTGGGCTGGGAGGTCTGGCTCAATGGCATGGAAGTCACGCAGTTCACCTACTTCCAGCAGGTCGGCGGCATTGATTGCAAGCCCATCACCGGCGAGATCACCTACGGTCTGGAGCGCCTGGCCATGTACCTGCAGGGCGTGGACAACGTCTACAACCTCGTGTGGACCGACAGCGGGTCAGCGCCGGGCCGCTCCCAAGCTGACCCAGCCCCCTTGGGGGGCAGTGAGCCACACGCAGTGGGCAAGCGTGGGGGCCAACTCCTCTATGGCGACGTCTACAAGCAAAACGAGGTCGAGCAGTCGACCTACAACTTCGAGCACAGCGACGCTGACTTTTTGTTCACCGCGTTTACCTCGCATGAAAAGCAGGCCAAGCACCTGATCGCCGAAAAACTGGCCTTACCCGCCTACGAGCAGGTGCTCAAGGCTGCGCACAGCTTCAACTTGCTGGACGCGCGCGGCGCCATCAGCGTGACCGAGCGCGCAGCCTATATTGGCCGCATCCGCAACCTCGCGCGCGCCGTCGCGCAGAGCTACTACGAAAGCCGCGAACGCCTGGGTTTCCCGATGGCACCGCGTGAATGGGTTGAGCAGATGACAAAGAAGGCAGCGTGAGCGCGATGACCATGACTACCCAAAACCTGCTGGTTGAATTATTTGTTGAAGAGCTGCCGCCCAAAGTTCTGAAAAAACTCGGTGACGCTTTTGCTGGCGTCTTGCTTGAGCAACTCAAGGCACAGGGTCTGGCCAGCGCCGACGCCGTGCTGACGGCCTATGCCTCACCGCGGCGACTCGCCGCGCACATCACGGCAGTGTCCGCGCAGGCCGCTGACAAAGCGGTGTCGCAAAAGCTCATGCCGGTGGCCGTGGGGCTGGATGCATCGGGCCAGGCGACGCCGGCACTGCTCAAACGACTGGCCGCGCTGGGCGCAGACGCCAGCGCCGTCGCCGGTCTCAAGCGCGCGCCCGACGGCAAGGCCGAAGCCCTGTTCTACGACAGCACCGTGACCGGTGCCACGCTGGTCGAAGGCCTGCAAAAAGCCCTGCTCGAAGCCATCGCCAAGTTGCCGATTCCCAAGGTCATGAGCTACCAGCTGGAGACCGACTGCGCCTTGCCCGGCTGGAGCAGCGTGAGCTTTGTGCGTCCGGCGCACGGCCTGGTGGCGCTGCATGGCGCTGACCTGGTGCCCGTGCATGCCCTGGGTTTGAAGGCTGGCAACAGCACGCACGGTCACCGCTTTGAGGCCTTGCTTGATCCCGTGGTGTTCAAGGACGCCGACAGCTACGCCGCAAGCTTGCAAAAAGACGGTGCCGTGATCGCCAGTTTTACCGAGCGCAAGGCCGAGATCGCCAGGCAACTCGCTGCAGCCGCCAGCAAGGTCGGCGGCGGCGTCAAGGCGATTGAAGACGAAGCCCTGCTTGACGAGGTCACCGCGCTGGTCGAGCGTCCCAATGTGCTGGTCTGCGAGTTCGAAAAAGAATTCCTTGACGTGCCGCAGGAGTGCCTGATCCTCACGATGAAGGCCAATCAGAAGTACTTTCCGCTGCTCGATGCCAAGGGCAAGCTGAGCAACAAATTTCTGGTCGTCAGCAACATCAGCCCCAGTGATGCGAGCGCGGTCATAGGCGGCAATGAGCGTGTGGTGCGTCCGCGCCTGGCCGACGCCAAGTTCTTCTTTGACCAGGACCGCAAAAAGACGCTGGCTTCGCGCGTGGCGGGGCTGGACAAGGTGGTTTATCACAACAAGCTGGGCACGCAGGGTGAGCGCGTTGAACGGGTTAGGGCAATTGCCCGGGCGATTGGCCTGCAACTCGGCGGTGCTGCGCTGGCCGAGCAAGCCGACCAGGCCGCGCAGCTGGCCAAGACTGATCTGGTCACAGACATGGTGGGTGAATTTCCCGAGCTGCAAGGCACCATGGGGCGCTACTACGCGCTCAACGACGGCTTGAGCGTCGACGTCGCCGATGCGATCGAAGACCATTACAAGCCGCGCTTTGCCGGCGACACCTTGCCGCGTGGTGATGTGGGCGTGGTGGTCGCGCTGGCGGACAAGCTCGAGACCCTGGTCGGCATGTTTGGCATTGGCAATCTGCCGACGGGCGACAAGGATCCGTTTGCGCTGCGCCGCCATGCGCTGGGTGTGACCCGCATGTTGGTCGAGCGCGATCTTTCCATGGATTTGCGCGCACTGGTGGATGCCGGCGCGCAGGCTTTTGGCGACAAAATCCAGGACGCCAGTGGCGTCTTGATCGACTTCATCTATGACCGCCTGGCTGGTACCCTGCGCGAGCAGGGCTACAGCGCGCAGGAAGTCGATGCCGTGCTGACCTTGCAGCCGCAGCGTCTGGGCGATGTGGCCAAGCGCCTGCTGGCCGTGCGCGTCTTCGCTGCCTTGCCTGAAGCGCCGGCTCTGGCCGCTGCCAACAAGCGCATTGGCAATATCTTGAAGAAGGCGCAGGAGGTGGACGCCCATGTCAGCCCGGTGCTGCTGCGCGAAGCGGCTGAAATTGCCCTGTTTGAAGTCATGAACCAGGTGTTGCCACGAGCGCAAACGCAGTTTGAAGCCGGCGACTACACCGCCTCACTGCAAACTTTGGCCGCGCTGCGGGTGCCGGTGGATGCATTCTTTGATGGCGTGATGGTCAATGCCGAAGAAATGGATTTGCGGCTGAACCGGCAGGGGCTGCTGAAGTCTCTGCACGTGGCCATGAACCGCGTGGCCGATCTTTCCAAGCTGGCCGCGTAAATGAGCACTTACGTGCTGCGTTTTGTGTCCTCGCGGCGCCCCGACGGGGCTGGCCTTATTGCGCTCTGGAGGCTCCCATGAAGCTCGTTATCCTCGACCGTGACGGCACCATCAACAGTGACAGCGACGATTTCGTCAAAACGCCGGAAGAGTGGATGCCGCTGCCCGGCGCGCTGGAGGCGATTGCACGGCTAAACCATGCGGGCTGGCACGTGGTGATCGCGTCCAACCAGTCTGGCCTGGGGCGCGGCCTGTTTGATGTCGCCTCGCTCAACGCCATGCACGCCAAAATGCACAAGATGCTGGCGGCCTTGGGTGGCCGGATTGATGCGGTGTTTTATTGCCCGCACAGCCCGGAGGAGGCGTGCCAATGCCGCAAACCCCTGCCGGGCCTGTTCGAGCAGATAGGCGCGCGCTTTGGCGTCGCGCTCAAAGGCGTGCCGACGGCCGGCGACTCGTTGCGCGACTTGCAGGCCGGCGCTGCGGCTGGTTGCGAGCCGCACCTGGTGCTGACCGGAAAATCCGAGCAATACCGTGCTGGCGGCCGGCCCGATGGCTTGCCTGCAGGCACCGTGCTGCACCAGGACCTGTCGGCCTTTGCCGACTACATCCTTGCGCGCAGTGCCCAGCCCCTGCCTTTTGTACTATAAAAACAGTAGCTGCTCGCGCCCGCCAGATATGCGCAAAAGGCCTGAGTGATGCGCAAGTCCAGTTCACCTAAGAGAAGACCACCATGCCCTTGATCCGTTCAATCCTGCACCTCCTGTGGATGGCCATCACGGTGGTTCCGTGGGCGCTCTTTGTGATCGTTGCGTCGCTCTTTGTCAGCAGCACCACCATGTACTGGATGTGCGCCGGCTGGCTGCGTCTGGCGGTGAACAGCGGCACCTTCATCCTGGGCATCAAGAACCGGGTCACGGGCATGGAAAACCTGCCCACAGGCGCGACCAGCGCGGCCGTGCTGCTGGTCAAGCACCAGAGCACCTGGGAGACTTTCTGCATGCCGGCGCTGATGCCGCATCCGCTGGCCTATGTGTTCAAAAAGGAGCTGCTTTATGTGCCCTTTTTCGGTTGGGCCATGGCCCGCATGGACATGATCCATATTGACCGTGGCCAGCGTGCCCAGGCCTTCAACAAGGTGGTTGCGCAGGGCAAGCGCTTGATGAGCCAGGGCACCTGGGTCATCATGTTCCCAGAGGGCACCCGGATTCCACGCGGCAAAAAAGGCGTTTACAAATCCGGCGGTACCCGACTGGCGATCGAAACCGGCGCGCCAGTGATTCCGATTGCGGTGACCTCGGCCAAATGCTGGCCGCGCAAGGCCTTCATCAAGACCCCGGGCGTGGTGGACATCTCGATTGGCAAACCGATTAGCAGCATAGGCCGCAAGCCGGACGAGCTGATGCGCGAGGTCGAAAGCTGGATTGAAGCCGAGATGCACCGTCTTGATCCCGAGGCTTACCCTGACACGGCGGCAGACGTCACAGCGCACAGCGCGCGCTAAACTGACGTGATGCACAGGCTTCTCCAGTTCACACTTGATCTCTTTGAGACCGCGTCTGAACCGGTTGTCCCGCCAAAGCCTGTGCGCCCTGCGGTGCAGGCGCTGCCGTCAGCGGCGGATGCGCTGCCGGCTCAAAGCCTGACCCAGGCGCTGGCCCCGGCCAGCTTTCGCCACCCCCGCGCCACGCGGGAGGCGCTGTTTGGCAGCGTTCTGGTGGCCTACGAATTCAAGCGCGGCAAGCGCCGCACCATAGGCTTTTCAGTCGGGCCAGACGGTCTGGTGCTCAGCGCGCCCAAGTGGGTTCCCTTGTGCGACATTGACAAGGCCGTGCATGAGAAGTCTGGCTGGATACTCAAAAAGCTGCAGGAAACCCGTGAGCGCCACGAGCGCCTGGAGTCCGCCCGCATTGAATGGAAAGACGGCACCAGTCTGCCGTTTCTGGGCGATTCCGTGACGCTGGTGCTGGACCCGCGTCACGCCTTTGGCGGCGTGGGCGCAGAGCTCAAGCGGCATGCGGAGATTCCGCTTTCGTCTGACGAGACCTCACCTAACGCTGGCCTGACGCTGCATGTGGGTCTGCCGCTGAGCGCGACTGAGGCGCAAATCCGTGACGTCGTGCAGGCCTGGCTGATGCGCCAGGCCAAGCAGATTTTTACCGAGCGGCTGGAGCACTTTGCGCCGCAGCTGGGCGTGCAGTGGCGCAAGCTCAGCCTGTCGAGCGCGGGCACCCGCTGGGGCAGCGCGAGCGCAGACGGCTCGATTCGGCTGAACTGGCGCCTGATTCATTTCCGGCAGTCGGTGATTGACTACGTGGTGGTGCATGAACTGAGCCACTTGCGCGTGATGGACCACAGTCCGCGCTTTTGGGACACTGTACGGGCGGTGGTTCCGGACTATGCCGAACTGCGCGGTCAGCTCAAGGACGAAGGCGTGCCGCGCTGGTGATACCAGGCTGAAATGTCTACAAGTGCACTGATCATCCGGTAAGCGAGTACTGCTTAAGTGTTATCTCCACTATGATAAAAGTACCGATCGTTTACCAAAATGACAGCCGTGCGCTTGAAGGTATTTCATGAGAGACAAGTTGATTCTGGTCGTTGAAGACAACCCCGACCACCTTGAGCTGACCGTGTTGACGCTACAGGCGCATGGTGTGAGCGCAGAGATAGCCGTCGCTCGCGATGGCGCCCAGGCGCTGGATTTTCTTTTTGGACAAGGTCTGCATGCGGGGCGGGACATCCAACGGCAGCCATCGTTCATTCTGCTGGACATGAAGTTGCCCAAACTCTCGGGGCTGGACGTGCTGCGCAGCGTGCGCGCCAATCCACTCACGACCCTGGTGCCGGTTGTGATGCTGACGTCCTCCAGTGAGCAGTCGGACATCTCGGCCTGCTACCACCACGGCGCGAATGGTTTTGTACGCAAGCCAGTGGATTTCGGTGAATTCACGGAAAAGCTCAACGCCTTGCAGGCCTACTGGCTGGGGGTCAATGAGGTGCTGGCCGCGCTTTAGCGGATTTCCCTGCGGGGCGTCTTGGGTCGTGCCACATAAAGGGCAAAAGCGATGAGGACTGAAATTACGCTGCGCACTCGCCTGGTCATCTTGGTGATTGCCGCGATATTGCCGCTGTTTGGTCTGGCGGTGGTCAAGGCCGTGCGGGACGCTGATGCCGCTGTCGGCCGGGTCAACCGTAACCTTGAGCGGGCCGTCGCAATGATCGCTGTCAGTCAGGACCATGTGGTCGAGTCAGCGAAACAGATGCTGACCGTCGTCGTCAATTCCTCACGCTTGCTGGAGGGGCGGAATCAGCAATGCCAGGCTTTTTTTGCCGCGCTCAGATCGCAACTGCCGCTATTTTCCAACATTGGCATCATCGATGTCGATGGGCAGCTGCGCTGTGATGGACTCAATTCCGGTCGACGCTTTATCGGGCAAGCGAATTTTTTCATGACCGCATTGGCTGGGCACGGCCTGGTGTCGGACGACTCTGCGAGCGACCTGGCAGGTGGAAAGTCCGGCATCACTTTCGCCCTGTCGGTGCAGGACGGTCACGACCGCGCCACAGGGGTGGCGTTTGTCAGCGTCGATTTGGATCATCTTTCGCGCGCTGTGGCCGGCGTTCCCTTGCCCGAGGGCAGTCATGCGGTGATCACTGACCGCGCCGGTGTTGTGCTGGCCACAAGTGATCCCCTGCGGGCGCGCCTTGGCCGGCAAGTGCCTGTTGCGCTGCTTCAGGAGGCCGTCAAGTACGGACGTCGAGGTGTTAGCGAAGGTCTGGATGCTGACGGCGTCAAAGGTATTTATGCCTATGCAAGCAGCGGCAAGTCGGCTAGCTTGCCTTTTTTTGTCGCGGTCAGCATGGACAAAGACGAGGTGCTCGCGCCGGCCAAGCGGCAGGTCGCGGTCGCCTATACGGTGCTCGCTGCGCTGGCTTTTTTGGGGGGCTGGTTGGCCTGGGTGCTGGGTAGCCGAAGCATTGTGCGGCCGACAGCGGCCATTCTGGATGCGACGCGGCAGATTCGCAATGGCCGGCTCGATGTGCGTATCGCGTTGGTACCCAGCAGTTCCGGTAGTGAGCTGACACGGGTTGCCGAGGGCTTTAACCAGATGGCCGATGCGCTTGAGCAGCGCGAGCAGGCGCTGGCCACCGAATTGACGCACAGCCGGCAGACCGGCGCGGCATTGCAGCGCGCTGCCGCTGCCGCTCAGGCGATCACCTGGCACCAGGGATTGGAGGGGCTGCTGGACGAGCTTGCCGATCAGGCGCGTGGCGTGATAGGCGCCCACCAGGCGGTGGTCAGCCGGCCCTTGAACGGCGATTGGGCCCAGGCCAGCCACGCCTTGTCGCTGTCAGAAAAGTACGCGCAGTACCGCGACAGCATGAGCCCGCAGGATGGCGTGAGCATTTATGCGCAAGTCTGCGACAGCCGGCGTGCAGTGCGCATGACGCAGGCCGAGCTGGCGGCCCACCCACTGCGGGCCAGCTTTCTTGGTTTCGGCCAGCCCAGCGCTGAACAGCCGGCCCTGCGCAGTTGGCTGGCAGTGCCGCTGATTGGGCGCAGCGGCAAGAGCATGGGGCTGCTTCAACTGGTGGACAAGTACCAGGGGGAATTCAGCCAGCGCGATGAATACATGGCAATAGAGCTGGCGCAGCTGGCAGCCATGGCAATAGAGAATGCGCAGCTGCTGCAGGATGTTCACCAGCTCAATGCGGGGCTGGAGCAAAAAGTCGCGGAGCGAACGCTTGCGCTGAGCCGCCAGGAGTCCTTGTTTCGGGCCTTGGCAGAGCAGGCGCCACAAGTGGTCTGGACTGCCAGCCCGGACGGCATGCTGAGCTACGTCAACCGGGCCTGGTTTGATCTGGCGGGCGGCGAGTTTCACGACTGGGAGGGGACCAAGTGGTTTGCCGCTGTACACCCCGAGGACCTGCCTGCGGTTCGGGCAGCCTGGCAAGCGGCCATGGCCCAGCGCTCACCCTACATGGGAATACGGCGCCTGCTTGCCAAAGACGGCAGTTACCACACCATGTCCTACCGTGCTTCCCCGGTGCTGGACGCCAGTGGCGGCGTCGCGTTCTGGGTGGGCATTGATGCGGACATCAGCGAGATCAAGTCCATAGAAGCGGCGCTGCGGCTGTCCAACCAGGAGCTGGAGGCTTTTTCGTATTCTGTCTCCCACGACCTGCGCTCACCGCTCAACACCATAGACGGCTTTAGCCGTTTGTTGTCCAAGCAGCTGGCCGGTGAGGTCGACCAGAAGGTGCAACATTACCTGTCGCGCATACAGGCCGGTGTCGCGCATATGGGCAAACTGATAGAGGACCTGCTGTCGCTCGCCCAGGTTTCGCGCATCGCGCTGAGCCATGAGACCCTGGACTTTTCGGCGCTGAGTCAGCGCGTTCTGGACGAGTTGCAGGCGCGCGAGCCCGGGCGTCAGGTGCAGGCCCTGGTCGAGCCTGGCTTGCAGGTTTTCGGTGATGCACGGCTGCTACGCGTGGTGATGGAAAACCTGCTGGGCAATGCCTGGAAGTTCACCGCCAGACAAAGCACTGCCTGCATCCGTGTCGGACACAAGGTTGATGCCGCAGGTCTGCCGGTTTTTTTTGTAAGCGACAACGGCGCGGGCTTCGACATGGCCTACGCCGACAAGCTGTTTGTCGCGTTTCAGCGCTTGCATACCGTGGCCGAGTTTCCCGGAACGGGCATCGGGCTGGCGACGGTCAGCCGCGTCATTGCGCGTCACGGCGGCCGTCTGTGGGCAACGGCCGAGCCCGGGTCTGGCGCGACCTTCTTCTTCACCCTGCCTGCTACGCCGCTTGTGGCCTGAGTCTGCCTGCGGCTAAATTTTAAGAATATCGGTCTTTTATGGGTGAACTAATTAAAATGGTTAAAGTGAAAAATTCAATCCACCTCGATTGCTGCCATGTCGCGTAAACCCAAATCTTTCGAAGATGCCATCACGGCCGCTGATTTTTCCAGCGAGGACTACTGCGGCACCAGCTACGCGGCCAAGCTGCTGGGCCTGTCGGTGGCGACGGTGCAGTCGCTGGTTGAAAAGGGCGAGATCGAGGCCTGGAAGACGCTGGGCGGCCACCGCCGGATTGCCCTGCACTCGATCAACACCTACCTGGCCAAAAACAGTCCACAGCTGGCCAAGGCCGACACCGACCCCAAAAGCCGCCTGCGGGTATTGCTGGTGGAGGACGATGAGGTCACCCGCGAGCTTTACCGATGCCAGTTTGAGGCCTGGGACCTGCCAGTCGATTGCACCTGGATGCCTTCGGCACTGGAGGCCTTGATGGACATCGCCAGCATGCGGCCTGACCTGCTGGTGACGGACTTGTCCATGCCTGGTGTCGATGGCATTGAGATGCTCAAGGCGCTTAAACGCAACCTTCAGTTGGCCGACATGCAGATCGTCGTGATCACCGGTTTGTCCGCAGAAAGCATACAAGCGCGTGGCGGGCTTCCACCACATGCGCATTTGCTGCAAAAACCCGTCAACTTTGACTGGTTGCAAGGTTATGTGACCGCGCTGGTCGGTGCCAACGTCAAATGGCGTGGCGAGACGCAGCGACCGCCCAAACGCGCGGTCCGCACTTCTGCCCCCAGGGCCCTGCTTCAGCCCCTGACGGGCGAACAGGGCTCACACAGTGGGGCGGCGTAGCGCAAAGCACGCCGCTGGCCGGCGAGGAGGCGCGCCCGCCGCGCCCTTGCCGGTGCCCGCCGGTCAGGACTGGGGGCCGCTGGATCTGGCCAACGAAGGCATCGTGCTGCTCAACGAACGAGGGCAGTTCGTCGAATGCAATGCCCAGGCGCTCAGGCAGTTGAACTGCACGTCTGCCGCGCTTGCCGGGCGAGATTTCTGGGAACTGGTGCCGCGAGAGGTGGCGGAGCAGTACCAGCGAGCGACCGAGGTGGCCATGACAGCATCGGACAGCCATGCGTTCATAGCCCACCACAAGTTTGAAGACAGCTGGCTGGAATACAGCTTCAGGCGCCATCGCCTTGGCTACGTTGTCAACCTCAAGGACGTAAGCCACACCTTGAAACTGCAAGGTTTGCTGGAAGCCAGCGAACGCTACAACCAGCTGATTTTTGAGGGCAATCCCAATCCCATGTGGATTTTTGACCTTCGCTCATTGCGCATCCTTGCCGTCAATGACGCCGCCGTAGAGTTTTATGGCATTCAGCACAAGGCCTTCACGGCGCTCAGTTTGGGCGCACTGTTTCCCGATGGCGAAGGCGCGGCGCTGCTCAGTGCGCTGGCCATTGCGCAGGCCAACAACAGCTCGATAGCGCCGCAACTTTGCAAACAAAGAAAAATGGATGGCCAGCTGGTGCTCGTGGAGCTGGTCTTCGGGCGCATCCTATGGAAAGCGCGGCAAGTGGTCTTGGTCAGTCTTGTCGACATGACGGCGCGGCACCTGGCCGACCGCGCCTTGCGACGGGAAAACACCGCGTTGGAGCTCGATGTTGCCAGGCTGCAAGAAAGCTTGAAAAGCACGAACAGTAATTTTCAGGCTTTGGCTTATGGGCTGTCCAACGAATTGCAGGGCCCGCTGCATGCGGTTGACGGCTTTGCAGCGATGCTGGCCGACAAGTATTCGGCCGTGCTGGACAGCACCGGACGTCGTTATGTTGAACGTATTCATGCCAGCACCCACCAGTTGGCCAAACTGGTTGATGACCTGCGCACGCTGGTGCAGTTGCCCGCCTTGACTGAACGGCTTGAAGAGATTGATCTGGCGCCGGCCTGCGTTGCGATCATTGAAGATTTGCGCAAGCGTCATCCAGAGCGCACGGTCACGGTGGAGATGGCAGCCAGCCTGCGGCTGGTGGGGGACAGGACACTGTTGCTGACAGCGCTCTCCTGCCTGCTGGAGAACGCCTGGAAGTTCAGCGCGAAAAGACCCCAAGGATGGATCAAGGTGGCGCTGCAGGCTGGCGTGACGCCCGGTGAGCTGGTGCTGCAGGTTTGCGACAACGGCGCTGGCTTTGACGCGGCCTACGGCGACAAGCTTTTCAAGGCCTTTTTGCGGCTGCACTCTTCGGCTGAGTTTCCTGGCAATGGTCTGGGGCTGGCGATTGTCAGGCGCGTGGCGCAAAGGCACGGCGGCCGTGTCTGGGCTGAGACCGACGCGACTGGCGCAAGCTTCTTCATGGCTATTCCGCAGGCGCCGCTCGGCCAACTCTAGTTGACGGGCCGCGCCAGGCCCGCACGCCAGGGCGCATCAGGTAATATCTGCGGCTATGTGACGTTGACGTAAACGTCAAAGCTGTTCCGCCATCGGTGCCGCGCCGCCCTGAGCGTGCTGATCCCCGCAACCCCCTGTTCATCATGGCCACCACCTACACCATCCGCGATCTGGCAAAAGAGTTTGACCTGACCACCCGAGCCATGCGGTTTTACGAAGACATGGGCCTGCTGCAGCCGCAGCGGGACGGCCCTGGCGGTCGCAATCGGGTGTATTCGGCGCGTGACCGGACGCGGCTCAAGCTCACGCTGCGCGCAAAACGGCTGGGCCTGTCACTGGTTGAAGCCAAGGAAATCATTGACTCCTATGACAGCCCGCGTGACACCGCACCACAGTTGCGTAAATTTCTGGTGGTGCTGACCGATCACCGTAAGAAGCTCGAGGCCCAGATGCTTGATCTGCAGGCCAATCTTGACGAAATACGGACCCACGAAAAAGAAGCCAAGGCCTTGTTGATCAAGGCTGAAAAGGCAAAGTAAGCCATAATTGACGTTTACGTAAACGTCAATTGAAATCGCATTTTCAGGACTTTGCACATGACCGACGTTTCAGCGCCGTCTGAGTTGTTCCAGCGTATCGAGGCCAGCTTTTTGCGTCAGGGCATGATGCAGCATTTGGGTGCCCGACTGCTGCGTGTAGAGCCCGGCTGCTGTGAAATTGCATTGCCGCATTCAGAGCTCGTTAGCCAGCAGCAAGGCGGCTTTCATGGCGGGGCCATGGGCGCGCTGGCCGACATTGCTGGCGGCTACGCCGCGCTCACGCTGGTGCCGCTCGACTCGGAGGTCACCACCGTCGAGTACAAAATAAATTTCCTGGCCAGCTTCAAGGCGGGTGAACTGCGGGCCACAGGCAGCGTCGTGCGTTCCGGCAAGCGCATCATTGTGACGACGGCTGAAGTCACGCATCTGGCACCTGATGGCAAACCGACGGTGTGCGCGCTGATGCAGCAAACCATAGTGCCGGTTCCAAAGACTTATTGACCCGAATCGTGACCTGAATCTTGAATAGCATTGGCGCATGCCAGCTCATAATAAAAGGAGAGACCACATCATGACCAGCCTCCCAGGCCTTGATTTCCAGCTCGGCGAAGACATTGATGCCCTGCGCGACGCGGTGCGCGAATTCGCCCAGAGCGAGATTGCGCCGCGTGCGGCAGAGATAGACCGCAACGACCAGTTCCCGATGGACTTGTGGCGCAAGATGGGTGACCTGGGCGTGCTCGGCATCACCGTCGGTGAGGAATACGGCGGCGCCAACATGGGCTACCTGGCGCACATGGTGGCGATGGAGGAGATCAGCCGTGCCAGTGCTTCGGTCGGCCTGTCTTACGGTGCGCACAGCAATCTGTGCGTCAACCAGATCAAGCGCAATGGCTCTGAAGAACAGCGCAAAAAATACCTGCCCAAACTCATCAGCGGGGAGCATGTGGGCGCGCTGGCCATGAGTGAGCCGGGTGCTGGCAGCGATGTGCTGAGCATGAAGCTCAAGGCCGAGGACAAGGGTGGCTACTACCTGCTCAACGGCAGCAAGATGTGGATCACCAACGGCCCGGATGCCGATACCCTGGTGGTCTACGCCAAGTCCGAGCCCGAACTCGGCGCGCGCGGCGTCACCGCCTTCCTGATCGAAAAAGGCATGAAGGGCTTTTCGGTCGCGCAAAAGCTCGACAAGCTCGGCATGCGCGGCAGCCATACCGGCGAGCTGGTGTTCAGCAACGTCGAGGTGCCGGCGCAAAACATTCTGGGCGGGCTCAACAGCGGCGCCAAGGTACTCATGAGCGGCCTGGATTACGAGCGCGCCGTGCTCACTGGTGGACCGCTCGGCATCATGCAGTCGGTGATGGACAACGTGCTGCCCTACATCCATGACCGCAAGCAGTTTGGCCAGAGCATTGGTGAGTTCCAGCTGATCCAGGGCAAGGTCGCCGACATGTACACCGTGCTGCAGGCCGGACGCTCGTTTGCCTACACCGTGGCCAAAAACCTCGACCTGCTGGGCGTCGATCATGTTCGCCGGGTGCGCAAGGACTGCGCCTCCGTGATTCTCTGGTGCGCTGAAAAAGCCACCTGGATGGCCGGCGAGGGGGTGCAGATTTTTGGTGGCAACGGCTATATCAACGATTACCCTCTGGGGCGCCTGTGGCGCGATGCCAAGCTCTACGAAATTGGCGCCGGTACCAGCGAGATACGCCGCATGCTGATCGGTCGTGAACTGTTTGCCGAGACCTGCTAGCCACAGCAGGCACCATGCATTTTGCTGACCGGGCTTTTGGAATGCGCGCCCGGACCTACTAAGATTCTCCTCATGAGCACTTCAATCAAAGACCTTTTTGACCACAACCGCGCCTGGGCGGCGCAGATGGAAGCCGAGCGGCCAGGCTTTTTTACCAGCCTGGTCAAGCAGCAAACGCCCAAATACATGTGGATTGGCTGCTCGGACAGCCGGGTACCAGCCAATCAGATCACAGGCCTGGAGCCGGGCGAGGTCTTCGTGCACCGCAATGTGGCCAACATCGTGGTGCACTCCGACCTCAATGCGCTGTCGGCGATACAGTTCGCAGTCGAGCGACTCAAGGTGCGCGACATCATGGTGGTGGGCCACTACGGTTGCTCGGGTGTGCAGGCCGCGCTGGAAGCCGCGCGCATAGGCCTGGCCGACAACTGGATACGCCACATCCAGGACGTGCGCCACCGCCACCGGCAACTGCTCGAAAGCCTGCCGGAAGAGGTGCGGGCCAACGCCTTGTGCGACATCAACGTGATTGAGCAGGTGGTCAATGTTTCGGTCAGCACTGTGATGGTTGATGCCTGGGCGCGTGGTCAGGCCGTGGCTGTTCATGGCTGGTCATTTGGCGTGCACGACGGCCTGCTGCAAGACCTGCAGATGAGCATCTCCAGTCCTGAACAAATGGACGCGCTGTACCGAAATGCCGTGGACCGCGTCTGGAACACCTGGCGTGACGGGCACAAGGCCGCAGATGCCGCGGCCTTGCCCGTTAAGGCCTGACCCTGTTTTCGTCGCGCGTTTTTTTTAATTCAAACTGAAAGGACACATCATGTCGACATCCCTTCCCGATTCCATCGTCATTATTGGCGCGGCCCGCACCCCCATGGGCGGCTTTCAGGGCGACTTCAGCGCGCTTGCTGCCCATGACCTGGGTGGCGCCGCCATCAAGGCTGCGGTAGAGCGCTCAGGCATTGCGCCTGAGACGGTTGATGAAGTGCTGTTCGGCAACTGCCTGATGGCCGGTCTGGGCCAGGCGCCCGCCCGGCAAGCCGGTTTCAAGGGCGGCTTGCCGGCCAGCGCTGGCGCCGTGACGCTGTCCAAGATGTGCGGCTCTGGCATGGAGGCGACCATGCTCGCGCATGACCAGCTGCTGGTTGGCAGCCGTGACGTGATGGTCTCAGGCGGCATGGAAAGCATGACCAATGCGCCGCATCTGCTGCTCAAGGGTCGCAGCGGCATACGCATAGGCCACGACCGGATTTATGACCACATGATGCTCGACGGCCTGGAAGACGCCTATGAGCCCGGCCGCGCCATGGGCACTTTTGGCGAGCAGTGCGCTGAAAAGTACCAGTTCAGCCGCGAAGCGCAGGACGCTTTCGCCACCACCAGCGTCAAGCGCGCCCGGGCGGCGACAGAGTCCGGCGCATTCGCCGCCGAGATCACGCCGGTCACGGTCAAGGGCCGCAGTGGTGACACGGTGGTTGCCATTGACGAGGGTCCGGGCAAGGTCAAGCTCGACAAGATCACAACGCTCAGGCCCGCTTTCAAGAAAGACGGCACCATCACGGCGGCCTCCAGCTCGTCCATCAATGACGGCGCTGCAGCGCTGGTGCTGACCCGCGCATCGACGGCCAAAGAGCTGGGCGCCAAGCCACTGGCCCGCATTGTTGGCCATGCCAGCTTTGCGCAGGCGCCGGAATGGTTCACCACCGCACCCGTGGGCGCGGTGCAAAAGCTGCTCAAGAAAATCGGCTGGAGCGTCAAGGACGTGGATCTCTGGGAGATCAACGAAGCCTTTGCCGTGGTGCCCATGGCTGCGATGAAAGAGCTGGGGATCAGCCACGACATCGTCAACGTCAACGGCGGCGCCTGCGCGCTGGGCCACCCGATCGGCGCGAGTGGCGCGCGCATCATCGTCACGCTGATGTATGCGCTGAAGGCGCGCGGCCTCAAAAAAGGCGTTGCCACGCTGTGCATAGGCGGCGGCGAAGGCACAGCGATCGCGATCGAGTTGGTCTAGGCCATTTATTTATCGACTCGATTTGTGTGGTCGCATACCCTTGACGGGGCAGTGCCTGCAGACGGGCACCGCCAGCTCAGGGGTGTTTTTGATCAAAGCCAGGAGGAACAGCGATGAGCAAGGTTCTTGTGCTCGGGGCTTCGCGCGGTATCGGCCAGGAGTTCGTGCGCCAGTACCTTGAAGATGGCGCCAGCGTCATCGCCACCGCGCGCGATGCCGAAGGCCTTGCGCGCCTGAAAGCCATGGGTGCTAGCGCCTTGCGTGTGGACGTGGCTGATCCGGCCAGCATCAGCGGCCTGGCTTGGCAACTCGATGGTGAAGAGATTGATGTTGCGCTATACGTGGCGGGCGTCTTTCCGCAGGGTGATGCGCGCTCGCCGCCTACGCAGGTGGATTTCGACCGCACCATGCACACCAATGTGCTGGGGGCGATGCAGGCCATCCCTCAGGTCGCGCCGCTGGTCGAGGCCGCAGCCAAAGGCCAGGGTGGCCGCTTTGTCTTCATCACCAGCGCCATGGGGCGCATCGCCGACGTGGACTCCAGCTACGCCTGGACTTATCGCGTCAGCAAGGCCGCGCTCAACATGGCTGTCGCCTCGGCCCAGCATGACTACCCCCAAGCCATCATGGTCGCCATGTCACCAGGCTGGGTCAAAACCGACATGGGTGGCGCGGGCGCACTACTGACGGTGGCGCAAAGTGTGTCGGCCATGCGCCGCGCCATTGCAAAACTGACGGCTGCGCAAAAAGGCAGCTTTCTCAACTACGACGGCAGCCCGTTCAGCGGCTGGTAATGCGGATGTTTATGCGGATGTCCTCATCTCTGACCGAGGGCCGCTTGTTGCAAGGCACATCATGATCCTCACCCAAGACCAGCAAATGATCCGCGATGCCGTGCGTGCCTTTGCACAGGAACAGCTCTGGCCGAATGCCGCGAAGTGGGACAAGGCGCACACTTTTCCCAAGGACGTGCACCGCGGCCTGGCCGAACTCGGCGCCTATGGCATCTGCGTGCCCGAAGAGTTTGGCGGCGCCAACCTCGACTACCTGACGCTGGCGCTGGTGATTGAGGAAATCGCCGCTGGCGATGGCGGCACCAGCACGGCGATTTCCGTCACCAACTGCCCGGTCAACGCCATCTTGATGCGTTACGGCACTGCGGCGCAGAAAAAGCAGTGGCTCACACCGCTGGCCCAAGGCCAGATGCTGGGCGTGTTCTGCCTGACCGAGCCGCATGTGGGCAGCGACGCCTCGGCGCTCAAGACCACCGCAGTCAAGGACGGCGACGGCTACCTGATCAACGGCGTCAAGCAGTTCATCACCAGCGGCAAGAACGGCCATGCGGCCATCGTTATTGCCGTGACCGACAAGGGCGCTGGCAAAAAAGGCATGAGCGCCTTCATCGTGCCGACCGACGCGCCCGGTTACGTGGTGGCGCGCCTCGAAGACAAGCTGGGCCAGCATTCGAGTGACACGGCGCAGATCAACTTCGACAACTGCCGCGTGCCGGCCGGCAACCTGATAGGCGCCGAAGGCGAGGGCTACAAGATCGCCTTGGGCGCGCTCGAAGGCGGGCGCATAGGCATCGCTGCGCAAAGCCTGGGCATGGCGCGCAGCGCTTTTGAATTTGCGCTGCACTATTCAAAAGAACGCCAGAGCTTTGGCACCGCGATCTTCAACCATCAGGCTGTCGGCTTCAGGCTCGCGGATTGCGCGACGCAGCTTGAAGCCGCGCGCCAGCTGATCTGGCATGCGGCCTGTTTACGCGACGCGGGCCTGCCCTGTCTGAAGGAGGCCGCCATGGCCAAGCTGTTCGCCAGCGAGATGGCAGAAAAAGTCTGCAGCGCGGCCATTCAAACCCTGGGCGGCTATGGTTATGTGAGCGACTTCCCGGTCGAGCGCATTTACCGCGACGTGCGTGTCTGCCAGATTTACGAAGGCACGTCCGACGTGCAAAAGCTCATCATCCAGCGCGCGCTCGCTTGATGCGCGTTGGCACATGCCAAAGCCGCTATGCTCGGCGGGCTAATTGTGCAAACTCTGGATACTGAAATGACGTCTTATCAGCCCTGCCCCTGCGGCCGAATGGGCTCTGGCTTGAAACCGCTTTCTCTGGCCGCTTGCTGCGGCCCATACCTGGATAATTTTGCTGACCGGGCGGCGCCTGACGCACAAGCCCTGATGCGCTCGCGCTACACCGCTTTTGTGCTGGAACGCGCCGACTATCTGCTGGCCACCTGGCACGCCGGCCACAGACCGGTATCGATTGCGTTTGACGCCGGCGTCAAGTGGCTGGGGCTGGAGCTGCGCAAGCACCGGCAGCTGGACGCCAGCCATGCTGAAGTCGAGTTTGTCGCGCGGCAAAAGAGTCCGGCCACCCCTGCGCTGCGCCTGCATGAGCGCAGCCGCTTCATCCGCGAACTGGACCGTTGGTACTACGTTGACGGCGACCAGCTCTGAGTAATTGTAAAAAATGCCTTTAGCGCAATGCTGGCGTGCGTAATCAGCTATTAAATAAATAGCATTGAAAGGCTTTTGTGAAGTTTGAAGCGATTTTGTTTGACTGTGATGGCGTGCTGGTCGACAGCGAACCCATCACCAACGGGGTCTTGCGTGACATGCTGGAGGAGCTGGGCTGGAAGCTCAGCCCGCAGGAATGCATGCGCATATTTCTGGGTAAGGCGGTCAAGGATGAGGCTGGGCTGATCGAAGCCCACACCGGGCAGCCGTTGACCGAAGACTGGATGGTGCGGTTTCGTGAGCGTCGCAACCTGGGGCTGATGACGGGCGTCAAACCCATTGATGGCGCTGTCCAGGCGGTGCTCAGCATTCATGGGCACTACGCCGGCCGCATCGCCTGCGCGTCAGGCGCTGACCGCTTCAAGGTGGAGCTGCAGCTGGAAAAATGCGGCTTGATGAACAGCTTCAAGGGGCGGATTTTCAGCGGCCACGAGTTGCCCCGCTCCAAGCCTGCGCCCGATGTCTATCTGGCGGCTGCGGCGGCGCTGGGCGTTGACCCCAGGCGCTGCGCCGTGGTCGAAGATACGGTGACGGGGGTCATGGCCGGCGTGGCCGCCGGCTGCACGGTATTTGGCTACAGCCCGCCCGAGGCCAGACACGACGCGCCGCAAGCCTTGTTGGCGACCGGTGCCGTGCAGGTGTTCACGGCCATGCGCGATTTGCCGGCGCTGCTGAACTAAGTCTGCCAGCGGCCGGTACCCAGACCTTTTGGTACTTCTGGCGCGCCAATAAAAAAAGCCGCCGTTCAGTCTGGGTCAACCCCAGCCTGAACGGCGGCTTTGCGCGTATCCGTCAGCTATCAGGCTTTGGCGGCTTCCAGCGCTGCGTTGAAGGTCGGGCTTGGACGCATCACGGCGGCCAGTTTCTTCGGGTCGGCCAGGTAGTAGCCGCCGATATCGACGGGTTTGCCTTGCACGGCCTTGAGCTCGTCCGTGATCTTCTGCTCATTGTCGGTCAGCGCTTTGGCCAGTGGCGCGAAGTGGGCCTGCAGCTCTTTGTCTTCCGTCTGCGTGGCCAGTTCCTGGGCCCAGTACATGGCCAGGTAGAACTGGCTGCCACGGTTGTCGAGCTCACCGGTCCGGGTTGACGGGTTCTTGCTGTTGTCCAGCAGCTTGCCGGTTGCCGCGTCCAGGGTCTTGGCCAGGATCTTGGCCTTGTTGTTGCCGGTCTTGATGCCCAGGTCTTCCATGCTCACGGCCAGGGCCAGGAACTCGCCCAGCGAGTCCCAGCGCAGGTGGTTTTCTTCCACCAGCTGCTTGACATGCTTGGGGGCCGAACCGCCCGCACCCGTTTCATACATGCCGCCGCCGGCCATCAAAGGCACGATGGACAGCATCTTGGCGCTGGTGCCCAGCTCCATGATGGGGAACAGGTCGGTCAGGTAGTCGCGCAGGATGTTGCCGGTGACCGAGATGGTGTCCAGACCGCGTATCACGCGTTCCAGCGTGTAGCGCATGGCCCGCACTTGAGACATGTGCTGGATGTCCAGCCCTGTCGTGTCGTGGTCCTTGAGGTAGGTCTCCACTTTCTTGATCAGCTCGGCTTCGTGCGGACGGTAGGGATCGAGCCAGAACACGGCGGGCATGCCGGAATTGCGTGCGCGCGTGACGGCCAGCTTGACCCAGTCGCGGATAGGCGCATCCTTGACCTGGCACATGCGCCAGATGTCGCCGGCTTCCACGTTCTGCACCAGCAGGACTTCGCCAGTAGCGATATCGACAATGCGGGCTTCGCCAGCGTCATGCACTTCAAACGTCTTGTCATGCGAGCCATACTCTTCGGCCTGCTGGGCCATCAGACCCACGTTGGGCACGGTGCCCATGGTGCGTGGATCGAAATTGCCGTTGGTCTTGCAGAAGTTGATGATCTCCTGGTAGATGCGTGCAAAAGTGCTTTCCGGGATCAGCGCCTTGGTGTCCTTGGGCTTGCCGTCGGCACCCCACATCTTGCCGCCTATGCGAATCATGGCCGGCATGGATGCGTCCACGATCACGTCGTTGGGGGCGTGCAGGTTGGTGATGCCCTTGGCCGAGTCCACCATCGCCAGCTCCGGGCGGTGCTCGTGGCAGGCGTGCAGGTCACGGATGATTTCGTCGCGCTTGGTCGTTGGCAGCGTTTCAATCTTCTCGTACAGGTTCACCAGGCCGTTGTTGACGTTCACGCCGAGTTCGTCAAAGAGCTTGCCGTGCTTTGCAAACGCTTCCTTGTAGAAGATGCGCACGGCGTGGCCGAACACGATGGGGTGCGATACCTTCATCATCGTGGCCTTGACGTGCAGCGACAGCATCACGCCGGTCTTGCGCGCGTCTTCCATTTGTTCTTCATAGAACTCGCACAGCGCGGTCTTGCTCATGAACATGCTGTCGATGATCTCGCCGGCCAGCAGCGAAGTCTTGGGCTTGAGCACAATGGTCTGGCCGCTCTTGGTCAGCAGTTCCATTCTGACGTCGCGGGCCTTGTCCAGCGTCATCGACTTTTCGCCGTGGTAGAAGTCGCCGTGCTTCATGTGCGCCACATGGGTGCGCGAAGCCATGCTCCACTCGCCCATGCTGTGCGGGTGCTTGCGGGCGTAGTTCTTGACGGCCATGGGCGCGCGGCGGTCAGAGTTGCCTTCACGCAGCACCGGGTTCACGGAGCTGCCCAGCGACTTGGAGTAGCGCACGAGGATGGCCTTGTCGGCGTCGGTTTTTGGATCTTCAGGGAAGTCCGGCAGCTTATAGCCCTTGCTCTGAAGTTCCTTGATGCAGCTGACCAGCTGGTGCACCGATGCGCTGATGTTGGGCAGCTTGATGATGTTGGTGTCGGGCAGCAGCGTCAGGCGGCCAAGCTCGGCCAGGTTGTTGGGCAGCTTCTGCTCGTCGGTCAGGTATTCGGAAAACTCACCCAGTACACGGGCTGCCACCGAAATATCGCTCTCGACCACATTGATGCCGGCAGGCTCCGCGAAGGTGCGAACAATCGGCAGAAATGCGCAGGTCGCCAGCATTGGCGCCTCGTCTGTCAGGGTGTAAATGATCTTTGATTTATCAGCAGACATTGACGTGGGTTTCCATTTGTTGGG
Organism: Comamonadaceae bacterium; assembly: GCA_947443645.1. Classification (GTDB taxonomy): domain Bacteria; phylum Pseudomonadota; class Gammaproteobacteria; order Burkholderiales; family Burkholderiaceae_C; genus Polaromonas. The sequence continues at coordinate 40,061 of CANEXF010000015.1, read as the reverse complement.
TTGGTGGAATGGGGTGCGGTGTGAAATGCACTGTAGTCGATCTTAAACGGGTCTTCCCGGGCGGCGATGGGCGCTGTAATTTGCACGCTGATTCGCAGCGCGCAAAGGCCTGGCGGGCCCTTCCGCACAAACCCGTAGCCGCCCCTTGAAGCTGCGCCACATGCTAAGCTTTCAGCCCGACTTTTACAAAGACTGCGAGACACACCATGCCAGGACTTCTACCCAATATTGACCCTGACGGCTTGCTAGAGTTCTCGGTGGTCTACACCGACCGCGCGCTCAACCACATGTCCAAGAGCTTTCAGGGCGTGATGACGGACATCTCCGGCATCCTCAAAGAGGTCTACGGCGCCTACTGCGCCGTGCTGGTGCCCGGCAGCGGCACCTATGGCATGGAAGCCGTGGCGCGCCAGTTCGCCGCCGGCAAACACGTCATGGTCATACGCAACGGCTGGTTCAGCTACCGCTGGACGCAGATTTTTGACATGGGGAGCATCCCCGCCTCGTCCACCGTATTGAAAGCGCGCCAGCTGTGCGCCGGCCCACAAGCGCCCTGGGCACCCGCAACGGTGGCCGAGGTGCTGGCCGCGATTGCCAAGGAAAAGCCGGCATTGGTCTTTGCCCCGCATGTAGAGACGTCCTCCGGCATGATGCTGCCCGACAGCTACCTCAAGGCCGTGGCCGATGCCGTGCATGCCGTGGGCGGCTTGTTCGTGCTCGACTGCATCGCCTCGGGCGCCATCTGGGTGGACATGAAAGCCACCGGCGTTGACGTGCTGATCTCGGCCCCGCAAAAAGGCTGGAGCAGCTCACCGTGCTGCGCCATGGTCATGCTCAGCGAACGCGCCAGAGCCGCGATTGACGGCACCACCAGCTCCAGTTTTGCCTGTGATCTGAAGAAGTGGCTGCAGATTATGGAGACCTATGAAAATGGCGGCCACGCCTACCATGCCACCTTGCCGACCGACGCACTGGTTCGCCTGTCGGCCGCCATGAAAGAGACCCGGGCCTACGGCTTTGCCAAGGTCAAGGCAGAGCAGGAGCTGCTGGGCAAAAAAGTGCGTGCGCTGTTTGAATCTAGAGGCCTGCCAAGTGTTGCCGCAGAAGGCTTCAAGGCCCCCGGCGTCGTGGTCAGCTACACCACTGACTCCGATATTCAGTCAGGCAAGAAGTTTCTCGACCAGGGCCTGCAGACGGCAGCCGGTGTACCGCTGCAGTGCGACGAAGGCGCTGACTTCAAGACCTTCCGCGTCGGCCTGTTCGGGCTGGAGAAGTGGCACAACGTGGACAAGACGGTGGCTAATTTGGCGGGTGCGCTGGACCGGATTGGCTTGAAGGAGCGGGCGGCCGAGTCTGTGATGTAGCGCATGGGGCTTGCCAGTGCCTGATTGCCACGCTCAGGCTGGGCAAGTTCGAGGACGTGGACTAGCCTTAGTTGCGGCTCACAGGAAGTCCCTTTTCATCCCATTCAGGCAGGCCGCCACGCAGCCAATACACCTTTTTAAAACCTTTTGCGGTTGCTGATTTGGAGGCCTTGTAGGACTTCCAGCATTCGGCGCCGTTGCAGGAAAAAATGGCCGGTTTGTTCTTGTCGAGTTTTTCCAGTGCCGAGAAATCGTCCTGAGCCGCGTCATAGGTGGTGTCTTTCGCGCTTTTCTCCAAATAAGGAATGAGTACCGCGCCAACGATGTGCTTAGCGTTGAATTCTTTCTCGGACCGGACATCAACCATTTGCACGCCCTGGCTCATGAGGGTGGCGGCTTCGCCGGCCGTCACCTGCTGGACACCGGGCAGCTGTGCCGGGGTGAAGTGACCCAGGCCCGCAACATAGCTGTAGCCGCTGAGGTCGGACACTGGTACCAAGCGCTCTATGCCATTGCCCGTGCCTGCGGCCCATTGCGCCAGCTTTTCCTGCACCGGTTGGGGCAGTGATTTTTTAACCAGCAGCCCGAGTCCGGCGGGTACCGGTTTGGATTCCAGCAACACCTTGTATTTCGCTGGCTTGTTCTGCGCCCACTTTTCGTACTCACTTTTCAGGGTCACCGTTGAATCTGAGACGCCCATGTCCAACGCCACCAGTCCCGCGCCGGAGGTTCTTTGGTACTCCAGTTTGGCCAGATCCTTCAGGGAGAGTCCCGATTCGTTAAGCAAGCCCTTGGCCAGGTAGGCGTAAATAGAGTCCTGCTGGGGCAAATACATTCTGCTCCCCTTGAGCTTTGCCACAGTGTCAATGTTGGCTGAGGCGACGAGAACAAAGGTTTCTTTATGACCACTGTCGGCCAGCATGGTGTAGCCGTGTGTCAAGGCCGAGGCTGCGACTTGCACTGGCACGATGTAGATGTCGTATTCCCCGGTTCGCGTGGAGCGCAGGACGTCTGCGAAGTTTGTACTGCGGTCAACCCGCACCGGTGTTTTGAGTGCTTTGCCCAGGCCGCTACTCAGATCGCCAGACACCGCGCTAATTCCGCGCTCCGATGCCGACGGATCTATTGCAACCAGGGCGCTGACTTGTGCCAGTGATTGGGCTGATACCAGCAGACTTGCAACCAGCAGCAGCGCGGCTCGAGAGGGAAAGCTCTTCATGAAAAACTCCTGCACGTCATCGTGGTCAAAAGGGGCAATGATTTGACAATAGACCTACTTGCAAAGTTTGGGGGCGCAAGCCTGAAGAGATTCGAGACTTTTCTGTGAGTTTTTCGAGGTTTTTTCAAGGATTATTTGATCTGGCGATGCTAGACCGGGCATCGTGTTGATCGGGCGCTTGTGCGGTCAAACCGTAGACTTCGCCCGGAACTCACCTGGCGACTGCCCGGTCCAGGCCCGAAACGCTCGGATAAAGCTTTTTTCGTTGCGGAACCCAGCCGCAGCTGCGACTTTCTTGACCGGCTTGTCTGTGCGGTTGAGCCAATCCTGGGCCCGTTCAAACCGTACCTCGTCCTTGAGCTGTTGCAACGACGCGCCTTCTTCCTTGAGCTGCCGGTGCAATGAACGCGGCGACATGTTCAACACACGGGACAAAGTCTCGGCGTTGTGCGCCTGTACTGCAGGGTTGGCCAGTGCCTGGCGTACCTGCTGCACCAGCATTCTGTCGCGCCGGTACTGCAGCACGGTCAGCGGCAGTGCCCTTTGTAGCATTTGAGTCAGGGCTCTTTCATCACGGCGCAGCGGCAAGGCCAGGTAGCGCGCATCAAAGCGGATCTCGGCCTGCGCGGCATTGAACTGAAGTGGGCACTGAAACATCAGCGGGTAGGCATAGTCATGCGGCGGCGCCTCAAATGGAAAGCGCGCGCCTTGTAGCGGTATGCGCGAGTCCACATACCAGCAGGCCAGGCCGTGGATGTTGCGCAGCACATGCACCAGGCCAAACTCTGTGGTGCTGCCAGGATGCTTTTCTTCAATGGTGATGGCGGCGCTGTCGCCGGAGCTTGTCACGCGTAGCACGATGTCGTCTGTCAGCAGTGCATGGTGGCGGCACCAGCGCTTGAGTGCCATGCCCAGACTCGCTGAGGTGATGGAGGCTCTGGCCAGCATGCCGTAGCTGCCCCAAGGCAGCTTTCGGGAAAACGCCCCCAGCGCTTCGTCGTCCAGCGCCTGCATTGCAGCGCCAGACAGCACTTCCAGTTGCTGCGCCGTGATGCGGGCCTTGCTTTGCAGCAGCTTGGCTGGCGTGATCTGTGCGAGCTTCAGGACCTGTGCCGGGCTTTGCCCATAGCGCTTGAATGCCTGTGCAATGCTTCTGGCAAACGCCATGGGTGTGGCGGCTATGGCCTGGCTTGAGCGGGTGATGAGCAGATGCGCTGGCATAGTCTAAGTTTGACGTTATTTGGCACGATTTGCAACCGGGTTGGCGCTGGTTTGGTCTGTATTTGCGCCTATGCTGCTGGATTGGCGTTAAGGTGTGGCCCATGCGCGGCCGCCAGCGCCGCAGTGAGGAATCTATGCCCGTTCTTGAGACAACGCTCAACGCCCGGTCTGCCGAATTTCAGGCCAATGCCGCCGCCATGCGCGTGCTGGTCGACGACCTGCAATTGCAGATTGCCAAGTCGGCCGCCGGTGGTGGCGAGGTGGCGCGTGCCAGGCACATGGCGCGTGGCAAACTGCTGCCGCGCGACCGGGTGCAGATGCTGCTCGATCCCGGCACCCCGTTTCTGGAGCTGAGCCCGCTGGCCGCGCTCGGCATGTACCAGGACCGTGATGGTAATGACAGCGCGCCCTGCGCCGGGTTGATTGCCGGCATAGGCCGCGTCAGCGGCGTGGACTGCATGATCGTCTGCAACGACGCCACCGTCAAAGGCGGCACCTATTACCCGCTGACGGTTAAAAAGCACTTGCGTGCACAGGAAATCGCCCAGCAAAACCGCTTGCCCTGCGTTTATCTGGTGGACTCGGGCGGCGCGAATCTGCCCAACCAGGACGAGGTGTTTCCTGACCGCGACCATTTTGGCCGCATCTTTTTTAACCAGGCCAATATGAGTGCCGAGGGCATTGCGCAGATTGCCGTGGTGATGGGGTCTTGCACGGCGGGCGGCGCTTATGTGCCGGCCATGAGCGATGAAAGCATCATCGTGAAGGACCAGGGCACGATTTTTCTGGGTGGTCCGCCGCTGGTCAAGGCCGCGACGGGCGAGGTGGTCAGCGCCGAAGACCTGGGCGGCGGCGACGTGCACACGCGGCTGTCGGGCGTGGCGGACCATCTGGCGCAAAACGATTTGCACGCGCTGGCGCTGGCCCGCATGGCCGTCAAGAATTTGAATATAAAAAAGGCTGTAGCGCAATCTGGGCGGGCGCCAGCAGCTCCGAAATATGTAGCGGATGAGCTTTATGGTGTGATCCCGGTCGATACCCGCAAGCCCTTTGACGTGCGTGAAATCATTGCGCGCATTGTCGATGGCAGTGATTTCGACGAGTTCAAGGCGCGCTACGGCACCACGCTGATCTGCGGCTTTGCGCAGATTGAAGGCATGCCCGTTGGCATCATTGCCAACAACGGCATCTTGTTCAGCGAATCAGCGCTCAAGGCGACCCACTTCATCGAGCTGTGCTGCCAGCGCAAGATCCCGCTGGTGTTCTTGCAGAACATCACCGGCTTCATGGTCGGCCGCAAGTACGAAAACGAAGGCATTGCGCGCAACGGCGCCAAGATGGTGACGGCGGTGGCTACCGCCAAGGTGCCCAAGTTCACCATCATCATCGGCGGCAGCTTTGGCGCAGGCAATTACGGCATGTGCGGCAGGGCGTTTTCACCGCGGTTTTTGTGGATGTGGCCGAACGCGCGCATCAGTGTGATGGGCGGTGACCAGGCCGCTGGCGTGCTGGCCACGGTCAAGCGCGATGGCATAGAAGGCAAGGGCGGGCAATGGAGTCCTGCGGAAGAAGATGCCTTCAAGGCTCCGATACGCCAGCAGTACGAGGAACAGGGCCATCCCTATTACGCGACCGCAAGGCTGTGGGACGACGGCGTGATCGACCCGGCCGATACCCGGCGCGTGCTGGCCCTCGGTTTGTCGGCCAGCATGAACGCGCCGGTTGCCGAGACCCGATTTGGCCTGTTCAGGATGTGAGCCATGCAAAACCAAACGCCAACCCAAGCGACGCAACTGTTGCAAACCCTCAAAAACGGCGTCGTGACCTTGACGCTTAACCGTCCAGAAGTGCGCAACGCCTTCAATGACGAGCTGATTGGGCTGCTGACGCAGGCCTTCCGGCACTGGGGCGAGCACAGCGATGTGCGCTGCATTGTTCTGGCCGCAGAGGGCACAGCCTTTTGCGCCGGCGCCGATCTGAACTGGATGCGCCGCATGGCGGACTACAGCTATGCGGAGAACCTCGCCGATGCCGCGCAACTCGCCGAAATGCTGCAGGCCATTTATGCCTGCCCCAAACCCACGCTGGCCCGCATCCAGGGCGATGTGTATGCCGGTGGCATGGGGCTGGTCGCCGCCTGCGATATTGCCGTGTCAGTCGACAGCGCCCACTATTGCCTGAGCGAGGTCAAGCTGGGCCTGGTGCCCGCCACCATCAGCCCTTATGTCATTCGTGCCATGGGCGCGCGCGCAGCGCAGCGCTACTTTCTGACGGCTGAGCGCTTTGATGCCTTGCAGGCGCGGCGTCTGGGTTTTGTCCATGAAGTCACCTCCGCCGAGACGCTGGATGTGACGGTATCTGGCATCACCGACGCACTGTGCATTGCTGGTCCTCAGGCCGTCAAAGCCTGCAAGCAACTGCTGCATGACGTGGCGGGCCGCGACATCTCCAAAGAGCTGATTGCGCACACGGTCAAAGGCATTGCCGACATCCGCTCGAGTGCGCAGGGCAAGGACGGCGTGCAGGCCTTCCTGCAAAAGCGCAAGCCGTCCTGGCTGGCGACAGACCACAGCCAGCAGTCTTAGTCATCGCGAAGGTAGACCATGTTTAAAAAAATACTGATTGCGAACAGAGGAGAGATAGCCTGCAGGGTGGCGGCAACCGCCAGGCGCATGGCCATCAAGACGGTGGCGGTTTATTCCGATGCTGATGCCGGCGCCAAGCATGTGGCGGTTTGTGATGAAGCCGTGCATCTGGGCGGCAGTGCGCCCAAAGACAGCTATTTGCGCTGGGACAAAATCATCGCGGCGGCCAAGGCCACCGGGGCCGAGGCGATTCACCCGGGCTATGGTTTCTTGAGTGAAAACGAGGAGTTCGCGCAGGCCTGTGCCGATGCCGGCCTGGTGTTCATCGGGCCGTCGCCCGCAGCCATCAAGGCCATGGGCCTGAAAGCCGAGTCCAAGCAGTTGATGGAAAAAGCCGGCGTGCCGCTGGTCCCCGGCTACCATGGCAGCGACCAGTCGCCGGCATTGCTCAAGCGCGAGGCCGACCGTATCGGCTACCCGGTGCTGATCAAGGCCAGCGCCGGCGGTGGCGGCAAGGGCATGCGCGCGGTCGACAAAGCCGAAGACTTCGACGCCGCGCTCCAATCCTGCAAGCGCGAGGCCATCAACAGCTTTGGCGACGACGCCGTGCTGGTCGAAAAGTATGCGCAGCGCCCGCGCCATATCGAAATCCAGATCTTTGGTGACCTGTACGGCAACTATGTTTACCTGTTCGAGCGCGACTGCTCCGTGCAGCGTCGCCACCAGAAAGTGCTGGAAGAAGCGCCCGCACCCGGCATGACTGAAGCCATGCGCCAGGAGATGGGCCAAGCTGCGGTCGCGGCTGCGCGCGCCGTCAACTATGTGGGCGCTGGTACGGTGGAATTCATCGTCGAGCAAGCCCTCAAAAACCCCGATGCCGTCCTTAGACACGCTCAGGACGAACGGAATGGCGAAGTGGCAGGATTGGGTGAGTCCTCTTTTCCAGCCGGGGCCGCGGAACCGGCTTTGCCGGGCCGCAGGCGCAGCGCCCCCTCGGGGGGCAGCGCAGCACACGAAGTGGCAAGCGTGGGGGCCTTCTACTTCATGGAGATGAACACGCGTCTGCAGGTTGAGCATCCGGTGACCGAAGCCATCACAGGCCTGGATCTGGTCGAGTGGCAACTGCTGGTGGCCTCGGGTGAAAAACTGCCGCTGGCGCAAGACCAGTTGCGCATCCATGGCCATGCGATCGAAGCCCGTATTTGTGCCGAGAACCCGGACAACAACTTTCTGCCCGCCACTGGCACGCTGCAGCTGTATCAAAAGCCGGCCTGCGTGAGCTTTGAAACCGGTGTGGTGCGTGTCGACGATGGCGTGCGTGAGGCCGACACCATTTCGCCTTATTACGATTCCATGGTGGCCAAGCTTATCGTGCATGGCCAGACCCGCGAGCAAGCTCTGGCCCGGCTTGATGAGGCGCTGGCGCAAACCCGCATCGTCGGGCTGCACACCAATGTGCAGTTCCTGCGCTATGTGGTGCGCAGCGCGTCGTTTGCCGCGGGCGATCTGGACACGGCCTTGATCCCGCGCGAACAGGCCGCGCTGTTTAACCAGGAGCCGCTGGGCCTGGCCCTGGCCGCTGCGAGTGCGATTGCACAGATTGTGCTGGACGAAAAAGACCAGGAGACCCTTGATCCGTTCAGTCGCCGCGATGGCTGGCGCTCGCATGGCCTGACCGTCAGGCCTTTTGAATTCGAATTTCACGGCGAGCCGGCGAAAGCCCAGCTCAGCTATCTGCACGACGGCACACTGCATTTGAGCCTGCCAGGTGCGAGCGGCGCGCTGGTTTTTTCCAGAGCTGCCCAGGGCATTGATGTGGCGTTTGCGGGCCAGCGACTGACGGTGACGGTGTTTCGCCAGGGCGAGGTGGACCATGTTTTTTCGGCGCGCGGCGCCACGCAGATCACAGCCATCGATTTGCTCGCGCATGCGGGGGCCGGGCCGGCCGAGGGCGGGCGGCTCACGGCTCCCATGCCTGGAAAGGTGGTGTCTTTCCGTGTTGCTGTGGGCGACAAGGTCAGCAAGGGCCAGGCGCTGGCCGTGATGGAAGCCATGAAAATGGAGCATACGATTGCAGCGCCTGCCGACGGCGTGGTGCTGGAACTGCTGTATGCGACCGGAGACCAGGTTGCTGAAGGCGCCGAGCTGCTCAAGATCGGCCTGTGATTCTGATCTGAGACCTGAATGGATTGCCAAGCGATGCGTGTTGTTTTTTGCTGTACCGATACCAAAGCCCAGCCCTGGCTGGACGGCCTGCGCGCGGCCTTGCCGGGCGCGGAGATCGCCTTGTGGTCGCCCGGTGAACATCCAGCTGACTACGCCGTGGTCTGGGCGCCGCCCCAGGCTTTTTTTGACGAGCAGACTGGACTCAAAGGCATTTTCAACATAGGCGCGGGTGTCGATGCGCTTCTGAAGCTGCGCCTGCCTGCCGGTGTTCCCCTTGTCCGGCTCGACGATGCGGGCATGTCGGTGCAGATGGCCGAATTTGTCTGTCATGCGGTGATCCGGCATTTCCGGGCCTTCGACGCTTACCAGGCCGATGCGGCCAAGGGGTTGTGGTCTTACCGCAAGCCGCGCCTGCGCCAGGACTACCCGGTGGGCGTGATGGGTCTGGGCGTGCTGGGGCAGCGCGTGGCAAAGGCGCTGACCCAGTTTGATTTTTCGGTCTCGGGCTGGAGCCGTTCTGCGAAGCTGCTGGACGGCGTGCGCTGCTTTCACGGTCAGGATGGTCTGGACGACTTTCTTGCCGCCAGCCGAATCCTGGTGTGCCTGTTGCCGTTGACACCAGAAACAGAAGGCCTCTTGCGGCGCGAGAATTTGTCCCGCTTGCTGCCCGGGGCTTATCTGATCAACGTGGCGCGCGGCGGCCATCTGGTCGATGATGACTTGTTGGCGCTGCTTGAAAGTGGCCATCTTGAAGGGGCCAGTCTGGATGTTTTTCGGCAAGAACCCTTGCCTGCAGGGCATGCGTTCTGGCAGCATCCGAAAATCACGATCACGCCGCATACTTCGGCGCGCACCATGCGCGAGGAAAGCGTGGCCCAGATCGCGGCGAAAATCCTGGCCATGCAACACGGCGCAACGTCGGACCGCCTTGCCGGTGTGGTTGACCCGAAAAAGGGATACTGATGTTGCCCCCACGGTCGTTCGCTCCGCGTAACTCCCTGCCCCCCGAGGGGGCCGCTGCGCCTGCGGACTGGCAAAGCCAGATCCGCGGCCCCTGCTTGCTTGGCAAGGTCTACGGTCGCCCACTGCGCGTAGCGCCATGCCCTCACCTCAAAAAGGAGCCCTTTTGAAATTGCCATCCAAAGTCAAGCTCGTTGACGTGGGGCCGCGTGACGGCCTGCAAAACGAGAAATCTCCAGTGCCTGCCGCCGTGAAGATTGAACTGGTGCATCGCTTGCAGGACGCCGGGCTCACGGAAATTGAAGTCACCAGTTTTGTCTCGCCCAAATGGGTTCCGCAAATGGCCGACAACGCTCAGGTCATGGCCGGCATACGGCGCAAGCCCGGGGTGCGTTACTCGGTGCTGACGCCGAACATGCAGGGTTTTGAGGCCGCAGTGTCTACGGCGCCCGAGCTGTGGCCCGACGAGATCGTGGTGTTTGCGTCGGCCAGCGAGGCTTTCAGCCAGCGCAATATCAATTGCTCGATTGCACAGAGTATTGAACGCTTTCGCCCGGTGGTGCAGGCCGCGCAGGCGCGGCATATCCGCGTGCGTGGCGCGATCTCCTGCGCTGTGGCCTGCCCCTACGAAGGCGAGGTCGCGCCTGAGCGGGTCGAGCTGGTCGCGCGGCTCATGAAGGACATCGGGGTCGAGCATATCGGCGTGGCTGACACCATAGGCGTGGGCACGCCCATCAAGGTGCAGCGCGCGATGGAGGCCGCGCTCAAGCACTACGCCGTGGACCAGGTGTCCGGCCATTTTCATGACACCTACGGTCAGGCGCTGGCCAACACGCTGGTCTGTCTGCAAATGGGAATCTGGCAGTTTGACACCTCCTGCGCCGGCCTGGGCGGCTGCCCCTATGCCAAAGGCGCGACTGGTAATGTGGCCACGGAGGACGTGGTCTACATGCTGCACGGCATGGGCATAGCCACCGGCATTGACCTGCACAAACTGGTTGAGGCGGGCAAGTTCATCAGTGACTTCTTGCAGCGCAAGCCGAATTCGCGCGCCGCCACCGCGCTCTTGAGCAAGGCAGAGGCCTGATGCCTGTCGCCGCAGAGCCCACGGCCGCAGCGCTGGCACATGCGGCCGCGCCAGAGTTGACGCCGGCCATTCGTCGCGCTATTGATTTAGTAGCTATTCGCGGCCGTTCTGTGGGTGCTGCAGGCGAAATTCCTTCCCCGTGTATTTCGGTTTGCCAAATGAACGCGCGCGCTGACTGGTGCGAAGGCTGCTTTCGTACGCGTGCGGAGATCGCTCAGTGGAGCAGCGCGGATGATTCTGAAAAACGCCAGATCTGGAACATGATCGAGCAGCGCATGGCCGACTTGCAGGCGGGCGCCGCCAAACCCAAGCAGCACCTCGCATGAAACAGATCACCTTCTACCTGGATTTCATTTCGCCCTATGCCTATCTGGCCTTTGAGCAGTTGCCCGAAGCGCTGGCTGGCCTGAGTTATGGCGTGCGCTATGAGCCGGTGCTTTTTGCCGGCATGCTCAAGCACCACGGCCAGCTCGGTCCGGCCGAGATCGCCCCCAAGCGCGACTGGACTTACCGCCAGGTGCTGTGGCTGGCCAATCGCCTGCACATTCCCCTGCAACTGCCCTTGAGCCACCCCTTCAACCCACTGCCGCTGCTCAGGCTGGCGCTGGCCTGTAGTCCGGCCGCAGCGCCCGCGCATCCCAACCGTTATGTTTGCGAAACCATTTTTCGCCATGTCTGGCGCGGCGGGTTGGATGCGACCGACACCTTGAGGCTTCAAAGCCTGACGCAGGCGCTGTCGCCCAGCCGCGATGCCGGCAGTGATGCCGTCAAGACGCAGCTTCAAGACAATACGCAGCGAGCGATCGAACAAGGTGTTTTTGGCGTGCCGGCCTTCGCCGTGGATGACAAGATTTTCTGGGGTCTGGATGCGCTGCCCATGCTGCGTGATTACCTGCTGGACCACCCCTGGTTTGAGGGTGATGACTGGAAAACGGCGGCAGCGCATCGACCCGGGGTGCAAGGGCGAACGCGCTGATAACTTGGTGTTTTCCCTAGGGGTGATTCGCATGCCGAAAAGTTCTCCAAGGGTTTCCCCTTGAGTTGTCAGCCCGGCATAAGTTTGGCGCAAGCTCCTGTTATTTTCACGTCAGAGTTGGGTCAGACATAAGCAAAATAATTGAGTGGACTTCCAAGTTGGAAGCCTAATTATTTTGGAGACAAGAACTATGTCCATAGCCGTTGATAACAGGCCTATGTCCGCAGAGCAAAAGAAGGTCATCTTCGCTTCTTCGCTGGGCACCGTATTTGAGTGGTACGACTTCTACCTTTACGGTTCACTCGCAGCGATTATTGCCAAGCAGTTCTTCAGCGGACTGGACGCCGGATCGGCCTTCATTTTTGCGCTGCTGGCTTTTGCTGCCGGTTTCATCGTGCGTCCATTCGGCGCACTGGTGTTCGGCCGACTCGGCGACATGATCGGCCGCAAGTACACCTTTCTGGTCACCATCGTGATCATGGGCTTGTCGACTTTCATCGTTGGTTTGTTGCCCAGCTACGCCTCTATCGGCGTCGCAGCGCCGGTGATCCTGATTGCCCTGCGCATGCTGCAAGGTCTGGCACTCGGTGGTGAATACGGTGGTGCTGCGACTTATGTGGCCGAGCACGCACCGCATCACAAGCGTGGCGCCTACACCTCCTGGATTCAGACCACTGCGACGCTGGGCCTGTTCCTGAGCTTGCTGGTCATCCTGGGCGTGCGTACCGCGATTGGCGAGGCCGCTTTTGCTGACTGGGGCTGGCGTGTTCCGTTTGTCGTCTCCATCCTGCTGCTGGGCGTGTCTGTGTACATCCGCCTCTCTATGAACGAGTCACCGGCTTTCCAGAAAATGAAGGCTGAAGGCAAGACCTCCAAAGCGCCTTTGTCTGAATCTTTTGGCCAGTGGAAAAATCTGAAGATCGTGATTCTGGCGCTGATCGGCCTGACCGCCGGCCAGGCCGTGGTCTGGTACTCGGGCCAGTTCTACGCGCTGTTCTTCCTGACGCAAGCGCTCAAAGTGGACGGTCCTACGGCCAACATTCTGGTGGCTTACTCGCTGATCTTGGGCACACCATTCTTCGTGATCTTCGGTACCTTGTCTGACAAGATTGGCCGCAAGCCCATCATCATGGCCGGTTGCCTGCTGGCCGTGGTCACCTACTTCCCGGTGTTCACTGCCTTGACCAAAGCCGCCAATCCTGATCTGGCCGCAGCGCAAGCCAAGAACCAGGTGACGGTCACGGCTGACCCTGCCGAGTGCTCGTTCCAGTTCAACCCAACGGGCACAGCCAAGTTCACCAGTTCTTGCGACATCGCCAAGCAGGTTCTTGCCGGCGCATCTGTCAGCTATGAGAATGTTGCCGCACCCGCCGGAACCGTTGCCAGTATCAAAATTGGTGAAGCAGCGATTCCAAGCTACAGCTCCAAAGGTCTGCCGGCTGATGAAGCCAAGAAGAAGGATGCCGAGTTCAAGAAAGCCGTTGCGGATGACTTGAAAGCCGCCGGCTACCCAAGCAAGGCTGACCCTGCCAAAATCGACAAGGTCGCCGTCACTGCCATCTTGTTCTATCTGGTGCTGCTGGTGACCATGGTCTATGGCCCGATCGCCGCGATGCTGGTTGAGCTGTTCCCGACGCGTATCCGCTACACCTCCATGAGCTTGCCGTATCACATCGGTAACGGCTGGTTTGGCGGCCTGTTGCCAACGACCGCTTTTGCCATCGTCGCCCAGACCGGCAACATGTACAACGGCTTGTGGTACCCCATCATCATTGCGGGCGTCACCGTGGTGGTTGGCACCTTGTTCATCAAGGAAACCAAGGACGTTGATATCTACGCTCACGACTGATCGACAAGGGCGCTGGCTTCGGCTGGCGCCTGTCGATTCGTTGAGTCAATCTGTTCAGGCTCCTGTCTTTTGACGGGAGCTTTTTTTTTAAGGAAATCTGAAATGTGGAAGTTGATTATTGGATTCGTCGTGTTCGCCGGACTGGCCCTGTTCCTGTTGAACAAGGGTGGTGACATTGACCTGAGCGGTGAAAAGCACGGTCAGAAAGACCTGCAAGGAGTCGTCGCATTAGTCGCTCTGGCGAGGGATTTGGGTTAAATTCAGGCGAGTGGATTGATTGACGCGCGCGCACCGTTTGGCACGTTGCGTTCCTCATTCGTGCTGAAGTACGCGACAAGGAGCCATGCCGATGATTTATTTCAAAACTGAGTTGGGTCAGACCGCCTTGCATCAGCGCTCGCCCGCGCTGACCCCGCGTCAGCGTTCTGCCTTCATCATGTTTGATGGCAAGCGCGACATTAATGAGGTGTTGAAGGCCACTGCGGGTCTGGGGGTGACGCTTGAGGATGTGAACCACCTTGTGGCGCTGGGTTTGCTCGCTCCTGGGGTGGCCGCGCCTGAGGTCATGGCGAGCGTGGCTGCGTCTGCATTGTCCGGCGCGCCAAAACTGGTCGCCGTGTTGTCACACAGCGCCGATGGTCAGCCCACCTTGAGCGCCCAGGCGCATTACTCCAAGGCTTATCCGATCGCCATACGCCTGACCTCCGAGCTGGGCTTGCGCGGCTTCAGGCTCAATCTGGCGGTCGAGGCTGCCGGTGACATCGACAAACTCAAGGAGCTCGCGCCAAAAATCAGGGAGGCGGTTGGCCCTGAAAAGTTTCTTGAACTGGAAAACGCGCTCTACTACTGACGTCGCCCAGTGCGTCGCGGCGTCAGCAGGGGGACGCCGCCTGATTCAGCGCTTGAACTTGCCGTCCGTTCCAATGATGGACAAGTCGGAAAAGTCCAAACCGGTGTGGTCGTCCGGGCCATAACTGATCTCCAGTCCACCAAGATCCAGCTTGCGAATGCCTTCGAGCGCGGTCTGAATCTTGTCGCGGGTAGGTTTGGGGCCGGCGCGGCGCAGTGCCTCAACCAGGACCTTGGCCGCAGCAAAGCCTTCGAGCATGGCGGGACTGACCCCACTCATGCCTTTTGCTTTTGCCAGTTCCTGGGCTTCTTTGACCAGGGGATAGGCAATCGAGCGCTCATAGGGAAATACCTGGGTCACGATGACGCCGCGTGCGCCATCGCCCAGGCTTTTGATAAAGCCTTCCGATGCATTGTTGGAGAGTGTCACGATCTGTGCGGTCGAGCCGGCAGCGCGGAAGGCCTTGGCGCCATCAACTACGGCCTGGCCCGAGGCCACCATGATGACGGCTTGTGTGTTGGTTTGGTCGAGCTTGGGCGCGATCGGGACGAAGTCTGGTTTGGCGCGGTTGAATTTTTCCAGCACGGTGGGCTGCAGCTTGGCCGCGGCCAGGCCTTTTTGTGCGCCTGTGACGCCGTCGGCACCGAAGCTGTCGTCTGCATAAACAAGTCCGATACGGGTGATGCCCATGGATTGCAGGTGCGTGACGGCTTTTTCAGCTTCGCGCTGGTAGGTGGCGCGCACGTTGAAAATATGTTTTTGAACCGGTTGATGCAAGATCATCGCGCCAGTCGACGGCGCTATCAGCGTTACGCCGTATTTGGCGAGCAGGGGAATCATGGCTTCAGCATGCGGGGTGCCGCGCGTCAGAAACAGTGCAAGCACGTTTTGCTCTTCAATCAGCTTGCGCGCGTTTTCGCCGGCGAGCTTGGGGTCGAACTTGTCATCAAGCGAAATCAGTTCAATTTTCTGACCATGAACGCCGCCTTTGGCGTTGGTCGCGTCAAGGTAGAGCTTTGCGCCTTCAGTGGTTTCCTTCACGCCGGCGCTCACAACACCCGAAAAACCTGCGGTTTGTCCAATCAGGATTTGCGCGTGGCTTGCATGGCTTAGCGCCGCCAGTGCAAGTGCGCCAAAGCACAACATCAATTTTTTCATCTCGTGGTTCCTTGTAATAGGCTGGCAAGACCATTGGGCCTTGACGCCGGGAGGGCGCGCAACAGCTTGTATTAGCTGCGCGCGGAACCTATAAGTATCCTGAGTTGATCGGGTCAAACGGGGGTGGGTATGACAACCGGCTTGAAACAGCGGACGAGAGGGCTTTAACCCTAAGTTACTCAAGCGCAGGGCCGCTGTCTAGAATGTTTGACTTCTTCAGGAAAGTCCTCACTCATGCCCCAGGGAATCATCCGCATCCGCGGTGCGCGTCAGCACAACCTCAAAAACCTTGACCTGGATATCCGTACCGGGGAAATGACGGTGGTGACGGGGCCGAGCGGTTCGGGCAAGTCATCGCTGGTGTTTGACACCTTGTTTGCCGAGGGGCAGCGACGGTATGTGGAGACCTTCTCGGCCTACGCCCGGCAGTTTCTGGACCGTATGGACAAGCCCGCGGTTGACAAGGTTGAAGGCGTGCCACCAGCGATTGCGATTGACCAGACCAATCCGGTGCGCAGTTCCCGCTCCACCGTGGGCACCATGACCGAGCTAAATGACCATCTGAAGCTCTTGTACGCGCGATCGGCCGAGTTGTTTGACAAGCAGACCGCGCAATCCGTCAGCCATGACACGCCGGAGTCGATTTATGCGCAGCTGATGACGCGTACCGCCGCCATGGAGGGCGCTCAATATTTCGCCGGGGCACGTCTGGTTCTGACGTTTCCGGTGGAGCTGCCGGGCAACACCAGCCCTGAGCAACTCGAGCAATGGCTTTCGGCGAGCGGATTTACGCGCGTGCACGCGCAGCGCGAGGTGGCCACGCCGGCCGGGCCGCACCAGCTTCTGGACGTGGTGGCCGATCGCTTTCGCATTCAGACGATTGAAAAAGCGCGCGCGATTGAAGCCATTGAAACCGCGCTCAAGCGCGGCGGCGGGCGACTCAATGTTTATGTTCTGGCGGTGAGCGGCAGCGATAGCGCCGGGTCGCCCCAGGCAGAGCCAGCCCCCTCGGGGGGCAGCGCCGCCGTGAAAAGCGAGGCGACTAACGAGCTTTTGTGGCGCTTTTCAAGCGGCCTGCATTGCCCGGACAGCGACACGCGTTACGCGGAGCCAACGCCTTCGCTGTTTTCCTTCAACTCGGCCATGGGCGCCTGCACCAAGTGCAAGGGCTTTGGCCGCGTGATCGGCGTTGACCTTGGCCTGGTGATTCCCAATGACAAGCTCACGCTGCGCTCCGGCGCCGTCAAGGTCATGCAAACGCCAGCCTGGAAGGAGGCGCAGGACGATTTGATGCGCCACGCCGAGGCGGCGGGCATTCCGCGCGACACGCCCTGGTACAAACTGACGCCAGAGCAGCAAGCCTGGGTCATCAACGGCTCACCGGCCTGGAATGGCAAATGGAGCCAGCACTGGTTTGGCATCAAGCGCTTTTTTGAGTACCTTGAGAGCAAGTCTTACAAAATGCATATTCGTGTGCTGCTGTCCAAGTACCGCAGCTACACGCCTTGCGAGACCTGCGGCAGCGCGCGCCTGAAGCTGGAGTCGCTGCTCTGGCGCCTGGGCACCAAGCAGGCCGCTGACGCGGTCCTGCCGCCTGCCGAGCGCTTCATGCCGGTCGGCGTGCAGTGGAGCCGTGCCCAGCTCGAAGCCATGCCTGGTCTGTGCGTGCATGATCTGATGCGCCTGCCTATCGATCGTTTGCAGAAGTTTTCTGCCAGCCTTTCATTGGCTGCGCTCGGCGACGATGCCGAGCAAAAGGCCCTGAAGTCGCTGTTTGAAGAAATCCAGACGCGCCTGAAATACCTTTGTGACGTGGGCATTGGCTATCTCACGCTGGACCGGCAAAGCCGCACCTTGTCTGGCGGTGAAGTGCAGCGCATCAACCTCACGACGGCGCTGGGAACATCGCTGGTCAACACCTTGTTTGTGCTCGACGAGCCCTCGATTGGCCTGCACCCACGCGACATGAACCGCATCACCCAGGCCATGCACCGTCTGCGCGATGCGGGCAACACGCTGGTCGTGGTCGAACAT
Source organism: Comamonadaceae bacterium (assembly GCA_947443645.1). GTDB lineage: Bacteria > Pseudomonadota > Gammaproteobacteria > Burkholderiales > Burkholderiaceae_C > Polaromonas. Next base: position 22,592 of record CANEXF010000015.1, on the reverse strand, counting down.
GACCCGGCCGTGATGCTGGCCGCTGACCGCATGATAGACATGGGCCCTGGCCCCGGAGAAAAGGGCGGCCAGATCGTGTTTGACGGCACGCCCGAAGACCTCAAGCATGCCGACACGCTGACCGGCGCCTACCTGGGCTCACGCAAGCAAGTGGGCATGGGGTTCAAGCGGCCCGTGACCGACAACACGCCGCGCTTGATTCTCGAAGGCGCGCGTGACCACAACCTGCAGAACCTGACCGTTGACTTTCCGCTGCAGCGGCTGGTCTGCGTGACGGGTGTGAGCGGCTCCGGCAAGTCGACCCTGATGCAGGATATTCTGGCGCCTGCGCTGCTGCGCCAGTTTGGCAAGGCCACGGAAACGCCGGGTCTGCACGACCGGCTGATGGGTGCGGACCACCTGACCGATGTGGTTTTTGTTGACCAGTCGCCCATAGGCAAGACCGCGCGTTCGAATCCGGCCAGTTATGTCGGCGCCTGGGACGCCGTGCGGGATCTGTTTGCGCAGTCACCGCTGGCGCGCGAGCGCAGCTATACCGCCACCAAATTCAGTTTCAACAATGGCGACGGGCGCTGCCCGACCTGTGGTGGCTCGGGCTTTGAGCATGTTGAAATGCAGTTCCTGAGCGACGTCTATCTGCGTTGCCCCGACTGTGACGGCAAACGCTACCGCGCCGAGATTCTCGAAGTCACGATTGAACGCCAGGCCATAGGCCAAACCACGCCCCGGCTGCTCAGCGTGGCCGATGTGCTGGACCTCACGGTCAGCGAAGCGGTGCAGCTGTTTGCGCAGGACCGCGACGTGGTCCGCGCCTTGCAGCCCATTGTTGACGTGGGGCTGGAATACGTGAAGCTGGGCCAGCCCGTGCCCACGCTGTCGGGTGGTGAGGCGCAGCGCCTCAAGCTCGCCGGCTACCTGGCCGAGGCCAGTAAGTCCGCGGGCAAGACCAAAAGCGCAAGCAAGCAGGCGCTGGCGCTCAAGCTGCCTGGGCGGGGCACGCTGTTTTTGTTTGACGAGCCCACCACCGGCCTGCATTTCGACGACATTGCCAAGCTCATGCGCGCGCTGCGCAGGTTGCTTGAGGCCGGCCATTCACTGATCATCATCGAGCACAACCTGGATGTGATCCGCTCTGCCGACTGGCTGATTGACCTCGGCCCCGAGGGCGGCGAGGGTGGCGGTCTGCTGGTCGCCCAGGGTTCGCCAGAAGACGTGCGCGAGCATCCGACATCGCATACAGCCAGGGCGTTGCGCGAGTACGAAGCGGCCATGGGACAGGTGCACGGCGTGCAGGAAGTGCAGCCCAAAGCCTGGAAACCGCGGCCGGCGTTTTCCAACCTGATACAGATCGTCAATGCCAAGGAGAACAACCTCAAGAGCCTGTCGGTGGATATTCCACGCGGCAAGTTCAACGTGGTGACCGGTGTCTCGGGCTCTGGTAAATCAACGCTGGCTTTTGACATCCTGTTCAACGAGGGCCAGCGACGCTATCTGGAGTCGCTCAACGCCTATGCGCGCAGCATTGTGCAGCCGGCGGGCCGGCCTGAAGTTGATGCGGTCTACGGCATCCCGCCGACGGTGGCGATCGAGCAGCGGCTCTCGCGTGGCGGCCGAAAATCAACCGTGGGCACCACCACGGAGGTCTGGCATTTTCTGCGCCTGCTTTACGTCAAGCTCGGTATTCAGCATTGCACCAAGGACGATGCTGCGGTCATGCCGCAGAGTGCCGAAAGCATTGCGGCGCAGTTGCTCAAAACCTACCGCGGTCAGCATATCGGCCTGCTCGCGCCGCTTGTGATCGCTCGCAAGGGTGTCTACACCGAACTGGCTGACTGGGCCAGGCCGCGCGGCTACACGCATCTGCGCATAGATGGTGAATTTTTACCGACCACGAATTTCCCGCGCATAGACCGCTTCAAGGAGCACACCGTCGAACTGCCGCTCGGTGACATGCTGGTCAAGCCTGAAAACGAAGCCGAGCTGCGACAGCTTCTGGCCACCGCGCTGCAACACGGCAAGGGCGTGGTGCATGTGCTGGCGCCGCTCGATGGCCTGAAGGGCGCCATGCTCGCCGGCAGTTCGACGGCCGGCATAGGCCGGCTGGAAGCGTTTTCAACCAAGCGTGCCTGCCCGGTGTGCGCCACCTCTTATGCCGAACTGGACCCACGCCTGTTCAGCTACAACAGCAAGCACGGCTGGTGCAGCGACTGCGTGGGCACGGGCGTCAAGCTCAGCAAGGAGCAGCGCAAGGTGTTTGACGATTCGGTGCAGGACGCCGACAACAAGGGCCGCGAGCAGAGCTTTGCCGAGCCCGAGGTCGACGATGTGCTGGACACGGTTTGCCCGGGTTGCCAGGGCACGCGCCTGAACCGGCAAGCCCGCGCCGTGAAGTTTGCCGGCGTCGGTATTGCCGAGATCGCGCAGCTTTCCGTGACCGACATACGCGCCTGGGTAGAAAAGCTCGCGCTGGTCGGCCGTGAAGCCGGTATTGCCAGGGATTTGATTCCCGAGATCAAAAGCCGCCTTGAGTTTCTGGAAGACGTAGGCCTGGGCTACCTCACGCTGGACCGTGGCGCGCCCACGCTGTCGGGCGGTGAGGCGCAGCGCATACGACTTGCAGCGCAACTGGGCTCCAACCTGCAGGGCGTTTGCTACGTGCTGGACGAGCCCACCATAGGATTGCATCCGCGCGACAACCAGATCTTGCTGCGCGCCCTGGGCAAGCTCAGCGACCGCGGCAACACGTTGGTGGTGGTCGAGCACGACGAAGACACGATACGCCGCGCCGACAACATCATCGACATCGGACCCGGGGCTGGCAAGCGCGGTGGCCGGCTGGTCGCCCAGGGCACGGCCGCGCAGCTGTCTGCGGTGCCGGAGTCGCTCACGGGCCAGTACCTTGCGCATCCGCTGATTCATCCGCTGAACATGCGCCGCGAGACGCTGCTGCCCCTCACCCCAGCCCTCTCCCCGCAGGGGCGAGGGAGCGATTCAGGGCGTTCACTCCCTCTCCCGCCGGGAGCGGGCGGGGGTGAGGGCTCCGCGCTCGCCAAACCCCTCAGCAAGGCCAAACAAGCCGCTCAGAAAGCCGCGGCGCTCAAAGCCGCAGCTGCCAGCGCCAGCGCGCTGCACAATGCGGCGCCAGCCGAGGCCAGCAAGTTCACCTCCTGGCTGGAGGTGGTGGGCGCTGACCTGCACAACCTCAAGGACGTGTCCATCACTGTGCCGCTGTACCGGCTGGTGGCGGTGACCGGGGTATCCGGCTCGGGCAAGTCCACCTTGGCGAGGGACGTGCTTTTTGCCAATGTTCAGGCCGCCGTGCTGCAGCGCTCCACCAAGGCCGGGCGCGACGCCGACGAGGGGGGCAAGCAGCCGGACTGGATCGGTTGCGAACGCGTTGCGGGCTACCGCGTGGTCGACAGGGTGCTGGAGGTCGATCAGACGCCGATTGGCAAGACGCCGCGTTCCTGCCCGGCCACCTACATCGGCTTTTGGGACACCATACGCAAACTCTTTGCCGACACGCTGGAAGCCAGGGCGCGCGGTTATGCGGCCGGGCGCTTTTCCTTCAACACCGGCGACGGCCGTTGCCCGACCTGCGAAGGCGCGGGCGTGCGCACCATAGAGATGAGCTTCCTGCCGGATGTCAAAGTGCTTTGCGAAACCTGTCACGGCGCACGTTTCAATCCTGAGACGCTGGCCGTGACCTGGCGCGGCAAAAGCATTGGTGATGTGCTGAAAATGGAAGTCGACGAAGCTGTCGAGTTCTTTGCGTCCATGCCCAGCATCGGTCATCCCTTGCAATTGCTCAAGGATGTCGGGCTGGGCTACCTCACGCTGGGCCAGCCCTCGCCGACCTTGTCTGGCGGCGAAGCCCAGCGCATCAAGCTGGTGACCGAGCTTTCAAAAGTGCGCGACGACATCACCCGGCGCGGCCAGAAGGCGCCGCACACGCTTTATGTGCTGGACGAGCCCACGGTCGGCCTGCACATGGCGGACGTCGAAAAGCTCATCAGTGTGCTGCACAGACTGGTCAATGGCGGCCACAGCGTGGTGGTGATCGAGCATGACCTCGACGTGATCGCCGAAGCCGACTGGGTGATTGACCTTGGTCCCGACGGCGGCAATGCCGGCGGCCGGGTCGTGGCGTCCGCGCCGCCCGAGGCTGTGGTCAAGCTCGGTACCCACACCGGCAACGCCTTGCGCAGCGTGCTGGAGCGGGTCTGAGCTTGAATTGCTATCGATTAAGTAGCTGCTCGCGCCCGTCCTGATTGCTCTGCAGGCCTTAAATGTCTGAGGTTTTTGAGGCGGCCAGCTGACGCGGTGGCGACAGCGCTTGAGGAGTTTCCCCGATGTGTGCAGGCCTGCCGGTGATGCATGATGGCCAGATTGGCCGCATCACCCGGAGAGTTTTCATGCAACGTCGTCAACTACTGCAATCTGCCGTCGCGCTGGCTGTGCCCGCGCTGGGGGCGCAGGCACGCGCCCAGAGCTTTCCTGTCAAACCGATCAAGCTGATCATCGCGTTTCCGGCCGGCGGGCCAACCGACATCACCATGCGGGTGCTGGCGGACAACGCTTCAAAAGCGCTAGGTCAGCCGGTGGTGGTTGAAAACAAGCCGGGCGCTGGTGGCACGTTGCCGGCCCAGGCCTTGCAAAGCGTCAGCGCTGATGGCTATACGCTGGCACAGATTCCACTGGGCGTTTTTCGCCTGCCTTACACGACCAAAATCAACTGGGACCCGATCAAGGATCTGGCTTATGTGTTGAATGTGACCGGCTATGCGTTTGGCCTGGTGGTGCCGGCAGACTCGCCGCTCAAAACCTGGACGCACTTTGTCGGCTGGGCCAAGGCCAACCCTGGCATGCTGAGCTATGGCTCGACTGGCACCATGACCAGCCCGCACCTGACGATGGAACTGATTGCGCAAAAGCTGGGCATACAGCTGTTGCACGTGCCCTACAAAGGCAGTGCCGATCTGATGCAATCGATACTTGGCGGCAATGTGATGGCCGCAGCTGACTCAACCGGATTTGCGCCGCTGGTCGAGTCCGGCAAGCTGCGTGTGCTCAACACCTGGGGCGAGCAGCGCCTGGCCAAGTTTCCAGACGCGCCCACACTCAAGGAACTCGGGCTGGACATGGTGCAGAACTCGCCTTTTGGCATTGCCGCGCCGCGCGGCACGCCGACTGCGCAGGTCAAGCGTCTGCACGACGCCTTCAAGCAGGCCATGGAGCAGGCCAGTTACAAGGCCGTACTCGCCAGGTACGACATGGTGCCCATGTACATGAGCACGGCGGGCTACACCAGGTTTGCGCAAGAGACCTTCGCGCGCGAAAAGGCGCTGGTCGAAAAGCTCGGCTTGGCCAGGCAGTCCTAGGCGTTTCCTGGGGTATTGGCGCGGTAGCGCCCGCCCAGCGGGCTGCATATCTGTACAATGTGGCCTTCCTGAGGAGCGTTGCAACCCACGACATGTGGACTAGGCTCAGGACTTTCGATCTGCAACCACGCTCACCCGCATGCGCTTTTCAGCCCGGGTGAACGCCAAAGTTCTCGCCGGGGTTTCAAGCGCCATGCCCGTGGCTATTTTGCCCAGTTTGATTCTTGGAGAACCGTATGAACGCCGTCCTGAAACCTGTCCCCGCTGCATTTGCAGATTACGTCATTGCCGACCTGGCGCTCGCCGCCTGGGGCCGCAAAGAGCTGAAGATTGCCGAAACCGAAATGCCCGGCCTGATGGCCATGCGTCAGGAGTTTGCCCAGGCCCAGCCGCTCAAGGGCGCTCGCATCACGGGTTCGCTGCACATGACGATTCAAACCGGCGTGCTGGTTGAAACCCTGCAGGCTCTTGGCGCCGACGTGCGTTGGGCCTCATGCAATATTTTCTCGACCCAGGACCACGCTGCCGCTGCGCTCGCCGCTGTAGGCACCCCGGTCTTCGCCGTCAAGGGCGAAACCCTGGCCGACTACTGGGACTACACCCACCGCATCTTTGAATTCTCAGGCGCCAAGGGCACGCCCGAAGAAGGCCCAAACATGATCCTGGACGACGGCGGTGATGCGACGCTGTTGATGCACCTGGGCACGCGCGCTGAAACTGACGCCAGCCTGCTGGACCATCCTGGCAGCGAAGAAGAGATCTGCCTGTTCAATGCCATCAAGGCCAAACTTGCACAGGACTCAAGCTGGTACAGCCGCCGCCTGAAAAACATCATTGGCGTCACAGAAGAAACCACCACCGGCGTGCTGCGCCTCAACGAGATGTCGGCCAAGGGCACGCTGGCCCTGCGCGCCATCAATGTCAATGATTCCGTGACCAAGTCGAAGTTCGACAACCTCTACGGTTGCCGTGAGTCGCTGGTTGACGCGATCAAGCGCGCCACCGACGTGATGATCGCCGGCAAGGTCGCCGTGGTCGCAGGTTACGGCGACGTGGGCAAGGGCTCGGCCCAAGCCCTGCGCGCGTTGTCAGCGCAAGTCTGGGTCACCGAGATTGACCCCATCAACGCCCTGCAGGCTGCGATGGAAGGCTACAAAGTCGTGACCATGGAATACGCGGCAGACAAGTGCGATATTTTTGTGTCCGCCACCGGCAACAAAAACGTCATCACCTACGAACACATGGCGGCCATGAAAGACCAGGCCATCGTTTGCAACATCGGCCACTTCGACAATGAAATCGATGTCGTGTCGCTGGAAAAATGCACCTGGGAAGAGATCAAGCCGCAGGTCGATCACGTGATCTTCCCGGACGGCAAACGCATCATCCTGCTGGCCAAAGGCCGTCTCGTGAACCTCGGCTGCGGTACCGGCCATCCGAGCTTTGTGATGTCGTCCAGCTTTGCCAACCAGACTATTGCGCAGATCGAGCTGTTCACCAAACAGGCTGACTACGAAGTGGGCAAGGTCTATGTGCTGCCTAAACACCTCGACGAAAAAGTCGCGCGTCTGCACCTCAAGAAGGTCGGCGCCGTGCTCAGCGAGTTGAGTGATGAGCAGGCCGCCTACATTGGCGTGGCCAAGACCGGTCCTTACAAGGCCGACGCTTACCGTTATTGATTGCGTGGCCAGTGTGCGACCGTGATTCCTGTCACGGGGCCTGGCTGCGAATCCTTGCCTGCTTTGCGCAGGCCGGGGTTCGCAGCCAGGCGCGTATTGGCCTATGGGCAGCTGCCTGCCCCCTGAATTTTGGAAGATAGAACTAATACATGCGCGCTGACCTTTTTCTTGTCGAACACGGCTTTGCCACCACTCGCTCACAGGCCCAGCGCCTGATTGCCGCGGGTGTGCAATGGCGACCCGAAGAAGGTGCAGCCTGGAAGCGGGTTGCCAAGAACGGCGACGAGCTGCCAGATGTCGCCGAGGTGCAGGTGCTCGACAACACCGAGGCGAAATACATTTCGCGTGGTGGCCTGAAGCTCGAAGGCGCGCTGAAAAGCACCGGGCTGGACGTTGCGGGCATGCGCTGCCTGGATATCGGCCAATCCACGGGCGGCTTCACCGATTGCCTGCTGCAGCATGGCGCCGCACAGGTGGTGGGCGTTGATGTAGGTCACGGCCAGCTGCATGCAAGCATGCGTGACGATGGTCGTGTGGTTTGCATTGAAGGCGTGAACGCACGTTCGCTGACCGCTGACGACCTGGCCGAGCATTACCGCCGCGCGCTGCACCTGAAAAACGGTGGCGAAGAAGGCGATCAGGACTTTGATGATGAAGCGGCCGAGGATGAAGATGGCGAAGGCTTTGACCCGCTGTTTGATTTTCTGACTGGTGACTTGTCGTTTATTTCGCTGACGCTGGTGTTGCCAGCGGTGGTGCGGCTGCTCAGGCCTGACGGCCATCTGCTGATGCTGGTCAAGCCGCAGTTTGAACTGCAGCCAGGCCAGATCGGCAAAGGCGGCATTGTGCGCGACCCAGTGCATTTTGAATTTGTTGAAAAGCGGCTGCGTGACACCTGCGCCGAACTCGGCGTTGAGGTCCTGGGCTGGATGGCGTCCGCGATTGAAGGCGGCGACGGCAACCGTGAATTTTTCATTCACGCCAAAAAAGGCCACAACGCTGTTGGCGAGGACAAGCCGCTGGTCGCAGCGCCTGCGCGCAACCTGCCCAAGCGCACACCGCGCAGTGAAACCCGCGCCTTGCACGCGGCGCATGAGGACTCTGAGGAAGCGCATGCCGGCCAGCATGGCCCGGCCCGATCCAAGCGCCGCATCAAGCCAGAAGACGATTGATTTTTTACCGCCGGTGACCACCGTATTGCCGTTTCCCCTGCGCTTGTCGAAGGGCTCTTCGACAGGCTCCGCACTAACGGATGCGTCATCCAGGACAACCAAAGCCAGCCATGACATTGCCCATCAGTTTTGAGTTTTTCCCGCCCAAGACGCCTGAAGGCGCGGCCAAGCTGCGCGTCGCGCGTCAGGCCTTGTACGCGCTCAAGCCAGAGTTTTGCTCTGTGACTTTTGGCGCTGGCGGCTCGACCCAGGACGGCACCTTCACGACCGTCAGCGAGATCCTGGCAGAAGGCGCTGAGGCCGCGTGTCATTTCTCCTGCGTTGGCGCGACCAAGGCCGCCGTACGCGAGCAACTGGCCAACCTGCAGGCCATGGGCGTCAAACGCCTGGTGGCGCTGCGCGGTGACTTGCCCAGCGGCTATGGCGCTGGCGGCGAGTTTCACTACGCCAGCGATCTGGTGGCTTTCATACGCGCTGAAACCGGCGACGCTTTTCACATCGAAGTCGCGGCTTATCCCGAGATTCACCCGCAGGCCAAATCGGCCGATGCCGACTTGCAGGCCTTTGTGACCAAGGTCAAGGCGGGCGCCAATTCGGCCATCACCCAGTACTTCTTCAACACCGACGCCTACTTTCGTTTTGTCGATGACGCTTACAAGCTTGGCGCCGATGTGCCGGTGGTGCCCGGCATCATGCCTATCACCAGCTCGACCCAGCTGATGCGGTTTTCCGACGCCTGCGGCGCTGAAATTCCGCGTTGGATCCGCTTGCGCCTGCAGGGCTTTGGCGACGACACCGCGTCCATCAAGAGCTTCGGCCTGGATGTGATCACCGACCTGTGCGACCAGTTGCGCAACGGCGGCGTGCCGGGGCTGCATTTCTACAGCATGAACCAGAGCGCACCCACGCTGGAAATCTGCCAGCGCCTTGATCTGTAGTCGCCCTGGCGCCTATCCCCGCTAATTTTGGGCATCGAATCTGATGACTGAGTACGCGGAGCTAGGCCGTGCTGGACAGGTCAGCACTCCCCATCGTCTGGCCGAAGCGCGTTTATCCGCCGCCGCTATGCCTGCGCCCGCATCGCTTGCGCTACATTTTCAGTCATGACCCCTCCGACAAAAGAAAAGAAACTGCGGCCTACCCGCAACGACGCGCAGCGTCAGTCCATCCTTGACGCGGCGTCGCTGCTCTTTATCGAAAAAGGCTTTGGCGGTACCAATATCAATGACATTGCCGATGCGGTCGGTGTCAGCCGCACAGCGCTGTATTACTACTTTCCGAGCAAGGAGTCGATGCTAGCGGCGCTGACCGAGGAGGTCACCGAAAAAGCTGGCCTGCTGGCTCAAAGCGTCTCCGCTCGCGACGTCTTGCCGGCCAATGAAGCCCTCGAACAATTGATTTTGCAGCACGCCGGGCTGATCCTCTCGCACCCGCTGCAGTTCCGCGTGGTCGAGCGCAGCGAAAGCAGCCTGCCGGAGCCGCACCGCTCGGCTGCTGAAGCGGCGCGGCGCGCGGTACTGGAACATTTCGTTGGAGTGATCCAGCGCGGCATCGATGCTGGCCAGTTTCGTGACACCAATGCCCACATCGCAGCCTTCTCCATCATCGGCATGTGCAACTGGTGCGCCTGGTGGTTTGGCGCTGGTGGCAATGTTTCAGCCGACGGCGTCGCCGCCGCGATTGCCGAATTCGCTGGTCGCGGATTGGCGCCGCTAAACGGCCAGACGGCGCGCGGCGGCACCGTTGAGGATGCAGTCAGCCAGATGCGCGATGCGCTGGCGGCGATGGATGCGCATTTGAAGAATCCAGCCAAAGTCATTTCCAAACCAAGTTGAGAGTCCAAGGGTTATCACTAGAGTCGAATAATTGACACTTGTGTCGAATATCGCCTATCATTGATCTAAATCAATGACAGGAGCGCCGCCTTGCGGCCCGATACATGACAACTACTGCGACAGAAACCAACGCAAGCGCAGCATCCCAGGCTACGGCTGGTTTCCTCAACACCGACTGGAATCCGCGCGACGTGCCCTCTGGTACCGTCACTACCAATGTGGTGTTGCGCACCGCTGACAGTGCGGCCACCAGCGGCTCGCTCTACCAGCCGGCCACGCCGACGGACACCGTTGTGTGTGTGATGCATCCGCGCGAGTTCATGGCCTGCCACTACCTGATCCCGGACATCGTCTGTGCCGGCTATGCGGCCTGGTCGCAGGCGCCGCGTTCGGTTGGCAATGACCTGCGGCTGGAACATGAATTTGCCCTGCATGATGTGACCACCGGCCTGGCCTACCTGCGCAGCCGCGGCTTCAAACGTATCGTGTTGTTGGGCAATTCCGGCGGTGCCGGCCTTTATGCCTTTTATGCGCAGCAGGCCGCGTTGCCGGGTGCAGCACGCATCGCCAAAACACCAGGCGGTAAACCCACGCAGCTGGCGGAAATCGACATGCCCTTGCCAGACGGAATGGTCTTCATCGGCCCGCATCCCGGCCAGGGCGCATTACTTATGAACTGCATCGACCCATCGGTGGCGGACGAAGACGACGCGCTATCTGTCGATGTAGCGCTGGACCCGCTGAATCCCGCCAACGGTTTTGCCGGACCCAAAGCTACACGCTATGCACCGGACTTTGTGGAGCGCTACCGCGCCGCGCAGCGAGCGCGCGTGGAGCGGCTGGACATGAAGGCGCGAGCGCTGATTGATTGCCGTATGGCTGCTCGCAAACGTGTCAAAGCCGATGCAGAAAAAGCTACACCGGAAGACAAACGGCTGGCAGGCCACACGCCCATCATCAATGTCTGGCGTACCGACGGCGACCTGCGCTGTTTCGATTTGTCGCTCGACCGGTCCGACCGAAAATTCGGCTCGCTCTGGGGCAACGATCCCTTTGCCTCCAATTACGGTGCGGTCGGCTTTGCGCGGCAGTGCACACCCGAAAGCTGGCTCTCGACCTGGTCGGGCCTTGCGTCCAACGCGACGTTGGCCCGCGCTGCGCCGGCCATCACGCAACCGGTGCTGCTGGTCGAGTACACCGGCGACCAGGCCTGCTTCCCGGGCGATGTGAAAACGATTTTTGAGTCGCTCGCTTCGACGAATAAGCGTCACTTGCGTGTGCGCGGTGACCATCACGGCCGGGCGCTGTCGAAAGACGAAGCACCTGGCCGCTTCGAAGCCGGCCGCCTGCTGGCCGACTGGCTGCAAGAATTTTTCCCTAATTGACGAGGATGACCACCATGTCCGCCCGAGACCTCCCCCAAGTCCTGCCACGCCTGTCACTCAATGGCGTTGATCACACCGCACGCCCGACCTGGAAGCTGCGTGAAACGATTGAGTTCTACCGCGACAAGCTCGGCCTGCCGCTGGTGCATGTAATCTCCGCACGCGGCTGGGGTCCGGCCACGCACCCGGATTTTCTGCACTTCTTTTTTGACAGCGGTAATGGCAGCACGATAGCTTTCTTTTATTACCTTGGCTCCGACATGCCGACGACGCTGCAGGGTCGCGACACCCGGCCACCGCTGCCCGACGATCATGTTTTCGACGCTACCCATACTGCCTGGCTGGTCGATAGTGCCGAAGAGCTCCGGGCGTGGAAGCAGCGCCTGGAAGCGCAGGGCTTGAATGTCTCAATCGAAACCCGGCATGAGGTGATCGAGTCCATCTATGTGCGCGACCCTAACGGCTACTTTGTCGAATTCACCCGCAAGCTGCGGCCACTGGACCAGCTTGATGCTGACGACGCCGCGCTGACGCTGGAGGCTGCACTGGCTGCAGAAGATACTGCCAGAGGCAAAGGTGAGCGCCTGCTGACGGTGGACGACATCTGGTCAGGCAAGGCGGCGTTGCTCGACAAGACCCACGGGCAATGTGGCAAGGGCCTCGGCATCTATGTGCCGCAGCTAGATGAGTTCCAGTCATTGGTGCGCGATGCCGCGTCGCGCTCAGGATGCCGCATCACCGCACTTGACGGCTATGACCTGATCGAAGCCGATGCTCCTATCGAATTCAGCCGCAAGGCACTGGGCCTGAAACCCGCTGTCTGGTATGGCCTCTTCACTGGCGGTGTGCGCGGACGCATCGACGTGTTTGACCGCGACAAAGTGATCGTGGTGCCATTGAGCGAATAAAAATGAGCAGGAGTAAAGACATGCAGAACATCCAAAGCGCCATCCCTGGCGTGACTTACCCATTGCAAGAACGCGCAGCAGCTTCGCTGGCGAACGGCGCCTGGGTTGGCTCGACCGTCGGCGATGCCTTGCGCGCCACCGCCGCTCGTTATCCTGACCGGCCCGGTTTCATTGGTGAAGACCGGACCCTGAGTTTTTGCGAGCTCGATGAACTGAGCGAACGCCTTGGCGCAGCGCTGTTGAACCTCGGCCTGGTCACTGGTGACCGCGCGATATTCCAGCTAGGAACCACCGTCGACACCGCCATCGTGCTGCTGGCCTGCTACAAGGCCGGCATCGTCCCAGTGTGTTCGCTGCCGCAGCACCGCGAGGTGGAGATCGGCCAGCTGGCCACGCAGTCCGGCGCGCGCGGCTATTTTGTGCAGGCCGACTTCGGTGCTTTCGATTTGGTGGGGTTTGCGCAGAAGATGGCGGCGCAGCATCCCCTGATCGCGCATCTGGTGGTGGTGCGCGGCACCGCAGACGGTTTGACCGCAATGGACTCGCTGATTGCCAGCATCACTTTTGAAGCCGCGCAGGAGCGCCTGAAAAACATCCCGCTCGGCAGCGAAGACGTGCTGAGCTTCCAGCTATCGGGCGGCACCACCGGTGTACCCAAGATCATTCCGCGTTTTCATGCCGAATATCTTGGCCATTCGACTGCCTGGATGCGGCGCTACCGCATCGACAGTGACAGCCGAGTGATCTGGTCGCTGCCACTGCTGCACAACGCCGGCCAGCTCTATACCCTGATCCCGGCTGCGCTGATTGGCGTGACTGTGGTGTTGATGTCCAAAGTCGACATACCTCGCATGCTGGATCTGATTGCCGAACACCGCATCACCCATGCGTTGTCGATAGGCCCGATTGCGCCGCAGTTGCTGGCCTATACCGACATTGCGACGCATGACCTGTCGTCGCTGCGATTGTTCGCCACCATGAGCCGCGCCGATAACCTGGAAGCCCACATTAACGTGCCGTGCTCGAACCTGTTTGGCATCACCGAAGGACTGCTGTTGGGTTCACCGGCCGATGCCTCTGCCTTTGCCCGGCACCACACACAGGGTGCTTCCGGTTGCCCGCAGGATGAGATCCGCCTGCTGGTGCCCGAGACCGAGCAGGACGTCCAACCTGGCGAAATGGGCGAGCTGTGTTTTCGCGGCCCCTCCAGCCTCAGCGGCTTCTTCAATGCACCCGAAGCCAATGCCAAAGCCTTTACCTCGGACGGCTTTTACCGCACCGGCGACATGATGACGGCGCATGTAGTCGATGGCATCACTTGTTACGCCTTCGAGGGCCGGTTACGCGACAACATCAACCGGGGCGGCGAAAAAATAGGCTGTGAGGAGGTCGAGGGTTTTGTCAGCCAGCACCCGGCTGTGGCCGATGCCAAGCTGGTCGCGATGCCGGACCCGTTTTATGGCGAGAAGGGCTGCGTCTTCATCGTCGCCCGTCCGGGTATGGACGTGCCGGACGTCAAAACGCTGGCGGCTTTTCTGAGTGGCCAGGGGCTTGCTAAATACAAATGCCCCGAGCGCATCGAGGTGGTCGACAGCTTCCCGCTGACCCGCGTCGGCAAGCTCGACAAACCCGCGCTCAAGCAGCGCATCCTGCAGCAGCTGCAGGACGAAGCGCACAGCAAGGAGGCCACGGTATGACCGCGACGGAATACATCGTCAGTGATCGTCCGCTGGTGATTCGCCGCCGCGTCAAGTGGGGCGACTGCGACCCTGCCGGTGTGGTGTATACGCCGACCTTCTCTGAATACGTGATCTCTGCCGCCGAACTTTTCTACGGCTCACTGTTCAACACTACGCCGCAGCGAGCCAAACACGAGCAGGGTTTCGGCACACCGAGCCGCGCGCTGTCTTTTGACTTTCGCCTGTCGCTGCGGCCTGACGATTTCTTTGACATGACGGTCGCGGTGGCCGAAATCCACAGCCGCACCTATGTGCTCGACATCACCGCGCGCACGCCGCAAGGCGATGTGATTTTTGTGGCCACCCTGACACCGGTGTGTGTGGCACGTGACGAGCGGCGTTCGATTGAAATCCCTGCGGCATTTCGTGCGGCGCTGGAAAAGTACCAGAACGAAAGCCAGACAGACAGTTTGTTGGGTTTGGAGGCTTCCGCATGAAGATCGCAGTCATCGGCGCCGGTCCGGCCGGCCTCTACTTTTCGCTGCTCGCCAAAAAGCACAATCCGTCGCACGAGATCGACATCTACGAGCAGAACCCCGAGGGTGCGACCTACGGCTGGGGCGTGGTGTTCTCAGATGTCGGCCTGGCTTTTCTGAAGGAGGCCGATGCCGAATTTTTTGAAGAGTTCACAGCCCACCACGAGAAGTGCGATTACCTTGAGGTGGTGCACCGCGGCACGCATGTGCAGATTCATGGCAACCACTTTTCACGCACCGCCCGCATCGACATGCTGCAGGTGCTGCAGCGCGCCTGCACCCGGCTCGGCATCCGCATCCACTACGGGCAGCGTATCGGCGATGTCAGCGCGCTGGCGTCAGAAGTTGATTTGCTGATTGCCGCCGACGGCGGCAACAGCGCGGTGCGCACGCAGTTTTCCCATCACTTTCAGCCGACGTTTGAAAAGCGCCGCAACAAGTTTGCCTGGTACGGTACGCGCCAGCGTTTTCACCCGGTGTCGCTGATCTTCAAGCAGAGCCCGCATGGCGTCTTCATCGCCCACAGCTACCAGTACAGCCCGGAGCTCAGCACCTTCCTGGTCGAAGTTGATCCGGAAACTTGGACACGTGCCGGACTCGACACGGCCAGTGAAGACGAGAGCCGCCGTTATTGCACGGAAGTATTCGCCGAAGAGCTGGGCGGCAACACGCTGCTGACCAACCGCTCGCTCTGGTTCGAAGCCAACATCGTGAAAAACGAACAATGGACGCACCGCAACATCGTGCTGCTTGGCGATGCATTGCGCACGGTGCACTTCTCGCTAGGCTCCGGCACCCGCATGGCGATGCAGGACGCGATTGCGCTGCACAAGGGTATCGCCGCCCATCCCGGTGACCTGCCGGCCGCCTTTGCCGCCTTTGAAGGCTCGCGCCGCCCGGCGTCGTTCAGTTTCCAGACCTCGGCCGCCAAAAGCCTGGACTGGTACGAAAACGTCGCCTGCAAGCTGGACCTGGATCCGGTCAGTTTTGCCTATGACTACATGCGCCGTACCGGCCAGGTCAGCCACGCCGACCTGCAGCAACGCGACCCGCACTTTGCCGCGGCCTGGGACGCGCTGCATCCGTCCTCAAAAGTTTCCGAACCCGCCCCTAAAAACCAGATGAAAGAGACAACAGCATGAGAGTTTTCAAAACCGCCCATTTTTTGATTGCCGCCCTGGCTGCCTGCGTGGCATTGCCAGTGCTGGCCCAGACCTTCCCAAGCAAGCCGGTGCGTGTCGTGCTGCCGTACTCCGCCGGCAGCGGCCCTGATTCAGTGATGCGCAGCGTAGGTGAAAAACTGACCAAAGATTGGGGCCAGCAACTGCTGGTCGACAACAAGCCCGGCGCCAACGGCTGGCTGGCGATTGGCGAGGCCAAACGCGCCGTGCCCGACGGCTACACGCTGATGGAAGTCGATGCCACCCACATGACCCTGCAGCCGCAGCTCTACAAGCAGATGCCTTTCGACACGGTGAAGGACTTTGAGCCGGTAGCACCGCTGTACACGACCAACTTTTTCATCGTGGTCGGCGCCAATGCACCCTGGAAAAACGTCACCGAACTGCTCGCCGCCGCCAAGGCAAAAGAAGGCCAGATGACCTACGGCAGCTGGGGCATCGGCAGCGTCGCCCATGTCGGCACTGCCATGTTCGAGAACAGCACCGGCACGAAGATGACGCATGTGCCCTTCAAGGAATTGCCGCAGCTATACAGCGCCGTCGCCACCGGCGATGTGGACTGGGCCTTTGGTAGCGCCGCCACCGTGGCGCCGCTCTACAAGGCGAAGAAGGTCAGGCTGCTGGCCTACGCCGGGCCGAAACGTATGGCGGGTTACACCGATGTGCCGACCGTCGCGGAAGCCGGTGGCCCCGCAGGTTTTGAACTCTCTACCTGGGTTGCGATGTACGGCCCCAAGGGCTTGCCCAAAGCGGTGGTGGAGCGCATTCAGTCCGGCGTGGCCAAAGCCTTGTCCGAGCCTGACGTAAAAGAGCGTCTGGCAGGCTTCGGCTTCGAGCCCTGGATTGCCCCGCTGACGGACATGACCAAAGCAGCGGACGCCGACAAACTGCGCTATGCCGCCATCGTCAAGCGCGCCCAGATTTCACTCGACTGATTTTGACATTCACCACAGGTCACACCATGCCCTTCATGCCATCCCGGCTTTACCGCATCGGCCAGATCGTGCCCAGCTCCAACACCACGATGGAGACTGAAATCCCGGCGATGTTGCGGGCGCGCGAAGCGCTGCACCCCGAGCGCTTCACCTTCCACTCCAGCCGCATGCGCATGCACAAGGTCACGCCGGAAGAGCTCGCCAACATGAACAAGGAGGGCCTGCGCTGTGCGGCAGAACTCGCCGACGCGCGGGTCGATGTGATGAGCACCGCCTGCCTGGTCGCCATCATGGCGCAGGGCCTGGGCTACCACCGCCAGGTCGAGGCGGATTTCAAACGCATCGCGACCGAGAACGGCTCCGATGCCAAGGTCATGACCTCCGCCGGCGCGCTGATTCACGGCCTTCAAAAGCTGGGCGCCAAAAAGATTTCCTTGATGGCGCCCTACATAAAACCGCTGACCGACAAGGTGGTGGCTTACATCGAAAGCGAAGGCATCGAAGTGGTGGACCGCATCTGCTTCGAGATTCCCGACAACCTAGAAGTCGGCCGCCGCGACCCGATGCGCCTGCTTGACGATGTCAAAAAACTCAATACAGCCAATGTCGATGTGGTGGTGCTGTCGGCCTGCGTGCAGATGCAGTCGATCCCGGCGCTGCAGATCGCGCAGGACACGCTCGGCATTCCTGTCACCTCGACCTCTGCCTGCACCACGCGCAACATGCTGGACTTGCTAGGGCTGAAGGCTGGGACGCCGGGGTATGGCGCCATTTTGAGCGCATAGCTTTCCATTTGAAACAACTAACTGGAGACAAATCATGATTCAGGAACAAAAAATAGTCGTTGCCGCACGCGCCCTTATGGCGCTCATCTTCATAGTGGCCGGCATCCGGAAGCTGCTGGCATGGGGCGCGTCGGTCGGCTACTTCACTAAGCTGGGCATTCCCTTGCCGGAGCTGTTGCTGGCCTTGACGATCGCTTTTGAAATTGTGGGTGGTATTGCGCTTGTCATCGGCTGGCAGACTCGGTACGTCGCGATTGCGCTCGCCTTTTTCACGATGGTTTCTGCCTTCATTGCCCATGCGTTCTGGGCTGCGGAACCGCCGCAATTTAATGGCCAACTTCTGAACTTCCTGAAAAACGCAGCCATGGCAGGTGGTTTCCTGTTGTTTTATGCAACGGCTAAATCGCAACCGCACCATTGGCTACGCCGAAAGACTGAGCCCGCTATTGCATCAACAGCGGCTCATGCCCATCACTAACTCCACCCAGTTGATGCGCTTTTCCGACGCCTGCGGCGCTGAAATTCCGCGCTGGATCCGCTTGCGCCTGCAGGGCTTTGGCGACGACACCGCGTCCATCAAGCGCTTTGGTCTGGATGTGATCACCGACTTGTGTGACCAGTTGCGCAACGGCGGCGTGCCGGGGCTGCATTTCTACAGCATGAACCAGAGCGCACCCACGCTGGAAATCTGCCAGCGCCTTGATCTGTAGTCGCCCTGGCGCCTATCCCCGCTAATTTTGGGCATCGAATCTGTTGTTTGTGCATGTGGGACGGTCGCGAGCTGCTATTTAATTGATAGCGAGTATGGCTTGCCGATGCGGCACTATACGCCGCGTCGGGCCGCTCTGCGCCCCGCATGGCTGGCTTGCTGGCGCGCAAAAATGGACTTTGGCGCACAGGCAGGGTGGTGGCTGGTTTGACAGGCCGCGTCGCATCGAACACCATGGCGGCAACAACAGCCAGCGCGCCCGCCGCAGGCGATGAATCCACAACAGATTTTTCAAATAACAACAGGGGCTGAGCATGGACGGACTAGACGCATTGCTACTGGCGCGAATTCAGTTCGCCGCCAATATGACGTTTCATATTTTGTTTCCGACCATCAGCATCTCGCTGGGCTGGGTCTTGCTGTTTTTCAAGCTGCGCTTTGTCAAGACCGGTCAGCAGCACTGGATGGATGCCTACCAGTTCTGGGTCAAGATTTTCGCGCTGACCTTTGCGATGGGCGTGGTCAGCGGCATCACCATGAGCTTTCAGTTCGGCACCAACTGGCCGGGCTATATGGAAAAGGTCGGCAATATCGCCGGGCCGCTGCTGGCCTATGAAGTACTGACCGCTTTCTTCCTGGAGGCGACCATGCTGGGCGTGATGCTGTTCGGCCGTCAGCGTGTCAGTGAGCGCATGCACACAACCGCAACCTTGCTGGTGGCCGGTGGCACGACCTTGTCGGCCTTCTGGATTCTGGCGCTCAACTCCTGGATGCATACGCCGGCCGGTTTTGTGATGGTTGACGGCAAAGCACATGTGACGAGCTGGTTGCAGGTGATCTTCAACCCGTCTTTCCCCTACCGTTTCACGCACATGATGATGGCGTCGGGTCTGACCGTTGCTTTTTTGGTCGCCGGTATTTCTGCCTACCGCTGGTTGCGCAGCGACCGCAGCGCCGAGGTCATGGCCGGACTGAAAACCGGTGTCTACCTCGCCGCCGTCCTGATCCCGCTGCAAATCATCGCCGGTGACCTGCATGGCCTGAACACGTTGGCCTACCAGCCGGCCAAGCTGGCGGCCATGGAAGGCATCTGGCAGACGCAAAAAGGCGTGCCGGCGGTGCTGTTTGCGCTACCTGACGAGAAGGCAAGAGAAAACCGCTACGAGATCGCCATTCCAAAGCTCGCCTCGCTCTACCTGACCCATCATCTCGATGGCGAGGTCAAGGGACTCAACGACTTTGAGGGCAAACACCCGCCGGTGGCACCTGTGTTCTGGGGCTTTCGCATCATGGTCGGCATGGGCTTGCTGATGCTGGCCGTGAGCTGGCTGACCGCTTGGCAGCTGGCACCCTGGAGAAAAAAAGCCCCCACGCTCCCCGCTGCGCGTGGTTCGTTGACCCCCGAGGGGGCTGAACTTGCTCGGGGCGGCCCTTCGCTGCGTTCGATTGCCCCCACGTTCCCCGCTTCGCGTGGTTCACTGCCCCCCGAGGGGGCTGGCCCGCCTAAGGGCGGCCTGTCGGCGGGCCTGACCTCTGACCCAGACCTCACCGTCTGGCATGCGCGGGTGCTGGTGGCCATGACATTTGCCGGTTGGGTGGCCTTGATTGCCGGCTGGTATGTGACCGAGGTGGGGCGTCAGCCCTGGCTGGTGTCCGGCATCCTGACGGCTGCTGATGCGGCGTCCAAAGTCACTGCTCCGCAGATTGCGCTCACGCTGGCGCTGTATCTGACGCTCTACGTGGCGCTGATCGTGGCCTATATCTCGGTGCTGTTTTACCTTGCGCGGCACAAACCAACGGGTGACCAGACCTCCGGCGAGGCGGCTGCCAAGCTCGAAGACCAGCTCAATGTTCTGAACTACCCACAAAAAGAGGGTCCATCCCATGCTTGATCTCGCGCCTGATCTGACCCAAGTAGCCGGCTGGATGCCGATTGTTTTTCTGGTCGTCATGGGGCTGGCCATGCTCGCTTATGTGATTCTGGATGGCTACGATCTCGGCGTCGGCGTGCTGATGCGCCGCGCCAGCGACGATCAGAAAGACACCATGATTGCCAGCATAGGCCCGTTCTGGGACGCCAATGAAACCTGGCTGGTGCTGGGCGTGGGCATACTGCTGACAGTGTTTCCGATGGCGCACGGCTTGATTCTTGGCGCGCTCTATTTGCCGGTGGCACTGATGCTGATTGGCTTGATCCTGCGTGGTGTGGCTTTTGACTTTCGGGTCAAGGCGCATGCCGACCACAAGCCGCGCTGGAACCGTGTGTTTTACACTGGCTCGCTGCTGGCCAGCTGGTCACAGGGCTATATGCTGGGTTCGCTGATCACCGGCTTTGATGCCAGCGCCTGGACCGTGGCCTTTAACGCTGTCATTGGTCTGGCGCTGGTTGCGGCTTACTGCCTGCTGGGCGCCGGCTGGCTCATCATCAAGTCCGAGGGTGAGCTGCAGCTGCAGGCGGTGCGCTGGGCGCGTGCCAGCCTGCTGTTCACCATGGCTGGCGTTGCCGCAATTTCAATCGCGACGCCACTGGTCAGCCACAGCATCTTCGTCAAATGGTTTTCGTTCCCGAATATTGTCTTGCTGCTGCCAATTCCGGCTGCAACGGCGGTGTTGTTTGCCGTCATTTACCGCAGCCTGCAGCGTCTGCCGGTGCGCCTGGCCCAGGGCAATGAATATGGTGCCTGGGTGCCGTTTGGCGCCAGCGTGGGCGTGTTTTTGCTGGCGTTTTACGGCCTGGCCTACAGCCTGTTTCCGTGGCTGGTGATTGACAAGCTCAACATCTGGCAGGCCGCCACCGCGCCCGAGGCCATGGGCGTGATTCTGGTCGGTGCTGCGGTGGTGTTGCCCGTGATCGTGGGCTACACAGTGTTTGCCTACCGGGTGTTCTGGGGCAAGAGCACGGCCTTGAAGTACTAGCAAGCACCGGCTGACGCGAGCCGCACTGGCATCATGCCAGCGCCAGCGCCAGCATCGGCATCGGCATCGGCATCGGTATCGGTACTTTAGCCGCCGCTGTCCAGCGTGAAACCAGCGTTGCGGTCTTGTCCGAGCAGCGCGACCATTTGCGGCAGTGCAGCTTGCAGTTCGGCCTTGAGCGTGTGTGGCGGGTTGATGATGAACATGCCACTGGCCGGCAGGCCGGGACGGACCACTTCACCTTCGGTGTCGGTGGTCAGCTTGCTGGATTTGACGGTCAGCACGGCATTGAGCCAGCTGCGGCCGGCCTTGACAGCCAGGGTCTTGAGCTTGCGCGGCAAATCGTGCGCTTCGGGCCGGGGAATTACTGGATACCAGACCACATAAGTACCGGTTGCAAAGCGCTTGATGGCATCGGCCATGCAGGCGCTCACGCGCGGGTAGTCCGACTTCATCTCGTAGCTCGGGTCGCACAGCACCATGGCCCTGCGGGCAGGGGGTGGCAAAAACGTTTTCAGGGCTTCAAAGCCATCTTCCCTGGCCACGCTGACCTGCCGGCCGACGCCGAGCTGCTCGATGTTGCCCGCCAGCGACTTGAAGTCGGTCGGGTGCAACTCAAACAGCTTGAGCTTGTCGCGGCCGCTCAAGAACTGCTGCTCGATGAACGGTGAACCGGGGTAAATTCTCAGGTGTGCCGGGTCGCCGCTTTCTGCGAATTGTGGATTGAGGCCGCGCAGCACATTGACATAGTCTTCCAGGATGGGCGCAAGCGGGCCGCCTAGCGCTACTTTTTTGGTAGCTGCTGACGCCGGCTTGGCTGGGGCTGCAGGCGTTTTTTGTGCTGCAAGCAGGCGGAAAATGCCGTCCTTGGCTTCGCCGCTGGTTTCGGTGTAGTCACCGTCCAGCCGGTACAGTCCAGCACCGGCGTGGGTATCGATCACGCTCAATGCCGTGTCTTTGGCGGTCAAATATTTCATCAACGCGATCAGCGTTGTGTGCTTGAGCACATCGGCATGGTTGCCGGCGTGGAAGGCGTGGCGGTAGCTAAACATGGGCCTATCGTACCTGCTTGCCATGCGCAAAACGTCGAAAGTTGACGCAAGCCCTTGATTATTCATATAATCCAAGGCTTCGCAGCGCACTTGTGGTTCCGCGGCGGAGTAGTTGACTGCTGCTTATTTCGGGCTTGCCCGGGGCAAGAAGCAGGCACAGATAGCCACCTAAGAGGTTCTCACTAGAGGAACGCCGACCGTGGAAAAGAACCCGACAAACCCTCACTTTTAAGAGAAACTCATGAAAACCTTCAGCGCAAAACCCGCTGACGTAGTGCACGAGTGGTTTGTGATTGACGCGACCGACAAGGTCCTCGGACGAGTAGCCAGCGAAGTTGCTCTCCGTTTGCGCGGCAAACACAAGGCCATTTATACGCCTCACGTCGACACCGGTGACTACATGGTCATCATCAATGCTGCTCACCTGCGTGTGACCGGC
>CANEXF010000014.1 GCA_947443645.1 Comamonadaceae bacterium | reverse complement strand
TTCTCGGCCTCGCTGTGGGGGCTGACCTGGTGGCCGGTCAAGGCCTTCGCCGCCGCGGGCTTGTCCGGCCCTTACCTGACGCTGCTTAGTTACGGCCCGGTAGGTCTTGCTGGTGTGTACTTTCTGTGGCGCGAGCGGGCCGCCTGGCGCTCTCAAGCCGCGCTCTTGCTGCTGCTTGCGCTGGTCGGCGGCTGGGCCAACACCGCCTTCATCAACGCCTTGCTGCTTGGCGATGTGGTACGCGTGATGCTGCTGTTTTACCTCTCGCCGGTGTGGTCCGTGCTCGGTGGCCGGCTGTTTCTGGGCGAGCCCCTCAGCGGCAGGCGCATGCTGGCGGTCGGTCTGGCACTGGCGGGCCTGTGGCTGGTCATAGGCGGGGCCGACGCGTTCACTGCGGCCTTGAGCACCGCTGACCTGCTGGCGCTGTCGGCGGGCCTGGCGTTTGCCGGCAACAACCTGATATCGCGCGCTACCCAGTCTGTGCCCATGCGTTCGAAGACGGTGGTGGTGTTCATGGGCTGCGGCCTGCTGTCAGCGCTGACCGTGGGTTGGCAGGGCCTGCCGCTGCCGGCCATCAGCGCCGGGCTCGGGCTGGCGCTGCTGGCCTATGGTTTCGGCTGGATGGTCCTGGCCACGGCCACCTGGCAATACGGCGTCACCCATCTGGAGACTGGCCGTGCCGGCGTGATCCTGATTACCGAACTGTTGGTCGCCGTCCTGACGGTGACCTGGTTTGGCGACGAACAGATGCTGCCGCGCATGTGGCTGGGTGGCATGCTGATTGCTGCAGCCTCTTTGCTGGAGGCGACCGATGCCGGCCCAACTGAGTACAAGGAGAAACTATGAGCACCGTCTGGATGAACCAGCTTTCATGGCTTGACTACGAGGCCCGCATCAAGCGTGACCAGCCACCGATTTTTCTGCCTGTGGGCGCGCTTGAGCAGCATGGCCCGCATCTGCCTCTGGGCACCGACGGCTTGCTGTCGGCTGCGGTGGCGGCAGACACCGCCGCGCTGGTTGGCGGTCTGGTGGCACCCACACTGTCTTATGGCTACAAGTCGCAACCCAAGTGCGGCGGTGGCCAGCATTTTTGCGGCACCACCAGTGTTGATGCCGCAACGCTGATTGGCTCGGTGCGCGATGCCGTGCGCGAGTTCGCCAGGCATGGCGCGACCAAGCTGGTCATCGTCAACGGCCACTATGAAAACCAGTGGTTTCTGATCGAGGGTATAGACCTTGGCTTGCGCGACCTGGGGCCTGCGACCAAGCTGCAGGTGATGCGGCTGGAGTACTGGGATTTTCTGACCGAGGCGACGCTGGCCAGCGTCTTTCCGAATGGTTTCCCGGGCTTTGCGCTGGAGCACGCGGCGGTGATTGAAACCTCCATGATGCTGCATTACCACTCCAGCCTGGTGCGCATAGATTTGATACCCGATGATGGCCCGGCGGATTTTCCGCCCTATGACGTCTACCCCACGCGCAAGAACTGGGTGCCGCTGTCTGGCGTGCTGTCATCGGCCAAAGGCTCCAGCGCGCAAAAGGGCGCGGTGATGGCCGCCGAGCTCGCAGAACGCATGGCCGCCGCCGTGTCCCATGAGTTCAGCTGAACCGGGCGCTGCCGCCATGCCGCTGCCTGCAACATACGCCTTGCTGGTGATAGACATGCAGCGCGACTTTCTCGACGCGCGCGGTTATGCGGCGCGCGCCGGCGTGGACGTTGCGCGGCTGCGGCGCGTGATTGCGCCTGTGCAGGCCTTGCTGGCCTGGGCGCGTGCTGGCGGCACACGCGTGATCTTCACGCGCGAAGGTCACCGGCCCGACCTGTCGGATTGCCCGCCCATCAAGCTGGCACGCAGCCGCGCAGCGGGCGCAGAAATAGGCGCGCCGGGCCCGCTGGGGCGCTTGCTGGTGCGCGGTGAATGGGGGCACGACATCATCGACGAGATGCCGGTTGCAGCGGCCGAGCTGGTCATCGACAAGCCGGGCTACAGCGCATTTCATCAAACCGACCTGGACCAGATACTGCGAAGCAATGCCATCCAGACGCTGATTGTCTGCGGCGTCACCACCGAGGTTTGCGTGCACAGCACGGCGCGTGCGGCAACCGACCTGGGCTACCGCTGCATCACGGTCAGCGATGCCTGCGCGGCGTCCGAGCCGCAGCTGCAGCAGCCCGCGCTGGACATGATGGCGGTCGAAGGCGGCATTTTTGGTGCGGTGCTCAGCAGCGCTGCGCTGCTGGCCGCCATGCGGCGCGCGCAGCCAGAGCGGGCCTGTCCGTCATGACGCAGGCCCGCAAACTCTGGCCGCTGCTCACGGCGACGCACCGCTATGACAAGTCGATATCGACCTACCAGCGTGGCCGGGGCGAGCTGATTGACGCGCCCATACTGGCCTACCTGATAGAGACCAGCAACGGCCGCATTCTCTACGACGTGGGTTGCGACCACGCGAAGATCCATGACCCGCTGGCGCGTGCACGCTACTACGACCCGCAGGTGTTTGAGTTTGGCGCCCCCGAGATGGCGCAGGAGCAGCGCATCCCCCGGCATCTGGCACGCCTGGGTCTGACGGCCGCCGACGTGGATGTGATTTTTATCGGCCACCTGCATTTTGACCATGCTGGCGGCTTGAAGGAATTGCGTCGCTGCGGCTGTGGCGCAGAGATCCATGTCCAGCGCGATGAGCTCGAAGTCGCGCGCGGCGGCGCCGATGGCGCGGTGTTTGCCGACGACCTGCTTGACGACGCTGGTGTGCCGCTGCAATTCAAGTTGCACACGGGTGAGTACAGCGTTGTGCCCGGCGTGCAGGCAATAGCCACGCCTGGCCACACCATTGGCCATATGTCCATGCTGATCGAACTGCCCAAGGGGCGGCCGGTGCTGCTGGCCGGCGATGCGGCTGACCTGCAGGAAAACCTGGACCACGAGATTGCACCCGGCACCTTGTGGCAGGGCCAGCAGGCCCAGGCCGTGGACAGCATACGCAAGCTCAAGGCCATCGCAGCTGAGACCGGCGCGCAGATCTGGCCCAACCACGACCTGGCTTTTTACCGTTCACTCAAAGCGTTCCCCGAGGCCTATGACTGATAAACCCGCTGATCCCTGGGCGGGTGCGCTGCCTGACTGCCCACCCGTGCCGCCCGGCTACCGAGGCGTCTGGATGCGCTCCTTGCTGCAAACGCCGGAGTTGCGCGATGAAACGACATTTGTGCGCTGGATGCAGCTGGGTCGCTGGCATGTGGACTTGCGTATTCCTGAGGCGGCTCGCAGCCCGCGCGTGCTGCTGGCCGAGCAGCAGGGATTTTCTGGCGTGACCGAGGTCACGGCGGACGAAGCCGGCGAGCTCTGCACCTGGCACCGGCTGGTTGATTACCAGCCGCCACGGCCTCACCCCGACGCCGGCCTGATGATTTTTGAAACGCCAGACCTCGTCACGGAAATCGGCGTGCATGGCATTTACCGCGAAGTCTGGCACCGCCTGCCGGATTCGACGTCGCGCTTCTGGGCGCTGGCTGAGCCTCGGCGCGCCGACGCGCAAACAAGCGCCAGGCTATTTGTGGCTGGACGTTATCTGATGCGCGTCAGGCCCAGCGCTCAGCCGGGACCAGCGTTTGAAATCTCCTTTGGCACGCTGGAGCCTGGTTGCTGGCGCATCACGCATTCAAGCCGGCCTGAGTTGGAAGGCCACAAGCTGGCCTGCCGCATCGAACGCCTTGATGCGACCCTGGCTAGGGTGGAACTCGAAGGCGACAGCCCGAGCGCCGGCTGGACAATCCTGGAGTGGTCGGGCAACTGACAGCGCACAATCGAGGTAACGTGCGAACGCAGCCATGACGGATGCCTGCTGACCGTACGCAAGTCCCCCCTGGAGCATGGTCAATGAACTGGCAAACCCTGAGCCCCCTGCGCTTTGAACTCGGCGAGTCGCCCTTCTGGCATCCGGACGAGCAGATGCTCTACTGGGTCGATATTGCCGGGCAGCAGATTCACCGCTGCAATGTGTTCATGCGCGAGGTCCAAAGCTGGCCCATGCCGTCCGAGCCCGGCTGTATTGCCCCGGCGCGCCGCGGCAGCCCGAACGGGCCGGCAGCCGGACTGGTGATTGCCTTGCGTGACGGCATTTACCGCGCGCCGGTCTGGGGCGGTGACTTGCAGCGCCTGGCGGCGGCCGAGCACGACCCGGCCAACAGCCGCTTTAATGACGGCAAGGCCGACCCCGAAGGCCGTTTCTGGGCCGGCACCCTCTATGAGCCGCGTGACGCCAGGCGCGCCGAGCTGTTCTCGCTGGACTGCCGGCCAGACCCGGCAGCAGCTACCGCGCCCAGGCTGGAGCGCAAAGCTGGCCAAGCGACGGTAGCCAACGGACTGGCCTGGTCGCCCGACGCAGCAACCCTGTACTGGGCCGACACCCCCAGCCACAGCATTCGCGCCTGGAACTGGGACCGCCGCAGCAACCGCATGGGTGGCGAGCGCATCTTCAAACAGTGGCCTGGCAAGCCCGAGGGCTGGCAGTTCGGCATGCCTGGCTATCAGGGACGGCCCGACGGCGCGGCAGTCGACAGTCAAGGCAATTACTACGTCGCGATGTTTGAAGGCGCGCGCGTGCTCAAGCTTTCGCCGACGGCAGAGCTGCTGGCCGATATTGCCGTGCCCGTGCCCTGCCCGACCATGGTCTGCTTTGGCGGTAGCGACCTGAAAACGCTTTTCCTCACCAGCGCACGCCACAAGCGCCCAGACCTGGAGCTGCAAGCCTACCCTGAGGCAGGCTGCGTGTTTTCGATGCAAGTCGATGTGCCTGGTCTGCCGGTGAATTTCTTTGTTGACTGAGGCGACCAGGCCGAGATGCAAAAAACCGAACGCAAGTCATTCAAAAAAATCAAAACACTGCCGGCGGCGGGCGCTTACCATCACGGCCATGAAACCAGATACTGATGTGAGCGCCGCTTTGATCGCGCAGGTGCGTGCCGCGGCGGCTACCGGCAAGCCGCTGCGTATACGCGGCGGCGGCAGCAAGGACTTCTATGGCCAGTCCCTGGCCGGTGACTTGCTCGACACCCGGGCCCATGCTGGCGTCATCAGTTACGAGCCAAGCGAGCTGGTCGTCACCGTGCGCGCGGGTACTTCGCTTAAAGAACTCGAAGCCTTGCTGGCGGCCCAGGGCCAATGCCTGCCGTTTGAGCCGCCACATTTCGGCCAGTCTGTCGCAACCGTGGGCGGCATGGTGGCCAGCGGCTTGTCGGGTCCGGCGCGTGCCAGCGTGGGCGCCGTGCGTGATTACGTGCTGGGCCTGAAGCTGATCAACGGCCGCGGCGAACTGCTGAGCTTTGGTGGCCAGGTCATGAAAAACGTTGCCGGCTACGACGTGTCGCGCCTGATGGTCGGCGCCATGGGCACGCTGGGTCTGATCACCGAGCTCAGCCTCAAGGTGCTGCCGGTGGCACCCGCCGAGGCGACCTTGCGTTTCGAGTGCAGCCAGGCCCAGGCTCTGGCCTGGCTCAATGCCTGGGGCGCCCAGCCCTTGCCGCTGAACGCGAGCTGCTGGGTCGAAGATGCCGGCGTCGGCACGCTCTATCTGCGCTTGCGCGGCGCGCAGGCTGCGGTCGAGGCGGCCTGCAAGCGTCTGGGCGGCGAGAAAAAAGACAATGCTTTGGTCGCTGCCGACTGGCGCGCCTGCCGCGACCAGCAACTGCCCTGGTTTGCGCAGCGCAGCGCCAGCCAGGATTTGTGGCGTCTGTCGCTGCCGCAAACCACTCCCGAGCTGGCGCTGCCCGACTCGCCGCTGGTGGAGTGGCACGGCGGCCTGCGCTGGGTGCGTGCCGAAGCCGAGCAGGCACAGCAGCTGCGTGAGACGGCGGCTAAAGCCGGCGGGCACGCTACGCTTTTTGTAGCTGCCAGCGCCCGTCCTGAAAGCGCTGTAGCCAGATTTGACGCCTTGGCGCCAGTGCTGCAGAAAATTCACAGTGCGCTCAGGCACGAGTTTGATCCGGCCGGCATCTTCAATCCTGGTCGCCTGTCGGTGCAGGGCTAGGCCGAGCATGCGACGTTTGCGCCACCTCACCGGACAACACCGCACGGCGTCGACCAACCGGCTGCTGGGCGGCCTGCTGGCCTTCAATGCCGGTGCCATCAATGCCGGCGGTTTTCTGCTCGTCAACATGTACACCTCGCACATGACGGGCTTTGCGTCCATGCTGGCCGACAACCTGATTCTTGGCAATATGACGCTGGTGCTGGGCGCCGCCGGCACCTTGCTGGCCTTCACCACCGGTGCTGCGGTCACCGCGGTGCTGGTGAACTGGGCGCGCCAGAACTGGTTGCGCAGCGAATACGCGCTGCCCTTGCTGCTCGAAGCCGTGCTGCTGCTGCTGTTCGGGCTGATGGGCGCCACCTTGACGCGCCAGACACCGTTCGCCGTGCCCTTGACGGTGCTGGTGCTGGCCTTCATCATGGGCCTGCAGAACGCGCTGGTCAGCAAAATTTCGTCCTCGCAAATCCGCACCACGCACATGACGGGCGTGATCACCGACCTGGGCATAGAGCTCGGGAAAATCTTTTACTGGAACCGCACCGGGCTGCCGCCCGAGTCGCGCGTACGCGCCAACCGCATCAAGCTCAGGCTGTTTGGCACCTTGCTGGCGATGTTTGTTTCAGGCGGCCTGGTCGGCGCCTTTGGTTTCAAGTACGTCGGTTTCATCTGGGTCGTGCCATTGGCGCTGTTGCTGCTGGCGCTGTCCCTGCCGCCCCTGTTTTCCGACTGGTGGCGCCTGAGCTTGCGCAAGGCAAAACCATAGGCCAGAGCAAAACACCATGCAAACCAATCTCGCACCCGAATTCAAGAACACCGCCGAGGGCCTGGCGGCAGAAGCCATTTTGCGCAAATGCGTGCACTGCGGCTTTTGTACTGCGACCTGCCCGACCTACCAGCTGCTGGGTGACGAGCTGGACGGTCCTCGCGGCCGGATTTACCTGATCAAACAGGTGCTTGAAGGTGAGATACCCACGCGCAAGACCCAGCTGCATCTGGACCGCTGCCTGACCTGCCGCAACTGCGAGACCACCTGCCCCAGCGGTGTGCAATATGGCCACCTGGTCGATATTGGCCGCAAGCTGGTGGACGAGCGCGTACCCCGGCCGCTGGGCGAAAAAGCCGTGCGCTGGGCGCTCAAGGAGGGCCTGCCCTCACCGCTGTTTGCGCCCGCCATGAAACTCGGCCAGGCCGTGCGCGGCTTGTTGCCGGCCAGCCTTAAAAACAAGGTTCCGGCGCCTCAGGCTCAAGGCCAGTGGCCCACGCGCAGCCATGCGCGCAAGGTCCTGATGCTGGCAGGCTGCGTGCAGCCGGCCATGATGCCCAATATCAATGCCGCCACGGCCCGCGTGCTCGACGCCGCCGGCATTCAGGTGGTGCTGGCCGCCAAGGCCGGCTGCTGCGGCGCGGTCAAGTTTCATCTGAACGACCATGAGGGCGGCAAGGCCGAGATGCGGCGCAACATTGACGCCTGGTGGCCGCACCTGGCGCCGTCCGGGGAAGCCAGCGTGGAGGCGATTGTCATGAACGCCTCGGGCTGCGGCGTCATGGTCAAGGACTACGGCTTCAACCTCAAGGATGACCCGGACTACGCCGAAAAAGCCGCGCGCATCAGCGCCTTGACGCGCGACCTGAGCGAGCTGCTGCCCGAACTGGTGAGCATACTCAAGGCCGCCCGCCCCGAGCTGGTTCAGGCGATTGCAGGTTCGCAAGCCAAAATCGCCTACCACCCGCCCTGCACGCTGCAACACGGCCAGCAGCTGCGCGGCGGTGTCGAGCAGCACCTGGGCGAGCTCGGTTTTCAGATTCAGGTGGCGAGCTGCGAAGCGCATTTGTGCTGCGGCTCGGCCGGGACTTATTCGGTGCTCAATCCCGAAATCGCCTACCAGTTGCGCGACCGCAAGCTAGGCCACCTCGGCGAGATGGCGCCCGAGCAGATTGTCTCGGCCAATATCGGCTGCATCACCCATTTGCAAAGCGGCACCGCCACGCCAGTGCGGCACTGGGTTGAATTGCTGGACGATGCGCTACAGAATGACGCGCTACTGAAATAGGAGCTTCTTGCGCCCGTCAGACGAGCGCTGTAGCCGTTGTCGGCATTAAAAATCAGACCGCAAGTGCGGCTTCAATGTCCCTGGCCAGACCGGCCGGTTTGTCCAGTGGTGCGTAGCGCTTGAGCACCTGGCCCTGCTTGCCGATCAAGAATTTGGTGAAGTTCCACTTGATGGCCTGGCTGCCCAGAATCCCCGGGGCTTGCGCGCACAACCACTTGTAAAGCGGATCGGCCTGCGCGCCCTTGACGTCGACCTTGCCCATCATTGGGAAACTCACTCCGTAGTTGAGCTGGCAGAAATCGGCAATCTCGGCCTCGCTGCCCGGATCCTGCCCGCCAAACTGGTTGCATGGAAAGCCCAGCACGGCCAGGCCCTGTGAGGCGTAGCTTTTGTGCAAGGCTTCCAGGCCGGCGAACTGCGGCGTGAAGCCGCATTGGCTGGCAGTGTTGACGATCAGCATCACCTGGCCGGCAAAGCTCGCCAGCGCGATGTCCTGACCGTCGATTCGTCGGGCTTGAAAGTCGTAAATGCTGCTCATGGTGTTCTCCTGGCTTGATCCGCTACTGTACTGCCGCCAGCACGGCGGCCAGCACGATCAGGCTGCCGCCCAGCAGCACGCGCCAGCTCAGATCGGCGGCATCGAGCGCGGCCGCCGACAGGCTGGCGAACAGGATTTCAGTCAGCATCACCAATGCGGTGGTGCTGCCCGCCAGTCTGGCTGCGCCATATTGCAGGGCCGCATTGCCGCCCATGAAGGCCAGGCTCAAGCCCAGCAGCAGTGCCAGCGCGACCAGGCCATTGCCGGCAGACAGCGCCGGGCCGCTGACCACCTGCTGGGACATGCCGAGCAAGGCCGCCGCCGAGGCCATCACGGCGCCACCTATAAACATGGCCAGCATGCGCGAGCCGCTGGCGGTGTCGCTGAATTTGCGCAGCAGCGCATTGGTCACCGCAAAGCTGAAGCCGCCCAGCACGGCCAGCCAGTCGGCCGCGCTGTTCGGCACTGGCCAAGCCGAGTCCGGCGTCTTCAGCACGATCATCACGCCGGTCATGGCCAGCAGCAGGCGCAGCAAGGAGGCCATCGAGGGCTTTTCGCCCAGCATGACCCAGGCCACCAGCACGGCCCATGCCGGCATCAGATAAAACAGCAGCACCACCCTCAGCACATCGCCTACCGTGACGGCCCAGTTGAAGCCCACATTGCTCAGGCCCGAGGCCAGCGCCAGCAGCCACAGTTGCGGCTGTGTTGCGAAGCCGCGCCAGCTTTTGAAGTTGATCAGCAGCATGCCGGCGGTGGCCAGCAGGAACACGATGGCGGTGGACCACAGCGGATGCAGTCCGTGGTGCTGGAGTTCGCGCAGCGGCCACCACGAAACACCCCAAAGCAGGGCGTTCAGCAGCAATGCGCTGACTGGCCAGATGGCCAGGCGGGCCGCCTGTGATTGCATCAATGCGCGTCGTCGCTGCGGGCGATGCTCAACAGGTGGTCGACCTGTTCTTTGTGCTTGACGCAGTTGTTTTTGTGCCAGCGCTGGATCAGCCACATAAAGCCCGCCACCACGATGCCAAAGGTGGTGATGGCGCCAAACGCCGATAAGCCCATGCCGGTGGACAGGCTGTAGAACGCACCCAGGCTCAGGATGCAGGCCTGTTCATTGAAGTTTTGCACGGCAATCGAGCGGCCCGCGCCCATCAGGTTGTGACCCCTGTGCTGCAGCAGCGCGTTCATCGGCACCACCAGAAAGCCGCCCAGGCCGCCCAGCAGAATCAGGAACGGCGCGGCGACCCAGACATTGGTGATGAAGTTCATCAATATCACCAGCACGCCCATTGCAATGCCCAAAGGCATCACATTGGTGGCCTGATGCAGCCGCATGCGCATGGACGCCAGCACCGCGCCCGCAGCCGTGCCCAGCGCCACCACGCCAACCAGCGAGGAGGCCTGGGTGGTGCTGTAGCCCAAGGCGGCGGCGCTCCAGGCCAGCACGATGTAGCGCAGATTGCCCGACACGCCCCAGAACAAGGTGGTGGTCGCCAGCGAGATCTGGCCGAGCTTGTCGCGCCACAAGGCCGAATTGCAGTTCCAGAAGTCGGGCAGCAGCTCCAGCTTGTTGTGCGGCATGGGCCGCATTTCAACGCCGGTGTGCGGGATGCGCGTGTTGAACCAGGCGGCAATTGCGTAGAGCAGGATCAGCACCGCAATGGCGGCTTCGGGCGCGGTGTCGACACCGGTGCTGATCACGGGGAAGTCAAACGACAGCAGCAGGGTCGATACCGAATGACCGACCAGCTGGCCGCCCAGCAGCACGCCCAGAATGATCGAAGAGATGGTCAGCCCTTCAATCCAGCCATTGGCCTTGACCAGTTGCGAGGCCGGCAGCAGCTCGGTCAGGATGCCGTACTTGGCTGGCGAGTAGGCTGCGGCGCCCAGGCCGACGATCGCGTAAGCCATCAGGGGATGGGTGCCAAACAGCATCATCAGGCAGCCTATGACCTTGATTGCATTGCTCGCAAACATCACCTTGCCCTTGGGCTGGGCGTCGGCGAAAGCGCCTACAAAAGGCGCCAACACCACATAAAACAAGGCAAACATGGGCACCAGCGCCGCCGGCTGCCACTTGGGCGCACCGCTGGTCTTGAGCAGTTCCACGGCGGCCACAAACAAAGCGTTATCAGCCAGTGAGCTGAAAAACTGGGCTGCCATGATGGTGTAAAAACCGCGCTTCATTAAACTCTGTCTGTCACTTCGTGAGTTGCATCATGGGCTGCCGATGCCGCAGGAAAAGGGTGGTTGTCTTCTGGTGATGCTGGTTTATAGCATGGTGACCGTTATCAGAATTTTCAAAGCCCCCTGAAAAGCGCCAAGCGCCGATGGCCAGCCCAGCCCGGCAGCCGCTGGCGACGACAAAGATGCGGCAATAATTGCCCACATGCCTCGTCCAATTCTTGCCACCATACACACCGCAGCCCTGGCGCACAACTTTGCGCGGGCCCGCGCCTTTGCGCCTGACGCCAGGGCCTGGGCCATCGTCAAGGCCAATGCCTATGGTCATGGCCTGGTGCGGGCTTTTGAAGGCCTGCGCAGCGCCGACGGCTTTGCGCTGCTGGATCTGGCCGAGGCGCAAGCCTTGCGTTCGCTGGATTGGCGCGGTCCCATCTTGTTGCTCGAAGGCTGCTTTGAGGCGCGCGACCTGGAGCTGTGCTCGCGGCTGGGCTTGTGGCATGTCGTGCATTGCAATGAACAGATAGACATGCTGGCCGCGCACAAGACCCAGCTGCCGCACCGCGTGTTTTTGAAAATGAATTCAGGCATGAACCGCCTGGGCTTCAAGCCCGAGCGTTTTCGCGCTGCCTGGATACGCCTGAACGCGCTGCCGCAGGTCGAAGAGATTTCCCTGATGACGCATTTTTCTGATGCCGATGGCGCCAAGGGCATTGCCGCGCAGCTCCAGGCTTTTGAGGCCGTCACGCACGACCTGCCAGGCGAGCGGACCCTGAGCAACAGTGCCGGTGCCTTGCGCCATGCCGACGCCCTGGCCGAGCGTTCCGACTGGATACGCCCGGGCATTGCGGTTTACGGCAGCGCGCCGGATTTCCCCGAGCACAGCGCCGCCGACTGGGGCTTGTTGCCGACCATGACGCTGGCCTCAAAAATCATTGCTGTGCAGCAGCTGGTCGCTGGCGACAGCGTCGGTTATGGCTCGAGCTTTACGGCCGATGGCCCGCTGCGCATAGGCGTTGTTGCCTGTGGTTATGCCGACGGCTACCCGCGCCATTGCACGACCGGCACGCCGGTGCTGGTGGGCGGCGTGCGTTGCCGCCTGCTGGGCCGCGTCAGCATGGACATGGTCACGGTAGACCTCACGCCGGCGCCTGAGGCCGGCATGGGCACTGAGGTGATCCTGTGGGGGCGCGCCAGCTCCGGTGCGCTGCTGCCCATAGACGAGGTGGCGATGGCTGCGGGAACCGTGGCTTACGAGCTGATGTGCGCGCTGTCGCCTCGCGTGCCGCTGCTGGCCAGCGACTGGTGACTCTGAACTGAAAGCCTGGCGGCCTGCGGGTTCAGCGTTTTCGCAAACCCAGCACCATCACCGCGCCCACGACCAGCAGTGCGCCAGCGACCTGAACCGGCGCAATGGTCTGGCCGAGAATCAGCCAGGCGAGCACCAGCGCGAACACCGGCTCCACATTCATGATGGCCGAGTTGCCGGCCACGCCCAGCCTGGGCAGCACAGTGAACATGATGGTGAAGGCGGTGCCATACAAAAAAGTCAGTATCGCCAAGCCCCACCAGCCTGCGGGCGCCAGCGGCAGGTGAAATCCGCCGCCTGTCATCACGACGGTCAGTGCAATCAGGCCGGCAATCGTCATGGTGCTTGCCGTGCGCAGGCGGCCATCGAGATCGCTGGTTTCGTGCTGCGTCAGCACCAGCGCCAGACCAAAGCAGGCCGCCGCTGCCAGCGCGAAGCCGACGCCCGCGCCAATCCGCGTCCATTGGCCCGCCGCGCCCAGACCGGACGCCGCGCCAAACACATCCAGCGCCAGCGCCAGGCCGACGAGTATCACGGGCATGGCCTGCACTACCGCGCGCTCTGGGCGCTGCTTGTAGATCAGCCGGTCCCAGACCGCCGTCCAGAGTGGATAGGTGTTGAAGGCCAGCAGCGCCAGCGCGACCGGTAGCCGCGCAACCGCTGAATACAGGCACAGGCTTTGCGCGCCTATGAGTACGCCAATGAGGGGTAAAAAGCGTTTGTGACGCGCGCTCAGGGCCAGCGGGACGCGCTGCACCAACAGCAGTGTGGCCACGACAGCCGCGGTCACAAGACTACGAGAAGTCACGGCAGTGGCGACATCCACGCCATGGTTGAATGCAATCCGGGCCGCCACATGGTTGGCGCCCATCATCAGTGCAATCAGCAGCAGCGTGGCAAATGCGCTTGCGCTCAGCGCGCGCTTGCCCATCAGTACAGCCCCCGCACGCGTGCATGCAGGCGCGCCAGCCCTAGCAGCGCGTCGGTAAATGGCGTGGGCACCTCGGTGAGCTGGCCCAACTCTTTGACGGCCGTGACCAGCGCGTCCAGCTCGACGGCCTTGCCGGCTTGCACATCTTGCAGCATGGAGGTCTTGAAGGCGCCAAGTTTGCGTGTGACGGCGTGGCGGTCTTCGGGTTGCTGCTCAATCACCAGCCCGAGGCGCGCGCCTATCTCCTTGGCTTCGAGCATCACGCTGGAGATAAACCCCAGCACCAGCGGGTCGCCCAGAATCAGGTCGGTGGTGGCGCCGGTCAGCGC
Organism: Comamonadaceae bacterium; assembly: GCA_947443645.1. Lineage (GTDB taxonomy): Bacteria > Pseudomonadota > Gammaproteobacteria > Burkholderiales > Burkholderiaceae_C > Polaromonas. Next base: position 74,372 of record CANEXF010000014.1, on the reverse strand, counting down.
GCTGATCGGGTTGATCGTCATGTTGCCCCAGAGCTTGAACCAGATGTCTTTTTGAATCTGCTCCGACACGGGTGCGTCGAAGCCGGCTTTCGTCAACCAGGCCGCGAGTTCGCGCACGCGCGGCGTTGGCGCACCCGAGGGCTCGCCCACAATGAGCTTGTTGCCGAAATGGTGGCGCACCAAGCCGGGCTCGTCCAGCGAGCAACTGGCATGCACCACACCGCCAACGATGCGCCGGGTGTCTATGGCTTGCGCCAGCGCGCCGTCGGGGTCTATGGATGCAAGACTGCGGCCCGCGAGCGCGCCGCCAAAGCCCTGCAAAAACCACCAGGGCACGCCGTTCATGGCCGTCAGCACCACGGTGTCCGGGCCTATCAGCGGAGCGATATGGCGGGCCACCTCAGGCAGCGAGGGCGCCTTGACGGCCAGCACCACCAGGTCCTGCAGGCCCAGCTCTGACGGGTCGTCGCTGCACCGCACGCTTTGCGATCTGGTCTGGCCGTCCTGCGTCAGGCGCAGACCCTGCTGCTGCACCGCGGCGAGCGTCGCGCCACGCGCCACCACGCTGACGCTGCATCCCGCCTGCGCCAGTCTGTGACCCAGCCAGCCGCCTATGGCGCCGGCGCCGTAAATACAAACCTTCATAACGCCATTTCAGGCTCAAAAAGAGCCGGGTTGAGAGTTAAAAGGGGCTGCGACACAATCGGGACGAGCGCCAGCAGCTCCTGATTTAATAGCAATTAAAGCCTTCGCCCGCAGTTGTGAGCCGCCTTGAGTAAGCGTGGGGTAGTTTCCCATTCAAGCAGGAGCCGCGGAACCGGCTTTGCCGGGCCGCAGGCGCAGCGGCCCCCTCGGGGGGCAGAGAGTTACGCGCAGCGAACGACCGTGGTGGCCAGAACGAACGTGGGGGCCACACAGAACGCCGCGAAGGGCCGCCCCGAGCAAGTTCCGCCCCCTCTGGGGGCAGAGAGTTACACGCAGTGAACGAACGTGGGGGCCACACACCTTAGCCTTCCGGCGTGAACCCAACGGCCTTGACCAGCGGCGCCCAAAGTTCGGTGTCGGCCTTGAGCATGGCGGCCAGCTGCGCGGGTGAGGTCGGCAGCACTTCCATTTGCTGCACCGCCAGGCCGTCGATCACGTCTTGCGAGGCCAGTGCTGTGCGTATGCCGGCGTTCAGGCGCTGCAACACGTCCTGCGGCGCCCTGGCGGGCAAGAAAAAGCCGAACCATTCGCTGAAAGCCATGTCCTTGAAGCCCTGCTCGACCAGTGTGGGCGTGTTGGGTGTGAACTTGTTGCGTTTGGCGCCGCTGGTGGACAGCAGGCGGCATTTGCCGGCGGCTACCTGCTGCGCGAAGTCGCCTGTCGGGCCTGACACGGCCGCGATCTGGCCGCCAATCATGTCCAAAACGGCCGGCTGGGTGCCGCGAAAAGCCACGTGGCGCAGGTCCACATTGGCGGAGCGCCCGAGCAGCGCGCCTATGAAGTGCGGCGAGGAGCCTGCCGCCGGTGAGCCGAAATTGGCCAGCATGGGGTTGGCTTTGCACCAGGCCAGAAACTCGGGCACGCTCTTGACGCTGGCCGGCACCATGGGGCCGACGGCAAAGCCGTAGTCGAAGACAGCGGCGCCAGACACCGGCGTGAGATCGGCAACCGGGTCGTAAGGCAGTTTTTTGTAAGTGTGCGGGTAAATGCCCAGCATGGACATGGGCGTGAGCAGCAAGGTCGCGCCGTCTGGTGCAGCGGTCTTGACGAGCTGCACGGCGATCTGGCCGCCCGCGCCGGTCTTGTTTTCAACCACGGCGGCTTTGGCATAGCCCGGGTGCAGTTTGTCGGCAACCCGGCGCGAAACGGTGTCCGCAGTGCCGCCGGCGGCAAAACCGACAATGATTTTGGTGCTGTCCAGGGACTGCGCCCAGGCCCGTTGACCCAGGCTGGTCAGCAGCGCCGCGGCGCCCGTGGTTTGAAGAAGCTGGCGGCGTGTTGTGCGCATGGTGTGTTTGTTCAAGTTGTTGGGAGGTAGGCATTAACCAGCTGCCGATTATTCACGCTACGCGCAGCTCCATCAATCTCCCTTGACCGGACTTTGTATTTGGGCGGTGCGCTGGCCGCAGTTGCGTGGCTGACTTCATTGGCCGCCATAATCCGTCAAGACCTCGCTCCACTACAGCCCGCCATGAAATTCAACGACCTTGCCGACGACTCAGAAGATACCGAGCACAGCGCTGCCGAGCGCGCGGCTGCAGCCTCGCGCAGCACCTGGGTCAGCGTCGGCGTCAATGTCGCGCTGACCATCACGCAGATCAGCGTGGGTGTTTTGTCCAAGTCCCAGGGCCTGATCGCCGACGGCGTTCATTCACTGTCCGATCTGGTGGCCGACTTTGTGGTGCTGTTTGCCAACCACCACAGCCAGAAAGACGCCGACGAGGACCATCCTTACGGCCACCAGCGCTTTGAGACCGCGGCCTCGCTGGTGCTGGGCACGCTCTTGCTGGTGGTGGGCGTAGGCATGCTGTGGTCGGCCGTCGGCAAGCTCGAAGCGCCCGATAAGGTCGCCACAGTGCATGTGATGGCGCTATGGGTGGCAGGCGCGGCGCTGATTTTCAAGGAACTGCTGTTTCGCTACATGCTGGCCGTGGCCAAGCGCGTGAAGTCCAGCATGCTGGTGGCCAACGCCTGGCATGCGCGCTCGGACGCGGCATCCTCGCTGGTGGTGGGGCTGGGTATTGCCGGCAACCTGGCCGGCTATCCGATTCTTGACCCGATCGCCGCGCTCATCGTCGGCTTCATGGTGGCAAAAATGGGCTGGGAGTTTGCCTGGGACGCGATGCATGACCTGATGGACCGCGCTGTCGATGAGGAAGAGGTCGAGGCGATTCGCCTGACCTTGCTTCAAACGCCTGGCGTCAGCGACGTGCATGACGTGCGCACGCGCAAGATGGGCGACATGATCGTGGTCGACGCGCACATCGAAGTTGATGCAGACATCACCGTCGAGGCCGGCCATGACATTGCGGTACTGGCCAGACAGCGCGTGTTGCAGCGCCACCGCGTGCTCAACCTGATGACCCATGTGGATCCCTGGCACCGGCCTGACCTGGACCATGCCCAGCCAGGCGGGTCGCCCCGGCACTGAGGCTGCGCTACCAAGCCGCTAGCCCGACCGACTGAAACGAAGAACGCCATGCAGGATGGTCTGAGTGAAATCGAAGCGGCAAGGCGCCTGGCGCGGGACGGCGCAAACGAATTGCCGACCTCCAGACCGCTAGGCGTGTTGCGCCTGCTGCGCGATGTCGTCACTGAGCCGATGTTTTTGTTGCTGGTGGCCTGCGGGGTCATCTACCTGGGCTTGGGTGACAGGCAGGACGCGCTCATGCTGCTGGGTTTTGTCTTTGTCGTCATGGGCATCACCTTTGTACAGCGGCGTCGCAGCGAGCGCTCGCTGCAGGCCTTGCGTGATCTGTCCAGCCCGCGCGCGTTGGTGGTGCGTGGCGGGCAGACGCGCCGAATTGCGGCGCGCGAGCTGGTGTGCGGTGACATGGTGCTGCTCTGCGAGGGTGACCGCGTGCCCTGCGACCTGCACCTGGTCGAGTCGTCGAATCTCGCGGTCGATGAATCGCTGCTGACGGGCGAGTCTGCGGTCGTGCTCAAGCAAGCTGCACCTATGCGCCAAAGTGAGCCTGCCGAGCCCGGCGGCGGTGATCCGGCGCGGGTGTTTTCCGGCACGCTGGTCACAAGCGGCACGGCGCTGGGCTGCGTGCTTGCGACCGGCGAGCGCAGCGCGCTTGGGCGCATCGGCAAGTCGCTTCAGGGCCTGGGTGGCCAGCGCACGCCGATACAGCTGGAAACGCGCCGCATCGTCAATCGTGTCGCCGTCATTGGCCTGGCGCTGGCGGTCGGCCTGGCCATCGCCTACTGGCTGGCACTGGGCGATGCCTTGCATGGCCTGCTGGCCGGCCTGACGCTGGCCATGGCGGTATTGCCCGAAGAGTTGCCTGTGATCCTGACCCTGTTTCTGGGTCTGGGTGCCTGGCGGCTGGCGCGCGCGAACGTGCTGGCCCGAAACATTCCTGCGGTCGAGTTGCTGGGCGCCACCACCGTGCTGTGTGTCGATAAAACGGGCACGCTGACAGCCAACCGCATGACGCTCAGGCGGCTTTGGTCGGAGGCTGCGGTCTATGACTGCCTGCAGGATGGCCACCTCGGATTGCAGGAGGACTTGCATGGCACGCTTGAGTTTGCCGTGCTGGCCAGCCATCGACGCGCCTTCGATCCCATGGAGACCGCCATAGGCGAGGCCGGCCAGCGCTTGCTGCGCGGCACCGAGCACCTGCACGCCAACTGGGGCCTGGTCGAGGACTACCCGCTGTCAACTGAGATGCTGGCCATGTCGCGGGTCTGGCAGTCGCCGGACCGGCTGGCCTTGATGATTGCGGCCAAGGGCGCGCCCGAGGCGATCATTGATTTGTGTCACCTCGATGCGCAACGCCGCGATGCAATCGCGCTGCAGGTCAGCCGAATGGCCGACGAGGGCTTGCGGGTGCTCGGTGTGGCGCAGGCGGTCTGGTCTGCCGACCTGCTGCCGCAGGAGCAACATGATTTTGCTTTCAGGTTTCTTGGCCTGCTGGCGCTGGAAGATCCGGTGCGCCCCGATGTGCCGCAGGCGATTGCCGAATGCCATGCTGCGGGCATTCGGGTGGTGATGATGACGGGTGACCATCCCGTCACGGCGATGTCGGTGGCGCGCCAGGTCGGGCTGCCTGCGGGCGGCCTGGTCATGACCGGTGCCGAACTGGCAGCCATGAGCGATGAGGCGCTGAGATTGCGGCTGGGTGACACCAGTATTTTTTGCCGGGTCCAGCCCGAGCAAAAGCTGCGCCTGGTGCAGGCCTTTCGTGCGCGCGGCGAAGTGGTGGCCATGACCGGCGACGGCGTGAACGACGCCCCGGCCCTGAAAGCCGCCGATATTGGCGTGGCCATGGGCGCGCGCGGCACAGACGTAGCGCGTGAGGCGGCCGCGCTGGTGTTGCTCAATGATGATTTTTCATCCATAGTGACCGCTGTTCGTTATGGCCGCCGGGTATTTGCCAATCTGCGCAAAGCCATTGTTTTTGTGGTCGCGGTGCATGTGCCCATCGTCGGGCTGTCCGTCATGCCGGTGCTGCTGGGTTGGCCCATGCTGCTGATGCCAGTCCACATCCTGTTTCTGCAGCTCATCATTGACCCGACCTGCTCTGTCGTGTTTGAGGCTGAGGCACTTGAGCCCGACGCCATGACTGCGCCGCCGCGCCGCGCCGATGCGCGCCTGTTCGACGCTGCTGTGCTGGTGCGCGGCTTCTGGCAAGGCGCCGGATTGCTGGCGATGCTGATGGCCCTTTATGCCCTGGCACGGTGGGCCGGCCAGGCCGATGATGTGGCGCGCGCGCTGACCTTCATGGTGCTGGTGCTGTCCAACCTGGCGCTGATTCACGCCAATCGCTCCTGGGCCAGCCACGTCCTGGGCAAAGGCCTCAGGCTCAACGGCCACTTTGGCTGGATTGCGCTGGCGGCAGTGGTCTTGCTGGCCTGCGTGCTGGGCATTCCCGAAGTTAGCTTGCGGTTTGCCTTTGCCCTGCCCACGCTGCCCTGGCTGGCGCTAGGCCTGGGCCTGGCCATGCTCAGCCTGCTCTGGTTCGAGGCTGTCAAACGTTGGCTCGGGCAAGCGCCAAAGTGAGTCGCCGGCGTCCGCCCGGTATCTGTTGTTTTATACAGTACCATTGCCCGCATGGCCAAAGAAAAATCCATCTACACCTGCACCGAATGCGGCGGGACCAGTCCCAAGTGGCTGGGTAAATGTCCGCATTGCAACGCCTGGAATACCCTGATCGAGTCGGCCGCCGAGAGCAGCGCCGCGGTCAAAAACCGCTACAGCAGCCAGTTCCAGTCGCTGGCCAAGGCCTCTGAAGTCACCGCCCTGTCCGATATGGACGCCAGCGAGATGGCGCGCACGCCGACCGGTCACGAGGAGCTGGACCGCGTGCTGGGCGGCGGCATTGTCGAAGGTGGCGTGGTGCTGATAGGCGGCGACCCCGGCATAGGAAAATCCACCTTGCTGCTGCAGGCGCTCGATTCGCTGCAGCGCGCGTTTGACCGAACTGCTTTAGCGGACGCGGCCGCCAGCGCCGGGCCGCCCCAAGCCAGGCCAGCCCCCTCGGGGGGCAGAGCGCCACACGCAGTGGGCAAACGTGGGGGCGGCACTCTCTACGTCACCGGTGAAGAAAGCGGCGCGCAGATAGCGCTGCGCTCGCGCCGGCTCGGGCTGGACGGCTCGCAGGTCAAGGTGCTGGCCGAAATCCAGCTTGAAAAAATCCTGGCCACGCTGGAAGCCACGCAGCCCGCGATTGCCGTGATCGACTCGATCCAGACCGTCTATTCCGACCAGTTGACCTCGGCGCCGGGCTCGGTGGCGCAGGTGCGCGAGTGCGCGGCCCACCTGACGCGCGCGGCCAAATCCAGTGGTGTCTGCATCGTGCTGGTCGGCCATGTCACCAAGGAGGGCGCATTGGCCGGGCCACGCGTGCTTGAGCACATGGTCGACACCGTGCTTTATTTTGAAGGCGACACGCATTCGAGTTTTCGCCTGGTGCGGGCGATCAAGAACCGCTTTGGCGCGGTCAACGAAATCGGCGTTTTCGCCATGACCGAAAAAGGCCTCAAGGGCGTTGCCAATCCGAGCGCGATCTTTCTGAGCCAGCACTCAGAGCCCGTGCCCGGCAGCTGCGTGCTGGTCACGCTGGAAGGCACGCGGCCCATGCTGGTCGAGATCCAGGCGCTGGTGGACAACGGCGGGCCGAGTCCGCGCCGCCTGTCGGTGGGCCTGGACCGTGACCGGCTGGCCATGCTGCTGGCCGTGCTGCACCGCCATGCTGGTGTCGCCTGCATGGACCAGGACGTGTTCGTCAACGCAGTGGGCGGCGTACGCATCAGCGAACCAGCCGCTGACCTGGCAGTGATGTTGGCAATCACTTCCAGCCTGCGTGGCAAGCCGCTGCCCAAAGGCTTTATTGCTTTTGGTGAAGTCGGGCTGGCGGGCGAAGTGCGTCCCGCGCCGCGTGGCCAGGAGCGGCTCAAGGAAGCGGCCAAGCTGGGCTTTACCGTGGCCATCGTGCCCAAAGCCAACGCGCCCAAGAAAAATGACAAGGCCTTTGAGGGCCTGACGATTCACCCGGTCGAGCGCATAGAGCAGGCGCTGGAAGTGGTGCGCAGCCTGAGCTAAAGCGCGCTACGCACTCCCCACAGCCGGCAGGCTTTGCACTGCTGCGAAAATAGTCGGATGAACCTTCAAAAATTTCTTGTTCCCATCGCCCTGCTCGCGGGCGTCGTGCTGGCTTACCGCTCTTATGGTTGGGCCGGTGTGGCGGCTGCGGCCAGTGTCCTGGTGTTCGGCGTGCTGCTGCATTTCACCCGCATGATGCAGGTGCTCAAGCGCGCGGCCAACCGCCCGGTCGGCTACGTCGACAGCGCCGTGATGCTCAACGCCAAGCTCAAGCCCGGCATGACGCTGCTGCACGTGATCGCCATGACACGCGCGCTCGGGCAGCTCAAGTCGGTCAAGGGCGAGCAACCCGAGGTGTTTTGCTGGACCGACGGCTCGCAGTCGCATGTGAGCTGCACCTTTGTCGGCGGCAAACTGTCCCACCACGAGCTCTTCAGGCCGCAACTGCCTGAAGACGCTGCGGCCTAGGCTTGTCGCCTTAGCCCGTAAAATCATAGAACTACGTCACATTCAATACAGGATCAGCAGCATGTCCCTCACTTCAGCGCCACCAGCACCAACTCCGTCCATGGAAGACCGCGACGGGAAAATCTGGATGGATGGCCAGATGGTGGAGTGGCGTGACGCCAAAATCCACGTGCTGACCCATACCCTGCACTATGGCTGTGGCGCTTTTGAGGGCGTGCGCGCCTACCAGCTGCAAGATGGCAGCACCGGCATATTCCGCCTCGAAGAGCACACCGAGCGCTTGTTCAACAGCGCCAAGATCTTGCGCATGAAAATCCCTTTCAGCCAGCAAGAAGTCATGCAGGCCACACTGGACGTGGTGCGCGCCAATAAGCTGCCCAGCTGCTACATCCGGCCACTGGCCTGGATAGGCTCCGAGAAGCTGGGCGTCTCGCCCAAGGGCAACAAGATTCACCTGATGGTCGCGGCCTGGCCCTGGGGCGCCTACCTCGGCGACGAGGGCATGAAGCGCGGCATTCGCGTCAAGACCTCCAGCTTCACGCGCCACCATGTGAACATCACCATGATTCACGCCAAGGCCGTGAGCAATTACACCAACTCGATTCTGGCCAATATGGAAGCCACCGACGAGGGCTATGACGAAGCCCTGCTGCTGGACCCGCAAGGCTTTGTCTCTGAGGGTGCGGGCGAAAACGTGTTCATCGTGCGTAAAGGCGTGGTTTACACGCCCGACTCCAGCGCCGGCGCGCTCAATGGCATCACTCGCAACACCATCTTTGCGATCTGCAAGGATCTGGGTCTGGAGCTGCGCGAAAAGCCCATCACCCGCGACGAGGTTTATATTGCTGACGAGGCGTTCTTCAGCGGTACGGCCGCCGAGGTCACACCGATACGCGAACTTGACCGCGTTGAAATCGGCTCAGGCTCACGCGGCCCCATCACCGAGAAGATTCAGGCAGCGTTTTTTGACATCGTCAACGGCCGCAATCCTAAATACGCGTCCTGGCTAGCGAAGGTTTGATGGCCCCCACGCTTGTCGCTGCGCGTACTTCGCTGACCCCCCGAGGGGGCCGTGCCTTGCTTGGGGCGGCCCGGCGCTGCGGCAACCTCTTAAATTGATTGGAACTCATGACTACCTCTTTCACAGTGGAACTGCTGGCTTCCGACCTCAATGCCCAGGGCGGCGTCTACTGCCCCAGCCCCAAGGCCGACATGAAGATCTGGAACAGCCATCCCAAGGTCTATCTGGACGTGGGCCGTGAAGGCTCAGCCAAGTGCCCGTATTGCGGCACCGTGTATGCGCTTAAGGCGGGCGAACACTTCGGCGCTGGACATTGAGCCCCCACGCTTTTCACTGCGTGTAATGCGCTGCCCCCCGAGGGGGCTGGCCTTGCTTGGGGCGGCCCGGCGCGGCGGCCGATCAATATGAACAAAACCTCACTTACCGCGAACAGCCTGGTTATCGCTCCGCAGTGGATAGGCGACGCGGTGATGACCGAGCCTTTGCTGCGCCGCCTGCATACGCGTGGTGAGCGGCTCACGGTCGGGGCCTTGCCCTGGGTGGCGCCGGTTTACCGGGCGATGCCGCAAGTTGCCGAGGTGATCGAGTTTCCGTTTGCACACGGCGGCCTGCAGTTCCGCGAACGCCGGGCCATTGCCAAACGCATAGCCGGCCGCTTCGACAAGGCCTATGTGCTGCCGAACTCGCTCAAGAGCGCCTTGCTGCCCTTTCTGGCCAGTATTCCCGAGCGTATTGGCTATTTTGGTGAGGCGCGTGTCGGCCTGCTCACGCATAGGCTCAAGAATCCCAAAGACAAGCCACCCATGGTGGCGTTTTATTCGGCCCTGAGCGGCGAGGGCGGTCTGGAGGCTGATCGCCCGCAACTTCAAATCGGTGTTGCAGAGATCGACAACACTCTTGCCGGCCTGGGCTTGCAGCGCGGTGCCTATTACGTGTTTGCGCCCGGCGCCGAATATGGACCGGCCAAGCGCTGGCCGGCAGCTCATTTTTCAGAACTCGCCGCCAGGCTGGACCGGCCGGCGGTGCTGCTGGGTTCAGGCAAGGAGGCCGCGCTCTGCGACGAAATTGCGGGGCCGGTGAATGCTGAACGGGCAGGCCAGTGCCTGAACTTTGCCGGCACCACCTCTTTGCTCCAGGCGCTGTGCCTGATCGCCGCCAGCCGGGGCGTGGTCAGCAACGACTCGGGCCTGATGCATGTGGCCGCTGCTTTCGGCGTGCCGCAGGTGGCAATATTCGGCTCGTCCAGTCCGCTGCATACGCCGCCGCTGAGCACCAAGGCCACCGTGCTCTGGCTCAAGCTGGATGCGGCCTACCAGCCGCCGCTGGACTGCGCGCCCTGCTTTGCGCGCGAGTGCCCGCTGGGCCATACCCGCTGCCTCAATGACATCGATGCCGGGCGCGTCTTGAACGCGCTGGCGCTGCAGGTTTGACCGGCCGCTGACGCCATGACGGGCTAACTGGCTCAGGCGAGTGGCAGCTCGACAATAAACGAGGCACCGCCGCCTGGCCGCGCTTCGCAGCGCACCGTGCCGCCGTGCCGCTGGCTGATGGACTTGACCAGTGCCAGACCCAGGCCGACATTGCCTTCACGCTCGCTGGCGCCGGGCAGGCGGTAAAAGGGCTCAAAAATGCGTTCGCGCTGGGCTGCGGGTACGCCGGGGCCGCGGTCATTCACCTTGATCACGGCCAGTTGCTGCGCGCCTTTGCGGATCTGAGCGAGCTCCAGGCTGATGTCGCCGTTGCTGTAGCGTCTGGCGTTTTCCAGCAGGTTGCGGATCAGCCGGCGCAACAGGCGCGGCGAGCCTTGCAGCGTCAGGCTGTGGCCGGTGGCGGTACTACCCAGTTCGTCCAGTCCGGCAGTCGGTCCGTTGCTCAATTCCGCGCTCAGGTAGGCATTGACGCGCGCGCACTCTTCTGCTGCCAGTCCCGTGAGGTCCAGCGTTTCAAACGGCTCGGCATCAGCCTGGCGCGCATCAAGCCGGCTGGCCAGCAGGATTTCATCGATCAATTGGTCCAGCTCGTTGATGCTGCGTTTGATCTCTTCCTTGAAATAAGCCGGCAGCCTCGGCGGCGAAGCCGCGAGCGTGGGGGCCGCGGCCGCAGCGCTGGGCCGCCCCCAAGCAAGGCCATCCCCCTCGGGGGGCAGCGCAGTACGCGCAGCGACAAGCGTGGGGGCCGCGGCCGCAGCGCTGGGCCGCCCCCAAGCAAGGCCATCCCCCTCGGGGGGCAGCGCAGTACGCGCAGCGACAAGCGTGGGGGCTACAACATCCTCCATCAGCTCCAGACTCATACGGATGCGCGCCAGCGGCGAGCGCAGTTCATGCGAGGCATTGGCCAACAGCGACCTGTGCGAATTCATCAAGGTTTCGATCCGCTCGGCCGCATGGTTGAAGCGTTCGGCCAGAAAAGCAACTTCGTCATGGCCAGAGGTTGAAACACGCGCCGACAGGTCGCCTTCGCCCCAACGCTCAACACCGCGCTGCAAGGCTTCGAGCCGCAGCGTCAGGCGCCTGATGATGGGGTAGGCGCCCAGCGCGACGGCCAGACCGACCACTATCAGCAGCGAGCCAAAGCCAAAGCCAAAAGGCAAACGGCTCCATGGCGCCGGCGGCGGGCGATTGGGCCTGGGCAGCAGCAGATTCAGGCTCTGGCCGTCCTTGGTCACCACGTCAAACTCAAGACCATCGCCGGGCTTGCGGCCCAGCTTGGTTTGCGCCGTGCCTATCACTTCGCCGGCCTGGTTGTGCACCAGCACTTCACGAATGGGCAGCTGCGGTGGTTCCTTGCTGACCCGCCAGGCAGCAGCCACCAGAAAGGTCAGCACCAGCACCGTCGCCACCACGGCAAGCCAGATGCGGACGTACAAATGCGAGGTAAAACGGGACCACATATGGGACTCCTATAAATCCAAATTTCGTGCGCATGGCCGCGTTGCGCGGTGCTCGGAATCCTCATGCACGCAAGTGCACTCCGGTGTCCTGCGCTCCGGGCGCCTTGCACTGCATCCCGATAATCGAATTTCTAGAAATCCCATAAGAAACTTCAATCCTGCTGCTTGGCAAAAACATAGCCGACGCCGCGCACCGTGAGTATGCGTTTGGGGTCTTTGGCGTCGAGTTCGATCGCGCTGCGGATGCGACCCATATGGACATCTATGGAGCGGTCAAAGGCTTCGAGTTCCCGGCCGCGCACGGCTTCCATGATCTGGTCCCTGGAGAGCACGCGGCCAGAGCGCTCGGCCAGTGCCGCCAGCAGATCAAATTGGTAAGAGGTGAGTTCGCAGAGCTTGCCGGCAACCGTCACGGTGCGCGCATCGCGGTCGATTTCGAGTGAACCAAAACGCATGATCTTCTGGCCACTGCCCGATGCTGCGCTGACCTCCGCACCACGGCGCAGCACGGCGCGGATGCGGGCCAGCAATTCTCGCGGCTCAAACGGTTTGGGAAGGTAGTCGTCGGCGCCAATTTCCAGCCCGATGATGCGGTCCATCGGATCGCCCTTGGCGGTCAGCATGAGTACGGCGGTGTTGCTGGGCGCGCCATTCATGCCGTCATGGCTTTTTATGCGGCGGCAGACTTCCAGGCCGTCCATGTCGGGCAGCATCAGGTCCAGGATGACCAGATCCGCCGGGCTGCTTTGCAGCGCGGCGAGCCCGCTGGTGCCATCGGCTGCATGGCTGAAGCCGTAACCCGATTGCCTCAGATACTCACCCACCATATCGGCCAGGCGGGTGTCGTCTTCGATCATTAAAAGTTGCTGTTGTGCCATGGACTGTCCTTAGCTGCCGGCGGCTGCCGGGTGAATGCCTGTTCACCGATACTGCGGGCAGCGCAACAACTGCCCTTGAAGCCGCCGTAAAGTTGCCGTAAACCGAAGCGGTCAGTCAGCAGCATACGCTTGCTGGCAAGCGCCAGCGCAGCGTTGGTGAGGATGGCTATAAGCTACGAAATAAATAGCTGCTCACGCACTGTTCTATTGCGCGGCGGGCTCTTTTGTACGTGAGGCCAGCCACACCAGCAGCAGCACTGGCAGACCCAGCAAGGCGGTCGCGGTGAAAAAGTGGCTGTAGCCAAAGCTGTCCACATACTTGCCAGAATAGCCGGCGAGGAATTTGGGCAAGAGCAGCATCATGGAGCTGAACAGCGCGTACTGCGTGGCCGAATAGTTGACGTTGGTCAGGCTGGACAGGTAAGCGATAAACGCCGCCGAGGCGATGCCGCTGGACAGGTTGTCGGCCGAAATCACGAAAATCAGCGCGTTCAGGTCATGGCCGCGCGAGCCCAGCCAGGCGAACAGCAAGTTGCTCGCCGCGCTCAACACTGCGCCCAGCATCAGCACCCGCATCACGCCGAAACGCATGGCCAGTCCGCCGCCAACGAAGGCGCCGACCAGCGTCATGATGACGCCGAAGATCTTGGTCACCGCAGCCACCTCGTCTTTGGTGTAACCCATGTCCACGTAAAAGGGGTTGGCCATGATGCCCATCACCACATCGCTGATACGGTAGACCGCTATCAGCGCCAGAATCAGTGCCGCGCGTTTGCCATAGCGGCGCAGAAAGTCCGCAAAGGGCTCGATCAGCGCGCTCTTGAGCCATTCGGCTGCGTTGCGTGAAGGCGGCAAGATGCGCGGCAGGGGCTCGGCCGACAGCAGCACGGTGGCCACGCCCAGCAGCATGGACGCGGCCATCGACAGATAGGCCGCCTGCCATGCCGCTGGCTGGTAGACGGCGCCGCCTGTCAGTTCGGCACGCGCGGCAATCCAGAGCGCGCCGGCGCCGGCCCAGATCATGGCCATGCGGTAGCCGGTCTGGTAGCTGGCCGCCAGCGCGGCCTGTTTCTGGCTTTCGGCCGACTCAATGCGAAAAGCGTCCAGCGCAATGTCCTGCGTGGCCGAGCCAAAGGCCACGGCCAGCGCGCACCAGACCACGGGCAGCAGCGTTGCGCGCGGATCGGTCAGCGCCATGCCGATCAGCCCGGCCATGATGCTGGCCTGCGACAGCAGCAGCCAGCTGCGGCGCCGGCCCAGCAGGCGTGTCAGCAGCGGGATCGGCAGGCGGTCGACCAGCGGCGCCCAGACCCATTTGAAGCCATAGGCCAGCCCGACCCAGCTCAGGTAGCCAATTGTGGTGCGGTCTATGCCCGCTTCGCGCAGCCAGAAGCTCAGCGTGCCAAACACCAGCAACAGCGGCAGTCCGGCTGAGAAACCCAGCAGCAGCATGCGCAGCGTCGCGGCCTCGGTGTAGACCTTCCAGATATCGAGCCAGCTGTTTTTTGCGAGCGCTTCAGGGGTGGAAAGTTCGTGTGATTTGGCGCCTGCTGACCAGGCTGGAGACGTGTTTTTATCTGACATTTGGGCTTTGTTTTGTGACTATTATTCACGCATGTGCTTTTTATGCGAGGCCAAACACTCCGCCTGGGCTGGCCGCCGGGCATTTTTGGCCATGGCCGGTGCGGCGACGCTCGCTGGTGCCACGTCCGCGCTGGCGCAGGTAGACGTCGGGCCGTCGTCGAGCTTGCGCCAGCTGGTGTCGGCCGAAGAGCTGGAAAATGCCGCCAAGCAGCAATACGCCAAGCTGCTGGCCGATGCCCGTGCGCAGGGCGCTCTGGCGCCGCAGGATCATCCGCAGCTGCGCCGTCTGCGCGCGATCGCGAGCCGGCTGGTGCCGCAAACCGCGCAGTGGAACGAACGCGCGCGCCTCTGGCAGTGGGAGGTCAACTTGCTGGGCAGCAAGCAGATCAACGCCTTTTGCATGCCAGGCGGAAAAATCGCTTTCTACACCGGCATCCTGGACCAGCTCAAACTCACCGACGACGAAGCCGCCATGGTCATGGGGCACGAAATGGCGCATGCGCTGCGTGAGCATGCACGTGCGCGCATCGCCAAGAGCCAGGGCACCAGCACCTTGCTGTCCATTGGTTCCCAGCTTCTGGGGCTGGGGCGCCTGGGCGATGTCGCAGCAAATTTGGGTACCCAGCTGCTGACTCTGCGCTTTAGCCGCGAGGATGAAAGCGACGCCGATCTGGTTGGTCTGGAGATGGCCGCGCGCGCTGGCTACAACCCGCAAGCTGCAGTCAGTCTCTGGGAAAAAATGGCCGAAACCGGTGGCGGCGCCAATGGCCCCGGTTTCCTGTCCACCCATCCGTCCGGTCCTGACCGCATCCAGCAACTGCAGTCCAACGTCCCCAAGGTGCAGGGCTTGTACTTGCGCGCTCGCGGCTAGGCGAAGCCGACCCGGCGGGTAAGCCGGCCACTCTGGCATTCGCCAAAAAATCATTCAAAGCAGTCTATGGCGCCCGCATATAGGGTGCTAGCAGCTATCTATTTCAGAGCATATTCAGGCCCGAAATGCGCGGCAGGCGTCTGCACCGTCCCGAGCTGACGCGCTCCTGCGCGGCCGTCCTGCAGCTGGGCGCTTTCCACGGGCGTGCCTGAAACAGTAAGCCACAGCTTGTCAATCAGGCTGGCACATGTCTTGCGTCTAGTCTTGGATACAAGATTGGATTCTTCAAAATGGTGCAGAGCACAATTCTCACTGACGGTCCTTCCGCGCAGTCCCAACCAGCCACCCCGGACGCATCCGGTTTGGCGCCACAAGCCTGGATTTCCCGCTTCACAGTACCGCTGGTCAGCGATCAGGCCGAGGCGGCATCGGGCCCTCTGAAGGGTCTGGTCTTTGCCGCCAAGGACAACATTGACGCGCTCGGTCTGCCGACCACGGCGGGTTGCCCAGCCTTCAGTCATGCGCCGCAGGCACATGCCGCGGTGGTGCAAAAGCTACTGGGCGCTGGTGCATCTCTGGTGGGCAAGACCAACCTCGACCAGTTTGCCTGTGGCCTCAATGGCACGCGCTCGCCGTATGGCGCAGTACCCAATGCCATCAACCCGGCCTATGTGTCGGGTGGGTCGAGCTCGGGCTCGGCCTATGTGGTGGCCACCGGGCAGGTGGACTTTGCGCTGGGCACCGACACAGCCGGCTCTGGCCGCGTGCCTGCAGGGTTGAACAACATCGTCGGCCTCAAGCCTTCGCGTGGCCTGCTCAGCGCGCGCGGCGTGGTGCCGGCAGCGCAGAGTGTTGATTGCGTCTCCATTTTTGCCCGCAGTGTTGGCACGGCCGTGCGGGTGCTGGAAGCGGCCATGGGCCACGACCCGCTGGATGCTTATTCGCGCGCGCTGCCCATGGCGACCCAGGCATTTCCTGCCGCCTTTCGTTTTGGCGTGCCGTCAGCGCTGGAGTTTGAGGGCGATGCGGCCGCCGAAGTGGCTTTTCAAGAGGCTGTGTCCCGCTTGCAGGCCATGGGCGGCAGCGCTGTCACGGTGGACTTCGCACCACTGGCAGAAGTCGCCGCACTGCTGTATGAAAGCGCCCTGGTGGCAGAACGCTACACCGCCATACGCGGCTTTTTTGACGCGCATGAAAGCGATGTGATCGAGCCGGTGCGCAGCATCATCGCTGCGGGCCGCAACTACAGCGCTGCCGATCTTTACGCTGTGCAAACCCGGGTCAAACAACTGGGTCAGCAGGCCGATGCCATGTGGGATTCAATTGATTTTTTAATGGTACCCACTGCGCCTACGCATTACACGATTGCGCAGATGCAGAACGACCCGGTAGTCCTGAACCGCAAGCTCGGGGCATACACCAACTTCGTCAACCTGCTGGACTACGCGGCCTTGTCCGTGCCGAGCGCGATACGCGCAGACGGCCTGCCTTTTGGCATCACGCTGATAGGCCAGGCCGGCAGCGACTGGCAACTGGCCGAGCTGGGTCAGCGCTACCACCACCTGAGTGGCATGACGCAGGGCGCAACCGGCAGGCCGCTTCCCCCAGCGCAGGCAATTGCCGGCATCCAGCCCGAAGCCTGCATCAGGTTGGCGGTGGTTGGCGCGCACCTGTCGGGCATGCCACTGAACGGACAACTGACCGAGCGCGGCGCCACGCTGGTCCGCAGCGCTAAAACGGCGGCGCATTACCGCCTCTATGCCTTGCCGGGAACGACGCCCCCAAAGCCCGGAATGCTGCGTGTGGCACCAGACCAGGGCGCGCAGATCGAGCTGGAGATCTGGGAGATGCCACTGCGCCACTACGGCTCGTTTGTGGCCTTGATTCCCGCGCCACTGGGCATAGGCACGCTGGAGCTGGACGACACCAGCACTGTGCAGGGCTTTGTCTGTGAAGCGCACGCGCTGCAGGGCGCCCAGGACATCTCGCAGTTCGGCGGCTGGCGCGCCTACATCGATTCACTGGCCGGCGACAAGGCCGCGGTCGGCAGCTGATTTTTTTGCATCAACGTATTCATCAACTTTTTTCACACAGCAGGAGCCTCTCATGACAAGCAACACCCTCACATCCGCAGCCGCACCGTCGCGCAGAACCCTGCTCAAGACCGGCGCCGCCGCTCTGGGCGTGCTCGCGGCACCGGCCATTGTGCGTGCGCAAGCCGGACCGAAAATCCGCATCGGCTACTGGCCCATCGCGGCTGGCCTGCCGTTTTACGCAGCCGTCGAGCTGGGCTACTTCAAGGAAGCGGGCGTCAATGTGGAGGTGCAGCGTTATGCCGCCGCCGCGCAGATCATGGAGGGCATGCTGTCTGATCGTTGCGACGGCAGCGCCAACGGCACGGGCTCGGGCAATCTGGCGATTGGTGAAATTGCCGCGCCTGGCACCTTCAAGATCTTTTGTGCCAATCCCAGCAACGTCAAAAATGTGCTCGACGAAGTCATCGTGCCGATCGCAAGCACGGCCAAAACTATGGCTGACCTCAAAGGCAAGCGCGTTGGCTCCGGTCCTGGCATTCAAAACGTCACGCTGGCCAAGACCATTCTTGAGCGTGGTGGCGCAACCGGCGCGACCGTGATTGAGCTTCCAATCTCCCAGCACATTGCTGCCTTGGCTGCCGGTCAGATCGATGGCTGCTACACGTTGGAGCCCACCGGAACCATTGGCCGCCTCAATGGCACGACGCGGGTGCTCGAAGCCGGCGTGATTTCCAAGTACGTTTTGGGTGACGCGATGGCCCCCTGGTTTGGCGGCGCCGCGTCACTGACCAGCAGCTTCATCAAAAAGCATCCTGAAGAGGCCAAGCGCTTTATCGCGGCCTACGCCAAGGGCGTGAGCTATGTGCGCAACAAGACCGCCGAGGCGCGCCAGTACCTCAAGGGCTACACGGCCATCGAAGGCGCGCTGACCGGTGAAGTGCCCATGGTCGGCTACACCATGTACAACGAATTCACGCCAGCAGACATTGCGCACTTCCAGAAGTTCCTGGACCTGTTTGCGGAAAAAGGCATCTTTTCCTCGAGGCTCATGGTTGACTCCATGATCTACAAGGGCTGAACACGATGGCTGACACAAATACCAGCCCCGCTGCGGCGGGCAGGCCGTGGGCGGCAAGCGACGCGGCGCAGCGGGCCGCACCGCGCAACAAGCCAAGTTGGGGCAAGGCACTGCCCTTTATTGGGCCGGTCCTGCTCTTCATCGTCTGGGACCTGGTGGTACGCACCGGCTACATCAAGGCGATCTTGTTGCCAGCACCGGCCGACACACTTTTGACCCTGATCAACGGCCTGGCCGGCGGTCCCCTGCTCAAGGACTTTGCAGTGACGCTGTGGCGCACGCTGGAATCTTTCCTGATCGCCGCCGTGGTCGGTGTGCCGCTGGGCGTGCTGCTGGGCAGCTCTGAAAAAGCCTATCGCAGCGTGGAGTTTCTGATTGATTTCTTTCGCTCCACGCCCTCGTCGGCGCTGATTCCGCTGTTCCTGATGATCTTTGGTGTGTCAGACATCAACAAGGTGGCGATTGCCGCTTTTGGCGCCTTGCTGATAGTGGTCTTCAACAGCGCTTATGGCGTGATCAATGCGCGCAAGCAGCGCGTGATGGCTGCCAGGGTCATGGGCGCGTCGCGCTGGCAGATCTTCCGGGACGTGCTGGTCTGGGAAAGCCTGCAACCGAGCTTTGTGGGACTGCGCTCGGCCGTCTCGATGGCGCTGGTGATCGTGATCGTGGCAGAGATGTTCATTGGCTCGGACAGCGGTCTGGGTAACCGCATCATCAACTCGCAACAGGTCATGAATGTGCGCGACATGTACGCGGCCATCCTGTCTGCAGGCGGCCTGGGCTACGCGCTCAATATCCTGTTCCTGATGGGTGAGCGGCGCATCATTCATTGGAGTGGAAGGTAGAGATGGCCCCCACGCTTGTCGCTTCGCGTACTGCGCTGCCCCCCGAGGGGGCTGCTGCGCCTGCGGTCTGGCTGAGCCAGTCCCGCGGCCCCGGCTTGAAGGGGAACGCATATCCATGCTTGCTGAGCCTAGATACCGTTCGTCCTGAGGTATCGAAGGATGCGCCTGCGGCCCGGCAAAGCCGGTTCCGCGGCTCCCGCTTGAAGGTGGGAGACCGTCGGTCGCTCACTGCTCTGTTCACCCATGCATCCCTCTGGAACTCGATATGTCCGCTGTAATCAACGCTCCTGTGTTTGCCGATGTGCCGGTGCCGCCCTTTCGGCCCGGTCCGGCCGGCACCCACATCACCATACGCGGGCTGACCAAATATTTTGCGGGCTGGCCGCTGTATGAAGACTTCAACCTCGACATCCCGAAGAACAAGATCGTCTCGGTGTTTGGCCCCAACGGCTGCGGCAAGTCCACGCTGATCAACATGATCGCCGGGCTGGTGTCTATTGACGCTGGCGAAATCCTGTTTGATGGCAAGTCGCTCAAGGACACCAAGATCGGCTATGTTTTTCAGAACTACCGCGAAGCCTTGTTTCCGTGGATGCGCACCATAGACAACATCGCCTATCCGCTCAAGCTCGAAGGTAAATCCAAGGCTGAAGTTGACAGACGCATGGCCGAGCTGGTCGCGTCCTTTGATGTGAAGTTCGACCTTAACCGCTACCCCTACGAACTCTCGGGCGGGCAGCAGCAAACCGCGTCCATCATGCGGGCGCTGGCGCCCAAGCCCGAGGTGCTGTTTCTGGACGAGCCTTTTTCAGCGCTTGACTTCGAGATGACGCTGTTCATCCGCGAAAAGCTGCAGGAAGTTTTCATGCAGACCGGCACCACCATGCTGCTGGTGTCGCACGATCTCGAAGAGGCCGTGTACCTGGCCGATCAGGTGCTGCTGCTGACCAAGCGTCCAACCCGCGTGGCTGAAATCCTTCACTATGGCGACGCCCGACCACGTACGGTGGAGACCCTGTCAGAAGCGAGCTTTATCAGCACCAAGAAACTGAGCCTGGAAATTTTCCAGCGCGAAGTGCGGCGTTAAAACAAAGCGAAAAGAAAGACGCACATGAAGGACAGTTTGATTTTGGACTACGTCAGCAGCACGGCTGCCTTGCTCGGTCTGGCGCTCGATGAAAAGCGCTGCCAGAGCGTGGCCAGCCACTTTCAGCGTACCGCCGCGATGGCGGCCATGCTCGACGGCGTGGCCTTGGTTGCGCACGATGAGCTGGCAGAAATATATTGCCCGGCACCTTTCCCGGCCAATGAAGACGGGCGCGACAAGCTATGAAAAGCATAGCTATTGACGCCTTTGAAAATCTGGATGCAGCAGCCATGGCCGCGCTGGTCGCGGCCGGTGAGGTCAGCGCGCGTGAGCTGCTGGACGCCAGCCTGATGCGCATTGACGCCAGCGATACACGCGTCAACGCGTTTACCGAGCAAACCCGAAGCCGTGCCTATGCCGAGGCCGACGCGGTGGATGCACAGCGCGCTGGACTCAAGCATGGGCCTGACCTCGGACCGCTGGCAGGCGTGCCTTACGCCGTCAAAAACCTCTACGACATCGAAGGCGTGGTGACGCTGGCTGGCTCAAAGATCAACCAGAGCCACGCCGCGGCCTCAGCCGATGCGTTTCTGGTCAAGCAGATGAAGGCCGCCGGCGCGGTGCTGGTGGGCGCGCTCAACATGGACGAGTACGCCTATGGCTTCACGACCGAAAACACGCACTACGGACCCAGCCACAACCCGCACGACCTGACGCGCATCACCGGTGGCTCGTCAGGCGGCGCGGGCGCGGCGGTGGCGGCAGGCCAGGTGCCGATCACACTGGGTTCGGACACCAACGGCTCGATTCGGGTGCCCGCCTCGCTGTGCGGCGTCTGGGGATTGAAGCCGACTTTCGGCCGACTTTCCCGGCGTGGCAGCTACCCCTTTGTGCACAGCATTGACCACCTTGGTCCCTTGGCTGGCAGCCTCGCCGGCCTGGCGCTGGCCTACGATGCCCTGCAATCGCCTGATCCGCTGGACCCGGGCAGCCACGCGCTGCGTGTGCAGCCCGTGACGCCGTCCATGCGGCCTGTGGGGGGTAGCGCCAGGCACCGCACGCGAGCGCTTCGCATAGGCGTGCTGGGCGGCTATTTCCATGAGCAAGCCGGTCCAGCAGCACGTGAAGTGGTGGCGCTGGCCGCCAAAGCGCTGTCGGCTGATGTCGAGGTCAGCTGGCCTGATGCGGCGCTGGCGCGTGTGGCTGCGTTCATCATCACGGCCAGCGAGGGCGGCAGCCTGCACCTGCCTGATCTGCGAAGCCGCATGGATGATTTCGAGCCACTTTCGGTCGATCGCTTCATTGCAGGCGCGCTGCAGCCGTCCGACTGGTATTTGCGCGCGCAACGCTTTCGACGGCTGTACCGCGACAAGGTCAACGCCTTGTTCCAGCACTGGGATGTGTTGCTGACCGCAGCAACGCCCGTCAGCGCGACGGTGATTGGCACCGAGTGGCTGGAGATCAATGGCGTTCAGCAACCGTGCCGCGCCGCAATGGGCTTGCTGACCCAGCCGATTTCTTTTGCCGGCTGCCCGGTGCTGAGCGCGCCCATGTGGCCGACCGGCACGGCGGGTCTGCCGCTGGGCGTGCAGCTGATTGCCGCTCCCTGGCGCGAAGACCTGGCCTTTGCAGCGGCGCAGCAACTGTCGGATGCCGGTCTGGCGCACATCAAACCGCTTCATTTTTGAGACAGATCACATGCCTGAAATCAATCTTCCCGATGTCGTCGCCGAGCTCACAGCCCAGTTTGCACGTTACGAAAAAGCCTTGACCGGCAACGACGTCCAGGTGCTGGACGAATTGTTCTGGAACAGCCCGCACACCTTGCGTTACGGCGCGACAGAAAACCTGTACGGCGCCGATGCGATTCAGGCCTTTCGCGCGGGGCGACCTGCCCAGGGGCTGGATCGCGTCATCCTGAAAACCGTGATCACCACCTACGGGCATGACTTTGCCACCGCCAATGTCGAGTTCCAGCGCATTGGCAGCGCCAAGACCGGTCGGCAAAGCCAGAGCTGGTTGCGCACACCCGAAGGCTGGCGCGTGGTGGCCGCGCATGTGAGCCTGCTGGGCTGATGCCCGGTTCTCACTGTCTGGTCTGAGCCCGTCCGTGCCAAGGTCTCTGTGCCGACACCTCTTTCTCCACTCGCCGCTGCGGCCCCGGTCAGGGGCCACCCGTCACGCGCCGAAGAGGTCTACGAGCAACTCAAGCGCGATGTGTCCGACTTCAAACTCGTGCCCGGCGACCGCTTCACCGAAACTGAAATCAGCGCGCGCCTGGGCGTCTCGCGCACGCCGGTGCGGCAGGCGTTGTTCCGGCTGCAGCAGGAAGGTTTTGTAGAAGTCCTGTTTCGCAGCGGCTGGCGCGTGCTGCCCTTTGACTTTGACCAGTTTGAGGCGCTTTACGACTTGCGCATGGTGCTGGAAACCGCGGCCGTGCAGCGTCTTTGCGACGACACCCGCAAGGCTGACAGTGCCGTGCTCGATGCGCTGGCCGCGATCTGGCTGGTGGGTCGCGAGCAGCGCAGCAGTGACACCGCGCAGGTCGCGCAGTGGGACGAGGCTTTTCATTGCGCGCTGGTCGCAGCTGCCGGCAATGTAGCGATGGCCCGTGTGCACCGCGACCTCACCGACCGCATCCGCGTGATCCGCCGTCTGGACTTCAAGCAGCAAGCGCGCATTGATGCTACTTACGACGAGCATGCCAAGATCCTCACGGCGATCCAGCACAAGCGCGGCGACCAGGCCGCGCTGCTGCTGCGCGCCCACATACAGACCAGCCAGACCGAAGTGCGCAAGATCACGCTGCACCAGGTGCATCTGGCGCGCCAGCGCGGAGCGGCCGCGCCAGACCAAGCGGGCTTGTAGATAAAAATGCCTGAAACGCCCAGCTGGCGGGCGCAAACAGCTCTTTTTTTAATAGCGTTGTGGGTTTTAAAGACAGGCGCTTTGCAATTCCTGACTTAACGCAGAGGCGAATTGCCGCGCCGTGATGGTCTGGCCAATGTTGGCCTGAACACAGCTTGTGCGTTCTTGCAGCACGCAGGTTGCTTGCTGATGTCCCATGGCCTCGCACAGCAAGGCCCAGTCTGGCGGGCTTACCAGGGTCCCCGCGACCAGCAGCACGCCAGAGCGCTGCCGTCTTTGTGCCAAGCCCACCAGTTTGCGACCAGTTGCGTCCACCAGTTCCCAGGGTGACAAGCTTCCAAAGCAGGCCCAGTCCACGGCGTGCGCGCCAGGCGCTGCAGGCGCTGCAGGTGATGGGCCCAAGTCCTGCGGGGCGACGGTCCGCACCGTCGCGCCCAGCGCATCCAGCACGGCCTGATGCAGTTGGCCCAGACGCCTGTAGCTGTCCATCAGGCCGTCGCGAACCCAGGGGTGCTCAGGCGGCAAGGCCAGAGATGCGCTGACCAGCCACGGCCCCGTCAGCACCGCACCGCCGCCTGATGCGCGCAGCAGCAGTTCGGCTCGCCACTTTAGCCGCTGCGCAGTGTCTTCATAAAGGCCGTGTTGTGCGCAGCCCAGCACAATCGCCGGTGAGCTGTAAGTCCATACGCGGCACAGCGGCGCTGGCCCCGGACACGCCAGCTGCTGGCGGTTCCAGGCTTGCTCCTCGGCTGCGGCAGTTACGCGCTCTCCTTGAGGCGGGCAATCGCCTGACCCCTGGCGAAGGTGTCGCCGGCCTGCAGCAGGATTTTTTCAATCTGGCCATTGACGGGCGCAACGACCTCCTGGCTTGACTTGACCAGCACCACTTGGGCAACTGGCTGGCCGGCGCGCACCGTATCGCCTTCGGCAACCAGCCATTTGTCAATCAGCGCCTCGGTGCTCTGATCGATGTCCTTCCACGCGTCAGCCGCCAGCGTGATGTCGGTCATGCGGTCAGGCCTTCGGCAACGCGTGCCTTCATCACCTGCTGAACCGCTTCAACAATGCTCTTGACCTGCGGTATCACAAACTGTTCGAGCGGCCGGCTGTAGGGAATCGGCACGTTCGGCACGGCCAGTCGTTTGACCGGCGCCTTGAGCACCAGGGTGTCGAGGTTTTCAGCAATGATGGCGGAGATTTCGCCGCTCAGCCCAAAGCCCAGATAGTCCTCGTCTGCAACCAGCAGCCGGCCTGTTTTGGCGACGGAATCGAGAACGGTCTGACTGTCCAGCGGCACCAGCGTGCGCAGGTCAATGACTTCGGCATGTATGCCCTGGCGCGCCAGCTCGTCAGCCGCAAGCACTGCCTTTTGCACCATCTGGCTGATCGTCACGATGGTGATGTCCTGGCCTTCGCGCACCACCTTGGCTTGCCCGAAGGGGATGGTGTAGGCCGACTCGGGCACCTCGTTGCTGCTGCCTTCAAAATAGGCCATCCAGGGCAGACCCATGATGCCCTTGTGGTACATGAACATGACCGGGTTATCGTCGCGTATGGCCTGCGTCATCAGGCCTTTGGCGGCGTAGGCATTCGATGGCACCACCACCTTGATGCCCGGCATATGGGCGAAGGTGGCATACAGGCACTGCGAATGCTGGGCCGCGTCGTTGTAGCCGCCGCCAATCGCAGTCGTCAGCACCACCGGCAGCTTGATGTTGGCGCCTGCCATGTAGGTGTTTTTTGCCAAGTGGTTGTAGATCTGGTCCATACAGACGCCGAAGAAGTCGACAAACATCAGCTCGACGATGGGCCGCATGCCGGCCGCCGCCGCGCCGGTGGCGCAACCAATGAATGCCGTTTCCGATATCGGCGTGTCCATGATGCGGTCCTTGCCGAACTTCTCAAGCAAGCCGCCGGTGGCGCCAAAAATGCCGCCATAGGCGCCTATGTCTTCGCCCATGACAAACACTTTGTCATCGCGTGTCATTTCCTGGGCTATGGCCTCAGAGATCGCCTGTGCCATGGTGAGTTTGCGTGTGGTGCTCATGCTCTGCTCCTCAGCTGTAAAAGTGGACGGTCAGACGAAAACATCTTCAAGCGCATCCTGCGCGGCCGGATAGCCGCTCTTGCGGGCAAAGTCAAAGGCGTCGGCCACGCGCTGCTTGGCGCGCGCGACGATGGCGGCTTCGTCGCTGTCGCTCATCATGCTGGCGCTTTTCAGCTGCGCTGCGAGTTTCGGGATCGGGTCGTTCTTGCGCAGATTGCTGACCTCGTCCTTGGGCCGATAGACCTCGGGGTCGCCCTGGAAGTGACCCAGATAACGGTCGGTTTTCACCTCAATCAGGCTGGGGCCTTCGCCACGCCGGGCGCGCACGATCGCGGGACCAAGCGCTTCATAGACTTCAAGCGCGTCATTGTTGGCCACGCGGATTCCCGGCATGCCATAAGCCGACGCCCGGTCTGCAACCCACTCTATGCTGGTGGCGCTGGACTGGGGCACCGAGATCGCCCACTTGTTGTCTTCACACACAAAAATAACCGGCAGCCGCCACAGCGCAGCCAGATTCAGCGACTCGTGAAACGAGCCCTGGTTGGCGGCACCCTCGCCGAAGAACGCGACGGCGATCCAGCTTTTACCCATCTTCTTGGCGGCCAGCCCTGCGCCACAAGCCGGTGGCAAGCTCGCGCCTATGATGCCGCTGCAGCTGAATTTATGCTCCGGGTCAAACAGGTGCATGTGGCCGCCCTTGCCCTTGCCCAGGCCGGTGACCTTGCCAAACATCTCGGCCGTCATCTTGTCCAGCGGCACGCCCTTGGCAATTGCAAAATGGTGCGGCCTGTGGGTTCCGACCACGGTGTCTTCTTTGCGCAGATGGGCGCAAACGCCAACCGCCACCGGCTCCTGCCCGGCCGCCAGATGCATCTCGCCAGGTACCGGGCCCGACCCGATGTCAAACGCCAGGCCTTTTTGAATCTGCGGTGGCAACTTCCCTTCCAGATAGACGCTGGCCATGGTCTCTTCGTAGTTCCGGATCTCGACCATCTTCTCGTACATCCAGAGCAATGTCTCCTTGCTGGCTTGCATGTTCATCTCCTTGTAGTAAGAGGCAAACCCGAGTGTCAAACCGGTCCGAATCCGGCGCTATGCATCAGGTGGGAATGAACAATAGACCGAAAACTAGCCCAGGCATTGATAAACCTCAACTGCCAGAACTTGGCTTTCGCCGCGCGCAAACGCGGCGGCCCATGTGCTTTGGCTTGGAGCGTCAGGTCCTAGTCGGGCGCGCTGGGGGCTGGTCTGAAAAGCGTTGGTTGTTGGGGGTGTGTTTGTTGCACGTCCGCGTGGCGCGACAGCGTAAGCAGTTGCTTAATAAAAAGTGGCTGCTATGCCTGTGCAGCAAGCGCAGCAGCTTTATTCTTCATAGTCTTCTGAATCCTATGTGCAGGCGTTCAGCCCCAAGACCGACTCAGCAATTCATCCAGTGCATCGGCAATGATTTGACCGTCTTTCTGCAGCGATCCGACCTTCTCGCCCAGTTGATCGAAAGCTACAGAGACCATGTCCAGAGGATGCAGGACAACACTGACTTCTTCAATTACAAAGACCGGATTCATCCTCGCACCAATGCTGGGCGTGTCTTTGGTGAGTATGGTTTGACGTACCAGGGGAACTACCACGCGTCTTCGGTAGCGGTCAAATTGCGCGGACTGAACCAGCACGACATAAGGGATGGCATCGCGCAACGCGCCCTTGTTGCGATGGACATCAAATTGCGCCATTACAAAGTGGAGTGCTCGTCTGCAAACGAACCGATGGACGCATGTACGGCATTCCATTGGGCGGCACAAGCATCGGCCGCCTGCTGGCGATTGCGCTGCGCGTTCTGCTGTGCAGCGACAAACTCTGTCAGCAGCGACTCCATAGTTGCCGACAGATTGTTTGTGTAGGCCTTGGCTTGCACCACAAGCGCTTCGTTAATCGTCAGGTTCACGGGACGTTTGCGAACGGCGGCAGTGCTGGTTTCCATTCAAGAGACTCCATGTAATGGTATGCGCATATTATGCGCATACAGTCGTGAAAAAGTGTTTAAACAGCTCACAAGTCGCTAAAAAAACTATTTTTAGGCACCAATTGGCCCCGGGCCAATGAGGGTGGGCGCGGCCAGATATTTAATTCATAGCGTGAGCTCGTAGTCGAGCGTGATGGGCGCGTGGTCTGAAAAGCGCTGGTCCTTGTAGATGTGTTCGGTGCGCGCCAGTGCGGCAATAACTGGCGTGGCCAGGTGGTAGTCGAGTCGCCAGCCCACGTTCTTGGCGTAGGCCTGGCCGCGGTTGCTCCACCAGGTGTAAGCCGCGTCGGTGGCGCTGGGTTGCAGCTGGCGGTAGACGTCGACCATGCCGCCGCCGGGCGTGGCATGGTCTGCGGGCTGGCCGGTGCCGCCGGTGAGTTCTTCCAGCGCTTCGTCGGCTACCTCTGCAGCCGCGCGCAGCGAAGGGCCGCCCCGAGCAAGCGCAGCCCCCTCGGGGGGCAGCGAACCACGCGCAGCGGGGAGCGTGGGGGTCAGCAAGCCGGTCATCCAGGCGCGCTCTTCGGGCAAGAAGCCGCTGTTCTTTTTGTTGCCCTTGAAGTTTTTCAGATCGATTTCCTGGTGCGCGATGTTGATGTCGCCACACAGCACGAAGTCGCGCTCTTGCTTCAGGCGCAGCAGGTGCGGATAAAACTCGGCCAGAAACCTGAACTTGGCGGCCTGGCGTTCTTCGCCCGACGAGCCGCTCGGAAAGTAGGCGCTGATGATGGACAGCTTGGGACTGTGCGCGCGGCCTGGCCGGTCAAAGCGCACCTCGACATAGCGGCCTTCGGCATCAAACTCCTGCGAGCCATAACCGACGATCACATCGCTGGGCTCGTGCCGGGTGTAGACGCCGACGCCGGAGTAACCTTTTTTTTCTGCGAAATGAAAATAGCCCTTGAGGCCGGCGATTTCTTCAAAGCGATCACGCATGTCGCTGGCCTGGGCCTTGAGCTCTTGCACGCAAATACAATCCGGCATGGTCTGCGCGAGCCATTCGGCCAGACCTTTGCTGGTGGCCGAGCGGATGCCGTTGAGGTTCAGGCTGGTTAATTTAAACAAGGATATCTCCGATGATCACCCCAACGGCAATGCCAGGGCAGGTAAAAAACAACAGTGACCAGGCGTCAGCGCCGGCCTCAGGCAGCAGCGCACTGGCGCAGGAGTTCGTGCAGTTCGCGGTCGAGTCGGGGGTGCTGCGCTTTGGCGAATTCAAAACCAAGGCGGGCCGCTTGAGCCCCTACTTTTTCAACGCTGGCTTGTTTGACGACGGCGCCAAGCTCTGTCGTCTGGCGCAATTTTATGCGCGCCAGCTGCTGGCCGAAGAGCAAAGCAGTGGCCTGCAGTTCGACATGATTTTTGGCCCCGCCTACAAAGGCATTCCATTGGCTGCGGCCGTCGCCATAGAGCTGGCCAGGATGGGCCGCAACTTGCCGTTTGCCTACAACCGCAAGGAAGCCAAGGACCACGGCGAGGGCGGCTCGCTGGTCGGTGCGCCGGTCAAGGGCCGGGTATTGATCGTCGACGACGTGATGTCTGCCGGCACCGCGGTGCGTGAGTCGATTGCCATCATCCGTGCGGCCGGTGCGATACCGCACGCTGTGGCGATTGCGCTGGACCGGCAAGAAAAAGCCACAGAGAACGGTGTTGACGTGAACTACAGCGCAGTGCAATATGTCACCAGTCAGATCGGCTTGCAGGTGTGCGCCATTGCCCGACTGACCGATTTGCTGGCCTACCTGGAAAAGCAGGAAGGTGCGGCAGATCTCAAAGGCCATTACCAGGCCGTATTGGCTTACCGACAGCGCTACGGCGTGGATTGAGGCGAACAGGTGATTTCAACAATGTGGCGTGCGCTAGTCGCTGTGGCGGCTTTGATGGTCTTGATGCCTGACGCAGCGCTGGCCCAGGGGATTTACAGCTGCGTCGATGCCAAAGGCCGAAAAATCACCTCGGACCGGCCTATCGCCGAGTGCAGCGACCGCACCCAGCAGGAGATTACCCCCTCCGGCACCGTCAAGCGCGTGCTCGGTCCGACCCTGACCGCGCAAGAGCGGGCCGCCCAGGATGAAAAAGACAAGCTCGACGCCGAGCAGCGCGCGCGCGAGGCCGAGGACAAGCGCCGCGACCGTGCCTTGCTGCTGCGTTACCCGAGCCGACAGGTGCACGACCAGGAACGCGCGCTGGCGCTGGCCCAGGTTGACGAGGTGATGAAGGCTGCCGCCAAACGCTCGCTGGAGCTCGCCGAGCACCGCAAGCAGATCAATGCCGAGCTGGAGTTTTACGTCAAGGATCTGAGCAAGGCGCCCGCCCCGCTCAAACGCCGGGTTGAAGAAAACGACGCCAGCCTGGCGATTCAAAAGCGCTTTATTGCCGATCAGGAAATGGAAAAAAAGCGCGTCAACCTGCGCTTTGACGAAGAGGTGGTCAAGCTCAAGCCGCTATGGGCCATGCTGGTCGCGCCAGCAAGCTCGGCCAAGGCCAGTGGCCCGGCCGGCAAGCCAGCGTCGACGCCTAAAAACTGAGGCGCATCAAGCCAGTTTTTGCTTTAGCAACTCGTTGACCTGCGCCGGGTTCGCCTTGCCCTTGGTGGCCTTCATGGCCTGGCCGACCAGCGCATTCATGGCCTTGGCGTTGCCGGCTTTGACCTCTTCAACGTTTTTGGCATTCGCGGCCAGCACGTCGTCAATGATTTTTTCGAGCTCGCTGGTGTCGCTCATCTGCTTGAGGCCTTTGGCTTCGATGAGATCGTCGATGTTCTTAAGCTCTCGAAGTGCGCTGAGTCCGGCATCCACTTCACCTGGCGGAGATCCAAACACCCACTCGCCAGCTTTCGGGGTCCAAAGGTGGTCAAACACTTGCTTAGCGGCATTGCCTGAGATGGTGCCGTCGGCGATGCGCGTGATCAGCGCGGCCAGTGTTG
The DNA here is from genome assembly GCA_947443645.1 of Comamonadaceae bacterium. Lineage (GTDB taxonomy): Bacteria > Pseudomonadota > Gammaproteobacteria > Burkholderiales > Burkholderiaceae_C > Polaromonas. Next base: position 44,498 of record CANEXF010000014.1, on the reverse strand, counting down.
CGCTACTTACCGGCGCCTGGTCGATGCTGATGTTCTGCGCGTTCAGGCGGCGCGACAGCTCGCCCATCACCCAGTTGCTGGCCAGTTTGGGCTGCTTGCTCGCAGCGGCGACCGCTTCGAAATAGGCCGCCACAACCTTGCTCTGCGTGAGCTGGCCGGCGTCGTACTCGCTCAGGCCGTAGTCGCTGACAAAGCGCGCAGCCATCACGCGCGGCAACTCGCTCATTTCCGAGCGGGTTTTTTCAACCCAGTCGCGGCCAATCACCAGCGGTGGCAAATCCGGATCGGGGAAGTAACGGTAGTCGGCCGCGTCTTCCTTGCTGCGCATGGCGCGCGTCTCGCCGGTGTCTGGATCAAACAGCACGGTGGCCTGCTGGATCTCGTGGCCGTCTTCGATCTGCTCGATCTGCCAGCGCACTTCGTAGTCCATGGCCTGCTGCATGAACTTGAAGCTGTTGAGGTTCTTGATCTCGCGGCGCGTGCCCAGCGGCTCGCCCGGCTTGCGCACCGAGACGTTGGCATCGCACCGGAAGCTGCCTTCTTGCATGTTGCCGTCGCAGATGCCTATCCAGGTGACGATCTTGTGCAGCTCTTTGGCGTAGGCCACGGCCTCTGCGGTTGAACGCATGTCGGGTTCGGTGACGATCTCCAGCAGCGGCGTGCCGGCGCGGTTCAGGTCAATGCCGCTCATGCCCCGGCCGTCTCCGATGGCCGCACCCAAGCTTGAGTCTTCGTGCAGCGATTTGCCCGCATCTTCTTCGAGGTGGGCGCGCACCAGCCGGACCGATTTTTTCTCGCCATCGAGAAAGAATTCGACGCTGCCGCCTTGCACCACAGGAATCTCGAACTGGCTGATCTGGTAGCCCTTGGGCAGATCCGGGTAGAAATAATTCTTGCGCGCAAACACACTGCTTTCGGCAATGTGCGCGTTGACGGCCAGACCGAACTCGATGGCGCGCTGGACTGCGCCTTTGTTCATCACCGGTAGCGCGCCGGGCAGGGCAAAGTCCACCGCAGACGCCTGCGTGTTGGGCTCGGCGCCGAAGGCCGTGGAGGCGCGGCTGAAGATTTTTGACTTGGTGGTCAGCTGGGTGTGGGTTTCAAAGCCGATCACGACTTCGTAGCCTTGCACCAGCAGCGATTTGCTGTCTTTGCTCATACGGAAACTCCCTGCGAACCTGCGGGCTTGCGCAGGTGCCAATCGGTGGCCAGCTGGTACTGGTGGGCGGCGCCCAGCAGCTGGGCTTCCTTGAAGTAATTGCCAATCAGCTGCAGGCCTACCGGCATGCCGCCTTCGCCGAAACCAGCGGGCACGCTCATGCCGGGCAGGCCGGCCAGGCTCGATGACAGGGTGTAGATGTCGGCCAGGTAGCTGGCGACCGGATCATTGGACTTCTCGCCAATCTTCCAGGCCACGGTGGGTGAGACCGGCCCGGCAATCACATTGCATTGCGTGAAGGCCTTCTGGAAATCCTGGGCAATCAGGCGGCGGATTTTCTGCGCCTTGAGGTAGTAGGCGTCGTAGTAGCCGTGCGACAGCACATAAGCGCCAATCATGATTCGGCGCTTGGCCTCGTCGCCAAAGCCTTCCGAGCGCGACTTCCTGTACATGTCATTGAGGTCGCTGTAGTGCGCGGCGCGGTGGCCATAGCGCACGCCGTCAAAGCGGCTCAGGTTGCTGCTGGCTTCGGCCGGCGCAATCACGTAGTAAACGGGGATGGAGAGCTCGGTCAGCGGCAAATCCACATCGACCAGCGTCGCGCCCAGCTTCTCGTAGTCGGCCAGGGCGGCACGCACGGTCTGCAGCACGTCTGCCGAGCAGCCCGCGCCAAAGAACTGTTTTGGCAGCCCGATTCGCAAGCCTTTTAGTGGCGTAGCGCCCTGTTTATGTGCGCTGGCAGCTATCAAATCAGAAGCGTAGTCAAGCGCTGGCAAGTCCAGCGAGGTCGAGTCGCGGTCCGGGTCTGGCGCCGCCATGCTCGACAGCAGCAAGGCGCAGTCGAGCGCGCTGCGCGCCATCGGGCCGGCTTGGTCCAGGCTGGAGGCAAAGGCCACCATGCCGTAACGCGAGCAGCGGCCATAGGTCGGTTTGATGCCGGTGATGCCGGTCAGCGACGCGGGCTGGCGAATCGAGCCGCCGGTGTCGGTGCCGGTGGCTGCGGGCACCAGGCGCGCTGCCACGGCGGCTGCCGAGCCACCCGAGGAACCACCGGGAATCCGGCTGACATCCCAGGGGTTGTGCACTGGCTTGTAGGCGCTGTTGTCGTTGCCGGAGCCCATGGCGAATTCGTCGCAATTGAGCTTGCCCAGCGTGACCATGCCCGCCCCGCCCGGGTTGACACCCAGCCTGGCAACAACGGTGGCGTCAAACGGGCTGCGGTAGTTTTCCAGCATCCTGGAGCCGGCCGTTGTCGGAAAGTCGCGCGTGACAAACACGTCCTTGTGCGCCAGGGGTACGCCCAGCAGCGGTGTGCGTTCGCCGGCGGCAAGCCGCGCATCGGCGGCTTTGGCCTGGGCCAGGGACACGTCGGCATCCACGGCCAGAAAAGCGCCCAGCGCCTCATGCTGCTGGATGCGCTTGAGGAAATGCTGGGCCACTTCAACGCTGGAGACCTCGCGCTGCGCCAGCCTTGCAGCCAGTTCGGCGACGCCCAGATCGTGCAGGTCGGTGTTGTTGGGGGTGTTGTTCATGCTCATTCGATCACCTTGGGCACCAGAAAAAGACCGCGCTCGACCGCCGGTGCGCTGACCTGGCTGGCTTCGCGCTGGTTGGGTTCATTGGCAATGTCGTCGCGCAGGCGCAGCGCCACGTCACCCAAAATCTCTGCCGGGTGCGCCAGCGGCTCGACGCCGTCGGTGTTGACGGCATCCATCTTGTCGACCAGGGCGAAAAAGCCGTTGAGCTGGCCCAAAATGCGCTCAGTTTCGTCGGGCCGCAGTTCAAGCCTGGCCAGATTGGCGACGCGTGCGATGTCTAGGGTGTTTAAAGCCATGGATAAAAAGAGCTCAAAAGCAGGTGAAACTGGGTGTAAAGATAAGACAATGTGCCTACAAGTGGACATCGTCCAAGGGGGGCATGCGTTATTATCCCGCCTTTGGTGTGAAATCAGGGCTGGTTGCACCCTTTAGGCGTATTTGAGCGTCTGAAACCGTGCTGCATCAGGTTTTGCGCGACCTTCCCACCGTTGTCACTTCTGCAAACAACTCTAAAAAGGCGATAGAGCAACGAAGTTGCTTCATGCCCTAACCGGACTTCTAAATATGTTTGAAGCATTTCGTCGGTACTTTTCCACCGACCTGGCGATTGACCTTGGCACTGCCAACACCCTGATTTATGTGCGCGACCGCGGCATTGTGCTGGACGAACCATCGGTTGTGGCGATCCGCCACGAAGGCGGCCCCCAGGGGAAAAAATCGATTCAAGCCGTCGGCCACGAAGCCAAGGCCATGCTGGGCAAGGTTCCCGGCAACATCGAGGCGATCCGCCCGATGAAAGACGGCGTGATTGCCGACTTCACGGTCACCGAGCAGATGCTCAAGCAGTTCATCAAGATGGTGCACCCGCGCAGCTTCTTCAAGCCCAGCCCGCGCATCATCATCTGCGTGCCTTGCGGCTCGACCCAGGTCGAGCGCCGCGCGATTCGCGAAAGCGCCCTGGGCGCCGGTGCCAGCGACGTCTACCTGATTGAAGAGCCCATGGCAGCAGCCATTGGCGCCGGCTTGCCGGTGTCTGAAGCCAGCGGCTCCATGGTGGTGGACATTGGCGGCGGTACCACAGAAGTCGGCGTGATTTCGCTGGGCGGCATGGTTTACAAAGGCAGCGTGCGCGTGGGCGGTGACCGTTTTGACGAAGCCATCATCAACTACATCCGCCGCAACTACGGCATGCTGATTGGTGAGCCCACTGCCGAGGCCATCAAGAAAAACATTGGTTCGGCCTTTCCTGGCTCCGAAGTCAAGGAAATGGAAGTCAAGGGACGCAACCTGTCCGAAGGCGTGCCGCGCAGTTTCACGATCTCCAGCAACGAAATCCTCGAAGCGCTGACCGATCCGCTGAACAACATTGTCAGCGCCGTCAAAAACGCGCTGGAACAAACGCCGCCCGAGCTGGGCGCCGACATTTCCGATCGCGGCATGATGCTGACCGGTGGCGGCGCGCTGCTGCGCGATCTGGACCGCTTGCTGGCTGAAGAAACCGGTCTGCCGGTTTTCGTGGCCGACGAGCCGCTGACCTGTGTGGTGCGCGGCTGCGGTATTGCGCTGGAGCGCATGGACCGTCTGGGCTCCATCTTCACGTCGGAATAATCCAGACACCACTACCGCTTTCAGCCGGGCCTGCCAAGCAAGCCCTGCCTGATCGAGCCCCATGACCTTAGGAACACTCGACAGATCTCCGCCACCCTTTTTCAAACAAGGGCCATCGGCGCTGTCCAAACTGATGTTCTTCAGCGCTTTGTCGCTGTTTCTGATGGTGGCTGACACGCGTTTTCGGATCACCCAGCCGGTGCGCGCAGCACTGTCCACTGCGCTTTACCCGGTGCAGTGGCTGGCCTTGCAGCCGGTGCGCGCCGTGCAGGGCACGGGCAACTATTTCACCAGCTTGTCCCAGGCCAACAGCACGAGTGATGAGGCGCGTAAAAAACTCGCCATGCAATCGCTGCGAGCCGGACAGGTCGAGCTGCTGCTGCAGGAAAACGGCCGCCTGCGCAAGCTATTGAGCCTGCGTGAGCAGCTCGCCACCTCGGTCACCGCCGCTGAAGTCCTGTATGACGCAGCGGATCCCTACACGCGCAAGGTCATCATCGACAGGGGCGCGACGCAAGGCATAGATCTCGGTTCGCCGGTGCTTGACGAGTCGGGTGTGCTCGGCCAGGTGACTCGTGTGCACCCGCTGGTCAGTGAAGTCACACTGGTGATTGACCGTGACCTGGCGATCCCCGTGCTCAACGTGCGCACCGGCGCACGCAGCGTGGCTTACGGTGATCCGTCCGCTGCGGGCAGTGGGCTGGAGCTGCGTTTCATGGGCAGCAATTCGGACGTGCAGGCAGGCGACCTGCTGACCACCAGCGGTGTCGATGGTGTCTATCCGCCAGGCCTGCCGGTGGCCAAAATCAGCCGGATCGAGCGCCGCGCCGAATCCGCGTTTGCAAAAATTTACTGCACGCCCCAAGCGCTGGTGTCGGGCGCGCGTCATGTGATGGTGGTCAAACCGCTGTCCGATCAGATCGCGCCGCGGCCAGATGCGCCTGCGCCCAAAGTGCTGGCTAAAAGAGGAGTTGGCAAATGATCATGCGCACCGGTCAGCAGTTGTTGCTGCCTGCCAATCCAGTGTTTATCTGGAGCAGCCTGATCGCCGCGTTGCTGCTGAACATGCTGCCGCTAGGGCGCGTGCCCTGGATGCCTGATTTTCTGGCGCTGGTGCTGGTGTTCTGGAATGTGCACCAGCCCCTGCGTGTCGGCATTGGCGTGGCTTTCATGTTTGGACTGGGTATGGACGTGCACCAGTCATCGCTGCTTGGCCAGCATGCGCTTTCCTATACCGCGCTGAGTTTTTTCGCGACCATGATTCATCGCCGTCTGCTTTGGTTCACGGTGCCGACGCAGGCTTTGCAGGTCTTGCCGCTGTTCGCGCTGGCGCATGGTGTGGAGCTGCTGATCCGCATGATTGGCGGCGGGATTTTCCCTGGCTGGATCATGTTGCTGGCACCGCTCATGGAGTCGCTGCTCTGGCCTGTTGTCAGCATCTTGCTGCTGGTGCCGCAGCGCAGAGCGCCCAATCCGGATGAAAACCGGCCTTTATGACGCCCCCACGGTCGCTCACTGCGTGTAGCTCCCTGCCCCCCGAGGGGGCCGCTGCGCCTGCGGGCCGGCGAAGCCGGACCCGCGGCCCCTGCTTGAACTTGCTTTGTGGGACCGGGGCACTTTTGCATTGGTTTTGTGTCACATATTCATGACTGAAATCAGAAATGTAGAAGCCGACTTGTCGCGCTTTCGCGCGCGGGTGCTGGTGGCCAGTCTGGGGATACTGTGTGCGTTTGGCCTGCTGGCGGTCAGGCTGGTCTATCTGCAGGTTTATCGCCATGCAGACCTCAGCGAACAGGCGGAAAACAACCGCACCGCCATCGTGCCCATCGTGCCGAATCGCGGGCTGATCCTGGACCGCAATGGCATTGTGCTGGCCACCAACTACTCGGCCTACACACTGGAGATCACGCCCTCCAAGGTGGATGACCTAGAGGAAACCATCGCCGCGCTGGAAAAGGTGGTCGATATCCAGTTGCGCGACAAGCGCCGCTTCAAACGCTTGCGCGAAGAGTCCAAGAGCTTTGAATCCTTGCCCATACGCACCCGCCTGAGCGATGAGGAAGTGGCCCGTTTTGCGGCCCAGCGCTTTCGTTTTCCGGGTGTGGACATCAAGGCCCGGCTGTTTCGCAGCTACCCCTATGGCGAGCTCGGCAGCCATGTGGTCGGCTACATAGGGCGCATCAACCAGGCCGAAAAAGCGGCCATTGAGGAAGACGACGAAGAGGGCAATTACCGCGGTACGGACTACATCGGCAAGCTCGGTGTCGAGCAAAGCTTCGAGCAGCAGCTGCACGGCACTACTGGCGTTGACCAGGTCGAGACCTCCGCCGGCGGTCGCGCGGTTCGCAAGCTCGCGACCAACCCTGCAACGCCGGGCAATACCGTGATGCTGTCGCTGGATATTCGCCTGCAAAAGTTGGTTGAAGACATGTTTGGCGACAGGCGCGGCGCTCTGGTGGCACTGGACCCCAAGACCGGTGACGTGCTGGCCTTTGTCAGCAAGCCAACCTTTGACCCAAATCTGTTTGTTGACGGCATCGATACCGAGAGCTGGGAAGCCCTCAATGAGTCTATCGACAAGCCCTTGCTGAACCGGGCACTGCGCGGAACCTATCCGCCGGGCTCGACCTACAAGCCCTTCATGGCCATGGCCGCCTTGCAGACCGGCACCCGTTCGCCCACCACGCTGATCAATGACCCGGGCTTTTACATGTTCGGTGGACGCCGCTTTGGCAGCCCGGAAAACGAGAAGGGCGGCATCATGGACATGAACCGCGCGATTGTCGAATCCAGCAATGTGTACTTCTACTCGCTGGCCAACGAGATGGGCGTCGATGCGATGCATGACTTCATGAAGCCGCTGGGCTTTGGCCAGATCACCGGCATCGACATCAATGGTGAGGTGCGCGGCGTCCTGCCCAGCCAGGCCTGGAAGCGCGGTTACTTCAAAAGGCCTGAACAGAAAAAATGGTTTGCCGGCGAAACCATCTCGCTGGGCATTGGCCAGGGCTACAACAGTTTCACCATGCTGCAGCTGGCGCAGGCAACAGCCGTGCTGGCCAACAACGGCGTCAAACACAAGCCGCGCCTGGTGATTGGAACGCAGGACCCGGTCACGCGTGTGATGCACACGCTGCCGCTGGCTCCGGCCGAAGATCTGGGCTACAAGCCGGAAAATGTCGCGATCGTGCTCAAGGCCCTGATTGGTGTGACGCAGGGCGGCACCTCAGCCCGGGTGTTTGCCGGTGCGGGTTATCTCAGCGGCGGCAAGACTGGAACCGCCCAGGCTGTGACCATGGCGGCCAAAGGCAAGTACAACAGCGCCAAGATGGACGAGCATCAGCGAGACCACGCCCTGTACATTGCCATGGCGCCGGCCGAGGATCCAAAAATTGCGCTCGCCGTGATCGTCGAAAACGCCGGCTGGGGCGCAGGCGCTGCCGCACCGATTGCGCGCCGCGTGTTCGACTACATGTTGATGGGTCAGTACCCGAGCGAGGAAGACATGGCCGCAGTGCAAAAAGGCCTGGCAGGCGCACCCATGGGCAAGCCCCGAATGGCTGCAGACATGCGCGGGCTGATGGCTCCGGTCAGTGCGGCATCGACGGCCGCCCCGCTTGCGCCAATTGCTGCTCAGACCGCGACCCTCAAGGGACAGGCCGATGCGCCCGCCCTGGCAAAAGCCAGCCCCTCGTCGGCCGCGCTGGGCAGCAAGCCGCGTTAGTGTGGCTTGAGCGGCTTGACCGGCCGGGCTTGCGCTGCCTCAGGTGCGCAAAAACGCATCGAAGGCGGTTTTCAGAATCAGCGCGCTCACTACCAGCAGGAACACCAGGCGCACAAAACCCGCGCCGTGCTTGAGCGCCAGGCGCGTTCCGAGCAAACTGCCGACCACGTTGGCCACCGCCATGGTCAGTGCGAAATGCCACCAGACATGGCCCTTGTAGGCGAACAGTGCCAGCGCCGCCAGATTGGTGGCGCTGTTGAGCAGCTTGGCACTTGCCGAGGCGTTCAAAAAATCGTAGCCCAGCCAGCGCACAAATAAAAATACAAAAAAGCTGCCTGTGCCCGGGCCAAAAAAGCCGTCGTAAAACCCCAGCACCAGGCCAATGCAGCAGGCCGCCAGCTTTTCGCTCAGACCGCTAAAGCGCGGCGCATGGTGGCGGCCCAGGTCTTTTTTGACCAGGGTGTAGAGCAGCACGGCCAGCAGCACAAAGGGCAGGGCCTTGCGCAGAAATCCGGCCGAGATGATGGTCACCAGCCAGGCGCCGGCCAATGAAGCGCAAAACCCTGTGGCCGCCGCCGGCAGCAGCGCGGCCCAGCGCATGTCGACACGGCGCGCATATTGGGTGGTGGCCACCGCCGTGCCCCAGACCGAGGCGCCCTTGTTCACACCAAACAGCGTCGCCGGGTGGGTGTTGGGGAATACTGCAAACAAGGCCGGCACCAGAATCAGTCCACCGCCACCAACGATGGCATCAACAAAGCCGGCCAGCAAGGAGGCCAGAGAAACAAGCAGCAATTCCATGGCCCGGATTGTCGCATCGCATCTGAGATCGGCCTGATCGCAGTACGCTATGTTTTAAATAGCTGCTTACGCCCTGTTCATGAGCGTCCCCGTGTTTCTAGGCGGCTGGTTTTGAATCTGTGAAATACGCACAGGCAAAAAAAAGCGCCGGGGTTACCAGCGCTTTGGCAAATGAACAACTTTTGGAATGTTCGCTTGCTTGTTAATCTATTGTGTATGTCTCGTGTCTCCTCGGCTCCTCGCGCCGCGAGCCGCGAGGGCTCGTTGGCAAGTGATTTACTGTAGCCTGTGCACGTCTGTAGTGCATTGGTGGTTTCCCGCACCTTTATCGCTTTTCGCAGAGTTCGCAACCTGAGGCGCGAGTTCAACATTTATCCTAGGGTATTCACTAAAGAAAAAGGGCTTGGCGACCGTTGTATTGATTATTCTTTATAACCATAATTGGCGACATTCAACATCGCCATCATGACCTACAAAGACCTCCACTTCGAAATGCACGGCCTGGTTGCCGTGATCCGTCTGTCGCGACCCGCCAAACGCAATGCCCTTGGTGACGCGCTGATTCTGGCGCTGCGCGACCAGCTCGAAAACCTGCCCGCAGAAGCCCGCGCTGCCGTGCTCTGCGGTGAGGGTGAGCATTTCTGTTCGGGTCTTGATCTCAGTGAGCTCAAGGAGCGCGACGCCGGCCAGGGTCTGCACCATTCGCGCATGTGGCATGCCGCGCTCGAGCGTGTGCAGTACGGCACGGTGCCTGTGATTGCGGCCCTGCATGGCGCGGTGGTTGGCGGAGGCCTGGAGCTGGCCAGCGCCTGCCATATCCGGGTTGCAGACGAGTCCACGTTTTATGCCTTGCCTGAAGGCTCGCGCGGCATTTTTGTTGGTGGCGGCGGTGCGGTGCGCATCCCGCGCCTGATTGGCGCGGCACGCATGGCAGACATGATGCTGACCGGTCGGGTCTATAACGCCCAGGATGGCGAGCGCATCGGCCTGGCGCAGTACCTGGTGCCGCAGGGTCAGGCCTTCGACAAGGCGCTGGAGCTGGCCGAGCGTGTGGCGCAAAACGCACCCTTGACCAACTACGCCCTGATGCACGCGCTGCCGCGCATTGCCGAGCAGCCCGCGGACCAGGGCTTTTTCACTGAGGCCCTGATGGCCGCGATTGCGCAAAGCGCGCCCGAGGCGAAAAGTCGCGTGAAAGCTTTTCTGGAAGGTCGGGCGAGCAAGGTGCAAAAAACCTGATCTGTATGTGTTGGTCAAAAAAATAAAAAAACTGACCCCGAGGAGACAAAAAAAAATCATGAGCACCCCGAAATTCAGACCCATGACCTTTGGCGTGACCCGCGTCGCCCTGCGTGAAGGCGCGCCTGGCACGCGTTACCTGCGCGCCGAGCTGCCGCTGCAGGACTATCCCGAGCGCATGACAGACCGCCTGCAGCACTGGGCGCAGGTGGCACCTGAACGCAGCTTTATGGCAAGGCGAGAAAAGCTCGCGGACGGCAGCAGCGGTGACTGGCAACACCTGAGCTATGCCACGGCCTGGTCCACCGCTAGGCGTATTGCGCAAGGCTTGATAGACCGGGGCCTGAGCGTTGATCGGCCGGTACTGATCCTGTCCGAGAACGATCTTGAGCATGCGCTGCTGGCGCTGGGCTGCATGCTTGCTGGCGTGCCCTTTGTGCCGACGTCGCCGCCATACTCCCTGGTCAGCCAGGACTTTGACAAACTGCGGCATGTGATCCAGACCGTCACGCCCAGCCTGGTGTTTGCCGCCGACGGCGAGCGCTATGCCAAGGCCATCCTTGCGGCGGTGCCGGCCGATGTTGAAATTGTGCTTGGCGCGGGCCAGATCGACGGCCGTGCCAGTACCCGCTTTGCCGAGCTGGCCAGCACGCCCGATACCGCTGCGGTTGACACGGCGATGCGGGCGACCGGGCCAGACACCATCGTGAAGTTCTTGTTCACCAGCGGCTCCACCAAGATGCCCAAGGCCGTGATCAACACCCAGCGCATGTGGTGCGCCAACCAGCAGCAAATGGCGCAGTCCATGCCGGTGCTGGCTGAATCACCTCCTGTGCTGGTCGACTGGCTGCCCTGGAACCACACTTTTGGCGGCAACCACAACTTTGGCATGGTGCTGTTTCATGGCGGCACGCTCTATATCGACGATGGCAAGCCGACGCCTGCACTGATGGCGCAGACGCTGCGCAACCTGCGCGAAATCGCGCCCACCGTGTACTTCAACGTGCCCACCGGATTCGAGGCGATTGCCCACGCCATGAAGCAGGACCCGGCCTTGCGCAGCAAGCTCTTGTCGCGCGTAAAGATGTTTTTTTACGCCGGTGCGGCGCTCGCGCAGCCGGTCTGGGACAGCCTGTATGAATCGCAGGAACAGGAAGTCGGCGAGCGCATCGTCATGTGCACCGGGCTGGGCATGACCGAGTCCGGGCCCTTCGCCATCTTTGTGACCAATCCCAATGTGAAGGCGGGCGACCTTGGCGTGCCGACCTGCGGCATGGAGCTCAAGCTGGTGGACGTGGACGGCAAGACCGAGGTGCGCTACAAGGGGCCCAACATCACGCCAGGCTACTGGCGCGCGCCCAAAGAGACCGCCGAGTCGCTCGATGAAGAAGGCTTCTTCTGCTCGGGCGACGCTGTCAAATGGATTGACGAAAACAATATTCACCTGGGGCTCAAGTTTGACGGGCGGATTGCTGAGGACTTCAAACTCGCCACCGGCACCTTTGTCAGCGTCGGTCCGCTGCGCGCCAAGCTGATTGCCGCAGGTGCGCCCTATGTGCAGGACGTGGTCCTGACAGGCATCAACCTCAAGGAGGTCGGCGCACTGGTGTTTCCCACGCCTGCGGTACGCGCGCTGGCGGGGCTGGACCCCCAGGTGCCGCTCAGGCAGGCGCTGGACAGCGCGCCCGTGGCTGAGCACTTCCAGAAGATGCTCGACCAACTGGCCGCAACGGCCACAGGCAGCGCCGGCCGCATCGCGCGCCTGCACCTGATGCATGAGCCTCCCTCGCTGGACAAAGGCGAGGTGACCGACAAGGGCTCCATCAACCAGCGCGCCGTGCTGCAGCACCGCGACGTGCTGGTGACGGCTCTGCACAGCGATGCGGTCCAGCCCATTTTCAAACCTCGTTCTTACTGAAAGCAACAAGTCACCATGCCAGCCCTGAAACGCAAAGGCTTCGTCTCTCTTTTTCACGACGTCTGGATGCTGGACGGCGTGCGCACGCCCATGGTCGATTACTGCGGCGCCCTGGGCCATGTGTCGCCCACCGATCTGGGCATCAAGGCTGCGCGCGCGGTGTTGCAGCGCGCCGGCATCAGCGCCCAGGACATCGACTCGGTGATCGCTGGCAATATGGCGCCCGGTGACTTTGACCAGTTTGTGCTGCCTCGCCACATCGGCCTTTACGCGGGCGTTCCCATGGAGGTGCCGGCCATCATGGTGCAGCGCATTTGCGGCACCGGCTTTGAGCTGTTCCGCCAGGCCGGTGAGCAAATCCAGAGTGGTGCGGCCGAGGTCGCGCTGATGGTGGGCGCCGAGAGCATGACGCGCAACCCGATCGCCTCCTTTGAGCACCGCACCGGCTTCAAGCTGGGCGCGCCTGTGGGCTTCAAGGACTTCATGTGGGAGGCGCTGCTGGACCCGGCCCCAGGCATCAACATGATCCAGACGGCCGAGAACCTGGCAAAAAAATACGGCATCACACGCGAGCAGGTCGATGCGTTTGCGTCCAGCTCTTTTGCCAAGGCCGTGGCCGCCCAGCAGTCGGGCTTTCACGCCGGTGAGATCGTGCCCGTCATCACCGAGAAGTTTGAGCTGCAAGGCTACAAGCCGCGCGGCATACGCTTGCAGGGCAAGCTCACTGAGGTGGCGCTTGACACGCATGCGCGCATTTCGCCGGTCCAGGTGCTGGCCAAGCTGCGGGCTGTCTACGAAGGTGGCGTGCAGACCGGTGGCAACAGCGCGGCGCTGGTCGATGCCGGTGCGGCCGCCGTGGTCGCGTCTGGTGACTACGTTAAAAGCTGGACCGCCGCTCAGGGTAAAAAGCCGCTGGCGCGTGTGCTTGCCGTCGCCGCCGTCGGCGTGCCGCCAGAGATCATGGGCATAGGCCCGGCGCCGGCGATTCGCCTGCTGCTCGAGCGTTGCTCACTCACGCTGGACCAGATAGACCGCTTTGAAATCAATGAGGCGCAGGGCGCGCAAACCCTGGCGGTCGCCAAGGAGCTGGGTCTGGACATGGCCAAGCTCAATGTCAATGGCGGCGCGATTGCGCTGGGCCATCCGCTGGCGGCGACCGGCGTGCGCCTGACCGTCACGCTGGCGCGCGAAATGCAGCGCGCCGGCGTGCGCTATGGCATCTCGTCAGCTTGCGTCGGCGGTGGCCAGGGCATTGCGCTGCTGCTGGAAAATCCGGAGGCCGCGTGAAGCACCCTGACCCAAGTATAAAAATAGCGCTTGACGCCCGATTGACGAGCGCAAGCAGCTACTTATTTAATAGCAATTTGTTTTCGGGAAGCTGCTCATGAAAATTCAAGGACAGGCCGCGCTGGTAACCGGCGGGGGTTCGGGCCTGGGCGAGGCGACGGCGCGCGAGCTGGCCCGACTGGGCGCCAGGGTGGCGCTGCTGGACCTGAATCTGGCCAACGCCGAACGGGTCGCCGCAGAGATCAATGCTGACCTGGGCGAGGGCACGGCTATTGCCTGCGGCTGCGACATCACGAACACCGACAGCCTGCAGGCCGCTCTGGCCAGGGCCGCGCTGGCGCATGGCCCGGCGCGCATCCTCATGAACGTCGCCGGCATTGGCTCGGCCAAGCGGGTGGTCGGCAAGGACGGCAACCCGGCGCCGCTGGAAGATTTCTCCAAGGTCATACAGGTCAACCTGATAGGCACTTACAACGCCAGTCGCCTGTTTGCCGCTGCCTGCGCCAAATTGACGGCGCTGGAAGACGGCGAGCGCGGCGTGATGTTGTTCACTGCGTCCGTGGCCGCCTTTGATGGCCAGGTTGGCCAGCAGGCCTACAGCGCGTCCAAGGGCGGACTGGTCGGCATGACGCTGCCGATGGCGCGCGATCTGGCCCAGCATGGCATCCGTGTCTGCACCATCGCGCCAGGCCTGTTTGCCACGCCCCTGATGCAGCAGCTGCCCGAAGCCGTGCAGGCCTCGCTGGCGGCCAGCATCCCGTTTCCGCCGCGCTTGGGCAAGCCCGAAGAGTTCGCGCAGCTGGCGGCGCACATTGTCACCAACACCCACCTGAACGGCGAAGTGATTCGCCTGGACGGTGCACTGCGCATGGCGCCAAGGTAGTTCCATGAGTAAAACCATTGTTTATACGTTCGAGATCACCTTTGGCGACTGCGACCCGGCCGGCATTGTTTTTTATCCCAACTTCTCGCGCTGGATGGACGCGTCGTCGCTTAACTTCTTCGTCAAGTGCGGCGTGCCGACCTGGCGCGAACTCGTCAAGACCACCGGCATCATTGGCACGCCGCTGCTGGAAATCAACACCAAATTCAAGCAGCCGGCGACCTATGGGCAAACGTTGCAGATTCATACCAGCGTCGAGGAGTGGCGCGACAAAGTGTTCATCCAGAAACATGTGGTCATGCGCGGCGCGGACCTGATTTGCGAAGGCCGTGAAACCCGTGCCTTCTGCATTCGCCAGCCCGAGAACCCAGAGCGCATCAAGGCGATAGCCGTGCCCGACGACATCAAGGCGCTTTGCAGCTGAGCCGACAGCACATTGATTTCCCGTTGATCGTTCCTTTCCATCCACTTGATAACAGGAGACATTCCATGAAATTCATTCCTACCACCATCACCTTCGCCGCTGCCGTTCTTTGCAGCACTGCGGCCCTCGCCGACGTCAATATCGGCGTGAGCCTGTCACTGACTGGCCCAGGCTCCGGGCTGGGCATCCCGATGCAGAATTACTTCAAGCTGTTTCCGCAGACCATTGCTGGGGAAAAAGTCAACCTGATCGTCCTCGATGACGCCACCGATCCGGGCAAAGGCGCACAGAATGCGCGCCGTTTTGTCACTGACGACAAGGTCGACATGATCATCGGCTCCTGCATCACGGCGGTTGCGGCCGCCATGTCGGACATCGCCACAGAGTCCGGCACTGTGCAGCTGGCGGCCTCGCCGGTTGGCCTGCCGCCCGGTAAGGACGGTTGGGTGTTTCGCCTGCCGCAGTCCAACACCGTCATGGCCCACGCCATGGTGGCGCACATGAAAAAGCAGGGCATCAAGACCGTGGGCTTCCTCGGTTACACCGATGCCTATGGCGAGCAATGGCTCAAGGAGTTCACGCCCGAGGCTGAAAAGGCCGGCATCAAGGTGATTGCTGTCGAGCGCTTTGCGCGCACTGACACCAGCGTCACGCCGCAGGCCCTCAAGCTCACCGCCGCCAACCCGGACGCGATGCTCATCGTGGCCTCGGGCAGCGGCGCCGCGATGCCTGAAATGGCTGTGGTCGAGCGCAACTTCAAGGGCAAGATTTACCAGACCCATGCGGCAGCGACACGCGACCTGATGCGGGTGGGTGGCAAAGCCGTGGAGGGCACGTATGTAGTGTCCGGCCCCGCCGTGATTGCCGAACAGCTGCCCGACAGCCATCCGTCGAAAAAGGTGGCGATTGACTTTGTGCAGAAGTATGAAAAATCAGTGGGCGCCGGTAGCCGCAATCAGTTTGCCGGCCACGCCTATGACGCGCAAGTCGTGCTCGAAAAGGTGTTGCCGGGAGCGCTCAAGAAGGCCAAGCCTGGCACCAAGGAATTTCGCGCCGCAATCCGTGACGGCATGGAAACCATGGGCCGTACGATCTTCTCGCACGGCGTGATGAACTGGACTGCCGCGGACCACTGGGGCTACACCATGGAAACCGGTGTGATGCTCAAGGTCGTCAACGGCGAATTCAAAGTCGACTGACCCGCCACCTGAGGCCTTCCACGCTGCTGCCCATTTGCTGCAGCGTGGCTTTTGTTTTCTGGTTTTCATCCCCCCGTTTTTCTGTCCCAGGTTGTGCCCATGGATTTGTCGATCGCCAGTATTCTTTTGCTCGACGGCCTGACCAATGGGGCGGTGTACGCCCTGCTTGGTCTGGCCACAGTGCTGGTATTCACCGTCACGCGGGTCATTTTTATTCCGCAGGGCGAATTTGTCGCCTATGGGGCCTTGACGCTGGCCATACTGCAAACCGGCAAGGTTCCCGGAACCGTGTGGTTGCTGATGATTCTGGCGCTTGTAGCTGCCTTGATGGACATGAGCGCCGAGTGGCACCACCACCACCGTGCGGCGCGGGTGCTCAAGGCCGGTCTTCGTACCCTGGCCATTCCGGTCGTCGTTGCCGGCATCACGGCCTTCGCCGCGCCCTACCGGCTGCATCTGGCGATACAGGCGCTGCTCAGCGTGGCGGTAGTCACAGCCTACGGCCCTCTGGTGTACCGCGTGGCCTACCAGTCGCTGGCCGGCGCCAGTTCTCTGGTGTTGTTGATTGTCTCGGTTGGCGTGCATTTCACGATGACCGGGCTGGGCTTGCTGTTCTTTGGTGCCGAGGGCTTTCGCAACCCGCCTTTCTGGGAGCTGCGGTTCAACCTCGGGCCGGTCACCGTCAGCGGACAAACCATCATCATTGGCGTGACCCTGCTCGCACTGGTGGTTTTGCTTTGGCTGTTTTTTGAACGCGCGCTGTATGGCAAGGCCTTGCGCGCCACGGCCGTGAACCGGCTCGGCGCGCGCCTGATGGGCATCTCGTCCCAGACCGCGGGCCAGATGACGTTTGCCATGGCCGCGCTGATTGGCGCGCTGTCTGGCCTGCTGATCGGGCCCAGCACCACGGTGTTTTATGACTCCGGTTTTCTGATCGGACTCAAGGGTTTTGTCGCTGCCGTGGTCGGTGGTCTGGCGAGCTATCCCGGCGCCGTTCTGGGCGCGCTGTTCGTTGGCGTTGTTGAGTCGTTTGGCTCGTTCTGGGCCAGTGCCTTCAAGGAAGTGATTGTGTTCACCATCATCTTGCCGGTTTTACTCGTGCGCTCGCTGACCGGCGCGCATTCTGACGAGGAGCATTGAGATGATGAGTTTCAGAAGAGCCGGCCTGCTCGCGCTCGCGCTGGCAGTGCCCTTGATTGCGCTGGCACCTCTGCCTGATTTCTGGATCACGCAGCTCAACACCATTGGCCTGTACAGCCTGACCTGTCTGGGGCTGGTGCTGCTGACCGGCGTAGGCGGGCTGACCTCGTTCGGGCAAGCTGCGTTTGTCGGCATAGGCGCTTACACCACCGCCTGGTTCACGCTCAACACCGGCATATCACCGTGGCTGACCCTGTTCATAGGGCTGGGCATCACGGCCGCCAGTGCGCTGCTGATTGCCCTGATCACGCTGCGCATGTCGGGCCACTACCTGCCGCTGGCGACCATTGCCTGGGGGCTGTCGCTGTATTACCTGATGGGCAATCTCGATGCGCTTGGAAAATACGACGGCCTGCTGGGCATTCGCAGCCTGAGTCTGTTCGGCTTTGACATCGGGACCGGGCGGGGCTTTTTTGTGCTGACCTGGGCGCTGGTGCTGATGCTTGCTGTGGCTCTGCTGCACCTGCTCGATTCGCGCGCCGGGCGCGCCATACGTGCGCTCAAGGGCGGCTCGCAAATGGCAGAGTCCATGGGCATCAATACCTTTCGCTTCAAGGTCACCATCTTTCTGATCGCGGCCATGTATGCCTCGGTGTCGGGCTGGCTGTTCGCGCACTTCCAGCGCACCGTTAACCCGACCGCCTTCGGTCTGAAAATGGGCATTGAATACCTGTTCATGACCGTCATAGGCGGTGTTGGCCATGTCTGGGGGGCGCTGATGGGCTCGGCGCTGACCAAGCTGCTTGACGACCAGCTGCAGGTGCTGCTGCCCCGGCTCATAGGCACCAGCGGCAGTTACGAAGTGATTGTGTTTGGCATGGCCTTGGTGCTGGTGCTCAAATACCTGCCCGATGGCCTGTGGGACTTCGTTGAGCGGCGCTTGCCACGCAGGCAGCGCGTTCAGGACTGGACGCATGCGCCCGCCCTGCCCGAAAAACAAAAGCCGACCGCAGGCGAGTTGCTGCTCGATGTGCAGGCGGTGCGCAAGGCGTTTGGCGGCCTGGTCGCGGTCAATGACATCAGCTTTCAGATCCATGCCGGTCAGATCGTGGGCCTGATTGGCCCCAACGGCGCGGGCAAGTCGACCACCTTCAACCTGATCACCGGCGTGCTGTCGCTGACGCAGGGTGCGGTGCGCTTTCGCGGTGAGCTGATCAGCGGTCAGCCGGCGCGCAACATCGCGCAGACCGGCATGGCGCGTACCTTCCAGCACGTCAAGATGATTCCCGACATGACAGTGCTGGAAAACGTCGCGCTGGGTGCGCACGCACGCGGCCGCAAGGGCGTGTTGTCGGCGATGGCGCGGCTGGACCGGACCGAAGAAAAATCTCTTTTCAAGGAAGCCCAGCGCCAGCTCGAGCGCATAGGCATGGGCGAGCACCTGCATGAGCTGGCTGGTAATCTGGCCATGGGTCCGCAGCGCCTGCTGGAGATAGCGCGCGCGCTGTGCACCGACCCGGCCCTGCTGCTGCTCGACGAGCCTGCCGCCGGCCTGCGCCACAAGGAAAAGCAGGCGCTGACCGACGTGCTGCGCCAGTTGCAGCGCGAAGGCATGAGCATCCTGCTGGTCGAGCACGACATGGACCTGGTCATGGAGGTGTGCGACAAGCTGGTGGTCATGGAGTTCGGCACACGCCTCATGGAAGGCACGCCCGCCGAAGTTCAGCAGAGTCCTGCGGTGCGCGCCGCTTATCTTGGCACCGAACATTGAAGAGCCCGACCATGACGACTTCCCTTCTTCAGGTTAATAACCTGCGCGCCGGTTACGGCAAGGCCGAGGTGCTGCACGGCATTGACCTGCATGCCGCCAAAGGCAGCGTGATCACGGTGATTGGACCCAACGGCGCCGGCAAGTCAACGCTGCTCAATACCCTGATGGGCATATTGCCGGGACGCGGCGCGATTGAATTTGCGGGCGAAGATGTGGCCGCGCTAACGCTTGAAGAGCGTGTCATGCTGGGCATTGCGCTGGTGCCCGAAAAGCGTGAACTGTTTGGCACCATGCCGGTGGAAGACAACCTGGTACTGGGCGGCTTTCGCCAGATGCGGCTGGGCAATCCAAAGTGGCGCAGCCGGCTCGACGAGGTCTACCAGCTGTTTCCACGCCTGAAGGAGCGCCGCCATCAGCTGGCCGGCACGCTGTCTGGCGGTGAACGCCAGATGCTTGCGGTGGGCCGATCCCTGATGTCAGGCCCCAGCCTGCTGATGCTTGACGAGCCGAGTCTGGGTCTGGCGCCGCTGGTGGTGCGCGAGATTTTCGAGATCATCAGCGCGCTCAGAAAAACCGGCGTCACGATCGTTCTGGTTGAACAAAATGCGCGCGCCGCCCTGGCAGTGGCCGACTACGGCTATGTGCTTGAAATGGGCGTGGTGGCGCTGCAGGGCCCGGCCGCGGAGCTGGCGGCGGACCCGCGTGTGATCGACACCTATCTGGGCGCGGCACGCCAAAAAGCGCCGGCCTGACCTGTACTAGCGAGCGGATTTTTAATTTCCATGCACTACCAACCCGCCCTTGAAGACAGCAGCTTCATTTTGTTTGACGTACTACAGGCGCCGCAGGTGCTGGCCGACTTGCCGGCGTTTGCCGACTGCGATGCCGACCTGATGCGACAGGTGCTGGGCGAGGCCGGCAAATTTGTCGCCAGCCAGATTGCGCCTTTGCAGCGCGTGGGCGACGAGCTTGGCTGCGTGTACAAGGCTGGCGAGGTGCGCACGCCGCCGGGTTTCAAGGCGGCTTACCAAGCGTTCTGGCAGTCGGGCTGGGCCGGCTTGTCATGCGCCACGCAAGACGGTGGTCAGGGCCTGCCAGAGGTCGTCAATCAGGTCTTGTATGAAATGCTCAGCGCGGCGAATCACGGCTGGACCATGGCGCCAGGCCTGCTGCATGGCGCCTATGAATGCATCAAGCACCACGCCAGCGACGAACTCAAGGCCGCCTATCTGGGCAAGCTTGCCAGCGGCGAATGGCTGGCCACCATGTGTCTGACCGAGCCGCATGCCGGCAGCGACCTGGGGCAGGTTCGTACCAAGGGCCTGGTCCAGCTCGACGGCAGTTACTGCATCAGCGGCACCAAGATTTTCATTTCCGGCGGCGAGCACGACCTCACCGACAACATCATTCACCTGGTGCTGGGGCGATTGCCCGAGGCGCCGGCCGGACCCAAGGGCCTGAGCCTGTTTCTGGTACCCAAATTTTTGCCGGGCGAGGCGCGCAATGCGGTGCATTGCGAGCGGATTGAAGAAAAGATGGGCTTGCATGGCAGCCCTACCTGCGTGATGCGCTTTGACGACGCCAGGGGCTGGCTGGTGGGCGAGCCCAACCGCGGCCTGAATGCGATGTTTGTGATGATGAATGCAGCGCGTCTGCATGTCGGCCTGCAAGGTGTGGGCCTGCTGGACGCAGCCTGGCAAAAAGCCCATGCCTACGCCAACGAGCGCCGGCAGATGCGCGTGCCCGGGCCACGCAGCAGCGCTGACTCTGCCGATCTGATCGCTGGCCATCCGGCCATGCGCCGCATTCTGGACAGCCAGCGCGCCTGGATTGATGGTGGCCGCGTGCTGGCCTACCGCACTGCGCTGGAACTGGACCTGGCGGCGCAGCACCCGGATGCCGCGCGCCGCGAACGTGCCAGTCGCTGGTGCAGTCTGGTCACGCCTGTGCTCAAGGCCAGTCTGACGCAACAGGCTTTTCTGGGCGCGAGCGAATGCCTTCAGGTGTTCGGCGGACACGGCTATGTGCGTGAATGGGGCATAGAGCAGATCGTGCGCGATGCGCGCGTGGCCATGATTTATGAAGGCACCAACGAAATCCAGGCCATTGACCTGCTGGTGCGCAAGGTGCTCGCCGATGCCGGCGCCGGCATGCATGCTTTGCTTGATGACTTGTCCAGCAGCCTGGCGATCGACGGCGAGGCTGACACCCAGGTGCGGCGTCTGGCTGTCGAGCTGCGTGCGGTCACGGATGAACTGCTGGCAGCGGCACGCCACAGCACCGAGCTGCCCTACTGGGTCGCCGATGATTATTTGCGCGCTGTGGCCCTGCTGCTGAATGCCTGGGCCTGGACGCAGATAGAAGCGGCGCAGCGCAAGCAGGCACCCGCAGCGCCGCCGCGCTGGTCTGCACCGGCACATGCGTTCTGGCACTGGATAATGCCAGAGTTCGAGATGCGTCTTGGCATCATCAGGGGTAGTGTTGCGAACATGCCGCTACCCCTTCGTTCCGCACCATAAAGTCCTATGCCTGTCTTGCCTGAACCCGCTGCTACGGTAGAAAAAGTCGATACCAGTTACCTCGAAACGCTGATGGGCTACAACGCCCGGCGCGCGGCGCTGCGGGTGATCGATCTGTTTTCCAGGCGCATGGCCGTGTACGAACTCAGGCCGGTGGATTTTTCGGTGCTCTCGCTGATAGGGCATAACCCCGGCATCACCTCGCGCCAGTTGTGCAGCGCCTTGAACATATTGCCGCCCAATCTGGTGGGAAAAATCAGCAGCATGGAAAAGCGCGCCTTGCTGGCGCGCAAGCCGCATCCGCAGGACCGACGTGCAGTGGGGCTGCATCTGACCGAGCTCGGCATAGAGCTCATGTCTGATGCGGAGCGCATCGCCTTGGACCTCGAAAGTGAAGCCACCAGCCGGCTCAGCGCAGCGGAAAAAAAGACGCTGATGCGTCTTTTGCAAAAAATCTACCTTTGAGGCCCGGTTTTTTATTACAGTCCGGCCTGAATCCACTCGGCGGCTTTTTCTGCAATCATTAACGTCGGTGAGTTGGTATTGCCACTGGTGATGAGGGGCATCACGCCGGCATCGACCACCCGCAAGCCTCGAATGCCGCGGACCCGCAGGTGCGAGTCCACGACCGCCATGGGATCATCGCTGCGGCCCATTTTGGTGGTGCCCACGGGGTGGAATATGGTCGTCGCGATGTCGCCGGCCAGACGCGCGAGCTCGTCGTCGGTTTGAAACTGCACACCGGGCCTGAACTCTTCGGGTCGGTACTTGGCCAGAGCGCTCTGGCTGACAATCCGGCGCGTGACGCGCAGCGAATCAGCCGCGACCTGGCGGTCTTCTGCCGTGCTCAGGTAGTTGGGCGCAATTGCCGGCGCATCTTCAAAGTGCGCGCTCTTGATGTGGACTGTGCCGCGACTGGTCGGCTTGAGGTTGCAGACGCTGGCGGTGAACGCATTGAAGCCGTGCAGTGGCTCGCCAAACGCATCAAGCGACAGCGGTTGCACGTGGTATTCAATATTCGGATATGGCTGGTCAGGCGAGCTTCTGGTGAACGCGCCCAGCTGTGACGGCGCCATGCTCATGGGGCCGGTACGCTTGAGCGCGTATTCCAGCCCGATGCGGGCCTTTCCCCACAGTGAGTTGGCCATGGTGTTCAGCGACAGACCCCAGGCCTTGTCGGCCTGCACTTTGTAGACCGAGCGGATTTGCAGGTGGTCCTGCAAGTTGGCACCTACGCCCGGCAGGTCTTGCAGCACGGGGATGCCATGCTGCTGCAGCAACGCGGCCGGGCCAATGCCTGAAAGCTGCAGTATTTGTGGCGAGCCTATGCTGCCGGCGCACAGAATGACCTCGCCCATGTGACCTGAGTCGCGCGTCGCCAGTGCGGTCACGCGCTCGTCGCCGGTCCAGACTTCAACGCCGGTGCAGCGCTTGCTGCCGTCGGCTTGCGGCTCAATGACCAGCTTGCAGACCTGGGCGCTGGTCCACATCTCAAAATTCGGGCGACCAAAGCAGGTCGGCCGTAAAAAAGCCTTGGCCGTGTTCCAGCGCCAGCCGTTTTTCTGGTTGACCTCAAAGTAGCCCACGCCTTCGTTGTCGCCCCGGTTGAAGTCGTCGGTCGCCGGAATTCCGGCTTGCGTTGCGGCCTCGGCGAAGGCATCCAGAATATCCCAGCGCAGCCGCTGCTTTTCAACCCGCCATTCGCCGCCCGCGTTGTGATGGCGCAGCAGCTTTTGGTAGGGGATGCTTTTGTCCTGCATCAGCTCCGGCGCCACGCCGCGTGCGCCATGCAGCGCATCGGCGCCCTTGTAATGGTCTTCGTGCAGCTTGAAATGCGGCAGTGCCTTGTCCCAGCTCCAATCGCTGTCGCCCGTCAGTTGCGCCCATTGGTCGTAGTCGTGTGCCTGGCCGCGCATGTAAATCATGCCGTTGATGCTGGAGCTGCCGCCCAGGGTCTTGCCGCGTGGGTAACGCAATGATCGTCCATTGAGCCCCGCGTCGGGCTCGGTGTTGTAGAGCCAGTCGGTGCGTGGGTTGCCAATGCAGTAGAGGTAGCCTACGGGAATGTGAATCCAGTGGTAGTCGTCCTTGCGGCCGGCTTCTATCATCAGCACGCGTTTGGATGCGTCAGCGCTCAGTCGGTTGGCCAGCAGGCAACCCGCGGTTCCGCCGCCAATAATGATGTAGTCAAAGACCTGGTCGTTGTCATGCATAGCTGTCTTGTCTCCCGATTATTTTGTGTCGGTCCAGAACGCCACGCCCGCGGTGCTGTTTTTGGACAAGCGTATTTTGCCTTCGCTGCCCGACGCAGAACTGACCGCCGAGCTGATGCGCAAAAACGGCCTGTTCAGGCACTTGTGACGGCGCCTATGGCGGCTTCAGTGTCTGCACCAAGCTGTTGTAGGACGCGAGCGACAGAGCGCTGAAGGGCTGCATTCATGCGATTTCAGTCGTTACCATGGACGTTTGGGCTCGCCACTCTGGCTGCTTTGCGGGCCCGCAGACTGGCAAAAATATTGACATCGCCCATGGAACCATCGACGCCCCGGATTGAAGCGCAGGATACCGAGCAGGGACCGGTGCTGCGCGTGTTGGGCGCCTGGACGGCGGCCGACTTGACGGCCAGGCCGGTGTGGGAGGCGCTCAACGCGCAGCTCGATAGCCTGAACGGTGGCGCTGCGGCAGTCGGCTGGAGTTTGTTGCAGCTGGAAAAGCTCGACTACCTGGGGGCGCAGTTGCTCTGGAACCATTGGGGACGCGAGTGGCCCGGGCAGATCGAGCTCAAAGACCAGCAGCGCGACATGCTGGATACGGTGGCCAAGTTTTCGGTCAACCCGGTGGCCAGGCCCAAGTCCGATTGGACTGCACCACTGCTGGTGCTGGGCGGGCGAGTCCTGAATTTTGTTGCGCAGCTCAAGTCGCTGATGCAGCTGATAGGGCAGTTGCTGCTGGACCTGATACGGCTGGCGCGGCGCCCACCGCAGGGGCCTTGGCGCGACCTGTCAGGCCATCTTTATCACATTGGCGCGACTGCGCTGCCGATCACGGCCCTGGTGGGCTTTTTGATTGGTGTGGTGCTGGCTTATTTGATCTCTCAGCAGCTGCGGCAGTTTGGCGCAGACGCTTTTATCGTCAACATTCTGGGCATTTCATTGATCCGGGAACTCGGCCCGGTGCTGGCGGCGATCTTGATTGCCGGCCGCTCGGGCTCGGCCATCACGGCGCAAATCGGCGTCATGCGCGTCACGGAAGAGCTGGACGCCATGCGTGTCATGGGTATTGCCAAGGGCTTCAGGTTGGTGATGCCGCGTGCGCTCGCGCTCGCCGTGGTGATGCCTCTCATCAGTGTCTGGACCACTCTGGCGGCCTTGCTGGGCGGCATGCTGGCATCGAATGTCGCGATGGGTGTGACACCTTCATTTTTCATCAATGCCTTGCCGGCCGCGGTCGAGGTGGCCAACCTGAGCCTGGCCACGGTCAAGTCCGTGGTGTTTGGTTTGTTGATTGCGCTGATCGGCTGTCACTACGGTTTGCGTGTCAAACCCAACACCGAAAGCCTGGGGCAAGGCACCACGGCGTCGGTGGTGACGTCCATCACCGTGGTGATTCTGGTGGACGCGCTGTTTGCGGTGCTGTTCAAGAATGTGGGGATATGAGATTGCCCCCACGCTTTTTCACTGCGTGTAAACGCTGCCCCCCGAGGGGACCGTCATTTTCCTTGGGGCGGCCCTGCGGAAAATGGCCCCCACGTTCGCTGCACCTGGATTCCATTTGTCCTGAGCTTGTCGAAGTATGCCCCCCGAGGGGGCTGTCTCGCTTAAGGGCGGCTAAGCCAGGGCGCAGCTATCCAACGGGGCACCCCCATGACTGAAGCCGTCGTCGAGATCAAAAAACTATGGACTGTCTTTGACAACGAGGACAAAAAGTTTGTGGTGCACAAAGACCTGGACCTGACGGTGGAGCGCGGTGAGGTGCTGTCGCTGGTAGGCGGCTCGGGCTCTGGGAAAACCGTCTTGTTGCGCCAGATGCTGGGACTGGAGCATCCCAGCCAGGGCGATATCACCGTGCTTGGAAAGCCGGCAGCCGAGCTGGGCCGGCGTGGCGCGGCCACCCGCGTCGGCATGCTGTTTCAGCACGGCGCGCTGTTTTCGGCTTTTACGGTCCTTGAAAATATCGCGTTTGCATTGCGCGAGTTGAACTTGTTGCCGGATGAGCTGATGCGCGAGGCCGCGCTGCTCAAGCTGCAGATGGTGGGCCTGGATCCCGAGGTTGCCGACAAGATGCCCAGTGATTTGTCTGGCGGCATGGTCAAGCGCGTGGCGCTGGCGCGCGCCCTGATCATGGATCCGCCGCTGCTGCTGCTCGATGAGCCCACGGCCGGCCTGGACCCCGAGAGCGCGGACAGTTTTTGCACGCTGCTTAGCTCGCTGCATCGTGATATGGCCTTGACCGTGGTGATGGTGACGCATGACCTGGACACCCTGTTTGAGCTCAGCACGCGAATTGCCGTGCTGGCCGACCAGAAAGTCATCATCAACGATGTGCCCGAAAAAGTGGTGGCCTTTGAGCACCCCTTCATCAATGGATTTTTCCTCGGAGAAAGGGGGCGGCGCGCGATGGCTTTGTTGCGTCCGTCACCGGCCTCCGTTTGATTTTATTTTCTGCACGCGCAGGCGTTATTTAGGAAGGTTTTCAAGATGGAAAACAAAGCCCACGCCATGGCCGCTGGCGTATTTGTGCTGGTGCTCAGCGCACTGCTGGCCTTGCTCGCGGTCTGGCTGATGCGCGACAACATCCAGCGCGACCTCTATGAAATGTCGACTTCCGAAACCCTCACGGGCTTGCAGCCCCAGGCCGTGGTGCGTTTTCGCGGGGTTCCGGTTGGCAAGATAGAAAGCATAGGCTTTGACAGCCGGATCAAAGGCAATGTCTTGGTCCGGGTGTCCATAGACCGGGGTGCGCCCGTGACCAAATCGGTATTTGCCACTGTCGCTTCTCAAGGCGTGACCGGGCTGGGCTTCATCCAGCTTGATGACAATGGCGAATCCACCGAGCGGCTGGTGCCCAACGATGACAATCCGCCGCGCATTCCGCTCAAACCCGGAGGGCTGGCCAAACTGCTCAAGCAAAGCGAAGTGATTGTTGACCAGGTCGAGCAGGCTACCACCCGCCTGAATCAGCTGCTCAGTGCCGACAACCAGCAGCGCGCCATCACTGCGCTGGACAACCTGGGGCAGGCCGCACTGGGCGTGCGTGAGCTGTCGACCAGCATGCACCGCATTCTTGACGCGCAGCTCAGCCCGGATCGTGTGAACCTTCCGGCCCTGATCAAGAACGCCAATGCGGCGGTGACCGACATCGGGAAAGCCGCGCAGCGCCTGAACGAAAAAGGCGGCCCGCTGGACAAGCTCGCCGAGGGCGGTGCGGCGCTGGCCGCTGGCGTGGAAACCTTTAGCGCGGCGACCTTGCCCAAGCTCGGCGAAGTCGCTGACGAAACCGCCCACACCATGCGGCAGTTGCGGCGCACGGTCAATGCGGTGGACGACAACCCGCAGGCCTTGATCTTTGGCAATGGCCCGCCCTTGCCTGGGCCTGGCGAGAGCGGATTTTCTGACACGGGAGCCAAAAAATGAACTCAAGCCATTCAGGTGTTTTTTCAGGCGCTATTGAATCAATAGCTGTTTGCGCCCGCCATTATTGCTCGGTAGCGGTATTTTGCTTGAGGCTTGGGGTGGCGATGCTGTTCACCTCAGCATTGCTGGGCGGCTGCGCTGCGTTGCCTGACAAGCCTAGCCGCGCCACCATGTATGACTTTGGGCCGGGCGCTTTGCCAGCACTGATGCCAGAGAAGCCCGGCGCGGCACAGGCCTTGTTGCGGCCCTTGGCGATTGACGACATATCAACCGCAGGCGGGGCGCTGGACAACATGGCGATTCTCTACCGGCTGACTTACCTTGATGCGCAGCAACTGCGGCCCTATTCGCAGGCGCGCTGGAGCATGCCGCCAGCCCAGCTGGTGCGCCAGCGCTTGCGCGAGCAGCTGAGCCAGCGCCGCGCTGTCGTCGACGCCAGGGATGGCCTGGCACTTAACCGCAGTCAAGGGCCACTGCCGCTGGTGCTCAGGCTGGAGCTGGAAGAGTTCAGTCAGATCTTTACTGCGCCAGACACCAGTGTGGGCTTGATTCGGCTGCACGCAACGCTGATAGAAACCACGCCCGGTGGAGAAAAGCTGCTGGCACAGCGCAGCGTACTGATGCAGCGCCCGGCGTCCAGCGCTGACGCTGCCGGCGGCGTACGCGCGCTCGCGGCAGCTACTGACGCTGCGATTTCGGAAATCGATCAATGGGTGCAGCAGTCGGCGCTGCGTTGAGTTAAAGCGTGCTCAGGCGCTGCTTAGTTTGCGGCTGAAATCAGCTCCAGATAGGTGGTGCGCGCCAGCTCCGTCGCGGCCCGCTGCAATGGTGTCAGCACCCGCTGCGAAGGCGTGACCAATGCCAGATGGGTCACCAATTCCGGCTCGGTGATGCGCTGTGCAACCAGGCCCTTTGACGGGTGGCGCCCTATCAGGGGAAAGCGCGTGGCGATGGTGTGCGCCACGCCTTCTGCGGCCAGTTGAAAAACTGTTTGCATGATGTCCACCTCAAGCACGATGTTCAGCTCGAAACCCAATCGCGCCGCCTCGAGCTCGACCGGCCCGCGTATGGCGTGCAGCCGAGAAGGCATGATGAGCGGCAGGCCCTGCAGCTCACGGAATGTCACGGACGATTTGCGTCGTCCAATCGGTCTGGTACCGACCAGGTAAAGGTCTTCCTCGCTCAGCGGCGTAATCGCCAGGCCTGCAGTCGGCGGTGGGTTGTGGAAGATCGCGAAATCAAGGCGTGTGGCTTTGATCTGGTCATGCAGCGCTGCCGACAGGTGGTTCACGATGGACAAGGTGGCTTGGGGCAGCTGTTTCCTGAAGCGTCTGACGTAATGCGGAATCATGAAACTTCCCACACTGGGCGTCAGGCCGCAAACGACCTTGCCGGACAGCCTGTTGTCGCCGGTATGCAGCACCTGAAGGGCTGCATCAGCCGCGTGAATCACAGCTCTTGCCTGCTCGACAAAACGCGCACCTTCGGCTGTCAAAACCACGCCGCGACCGGTGCGGTGGAACAAGCTGGCCTTGATGTCTATTTCCAGCGCCCGTATCTGCCGGCTCAGTGTTGGCTGTGCAACGCCCAGCAGCTCGGAAGCCTTTACAAAGCTGCCAAGGTCGGCCACGTGCACGAAGTAACGCAGTTGCTTGAGGTCCATAGATTGTTTCTGCAGGCCTGTTGCTGGTATGCAGGATTGACATACCAGAAGACGCGAGATGGTTATTGTATGAGTGGCCTTAACTGTCTATCCTTGCCCCAGTTTGAAGAATTTTTCAGGTGCTCATCCCGTGCACGGTTCTCAGGCAAACGGGAAAATTCAATCATGAAGCTGCCACTGACGGTCGCCTGCTGGGACTATGACCGGACCAGTCTGCTGTTTAATGGCGGCGTTGCCATCGAGGGATGCGAGAGCAATTTTTTATCGCTCCCGGTTGAGGAGACTTTCTTCAGGGCCCTTCGATCTGCAGAGTTTGATGTTGCCGAGCTCTCCCTGAGCAGCTACACCATGCTCAGATCGCGCGGCGAATGCCCCTACGTGGCGATTCCCGTGTTTCTCTCGCGCATGTTTCGCCATTCCGCGATCTATGTTCGTGCCGACAGCAAGATTGCCTCGCCGCAGGATCTGCGTGGAAAGCTGGTCGGCGTGCCCGAATACCAGCTCACGGCGCCGGTATGGGTGCGTGGAATCCTGCAGGACGAATACGGCGTTGGACCTGAGGAAATCCAGTGGCGCACAGGCGGCGTCGAACGGCCCGGGCGCCATGAAAAAGTCACTTTTTCCGCACCTGCGGGCGTCAGTGTGTTGCCGATAGCGGTGACCGACACGCTGGATCAATGCCTGATCGACGGCCGGATAGACGCGCTGATTGCGCCCCGCGCGCCAAGCTCTTTCAGTACCGGGCAATCGGTGCGCCTGTTTAGGAATCTTCGCGAGGTGGAGCACGCCTACTTTGCCAAGACGCATATTTTCCCCATCATGCATGTCGTGGGCATTCGGGCCAGCCTGGTCGAGCAGCATCCCTGGCTTGCTTCAAGCGTGTTCAAGGCCTTTAACCAGGCCAAGGACCACGCATTGCGTGAGCTCTCGGAAGTCGGCGCGCTCAAGACGTCCCTGCCATGGCTGACCAGCGAATACGATGACACGGTTGCCGCCATGGGGCGGGACTTTTGGCAGTACGGCGTGCCGGGCAACCGGCCAGCGCTGGAAGCGTTCTTGCGCTATCACCACCAGCAGGGGCTGTCACAAAAGCTGATGCGGGTCGAGGATCTTTTTGCCAGCGCCACCGAAGCGCAATTTGTTATTTGATTTTTCTGCCAAGGAGACAACCTTATGCACTCAGCCATTCATAAAAGCCTGTTGAAACTCGCGGCACTTGCGCTGGCCGTTCTGTGCTGCGCAAGTTCGCAGGCGCAGAGCGACCGGACCATCAAGCTGATCGTTCCCTTCCCGCCCGGCGGTGGCACCGACGTGCTGGCACGCGTGCTGAGCCGACGCCTGGAGGCCGACCTGGGTGAGACGGTGATTGTCGAAAACCGGCCCGGCGCTGGCGGCAACATTGCGCACGACTACGTGGCGGCGGCCATCCCCGACGGCAAAACCCTGCTCTTCACCACCAACAGTGTGGTCATCAATCCGCTGATCTATGCGAACCTGAAGTTCCATCCCCTCAAGAGCTTCACGCCCGTGATCGCACTGGCGCACTCGCCAGTGATTATTGCCAGCAAGCTGGACGCGCCATTCAACAGCCTGGCCGAGATGCTGCGCTACGCCAAGAGCAAGCCTGGCCAACTGTCGTATGCATCGTGCGGAAATGGCGGCATTCATCATCTGGCCGCCGAGCAGCTCAAGGCCATCGCTGGCATCAGCATGGTTCATATCCCTTACCGCGGCTGCGGTGGCGCCATGATTGATCTGGCTGGTGGCCAAGTCGATGTCAGCTTCAACAGTCTGACAGCCGCGGCAAACTTTCTGAACAACGGAAAAGTCAAGGGTCTGGCGATCACCAATTCCGAGCGCTCTGCGCTGGTGCCTGCGCTTCCGACAGTCGCCTCGTTTGGCTTGAATGGTTACAGCTTCGATGGCTGGTATGCGGTTCTTGCGCCTGCCGCAACCCCCGATGCCGCGATCCGCCGTCTCAATGCCTCGCTGAACAAGGCGCTGACCGACGAAGAAGTCAAAAAGACCTTGCTGGCCGGCTTTCTAGAGCCTTTGGGCGGCCCGCCTGCCGCATTGACCAGCCTGATGCGCAAGGAAATGGCCGATGACGCGCTCATCGTCAAATCTGCCAGGATTACCGCAGACTGAGACGCCGCTGGCCAGCGGCTTGGCGTCCAGGCTCAGCGCCCGCCGCTGATGTCCAGCAGCGCGCCGCTGGTGTAGGACGAGTTGTTTGACAGCAGCCAGACAATCGACTGGGCCACTTCGTCTGCAGTTCCGGCGCGCTGCATGGGCACCTGCGGTGCGACATCGCGCGCGCGGTTGGGCTGGCCGCCCGAGGCGTGAATGTCGGTGTCAATGATGCCTGGGCGCACTGCGTTGACGCGTATGCCTTCGGCGGCCACTTCCCTGGCCAGGCCCAACGTAAAGGTGTCTATCGCACCCTTGGCTGCGGCGTAATCCACATACTGGCCGGGCGAACCGAGTCGGGCCGCCGCGCTCGAGACATTGACGATGGCGCCACCCGCGCCGCCATGGTGCGTGCTCATGCGCCTGACGGCTTCGCGCGCGCACAGAAACGAGCCAAATACATTGATTTCAAACATGCGCTGCAGCCGCGCCAGCGTGATCGCGTCGACCCGCGTAGCCTGGTCGACGATGCCCGCGTTGTTGACCAGTGCGCAGAGACGGCCAAGCTTGGCGTCCACCTTCTTGAACATCTCGACGACCTCACGCTCTTTGGAGACGTCGGCCTTCACTGTGATGGCGACACCGCCGTCGGCGCGAATGCGCCGCACCACTTCGTCAGCGGCCAGCGAGTTGGCGCTGTAATTGACAGCGACCGCGTAGCCTTGGCTGGCGGCCAGCAAGGCAGTGGCCGCGCCAATGCCGCGTGAGCCGCCCGTGATCAATACAACCTGGGTCAAGTCCTGTCTCCTGCAAAAAATGGCGATCCCGTGTACAAACCGGGGCTGGACCGGTGCAATGTACTGCAATCCTGTCCATGCATGACGGCCATCATCGTTGGCAACACTATTGAAGGAGACTCGCTTTGAGCACCCATGTCGATTACTACCTCGCGCCACAAAGTCCCTGGACCTATCTGGGGCACGAACGCTTTGCGCAGATAGCCCGCATGGCCGGCGCCAAGATACGTGTGCTGCCTATCGACCTGGGCAAGGTGTTTCCCATTTCCGGCGGGCTGCCTCTGGGTAAGCGTGCGCCCCAGCGCCAGGCCTACCGTTTGCTGGAATTGCAGCGCCATTCAGACTACCTTCATGTGCCGCTCAATCCGCAGCCCAAGTATTTCCCGGTTTCAGCCGATGATGCAGCTCGGCTCATCATCACTGTCGATGCCCAGGACGGCACCGAAGCCGCCATGAAAATCTGCGCGGCGATCTTCAGCGCCGTCTGGGTGCGCGAGCGCAATATCGCCGACCCGGCGGTGCTGGCCGAGTTGCTTGTCGAATGTGGCCTGAGCGCGCAGCGGCTGGCACAATCGCAGTCCCCGGCCGTGCAGGCCAGTTATGAGGCCAACACGCAAGAAGCGATTGCGGCCGGTGTGTTTGGCGCGCCCAGCTATGTGCTGGACGGAGAAATTTTCTGGGGCCAAGACAGGCTTGATTTTGTCGAGCGCAAGCTCAAGGCGGCCTGAAACCAGTGCAGACCGGTGACGCCGGTAGTTCCGGTTTGTAGCCCGGGCGTTTCATGCGCGTTGGCGTTAAGCGCATCCATTTTTTCAACAGGAGTATCAACACCATGGGTCAATTCATCAATCTCAAGGCCTCTGATGGCTTTACCGTACCGGCCTATCTGGCTCAACCCGAAGGCAAGCCACGCGCTGCCGTGGTGGTGGTGCAGGAAATCTTTGGCGTCAACTCGCACATCCGCTCGGTGGCCGACAAGCTCGCCGCCGAGGGCTATCTGGCCCTTGCCCCAGCGACCTTTGAACGCGTTAAGCCAGGCGTCGAGCTGGGCTACACCGAAGCCGACATGAACGCTGGCTTTGCGCTGAAAACTGCGGTGGCTCAATTGCCTGGCGCTGGCGTTTTGCTGGACATCCAAGCGGCGATATACCATGCGGCCGAACTCAGTGGCGGCAAGGTGGGCATCATCGGTTTTTGCTGGGGCGGTCTGCTGACCTGGCAAGCGGCTTGCACGCTCAAGGGTTTGAGCGCAGCTGCACCCTACTACGGCGGCGGCATCACTGCGGACGAAGAAATTGCGCGCCAGCCGCAGTGCCCTGTGATGGCGCATTTCGGCGACCATGACCACTGGATTCCGATGGAAGGCATCAACGCCTTCAGCCAGGCGCATCCTGATGTCGCGGTGCATGTGTACGCGGCCAACCACGGCTTTAACTGCGACCAGCGCGGCTCCTACAACCAGGCCGCTGCCACGCTGGCCTGGGAGCGCACTCTGGCCTTTTTCGCCGCCCAGCTGGTCTGACAGCGCGCGTCGGGACGCCTATCTTCCCGTCCGCGCCAGATAGCGCTTGCGCCAGAACACGGTCACCACCACCACGACCAGCAACACCATCAGTCCGAAGGTCCACCAGAAGCCTTCGGATGAATGAATGGCGGGCATGAACTCGAAGTTCATGCCGAAAAAACCGGTGATCAGGTTCAGTGGCAAGAAGATGGCCGTGACCGCCGTCAGCGTGCGCATGATGTCGTTGGTGCGGTGGCTCTGGGCGCTGAAATGCATTTGCACGGCGGTTTCGGCGCTTTGCTCCATGCGGCGCACATGGTGGACCACACGTTCAATATGTTCGAGCACGTCACGCGATCTGACCTTGAGCAGGTCGCGCTCGCGCTGGGCCACAGCCGTTGTGCCGTCGGGCCAGGTCTCAACCGAATCAATCCAGTCCTGAATTGCCGCGCGCTGGTCTTCGCAGATCTCGTCGAGCTGGTGCATGGCCATGCGTGCGTCCATGATGGCGTTCCAGTTGTTAAAGCGCGTGCCGGGGTTGAGCAACTCTGACTGCCAATGGTCCATCTGATGGGTGAGCTCGCGCCGCAGCTCGAGGTAGCCGTCGACCACCAGGTTCACGATGCGCAGCATCAGGTCGGCCGGACTGGCGGGCAGCTTGACGCCGCTGGCGCGTGACTCCATGCTGCTGGCGTTCATCAGTCGCAGGGCGTAGGCGTCGCGCACGGCGCAGTCGGTCGGATGCACGGTCAGCAAGACCTGGTCAAAAATGGCAAAGCCGACCGGGCTGGTATCGATGCGCTTGAGCACCGGTGGACCGCCGCGCTTGAGGCGCTGGTGCAAGGGCTGGCCGGGTTGCTGAACATCGCTTTCGGTGCTGCCGGCTGCCAGGCGCCTAAACACCAGGAGGTCGTACTGCGAGGTGTAGTCGTAATGCGAGGGCAGCTGGTTGTTCAGCAGGTCGGCGATATGTAGGTCTACCAGTTGGGTGCCGCACAGGGATTGCAGGGCGCTTTGTATTTGCGCTTGCAAGACCTCGAACTCGCGCCGCGCACAGGCGATCCAGACGAAACCCTGGGCCGGCAGCTGGGTCGGCAGCGCGTCGGTCTCGCTGATGCCCTGGTTGCCGGTGCTGATGTTGAAAACCCGCATGACGCCTCCTGTTTTTTAAGAGTTATTGGCCTGAAGCCCATTTCCGGCCGGCGCTGGCAGCTATATTTTTAATAGTAGCGGGGCTCTTGTTGCACGATCCCGCCACCCGGGCTCAAGGCTTTGAGTTCAGCTCTGCTGCAACTTCCTGGCGGCTTCGAGCGCGAAGTAAGTCAACACGCCATCTGCGCCCGCGCGCTTGAAGGCCAGCAGGCTTTCCATCATCACCGCGTCATGGTCCAGCCAGCCGTTGATGGCGGCGGCTTTGAGCATGGCGTACTCGCCGCTGACCTGGTAGGCGAAGGTCGGCACCTTGAACTCGTCCTTGACGCGCCGCACCACATCGAGATAAGGCATGCCTGGCTTGACCATCACCATGTCAGCGCCTTCAGCGATGTCCATGGCCACTTCACGCAGCGCCTCATCGGAGTTGCCCGGGTCCATCTGGTAGACCTTTTTGTCTGCCTTGCCGAGGTTGCCGGCCGAGCCGACCGCATCCCGAAACGGGCCATAAAAGGCGCTCGCGTACTTGGCGCTGTAGGCCATGATGCGGGTGTGTATGAACTTGCGGTTTTCCAGCGCCTGGCGTATGGCCGCAATACGGCCGTCCATCATGTCGCTGGGCGCCACGATGTCGACGCCGGCCTCGGCCTGGCACAGCGCCTGCAGGGTCAGCACCTCTATGGTCTCGTCGTTCATGATGTAGCCGTTGGCGTCAGGCAGGCCGTCCTGGCCATGGCTGGTGAAGGGGTCCAGCGCCACGTCTGTCATCACACCCAGTTCGGGAAAATGTTTTTTGAGCTCGCGCACCACGCGCGGCACCAGTCCCTTGGGGTTCATGGCTTCGCGGCCGTCGGCGGTTTTCAGTGAGTCGTCAATGACCGGAAACAGTGCCATCACCGGAATGCCGAGTTTCACGCATTCTTCGGCCACCGGCAGCAGCAAGTCCAGGCTGAGTCTTTCGACGCCTGGCATCGATGCAATGGCCTGGCGCTTCTGGCTGCCCTCGGTGACAAACACCGGGTAAATCAGGTCGTGCGCCGTCAGGCTGTTTTCGCGTACCAGGTTGCGCGTGAAGCTGTCGCGGCGCAGGCGGCGTGGACGACCCATGGGGAAGGGGGCGAAGGGTGCTGTGTTCGATGTCATGGGCAAATTGTGCCAAAGGTTTGCGCTGGCCACGAA
The DNA here is from genome assembly GCA_947443645.1 of Comamonadaceae bacterium. Lineage (GTDB taxonomy): Bacteria > Pseudomonadota > Gammaproteobacteria > Burkholderiales > Burkholderiaceae_C > Polaromonas. The sequence continues at coordinate 9,230 of CANEXF010000014.1, read as the reverse complement.
CCATACGCGCCATACCCTGCGATCAGGATGGCAGCAGTGCCCAAAAAGGCCATTGCTAAGAACCGCAAAGCCTGTTTAAAATTAATATGTGTAGTTATCAATTGATGGCTGCATCCCGCTTCACCTCCCTGAGCGGGGCCTTGGCGTGTCACAGCAATGAGGCTTGATGCCCGGATGGCCATGCGCCACCCGGGCAATTTTTTTGGAGGGACGCCGCCATGAATTCATCTGGCGGGCGAATTGTGGCCTTGCATGGTGCGCGCCATCCTCATGGACTGGGGCCGTCTTTGCAGATGGGCCGGTTTTAAACCAGCATGGGCTGCGGAACCGGCTTCGCCGCTTCGCAGGCGCAGCGCCCCCCGGGGGAGCATGGGGGCTACACTTTGGCATGCTCTGGATCAAATCTCTTCACATCGTCTTTGTTGCCAGCTGGTTTGCCGGGCTTTTTTATTTGCCACGCATCTTTGTGAACCTGGCCATGGTGCCGCCCGAGAGCGTGGCTGAGCACGCGCGGCTGATGCTGATGGCGCGCAAGCTGCTGCGCTTCACCACACTGCTGGCCGTGCCGGCGCTGGTGTTTGGACTGTGGCTTTTTCTCGGTTACGGCATAGGCCGGGGCGCGGGCTGGATGCACGCCAAGCTGTTCCTGGTCCTGCTGGCTCTGGGGTATCACCATGCTTGCAGCCGCATTCTTGTGAAGTTCGCGGATCAGCGCAATACCCGCAGCCACAAGTGGTTTCGCTGGTTTAACGAAGTCCCCGTGCTGCTGCTGCTGGCAACCGTCATCCTCGTGGTCGTCAAGCCGTTTTAGCCATCCAAGGGCCGATCAGTGAAGACCCCGAATTCACAAGCAGACGCGGGCAGGCCGGCTCTGCCGGATGCCTTGCGTCGTCCCCTGCAAGGGGAGGCAGAACTACACGATGTGAAGCATCGTGAGGACGATAGGGGTGTACCAGTGCTTCAGCGCAATGAGCCCGATGGGGCCGCTACTTCATTCCCGCTGTTGCTGGTGGCGATTTGCCTGACGGTTTACGCCAGCCTTTACCCTTTTGCGGATTGGCGCGATCAGGGCATCTCGCCTCTGAACTTCCTGTTTGCGCCCTGGCCCAGGTACTGGACTGGTTTTGACGTGGGCATCAACCTGGCCGGTTATGCGCCGCTGGGCTTTTTGCTGGTCCTGGCTGCGCTGCGCAGTGCGCGCATCAAATGGGCGGTCAGTGCGGCTGTGCTGGCCGCTGCGCTTTTGTCCCTTTGCATGGAGGCGCTGCAGAGCTATTTGCCGTCCCGCGTTCCATCCAACGTGGACTTGCTGCTGAATATTGCCGGCGCCTGGGTGGGCGGTTGCACGGCCTGGCTGCTGGAGAAAATAGGTGCGTTGCAGCGCTGGAGCCGCTTTCGTGACCGGTGGTTTGCGATTGACGCCGGCGGCGCGCTGGCGTTGCTGGTGCTCTGGCCGGTGGCCTTGTTGTTCCCGGCCTCGGTTCCCATGGGTCTGGGGCAGGTGTTTGAGCGGCTGGAACTGGCCTTGGCCGAGGCGCTGGCGGACACGCCTTTTCTTGACTGGCTGCCGGTGCGCGATATCGAGCTACAGCCGCTGGTGCCGGGCGCCGAGCTTTTGTGCGTCGCTCTGGGCGCACTGATTCCCTGCCTGCTGGCTTATTGTGTGATCCGTGCAGTCTGGCAACGCGCGGTGTTTGCCTTGGTGATGCTGACGGCCGGCTTGGCGGCTTCCGGCCTGTCTGCCGCGCTCAGTTATGGCCCCGAGCATGCCTGGGCCTGGCTGGACGCGCCAGTGCGAGCCGGTTTGGTGCTGGCGGCGTTGCTGGCGCTGTTGCTGCTGCCGGTGCGGCGGCGTGGTGCGGCGGCTTTTACGCTGCTGGCGCTGGCTATTCACCTGGGGTTGCTGAACCAGGCGCCTGCGAGTGCTTACTTCGCCCAAACCCTGCAAACCTGGGAGCAGGGGCGCTTCATCCGTTTTAACGGCATGGTTCAGTGGCTTGGCTGGCTCTGGCCGTATGCGGCATTGTTCTATGTGTTGGCCAGACTTTCCGGGCCCACGCCCCCGCAGCGTGCGGATACGTAAAATCGGGCGATGAACCAAGCCCCCACCACAGCCGCCCCCAGCGACAAGCCCTATTACCAGCGCCATATTTTCTTTTGCCTGAATCAGCGCAGCAGCGGAGAAGACTGCTGCGCCGACCACCGCGCGCAGGAAGGCTTTGACCGCTGCAAGTCGCAGGTCAAGGCGGCCGGTCTGGCCGGTGCCGGCAAGGTCAGGGTAAACAAGGCGGGCTGCCTGGACCGCTGCGCTGCGGGCCCGGTGGCCGTGGTTTACCCGGAAGCCGTTTGGTACACCTTTGTTGACGAGCATGACATTGATGAAATCGTCGAGTCGCACCTGAAAAACGGACAAGTCGTGGAACGGCTTGTAGTGCCTGCACATCTGGGGCGCTAAGCTGCAAGGCCGGTATTTCTGGCATAAAAATGGCCTCCAGCGCCCGCGAAAAGGGCGCTGGCAGCTATTGTTTTTATAGTATTTGAGCTGGCTGAAAGTGAACTTTGAACTCCAAAACACAAAAATCAGTGATTCAGGGCGCTGCCGGCGCGATTGAATTTGCGCTTGACGCCCCGTTGGGCGACAGCGCTGCCAAAGGCGTGGCGGTGATCGCGCACCCGCACCCCTTGTTTGGCGGCAGCATGGACAACAAAGTGGTGCAAACGCTGGCGCGTGCCTTCACCCAGAGTGGCTGGACCGCTGTGCGCTTTAATTTTCGCGGGGTGGGGGGCAGTCAGGGCGTGCATGACGAAGGCCGTGGCGAGCTCGACGATTTGCTGACGCTGGTCAGCGCCGTGGCGCCTGAGGGGTCGCTGTGCCTGGCGGGCTTTTCTTTCGGGGCCTTCGTGACCACGCACGCCCATGAGCGGCTGAGCGCCCTGCGTGAGATTGAAAAACTGGTGCTGGTGGGCACCAGCGTGAGCCGCGCGCCAGCCGCGCCGATTGCCAGCGAGGCGCACCTCAAGACGCTGGTGATTCACGGCGAGCAGGACGACACCGTGACGCTTGAAGCGGTACTGGACTGGGCCAGGCCGCAGGCACTTCCTGTTACGGTTGTGCCCGGTGGCGGGCATTTCTTTCATGGACAATTGCCACTCCTGAAAAACCTGGTGGTGCGCCACCTGTCTTCTGCCAATTCCTGAGTTACCGGATCGTTATCAATGCATTGCTTCATCAAGGCTGTCAAAGCCGCTTCCCGCCCGCTTGCCCCGCTGTTCGTGCTGGCCACGCTGATGGCTTCAACAGCTGCTTTTGCCCAGGCGCCGCAAGCGCCTGAAATCGCTGCGCGCTCATACTTGCTGCTCGACGTCACGGCCAACCAGATTCTGGCGGCCAAGGACATCGACTCCCCAGTGGAGCCGGCATCACTGACCAAGCTGATGACCGAATACCTGGTGTTCGACGCGCTCAGAGCCAAGAAAATCGACCTCAAGCAGACGTTTGGCGTCAGCGAGCGGGCCTGGAAAATGCCGGGCTCCCGCATGTTCATTGACCCGAAGATGCAGGTGCCGGTTGAAGACCTGATCAAGGGCATGGTCGTGCAGTCAGGCAATGACGCCACCATGGCGCTGGCCGAAGGTGTGGGCGGCACAGCAGAGCATTTTGTGCAGCTCATGAACGAGCAGGCCAAGGCCCTGGGTATGAAGTCCACGAGCTACAAGAATCCCGAAGGCCTGACCGAGGTGGGTCACACCACCACGGCGCGTGATCTGAGCATCCTGGCGACCCGCCTGATGACTGATTTTCCGGACTACATTGGTTATTCGGCCATCAAAAAATACCGTTACCCAGGCACGCCAGCGGCCAACGACACCAACCGCAATACGCTGCTGTTTCGCGACCCTAGCGTGGACGGCCTGAAGACCGGGCATACCGATGCTGCCGGCTATTGCATGATTGCCACGGCCAAGCGCGATTTCCCGAATCTGGGCCTTGCCGGCGCACCGGGTGCCAGGCGCTTGCTGGCCATCGTTCTGGGCACGTCAAGCGACAGCGCACGTGCCACCGAGTCGCAAAAGCTGCTTAACTGGGGCTACACCGCGTTCGAGGCAGTCAAGTTGTTCGACGCCGGCCAGGCCGTGGTTTCGCCCAACGTCTGGAAGGGCAAATCCTCCACGCTCAAGCTGGGCCAGATGCGCGCCATCGTGGTCGCCGTGCCCGCTGGCAGTGCCGCCAAGCTGAAAACGCAGGTGTCGCGGCCAGACCCGCTGGTCGCGCCTTTTGCGCGCGGGCAGCGTATCGGCAGCCTGAATGTGACTGCGGGCGACAACCCGGCGATCGTTGCTGAAGTGCCTTTGCTGGCGCTTGAGGCGGTTGAAGAGGCTGGCGTGATCGGTCGCGCCTGGGATGCCATCCGCCTTTGGATCAAATAAAGCCAGCCGCCAGACTGGTTTTTGCCCGATAGTGGGCAGTTTTTGAGCATCAGGATGCGCCAAATTTGCGCTCAGGAGCTTGCACTGCTACACTAGAAGGCTTTTCTGGAATTCCAGGGAGATTTGCGTTTTCACGATATCCGCAAAAAAGTTCACGAGAAGTTCGCGTAAAGCTAAAGCTTTTCTTGTTAGTTATCAAACGTTTAGGGACGTTTTTAAATGCCAACCATTAATCAGTTAGTCCGTCAGGGGCGCGAGGTCGAAAAGATCAAGTCCAAAAGCCCTGCGATGGAAAATTCCCCCCAGCGCCGTGGTGTTTGCACCCGTGTTTACACAACGACGCCGAAAAAACCAAACTCTGCTCTGCGTAAGGTTGCCAAAGTGCGCCTGACCAACGGGTTCGAGATCATTTCCTACATCGGCGGCGAAGGCCACAACCTGCAGGAACACAGCGTAGTGCTGGTTCGTGGCGGTCGTGTCAAAGACTTGCCTGGTGTGCGTTACCACATTGTCCGTGGATCGCTTGACTTGCAAGGCGTGAAAGACCGCAAGCAGTCGCGCTCCAAGTACGGTGCGAAAAAGCCAAAGGCCAAGTAAGCCCGGCGGGTGCGAATTAGTCCTTAAGTCCTAAGGGTTCGTACCAAAAAAAGGCTGTCATGAATATTTCATGATGTCTATAAAAACAGGTGCTTAACTCATCCTGGCAGATGTTTTGAGCGAAGTGACCCAAGTGCAAATTGTTGTGCCGGTCGAGTAAGTGAGAGTTTGATAGCTCTCGCGGTGCCGTTAAAGCGGTGCCAACTGAAGCAAAGAGGTGAAAAAATGCCACGTCGTCGCGAAGTCCCTAAACGTGAAATTCTTCCTGATCCTAAATTTGGTGATGTCGACCTCGCCAAATTCATGAACGTGATCATGCAAGGCGGCAAGAAGGCCGTCGCTGAGCGCATCATTTATGGCGCGCTCGAATTTATCGAGAAAAAGAACCCTGGCAAAGACCCGCTTGAGGCTTTCCACATGGCTATTGGCAACATCAAGCCCATGGTTGAAGTGAAGTCCCGTCGCGTTGGTGGTGCAAACTACCAAGTGCCGGTTGAGGTGCGCCCTGTCCGTCGTATGGCTCTGGCCATGCGTTGGCTCAAGGAAGCCGCCAAAAAACGCGGTGAAAAATCGATGTCTTTGCGTCTGGCCAATGAGCTGATGGAAGCTACCGAAGGCCGTGGCGGCGCCATGAAAAAGCGTGACGAAGTTCACCGCATGGCAGAAGCGAACAAGGCCTTCAGCCACTTCCGCTTCTAAGTTTTCGCTTCCTGTTTTTTGGAAGCGTTGTTTACTGCGCTGGTTTGACGGATTGCCGCACGAAATCAAGGCTTTGATGGCCTTGATTTCTGGTGGTCCAATCCCAATTTTCGCGAACTGCGTGCGTGGCCCACAGTTTGCGGATGCTCCAAACGCATGAGAGATGTTTTGGCAATGAGTCTTTGTTCGTAACTTCGAACTGAAAGTAATTTATGTCCCGCGCTACCCCCATCGAAAACTACCGCAACATTGGTATTTCCGCGCACATTGATGCCGGTAAAACCACCACCACCGAGCGGGTTCTTTTTTACACCGGTGTGAATCACAAAATTGGTGAAGTTCATGACGGCGCAGCCACCATGGACTGGATGGAGCAGGAGCAGGAGCGTGGCATCACGATCACCTCCGCGGCAACCACCTGTTTCTGGAAAGGCATGGACAAGTCCCTGCCTGAGCACCGCATCAACATCATTGATACCCCTGGCCACGTTGACTTCACGATTGAAGTCGAGCGTTCCATGCGCGTGCTTGACGGCGCCTGCATGGTTTACTGTGCAGTGGGTGGCGTTCAGCCCCAATCTGAAACCGTCTGGCGTCAGGCCAACAAGTACAAAGTGCCGCGTCTGGCCTTTGTGAACAAGATGGACCGTACTGGTGCCAACTTCTTCAAAGTTGTCGAGCAGATGAAGCTGCGCCTCAAGGCCAGCCCTGTTCCAATGGTGATCCCAATCGGCGCTGAAGAAAACTTCACCGGCGTGGTTGACCTGATCAAGATGAAGGCCATCATCTGGGACGAAGCTTCGCAAGGCATGAAGTTCGACTACCGTGAAATTCCAGCCGAGCTCGTCGAGCTGGCCAAAGAGTGGCGCGAAAAGATGGTTGAAGCTGCTGCTGAAGCCTCTGAAGAATTCATGAACAAATACCTTGAAGAAGGTGATTTGAGCGAAGAGGAAATCAAGCTTGGCATTCGCACGCGTACCATCGCCAGCGAAATCCAGCCGATGTACTGCGGCTCGGCGTTCAAGAACAAGGGCGTGCAGCGCATGCTGGATGCCGTGATTGAATTCATGCCATCGCCAGTTGACATTCCTCCTGTCAAGGGCACGGATGACGACGAAGTTGCTGTCACCCGCAAGGCTGACGACGAGGAGAAATTCTCTGCATTGGCATTCAAGCTGATGACTGACCCGTTTGTCGGTCAGCTGACCTTTGTGCGTGTGTACTCTGGCGTTCTGAAAAAGGGCGACACCGTTTACAACCCGATCAAGGGCAAGAAAGAGCGTATCGGTCGTATCGTGCAGATGCACGCCAACAATCGTGAAGAAGTCAGCGAAATCCGCGCCGGCGACATCGCTGCCTGCGTGGGCCTGAAAGATGTGACCACGGGCGAGACCCTGTGCGATCCAGATGACATCATCATGCTTGAGCGCATGGTATTCCCTGAGCCCGTGATTGCACAGGCTGTGGAACCAAAGACCAAGGCTGACCAGGAAAAAATGGGTATTGCATTGAGCCGTCTGGCTCAGGAAGATCCATCGTTTCGCGTCAAGACCGACGAAGAGTCCGGTCAGACCATCATTGCCGGCATGGGTGAGTTGCACCTTGAGATCATCGTTGACCGCATGAAGCGTGAGTTTGGCGTTGAAGCCAACGTTGGCAAGCCGCAAGTGGCTTACCGCGAAACGATTCGCAAGACCATCGAAGATGCTGAAGGCAAGTTCGTGCGTCAGTCTGGTGGTAAGGGTCAGTACGGCCACGTTGTGCTCAAGATCGAGCCCAATGCACCCGGCAAGGGCATCGAGTTTGTGGACGCGATCAAGGGTGGTGTGGTTCCTCGCGAATACATCCCTGCCGTTGAAAAAGGCATTCACGAAGCTGTGACTGCTGGCGTGCTGGCTGGTTACCCGGTGGTGGACGTGAAGGTCACGCTGCACTTCGGTTCCTACCATGACGTTGACTCCAACGAAATGGCATTCAAGATGGCTGCAATTTTTGGTTTCAAGGAAGGCTGCCGCAAGGCTAGTCCGGTGATTCTTGAGCCGATGATGGCTGTTGAAGTCGAGACGCCTGAAGACTACGCTGGCAACGTGATGGGCGATCTGTCCTCACGTCGCGGCATGGTGCAGGGCATGGAAGACATGGTTGGTGGCGGCAAGGCCATCAAGGCAGAAGTGCCGCTGTCCGAAATGTTTGGTTATTCGACCACGCTGCGGTCGATGTCCCAGGGTCGTGCGACCTACTCCATGGAGTTCAAGCACTACGCTGAAGCACCGCGCAACGTGGCTGAGTCCATCGTTGCTGCCCGCGCCAAGTAAGTAAGCCCTTGCCGGCTTCGCAAGAGGTCGGCAAATCAAATCCTTGTCTGCGACTGTGTGCCACTCTGTACCCGTGCGGAGTGAATCAGCAACACAGTGCAGACGTTAAACCGTACACGGGCATGTTCTTTATCTGGAGTTAAAAATGGCAAAAGGCAAATTTGAGCGGACCAAGCCGCACGTCAACGTTGGCACGATTGGTCACGTCGACCATGGCAAGACCACCTTGACGGCAGCGATCACGACCGTGCTGGCAGCGAAATTCGGCGGCGAAGCCAAAGGCTACGACCAAATTGACGCGGCACCAGAAGAAAAAGCACGCGGCATCACCATCAACACCGCCCACGTCGAGTACGAAACGGCCAACCGCCACTACGCTCACGTTGACTGCCCAGGCCACGCCGATTATGTGAAAAACATGATCACCGGCGCTGCCCAGATGGACGGCGCTATCCTGGTTTGCTCGGCCGCTGACGGCCCTATGCCTCAGACCCGCGAGCACATCTTGCTGGCTCGCCAGGTTGGCGTGCCTTACATCATCGTGTTCCTGAACAAGTGCGACATGGTCGATGACGCCGAGCTGCTCGAACTCGTTGAAATGGAAGTGCGCGAGCTCCTCGACAAGTACGATTTCCCAGGCGACGACACCCCCATCATCCACGGCAGCGCCAAGCTCGCCATGGAAGGCGACAAAGGCCCGTTGGGCGAAGAAGCCATCATGAAGCTGGCCGATGCGCTGGACACCTACATTCCACTGCCAGAGCGTGCCGTTGACGGCGCCTTCCTGATGCCAGTCGAAGACGTGTTCTCAATTTCCGGTCGCGGCACTGTGGTGACCGGCCGTATCGAGCGCGGTGTGGTCAAGGTCGGCGAAGAGATCGAGATCGTCGGTATTGCTGACACGCAAAAGACCATTTGCACCGGCGTCGAAATGTTCCGCAAGCTGCTCGACCAAGGTCAGGCCGGCGACAACATCGGCGCCCTGCTGCGCGGCACCAAGCGTGAAGATGTCGAACGTGGTCAGATTCTGTGCAAGCCGGGTTCGGTCAAGCCGCACACCCACTTCACGGGCGAAGTGTATGTTCTGTCGAAGGACGAAGGCGGTCGTCATACCCCGTTCTTCAACAACTACCGTCCGCAGTTCTACTTCCGCACGACCGACGTGACGGGCGCGATCTCCCTGCCGGAAGG
>CANEXF010000013.1 GCA_947443645.1 Comamonadaceae bacterium | reverse complement strand
GCTGGCGCTGATGCCGCCAACTGCAAATTTCTTTGCGCCCTCGAGAAAGCCACGTCTGTCTATCGTGCCGTGCACATAGGCGTCAAACAAGATCAGCAGTTCCTGGTCAAAGTCCTGGGCAGTTTTGAGTTGCATGTGGGAACTCCTTGAAAAAGCGCAGCATAGCGCCACAGCCGGGTCTTTGTACATGGCGCGACTGGGTGCTATAAAAAACGTAGCTGCTCGCGCCCGCAGCTAGAGCTTGGTGAGTATTTGTAATATAGCGACACAAAATTGAGGTGTGTAACTGTAAGCGCTTGCGTCTGATGACTATAGGGTTAGGATGGCATTTCGAACTGCCCAGGCGGTTCCGGTGCGAGCGACTTCTTGACTTCAGCCTGCAGCCAACAAACGGAGTTATCTTGAATTTATTGACATTGCTCATGACGCTTTTCGGATTGGTGGTCGGCGCGCTGTTGGGTGTCGGGCTGTACGCGCGCTGGCTGCGTCAAAAAGCCGGTGCTTCGCTGCGTGTGCCCAGTAAATGGCCTCTGGCTTCGCGGGCATTGATCACCGCCGACGAGCAAGAGGTGCTGGACTGGCTGCTGAGCACTTTTCATGACCATCTGGTGATGGTCAAGTTGCCCGTGCTGCGTTTCACCGCGCCGACCGGCCGCACCAAAAAGGACGGCACGCCAGCCTGGCAGGAGTTGCTGGGCGGCGTTTATTGCAGTTTCACGGTCTGCACGAACGATGGCAGCGTGGTCGGTTGCGTCGATGTGCCGGGCAAACGCGGCTTGAACAAGGCCAACCGTGATTTGAAGGAGTCCTTGCTGTCGGACTGCCATATTGCTTACACGGTGGTGCGCAGCGGTCATCTACCCAAAGTCAGTGCCATGCGCGCAGCTTTTCTGGGTGAGTTGGAGGTCGAAGACCAGCTGGAGCACCAGCCGACCCGCGGCGGCAACAGCAGCTTTCACGCCGATCTGGACAGCTTCACGCGGCACAGGCGGCTGGCCGCCCAGGAAGCGGCGCTTAAAGAGCTAAATGCGCGCGATGAAGCCAAACCTTCTGCCAGAAGCCAGCCGCTGGGCTTCAACGCCGATGGCACTGGCGCAACTGGCTCCGATGAGAGCCGGCGCTTTCCACGCCAGTGGGAGGACTCCTTTATTCCACTAGACGAAAGTCGCCCGGCCAAACTCGGCTAGTCAGCTTGCGCTGGCAGCGCTGCGTGCCGCCGCCACGGCCATGGGCAAGCGGTCGTTGCCAAAGTACATGTCCTCGCCTATGAAAAATGTCGGCACGCCAAATGCACCGCGCTGTATGGCCTCGTCGGTGTTGGCCTTGAGTGCGCTTTTGATGTCAGCCTGCGCAATGCCAGCCATGAACGCTGCTGCGTCAATCCCGGTCTGCTCGCAAAGCGCCGTCAGCACGGCATCCTGCGAGATATCTTCCTGCCGCGTGAAATAGGCGGCAAAAGTGGCTTCCACAAATGCCAGAAACCGCGATTGTGCTTTGGCGTCCTGCGCGATCCACAGGCAGCCGCGCATGGCCTTGACACTGTTTACCGGAAAGACTTTGGGTGGGAAGGCCATGCGCAGGCCGATGGCGCGCGCGCAGTCTTGGACGTCCTTGAGGATGTAGCGGTTTTTGGGCGTGTTCAGGTCTTCGCGCGCCGCGTAAATGCCAGTGTTGACGCGGTTGAAAATGCCTCCGACCAGCACGGGCCGCCAGCGTATGTCCAGCGCCAGCTCAGCCGCCAGGGGCTTGATATTGCGAAAAGCCAGATAAGTTCAGGGACTGGAGCAGTCAAAGAAAAATTCAATCATGCCTGCCCACCTGTCTGGTGTTGACTGCTGCGTATGCTGTCTGCGGTCTGGCCAAACAGCGCGGCGCGTGCCTCCTCGGTCAGTGCCGGCGCGCGCAAATCCTTGCCCAGGTCCAGTCCACGTTTGACCGCCGGTCGCAGAAACAGCGCCTCATACCAGCGCTGGACATGCGGGAACCTGTTTAGTTCGACCTGCTGCGCCTTGTGCGTGCGCACCCAGGGAAAGATCGCCATGTCAGCAATCGAATATTCCTGGCCTGCGACGAAACTCTGGGTTCGCGCAAGCTGCTGATCGAGCACACCGTAGAGCCGGTCGACTTCTTTGGCGTAGCGCTCCAGTGCATAGGGGATTTTTTCTGGTGCGTAAAGCAGGAAATGACCGTTTTGTCCGGCCATGGGGCCGAGACCGCCGATTTGCCAGTTCAGCCATTGCAGCACCTGGTAGCGCTCTCGCAGCGTTTGGGGCAAAAACTGGCCGGTTTTCTCAGCCAGATACTGCAAGATTGCGCCGCTCTCGAATACCGCCAGGGGCGCGCCACCGCCTGGAGGCGCGTGATCGACCATGGCCGGCATGCGGTTGTTCGGGCTGATGGCCAAAAAGCCTGGCGCGAACTGCTCGCCGCGGCCGATATTGACCGGCACCATGCGGTAGGGCAGAGCGCACTCTTCGAGCATGATGGAAATTTTCCAGCCGTTGGGTGTGGGCCAGTAGTACAGCTCAATCATCGAGAACTCCTTGCGCTATCCGAGAAATCGGAAAATTTTATGCGGCTCTTGTCTGCAAACCTGTCGCGTCCATGTCTTGCCGTCCTGGCGCTTTGCTAGCTTAGCAACTGGCTTGCGTGATGCCGCAGGTGATCGTCCATGAAACTGGCGATGAAGTAATAACCGTGGTCGTAGCCTTCATGCCTGCGCAGCGTCAGCGCCTGTCCGCGGGCCGCGCATGCGGCTTCAAACAGTTGTGGATGCAGTTGGTCGGCCAGGAATTTATCTGACAGCCCCTGATCGATCAGGATACCGCCGGGGTAGGGCGGCTTCTTCATGCTGGCCATCAAGGCGCTTGCATCGTGCGCTGCCCATGTGGTTTTGTCCGCGCCCAAATAGCCGCTGAAGGCTTTGTCGCCCCACGGGCACTGGCTGGGCGCGCAGATGGGCGCGAAAGCGGATACCGATTTGAACAGCTCGGGGTGGCGCAGGGCCAGCGTCAACGCGCCGTGGCCTCCCATGGAATGGCCAAAGATGCCGATACGTTTGCTGTCTATAGGCAGGCTTGACGCAAGCAAAGGCAGTAACTCCTGTGTGAGGTAGCTTTCCATCCGGTAGTTTTTCGCCCAGGGCTCCTGGGTCGCATCGAGGTAAAAACCTGCGCCGACACCAAAATCCCAGCTCTGCGTTTCACCCGGGACATCCGCGCCACGAGGGCTGGTGTCAGGCGCGATCAGCGCCAGGCCGAGTTCGGCGGCTAGGCGCTGCGCACCAGCCTTGGTCATGAAGGTTTCTTCGTTGCAGGTCAGGCCTGCAAGGTATACCAGGGCAGGCACCTTGCCACCGGCTCTTTCAATCACAGCCTGCGGCGGCAGGAAGAGCGAAAATTTCATGGCCAGGCCTATGAGCTGCGACTCATGTTTGTAAAAGCGCTGCAGCCCACCGAAGCAGCCGTGTTCGCTGAGAAGCTCGGTTTGTGTAGTCATCTTCTTATCTTTCAGTTCAAGCAGGGGCCGCGGGACTGGCTTTGCCAGACTGCAGGCTGTAGGCTGCGGCTCCAAGCCCGCCTGCGCGGGCTTGGACAGCCTGCAGATGCGCCGCCTCTGGCAGCGTGGCGCCCTGCAAGGGCAGCGGCCCCCTCGGGGGGCAGAGAGTCACACGAAGTGAACGAACGTGGGGGCTAATAAATGACCACGCCGCGAATCGACTCGCCGCTCTTCATTAGATCGAAGCCCTTGTTGATGTCTTCGAGCGGCATGGTGTGGGTGATCAGGTCGTCAATATTGATCTTGCCCTCCATATACCAGTCAACAATCTTGGGCACATCGGTGCGGCCGCGCGCGCCGCCGAAGGCCGAGCCTTCCCATTTGCGGCCGGTGACCAGCTGGAAGGGCCGGGTGCTGATCTCGGCGCCGGCTTCGGCCACGCCGATGATGATGCTGCGGCCCCAGCCCTTATGCGTGCATTCGAGCGCCTGGCGCATGACCTGGGTGTTGCCTATGCATTCAAAGCTGTAGTCGGCGCCGCCATCGGTGATCTGCACGATCGCATCAACCACGTTTTCTACTTCCTTGGGGTTGATGAAGTGCGTCATGCCGAACTTGCGCGCCATGGCCTGGCGAGCCGGGTTGATGTCCACGCCAATGATCTTGTCGGCGCCCACCATCTTGGCGCCCTGGATCACGTTCAGGCCAATGCCGCCCAGGCCAAACACCACGACGTTGGCGCCGGCTTCAACCTTGGCTGTGAACAGCACCGCGCCTATGCCGGTGGTGACGCCGCAGCCGATGTAGCAGACCTTGTCGAAGGGTGCGTCTTCGCGGATCTTGGCCAGCGAAATTTCAGGGGCCACGGTGTAGTTGCTGAAGGTGCTGGTGCCCATGTAATGAAAGATGGGCTTGCCGTCCAGGCTGAAGCGGCTGGTGGCGTCTGGCATCAGGCCCTTGCCCTGGGTGCCGCGAATCAGTTGGCACAGATTGGTCTTGCGCGACAGGCAGAACTTGCACTGGCGGCATTCGGGCGTGTACAGCGGAATGACGTGGTCGCCCTTTTTGAGCGTGGTCACGCCAGGACCGACATCAACCACAATGCCCGCGCCTTCGTGGCCGAGGATGGCCGGGAATATGCCCTCCGGGTCAGCGCCTGACAGCGTGTAGTAGTCGGTGTGGCAAATGCCTGTGGCCTTGATCTCGACCAGCACCTCGCCGAACTTGGGGCCCTGCAGGTCAACGGTTTCAATGGTCAGGGGCTGGCCGGATTTCCAGGCGACGGCGGCTTTGGTTTTCATGGTGTGTAGTGGGATGGGAATTGAAGAGGGGGGGGAATTCTCTGCCGCAGTCAGCGGCGATGAAACACTATAAGCCAGCGGAGCAGCGGGCGAACGCTTGTCAAGGGGAATTCGGGATTTTCTGCCGCTCGAGGTGCCGGCCCTTTCGGTCAGCGAAGACTGTCGTTGATCTCTTCGTTATAGTCAGGAAGTATCAAATTTAATCCACATGCATCGGCGCATTCATTTGCTTCGTGCTCCCCCAGCAAAGGACAACTTCCCAATGACCATCCTCACCACACACGTTGGCAGCCTGCCGCGCGGCGACGAACTGGCGGGCCTGCTTTTGAAACGCGACCATGGCGAGGCCGTGGACGACGCGCACTTCGAGCAGGTTGTGCAGGCAGCGATTGACCACGCCGTGCAAAAGCAGGCAGAGGCCGGCGTCGGCATCATGAGCGACGGCGAACTGGGCAAGGTGGGCTACGCGACCTACATCACCGAGCGGCTCGAAGGCTTCGGCGGGCACGTTGACCGCACACCCGCCAAGGACCTTGCAGACCTGCCGGACTTGCGCAAAAAGCTGGCCGCCATCATGGGCGCCCAGGAGTTCGTGCGTGCTGCCTGCATCGGGCCGGTGAAGCTGCGGACCCTGGAGCCATGCCACGCAGACATCCGGCGCTTCAAGTCGGCGATGGAACGCCACGGCGGCGGCGCGCGAGGTTTTTTGAACGCTGCCTCCCCAGGTCTTGTGACGGCTTTCCAGCCGAACAAATACTATCCATCGCACGAGGCCTACCTGGCGGCGCTCGTCGATGCGATGCGCCCCGAGTACGAAGCGATTGTCGCGGCGGGTTTTGACCTGCAACTCGACTGCCCCGACCTTGCGATGGCGGCGCACACCGGCTTTCAGCATCTCAGCGAAGAAGAGTTCATCAAGCGCGCCTGGCAGAACGTGGAGGCTTTGAACGCAGCCACCAGCAATATCCCGCGCGAGAAGCTGCGCATGCATGTCTGCTGGGGCAACTACGAAGGCCCGCACACCTGTGACATTGACCTGGTCAAGGTGCTGGGGCCCATTCTGGCCGCGCGGCCGTCCACCATCCTGTTCGAGGCGGCCAACCCGCGGCATGAGCACGAGTGGGAAATCTGGCGCGATGCAGGCGTTGCCGATGACAAGATCCTTGCACCTGGCCTGATCGACAGCTGCTCGAACTACGTTGAACATCCGGAACTGATACGCCAGCGCATCGCACGCTATACCGACTTCATGGGCGACGACCGTGTGCTGGCCAGCACCGACTGCGGCTTCGGTACCTTTGCCAATTACGGCAAGATCGACCCGGCGGTGACGTGGATGAAACTGGCTGTGCTGAAGGAAGGCGCTGAGCGCGCGAGCCGCGTCGCCGCCTGAGCGCAGGCCGTCACCGGGCAGGTTGCGCATTTGAGTTTTTGAAACAACATTGCTTTCAGATCCGCAAAAAATGCCGGGACATGCCCGGCATTTTTTATGGAGTCGCGTTTAAGCGGAAGTCTAGTGCATGCTTACGTACTGAAGAAGTTCTTCAGTTTGTCGGTCCAGCCTTCTTCGCTGGGCGAGTGCTTGGCGCCGCCTTTTTTCAGCGACTCCTCAAACTCCTTGAGCAGTTTGCGCTGGTGTTCGGTGAGCTTGACCGGCGTTTCCACCGTGATGTGGCAGTAAAGATCGCCGGGGTAGCTCGAGCGCACGCCCTTGATGCCCTTGCCGCGCAGGCGAAACTGCTTGCTGGCCTGGGTGCCTTCGGGAATGTCAATCGCAGCCTTTCCGGCCAGCGTCGGAACTTCAATTTCGCCGCCCAGCGCTGCGGTGGTGAAACTGATGGGTACGGCGCAGTGCAGGTCGTCGCCGTCGCGCTCAAAGATCTCGTGCTTCTTGACGCGGATCTCGATGTAGAGATCGCCGGGTGGGCCGCCGTTGGTGCCAGGCTCGCCGTTGCCGGTCGAGCGTATGCGCATGCCGTCGTCTATGCCAGCCGGAATCTTGACTTCCAGGGTCTTGTTGTTCTTGGTCTTGCCGACGCCGTGGCAGGCCACGCAGGGCTCGGGAATCAGCTTGCCCGTGCCTTTGCACTGCGGGCAATTTTGCTGAACGCTGAAAAAGCCCTGGCGCATCTGCACGACACCGTGGCCGTGGCAGGTGGTGCAGGTCACCACCTTGGTGCCGGGTTTGGCGCCGCTGCCGTGGCAGGTGGTGCAGTCGTCCCAGCTCGGAATCCGGATTTGCGCTTCCTTGCCGTTCGCAGCCTCTTCCAGGGTGATTTCCATGGCGTAGCTCAGGTCGCCGCCGCGGAAAACCTGACGGCCACCGCGCTGCTGACCGCCGCGTTGCTGGCCACCGAAGACGTCGCCAAAAATATCGCCAAACGCTTCGGCAAAGCCGCCAAAGCCTTCCGCGCCCGGACCCCCACCGCGGTTGGGGTCGACGCCCGCGTGGCCATACTGGTCGTAGGCGGCACGTTTGTTTTCGTCCGAAAGCATCTCGTAGGCCTCTTTGGCCTCTTTGAATTTTTCTTCTGCACCCTTGCCAGTATCACCCTGATTGCGGTCAGGGTGGTGCTTCATTGCCTGCTTGCGATAGGCTTTTTTAATGTCTTCTTCACTGGCGTTCTTGGGCACACCCAGCGTGTCGTAATAGTCTTTTTTGGCCATGTCGGGTCGGTCGGAAAGTCTTGGTTTAAAGGGGGCTAAATCGGGGGTAAAAATCCAGACCTGGTCAGTCTGCAGCGCTCAACACAACGCAAAAAGCGGAAAGCCGGGATGATTCCAGGTTTTCCGCTTCGCCTCATGGCCTAGTGGCTTGAAGGCGTCAATTGAGACCTGCCCAAATCATCTTGGCTCAGGTCTGCTCAGGTCTTTTCAGCCCTTTTTGACTTCCTTGACTTCGGCGTCCACCACATTGTCGTCGGCGGGTTTGGCTTCAGCCTGGGCCGCGTCTGCGCCGCCGGCATTGCCAGCAGCCGCTTGCGATGCCTGCATGTCGGCGTACATTTTTTCGCCCAGCTTCTGGCTGGCTTCCATCAGGGCCGTGTTTTTCGCGTCAATGGCAGATTTATCTTCGCCCTTGAGTGCTTCTTCCATGTCCTTGATGGCGGTTTCGATTTTTTCTTTCTCGCCGGCGTCCAGCTTGTCGCCGTACTCGACCAGGGACTTCTTCACACTGTGCACCATGGCTTCGGCATTGTTCTTGGCCTGCACGAACTCGACTTTTTTCTTGTCTTCTTCGGCATTGAGCTCGGCGTCTTTCACCATCTGCTGGATCTCCGCCTCGGACAAACCGGAGTTGGCCTTGATGGTGATCTTGTTTTCCTTGCCGGTGCCCTTGTCCTTGGCGCCCACGTGCAGGATGCCGTTGGCGTCAATGTCAAACGACACTTCAATTTGTGGCGTGCCACGTGCAGACGGTGGAATGCCTTCGAGGTTGAACTCGCCCAGCGCCTTGTTGCCCGAGGCGATCTCGCGCTCGCCCTGGAACACCTTGATCGTCACGGCCGGCTGGTTGTCTTCAGCGGTCGAGAAGGTTTGCGCAAACTTGGTCGGGATGGTCGTGTTCTTCTTGATCATCTTGGTCATCACGCCGCCCATGGTCTCGATACCGAGTGACAAGGGGGTGACGTCCAGCAGCAGCACGTCGGTGCGGTCACCGGACAGCACCTGACCCTGAATGGCTGCGCCAACGGCAACGGCCTCGTCTGGGTTCACGTCCTTGCGTGGCTCCTTGCCGAAGAACTCTTTGACCTTCTCCTGGACCTTGGGCATGCGGGTCATGCCGCCAACCAGAATCACGTCATGGATGTCGCCAACGCTGACGCCAGCGTCCTTGATGGCCACTCGACAAGGCGCAATCGTGCGCTCGATCAGCTCTTCAACCAGGCTTTCGAGCTTGGCGCGGGTCATCTTGATGCTCAGGTGTTTTGGACCCGATGCATCGGCTGTGATGTAAGGCAGGTTGATGTCGGTCTGCGCGCTGTTGGACAGCTCGATCTTGGCTTTTTCAGCCGCTTCTTTCAGGCGCTGCAGGGCCAGCACGTCCTTGCCCAGGTCAACGCCTTGCTCTTTCTTGAACTCGGCAATGATGAAGTCAATGATGCGTTGGTCGAAGTCTTCGCCGCCCAGGAAGGTGTCGCCATTGGTCGACAGCACTTCAAACTGCTTTTCGCCGTCAACATCGGCAATCTCGATGATGGACACGTCAAAAGTGCCGCCGCCCAGGTCATAGACAGCAATCTTGCGATCGCCTTTTTCCTGCTTGTCCAGGCCGAAGGCAAGGGCAGCAGCGGTAGGCTCGTTGATGATGCGCTTGACATCCAGGCCGGCAATGCGGCCGGCGTCTTTGGTGGCTTGGCGCTGTGCGTCATTGAAGTAGGCCGGCACCGTGATCACGGCTTCCGTGACGGCTTCGCCGAGGTAGTCTTCAGCTGTCTTTTTCATCTTGCGCAGAATGTCTGCAGACACTTGCTGGGCAGACATTTTCTTGCCGCGCACTTCAACCCAGGCGTCGCCGTTGTCCGCCGCCACGATGGCGTAAGGCATGAGGTCTATGTCTTTTTGAACTTCTTTTTCGCTGAATTTGCGGCCAATCAAACGCTTGACGGCGTACAGGGTGTTGCGTGGGTTGGTCACGGCCTGGCGCTTGGCGGACGCGCCGACCAGCACTTCGCCGTCTTCCTGGTAGGCCACGATGGACGGCGTGGTGCGCGCGCCTTCCGAGTTCTCAATGACGCGCGGCGTGTTGCCTTCCATGACGGACACGCAGCTGTTGGTGGTGCCCAAGTCGATACCGATGATTCTTCCCATGATGAACTCCTGCTATTTTGATGTGTTAACGGTTAAAAAGGTCTTGGCCTTGGATTGCGCCAGTTGCTGACAAAGATACTGAAGACTTACAGATAAGCTAGGCACAAGTCTTGGAACTTCAAGGGTCAGTCTGCAGTTTTGTGTTGTGCCGGCGCTTTATTTAGGCGCGGTCACGGTGACCAGTGCGGGACGCAGTACGCGGTCGGCAATCAGATAGCCTTTTTGCAGCACGCTGACCACGGTGTTGGCTTCTTGGTCGGCGGGCACCATGCTGATGGCCTGGTGCTGATGGGGGTCAAACTTGGTCGCGCTGGCCGGATTGATTTCAACGACCTTGTTGCGCTCGAGCGCGCTTTTGAGCTGCTTGAGCGTGGCCTCGGCGCCTTCCTTGATCTGTTGCGGGCTGGCGTCCTTGATGCTCAGGCTGGCTTCCAGGCTGTCAGCAACGGGCAGCAGGCTTTCGGCAAAGCTTTCGAGCGCGAATTTACGTGCTTTTGAAATTTCATCATCGGCCCGCCGGCGCGCGTTTTCAGCCTCGGCCTTGGCGCGCAGGTAGCTGTCGGCCAGTTCGGTGTTTTTGGCTTGCAGCGTGGCCAGCTCGCTTTGTGCAGAACTCAGCGCGTCAAACGCATTGGCGGCTTGCGCCGCTTCGAGCTCTTCTGGGCTTTGGGCGCCGTTAAGTGATTGATTTTGTTCGGATTGATTGTTTTCGGACATGCTTGTAACGGTATTTAAAACAACAAGTTGAATAGTTTGGGGCTGAAAAAACCCATTTCAAGGGCAGGGACTACGGATTTACCGCGATTTTTCCAGGGTCGGGGGCTGAGGGCTGGGAGATCACTTGCCGGCCAGATGCGCTTGGCAAAACGCAGATTTTAGTGACACTCTGCCGCGGGTAGTGCGAACCAGCTCGCCCCGACCGTTTGTCAGCTGCCAGCCCGAGATTCTTCAGGATCTATTTCGCTATTAAATTAATAGCTTCAAGCGCTTGTTGGCCGGGCGCCATGCGCGTAAATGACTTAAGTGCTTTAAGCCGTCTTGCTACCCTGCAGGCGCGCGATAAGTTCGCGCTTGTTGTTGCGGCTACGGTGGGCATGCTCGCGCATCAGGGCCTCGGCGCGTGTGCCTTCTGCGGCCAGCAGCGCGGTGAGCACATCCTCGTGGTCACTTTGCGCGCGCTGGATAAAGCTGTATTCAAGCATCGGCAGCATACCGTTCAGACTCAGTGCGCCGGCGCCCGCCATGGGCGTCTTGCTCACGTGTGCAAGTGCCGATGCAAGTGTTGTGTTGCGGGCCGCAAGTACCAGGGCATTGTGAAACCTGGCGTTCATGGGCACCCAGCGCGCAGCGTCAATCAGGTGTCCGTCGGACTGGGCTTTGTCCAGCAGTTCCCGGCCCTCGCTGATACAGGCCTGCAACTCGCTGCTGGTCTCGGGACTCAGGCCTTGCTCGGCAGCCAGGCGAGCCGCCATGCCTTCCAGCGCGCCGCGAACGTCAACGGCGTTGGCAATCTCCTGCACCGTGAACTGACGCACCCGGAACCCGCGTGTGGGCAGGTGTTCCAGCAAGCCTTCTTTTTCCAGCTCGCCAAGCGCAATGCGAATGGGTGTGCGCGACACCGACAGCTGCGCCGACAGTTCCAGCTCGACCATGCGCTCGCCTGGCTTGAGTTCGCCCTCCAGGATTTTTCCTCTTAATGCATTGATGGTGTAGTCGATCTGGGAGGACATCAGCGTGCTGCCAAAGCAGCTTAGTAAATCAGGACTTCAAATTATTGCATGCAATAGTGGCAATTACCTAGCTTGAACATGGCTTTTGACGCTAATATTGCGTGCAATATAAAAAGATGTCTAAGTATTTTTGCGCTGCAAAAAATATCTTCAAGGCACATCTCAACCATTCGCCTGATGCTCAGGACTGACAGGAGACATGATGAATCGACCCCGTGCGAGCCGTTTGGCGGCATTCCTTCAACCGTTCAGCCGGCTGGCGCTGGCCTGTGGCCTGGCTGTCGCCATGTTGACGCCAGCCGCGTATGGCCAAAGCGCTGGCGCCTATCCCAGCAAACCCGTCAAGCTGATTGTTCCTTTCCCCGCAGGCGGTGGCGGTGACACTCTGGCGCGCCTGTTCATGCTTCGCGTTGCGAAAGAGCTGGGCCAGCCCTTCATTTTTGAAAATCTGGCGGGTGCCGGCGGCAATGTCGGCAGTGCCGCCGCTGCCCGCGCGCCTGCAGACGGCTACACACTGCTCTATGGCACCAACGGCACGCTGGCCATCAACCAGACCATTTACAAGTCACCGGGCTTCAATCCGCTGAAGGATTTCGAGCCGGTATCGCAGCTGACCCAGCTTGCCGCCATGGTGGTGGTGCGTCCCACGCTGCCTGTCAATTCCATGGCCGAGCTGACCCGGCTGCTCAAGGCAAATCCTGGCAAGTACACCTTCGGCTCGGCGGGCAATGGCACGACCTCGCATCTGGCCGGTGAAATCTACAAGTCGCGGGCCGGGGTTTCAGCCGTGCACATTCCCTACCGCGGTGGTGCCCAAGCCATGACGGATTTGATAGGCGGGCAGGTCGACATGATGATTGAAGTCATGCCCAACGCCGCGCCGCAGGCCAAAGCAGGGCGCGTCAAGCCGCTTGCCGTGACCACCGCCAAGCGCGTGGCGGCCTGGCCGGAATTGCCGACGATTGCTGAATCCGGGCTGCCGGGTTTTGATCTCAGTGCCTGGGATGCCATCGTGGTGCCGGCCGGAACGCCGCGCGCCATCGTCGATCGCATCAATGCGGCGATTCAGCGCGCATCCACCGACCCCGAGTTGCGCAGCCAGCTGCAGCAGCGCGGCGCCGACGTGGCGCCTGGCACGCCCGAAGAACTTTCAAAATACATCGCCAGCAACATCACGCTGTGGGGTGATGCCGTCAAGCGCTCAGGCGCATCTGTGGATTGAGAAAAAATGACAAATTTGGACAACCTGGTGGGACTGCCGCAGGCATTGAACCCCAACATCACGACGACCAAGAACTACTTTGCCGCGCTGGAGAACTTTCAGCGCACATTTGCCTTCAAGCAGGGCGACAAGGTCTTGTTGCTGACAGATCCTTTGCTCGACACCCGGGTTGCTGACGCCATCATGGGTCTGGCCCGCGCGCGCGGCGCCACAGTGCGCCAGTACATGGAAACCACCAGCCAGGTCACTGCGGTGCCCGAGATGGCCAAAGCGCTGATCAGTGACGCCGACTTTGTCGTGTCGACCTGGTTTTGCTCCATCATCGATCCGTTTTTTCTTGCCTGCCGCAGCGCCGGCCAGCGCTGGGTCAAGATCACCTACTTTCGAGACCTCGATTTGCTTCACACGGCGCAAGCCCGCTTTCCGGCGGAGCTGGTGGGCGAGATCATTCGCGCCACCGCCTTGCGTTACCCTTCGGGCAAAGACTTCACTGTGAAGTTCTCCGATGTGCGGGGCAGTGATTTCTCCATGGACTACACACCGGAGATGCGCGAACTGCTGTTGGCCCACAACCGCTGGCGCGGCAAGATGTTTGCCGACGAGCCGGGCTGCTACGTCCACTACCTTCCCACGCATGGCCCCAATCTCTGGGACCGCACGGCGCACCGCAATGATGCGGCAGCGCCGGTCACGATGTCTGGCACGCTTTACCCGCAGTGGGCGGTCGGGTTTGCTGCACCGTTTGCGGAGAAAATTGGCTGCCGTTTCGAAAGCGACACGATTGTTGAGGTGACCGGTGAGTCCGCTGACGCGGCCATCCTGCGCGAGATGCTGGTTGGCGGGCGCCTGATAGAGCTGGGCTGCGGCTTCAACCCCAAGGCACCGCGCCACACAATTTATCCTGCCGGCTCCAACGCGCCGGGTGCACTGCACTTCGGCATCGACCTGGTCAAGCCCAGCGACTATATTTTGCGCACCATGCCGCAGTGGGAGGAGCCGCCAGTGCACATGGATCTGGTGACGTTGGACAGCACGGTGAGTGTGGACGGCAAGCCCCTGATTGAAGGCGGTTTTCTGAGTGCATTGCGCGATCCGGCGGTCAGGGCCGCCGCCGAAAAATTTGGCAACGCTGTGGAGTTGCTGGAAACAGCAATTTAAAGCCTTGGCTTTGCCGTCTGCACTGTCGTGAGCGGCAATAAAAAAGCGACCTTCAAGGTCGCTTTTTTTTCTTGTTGCATCCGCCTATTTTTTCTTGACCGCTGCAACCTTGGTGTGGCTTGCAGCCCATTTGGTGGCAAAAGCCTGGATGTCGTTCAGGCGCTTGAGCAGGTCGGCGCCAAGTGTGGTGACGGTGTAGCCGCTGGTGCCATGTGTCAGCAGTCCTGAAGCGCGCAATTCCTTGATGCGGGTATTCAGGGTATTGGGAGTGATGCTGCCAATGCTGTCTTGTAGCAGCCTGAACGTCTGGGGGTGGCCGTCTTTCAGGGCCCACAAAACACGCAGTGCATAGCGCGATTCCAGCAGCTCAAGCAGCTGGCCTACAGCTGCATTTTCTTTGGCACTCATTAGGAAATCTCCCCTGGTCGAAATTTGGTCACAGTTCTTCTTTTAGCGCGTCGCTATTGGCCGACTATAACGCAAAATTCAATCTGCTACGAGTTTTATAGCTGCTTACGCCCGCTGAGTGTGGTCTAGAGGCCTAAAACTATTGGAAAACCCTAGGCCTTACGCCCACTTTGCCCGCCCGGGCTTGAAACCAGGAACGGCCCGGTTGTGATGCCGGGCCGCGCTTTTTGGTCTCGGGTGTGGTGAGCGGCCAGACTAAAGATCGAGCACCAATGTCTTGCTCTTGGCGCGTGAGCAACAAGGCGTGAATTGGTCGTTTTTCGCCCGTTCCTCGTCCGTGAAGTACATGTCCCGGTGGTCCGGTTCACCTTCGAGTACGCGTGTGATGCAGGTGCCGCAGACGCCTTGCTCGCACGAAGTGAGGATTTCTATGCCTTGCTCCTTGAGCACCTGAACAATGTTTTGCTCCGCACCAATGGTGTAGCACTTGCCGGTGCTGGCGATCTTGACCTCGAAACTGCTGTCACCCGAGGTGTCTTGCAGCGCTGCGCCGAAATATTCGACGTGGATCTGCTCGCTGCTCCAGCCCTGGGCTTTGGCGCTGTTCACCACATGGTCTATGAAGCCCGTGGGTCCGCAGACATAAAGCTGCTTGCCTGACTCGGCCGCGCCGAGAGCTGCTTGTATGTTCAGCTTCTGTTCGGCCGGACCTGCGTCGTAGTGGTATTGCACGCGGTCGGCAAATGCGGAGTCGCTGATTTCCTGCTGGAATGCCGTGCGCTCAAGCGTACGCGTGCAGTAATGCAGCGTGAAGTCGGCGCCTATTGCGGCCAGACGCTGCGCCATGCACAGCAGCGGCGTCACGCCTATGCCGCCGGCAAACAGCAGTGTGCGCGGTGCCAGTTGCAGCGGGAAGTGGTTTTTGGGCGTACTGATGCGGATCGCATCGCCTTCTTTGATGGCGTCATGCATGCCGACGGAGCCGCCGCGTGAAGCCGGATCGCGCAGCACGGCAATCCGGTAACGGTGCTGCTCTATGGCGTCGTTGCACAGGGAGTATTGGCGCGTCAGTCCGCCGGGAATCTGCACATCGATGTGCGAGCCCGCACTGAACGGCGGCAGCGGCGCGCCGTCTGCCCTGGCCAGCTCGAAGCTGACGATATCCTCGGCTTCCTTGATTTTTCGAACGACGATGACTTCTAGACTGTCCATGATCAGCTTCCCACTTGTTGCGGCTGCTCGAGCGCCATGAGGCGGTCCAGCATGCGTCGGGATTGCACGCCACCGGCATCAATGTTGAGCATCAGCAGCTTGCGATCCGGGAAGGTGTGAAGATTGCGCTGCTGCGCCTCGAGCACGACGGTGTCTTCGGCAAAAACCTTGCCCTGACCCTCGAGAATCTGTGCGGTAAGGGCCTTGTCTGTCGGGTTGAAGTTGCGTGCCATGCCCCAGAAGTACCACATGGATGTTTCTGTCTCGGGCGTGCAGAAGTCAACAACGATGCTGTGAACCTTGTCTTTGGGATCGGCGTTGTAGCCGCCTTTGCCGGCGTGGGCGACACCGACTTCGATCATGATCTGGCTGGGCGGCGTGAAGTGGCAGACCTGCCAGCGATCGACCGGTATATCGTCGGCCAGATTGTTGCCACGCAAGTTGGCGCGCCAGAACGGCGGCGCCATGACCTTGTCCATGAAGCGGCTGGTGATCACGGTGTCGCCTACGGTCTTGGTGTTGACCGGTGCTTCGTCGATTTCCTTTTGGCCAATGCTGGTGGTGTGGACATAGGTCTCGTGGGTCAGGTCCATGAGGTTGTCAATCATCAGGCGGTAGTCGCAATTGACGTGGTACAGGCCACCTGCGTAAGCCCATTCTGGGTTGTCCGCCCATTCGAGCACAGGGATTTTGTCCGGGTCCGCGAGTTTTTCGTCGCCAGGCCAGACCCAGATGAAACCATAGCGCTCCACCACCGGGAAGCTGCGCGTTTTAGGGAAGCCCTGAACGCGCTGACCAGGCATGGAGGCCACTTTCCCGTCGCAGTTCACAGCCAGGCCATGGTAGCCACAGACCAGTTTTCCTTCGCATACCTTGCCCAGTGACAGCGCTGCTCCGCGATGCGGGCAGAAATCGTCAAGCGCTGCAACTTTGCCTTCAGGGCCGCGGTAGAACACGATTTTTTCGCCGCAGATTTGCCGACCCAGCGGCTTGTCGTCGATTTCTGATGGGGTGCAGGCGACGTACCAGGTGTTTTTTGGGAACATGGCTTCTTCCTATGATGTGTTGGGTGAAATCCGCAGGGATTTTATAAAGTATGGCGCTATCGGTCTTCGTCAGCAGGCGTGACGATGTGCCGTTCGCGGCTCAGTGCAATTATGCAAAAAAACATCTACGATGTATACAGGCGGCAAGAAAATTTCTTATATGTCGACATCAAACTGAAAAATTCGGACAAAAAACAGGCTTGAATCGCCTCTGAGTGATTTTCCTGTATACATTGACATGACTATGAACACCCCAAAATCCTCCTTGCTTGCGGTAGAGGCGCAAGACTTAGGCGCATCCCAGGCGGTCAAGGCGCAGTTGCGGCTGCGCGAAATGATTCTTGCGGGCGAGTTGCCAAGCGGTGCGCGCATCACGGAGTTGGCCATTGTCGAGAAACTGGGGGTATCGCGTACGCCGATTCGTGCTGCCCTGATGCGGCTTGAGCAAGAGGGCCTGCTGGAAGTTTTGGTCAATGGCGGCTATGCGGTTCGCAGTTTTTCGGAGCGCGATGCGTCCGAGGCTATTGAATTGCGCGGAACTCTTGAAGGCTTGTCGGTCCGGCTGGCGGCCGAACGGGGTGCAACGGCGGCCTTGCTTGATCAGGCGCGCGCCTGTCTTGGCCAGATTGATGCGGTTTTGAGTCAGGCGGCGCTCAATGACGATGCCTTTTTGAGCTACGTCACGCTGAACCAGAAATTTCATAATCTGTTGGCAGAAATGGCCGGCAGTGCAGTGATTGCGCGCGAGCTCGATCGAGTCGTGAACCTGCCGTTCGCATCACCTTCGGGCTTTGTGGTGTTCCAGGCCAACTCCCCTCAGGCACGGGACATGTTGATCGTGGCGCAAGACCAGCATCGACAGGTCCTGGACGCGATCGAGCGCAGGGAAGGCTCTCGCGCAGAAGCCATCATGCGGGAACATTCGCGCATCGCCCAGCGCAATCTGCAGGCCACGCTGCAAAGCCATGACAGCGACCAGATGCCTGGTGCGCGCCTGATTCGCAAACAGGGCTGAACTATTTACCGTTCCTGGGGCGCGTGCCTGTTGCGTCACGGTGCTTGGGTGAATGGGCTTATCCAATGACTGATTTGAATGTGATCGGACCTATGTCCCAGCGCTCGGCTTTAACAACGTCGTTGGCTTGGTCCAGTTGCAGCCGGTGAGATTAAACTCCTTGGAGTCCGGCAGTCAGAAATTTGTACGCCGGCATGCGCTGGTATATAACTTCGCTATAACAAGCTGTGAGTATTTGTACTTGCACACATACCCGTTTACGGCGACATTCCATATTCATTTCAGGAGACACCCCATGCAAAAAAGAATTTTCCTCACGGCTTCTGCCGTTGCGATTCTCGCGCTCTCGTCGGCGAGCGTCATGGCCCAGGCCAACACCTTCAAGATCGGCCTGATCCTGCCCATGACCGGTCAGCAGGCGAGCACAGGTCGCCAGATTGAAGCGGCCGCGCGCTTGTACATGGCGCAAAACGGTGACACGGTAGCGGGTAAAAAAATTGAGCTGATCCTCAAAGACGACACCAGCATTCCGGATGTCACCAAGCGCCTGGCGCAGGAGCTGGTGGTCAATGACAAGGTCAACGTGCTTGCCGGTTTTGGCATCACGCCTTCCGCGCTCGCCACAGCCCCTATCGCGACCCAGTCGAAAACGCCAGAAGTGGTGATGGCCGCAGCGACCTCCAGCATCACACAGGCTTCGCCTTACATCGTGCGCACCAGCTTCACGCTGCCGCAAGCAGCTGTTGCTTTGGCTGACTGGGCACCCAAGAACGGCATCAAGAAGGTGGTCACGCTGGTCAGCGACTATGGTCCAGGCATAGATGCTGAAAAATATTTCAGGGAACGACTGACCTTCAATGGCGGGCAAGTCACGGAAGCGCTGCGCGTTCCTTTGCGCAATCCAGACTTTGCGCCTTTCCTTCAGAAAGTGCGTGACCTCAAGCCCGACGCCCTGTTTGTGTTCGTGCCTTCTGGCGCGGGCGCTGCGGTGATGAAACAGTTTCTTGAGCGCGGCATGGACAAAGCAGGCATCAAGCTGATTGGTACCGGAGACGTCACCGATGACGACCAGCTCAACGACATGGGTGACGGCGCACTGGGTGTGGTGACCTCGCACCACTATTCTGCTGCCCATCCGTCGGCACTGAACAAGAAGTTTGTTGATGCTTTCAGCAAGGCCAACAAGGGCCTGCGCCCCAACTTCATGGCCGTTGGTGGCTATGACGGCATGCGCGTGATTTACGAAGCGCTCCGCGCCACCAAAGGCAATGGCGGTGGCGATGCCTTGCTGGCGGCCATGAAAGGCCAGATTTTCGAAAGCCCGCGCGGCCCGATGTTCATCGACGCGCAAACACGTGACGTGGTGCAGAACATCTATCTGCGCAAGGTTGAGAGAAAAGACGGCCAGCTTTACAACGTCGAGTTCGATGTCATCAAGGACGTCAAGGACCCAGGCAAGAACAAATAAGCACACCTCAGATACCTGCCAGTCAACCAACCTGAGTCAATCAGGTTGAACGCCACTTTCTCATGCTCACAATTCTTTTCGACGGCATTGCCTATGGCATGCTGCTTTTCATTCTTGCCGTAGGCCTGGCCGTGACCATGGGGTTGATGAATTTCATCAACCTCGCGCACGGTGCGTTTGCAATGGCCGGTGGTTACATCACGGTGCTGCTCATGCAGCACCTGGGTGTTCCATTTCTGGTCTGCCTGCCACTGGCTTTTCTCGGCTCGGCACTTTTGGGCGGTGTGCTTGAACGCACGCTGTACAGACCGATGTACCGCAAGCCGCATCTGGACCAGGTGCTGTTTTCGATTGGCCTGACCTTCATGGCTGTGGCCAGTGCCGATTACTTCATCGGCTCAACCCAGCAGATCGTCCAACTACCAGAGTGGCTAAAGGGCCGGACTGAATTGGGCGAGGGCGCGTGGATGCTGGGCATGGGCCACTACCGACTGTTCATCATCGCGGTCTGTGCCGCCCTGACAGTGGGTTTGCAGTACGTGCTTGCGAAGACCCGCTTTGGTAGCCGCTTGCGCGCATCGGTCG
Organism: Comamonadaceae bacterium; assembly: GCA_947443645.1. Taxonomy (GTDB): domain Bacteria; phylum Pseudomonadota; class Gammaproteobacteria; order Burkholderiales; family Burkholderiaceae_C; genus Polaromonas. The sequence goes on along the minus strand of CANEXF010000013.1, from coordinate 78,424 downwards.
ATGACCAGCGCGTGGCTGCAGGTCTGGGGATCAACGTCAACGTGGTGTTTTTGTCCACTTTTGCCGTGGGTTCTGGCCTGGCCGGGCTGGGTGGCGCGCTGGGTGCTGAAGTGCTGGGGCTGGACCCGACCTTCCCGCTGAAGTTCATGATTTACTTTTTGATCGTGGTCGCCGTCGGCGGCACCTCATCCATCACCGGGCCCTTGCTGGCCGCGCTGTTGCTCGGCATTGCTGACGTGGCGGGTAAATATTACATTCCAAAAATGGGTGCCTTCATCGTGTACAGCCTGATGATCGCCATTTTGATCTGGCGTCCGCAGGGACTATTCGTACGCAAAGGCGGCAAATGACACAACAAGTCCGGGACGCGCTGCGCAACAGCAGCCGCTACAAGCTCTGGGAGCCGATTTTCTGGATTCTGGCTTTGGCCTCTCCATTTCTGCTTTCCACCCATGCGTTGATCATCAACGAGATCGCCATCGTCGCGCTGTTTGCGATTTCCCTTGACCTGGTGCTAGGGTACAGCGGCATTGTTTCGCTCGGCCATGCCGCCTTTTTTGGCATGGGTGCTTACACCGCAGCGCTGTTTGCCAAGCTGGTGATGCCTGATCCGCTGGTAGGCATGGCAGTCGCCATAGGCGTGTCTGTGCTGCTCGGCGCGCTCTGCAGCCTCACCGTGCTGCGTGGAAGCGACCTGACCCGACTGATGGTGACGCTGGGTGTCGCGCTGATATTGCTGGAACTCGCCAACAAGCTCGACTGGCTCACCGGTGGCGCTGACGGCCTGCAAGGCGTCGTCATGGGGCCGTTGCTGGGACGCTTTGAATTTGATCTGGCGGGGCGAACGGCTGCTTGCTACTCGCTGGTGGTGGCCTTGTTGCTGTTCGTGCTGGCCCGCCGCCTGACCAGTTCTTCGTTTGGCGCCACCCTCAAGGCGATTCGTGACAATCGGCTGCGTGCCATGGCGATCGGCATACCGGTGTCGTCAAGGCTGTCTGTGATCTACGCGATCTCGGCTGGCGTTGCCGGTGCTGCCGGCGCACTGCTGGCGCAGACAAGCGGCTTTGCTTCGCTTGACCTGTTTGCTTTTGACCGCTCGGCAGATGTGATGTTGATCCTGGTGATTGGCGGCACGGGCTGGCTTTACGGCGGCATTGCCGGCGCCATAGTTTTCAAGCTGATGCAGGACGTGATTTCATCCATCACGCCGCAGTACTGGACTTTCTGGATAGGCCTTTTCCTGGTGGTGCTGATGCTGGTGGGGCGTGAAAAATTATTGCGTCCATGGACGTGGTTCAAGCGGAGTGGTGCATGACTGTCGATACTGTAGAAACAGTGCTTTCCGCTGAGGGCCTGGTGATGCGCTTTGGCGGCATCACGGCGACCAACAATGTCACCTTGCATCTAAAAAAGGGCGCACGTCACGCGCTGATTGGTCCCAACGGCGCCGGCAAGACCACGCTGATCAATCTGCTAACTGGTGTTCTGCAGCCCACAGAGGGCCGCATCACTCTGCTGGGTCAGGACATCACCAAACTGGCACCGCACCAGCGCGTCAAGCGCGGCATGGTTAGAACCTTTCAGATCAACCAGCTGTTTGATTCCTTGACGCCGCTGCAAACGCTGGCGCTCACGGTGTCGCAGCAACAGGGGCTGGGGACGACCTGGTGGAGCGCGTTAGGCAGCAAGGGCCAGGTCGCTGACCGCTGCGCAGAGTTGCTTGAACAGTTCCACCTGACAGAGGTGATGAACCAGCCGACACATGTGCTGGCTTACGGCAAGCGCCGCCTGCTTGAAATCGCTATCGCGCTGGCCTGCGAGCCGCGCGTGCTGCTGCTTGACGAGCCCGTGGCGGGTGTGCCTGCCGGTGAACGTGAAGAGTTGCTTCAGACCGTGGCGGCATTGCCCGCAGACGTTTCTGTCCTGCTGATCGAGCATGACATGGATCTGGTGTTCAGTTTCGCCAAGCGCATGACCGTTCTGGTCAACGGGACGGTGCTGACAGAAGGTGACCCGGAGCAGATCGCCAATGATCCGCAGGTCAAGGCGGTTTATCTTGGTCATGGTGAGGAGATTCAGCATGGCTGAGTTGTTACGAGTTGAAGGTCTAAGCGCGGGCTATGGCGAAGCGGTTGTTCTGAACAACATTTCCCTGACAGTGGACGAAGGAAAAACACTGGCATTGCTGGGGCGCAACGGCACCGGTAAAACCACGCTGATCAATACCCTGGCCGGCGCCACACGCCAGCACGCCGGCAGCATCACGCTGGGCTCAGGAAACGGCATGGTTGCACTGCACAAGCTGCCGTCCCACGAGCGCGCAGCGGTCGGCATTGGCTGGGTGCCGCAGGAGCGCAATATCTTCAAGTCACTCACAGTCGATGAAAATCTGACTGCGGTGGCGCGCCCGGGTGCATGGACGCCTGAGCGGGTCTATGGCATGTTTCCGCGCCTTGCAGAGCGCAAATCCAATCTAGGCACGCAACTGTCGGGTGGTGAGCAGCAAATGCTGGCGGTCGGTCGCGCGCTGGTGCTCAACCCCAAGCTGCTTTTGCTGGACGAGCCGCTTGAAGGTCTGGCGCCTATCATTGTCGAAGAGCTGCTCAAGGCGATACGCCGCATCACGCGTGAAGAGGGCTTGTCCGCCATCATCGTGGAGCAGCATCCGCAGGCCATTCTTGCCATTTCTGACACGGCTGTGGTGCTCGATCGCGGCACTGTCGTGCATTCGGGTACCGCGCAGGAGTTGCGTGAGCACCCGGAAATGCTGGAGCGTTTGCTGGGCGTGTCGCGTTGAGCTGAACTTGCGTAAAGCCTCAACCGTGATCACGGTTGAGCCAAAGAAAAAGCGCCTAGCCCCTCAACAGGGCAGGCGCTTTTTTCATGGTGGCTCGATTACAGCGTATCGATAAAGCTGCGCAATTTGTCTGAGCGTGAAGGGTGCTTGAGTTTGCGCAGTGCCTTGGCTTCTATCTGGCGAATGCGCTCACGCGTCACGTCAAACTGCTTGCCGACTTCTTCCAGCGTGTGGTCGGTTGACATTTCGATACCGAAGCGCATGCGCAGCACCTTGGCTTCACGTGGCGTCAGGCTGTCAAGAATGTCTTTGACCACGTCGCGCAGGCCTGCCTGCATCGCGGCTTCCAGCGGCGCGGTGTTGGCGCTGTCTTCGATGAAGTCGCCCAGGTGCGAATCATCATCGTCACCAATCGGCGTTTCCATGGAGATCGGCTCTTTTGCGATCTTCATGATCTTGCGGATCTTGTCTTCAGGAATCTCCATCTTCTCGGCCAGAACGCTGGCGTCCGGCTCAAAGCCAAACTCCTGCAGATGCTGGCGTGACAGACGGTTCATCTTGTTGATGGTCTCAATCATGTGCACCGGAATACGGATGGTACGGGCCTGGTCGGCGATGGAGCGCGTGATCGCCTGGCGAATCCACCAGGTGGCGTAGGTCGAGAATTTATAACCGCGGCGGTATTCAAACTTGTCCACGGCTTTCATCAAGCCGATGTTGCCCTCCTGGATCAGATCCAGGAACTGCAGGCCGCGGTTGGTGTATTTCTTGGCAATCGAGATCACCAGGCGCAGATTGGCCTCGATCATCTCTTTCTTGGCGTCGCGCGAGTTGGACTCGCCTTCGTTCATGCGCTTGTTGATGTCCTTCAACTGGCCAAGAGGCACCACCACGCGGGCCTGAAGCTCGCCGAGCTTGGTCTGCAGTTCCTGGATGGGTGGAATGTTCCTGGCCATGATGGTCGACCACGGCTTGCCGGACGCAACCTGTTTTTCAACCCACTTGAGGTTCAGCAGGTTGGGCGGAAAGTCCTTGCTGAAAACTTCCTGCGGCATGCCGCACTTTTCAACAATGATGTGGCGCAACTCGCGCTCTTTCTTACGCACGTCCAGCACCTGGCCGCGCAGCAGATCGCAGAGCTTTTCGATGGTCTTGGCGGTAAAGCGCACCGTCATCAGCTCGTCGCTCAGGGCCTTTTGCGCCTTCATGTAGGTCGGCGTTCCGTAGCCTTCCTTGTCATAGGTCTTATGAACCTTTTCGAAGTGGCCGGCGATTTTGTCGAAGCGGCTAAGCGCTTCTTTTTTCATTTCCTCGAGCTTTTTCGTCAGCGCCTTGGAGCCGCCTTTGCCGTCGTCATCATCTTCTTCGTCGAATTCGTCGAAGTCTTCCTCCGCCACGTAATCGTCGGCTTCGTTGGCAATCGTGAAACCATCCACCACGGTGGAGATGACAACCTTGCCTTCGCGGATTTCTTCGCCCAAGCGCAGGATTTCAGCAATCGTCGCCGGGCTCTCGGAAATGGCTTCCATCATTTTCATGAGGCCGCCTTCAATGCGCTTGGCGATTTCGATTTCGCCTTCACGTGTCAGCAGCTCAACGGTGCCCATTTCGCGCATGTACATGCGGACCGGGTCCGTGGTACGGCCAAACTCGCTGTCCACCGTGGCAATTGCGGCTTCAGCTTCTTCTTCGGCTTCTTCTTCAGAAGCTACGGTCTCACCGGCGTTGAGCAGCGCATCCACGTCTGGGGTCTGCTCAAAGACCTTGATCTCCATGTCCTTGAGCATGTTGACCACGACTTCCAGCGTCTCGGCATCAACCAGCTTGTCGGGCAGGTGGTCTGAAATTTCGCCGTGCGTCAGGTAGCCGCGCGTTTTACCAAGCTTGATCAGGGTTTTCAGGCGCATGCGGCGCTTGAGCATGTCTTCTTCCGACAGCACCGTCTCGTCCAGTCCAAACTCTTTCATCAAGGCGCGCTCTTTGGCCTTGCTGATTTTCATGCGCAGGGGTTTGACCTTTTCAGTGGTCTCCACAACAGGCTCGCCAACCAAGTCGTCTTCGATATCCGACATGTCCTCTTCGCCTTCGGCTTTGCCTGCGGCTTTTGGTTTGCGGCCACGCTTAGCACCGCCCAGCGCGGGCGCCGCACCTTCAACTGCAGCAGCCGGATTTTTGGGCGGACGGCCCGGTTTCTTTTTCGCGGGCGCTGCGGCGGCGAGCAGGGCGTTGGCGGCTTCAATGAGCTTGGCTTGGGTTGACTTGGTAGGCACTATGGAGACTTTCGTGGGGGACTTGTCAGATTTCGCGGGCAGTTTGCTGGCTGCTTTGCTTGCTGTTACTTTGTTGGATATGGCGGGCTTTTTGGTTTTTTCAACCACCGGGGCTTTGCTGGCTGTCTTGCTGGTCTTGGCTATCGTCTTTTTGACTGCCGTGGCGCTTGTTTTATTGGCGGCGGCGCTTGCAATGGCAGGCTTCTTGGACTTTGGCAAAGGCATGGCTGGCTCTCCGGATGTCAAAAAAAAGTTTTAAGCACAGAACACTGGCGTTTTGGATCCCATGAGGCGAAAAGCCCGCATGGAACGACAAAGCGCAGAACGCAAAAATACCCGACTCGTCAAGGGGCATGGCCGGCAAGTTGTTTGGGCGAACATTTGGTGTGCAGTCCTTGCGGGGGAGTGGCCATCTCGTACGAGAGGTTTCCGTGCTTGCGGAAGGCCTGATCCGGAGGTGCTGCTGTCGCGCTTGCCGTAGCGAAAATCGGATTATACCCTAACGCCTGTTTTTTAAGCGCTAAAAATCCATGTTGACTGTCAGTTTTTAAGACTTGCCGCCAGCTCTTTGTACCTTTGCATGGCTTGCGGATCTGTTGCTGCTTGGGCCGCCAGTGCGTTCATTTCGCGCTGGCGTTTGAGCTTGAGCAGCTGGTCGAGAATGCTTCTGACCTCGTTCCAGTCGCCCTCAATGCCTTCGGGGATTTGCGAGATTTGCGCGATGGCGTGGCTTTCGCTGACGTGGCCGCGCAAGCCCTCGCGCAAGGCCGCCCATGGTTGCGGGCCGTGCTCCTGCAACTGGCTTTCCAGCCAGGCAAACACGGGGCCGTGCGGTGCAGGCAGTTCCGACAGCAGATGGTGCTCTTCGCTGCTCAGGCGGTCCCAGCTTTGCGGCTCTGTCAGCAGCAGGCGCAGCACCCGGTCCTCGCGACTCGCGGGCAACAGGCGACCGGCGACCCGGCGCGGCGCCCGTCCTGGCATGCGGCCAGCTGCTGAAAAGCCGCCCGAAGCCGCGCCAGGCGGCGGGAAATATGGCTCGGAGCTCTCATAGCTGGGGTAATCCGCGTCTGACCCGATGTGCTCGGGGTAGTCGGAGAAACCTTCAATCTCCAGAGCTTTACCTGAATTTGATGAGGCATTTTGGCTGTAGCCCAATGTGGACGGGCGTGAGCTGCTACTGTTTTTATAGTTTTTCTTGGCGTTCTTGTAGTCGTTTTTGTGATGGCTGGCCGCTGGCTGCCAGAGCTGCAGCAGATCTCTCGCGTCAATCAGCACCGTTTCGGCAATTTCAGCCAGCAGCTGGCTTTTCAGTGCGCCGTCGGGCAGGGCGCTCCACAGGGGGCGGGCGTTGCTGGCCATGTGGGCGCGTCCTTCTGCCGTGTCCAGCTCGCAGCCATCGGCAGCGGCTTCCAGCATGAATTTGCTCAGCGGCACGGCCTTGTTCACATAGGCCGCAAAACCGTCTTTGCCATGCGCACGTATGTAGCTGTCTGGGTCATGTTCGGCCGGCAGAAACAGGAATTTGACGGTGCGCACGTCGCTGGCAAAGGGCAGGGCGGCATCGAGCGCCTTGCGCGCTGCGCGGCGTCCGGCTGCGTCGCCGTCGAAGCTGAAAACCACTGAATCGGTGAAGCGAAACAGTTTTTGCACATGTTCGGTGGTGCAGGCCGTGCCCAGCGTGGCCACGGCGTTGGCAAAGCCGAGCTGGGCCAGCGCCACCACGTCCATATAACCCTCGGTGACCAAGGCATAGCCATGCTCGCGCAAGGCGGTGCGGGCTTCAAACAGGCCATAGAGCTCACGCCCCTTGCTGAACACCGGGGTTTCCGGCGAATTCAGGTACTTGGGTTTTTCATCGCCGAGCACGCGCCCGCCAAAGCCAATGCATTCGCCCTTGACGTTGCGTATCGGAAACATCACCCGGTCGCGGAAGCGGTCGTAACGCTTGGCTTCGCCCTGGGCATTTTCTTCACCCGGCTCCCCGGCGATCACGAGGCCACTTTCAACCAGCAGCGGGTCGTTGTAGTCGGGGAAGACGCTGGCCAGGCTGCGCCAGCCCTCGGGCGCGTAGCCCAGGCCGAACGTCTTGGCGATTTCACCCGACAGGCCTCGGCCCTTGAAGTAGGCAATGGCTTTTTCGGAGCTGCGCAGCTGCTTGATGTAGGCAATGCCGGCTTTTTCGAGCACGCTGGTCAGCGTGGCCTGCTGCTCGCGCACCTTGGCCGCCTTGGCCCGGTCTTGCGGGGAAACGTCGTCCTCGGGCACCTGCAGTCCATATTGCTGGGCCAGGTCTTTGACGGCCTCGACAAAACTCATGCCGGAATGCTCCATCAAAAAACTGATGGCATTGCCGTTCTTGCCGCAGCCAAAGCAGTGGTAGAACTGTTTGGCCGGGCTGACGCTGAACGACGGCGACTTCTCGCCGTGAAACGGGCACAGGCCCATGAAATTGGCGCCGCCTTTTTTGAGCTGCACAAAGCGCCCGACAATGTCGACCACGTCGGCGCGCGCTAACAACTCCTGGATAAATGATTGGGGGATGGCCACGAGAGCTATTGTGCCTCCACGGTCAGCCAACAGAAATGCCACGGGGCTAACATTGCTAAAAGCGGACCAAAAAATCAACGGAGACCCTTATGCCTTCCAGCCCCAGTATTTTTGACCAGGACCTTGAACGCAACGAGGCCAACCACGCGCCCTTGTCGCCGCTGTCATTTATTGAGCGCACCGCCGAGGTTTATCCGAACCGGCTGGCGCTGGTGCACGGCAGCCTGCGCCGCAACTGGGCAGAAGTATTTTCCCGTTGCCGTCAGCTGGCCAGCGCGCTCGAACGCCACGGAATTGGCAAAGGCGACACTGTTGCCGTGATGCTGCCCAACACCCCGCCCATGGTCGAGGCCCACTTTGGCATTCCAGTGACGGGCGCTGTGCTTAACGCACTCAATACCCGGCTGGATGCAGAAACGATTGCCTTCATGCTTGACCATGGCGAGGCCAAAGTCGTCATTGTTGACCCGGAGTTTGCCGGCATCATGCAAAAAGCCCTGAGCCTGCGCAAGGCCGCCACGCCGCTACTGGTGATTGATGTGGCCGACGAGTTGTACACCGCGCAGTCAGGCCTTGAGCCACTGCGCATTGGGAGCATCGCTTATGAAGACTTTCTGGCCACCGGTGACGCCGACTACGTCTGGCGCTTACCGACCGATGAGTGGGATGCGATTGCGCTGAACTACACCAGCGGCACCACCGGCAACCCCAAGGGCGTGGTCTACCACCACCGCGGTGCGGCGCTCAACGCGGTGTCCAACATCCTCGAATGGGACATGCCCAAGCATCCGGTGTATTTGTGGACCTTGCCGATGTTTCATTGCAATGGCTGGTGCTTTCCATGGACGGTGGCGGCGCGCGCCGGTGTCAACGTGTGCCTGCGCCGGGTGGGCGCGGCCGAGATTTTTGATGCGATTCGCCAGCACGGGGTCACGCATTACTGCGCCGCGCCCATCGTGCACGGCATGCTGGTCAATGCGCCAGAGGCCTTGAAGCAGGGCTTGCCAGGCGGCGAAGACACCAAAGGCACGCCCAGGGTCGTGCGGGCCATGGTCGCGGGCGCTGCGCCGCCGGCCTCCATGATTGAGGGCATGGAGGCGCTGGGCTTTGAGCTGACGCATGTCTATGGGCTCACCGAGGTCTATGGCCCGGCCACCGTGTGCGCCAAGCAGGACGGCTGGGACCAGCTCGATATCGGCGAGCGCGCCCGACTGAACGCGCGCCAGGGCGTGCGCTACCACCTGGAGCGTGATGTGCGCGTGCTGGATCCGCTCACCATGGCGCCCGTGCCACAGGACGGCGAAACCATGGGCGAGATCATGTTCAAGGGCAACATCGCGATGAAGGGTTACCTGAAGAACCCCAAGGCGACCGCAGAAGCTTTTGCCGGAGGCTGGTTTCACTCGGGCGATCTGGCGGTGATGTACCCCGACGGCTACATGAAGATCAAGGACCGCAGCAAGGACATCATCATCTCGGGCGGCGAAAACATCTCCTCGATTGAGGTGGAGGACGTGCTGTATCGCCACCCTGACGTGCTGGCCGCAGCCGTTGTTGCCAAGCCGGACGCGCGTTGGGGCGAAACCCCTTGCGCCTTTGTCGAGCTCAAAGCCGGCGCCCAGACCCGGCCCGAAGACATCGTCGCGCACTGCAAAAAACACCTGGCCGCGTTCAAGGTGCCGCGCGCCGTGGTGTTTGGCGAACTACCCAAGACCTCAACCGGGAAGATTCAGAAATTCGAGCTGCGCAAGCTGGCGGGCTCTGCTGCGGCGATTGACAGCTGAAGCGTCGGCATATTTTGCTATATAAAACATAGCTGCTTGCGCTCGTTTTTAATTGCTCGCAGGCCTTTTTTATAAAAATATAAAGTCCCAGGCCGTCCGAAATGGTTTCACACCCTCTCCCCCTGGGAGAGGGCGGGGGTGAGGGCTGGCGGTCTGTGCGTAGAGTTGTCGTATGTTGTGCCTCGCTGACCCTCACCCCAACCCTCTCCCAGAGGGCGAGGGGGCAAGAAATGCGTGCTGCGTTCAGCGACCTGAGTTGTTATTGAAAAACGCCTTTTCCAGGCGACTTTTGGGGCTTGTCAATGCCCCAGGATCTTGGACAGAAAATCCCTGCCGCGGTCTGTTTTGGGGGCATCAAAAAATGCCTGCGGCGTGTTTTCCTCGACGATCTGGCCTTCGTCCATGAAGATGATGCGGTTGGCTACCGCGCGCGCAAAACCCATTTCATGCGTGACGCACAGCAGGGTCATGCCCTGGTCTGCCAGGCCGACGATCACGTCCAGCACTTCCTTGATCATCTCCGGGTCCAGCGCCGAGGTTGGCTCGTCGAACAGCATGATTTTGGGCGCCATGCACAGCGAGCGCGCAATCGCCACGCGCTGCTGCTGGCCGCCCGAGAGCTGCAGTGGATATTTGTGCGCCTGATCGGCAATGCGCACGCGCTCGAGCTGCACCATGGCCAGCGCTATCGCTTCCTTTTTCGGCAACCCCGCGACCCCGATGGGCGCCAGCGTGAGGTTTTCCAGCACGCTCAAATGCGGAAACAGATTGAACTGCTGGAACACCATGCCGACCTGGCGGCGTACCGCCTCAAGCGCCTTGAGGTCGTCGCCCAGCACGGTACCGGCCACCGTCAGCCGGCCTTGCTGGTAGTCCTCCAGGCCGTTGACGCAGCGTATCAGCGTGGACTTGCCCGAGCCCGAAGGGCCGCAGATCACGATTCGCTCGCCTGGCTGGACGCTCAGGCTGATGTCGCGCAGCACATGAAACTCGCCAAACCACTTGTTGAGCTTGTCGAAACGGATGATGGGTTCTGTCATTATTTTTGATTCCTTGGCCGGGCCATCATTGGCCTTTTCCGCGCGCCAGGCGTTTTTCAAGCCGCAGGCTGTAGCGCGACATGGCGAAGCAAAACGCGAAATAGATCGCTGCGATGAACAGGTAGGCTTCGATCTTGAAAGGCCGCCAGTTCGGGTCCGAGCCGAGCGCCAGCGACAGCGCGCCCGTGAGTTCGTAGAGCGAGACGATGGTGACCAGCGAGGTGTCCTTTAACAGCGAGATGAAGTTGTTGACGATGCTGGGCACCACCGCACTGAGTGCCTGCGGCAGGATGATTTTGCGCTGCGTCTGCCAGTAGCTCAGCCCCATGCTGGCCGCCGCCTCAAGCTGGCCGCGGCCCACGGTCTGCAGGCCGCCGCGAATGATTTCTGCCATATAGGCCGCCGCAAACAGCGTGATGCCCACCACTACACGGACCAGCACGTCGGGCGATTTGCCAGCCGGCAAAAAAAGCGGCAGCATGAAAGAAGCCATGAACAGCACCGAGATCAGCGGCACACCGCGCACCAGCTCCACATAAACCAGACACAGTGAGCGTATCGCCGGCATCTCCGAGCGCCGGCCCAGCGCCACCAGCACCGCGATCGGGAAAGCCAGCACCATGGAGAGCACGCTGAGCATGAGCGTCAGCGGCAGGCCGCCCCACTGGTCTGTCGCTACGCTTTCAAGACCCGCAACACCGCCGCCCATCAGCACAAAAAATCCGGCCAGGCCGCCAGCCCAGATCAAGGCCAGCGAGGGTTTCCACAATCGCGTGCTGCAACTGGCCAGCACCGGCGCCATCAGCGCAAACGTCGCCAGCACCGGGCGCCACTGCTCGGCCTGCGGATAGCGGCCCAGCAGGATGAAGCGGGCTTTTTCGTTAACCACGCCCCAGCAGGCGCCCAGGCCACGCGCGGCCTGGCAGCGCTCGGCGTCGGCGGCAAACACGGCGTACACAAGACCCCAGCGCAAACCCTTGACGGCCAGCCAGACGAGCAGCGCCAGCAGCAGCAGCGACAGCAAGGCGTTGGGCAGGCTGGAAAACAGATGTCGGCGCAGCGTCGCCAGCACGCCGCTGACAGGCACTGGCGCGGGGCGAGCCGCAAGGGGGTGAAATTTCTCAGGCATGGCTCAGCGCTCCTTGATCTCGGCTCGGCGGTTGAACCAGTTCATGAAGGCCGAGGTCAGCAAGGACAGCGCCAGATAGACCGCCATGATGATGGCGATGCATTCCACTGCACGACCCGACTGGTTCAGCGAGGTGTTGGCGATAGACACCAGCTCCGGGTAACCGACGGCCACGGCCAGCGAGGAGTTTTTGGTCAGGTTCAGGTACTGGTTGGTCAGCGGCGGGATGATCAGGCGCAGCGCCTGAGGCAGCACTATCAGGCGCATCGCGCGCGCGCGGGGGAGGCCCATGGACGCGGCGGCTTCATGCTGGCCCCTGGGCACCGAGGCGATGCCGGCGCGCACGACTTCCGCAATGAAGGCCGCGGTGTAGAGCACCAGGCCCAGCAGCACGGCCATGAATTCGGGGCTCAGCGCGGCGCCGCCCAGCACCTGGGTCTCGCCGGCCACCGGAAACTCGAGCAGCAGCCCCTGCGACCAGCCCAGTGACGGAAACGCCAGACCGTTCTTGCTCAGGAAGACCACATCGCCCAGGCTCCAGGCCTCGCTGGACTGGGGCAGGTATTCGATGAACAGCAGGTACCACATCAGCAGCTGCAGCATCAGCGGAATATTGCGAAACAGCTCGACATAGCCATAACTGAGGCCGCGCAGCAGGGCATTGCGTGAAAAGCGGGCGATGCCCAGCAGGGTACCCAGCAGCGTTGCCAGCACACAGCCGATCACCGCCACACGCAGGGTGTTGACAATGCCGACCAGAAAAGCCTGCCAGTAGGGGCGCGTGGCCTCGTAGTTGAGCCAGCCTTCACCGATGTCAAAACCGGCGGGCTGCAACAAAAAATCAAAGCCGCTCTGTATGCCGCGCAGGCGCATATTAGCCAGCGTGTTGCTGGCCAGGAGCCAGCCCAGCAGGGCGATCATCAGCACGGCCAGCACCTGATAGACCAGGCCGCGCGCCGTTCGGCCACGCCATGAGAAAGGCCGCCTCGGTGCTGGCGGCTTGGCCGGGATGAGCTGTTGCGACGGCTCCTGCATCAACGCACGGGCGGCGCGTACATCAGGCCGCCTTGTGACCAGAGTTTGTTGCTGCCGCGCGGCAGGCCCAGCGGGCTTTTGGGGCCGACATTGCGTTCAAAAATCTCGCCGTAATTGCCTGTGGCCTTGATCGCGCGCGCCATCCAGGCCTTGTCCAGGCCCAGCAGCTTGCCAGTGTCCTCCAGCGTGCCGAGCAGGCGGCCGATCGCGGGGTCTTGGGTGTCGCGCTGCAGGGCGTCTACATTGGCTTGCGTCACGCCGTATTCTTCTGCCTCTATCAGGCCAAAAACCACCCACTTCGCGATGGTGAAAAACTCTTCGTCGCCGCGCCGCACCGCCGGGCTGAGGGGCTCTTTGGAGATCAGCTCTGTCAGCAGCACATGCTCGGCCGGGTTTTTGGCTTCCTTGTTGCGAATCGAGGCCAACCCCGACACGTCGGTGGTGTAGGCCTGGCAGCGGCCCGAAAAGTAGGCCGCGTTGGCTGCGTCAAATTTTTCGAAGACCACGGGCTTGATGCTCAGCTTGTTGATGCGAGAAAACTCGCTCAGGTTTTTTTCGGTCGTGGTGCCCGACTGCACGCAGACGGTGGCATTTTTGAGTTGCTTGGCGCTCTTGATCTTGCTTTTGACCGGCACCATGAAGCCCTGGCCGTCGTAGTAGGTCACCCCGATAAAGGTCAGTCCGAGTGAAGCGTCACGGCTCAGCGTCCAGCTGGTGTTGCGCGACAAGATATCGACCTCGCCCGACTGCAGGGCCGCAAAGCGCTGCTGCGACACCAGCGGCACCCATTTGACCTTGCTGGCGTCGCCCAATACGCTGGCGGCAATGGCTTTGCAGACATCGACGTCCAGACCTGACCAGTTGCCCTTGCTGTCAGCCTGCGAGAAGCCCGCCACCCCGCTGCTGACGCCGCACACGAGCTGGCCGCGCGCCTTGATCGCGTCCAGTGTTTTTCCGGCATACACAGGTGCAGAAAATGCGGCCAAAAGCATTGCGCCAACCGCAAAGGCGCGGCTATCAAGGACCTTGAACATGGTGGACTCCAGAAATAAACAGACGACTGCCGATTGTGTCCCAAGTCGTCGTCCGGGATGCCTGCTCAGTCACCCATGACGACGCCTTCACGGCGCGGGTCGGCGCCGCCGAAGAGGCCTTGTGGCCTGCGTTGTATGCCCTGCAGCCCGCTGGTCATGCTTTGTTCGCGCACGTCGTGTCCACGCGTGCGCAGGGCTTGCACTGTGGCCGCAGGAAAGCGGCTTTCTTCGAGCAGCGTCGGGCCACCGAGCGAGGCAAAGTTGGGCATCGAGATCGCCTGCTGCACGTTCAGGCCCCAGTTCAGCACACCGTAAATGGTTTTGGCCGTGTAGTGAATGATCACGCTGCCGCCAGGGCTGCCCAGCGTCATGAGCAAGTCGCCGCTGGCCTTGTCGAAGACTAGCGTGGGCGCCATGGACGAGCGTGGTCGCTTGCCGCCCTGCACCCGGTTGGCGACCGGCTTGCCGTTGGCGTCGCTGGGAGAAAAGCTGAAGTCAGTCAGCTCGTTGTTTAGCAAGAAGCCGCCTGCCAGGCCCTGGCCGCGGTTGACCATCAGGCGCGCGCCCCAGGCGTCTTCAATGGTGGTCGTCATGGCGATGGCCTGGCCCCAGGCGTCGATGATGGAGATATGCGAGGTGCCGTATTCATATTGCTCCGGCATGGGCGCATAAGGCGTGCTCATGCCGGCTGGCTGGCCGGGTTTGACCTCGTCCATGCGCTGCGAGCCTATCAGCCTGGCGCGGCTCGCGAGGTAGTCGGGCCTGAGCAGGTTCATCCAGTCGCCACCCGGCGGCTGGACAAAGTCGGGATCGCCCAGGTATTGCGCCCTGTCGGCATAAGCCAGGCGCGAGGCCTCGCTGTAAAGGTGCAACCACTCAGCGCTGGGCAGGCCGTCTTCCAGACCCAGGCTGGCGGCGCGGGTGTTGGCCAGCATGCCCAGAATCTGGCCTACGGCGATGCCGCCCGAGCTCGGCGGCGGCATGCCGCACAAGCGGAAGTCCCGGTCTGATGCGTGCAAGTCGTAGCATAGTGGTGTGCGTTTTTGGGCCTTGTAGGCGCTCAGGTCAGACAAGGCCAGCTGGCCAGGATTGTCCGCATGCGTTTGCACTTTGCGGACGATGGCCTGCGCCACTTCGCCTTCGAGCAGCGCGCTTGATCCTTGCGCGGCAATCAGTTTGAGCACTGCCGCAAGCTCAGGATTCTTCAGCTGGTGTCCGACCGGCCAGGGCTGGCCATGGGCGTCATAAAAATAGGCCAGCGCAACCGGGTCTTTTTTGAGCTGGCGTTCCGGCCCCAGCAGGGCATGGAGCCGTTCGCTGACCTTGAAGCCCTTGTCGGCCAAGGTGATCGCGGGCTCAAACAGTTGCTGCCACGGCAGGCGGCCGTATTGCCTGTGCACCATCTCCAGCATGCGCACGGCGCCGGGTGTACCTACCGCGCGGCCACCGATCGCTGCCTCATAAAAGGCCATGGCACGGCCATCAGCGCGAATAAAAATATTCTCGTTCGCGGCGGCAGGGGCGGTTTCGCGGCCATCGAAGGCTTCCACGTCCCGGCCGTTGTAGTGCATCAAAAAGGCGCCACCGCCCAGGCCGCTCGATTGCGGCTCCACCAGGGCCAGCACCATCTGCACGGCAATGGCGGCGTCAATCGCCGAGCCGCCGGCCTTGAGCATGCGGTAGCCGGCCTCGGTGGCCAGCGGGTTGGCGGCGGCGACTGCAAAACGGCTACTGCTCCAGCCTGGTTTGGCGCTGTAGCCCGATGCGGCCTCAGGCTGCAACGGCGCCGCGTGCGTCAGTGGTCCTGCAGGGCTTGCGCAGGCTGACAGAAGGGCGGCAAGGGCGCCGCACAGCAGCAGTCGTTTGATGGCCGGCATCGCCGCTTCAAGCGGATGCGGCATGCCAGGGCTGCCGGTCAAGCTGAGGCTTTAGCGTGGCGCCAGGCGAATCGCGCCATCAAGGCGAATCACCTCGCCGTTGAGCATGTCGTTTTCAATGATGTGCTTGGCCAGCTTGGCGTAGTCTTGCGGTGTGCCCAGACGGCTTGGAAAGGGCACGGATGCGGCCAGCGAGTCTTGCACTTCCTGGGGCATGCCGAACATCATGGGCGTGCCGAAAATGCCGGGCGCAATCGTCATGTTGCGTATGCCGTTGCGTGCCAGGTCGCGCGCAATTGGCAGTGTCATGCCGACGATGCCGCCTTTGGACGCGCTATAGGCGGCCTGACCGATCTGGCCGTCATAGGCCGCAACCGACGCGGTGGAAATCATCACGCCGCGCTCGCCGGTGGCTTCTGGCTCGTTTTTGCACATGGCATCGGCCGCCAGACGAATCATGTTGAAGCTGCCGACCAGATTGACGGTGATGCATTTGGTGAACACGCCCAGGCTGTGTGCGCCGTTTTTTCCAACGGTTTTTTCGGCTGGTGCAATGCCGGCGCAGTTGATCAGGCCCATGAGCTTGCCCATGCTGACGGCCTTGGCGACGACGGCCTGGCCGTCGGCTTCCTGGCTCACATCGCACTTGACAAAGGCGCCGCCGATTTCTTTCGCAATGGCTTCGCCTTTTTCGGCCTGCATGTCGGCAATCACCACTTTGGCGCCGTTGGCCGCCAGCATGCGTGCCGTGCCTTCACCCAAACCTGACGCGCCGCCGGTGACGATAAATACTTTGCCTGCGATATCCATGGTTTGTTCCTTGAAATGAAGTGCCTGGGTGGGCGGCAACGCTATGGTTGACGTCGACGTAAGCTTTCAATTATGGCGCACAAAAAAGCCCGCGCATCTTGCGGTGCGCGGGCTATATGCGGGTGATTTTCGGGTGATTTGCCGCTTATTTATAACCGACGCGGTCCAGCATTTGCTGCACCTTGATCTGGTTGCTGCCCACGGCACTGACGGGAATGTTTTCCGACTTGAAACTGCCGCCGCTCATGGCCAGCAAGGCTGGATTGCTGACCTTCAGGCCTGGCACGGCCGGCCATTCGTTGTTGCCGTTGGCGAAATACGCCTGAGCTTCAGGACTGGCCAGATACTCCATGAAACGGACCGCGTTGGCCGCGTTGTGGCTATACCTTGCGACGGCGGCGCCGGCAATGTTGACATGGGTGCCCCAGCTTTGCTGGTTCGGAAAGACCACGCCGACGCGGTCTGCCACCAGCTTGTCTTCAGGCGCGTTGGATCGCATGATGCGCGCAAGGTAGTAGGTGTTGGTGAGCGCGATGCCGCATTCGCCGCTTGCTACGGCCTTGATCTGGTCGCTGTCGCCGCCCTTGGGGTCGCGTGCCATGTTGGCGACCAGGCCTTTGAGCCAGGCTTCGGTCTTGACCTCGCCCAGGTGCTCGGTCATGGCGCCGAATAAAGCCAGGTTGTAAGGGTGTGCGCCTGAGCGGGTGCAGAGCAACCCCTTGTTTTTTGCATCGGCGAGTTTCTCGTAGCTGTCAACATCGGCTTTTTTGACTCTGAGCTTGTCGTAGACAATGACGCGGGCCCGGGTTGAAAAGCCGAACCAGGTTGTGCCTTCGGCGCTTTCGCTGGCGCGCAGCTTGGCCGGAATGGCGGCTTCCAGCAGCGGCGACTTGATGGGCTTGAACAGTCCATCGGCATCACCTTTCCAGAGCCGGGCAGCATCCACCAGCAAGATCACGTCTGCCGGTGACGCCGCGCCTTCGGCTTTGAGTCGCGCGAGGATTCCTGCGTCATCGGCGTCCACCCGGTTGATCTTGATGCCGGTGGCCTTGGTGAAGTTCGAGTACAAGGCTTCGTCGGTCTGGTAGTGGCGCGCAGAATACAGGTTGACGACCTGTTCCTGCGCGCTGGCCGGACCGGTGACGCTTAAAGCGGCAGCAACAAGCGACAGACAGGCCCATAAAGGAGTTTTTTTGAACATGTTTTTACGATATTTGCGAACTAAGGTGAGGCTCAGTCTAACTCAAACGCGAATAATTCTCAATAACTTCGGCGTAAACCTTGCCGACGGCTACAGATATCTGGCGCCGCTGTTGCTCGTGCCTGTCTTGCTGCTGGCCGCCTGCGCGAGCCCGCCTGCGGGCAGTGACGCGCGACCTGGCATAGCGGCTACGCCCGCTGCCGTGGCCGGTAAAAAGCCCTTGAAACTGGGCCTGGCGCTGGGCGGGGGCGCGGCGCGTGGATTTGCCCATGTGGGTGTGATTGCCGTGCTCGAAGAGGCCGGGCTCAGGCCGCAGGTGGTGGTCGGAACCTCGGCCGGGAGTCTGGTCGCTGCGATTTATGCCAGCGGAAAAACCAGCGCGCAATTGCAGCAAACCGCGCTGAACATGGAAGAGGTCGCCATCACCGACTGGATGCTGCCGATCTTCGGGCGCGGCATGTTTCGCGGCGATGCGCTGGCGCGCTATGTCAATGAACTGGTGGGCGCCAGGCTGATTGAGAACATGGTGATTCCGCTGGGTATCGTGGCGACCGACCTCAACAGCGGCCAGGCCGTGCTGTTTCAGCGCGGCGATACAGGCACTGCCGTGCGCGCCTCAAGCGCGGTGCCCGCTGTTTTTGTGCCCGTCAAGATCAATGGCCATGAATATGTCGATGGCGGCCTGGTGTCACCTGTGCCCGTGCGTTTTGCCAGGCAGATGGGCGCTGATGTGGTGCTTGCGGTCGATATCTCCAACCCACCCGAGTCCAACCCGGCTGGCGACACCCTGCAAATACTGCTGCAGACCTTTTCCATCATGGGTAAGAGCATCAACCAGTACGAGCTCAAGGACGCTGACGTGGTGGTGCGGCCGTCACAAGTGGGTTTGAAAAGCGCTGATTTTTCTGCCCGGCAGCGCGCCATAGACGCAGGCCGGGCCGCCATGCTCGCGGCCTTGCCGGCACTGAAGGCCAAACTTGAGGCCAGCGTGGCGTTGGCAAGGTAGTCGTGCTCTATTTTTAATAGCTGCTTGCGCCCGCTGCTTGGGCGTTTTCCGCTGATTTGAACCAAAAAAAAGCCCGGTCTTTCGAGCGGGCTTTAACGGGTCCGTGAAAATGAATTTCAGCGAGGACCCGAGGAGACAACTGGTTCACGATGCTGCCCACACCAATGGCGAGGCAGGCTATCGGGCACCCGCGCCTTTGGCGAATTAACGCTTTTTGGCGGCGGTCTTGGTGGCGTTCACTGCTGTGGTCGCCACCGTGTTGAAATTGGCTTCGGCCATGTCGCTGGCTTGCTTGACGGCTTTTTGCATCGATTCAAAAGCGTTGTTGGCGGCAGCCACGGCGCTTTTCATCACAGCAACAGCGGTCTCTGAACCGGCTGGCGCATTTTTCGTAGCGCTGTCCACCAGGCCGAGCACTTTTTTCTGTGCATCAGCAGTCTGGGTTTCCAGCGTCTTGCCGAGGTCGGCACCAGCAGCCGTAGCGATGTCGTACAGGTGACGGCTGTAAGCGGCGGTTTTTTCAGCCAGGGGCTGAACCATTCCGGCTTGCAGTGCCAGCAGTTCCTGCGCGTCCTTCACACCCATCACGGCTTGTGCGTGATTGGCGGTTTCAGCCAGGGCAGCCTTGGTGGCTTGCACGTTCAGTTCGACCAGCTTTTCAACGCCTTCAAAGGCTTTGTGGGTCAAACCAAACAGGGTTTCGATGTTGGCTTTGTGGGAGGCCATGATTTGTTCAGCAGTCAGCATAATTAATCTCCAAAGTGGTGGTTAAAACGGGGAAGCAGTTGCTTTGCGCCAGATTGCTGCACTGCAACATATATCGAAGTATAGGGACTGGAAAAACGATTGCAAGCGGTTTTTGTTGCACTGCAGCATTTTAGATGTGAGCACCTATTTAGTGCCTCGAGTCTGCGGCGCACGCTGGCTTTTGCATTGCAGCCACAACCTGGCCTTCAAGCGCCGCTCTCGCCATATTACTGAACCCACCGCATCGCGCAAGCTTTTTACGCTGACAACTTTGTTTTGACGCTGTCTGCGGGCCACCGTTTTCCGATGGCCAACTACCCGTTGCTGCACGGCCGCGCTGCCAGGGAGTTGCAAGGGATTCAGCTGGCGCGCCCGCAGGATTGCATGGCGCGGTCACGGCCCAAGGCCGCAACCGGCCGGGCTCAGTAGCGCAGCTGCCCTTCGTTGTCGATGATGGCCAGCTCCACATAGGCGGACCCGTTGTGCGACTGCGGCGAGTATTTAGCTACGAAACGGCCGAAGCCAATTTCGCCGGCCCCCTCCATGGCCTTGATGAAGGCGTCCGTACTCAGTTGCCGGCCGGTCCTGCGCAGACCCTCAACAAGCAGTTTGGCGTGGATAAACCCTTCGAACTGCGATGCCGAAGGGCGCGCGTCCGGCGATTTCTCGCGCAGGAGCTTCAGGTACTCGGCGACGACCGGAATGGTCGCGTTGCGCAGCGACGGCATGATCTGGCTCAGGACGATCCCCCGGGCATCTTGCTTCAATTCGCGGTTGATCACGTCCACACTCGCCACTGAAAACCCATAGAAGCTTGGTTTGACGGAAGTCTGCAGGACTGCCTTGACGTAATTGGTGAAAGTGTTTCCCGCCGTGCCCAGGATCACGGCTTGTGGTTGCGCCTTTTCGGTCGCTGCCGTCGCCGCAGCGAAATCCGGTTTGGCGGGGTCGATTTTTACTTCACCGACAAAACTCATTTTTTCGAGGGTGGCAGCCTGGCGCAGTTCGGCGAGCAGGGTTTTGCCCAGGCCGTCGTCCTGGTAAAACACTGCAACGCGCGTAATGCCCATCTGCTTCAATTGGGAAATAATGCGCCGCGCTTCGTTGGCATAGCTGGCGCGTACGTGAAAGAGGTAGGGATTCAGTTTGTCCCTGAAAGCGGAAGCGCCCGTCACCGGCCCGAAGGCAATGGTTCGTGTCTCCTGGAGTAGGGGCAGGATCGCGCCCGTCTGCGCAGTACCGGTGCTGTTGAGAATCATGAACACGCCGTCGTCCTGGATCAACTTGCTGGTGTTCTCCACTGCGCGCTTGACGTCGAAGCCATCGTCCAGCGTGGTGTAGCTGATTTTGCGGCCGTGCACGCCGCCTTCTGCATTCACCGCTTCAAAGTAAAGGCGCGATCCGACGCCGTATTCCTTGGTCTGGGCTCCCAGAGGCCCGCTGAGCACAGCCGACGCGCCCAGCCGTATCTCGGTGGGCGTCACGCCCTTGTCGCTTGCAAGCGCATGGGCGCCTGCAAACACCATCAAAGCCATGAGTGTTGAACGAAACATGTTTATCTTCCTTTTTAAAACAGTGACTGTGTTATCTCGGGCTGCCGAAGTTCTGCTGAAGTTTTTGCTTGGGTGGAGTGCTCGCATAGGCTCTGCGTCAGCTGCGAGCTTTATGCCGGACTTTTAGCGCCAGGCACCTGCCCGCGTCGCTAAGCTCCATGGCCGTAGACCTGGACTTTTCTTGTTCCCCGATGTCCTTGGATGAAGGGCGGTTTCTTGGAAGATATGCAGTCAATATTGTTTGTTTGTGTAACATTTGCTTATCAACTGTAGTTATTTTTTCTAACCAAACAAGGGTCGGAAGTTCTATTTCGCCTCGGGTTTACCCTCGGCACTTAGGCACTACTTCACTGTCTGTTGACCTTTATGCAAGCCTTTTACGCTGACCACTTTGTTTTGCCACTGCCGGCCGGCCACCGTTTTCCCATGGCCAAGTACCAGTTGCTGCGCGACCGCGTTGCCAGTGAGTTGCCAGAGATTGAGCTGGTGCAGGCGCCTGCTGCGAGCGCCGGGGAGCTGGCGCTGGTGCACCATCCCGCTTATGTAGAGGCGATTGCGCTGGGCACGCTGGCGGCGCCGGCGCAGCGCGAGATTGGCTTTCCCTGGAGTCCGGGCATGGCTGAACGCGCCCGCAGATCGGCCGGGGCCACGGTGGCCGCAGCGCGGGTCGCCCTGGGTCTGGGCGCTGATGCCGGCGCGCGGCCAGCAGGCGTGGCGGCCAACCTGGCCGGTGGCACGCACCATGCCTACGCGGACAAGGGCGGGGGCTTTTGCGTCTTCAATGATGCGGCGGTCGCGGCCAGGCTGATGCAGGCCGAATATGCGCGCCCCCACGCTCGGCATTTCGTGTCTTCGTCAAACACGGGCCGTGGCGATCTGCGCTCACCGCTGCAGGTTGCCGTCATCGACCTCGATGTGCATCAGGGCAATGGCACCGCCAGTATTTTCAGCGCCGACCCCAGTGTCTTCACGCTGTCGCTGCACGGGGCCAAGAATTTCCCGTTTCGCAAGGAAGCCAGTGACCTGGATGTCGAACTGCCCGACGGCTGCACGGACGTGGCCTATCTGCACGCGCTGGAGCTGGCGCTGGACGAACTTGACCGGCGCTTTGAGCCTGGCCTGGTGCTGTTTCTGGCGGGTGCCGATCCCTTTGAGGGCGACCGCCTGGGCCGGCTGTCGCTGAGCTATGACGGGCTGCAGGCGCGTGACCGCCGGGTCTTTGACTGGGCCTGGCAAAGGCGCATCCCGCTGGCGTTTTCGATGGCTGGCGGCTATGGCGTGAAGATAGAAGAAACCGTGCAGGTGCAGATGAACACCTACCAGGTGGCGCTCGAGTACTGGCGGCGATGGCAGCGCTGACAAGGCTCGCCCCACGCCGCTTTTACGGGGCCGCAGCGCCGAGTCTGCAAGCGCCATTTACATGACTGGCAAAATACGTTCATGAGCTTATCGACGCGACCCCAGGCGGAACCCCGCAGTGCCTACAAAGCCTTTCGCGCCATAGACACGCGTTGGTCGGACAACGACCTGTACGGCCACGTCAACAACGTCGTTTATTACAGCTGGTTTGACAGCGCCGTCAACGCCCTGTTGATTGAAAGCGGCACCATCGACATCCATGCCGGCGAGGTGATAGGCCTGGTCATAGAAACCCAATGCAACTACTTCGCGCCGCTGGCTTTTCCTGAAGCGGTGGTGGCGGGGATTCGCGTGGCCCATATGGGTTCGTCCAGCGTGCGCTATGAAGTCGGCATTTTCCCGGCCGATGAAAGCCAACTGTCTGCCGCCAAAGGCCATTTCATCCATGTCTATGTGGACCGCGCAGGTCGCAGACCCGTGGCCTTGCCGGCTGCATTGCTTGGCGTTCTGGAGAGTCTCAAATGAGTTTTAAGCCCGGCTCAACAACGACGCCAACAGTGATTCCAGCTACGACTTCAGCTGCGAGTTTGCCTGCCAGCCCAGAGCAGGCTGAACACCACCTGAATGCGGTCGACCAGGCCATCATCAGCCGTCAGTCCATGCGCGAGTTCTTGCCCACTGCCGTGCCGCATGCGCTGCTGGAGTTGCTGCTTGAGCTTGCCAGCCGCGCACCTTCAGGCACCAATACCCAGCCCTGGAAGGTCTATGTCTTGCAGGGCAACAGCCGCGACGGCCTGGTCGCCAAGGTCTGCGAAGCCCATGACGCGCTGCGCGCCCAGCCCGAGCTTGCGGCCGTCTACAAGGAGGCCTACGACTATTACCCCGAGAAGTGGGTTTCGCCCTATATCGACCGGCGCCGCGAAAATGGCTGGGGTCTGTATGGCCTGCTCGGTATTGGCAAGGGTGACAAGGACAAGATGCACCTGCAGCACCAGCGCAATTTCAGGTTTTTTGACGCGCCAGTCGGCCTGATGTTCACGCTGGACCGCGTCATGGGGCGCGGCTCGCTGGTCGACTACGGCATGTTTTTGCAAAACATCATGGTTGCAGCACGCGGCCACGGCCTGCACACCTGCCCGCAGGCGGCCTGGAATGGTTTTTCCAGCATCATCTTGCCGCACATAGGCGCAGGCCCCGACGAGATGCTGGTCTGCGGCATGGCGCTGGGCTATGCGGACGAAAGCGCGCTGGTCAACACCTTCCGCACGCCGCGTGTCAGCGCCAGTGAGTTCTCCGTATGGCTGGAGTAGTGGCCCCCACGCTTTTCACTTCGTGTAATGCGCTGCCCCCCGAGGGGGCTGCTGCGCCTGCGGACTGGCAGAGCCAGATCCGCGGCCCCTGCTTGAATGAAGAGGCCCCGCGCTCGCCGCTGCCGGATTCAGTTCGCCCGCTTTGTATTTCCGTTCGTTCTGAGCTTGTCGATGGATGCCTTCCCCACGGGGCTGGCCTTGCTTGGAGCGGCTTGTTGCCGTGCCGCTGAGCGCATGACGTTTTCCGTGATCCAGCTGCTGGGCGGTCTGTCTTATGCGACGACGCTGTTTCTGATGGCCGCTGGCCTGACCTTGATCTTTGGCGTGACGCGCATCGTCAATTTCGCGCACGGCAGTTTCTTCATGCTGGGCGCCTTGTTCACCGCGCATTGGGTCAGCAACTGGTTTCCGGCCTGGGGCGAGAGTGCGCCGCTCTATCTGCTTGCTATTGTTATGGGAGCTGCTTGCGCAGGTTTGGCGGGCGCTGCGGCTGATTTCTTCTTGTTAAGAAGAATGGCTGGCGCGCCTGAGCTATACCAGCTGGTGGCGACCTTCGGCCTGACGCTGGCGATGCACGATGCCATGCAGTGGGGCTTTGGCCCTGGCGAAGTGTTCGCGCCGCGTTTTCCCGGGCTCAAGGGTGCGCTTCAGATCGGTGACGACTTTTTCCCCACCTACCAGCTGGCGATGATTGCGTTCGGCCCACTGGTCTGGCTGGGCCTGCACTTGTTGCTCAAGGCTTCGCTGTTTGGCCAGCGCCTGCGCGCGGCTACGCAAGACCGGGACATGCTGGCGGCGTTGGGCGTGAACCCCAAGCCGCTGATGCTGGGCGCCGTGGTGCTCGGTTGCGCGCTGGCCGGCCTGGGTGGCGCGCTGCAGTTGCCGCGAGAGCCGGCGCATCTGCAAATGGACACGAATGTGATCGTCGAGACCTTTGTGGTCGTGGTGACCGGCGGTCTGGGCAGCATAGGCGGCGCGTTTGTGGCGGCGCTGCTGATAGGCCTGGTGCATGTGCTTGGCATAAGCCTGTTCCCCCAGCTGACTTTGGTGCTGGTGTTTTTGACCATGGCGGTGGTGCTGGTGTTCAGGCCGCAAGGACTTTTCGGCCGGCCGCAGGCGGTGCCTGGCGCGGGCGCTGCTGGCAGCCCTGAAGCGGCGCAAAAGTTTCACGGTCTGGGTCTTGGCCTGCCGGCGACCTCGGCGCTGGCGCTGTCCCTGGTCTTGCTCGCAGGCCTGGCCTGGTGGGGCGGGGCGTACTGGCAGAGCCTGGCGGCCGACGCGCTGATTCTGATGATTTTTGGCATCAGCCTGCAGGCCATGATGGCGCTGGGCGGCTTGGTCAGCTTTGGCCATGCGGCTTTTTTTGCGCTAGGCGCTTATTGCGCGGCGCTGTCGCACAGCCTGTGGGGCGCGAGCCTGCCGCTGGCGCTGGCGGCCGGATGCGGCGCCGCGCTGCTGGTGGCGGCCTTGTTTGGTGCGGCGGTGGTCAGAAGCAGCGGTGTTTACCTGGCCATGCTGTCCCTGGCGCTCGCGCAGGTGGTCTGGGCCAGTGCCAGCCAATGGGTGGGCCTGACAGGCGGCGACAACGGCCTGATCGGTCTGAATTTGGTCAGCAGCGAAGGTCGGCCGCTGTTTTACGCCTTGCTGGTGGCGCTGGCCCTGCTGGCGCTGCTGGCCTTGCGCTGGCTGGGCCGCTCGGTGCTGGGTGCCGCGCTGCAGGCGCTGCGCGATGCGCCCCTGCGCGCTGCGGCCTCGGGTTTGCCTGTGGGCTGGCTCAAATACCGTATTTTTGTCGAAAGCGCGGTGCTGGCCGGCCTGGCCGGTGGCCTGTTTGCCGCTCACAAGGGATCGGTCTTTCCTTCGGTCGCATCGGTGGCGACCTCTGTTGATGCCTTGCTGGTGGTGCTGCTGGGCGGCGTGCACCAGCTTTGGGGCGCGGTGGTCGGAAGTGCGCTGCTGGCCTACGCCAGCGCCGAGCTGGGCCGCGAAGTGACTTACTGGCGCGGCCTGCTGGGTGTACTCATCATGCTGATCATGGTCAGCGCACCGTCTGGCTTGCTGTCGCTGTTTGGACGCTGGCGCCCCAAGCACACCGGGCGTGATGACCGGCAACTGCCCGAACAGGCGGCTGGTTGATGCTCAAGGTTCAGGCACTGGTCAAGCATTTTTCCGGCATCAAGGCGGTGGATGGCGTGAGCTTTGAGGTGGCTGCAGGTGAGTGCGTGGCACTGATAGGCCCCAACGGTGCTGGCAAGTCAACCTGCTTTGCCTGCATCGCCGGTCAATACAAGCCGAGCAGCGGTGACATCATCTGGAACGACCAGCGTTTGACCGGTTTGCCGCCGGCAGCGCGTTTGCGCCGCGGTGTGGCGCGCACTTTTCAGGTGGCGCAGGTTTTTGAAGCGCTCACCGTGCTACAAAATGTGCAGCTGGCTACGCTTGCTGTGCGGGGCTCGCAGGCCATTTCTGCTTTCAAGATACTGGACGGGCAAGACCCCGAGGCAGCGCTGGCGCTGCTGGAGAAAACCGGTCTGCAGGCGCTGGCCGCGCAGCCGGCAATGGGTCTGCCTTACGGCGCCAAAAAACGCCTGGAGCTGACGCTGGCTTTGGCGTCCAGTCCCCGTCTGCTGCTGCTGGACGAACCCGCGGCCGGTCTTGCCGAGCAGGAGCGCACAGAGCTGATGCGTCTGGTCAAGTCCCTGGCAAGCCAGGGCATGGCCGTGCTTTACACCGAACACAATATGGACGCTGTGGCTGAACTCGCCGACCGCGTGCTGGTTCTGATGCAGGGACGGCTGGTTGCGCAGGGCTCTTTTGACGAGATTGCGCGCGACCCCACGGTCAAGCGGCTTTACCTCGGATCGCTTGCAGCGCCTGCAACTGCTGCAGCTGGCAAGGGAGCAGCGCATGCTTGAGCTGGACCGACTCTGCGCTTTTTATGGTCAGGCGCAGGCCTTGTTTGACGTTTCATTGCAGGTCAGAGCCGGAGAATTCGTGGTGCTTCAGGGGCTCAACGGCGCGGGCAAGTCCAGTCTGCTCAAGGCCATCATGGGGCTGGAAGTCAGAACCCGCGGGCGCATCCATTACGCAGCGCCGGCCGGGTGCGTCGAGATCAGCGCCTGGCCCACGCATTTGCGGGCTCGCGCGGGCCTGGGTTATGTGGCAGAAGACCGCCGGCTTTTCGGCGCCTTGACGGTCCACGAAAATCTTCATGTGGCCGCAGGCCCTGACGCTGCGGCCCAGGAGGCGCGGGTGCTGGCTTTGTTTCCGGTCCTCAAAACCATGCTGAAACGTCCGGCCGCGCAGATGAGCGGCGGTGAGCAGCAGATGCTGGCCATCGCCCGTACCCTGATGACCAGTCCCCGGCTGCTGCTGCTCGACGAGCCCTGTGAGGGTATTGCGCCTGTGCTGGTCGAAGCCATTCGCGATGCCTTGCTGGCGCTTCAGCACGGCGGCATGACCTTGCTGGTGGCTGAACAAAACCAGCTGCTGGCGCAAAGTTGCGACCGCCGTTTGGTGCTGGTTGCGGGTAAAGTCAGTGATTCCTGAAAACTGGGTCATACGCATTGATGGCCGCGCTTGTTGCGCGCCTGAATCGAGTCCCGGTTTTCAAATTTTTTCCAACGTAATTTCCAGAAAGTGCATGCCATGACAACCATCACCACCGACTCCGGTCTGCAATACGAAGACACCGTTTTGGGCACTGGCGCCATCGCCAAAGCCGGCCAGCACGTCAAGGTGCATTACACCGGCTGGCTTTTCAACGACGGCGTGCAGGGCGCCAAGTTCGACTCCAGCAAAGACCGCGGCCAGCCGTTTGAGTTTTCTCTTGGTGCCGGTCAGGTCATCAAGGGCTGGGACGAGGGCGTACAGGGTATGTCCGTGGGCGGCACGCGTCGCCTGACCATCCCGGCTGCACTGGGCTACGGCGCACGTGGCGCTGGTGGTGTGATTCCACCAAACGCGACGCTGCTGTTCGAAGTGGATTTTCTGGGCTGAGTCTTCTGTGATTCCACGCGGCCCGACCATGATCATCACCAGTCTGCTGGATACCGATCTGTACAAATTCACCATGATGCAGGTGGTGCTCCACCAGTTTCCGGGTGCAGAGGTCGAGTACCGCTTCCAGTGCCGCAACGCCAAGGCGGCTGGCATCGCTGATCTGGCGCCTTACGTGAACGAGATACGTGAAGAAATCCGCGGCTTGTGCAAGCTGCGCTTTGAGGATGCCGAGCTGGCCTACCTGAAAGCCATGCGCTTTATTAAAAGCGACTTCATTGATTTTCTGGGCCTGTTCCGGCTCAACGAGAAGTATGTCAACGTCACGGCCTTGGCTTCGGGTGAGATCGAAGTGTCCATCAAGGGCCCGTGGCTGCACACCATTTTGTTTGAAATCCCGGTGCTGGCCATCATCAACGAGGTCTACTTTCGCAACACGCAAAAGCAGCCCGACCTGGCTGAAGGCCGGCAACGGCTGGAGACCAAGATCCACCAATTGCAGGCCCACGGCCTGCGCGAGCTCAAGATCGCCGACTATGGCACGCGCCGCCGCTTCGGCAAGGCCTGGCACGAGGAGGTTTTGCGCACGCTGGTCAATCGGCTGGGTACCGGCGCCTCTGGCCAGTTGGCCGGCACCAGCAATGTGCTGTTTGCAATGAAGCTGGGTTTGACACCTTTGGGCACTATGGCGCATGAGTATCTGCAGGCCTGCCAGGCGCTCGGGCCACGCCTGCGCGACAGCCAGGTCTATGGCTTTGAGTCCTGGGCCAGGGAGTACCGCGGTGACTTGGGTATTGCGCTGTCCGATGTCTATGGCATGAGCGCTTTCCTGCGCGATTTCGACATGTATTTTTGCAAGCTGTTTGACGGCGCGCGCCATGACAGTGGCGACCCCTTCAAATGGGGCGAGCGCATGATCGCGCACTACATCAAGAACCGCGTCGATCCCAAGACCAAGACGCTGATTTTCAGCGACGGCCTGACCGTGCCGCGCACCATCGCGCTGTACCAGCAGTTCAAAGGGCGCTGCCAGCTGGCCTTTGGCATAGGCACGAATCTCACCAACGACCTGGGCTACGAGCCCTTGCAGATTGTGATCAAGATGATCCGCTGCAATGGCCAGCCGGTCGCCAAGCTGTCCGACACGCCATCCAAGAACATGTGTGACGATGAAAAATACCTGGCCTATTTGCGCCAGGTTTTTGAAATTGCCTGAGGCTGGCGCCGACGTGCTCCCCCCCGGCATGTTTGATCCGGTGCCCTTCAGCGACTTCAACACCATGAGGCCTGCATGAAATTTCCCCGCTGCCTGACGCTCTGGGTCTTGCTGACGCTGCTGCCCGGGCTGTGCTTGGCCGCGCAAGTCGATGGCAGTCGCCTGAGCTGGCACTGGGCGATTCCGTTTGCGGGCATCTTGCTGTCGATTGCGCTGCTTCCGCTGCTGTTGCCTTCGTTCTGGCACCACCATTTCGGCAAGATTTCAGCGGCCTGGACGCTGGGATTTTTTCTGCCCTTCGCTGCGGTGTTTGGTGTGGCTGCGGCTGGCGCTGGGCTGGTGCATGCGCTGCTGGCCGAGTACCTGCCTTTCATCATGCTGATCACCGCGCTCTACACCGTGGCCGGCGGCATCTTCATACGCGGCAATCTGCACGGCAGTCCGGCACTGAACGTCACGCTGCTGGCCATAGGCACGCTGCTGGCGAGCTTCATGGGAACGACAGGCGCGTCCATGCTGATGATCCGTCCGCTTATCCGCGCCAACGACAACCGGCAGCACAAAGCCCATGTGGTGGTGTTTTTCATTTTCCTGGTGTCCAACGCCGGCGGTTCACTGACGCCGCTTGGTGATCCGCCGCTGTTTCTCGGCTTTTTGCAAGGCGTTGATTTTTTCTGGACTGTTGGGCATCTGCTGCCGGAAACCCTGTTCCTGGTGGCCAGCCTGCTGGGTATTTTTTACCTGCTCGATCGCTGGTACTACCGCAAGGAAGGTGTGCTGGCAGTCGATCCCACACCAGATGGCGGGCGTGTGGGATTTGACGGCGTGGTCAACTTCTGGCTGCTGGCTGCCGTGGTCGCGCTGGTGCTGCTCAGCGGCTTCTGGAAGTCGGCGGTGGTCTTCAATGTGATGGGTACGGCGCTGGGTTTGCCCGGACTGGTGCGCGACGTCGGACTGCTGGCTGCAATATTTATTTCACTGCGCCTGACGCCGGCCGGCGTGCACGCGGACAACCAGTTTTCCTGGGCACCCATGCTGGAAGTGGCCAAGCTGTTTGCCGGCATCTTCTTGACCATCATTCCTGTGATCGCCATGCTCAAGGCCGGCCTGCAGGGGCCTTTTGCCGCAGTGATTGCGGCGGTGACCCGAGCCGACGGCCTGCCCGATCCGGTCATGTATTTCTGGGCCACGGGTCTGCTGAGCTCTTTTCTCGACAACGCGCCCACCTATCTGGTGTTCTTCAACACCGCAGGTGGTGACGCGTCCGTGCTCATGAGCACGCTGGCACCGACGCTGGCGGCGATTTCCGCTGGCGCGGTCTTCATGGGCGCCAACTCTTACATTGGCAATGCCCCCAACATGATGGTCAAGGCGGTTGCCGAGGAGCGCGGCATCAAGATGCCAAGCTTTTTTGGCTACATGGCCTGGTCGTTTGCGGTGCTGCTTCCGCTCTTCATCATCATGACTTTTATCTGGTTTAAGTAACACACTCAAGTAGCACGCTTGACGCAAACGCTGCAGAAATATGAAAGATATTCCCCATCATGACTAAACCCAAAATCCTGGTCGCACGCGCCGTTTTCCCTGAAGTCATCGCCCGTCTTGAGCAATATTTCGAGGTCGAGTCGAATCAGCTGGACGAGACCTGGTCCAAGGCGCAACTCATGGCGCAGCTCAAGGACAAGCAGGGCGCTTTCACCACCGGCAGTGACCGCATTGATGGCGAGGTGCTGGCCGCTTGCCCGTCGCTGAAGATTTGCGCCAACATGGCCGTGGGCTACAACAACTTCGACATCGACGCCATGACAGCTGCTGGCGTGCTGGCGACCAATGCCCCCGATGTGCTGACTGAAACTACCGCCGATTTCGGCTTTGCCTTGCTGATGGCCACCGCCCGTCGCCTGACCGAGAGCGAGCATTTCCTGCGCGCCGGCAAATGGAGCAAGTGGAGCTACGATATGTTTGCGGGCTCCGACATCCATGGCGCCACGCTGGGCATCCTGGGCATGGGCCGCATCGGTCAGGGCATTGCCAGACGCGGTGCGCTGGGCTTTGGCATGAAGGTGATCTATCACAACCGTTCCCGTCTTGACGCGGCGCTCGAAGCTGAGTGCAAGGCCAGCTACGTGAGCAAGGAAGACCTGCTCAAGAGCGCCGACCATTTGGTGCTGGTGCTGCCGTACTCAGCTCAGTCACACCATGCGATTGGCGCTGCCGAGCTGGCGCAAATGAAGCCGACGGCCACCCTGGTGAACATCGCGCGTGGCGGCATCGTGGACGACGTTGCGCTGGCCGCAGCCCTGCGCAGCAAGCGCATCGCAGCTGCCGGGCTGGATGTATTTGAAGGTGAGCCGGTGGTGCACCCTGATTTACTGAGCCTGAGCAATGTCGTGCTCACGCCGCACATTGCGAGCGCCACGATTCCGACGCGTCTGGCCATGGCCAATCTGGCGGCTGACAACCTGATTGCATTTTTCACGGGAAAAGTGCCTCCAACGCCCATTAATCCTGCGGCATTAGCTACGAAATAAAGAGCATGACATTAATTCAAGCGTGGCTGCTGATTGCCCTGTTGCTGCTCATCCTGGTGTTGCTGGCGGCCCTGCTGATGCGCAAGCCCGTTCAGGACGAGCAGGGACGCCTGGACCTGCTGGCAGGCATGACGGCCGGACACGACAAGCTCGAGCGCGAGTTGCGCCGCGAGATCAGCGACAACTCGCGCGACAGCCGGCAAGAGCTGGCCGCGACCTTTGCGACTTTCCAGCAGACCCTGGTGCAGCAAAGCGGCGAAGCCATTCGCACGCAGAACACGCAGATCGATGCTTTTTCCCAGCAGCTGACCTTGCTGCAAAAAACGCTGTCTGACACCCTGAGCACACAGCTGCAATCGCTCAGTGAGTCGAACGCCCGCCGCATGGTGGAGGTGCGCGAAACCCTGGAGACCCAGTTGACGCAACTGCAGGCGACCAACGCCGCCAAGCTCGACGAGATGCGCAAGACAGTGGACGAAAAACTGCAGACGACGCTGGAGACGCGTCTGGGCGAAAGCTTCAAGCAGGTGGCCGACCGGCTGGAGCAGGTGCACAAGGGTCTGGGCGAAATGCAGACGCTGGCGCAGGGTGTGGGCGACCTCAAGCATCTGCTGACCAATGTCAAGACGCGCGGCATTTTTGGCGAGGCGCAGCTCTCGGCTTTGCTGGAGCAGGTGTTCACGGTGGACCAGTACGCGGCGCAGATCGTCACGCGTCCGGGCAGCAAGGCCACGGTCGACTTTGCCATCAAGCTGCCGGGTCGCTCCGACACGGGCGAGCCGCTGTGGCTGCCGATTGATGCGAAGTTTCCGAACGAGGATTACGAGCGATTGCTCGATGCCCAGGCGCGTGCGGACGTGCAGGGCGCAGAAGCGGCAGGCAAGGCGCTTGAAATCCGCATCCGGCTGGAGGCGAGGGCCATCAGTGAAAAATACATTGCGCCGCCGTACACCACTGACTTCGCGATTCTGTTCTTACCCACTGAAGGCCTGTACGCCGAAGTGCTACGCCGCCCTGGCCTGATGGAAAGCTTGAGCCGCGACCACCGCATCACGCTGGCTGGGCCAACGACGCTGCTGGCCATGCTCAACTCGCTGCAGATGGGTTTCAGGACGCTGGCTCTGGAAAAACGGTCGAGTGAGGTATGGCAGGTACTGGGCGCGGTGAAAACCGAGTTTGGCAAGTTTGGCGACGTGCTAGCCAAAATCAAGTCGAACGCCGAAACCATGCTGAACACGGTCAGCAGCGCCGAGCAGCGTAGCCGCGTGATGGGCAAGGCGCTGCGCAATGTGGAAGCCTTGCCGGAGCTGGAGTCAGCACGCCTGATTCCGCTGGACAAAGACCTGGACGAGACTTGAACCGGGAGCTGGCTCGCCTCATTCTTGCGCAGATCTGTCTGCATGCCTGCATGACAGGCATGCGCATGGCTGCGCCGCTGCTGGCCTTGCGCGAGGGCTACAGCCCGGTTGCCGTTGGTGTGCTGCTGGCCATGTTCGCCTTGACGCAGGTCTTTCTGGCCTTGCCCGCTGGCCGCTTTGCCGACCGGCACGGCTTGAAGCTGCCGGTCAGTCTCAGCGTGTTCGCCGCCATCACGGGCGCTGGTGCGGCGGTGGCTTTTCCGGTGTTTCCCGTGCTTTGCGTGTCCGCCTTGCTGACGGGCGGTGCCACAGGCGCTGCCGTGATTGCGCTGCAGCGCCATGTTGGGCGGGCAGCCAGCGGTGCATTGCAGTTGCGCCAGGTGTTCAGCTGGCTCTCGATTGGCCCGGCGGTGTCGAATTTTCTCGGACCGTTCACAGCCGGCCTGCTGATTGACCACGCGGGCGCCGTGCCTGGCAGCCTCACGGGTTACCGCTGGGCCTTTTTCCTGATGGCTTTGCTGCCGCCGCTGTGCTGGCTTCTGGTGCAACGCACGCGTGAGTTGCCGCCTGTGGTCATCGACAGCGCAAGCGTGCGGCCCAAGGCCTGGGATTTGCTGCGCGAGCCCATGTTCCGGCGTCTGATGCTGGTCAACTGGTTCTTGTCATCGTGCTGGGATGTGCACACCTTTGTCGTGCCGGTGCTGGGCTTTGAACGCGGCCTGAGCGCCTCCAGCATAGGCTCGATACTCGGCGCCTTTGCGGTGGCCGCAGCGCTGGTTCGCATGCTGCTGCCCCTGCTGGCCGCCCACTTGCGCGAATGGCGCGTGCTGGCCAGCGCCATGCTGTGCACGGCGGTGCTGTTTGGCGTCTATCCGCTGATGCACACCGCGCTGGCGATGGGACTGTGCTCGGTGTTGCTGGGCCTGGCCCTCGGTACGGTCCAGCCCATGGTGATGAGCATGCTGCACCAGATCACGCCCGAGGCGCGCCATGGCGAAGCACTGGGCTTGCGGCTCATGGCCATCAATGCCTCCAGCGTGGTGATGCCCATGCTGTTCGGCTCGGTCGGTGCGCTGGTCGGCGTCTCAGTGGTGTTCTGGGCCACGGGCAGCATGGTTGGAATGGGTTCGCGGCTCGCGTGGCTGCTCAAGGGCAGCCTTAAACCCCATGCCTAGCCGCCGGCCTCGAACGCGCTGGTCAGGCTTGTCTAGAGTTGGTAGAAGGTCTTGATGGCGTTCCAGGCGACCAGCGGGTCGTCAACATACTGGAACAGCTTGAGATCATCGGGGGAGATCACGCCTTCTTCGATCAGCACGTCAAAGTTGACCAGTCGCTTCCAGTAGTCCGTGCCAAACAAGATGATGGGCACAGGCTTGGCCTTGCCGGTCTGCACCAGGGTGATGATTTCAAACAGCTCGTCCAGCGTGCCAAAGCCGCCAGGGAAAGCCACCAGCGCCTTGGCCCGCATCATGAAGTGCATCTTGCGCAGGGCGAAGTAGTGAAACTTGAAGTTCAGCGACGGCGACACATAAGGGTTGGCGGACTGCTCGTGCGGCAAGACAATATTCAGCCCTATGGTGGGTGCGCCCATTTCCTGCGCGCCGCGGTTGGCCGCTTCCATGATGCCCGGTCCGCCACCGGTGCAGATGAAAAGCTGCTCTGACAGCGGCCTGGGATTGCTGTGGCCGGCGACCAGTCTGCCAAACAGCCGAGCCTGGTCGTAAAAGTGGGCGTTGCGCATGTGCCGCCTGGCCAGTGCCAGGCTGGTTTCGTCGCCGGATTCTTCAGCCAGCTTCAAGGCGGCGCTGGCCTGCTCGGGTGCGGGAAAACGGGCGCTGCCAAACACCACGATGGTGTTTTCTATGCCTTGTTCTTGCTGCCCCAGGTCTGGTTTGAGCATTTCCAGCTGAAAGCGTATGCCGCGGGTTTCGCGTCTGAGCAAAAACTCAGGGTCGGCAAAAGCCAGGCGGTAAGCGTCGCCTTCGAGTGGCGTGGCATCGCGGGCATGGGCCTGCAATTCAGCCCAGGCGTGGGCAAGTCGGGTTCCTGCGAGGTCTTGTGTTTGGTCCATGAGTGATTGTGAATGATTCGCAGACCTTGGCCGCCTCGGCCTGCGTGCCTGGCTTCTCCTTTACGGCGCCTTGTGTACTTGTGTGCAGATCTGTGGGAATTCAGACACAGGCAGCGGCTCAGGCAGTGACACAAGCAGGATAGGTTTGCGCGCTCGCCAATGCAAAAAGGCTCCTTACGGAGCCTTTTTCAGGAACGCAAGAAGCGCTCTGGTTTAGACGCGTTTGCGGTATTCGCCGGTGCGCGTGTCGATCTCAACCACGTCGCCCTGAGCCACAAAAATCGGCACGCCGATTTCAAAGCCGGTGGAGATCTTGGCTGGCTTGAGCACTTTGCCGGAGGTGTCGCCCTTGACGGCTGGCTCGGTCCAGGTGATTTCGCGGTTGACGCTGGTAGGCACTTCAACTGAAATGGCCTTGCCGTCATAGAACACCACTTCGAGTTCCATGCCGTCTTGCAGGTAGTTCAGCGAGTCGCCCATGTTGTCGGCTTCGACTTCGTACTGGTTGTACTCGGCGTCCATGCAGATGTACATGGGATCTGCAAAGTAGGAGTAAGTGCACTCCTTTTTGTCCAGCATGACCTGGTCAATCTTGTCGTCGGCCTTGAACACGACTTCGGTGCCAAAGGTGCCGATCAGGCTTTTGAGTTTCATGCGCACGGTGGCCGAATTACGGCCGCCACGGCTGTATTCGGTCTTGAGCACAACCATGGGGTCTTTGCCGTGCATGATGACATTGCCAGCGCGAATTTCTTGAGCGATTTTCATAACAGTCTTTAATGCAAGGAGCTTGCAGAATTTTCGAAAGTAGGCCGCTCAACGCGTCTGCGTCTGGCACACGAGGTGCGCAGGGGCTGATGCATGGTCTGCGGCGAAGTTGCAGTGTTTGCCTTGGGCCTGAGCTGAGGGGCAATTTCTGTAAAGCCTATGATTTTAACGGTTTTTTGCCACAAATTGCAGCAGGCTAGTGCTCAAATCATCTTGCTGCAGCAGTCTGGCCCTGGCCTTTTCCACGGTTTCCCCCCAAGCCGGCAGGTTCTCGACCAGCAGTTCGGCCCTGCCTTTGCCAAGGCCTTTCGGCCCCGCTGGCGGGTTTTCCGGGGCGCTGGCGTTCCAGTCGTGGTGAAAGTCGCGCAGGCTGTCAGGCGCTTGCAGCATGTCCAAAAAGGCGTCCAGTTTGGCCAGATGCGCGCCATCGCCTTGCGGGTAAATCTGCCAGACCAGGGCTTTGCCGGCCCACAGCGCACGCACCACCGAGTCTTCGCCGCGCACAAAATTCAAGTCGCAAGACCACAGCAGGTGGTCGAAATCCATCTGGCTGAGCAGCGGCAAGTATGAAATTGATAGCTGCCCGCGCCCGTCAGTAGGGCGTTGCAGGTCGATTTCATCATCAGTTTCGGCATTCAGTTGCACCATTGCGCCAGCCACTGCGTGCTGGGCGCGGCCAGCCGCCACCAGCAGGCGCACCGGCTTGCCTTGCAGGCCTGATCTGGCCAGTTGCCGCAGCAGGCCGATCAGCGCCCCGGGTTCGTAGCAAAACATGGATACCAGCATTTCGCCCTGCAACGTGATGGCCAGACCGCGCAACCAGTCTTCGCGCTGAAAGCTCGCCTGGCGCTCAAGCAGCGCCGGTTCACGCAGCAGGCCGCCGGTCCGGGCGCTGAAACCGGGATAGAAAAACCACTTGGTCCAGCCCGCCGCCGGTCCGCTTTGCACCGGTGAGGGCAGTCCGTGGCTGCGTTCCGCGTAGGCTTGGGCGCTCAGGTACTCGAGGTTGATCCATACGGGTTTTAGTGCCCCAGCGCTTTGCGAACGGGTGCAAGCAGCTATGAATTCAGGAGCGATCTGGCAGCCGAAAGCCTCAATCAAGACCTCGCAGGGGCTGTCCTGCAGCGCCTGCAGCTGCGCCGGGAGCAGCGCTTGCGTCCAGGGCTGCACGCTGACGCCCGCGCAGCCAGCAGGCGCCATCCAGGCCAGCGCGCTGCCGTCGTCGACCCACAGCCTGACCCGGTGACCGCGCGAGGCGAGGTCGGCGGCCAGGCGCCAGCTCACGCCTATGTCGCCAAAGTTGTCTATGACCTTGCAAAAAATGTCCCATTGCAGGAGCTGTGCGCGTTGCTTCATGCCGGGATTGTCCACAATACGCCATGCCAGCCTTTTTGACGCCATGACCCAAGCCCACGAAAAAACCCACGAATTCGATCCCCAGTTGCTCAGCGAAGTCGCTGCTTTGCCCGCATTGCCGGGGGTTTACCGTTATTTCGACGCCGAGGGCGGCGTGCTTTATGTCGGCAAGGCGCGGAATCTGAAAAAGCGCGTCACCAACTACTTTCAGAAAAACCATGGCGGCTCGCGCATCGGCCATATGGTGACAAAAATCGTGCGCATGGAAACCACGGTGGTGCGCTCCGAGGCCGAGGCCTTGCTGCTTGAAAACAACCTGATCAAGACGCTGCACCCGCGCTTCAACATTCTGTTTCGCGACGACAAGAGCTACCCTTATCTCAAGCTGACCGGCACGCACGTTAAAGACGGGGCGGGCGCGCCGTCGGCCTCCACGCAGACGTCCCCGTTAACTTTTTCACCCGCTTCCGCGACGACTTTCCCGCGCATTGCCTATTACCGTGGCGCGGTCGAGAAAAAACACCGCTATTTCGGTCCTTACCCAAGCGCCTGGGCGGTCAAGGAGTCGATTTTGCTACTGCAAAAAGTCTTCAAGCTTCGCACCTGCGAAGACACGGTGTTCAACAACCGCAGCCGGCCCTGCCTGCTCTACCAGATCAAGCGCTGCTCCGGGCCTTGTGTGGGCCATGTCAGCGCGGCGCAGTATGCGCAGGATGTCGCCAATGCCGAGCGGTTTTTGCGCGGGCAGACGCAGGAAATCCTTGGTGGGCTGGAGCAGCAAATGCTGCAGCACGCCGAAAAGCTGGAGTTTGAACAAGCCGCCGAGTTGCGCAACCAGATGTCGGCGCTGTCCAAGGTCTTGCACCAGCAGTCCATGGACCTCGGCGGCAATAACGGCGATGTGGACGTGGACATCCTGGCAGTAAAAGTGCAGGGCGGTAAAGCCTGTGTCAATCTGGCCATGGTGCGCGGCGGCCGGCATCTGGGTGACCGACCCTATTTCCCCGCGCATATTGAAAACGCCGTTGATGTGGCCGAACTCGACGCGGCCATGGATGCCGATGCCCTAGTTCAAGCCGAAGCCGATGTGGCGCAGGGCGCTGCACCGGCTGCCGCCAGCAAAAAGGCCAGGGTTGTCAAAACCAAGTCGCTGGAAGCGCTGGTGCTCGAAGCGTTTATCGCCCAGCATTACATCGACACGCCGGTGCCTCCAACCCTGGTTTGCAGTGAACCGGTCGACAAGGACTTGATCGCTGCGCTTGCGGCGCAGACCGGTGTGCGCATCGCCGCGGTTCACCAGCCGCGCGAGCAACGCCGCATCTGGCTGGAGATGGCGCAGACCAATGCCGGGCTGCAACTGGCCAGGCTGCTGGCCGAGCAGGGCTCGCAGCAGGCCCGCACGCGCGCGCTGGCCGAGGCGCTGGACCTGAAAATGGAAGACCTGGCGGCCCTGCGCATCGAGTGCTTTGACATTTCACACACCGCTGGCGAGGCAACGCAGGCGTCTTGCGTGGTGTTCCATGAGCACAAGATGCAAAGCGCCGAGTACCGCCGCTACAACATCGAGGGCATCACGCCCGGTGATGATTACGCGGCCATGCGCCAGGTATTGACGCGCCGCTACAGCAAGCTCGCAGAAGCGGCCCGCAACAATGAGGCCAGGTTGCCGGATCTGGTGCTGGTCGATGGTGGCAAGGGCCAGGTGTCGATGGCGCGCGAGGTTTTCACCGAGCTCGGGCTGGACCTGGGCCTGATTGCCGGCGTTGAAAAAGGCGAGGGCCGCAAGGTTGGTCTGGAGGAGCTGGTGTTTGCCGATGGTCGCGACAAGATTTACCTGGGGCGCGACTCCGCAGCCTTGATGCTGATCGCGCAGATACGCGACGAGGCGCATCGCTTTGCCATCACCGGCATGCGTGCCAAGCGCGCCTCCGTGCGTACCGGCTCCAGCCGCCTTGAAGACATTGAGGGCATAGGCCCCAAACGCCGCGCCAGTTTGCTGCAACGCTTTGGCGGCATACGCGCGATTGCCTCTGCCAGCGCTGAGGACATCGCCACCGTAGACGGCATTTCGAAGGAGCTGGCGGAAGAGATTTACCGCGTGCTGCACTGAGTCTGGGACGGAATTTTCAATGCGTTTGAGTCGCCCGGGCGCCAAGCGCCCCAGCTCATGCCAAAATGCCTACAAATGTTTTGGACTATTCCCACGCTCATGACCTGGACTCGCATTCTTGCGATTCCCCTGATCGTCGGTGTTTTTTACCTAGACATTGCGGTCGACCAGCGCAATATGTTGGCCACCCTGATGTTTGTGGTTTTCGCTGCGACCGACTGGCTTGACGGCTTTCTGGCGCGCAAGCTGAACCAGACCTCATCCTTCGGCGCTTTTCTTGATCCCGTGGCGGACAAGTTCCTGGTCTGCGCGTCCTTGCTGGTGCTGGTGCATCTGCAGCGTGCCGACGTGTTTGTCGCGCTCATCATCATTGGCCGCGAAATCGCCATTTCAGCACTGCGCGAGTGGATGGCCTTGATAGGCGCCACCAAAAGTGTGGCGGTGCACATGCTGGGCAAGGTCAAGACCACGGTTCAAATGGTTGCCATTCCGTTTTTGCTTTATGACGGCCTATTGTTCGGCGCTGTGAACACGCATCTCTGGGGCACCTGGCTGATCTGGATTTCTGCTGTGCTCACGGTCTGGTCCATGGTGTACTACCTGCAAAAAGCGATTCCCGAAATCCGCGCCCGGGCCAAGTAAGCTGATGTCGTCAGCTGCTCTTTTCTTCATCGGGCTGTGAGCGCTTCCGCATCCGACCGCATCCTGCTTCGGGCTATGCCCGCAGTCTTTGTGCTGATCTGGAGCACCGGCTTCATCGTCGCAAAATTTGGCCTGCCTTATGCGCCGCCGCTGACTTTTCTGCTGCTGCGCTACTTCTTTTCCATCATCTGCTTTCTGATCTGGATTCGCCTGGCGCGCGTGGCCTGGCCGCGCGTGCCGCAGCAATGGCTGCATCTGGGTGTGACTGGCGTGCTGATGCATGCCGGCTACCTGGGCGGTGTCTGGGTCGCAGTCAAGGCCGGCATGGGTTCTGGCCTGGCGGCATTGATCGTCGGGCTGCAACCGGTTTTGACGGCCTTGTGGATGTCGTGGCGCGTGTCTGCTGATGCTGGCGATGCGAGCGCCAGAGTCACCTCCCGTCAATGGCTGGGTCTGGTTCTGGGTCTGGCGGGCTTGCTGCTGGTGGTCTCGCGCAAGTTCGGCAGCGGCCACGAAGTCACGGCGCTGACGCTGGGCGCCACGCTTGTCGCGCTGCTCAGCATCACCGCCGGCACGCTGTATCAAAAACGTTTTGTGCAAGCCACCGATGTGCGAAGTGCCAATCTGATTCAGCTGCTCGCCGCGCTGATCGTGACGCTGCCGTTCAGTCTGTTTGAGACCGAGGCGATACGCTGGAACATACAGTTCATAGGTGCGATGGCCTGGGCCGTGCTGGCACTCACGCTGGGCGGCAGCTCGCTGTTGTATTTGCTGATTCAGCGTGGTGCTGCCACTGCCGTCACCAGCTTGCTCTATCTTGTGCCGCCGACCACCGCACTGATGGCCTGGCTGCTGTTTGACGAAGCCATCACGGCGACAACGCTTGTCGGCACCGCCCTCACCGCGATAGGCGTGAGCCTGGTGGTGCGACCCGCCAAGACTGCCGCATAAGACGCCAGTCGTTACCTGCGGTGGTGACGGCTATTGGCGCAGCAAGCGCGTGAGCTCTTGCGCGGCTTTGCTTAAAAAAGGCAAAATTTCAGCCACCCGTTTTTCCGTCATACGCGTTTGCGTTGCCGCCACAGTAAGTGCAGCAACGGCCGTGCCGGCAGAATTTTGGACGGGCAAACCAAGCCCCCTGACGCCTGGGACGGCGCGGTTGGCAATCAAGGCGTAGCCAGCTTTTTGAGCGCGTGCGCACTGCCTGCGAACTTCTTCGGCATCGAGGTTGCCGTAGACGCTCAAGCGTGGCGCCACAGCATCCAGCACCTGGCTCACCTCGAGATCGCCCAGACTGCTAAGCAAAGCCAGGCCGCCCGCACTGACCCCCAGGGGTTGCCGGCTGCCGACTGGAACGGCTGGCGTTTGAATCGGGTATTTGCCCTGCACCCGGCTCAGGCACACCGCGTCGTTGCCGCTGCGAACAAATAGAAAGCTTGTGTCTCCAGTGCTGTCAGCCAGCTCTTCCAGTATGGGCGCTGCGATGTCACGCAAATTGAACTGGTGCGCCGACGCCAGTCCCAGCTCAAACACCAGTGGACCCAGCGTGTAGCGGCGCGTCGCAGCGTCCTGGATCAGCATGCCTTCCGATATCAAGGCCTTGAGCACGCGGTGGGCGGTTGGCCGCTGCAGTTGCATCTCCTGTGCGAGATCGACCAGCCGCATCCCCGTGTGGCTGTGCAGCGAAATCAGCTTGAGTGCGCGTATCGCGCGCGTGATGGTTTGTGCGCCAGCGGCTTGGTTCATGTCTTCAGCTTTTATATTTCTGATAGTCCAAATAGTAGAACAAATTTTATTCTGATTGACACGAATATTACGTCTCAAATACTATGAAAAAGCTATTTAGAGCGCTTCATCAAGCGACTTTGTATTCCAAATAGTATTGCACTTAAATTGTGCGCTGAAACTGTCGTCATAGTGCGCAGTGCCCATGCCGGTGCATGCGCAGACAACGGTTTGGCCCTCATTGAAGACGGTATGCCCCTCGACTTTTAAACGGAGTATTTGCAGCATGAATCAGAACAAAACCGAACTCTCGGCACGCGACCGGGTGCCTTACGAACCTATCGTGAGTCGCACCCCTTTCCGGCTGCCCAAGAAGGCTAGGGTGGCGGTGTGGACCATCGTCAACGTCGAAAACTGGCTCCCCGAGTCCGCCATGCCACGCACTGTCTTGTCACCGCCCATGGGCCAGCCGCTGTTGCCGGA
This sequence comes from Comamonadaceae bacterium, assembly GCA_947443645.1. Taxonomy (GTDB): domain Bacteria; phylum Pseudomonadota; class Gammaproteobacteria; order Burkholderiales; family Burkholderiaceae_C; genus Polaromonas. Next base: position 36,666 of record CANEXF010000013.1, on the reverse strand, counting down.
TATTGCAAACTGGTGCTGGCATGAGTACGGCATGCGGGTTGGCTTCTGGCGCTTTCTTGAGGTGCTCAAGAGCCGCGGCCTGCGCGCTACTTTCGCCGTCAATGGCTCGGCCTGCAAGGAATATCCCGAGGCCTGCCAGGCCGCGCTTGACGCCGGATGGGAATTCATGGGTCACGGCTTTGTGCAAAAACCCATGCATCGCGTCGAGGACCAGGCCGCAGCCATAGCGCAGACCATGCAAGCCATACGTGACTTCACCGGCAAGGCGCCGCGTGGCTGGGAAAGCCCTGGCATCGCGCAAACCAATGACACAGTCGATCTGCTGGCCGCAGCCGGCATTGAGTATGTTGCTGACTGGGTTCTCGATGACCAGCCCGTCGCGATCAAGACCCGCACCGGAGATATGGTTTCAGTGCCCTACACGGTCGAGCTGAATGATGTGGTGATCGCCGCTGTTCAGCACCAGGCCGCTGACGAGCTGCTTCGCCGCGGACGTGACCAGTTCGACCAGCTCTACAAGGAAGGCTCAAGCATTCCCAGGGTCATGGCGATTTCGATTCACCCCTACCTGACCGGCGTGCCACACCGCATTCGCTATCTTGAAGCCCTGTATGACTACATCCTCTCGCATGAGGATGTGGTGATGTGCACGGGCGAGGAGATTCTCGACATCTACAAAGACCAGGCCATTCAAAAACAGGCCTGAGTCTGTGCCTCAACTCTGCGTGGTGCTTGCCGCGCAGAGGTCTTTGGCCGCCAGTGCAAGCGCGCCCTGGGCTTCGGACAGTTCACGCAAAATGGTGAAGTGGTTCAAGCCCGGCAAGGCCAGCAATGGCCCTGGCATGCCGGCTGCCACGCGTGCGGCATGAAAGTCTTGTGACTGTCGTTGCAGCTCTGGCAGCTCCGACTGTCCATAGGCAATCAGCATGGGTTTGGGGCTTTGCGCCAGCGTCATCGGGCTGACTGCCGGCACGTCCTCAGCCTTTAGCCCGAGTTTGTCGTTGAGGTAGCTCAGTCGCACCGGCTCCAGATCGTAGACGCCGCTGATGGCCAGACCCGCTATGACGCCCGGCGCATCCATGCACATGGCCGTCAGGTGCGCGCCTGCCGACCAACCCGAGAGCAGCATGCGTCTGGGGTCGCCGCCAAAGTCCGATGCATGCGCGGCCAGCCAGGCGATGGCGGCTTTGACTTCGGCAACAATCCCCGCAATGCTGATGGCTGGCGCGAGCGTGTAGCCGACCAGGGCCACGTGCATGCCCTGTTCCTGCAAGCCTTTGGCGATGAAGCTGAAACTTTCCTTGGACCGCATCTGCCAGTAACCGCCGTGGATGAACACCAGCAGGGGTCCTGGTTTGGCCGCTGGAAAGTAATCGATCAGCTGCCGTGGCGCAGCGCCGTAGCGCAAGCCAATGCGGGCTTTGGGCAGGCCGCGCATCTGCTCGCTGAGCACGTCGAACTCGGCCATCAGTTCAAAGCTGTCCTGGACAGCCGCGCTGTTGTTGTAGCCCGTGTCCAGGCTGGCCTGGTCCATGCCGCGGTACAGCGCGCTCATGCCGCCACCCTCGTTGAGACATGGCTGGACAGCATTTGTGTGATGTCGCGCCTGACCTGGTTGAACTCAATGCCGACGATATCGCGCGGGCGTTGCAGCTCGAGCGCAACGTCTTCTTCTATGCGCCCAGGGCCTGCGGTCATGACCACGACGCGGTCTGAAAGCAGCACGGCTTCTTCCACTGCATGGGTCACAAAAATCACCGTGAGCTTGGTCCTGGCCCAGATCTCCAGCAGGTCTTGCTGCAGTTTTTCGCGCGTGAGCGCGTCCAGTGCGCCAAAAGGTTCGTCCATCAAAAGTACTTCGCACTCATTGGCCAGCACTCGCGCGATGGCCACGCGTTGCTTCATGCCGCCCGAGAGCTGTCCGGGGTAGTAATCGGCAAACTTGCTCAGACCGACCATGTCCATATAGTGCGACGTGGTTTCCGCGAGTCTGGCGCTTGGCAGACTGCGCTGGTGCGGGCCAAAGCCTATGTTCTGCCTGACGGTGAGCCACGGAAACAGCCCAAAGTCCTGGAACACCATGCCGCGTTCCGGGCCCGGGCCCTTGATGGGCATGCCGTACATCTGTGCCGTTCCGCTGGACGGGGTGTCGAAACCCGCGAGAATGCGCAGCAGGGTGGACTTGCCGCAGCCAGATGCACCAATCAGGCACACGAACTCGCCTTTTTTGACGCTGAGATTGACATCGTGCAGGGCCTGAACGGTTCGGCCTCCAACACTGAACTGTTTGTTCAGCTGACTGACGGACAGAACCGGGAGCGCCTGGCGCTGTGCAGGGAGTTCAGACATTGTGTTGTGGACTCCATTTGAGCAAACGATTGTTGAGCCAGACCAGCAAACGGTCGGTGGCGAAGCCAGCAACACCAATGACCACCATGCCAGCGATGACCAGTTCTGAGCGTGACAGCATGCGGCCGTCCATGATGGTAGCGCCCAGGCCTTCCTGGACCCCCGTCATCTCGCCGACCACGATCAGGATCCAGGCAAAGCCGTGACCCAGCCTGAGGCCGTTCAATATCGCGGGCAGCGAAGCCGGCAACACCACTTGCCGAAACAGCGACGAGCCTTTGCAGCCCAGCATCGCCGCCGCCTCAAACAGCCGTTCATCGACTGAGCGCACGCCAAAAATGGTGTTGAACACAATCGGATAAAACGCGCCCAGGAAAACCAGAAAAATTGCAGCATTGGGGCCAATGCCGAAAAAAATCATCGACAGGGGCAGCCAGGCGGTCACAGGTACCGGACGCAGCAGTTGCAGGGTAGGGTCGACCAGCTCGCGAATCAGCTTGATCCGGCCTATCAGCAAGCCCAGCGGAATGGCGACCAGCGCGGCTGCGAAAAAGCCACCATAAACGCGTGTCACCGATTTCCACAAATGCAGGTGCAGTGTTTTGCTGTAGGCGTCATCGTAGATGCCACCAAAAGCAAAGTCATACAGCATGAGCGCCACGTCCTGAGGCAATGGGATCAGTCGTGTGCCGCTGAGTCGCACACCGAGGTGCCAGCCCAGCAGCAGCAGCAGGGGCAAAATAGTGGGCACCATAAGGCGCCGCAATGTGCTCGCGTTCAACTACAGACTCTTGGCGAAACTGGTGTCGATAAAAGTGCTGTAGTCAGGTAGCTGACGAATCTGCTTTTTGTCCAGCATTTGCGAGCCATAGTATTTGGCACGCGTCACCCAGTCTTCATCTATGCGCCAGGTCAACTCGATGTTCGGTGCAGCGAGCTCAACCGTCTTGGCTGGAAGCCCGAGTTTTTTCTCGGACATTTCGACAAATGCGGCGCGATTGGCCAACACGTACTCTGTCGCCTTGCGGTGCATCTGCAGGTAAAGCTTGACCAGTGCCGGGTTGTTTTTCACGGTGTCGGCGTGCGTGCCCAAGACCATGTTCAGTGCGCCAGTAGGCGTGCCGTAGGGGTATTCAAGGATTTTTCCAACGCCACGGCTCACCGAGATGGAGGGGCCAGGTTCGGCGCCCACGTAGGCGTCAATGTCGCCGCGCTCAAGCGCCGCCGGCATTTCGCTGAACGCCAGTCGCACGGACTGAATATCCTTGATGCTCAGGCCTTCCTGCTTGAGGCGGTCCAGAATCACGACTTCCTGGGTTGAGCCGGGCAATATGCCCACTTTCTTGTCCTTGAGGGCCTTCAGTGAATTGATACCCGAGTCCTTGCCGACGACCACCGCCATGCCCTTGTTGCACTGTGCGCCAATCACGACCACCGGCTCGCCTGCCGCGCCGCCCAATGTGGCTGCGGCAATGCCAAAGGCGCCGAAGTCGACGGACTTTGTCACCACGGCGTTTTTGCCATCGGTTGGTGTTTCAAATGAAATGACTTCGATGCGATAACCAGGAGGCGCGAACTTTTCGTAGAAATGCGGCGTGATGGAATGCATCAGCTTGAGTGCGCCAACACGAATGACCTGGTCCGCAGCGAAGGCCGAAAGTGGCAGCGTCGATGCAGTTGCTGCAGCGGCCATGGCGGATATGAATTTTCTACGAGCAAGCATGTCTGACCCTGTGGTTGATTTACCTGGGGTCTGTTCGCAAGCTCCATGCCAAGACGTCAATGCTCGTATTGATTCGAAGCGCACAAGTTTGGTGCGTGATGGTCAAGCCGGTGCCATCGTGGTGTGCGCTTGCGCTATCAATCTCGATATTGGCTTGATGGGCTTTGAGGTAAGCCCCGGTCCAGTCCTGGCTTCAGTAGCTGGCGGCGTAGGGTCTGCTTGATTTCCACGGCGCAGAGTGAAACTGCAAGAGCAGGAAATCAATCAATAGTCGGATGCGGCGCGGTACATCGGCGCGATAGGGGGCTAGCCAATGAATGTCTGCATCCGGCATGGACCATTCAGGCAAGACGCGCACCAGTTGACCCGACGCCAGCAGCGGCGCAATGTCCCAAAGACTGCGCAACATGATGCCGCGGCCTTCGAGGCACCAGTCGCGCACCAGTTCACCGGAGTTGCTCGACAGCGGGCCGCGAACGCGCACCAGTTCCGCCGCCTTGTCCGGGTCTCTGTGCAAGGGCCAGATATCAAAGCGCTGCCGCGTGGCGTTGCCGTTTTCCCGCACGATCAGGCAGACATGCTTGGGCAGGTCCTGCAGATCGCCTGGCTCGCCGTGTTTTTGAAGGTAGGCGGGCGCGGCCACCAGCACGCGCTGGTTGCTGGCCAGCCGGCGTGACACCTGCTGGGCCGCTTGCGGGCCGCGCGCCGACCATAGCCAGATGGCGCCATCAAACCCTTCGAGTGCGAGGTCGGGCAGTTGCTCTGTCAGCTGCAGCTGTATGTCTATGCGCGGATAGCGCTCCTGAAACTGTGCCAATGCCGGACCCAGCCAAAGGCGTCCGAAACCAAAGGTGGCGGCAAGCCTGATCAGCCCGGTGGGCTCTGATTTGCGCTCCTGGAGCTCAGCCTCTAGCGCCGTGAAACCCTGGAGCAGGTCGACGGCACGCGCACAGACTGTTTCGCCCTCGGCAGTTGGACTGACGCGCCGGGTGGTGCGCTGGAACAAACGCTGGGCCAGCCGCGCTTCCAGCGCCGCGAGCCGCTTGGTGACCACAGGTGGCGCCACATCGAGACTGCGTGCCGCCGCCGCCAGGCTGCCGTGGTCGCGCACGGCAAGCACGAGTTCAAGATCACTGCGTTGCATTCATTCTTTTTTGGAAATAATCAATTGCCAGATTATTGCTTGAATTAAGTTGTCCACTTCTTCAAAATCGACGCAAAGATAGAAAACCAGGGGACGCTTGATGCAGATGATTTCCAGCCCGATAAAAATATGGCGCGCCTTGATGAGTTCAGCGCTCCTGCTGGCACTGCTGTGCAGCGCCGATCTGGCCTGGAGTCAGAATTTCCCGGACAAGCCGCTGCGCCTGGTGGTCCCTTACGCACCTGGCGGTAGTGCCGATATCGCCGCCAGGCTGATTGCCGATGAGTGGGGCAAACGCCTGGGCCAGCCGGTGATCGTCGATAACCGTGCCGGCGCTTCAGGCAATCTGGGCATGGACCTGGTCGCCAAGTCTCGCGCCGATGGCTACACGCTGTCGCTCAACACCGTCTCGCAATCCATCAACCCGTCGCTGTTTGAACGCATGCCTTTTGATACCCTTAAAGACTTGCGTGCAGTAGGCACGGTGGCAACGTCCCAGCATGTGCTGGTGGTCAACAACCAGGTGGCGGCCAAGACCGTCGCGGAACTGGTGGCACTGGCTAAGTCCCGCCCCGGAAAAATGGCATTTGGTTCTGCCGGCACCGGCAGCACTTTTCACATGGCCGCCGAGTTGTTCAAGGCCGAATCCAACACCTTTATCCTGCACGTGCCCTACCGCGGCGGTGGTCCGGCCCTGATTGACACCATCTCTGGCCAGGTTGACATGAGCTTTCCGGTCTTGTCCGCTGCGCAGCAGCACGTGCAGGCCGGCAAGCTCCGAGCCCTCGCGGTTACGGGGCCCAAGCGCTCAGCCATGCTGCCCGATGTGCCAACCATGGCCGAAGCCGGTCTGAAAAACTATGTCTTCGAAACCTGGTTCGTCATCAGTGCACCAGTTGCGATCGCGCAGGACACGCTGGCCGCGCTGAACCGCTCACTGAACGACACCCTCAATGCGCCCGAGGTCAAGGCCCGGCTGGCCCGTGAGGGCTTTGACAGCTGGCCGCAGACACCGGTTCAGGCCGATGCGCTGATCAGGTCAGAGTACCAGCGCTGGAAAAAACTGATTGCCCAAAAAGGCATCAAGGCAGATTGATGTTTGATAATTTTGAAACCAGCGACGTACAGGGGCCTGCCGGCAAACTGCGCACCTTGAAAGGTGGCCAGGGCGCGCCGCTATTGATGCTGCACGGTCATCCGCAAACCCATGTCATGTGGCATCGTGTGGCGACTGCATTGGCAGAAAAATTCACCGTGGTCATGATGGATTTACGTGGCTACGGTGATTCAGCCCGGGTTGTCAGTGACGAGCATCACGCGCCGTATTCCAAACGCGAGATGGCGCTCGATGCGATGGCGGTCATGCAGCACCACGGTTTTAGCCGCTTTCAGGTGCTGGCCCACGACCGGGGCGCGCGCGTGGCGCATCGCCTGGCGGTCGATCATGCCGACAGTGTTGAGCGACTGCTGCTGCTGGATGTGGCGCCCACGCTGGGCATGTACAGCAACACCACAGAAGCTTTTGCCACGGCTTACTGGCATTGGTTTTTCCTCATCCAGCCGCAGCCCTTGCCGGAAGCCTTGCTTGAGTCTGACCCGGCGCGCTATGTGCGCAGTGTCATGGGCAAACGCCATGCGGGTTTGGCGGCTTTTGCCCCCGAAGCGTTGGCTGAATATGAGCGTTGCGCGCAGATACCCGGCAGCGCGCACGCGATATGCGAAGACTACCGCGCCTCAGCGACGCTGGATCTGGCGCATGACCGAGCCGATGTGGCGGCAGGTCGGAAGCTGCAGCAGCCACTGCATGTGCTCTGGGGTGAGCACGGCGCAGTGGGCAAGTGCTTTGACGTGCTGGCGCTTTGGCGCGAGCGTGCTTGCGAGGTGTCCGGGCAGAGCTTGCCGTGCGGCCACTACATCGCCGAGGAAGCGCCAGCCGTGCTGCTGGCGCAGGCCCTGAATTTTTTCAAAACTTAAATCTAAGGAAACGAGCATGACGAACACAACAGGTAAAAAGCGAATTGCAGTGATCGCCGGCGACGGCATTGGAAAAGAGGTCATGCCCGAGGGGATACGCGTCATGGACGCGGCCGCGCGCAAGTTCGGCATTGACCTGCATTTTGACCACTTCGATTTTTCGAGCTGGGACTACTATGAAAAGCACGGAAAGATGTTGCCCGATGACTGGAAAGACCAGATCGGTGGACACGATGCGATTTACTTTGGCGCTGTAGGCTGGCCCGACAAGATTGCCGACCACGTCTCTCTGTGGGGCTCGTTGCTGATGTTTCGCCGCGAGTTCGATCAGTACATCAACCTGCGTCCTGCACGCTTGATGCCTGGCATCATTGCCCCCGTGGTTCGTCGCGACGGCAGTCCGCGCCAGCCCGGCGAAATTGACTTCTACATCGTGCGTGAAAACACCGAAGGCGAGTATTCCAGCATTGGTGGCAAGGCCTTCCCTGGTACCGAGCGCGAGTTTGTACTGCAGGAATCCATCTTCACGCGTATCGGTGTTGACCGCGTGCTGAAGTTCGCTTTTGAGCTGGCCCAGTCCCGCCCGAAAAAGCATCTGACCAGTGCGACCAAGTCCAATGGCATTTCCATTTCCATGCCTTACTGGGACGAGCGTGTCGTCGAGATGGCCAAAGGCTATGCGGATATCAAGCTCGATAAATTTCATATCGACATCCTCACGGCGCACTTTGTTCAGCGACCTGACTTCTTTGATGTGGTGGTGGCCAGCAATTTGTTCGGCGACATTCTGAGTGATCTGGGACCAGCTTGCACCGGAACAATTGGTATTGCGCCCAGCGCCAATCTCAACCCCGAGCGCAAATTTCCATCCTTGTTTGAGCCCGTGCATGGATCAGCCCCGGACATCGCCGGCCGTCAGATCGCCAATCCTATTGGCCAGATCTGGTGCGGCGCCATGATGCTGGAGTTTCTCGGTCACAAGGACGCACACGATGCGGTTCTTGCCGCGATTGAAAAAGTTCTTGCACCCCAAAGCGGTGCGCCGCGCACACCCGATCTGGGCGGAACAGCATCCACATCGGATGTTGGCAAGGCGATTGCGCAAGCCCTGGGTTGATCTGGGCGGTCTGGTTGCTCGAAGCTGCGGAATAATTCGCATGTGTACTTACGGTGACGCCAGTTAATCGCCAAAAAGAGACTAGAATCCGCGCCGTACACAGCAAAAACGCGTGCTGCATTGACACCTTGCAAGCCCATGGCTTTAATGGTTATCAGCAACAAGCCGTTTTGCTGTCCTCCCGCTGAAATTGAAAAAAAATTTCGCTGAGGCTTTCCCAGTCATAACCAGATTAACTTTTATCAACGAGGGGCTCCTTGTGAACAAGACCGAACTGATCGAGCACATTGCAAAGAATGCTGACATATCCAAAGCTGCCGCGACGCGCGCATTGGAGGCAACCATTGGTGCTGTGAAGACAACTCTGAAAAAAGGGGGCTCTGTCTCTCTCGTCGGTTTTGGTACTTTTGCAGTCGGCAAACGCGCAGCTCGCACCGGTCGCAACCCACGTACCGGCGATGCGATTAAAATCAAAGCAGCCAAGGTTCCAAAGTTTCGTCCGGGCAAAGCGCTCAAAGACGCTTTGAACTGATGCAAATGATTTAAAAGTTTAAGGTGGGGTGCTTAGCTCAGTTGGTAGAGCAGCGCCCTTACACGGCGTAGGTCGGCGGTTCGAGCCCGTCAGCACCCACCACGAACTAGGACAATCCGAAAAAAGGCGAACACATGGTTCGCCTTTTTTTTTAGTGATTTTCACTTTGGGTTTTAGTGATGGTCTTTTGTTTTTGCCCCTTGTCGGCGGTACAGGAAATTCGAGATGTTTGATTTCATTCGCAAGCACACCAAGATCACGATGGGCTTTTTGTTCCTGTTGATTGTTCCGTCCTTCATCCTGTTTGGGCTGGACGGCTACAACCGCTCCAAGGACAAAGGCGCAGTGGTTGCCAAGGTCGATGGTCAGGACATTATCCAGACCGAATGGGACAGAGCGCATCTTCGTGAAATCGACAGACTGCGGGCCTCGATGCCAACGCTTGACCCCAAGCTTCTGGACTCGCCTGAAGCACGCTACGCCACGCTGGAGCGTCTGGTGCGTGACCGCGTGCTCGCAGCTGCTGCCAACAAGCTCAAGCTTGGCATCAGCGACCAGCGTCTGGCGCGCGAACTGCATGACAACCCTGACATTGCACAACTGCGTCGTGCTGACGGAACGCTCGACATGGAGCGCTATCGCCAGATGCTGGGCAGCCAGGGTTTGAGCCCCGAGATGTTCGAGGCCAATGTGCGCTCTGACCTTTCAAACCGCCAGGTATTGATGGGCGTGGGTGCCAGTGGTTTTTCTTCCCGGCTGGCTGCTGACACGGCACTCAATGCTTACTTTGAAAAGCGCGAGATTCAGATCGCACGGTTTTCAAGCGCTGATTACGCCGCCAAACTCAAGCCCACGGATGCGGATCTTGAACAGTTTTACAAAGCCAATGAAAACCTGTTCCAGGCACCTGAGCAGGCCAGCATTGAGTTTGTTGTGCTCGACATGGATGCGGTCAAAAAAGGCATCACCGTCAGTGACGCAGATTTGAAAGCCTATTACGAGCAAAACACCGAGCGTCTGAGCGGTGCCGAAGAGCGGCGCGCCAGCCATATCCTGATCGCGTCGCCCAAAACCGCGCCTGAAGCCGACCGGCAAAAAGCCAAGGCCAAGGCGGCTGAGCTGTTGGCATTGGTCAAAAAGTCACCCGAGTCGTTTGCCGATGTGGCCCGCAAGAATTCGCAAGACCCGGGTTCAGCCCCCAATGGCGGCGACCTTGACTTTTTTGCGCGCGGTGCCATGGTCAAAGCTTTCGCAGATGCCGCTTTCGCCATGAAAAAAGGTGACATCAGCGACGTGGTGGAGTCTGAGTTCGGCTACCACATCATCAAGCTGACCGACATCAAAACGCCAAAGCAGCGCAGTTTCGAAGAGATGAAGGCCGAGCTCGAGTCCGACGTGAAAAAACAGCAGGCACAAAAGAAGTTTGCTGAAACTGCCGAGCTGTTTAGCAACGGTGTCTATGAGCAGGCTGACAGCCTCAAGCCAATTGCCGAGCGCTTGAAGCTGGAACTTAAAACCGCAAGCGGTGTTACGCGCCAGGCCGCAGCCGGCGTGTCAGGCGCATTGGCCAGTCCCAAGTTTTTGAATGCACTTTTTTCAGTCGATGCCATAGAGAAAAAGCGCAATACCGAAGCTGTTGAAGTCGCTCCGAATCAGCTGATTTCTGGCCGCATCACGCAGTACACCCCCGCACGCACGCGGCCGCTTGCCGATGTCCGGGAGATCGTTCGCCAACGCTGGCTGGCCACGCATGCTGCCGAGGAAGCCCGCAAGGACGGCATCGCCAAGCTTGCTGCCTGGAAGGCTGCAGCTGCCTCAGCGCTACTGTCCGAGACCCTTGTGGTGTCCCGTGACCAGACCCAGAAGCAGCCCGCGCCAGTCGTCGATGCAGCGCTGCGCACGGACACTACTGCCTTGCCGGCCTTCAGCGGCGTGGATCTGGGTGCCCAGGGTTACGCGATCGTCAAGGTTCTCAAGGTGATGCCCCGTGAGGCCCACCCCGAAGCCGCAGCCGCGCAGGAACGCGCTCAGTACGCGCAGTGGTGGACATCGGCAGAAAGCCTGGCCTACTACAACACTCTGAAAGAGCGCTTCAAGGCAGAGATAAAAGTCGCCAAACCCGTGTCTGGCCGTGCCGCGACAGGCGGCGGTGTCACACAGTAATTTTTAAAGCGCCGCTTATAGCGAATCTAGCCGCTATAATCAGCACTCTACGGTGGCTGTAGCTCAGTTGGTAGAGTCCAGGATTGTGATTCCTGTTGTCGTGGGTTCGAGCCCCATCAGCCACCCCAGATAAAATCTACAACTTAGCCTCGCTTCACAACAGCGGGGCTTTTTTGTTTCTGGGGTTTGTAAGCAGTTTCGGGTTCAGAGCGTCTCCGGCTCTACGGGCTTTGTCCGTTGTCCCGTCTTTTAGTTCGCGCAAGCGAGCCAAAATAATGCAGCCGCTAATTCATAGTGCTCGCGTTTCTTGCCTGCAGCGGTTGGGACTGTAAAAGACGCACTTCCAAAAGTTTGGCCAAGTACCATCTTGCCTAGGCCTTCTGATATTTTCATCATGGAACACTGGCGCAAGAGCTTGGTGCTGAGGCGGAGTTCTTCTGCTCGGTTGGTCTCTGACAGGTTTGTTGTGAACACAGCGTGCCGCTTTGGCATATGGCGTGCAATCGATCCTCCAGACCATTTCATGCTGCGCGCAGACTGAACTGCGTCCGGTTTCCTTCTCAAGCCGTCGCCTTATGGCAGCGAAGGATTTACCGAGATCTTGCAGACCCTTCTCAACAGTTTTGGCTACGTTCCCGAAGAAGACTGTCGTTTTCGCCTTGTCCTGCTGCAGCCGCGTTGGCAAAAAATGATGTGCTTTATATGCCGCAAATAGTGCTTGACAAGTCAGCTACTTGGGCGAACTTGCGGTCGCGCTTGGGATTGTTTCGAGCTTGGCGCCAGTTCAGCTTACTTGAGCGAAAACGCAATCTATGTCTTGAAGACGCTACTTGTCTTGACCAGATGACCCTTTCTCATCAAACGAAAATCCACGCATTAGCTTAATTTTTTGGATATTTTTTCGGCTTATTGTGAAAGGCTGTGCGGCTTAAAAATTTTGAAAGCGACCTTGCAGACTCGAGTGCACAAGGGTAAGTACTCGTGTTAACGATGCGAATAGTTGACTAATATTCGATTTAAGTAACGCCGTTACCAATAAATTCATCAGTCAGTCTGATAACTACAAGATAGACAGGAGACACGATAGTGCAAACACTACATGCCGACTCGCGCATCGCCGCAGATGTAGGCGGGACATTCACAGATATAGCAATCTTTGACGAGCGAACCGGCATCATAAAACTTGGTAAGTGCTTAACAACACCTGCACATCTTATAGATGGAATCAACGATGGTGTTGAAAAAGCTGGCGCAAGCTTCGATCAGGCTAATCTATTTTTGCATGGCACCACAACGGCCATCAATACCCTGCTTGAGCGCAGCGGCGCACGCACGGCGTTAGTGACTACGCGAGGGTTTCGGGATATATACGAGATCGGACGGATTAATCGGCCTGAGGCTTACAACTTATTTTTCCAGAAGCACAAGCCGCTGATTGATCGAGCTTTGCGCTTCGAGGTGGACGAGCGGCTCTACGGTTCTGGTGAAGTACTCAAGCCCTTGTCAGACGAAGAGCTGACGGAAATCGCTGACAAGCTGGAGTCGGAGAACGTCGAGGCGCTTGCAATCATGTTCATGCACTCCTATCGAAACGCCGAGCACGAAATCCGCGCTAAGCAGTTTTTTGAAAAGCGCTTTCCTGCGATGTATATCACTGCATCGCATGAACTGTCTCAGGAATATCGCGAGTACGAACGCACAAGTACCGTTGCTGCCAACGCATACGTCGGTCCTCGGGTGCGGAGCTACCTTCGGGAAATCGTAGAACATCTGGAAGAAAAGAATTTTGGCGGTGGCTTTCTTATCGTGCAGTCGACCGGCGGACTCTACGACGTAGACAGTGCGCAAAGAGAATGTATTCGCATGTTGGAGTCTGGGCCTGCGGCAGGCGTGATTGGAACGCGGGAGTTGTGTCGGTCCATAGGGATACGCGACGCCATTGCTTTTGACATGGGTGGTACCACCGCAAAGTCTGGCGTGATATTGGACGGCAATGTTTTGATGACATCGAACTCGATGATCGGTGGCTATTCAGAAGGTCTGCCGGTGCAGATACCGATGATCGACATACAGGAAGTGGGAACTGGCGGCGGGAGCATTGCGCGCTTGGCTGCGGGCAATTCTCTGCGCGTTGGCCCTCAAAGCGCCGGCTCTGTGCCTGGCCCCGTCTGCTATGGCCTGGGAGGTAAAGAGCCCACAGTGACCGATGCAAATCTGATTCTTGGTCGCCTGTCCGAGAGCCGCTTCCTTGGCGGCGATATGCGCTTGGACGCCGTCGCGGCTCGCAAGGCTATGCAGGAGCGCATCGGCGACAGGCTTGGCCTGTCGGTGGAAGCGGCAGCAGAGGGCATCATACGAATCGCTGCGGTCACCATGTCGAACGTTGTACAACGGGTGACGACCGAACGCGGCCTTGACGCGCGCGATTTCCCAATGGTCGCTTTTGGTGGAGCCGGCCCCTTGCATGCCGTACTGGTCGCGCGCGAGTTGCAGATGCCCCGCGTGATTATTCCCAATGCACCAGGTCATTTTTCGGCATACGGCATGTTGGTTGCTGACTTGCGTCGTGACTATGTTCGTACACGTTTTACCTCGCTCGAAGCGTTTGATTTTTCGGAGGTGAATGATCTCTACCAGGCGATGGAGGCTAAAGGCGAAGATGAGATTCGTCGCGCTGCGGTGAAGGTTGGTGAGATCAAGGTTGAGCGGGGTCTCGACATGCGCTATGTTGGGCAGGAGCATGCCGTATCGGTCGAAATTCCGGTTGATGTTTTCAACGCACGCGATATTTTGCACATCAAGCGCTTGTTTGACGCGGTTCATCTGAAGCGTTACGGTTATTGCTCTGAGAACGAGCGTGCCGAGATCGTGAGTATCCGTACCTCGGTATCCGGCGATATGCCCAAGCCGTCCGTTGCAGAACTGACGCTTGGAAACGCTCAGCCCGAAGCTGTACCAGGCATGCGGCCGGTGTATTTCACCGCAACAGATGGCTGGCAGGACGCTCGTGTTTACCAGCGTCAGGATTTGCGCTGGGGAAACCAGATAAGCGGTCCGGCGCTGGTCGAAGAATACGCGTCGACTACTGTGATATTTCCTGGTGATGAACTAACCGTTGATAAATTTGGCAACTTGGTCATTGAGGTGGCGAATGACTAAAACTGAGGGACAAAAAATGCAGGCTTTACCTCGACAGAACGCTGTTATTACCGAGATCATCCGAAACGGAATGGTTGCAACTACCGAGGAGATGAAGTCCAACCTCATGCGCACCGCCTACAACATGATCATCTATGAGGCGCTTGACTTCACGGTTGGAATTTTTGATCGTGAAGGTAACACTGTCTCAATTGGTATCGGACTGCCCATGTTCATCCGTGGGATGAGCAACACTGTAAAAAGGATGATCGCGCAGTTTGGTTATGACCAGCTTGAAGAAGGTGACGTGCTTCTGACCAACGACGCCTACATCACCGGAAGCCATTTGAACCATATGACGTTCGCGGTGCCGGTCTTTTTTGAAGGTGAAATTGTTGGATTTTCAGCTTGTATGGCGCATTGGCAGGACATTGGCGGCACGCTGGATGGCATGACTTTTGACATCTATTCCGAAGGCTTGCAGATGCCTATCGTAAAGATCTATCGTAAAGGCGTTCCCAACGACGATGTTTTTCGAATCATCGAGATGAACGTTCGCATCCCTGAGCGCGCCATGGGCGACTTGAGGGCGCAGATCGCAGCGGTCAAGACCGGCGAAAAGCGGGTGATGGATATGTTGCGCAAGTATGGCAAGCAGACGGTCGTTGACGCGATCAACCAGATTTTCGAACAAAGCGATGCCGCTTCCCGCGCGGCGCTTAGCGAAATGCCTGATGGTGTGTACTTCGCAGAATCCTTTATGGATGACGATGGTGTCGCGCACGGTAAACGTATTCCAATTCGGGTGAAGGTGATCATCAGCGGCGATGAGATGACGATCGACCTATCGGATGTGAGCGATCAGGTCAAAGGCTTTTACAACTCGGGAGAGGCGGCCGGCATTGCCTGCGCTCAGGTCGCCTTCAAATGCCTCGTCGCTCCGACTGAGTTACCGATCAATGACGGTTGCTTTCGTGCGCTGACGGTCATCTTGCCTGAGGGAAAGGTGATCAATGCAACCCGTCCGGCACCGATGCGCTGGTGGATGACTTTCCCAATGACCGTCGTCGACACCGTCTTTCGCGCATTGTCAACTGCTATCCCTTCGAAAGTCATTGCCGGCCACCACGCTGATTTGTGCATTGCTTCCGTGCATGGCCGTCAACCACATGACAACAAACTATTCCTTTACCTAGGGGGGCTGATCGGCGGCGGCTGGGGTGCCAAGCACAACCAGGACGGTATGAGCGCGACTATCGCCATCAACGATGGTGATACTCACAATGGGCCTTCCGAGCAGGTCGAGGCGAAATACCCCTTATTGGTCGAGCGTTACGCCTTGCGCAGCGATTCCGGGGGGGCTGGTACTTACCGGGGTGGACTCGGCACTGAGCAAGTAATGCGGGTGCTGTCGGAAATCATGTTCAACACTCAGATCGAGCGGGTCGAATGCTGTCCGTGGGGTCTTTTTGGAGGACTGTCCGCGATGGGCAATGAGGTGGCACTCAGGCGTAAAGGTAAGGATGAGGTTGTCTATTCCACCGGAAAGGTGTTTTCTCAAATGCTCAAGGAAGGCGATACGTGGACCCTGAAATCTGGCGGTGGGGGAGGCTTTGGAAAGCCAACAGAACGCGAGATCGAAAGAATTGAGAGCGACGTCGTCAACGGTTACGTCTCTGCTGAAGCGGCCAGAAGTCAGTATGGTGCGGTGGTTGATCCCGTAAGTCGTAAGGTTGACCGGGCGGCGACCGCTGAGTTGCGTGCCCACATGAACAAGCACGGACTTCCATTGGATCAACCGTTTACCAGCCCCGCAAAATTACTCAAAGCGTTAAGCGATAAGTCCAGAAAGACGGCTGGCCGTGTCACTCTGCAGCCTGCCGCTCTAGCGCGCAAGGCCCAGGAGTGGCAAGCCGAAGCCCGTGCAGAAGGACTTCTCGTCGACCGGTGCTGCAGCTGATGGCTCGCCCAGCACCTTCAAAAGTAAAGCCTCGTGCGGGTAGCGCGAAGGAGGCGCCGCAACGTGTTACTGGTGGTGTTCTGTCGGTACGACGGAGCCTGCAATTGCTCGAATTCATGTCCGAGGGCGAAGGCTTATGGTCTTTGGCAGATATCAGCCGTCGGCTGGACGTGAACAAGGCAATCGCACTCAGGTTGATTGACGAGCTCAAAGCCATGGGTTTTGTCTACAGCGACGACGCTACCGGCTGCTATATGTTGACCTACAAGCTCAGTAATCTCGGTCTGCGCAAACTCGCACAGACGCGACTGCTAGACCAGTCCAGCGGCGTACTGCGCGAACTGGCCAATGACACTGGCGAACTGGTTCGTTTGGGCGTGGTTGAATTTGGCACGCGAGTGACCTGGGTGCTCGCGTTTGTTGGGGAGCGCCGTACCTTGCACATCGACCCTAACTACCGTCTCGATGTCCAGCTGAACACGCACGCAGCAGGCAAAGCCTGGCTGGCAACGCTTTCGCGTGAACAGGCCTGGGCTGTTCTGACGGAAACAGGAATCGCCAAGTGCACAGAATTTTCCAAGACAAAGCGTAGCGAGATCGAGGCGGATCTTGAGCAAGCGCGTAGGACCGGCTACGCCTTGAGTTTTGAAGAAAATGAACTCGGTGTGGGTGCTGTTGCCGCGCCCATCATGGTCAATCTTGCATCGGGTGAACGCGCCTGCGTTGGGGTCGTCAGTATTGCGTCGCCCACCACGCGCATGCAGGCCAAAGATCTCGAGAAGCTGGCTCCGGCCTTGCTTAAGGGCGTAAGCAAGCTCAGTGACATCTGGCCTATTGGTGCGCGTTTTTCGCAAGCGCCAGTGGCGCAGACGTTGATACCTCCCGCAAACTGAATTTCACAAATACCTGCGATAGCCCCCCTTTTTTTCAGAAAGAAAAAACCATGCGATTACTCAACTTTCTTCATGATGGTCAAAGCCGACTCGGTGCACGTTCGGGTAACGAGGTCGTCGACCTCACGGCAGCTGGCCTTCCATATAGCGTGGATGAACTCCTATTGCTTGGAGGCGAGGGTATGGCGCGAGCAAAGCTGGTGCTAGCTGCAGCTGCCAAGACCATCCCGTTGTCTGAAATTACCTATCTGCCACCGGTCTTGCAGCCGTCCAAGGCGATCGCAGTTGGCTTGAACTTTGTCGACCATGCTGCGGAAAGCCCCTACAAGGATCCGCCGAAATTTCCCGTTCTTTTCCAGCGTTTCAAATCGTCCTGGGTAGCCCATGAGGAAAGTCTCGTCCGGCCAAAGGTGTCGACTGCTTTCGACTACGAAGCTGAGCTGGTCGTCGTGATCGGTAAAGCTGGACGTTATATCGACAAGAAAGACGCCTTGAGCCATGTCGCTGGCTACTCGATTTTTAATGACGGGTCCATTCGCGACTACCAGTTGCGCACCACCCAATGGATGATGGGTAAAAATTTCGATCGTACCGGTGGCTTCGGTCCTGAACTCGTCACAGCAGATGAATTGCCCGAGGGTGGCGTTGGACTGCGCCTGCAAGCCAGGCTAAACGGTCAAGTTGTGCAGGATGCAAACACCAAGGACATGATTTTCGATGTGGTCACTCTTATAAGCGTATGTTCAGACGCAATGGAGTTGCAGCCCGGCGACATCATCATCGCTGGTACGCCTGCGGGCGTGGGTATGGCGCGAAAACCACCGCTGTATATGAAGGCCGGCGATGTATGTGAAGTTGAAATAGAAAAAATCGGTATTTTGCGCAACAGCGTTGTCGATGAATGAGTGCTTTAAGTCTCCGATTAGGCTTCAAACGAGAAGCCTAATCGTTCGACGTGCGGCTGATTTCGACCAAGAATAAATAAACAAATTGGAGACAACATGTACCTTCCGCAGGGCGTTATTCCGGCTGTTCTATTGCCTTTCTTTGAAGACTATTCCATTGATGAGCTCAGCTACCGTTCTCATTTGAGAGATGTAACGGCAGTAGAAGGAATCAGTGCGATCACCACAAATGCCCATTCCTCTGAGGTGGCGTCCTGTACCTTTGACGAGCAGCGCAGGGTGCTTGAGGTGACCATGGATGAAGTTGGCTCAGGGATGCCTGTGGTTAATGGCGTGTATGCGGATGGCAGTTTTGAAGCTCAACGCATAGCGAAAATGGCAGCGGCAGGAGGCGCGTCAGCATTGCTGGTTTTTCCGCCCGCCGTCTATACCCTGGGTCAACGACCTGAGATGGCTGTAGAACATTTCAGGCGAATTGCTGAAGTTACGGACCTGCCGCTCATATTGTTTCAATATCCGCTGGCAGGAGGCCAAGGATATCCGTTACCGACACTTCTAAAAATCTTGGATGCTGTGCCGACTATTCGCGCGATCAAGGATTGGTCTGGCAACCCGCAACTGCATGAACGAACTATCAGGGCTCTGCAATCGCTGCCTTCGCCAGTAAACGTCTTGACCACGCACAGTGCCTGGCTTTTCAGTTCATTGGTACTCGGATGTGCGGGTTTGCTGTCGGGTAGCGGATCAGTCATTGCTGACCTTCAGGCAAAGCTTTATCGCGCCGTTCAGCGCAATGACTTGGCCGAGGCACGTCGATTGAATAATCTTATTCATCCTACCGCCGAAGTATTTTATGGCGAGCCAGCAGTAGACATGCACAACCGTATGAAGGAGGCATTGGTTCTTCTCGGGAAGTTGCCACGTGCAGTGGTGCGGCCCCCCCTGATGAAATTGCCCGATCAAGAAATTCAAAAAATTCGGAAGGCGCTGGTACTGGCCGAGTTGATTGAATAGTTGCGAGAGTGAGTTGTACGAGATTAAAAATTAAATGATTGGAGACAAAATGAACAGACAGTTTGTATCTACAAATTTCAAGTGGGCTGTTGCGGCATCCATGGCCTTATGCACGGCCGGCGGATTTGCACAGTCCCCCAAACCGATTAAAGTCGGATTTGTTACCGAGCTCACAGGACCGTGGGCTTTTTTTGGGACCAGTTGCGTGGCTGGCCTGAAGATGGCGACTGATGAAATCAATAAAGCTGGTGGTGTTCTCAAGCGTCCGCTGGAGTTCATTATTCAGGACAACCAGACCAATTCATCTCAAGCGCTCGCTGCAGCGCGAAACCTCGACATCAACGACAAGGTCGTCGCGCTGAGCGGCCCAACAAGTTCAGATGTCGCGCTAGCTCTTTATGGGTACGCTGAACAGCAAAAAATTCCCCTCCTTGTGCCAGTTGCTGCGTTCCCGCAACTCACCAAGCCGGGCACACGTTACACGTTCAGGATCGAGCCTGATGCAGCTGGTTGGGGTTATGCCATAGCCAAGTTTCTCGAGCAAAGAAAACCTGGTGCGAAGGTGGCTCTAATGCACTCCGATGCGGCGCTCATGCGCGCCATCATGGCTGGATTCAGATACCAGGCACCGAAGTCTAAGCTCAGCATCGTTTCTGACATTCTCTTTCCACAAGGGTCAAGCGATGCAACCGTGCAAGCGGCACAAGTGAAAGCCGCTAATCCAGACTACGTCATCGTTAGTGGCGCTGGCGCATTTGACAACGTATTGACCAATCAGCTGCTTGACCTGGGTATCAAGCCCGAACAGATCATTCATCCGTATGGCATGACAACGCAAGTTTTCGGCTGGGGCAGTAGAAGTGTTGGCTCGATTTACGGCACATTCTTTGACCACGGCATGGACTCGTTGACGCCTGAAGGCAAGGATTTCATTTCGCGTTTTGAAAGTTCCGCCGGCCGGCCACCGTCGTATGTCGAAAACTTCTGCTACACCACGCCTTACATCTTCAAACAGGCCTTGGAAGCGGCAGGGAGCGACGATCGCGAAAAACTTCGCAATGCAATCTCCCAGATCAACACTAAAGAGACTACCAGCGGCGTTCCGATTAATTTTGACAAAAATGGCGCGCGTAAGGAATACATGTACTTCATGGATATCCAGTCCGTAGAGGGCAAGCGAACTTACAAATCTAAGCAACGCTTTTACATCGAGTGGGATCCAGAGGTTATCCCTGTGTACGAGTTGGTCAAGTAATTCATCCGACCTGTCGCCTGCAGCATACAAGGCTGTTGGCGACACTCGCTTAGCATGAAATTTAAGGCGCTGGAATGTCCGATGCAAATTTATTGATTTTGTTATCTACCTTATCCACTGGATTGATCATGGGGGCGATATTTTCCCTGGTTGCTGCCGGTGTGACGATTGTCTATGGATGTGTCTGGTTACCCAATGCCAGCAATGGGCAGTTCTTTCTTCTCGCGGCTCTTTTGGCGTGGAGTTTTACATCATCACTGGGATGGAGCAGTCTTGCTGCATCTTTGGCGGTTGTCGCGATTGGCATCGCTCTATCGTTAGCCCTCGAATGGGCCCTGATACGGCGCTTATACGATGCGCCTAATCGAAACGTGGCTTATTTTGTGGTGACGCTCGGATTGACCCAGATCATGTCTGGCGTTTTTTCGCTGACCTATGCGCAGTGGAGTGACCAATTTTCACTGCCGCCCATCATCAGCGGCATCACCATGCTCGGACCTATGCCTGTACCGAATAACAGGCTACTTGTCATGGCTGTCAGCCTGAGCGTGCTGGCGTTGCTGTTCGCTTTGCTGCGTTACCACCCCTATGGTCGCGCGCTGCGAGCGGTATTCCAGAATCGGGAAGCGGCTGCTTTGCGTGGCGTGAACGTGAGGGCGATATACAAGTTGTCCTTCGTTTTAGGAAATACGATTATTTTTCTTGGTGGAATTCTTTTCGCACTGGCTTACAGCTTCGACTTAACTGTGGCCTGGACGATGTCCATAACTGCCTTTGCGATCATGATCATCGGCGGGCCCGGATCAGTGATCGGCGCGCTTGTCGTTGGAATGACCTTCGGGTTTACGCAAGCAATTGTCAGTATTTTTGCCAGTCCGACAGCTGCCACATTTTCATATCTTGGGGCAATGCTGATCATGCTGCTATTTCGACCCAATGGATTGTTCAAACGATGACTAGCAGTAAAAAATACGGCATTCTTGTGGCGACGCTGCTCGCGATAGCCTTGCCATTCCTTGCCGATGGCAACCGATTTCTGGCGTTCGTGCTTGGCATGACGTTTATAAGTCTTCTTTGGGCCACGGGTATGAACCTGATGTACGGCTTTGTCGGTTTGATGCCACTCATGTTTGCTGGCATCGCAGGCATTGCTGCTTATGCGATGGTTTATCTGACTCGGTCGTCAGGATGGTCATTTTGGCTTGCTATGCCAACAGCCACGCTGCTTGCGGCGATTTCGGGTGTGGCTTTGGGTCTCCCGTCGCTACGGCTCAAAGGGTTCTATTTCACACTTTGTTCGTTAGTTATTCAGTCAGTGCTGACGTTGGCATTCATTTTTTTTCCGAAATATACCAATGGCGACACAGGCATTAATCAGATAGATCCTCCTGAATGGTTTGCATCCAGGTCGCTGACGGGTCTGAATTTGGAAGTCGCTATTGCGATCACTGCTGTCGCGGGAATTTTGATTTGTGCATGGATCACGCGTACGAAGCTAGGAAAACGTTTTGTCGCTATTCGTGAAGACGATATTCTTGCCGAAGCCATTGGCATTAAGGTTGTGCGCACCAAAATAATTGCGTTCTTCATTGTTTCGCTGTATGCAGGCGTTGGCGGCTGTTTTTATTCGGTTTATGTAGGCTTCATCTCGCCGCGAGCGTTTGACGTCCTGGTATCGCTAAATATCTGGTTATACGTTGCGTTCGGAGGGCGTGGGACTATCGTTGGCCCAATTATCGGTACGCTAATCCTTGCTCCGATTCCTTTTTTGCTACAGGACATTCAGGCATTCAAGGAAATCTTGTCAGGTTCTCTCATCATCGTTATCACGCTGATCATGCCGGCAGGAATTTATGGTGCCTATCTTCTTGCTCGGTCGCGTAAGCCGGGTCGAAATGTTGAGACCAGAGTACAGGAGCAACGTGTATGAAACTGATCGAGATCCATGATCTTTCAAAAAGTTTCGGCGGCGTGGCAGCGCTGAGCAAGGTGACGGTAGAGTCACTTGAAGGCGAGACCTTGGGAATGATCGGTCCCAACGGGTCGGGTAAGACGACGTTTGTCAATATAGTCAGCGGTCATGTGAAAGGCGATGCGAGGACCTTGAGGTTGTGCGGCATGAACATTGCCGGCATGCCCCCAAATCAGTTGGCCGCGGCGGGGCTCTGTCGAACTTACCAATCAGTGCGCGTTTTCTCGAATTTAACTACTCAGCTGAACATTGACAATGCTCGTCTGCTACTGGATCACCGCGGCGTTGGTCATGCGGAACTTCGTGAGTTGACTGAATGGCTTCGCTTGGATCTTCTTTTGGATAAGGATGCTGGGAGTCTGACGCTTTTCGAGCAGCGTCGCCTGGAGTTGCTGATGCGACTTGTACTAAAGCCCAAGCTCATCATGCTAGATGAGCCGGTTGGAGGACTTTCCGTCACCGAGGTCAGCGAAATGATTAAGTTGTTGCATCAGTTGAAATCACGTTGTTCGATTTTTGTGATTGAACACACCATGCGTGTCATTCGAGAGCTCGCCGATCGAGTCATTGTGCTCATAGCAGGGGAAAAAGTTGCGGACGGCCCTCCATCGGAAATACTCCAAAATCAGCGCGTGATCCAGGAATATCTAGGTAATGCACATGCTTGAAGTAAGTAATCTCGTTGTCCGCTATGGACCTTTCTTGGCCTGTGATGCCATTAACTTGAGTGTCAAGGCTGGTGAAATTGTCGGCTTGATTGGCCCTAACGGTGCTGGGAAAAGTTCTATTGCGCGCGCTATTGCAGGACTGGTGACGCCCGCATCAGGCAGTATTCATTTTGAAGGCGTCAATATTTTGGGTGCGCCATCCCATATGCTGATTCGCCGCGGTCTTTCGCTGGTGCCGGAAGGGCGAGGTCTTTTTCCTCACATGTCTGTTGAGGAAAACCTGTTGATGGGTGGTTATTCGCTGATCAACCAGGAGCGCCGTAAAGCCTTGATGGAGCGTTGCTATGAGCTGTTTCCCATCATGAAGCAGCGGCGTAACCAAATGGTAGGAACCATGTCAGGTGGGCAGCAGCAAATGGTGGCCGTGTCTGTCGGACTGATGGGCGATCCGAAATTATGCATCTTTGATGAACCGTCATTGGGCTTGGCGCCTATCGTGATTCAGCAAATTGGCGAAACGTTGGAAGGTATGCGCAAGTTGGATCTGACGGTATTGCTGATTGAACAAAACGCTAAATTAGCGACGACGGTCGCTGATCATATTTATGTGATTTCTGCCGGTCGTATTCAACATCACGATAAGCCGCAGGCGCTTCTTCAAAATCCCGAGGTACTAGAAAAATTTCTGAGCGCATAACCGCTCATGCGGCCGATCAGGCTGCTTTTTTACTAGTTGCTAATTCACCATCACCAGCTTGCCCTTCACCCCGCGCGAACCCATGCGCGCGTAGGCGGCTTTGAGCTCGGCCATGGGCAGGGTGCGGTCTATCACGGGCTTGATCTTGCCTTGGGCGTACCAGCTTGCGAGCTCCTTCATCATGGCGGCATTGGCCTGGGGTTCTTGTCTGGCAAAGCCGCCCCAAAATACGCCGACGATGGACGCACCCTTGAGCAGGCTCAGGTTCAGTGGCAATGCCGGGATGGTGCCGGACGCG
This sequence comes from Comamonadaceae bacterium, assembly GCA_947443645.1. Taxonomy (GTDB): domain Bacteria; phylum Pseudomonadota; class Gammaproteobacteria; order Burkholderiales; family Burkholderiaceae_C; genus Polaromonas. The sequence goes on along the minus strand of CANEXF010000013.1, from coordinate 12,864 downwards.
AAGCCGACCACCAGATAGCGGCCGCGCCAGGCGATGGAGCGAAAGGCGGGCTCGGCCAGGTCGCCGCCTACCGGGTCGTAAATCACGTCCGGGCCCTTGCCGCCGGTCAGCCGCTTGAGCGCATCGCGCAGATCTTCACGGCTGTAGTTAATGGTCGCGTCCGCGCCTATTGATGTGCAGAGCGCGCACTTCTCGTCGCTGGAGGCCGCGGCGATCACCTTGGCACCGGCGGCTTTGGCGATTTGTATGGCTGCGGTGCCCACGCCGCCAGCCGCGCCCAGCACCAGCACCGTCTCGCCGGCCTTGAGCTGCGCGCGGTCCAGCAGCGCATGGTGCGAGGTCGCATAAATCATGATGAAGGCTGCCGCATCGACGAAGGAAAACTCTGACGGCAAGGGCATGCACAAGGCCGCTGGCGCTATGGTGTGGGTGGCAAAGCCGCCGGTACCAGCCAGACAGGCCACATGCCGGCCGACTTTTAGCTGCGTGACGCCTTCGCCAACAGCCTGCACCACACCGGCGTATTCAGAGCCGGGCACAAAGGGCAGGGCGGGCTTCATCTGGTACTTGTTCTGCACGATCAGTAGGTCGGGGAAATTCAGGCTCGCGGCCTTGATTTCAACCAGCACTTCGCCGGCTTTGGGGACCGGTGTGGGCAGTTCTGTCCAGTTCAGGGCCTCAACGCCGGTGGGGTTTTCACAAAGCCAGGCATGCATGTTGGTCTCCGTTGCTTGTGTTGTCTGATCGTTTGTTCTTTTCACCTTGCATCATAGGCAGCTTGGCTGCGGCCCGCGGGCTGTGCAGAGCCCTTTGGGACGGCCTGTGTCACCCCTGTGACCTAAAATCGCCGCATGAAAATTCTTATTTGCAACGACGACGGCTACCAGGCCACGGGCATAGTCGCCCTTTACGAGGCTTTGAAAGAAATCGCCGACGTCGAAGTGGTGGCGCCAGAGCAAAACAACAGCGCCAAGTCGAACGCCCTGACGCTGCACTCGCCCATGTATGTGCAGACCGCTGCCAATGGGTTTCGCTATATCAATGGCACACCAGCCGACTGCGTGCACATTGCGCTGACCGGCTTGCTCGGCTACCGGCCAGACCTGGTGGTGTCTGGCATCAACAACGGCGCCAACATGGGCGACGACACCATTTACTCGGGTACCGTGGGTGCGGCCATGGAAGGCTATCTGTTTGGCATTCCGGCGATTGCTTTTTCGCAGACCGAAAAGGGTTGGGCCTACATAGACGCTGCGGCTGCGCGCGCGCGCGACATGGTGGCCCAGCTGCTGCCGTCGCTGGAGCAGATGGCCGAAGGCGCTACGCCCAAAGTGGCGCCCTGGCTGCTGAATGTGAATATCCCGAATCTGCCGGACGAGCTGATCCAGGGCTGCAAGATCGCCCGTTTGGGCAGGCGCCATGCGGCAGAGCGGGTGATCATGCAGACCAGCCCGCGCGGCGAGACCATGTACTGGATAGGCGGCGCAGGCCCGGCCAAGGACGAGGGTGAAGGCACCGACTTTCATGCGACCCAGCAGCGCTTTGTCTCGATCACGCCCTTGCAGGTTGACCTGACCGACCACGAGCGGCTGCCTTACTGGGCCCAGACCTGGGCGCAATCGGCTGCTGCGGCGGCCTTGACCCCTGCCGGCTCATGAAGCCAAGCGGCAAGCCGCCGGCAGGCCTGGTGCCGAAAAAAGCCGCTGCGGTCAGCACCCGCCCGGGTTTTCCGCTGCGCCTGAAGACCGATGCCGGGCAACTATCTGCTACTAAAAATGTAGCTGTTAGCGCTCATTCAGCGGGCGCTACAGCCATGAATGTTGAAATAAATCGGCTGCAACGACCGGTTCCCAGCGGTTTGGGACTGGACTCGCACGCGGTGCGCGCACGCATGGTCCAGAAACTGGCGGCTCAAGGCGTGAGCGATGCCCAGGTGCTGGCCGCCATGGGCAATGTCGAGCGCCACCGCTTTGTTGATTCGGCGCTGGTCAACCAGGCGTATGAAGACACCAGCTTGCCGATCGGGCTGGGGCAGACGATTTCCAAACCGAATGTGGTGGCCCGCATGCTGGAGCTGCTGATGCGCAGCGACCAGGGCCAGCGCGGCAAGCTCGGGCGGGTGCTTGAGATCGGCACTGGCTGCGGTTACCAAGCCGCCTTGCTGGGCCAGCTCGCCACCGAGGTTTACAGCATTGAGCGGCTGCGCGGCCTGCATGACAAGGCCAGAGAGAATCTGCGGCCTTTTCGCCTGCCCAATGTTCACTTGCTGTTTGGTGACGGTATGGTGGGCTATGCCAAGGGCGCGCCTTACGCGGTGATCATTTCGGCCGCTGGTGGCGAGGCCATACCGGACGCCTGGATTGATCAGCTGGCCGTTGGTGGCCGTCTGGTCGCGCCCTTGCAGGCGGCCAACGGCCAGCAGGCGCTGGTGGTGCTGGACAAGACCGCGCAGGGCGTGCGCCAGACGCTGCTCGAAGCGGTGCATTTTGTGCCCCTAAAATCGGGCACCAGCTGAAGATCAGGCCGTGTCCGGCTTGACGAGGAAAGACGCAATGAATCAAACGACAGGGTGCACTATGGAAATTTCTCCAATCAGGCCAGTGGCCGGCCAGGCCTTGACTGCAAGAGCCGGGCGCTTGGGCCTGGCTTGCGTGCTGGCGTTGGGCGTGCTGGCTGCGGGCTGCAGCACGCGTTCGCTGAACCGTGCGCCAGTTGAAGACCGCGGCACCGGCAGCGCACGTCCGGTGCCTGTGGCGGTCGAAAGCGCCGGCGTCAAGCAGCCGGCGGGTTTTGAAAACGCAGGCAAAGCCGGTTACTACACCGTCAAGCCCGGCGACACGCTGATTCGCATCGGTCTGGACAGCGGACAGAACTGGCGTGACGTGGTGCGCTGGAACAACCTTGAAAACCCCAATCTGATTGAAGTCGGTCAGGTGCTGCGCGTCGTGCCGCCAGGCAGCGACAGCGCGGCTGTGGTGACGCGGCCTGTGAGCGCCGGCTCGGTCATTGCCAACAATGGTGCGGCGTCTGCTGCCCGTGCGAGTTCTGCACCCGCCAGCGCAACGCCGTCAGCGCCTGCGGGCGAAGACGATATTGGCTGGATCTGGCCAGCGCAGGGCAGCTTGCTGACCGGTTTTGACGAGACCAAGAACAAGGGCCTGGACATCTCCGGCGCGGCTGGCGATGCGGTCATAGCCTCTGCCGATGGCCGGGTGGTGTATGCCGGCGCCGGACTGCGCGGCTATGGCAACCTGATCATCCTCAAGCACAACAACACCTATTTGACGGCTTATGCGCACAACCAGAGCCTGCTGGTCAAGGAAGACCAGAGCGTCAAAAAAGGCCAGAAAATAGCCGAGATGGGCAACAGCGACGCCGACCGCGTCAAGCTGCATTTCGAAATCCGCCGCCAGGGCAAACCGGTCGATCCGGCCAGATACCTGCCGGCCAAGTAAGCGCTCCGCGCCTTGCTCTGCGAAGGTTTCAAAAGGCCGGTCTTGCGTTGCAGGGCCGGCCTTTTTTGCCGTCTGCGCGAGCGCGGCTGTGCTACCTGAGACAATTGCTGCATGCTTGAAGAAAATCCGAATTCGCCAGTCCTGCCGCCAAAAGACTACCCGCTCGATTTGTTGACCGTGGAGTCGCTCGATATCGAGGCGCAGGGCATCGCCCACAGAGCCGATGGCAAGGTGGTGTTCATCGAAGGCGCATTGCCTTTTGAGCAGGTCACGGCCAATGTTTACCGCAAGAAAAGCGCATTTGAAAAAGCCACCCTGACGGCTGTTTATCGTGAGTCCTCGCAGCGCGTCAAGCCGGCTTGCCCGCACTTTGGCATGCACACCGGCGCCTGCGGCGGCTGCAAGATGCAGCACCTGCATGTGAGCGCGCAGGTTGCCGTCAAACAGCGCGTGCTGGAAGACAACCTGCGTTTTATCGGCAAGCTCAAGCCCGACAACCTGCTCAGGCCCATAGAGGGGCCGGCCTGGGGCTACCGTTACCGCGCTCGCCTGTCGGTGCGCTTTGTGCGCAAGAAAGGCACGGTGCTGGTTGGTTTTCATGAGCGCAAGAGCGGCTACGTCGCAGACATGAGCAGCTGCCGCGTGCTGCCGCCGCATGTCAGCGACATGCTGATACCTTTGCGCGGCCTGATCGCGAGCATGGACGCCAAGGAAACGATTCCGCAGATCGAGCTGGCTTGCGGCGATGCGGTCACGGCCATGGTGCTGCGCCACATGGAGCCGCTGAGCCTGGGCGATCTGGCCAAGCTGCGCGCTTTTGCCCTGGCCCACCCCGGTCTGCAATGGTGGCTGCAATCGGGCGGGCCGGACACTGTCATGCTGCTCGATCCCTTGAGCGCGTCTGAGGCCGAGCTGGAACTGAGTTACGGCCTGCCAGAGTTTGGCGTGCTGATGCCTTTCAAACCGACGGACTTCACCCAGGTCAATCCACAGATCAACCAGGTGCTGGTGTCACGCGCCTTGCGCCTGCTGGACGTGCAGCCGCACGAGCGGGTGATCGACTGGTTCTGCGGTTTGGGCAATTTCACGCTGCCGCTGGCCACCCGTGCGCGCGAGGTGCTGGGCATTGAAGGCAGCGACGTTCTGGTCGCGCGGGCCTACCAGAATTTTGAGCGAAACAAGCCTGCATCGCAATACAGGCGGGCACTGGCAGCTACTACATTTGTAGCGCGAAATCTTTTTGAGATGACGCCGGCGCTGCTCACCAAGGACGGCATGGCCGACAAGTGGCTGGTCGATCCGCCGCGCGAAGGTGCGTTCGAGCTGTTCAAGTCGCTGGCCGCGCTGCACCAGCAGCTGGTCAGCGGCGTGCCCTGTGACGATGGCGTGCATCAGCAAAGCCTGCAACTGGGCGACTGGCTGCCACCGCAGCGAATTGTCTACGTCAGCTGCAACCCGGCGACGCTGGCGCGCGATGCGGGTGTGCTGGTGGACAGCGGCGCCTACCGCTGCACGGCGGCCGGGGTGGTGAACATGTTTCCGCATACGGCGCACGTGGAGTCGATCGCAGTTTTTGAGCGCGCATGATTTTGAGCGCGCATAAAAAAAGGGCCTGAGGGCCCTTTTTTTGTGACTGCGTACAGTCCTGAAAATAATCAGTCGCGCTCGCCGCCAACGATGCCCAGCAGCGACAGCAACGCCTGGAACACATTGAAGAGGTCCAGGTACAAGGCCAACGTTGCCGTGATGTAGTTGGTTTCGCCGCCGTCCAGGATTTGCTTGAGGTCATACAACATGTAGGCGCTGAAAATCGCAATCACGGCGACCGAAATCGCCATCATGCCGGCCGATGAGCCGACAAAAATATTGATAATGCTGCCGACCATCACGACGAGCGCGCCGACGAACAGCCATTTGCCCATGCCCGAGATGTCGCGCTTGATGACGCTGGCCAGCGATGCCATGACAAAAAATACGCCTGCCGTGCCGCCCATGGCCGTCATGATCAGCTCCGAGCCGTTTTTGAAGCCCAGAATCATGCCTATCATGCGCGAAAGCATCAGGCCCATGAAAAAGGTGAAACCCATCAGCACGGGTATGCCGCTGGCCGAGTTCTTGGTTTTTTCGATGGCGTACATGAAGCCGAAGGCGCCGCCCAGAAATACGACCAGGCCCAGCCCGCCGCTCAATGCTGCGGTGATACCGGTGGCGACACCCACCCATGCGCCCAGGATGGTCGGCAGCATGCTGAGTGCCAGCAGCCAGTAGGTGTTGCGCATCACCTTGTTGCGTTGCTCACTGGCGCTTGCACCAGCGTAGCCAAGGATTTGAACGTTGTCATTCATGAACGTGATCTCCGTAAAGCCAGCAAATGCTGACAAAACCATTTTAGGGTGCCTCGAGCCATATTCAAGATGCCTGAGCCCGCCATTACCTACTTTTTGTAAGGGCTCCAGAGCCTTGAAAGGCGGTAATCGCCCATTGGGGCGGCACAAAACATGGGTATGCTCGACACCTTCAGCCCACAACTCTTCTTGAAAAATCATGAAATCAATCGCCGTGCTTGAGTCAGCCGACATCAAACTTATCGCCGCAGCCGCCGAGGCTGAGGCCATCAAAAACAACTGGGCGGTAACGATTGCCATCGTTGACGCTGGCGGCCATTTGCTGAACCTGCAGCGCCTTGACGGCGCCGCCCCGATTTCTGCTCACATTGCACCGGCCAAAGCCAACACCGCAGCCATGGGACGCCGTGAAAGCAAGGTTTATGAAGATGTCATCAACGGTGGCCGGACTTCTTTCCTGAGCGCGCCCTATATTCAAGGCATGCTCGAAGGTGGCGTTCCCATCATCAAGGATGGCCATTGCCTGGGCGCTGTCGGCGTCAGCGGTGTGAAGTCCAACGAAGACGCACAGATTGCGCGTGCCGGCATTGCGGCCATCGGTCTGTAAAGCAACTGCATGCCCCAGCAAAAAGCCGCTCCTGGAGCGGCTTTTTGCTGGGTGTCTCACTTGGTCAGAATCAATTTTCCAAGCCGCGTGGCCTGCAGCCGGTAAGTGTTGCCCAAATGGCTGATATCTACCGTTTTGTGACCGCGCAGAATTTCAGCGCTGTCTATGCAAACCCTGGTCTGGCGCGTCAGGCCGACTTGTGCATCGGCAGCTCGTGCTGACGCGCCTGGGCTCTGGCTTGGCGTCTTTGAGATGGTCGGTGTATCTGGCATGGATTGAAGCCTGATCGTCTGGATCTCTGGCTGCTCAAACCTTCAGTTTTTCGGTTCGGTGATGAAGCCAATCTTGCGCAGGCCCGCCTGCTGAGCGGCAGCCATGGCTTGGGCGACGCGCTCATAGCGCACGTTCTTGTCGCCCCGGATATGCAGGTCGGGCTGCGGGTTCTGCGCCGCTGCGGCCTGCAGCCGTGGTGCCAGCTCTGCGTCCGAGATCTGCGTCTCGTTGATGAAGTACTTGCCGTCGGCATCCACGCTCAGGCGGATGGTTTCAGGCTTGATCACTTGCGCCTCGTTGTTTGCGCGCGGCAGATCAATGTTGACCGAGTGCTTCATCACGGGCACGGTGATGATGAAGATGATGAGCAGCACCAGCATGATGTCCACCATGGGTGTCATGTTGATCTCGTTCATCACCTCATCGGTGTCGTCTTGGGTTCCAAAAGCCATGGTGTTTCTTTCCGCAATCAGTCCGATTTCATCGCGCCGACTTTGGCTGACCCGCCGGCGCTGACGCGCGCACCGGTGACAAAGTAGGCGTGCATGTCGTGCGCAAAGCGGTTGAGCTTGTGCAGCACGCCTTTGTTGCCGCGAACCAGCGCGTTGTAGCCGAGCACGGCCGGAATGGCCACGGCCAGGCCCAGCGCCGTCATGATCAATGACTCGCCAATCGGGCCGGCGACCTTGTCAATGGTGGCCTGACCGGCCGCGCCTATGGACAGCAGCGCGTGGTAAATGCCCCAGACTGTGCCGAAAAGACCCACAAATGGCGCTGTGGAACCAACGGAAGCCAAGATGGCCAGACCCGACTGCAGTCTGGAGGTGAATTCGTCAATCGCATTGCGCAAAGAGCGTGTGACCCAGTCGCTCATGTCGAGCGCGTCGTGCAGCTGGACCCTGGTATTGCTGTGGTGCAGCGTGGCCTCGCGCCCGGCGATGGCCAACTCGCGGTAGGGGTTGCTCGCGTCTGTACCGAGTTTGGCCAGTCCAGCGGCAAAGTCTTCGCTGTACCAGAAGTCTTCAGCACTTTTGGAGATGCTCTTGTACTTGAACAAGTCCAGCGTCTTGATGATGATGACCATCCACGAGGCCAGAGACATGATCAGCAGCAGCAGCGCCACGGATTTGGTGACGATGTCGCCCTGGCTCCAGACATTGGCAAGGCCGAATTGGGAATTCATGAATCAATACTCCAGAGTACAAAAATATTCAGCTGCGGCTTGAAAAACTATTCAAGCACCCAGTTGATGGGAACGTTAAACCACATGGCTTCGGGCACGCCGCCGCGCTTGCCGGGCACATAGCGCCAGCGCATTGCGGTGGCCAGGGCGGCCTGGTCCAGCCTTTCATAGCCGCTGGACTTGACGATCTCTGCCTGCTTGGGCAGACCGTCTGTGCCTATTAGCACGCGCAGCGTGGTTTTTCCCTGCTCGCCCATGCGCCGGCTCAGCGCAGGGTAGGGTGGTTTCGGGTTTTGCAGGTAGTCGGCATTGCTTGACGGCAATTGAATCTGAGCCGGCGCTGCGGGCGCTACCGCAGGCGTAGCAGGCGCTGCACTGACAGCTGCCGGCGCGGCTTGGGGTGTTGCCACAGCCACGGGCGCATTGGCAGCGGCTGTGTTGTCGGCAACTGCCAGCGGCTGCGGCGCCGTCTGCACCGGTGTTTTGGCCACCGCCCGCTTCACAGGCGCCGGTGCTAGCGGTGGCGTGGGGCTGACTTTGGGTGAGGGTGGATCGACAAACTGCGACAGCACTTGGGCCGGCACGATCAATTCTGCGGCACGCATCAGCAGGCCGCTTTGCAGCGCCCAGATAAACCCCACATGCAGGACCACCACGGCCAATGCAATGGCCGCATTGCGGCTCAGTGCAGGTGCGCTTTGCCGAAGTGGAAGGATGCTTGCATTCATGAATAGTCAGTTGGCTAGGATTCGATTTTGACGCATATCAGTGCCGCCGTTTCTCAGACCTCGGCCCACATGCGCAGCAGGTTGTGATAACAGCCTGTCAGACGAACGAGCTCAGGGCTTTCTGCTTGCGTGTCATTGCCGTGGCGCTGGTCCAGGTCTTTTTGCCGCAGCGCGGTGATCGCCATGTCCATTTCGTAGAGCAGGCGTCGCTGGGCATCGAGCCTGACCATGCTCTCTATCCAGAAAAAGCAGGCCAGCCGTTCACCGCGCGTGACCGGCTCGACCCGGTGCACCGAGGTGCCAGGGTACATCACCAGATCGCCGGCCTCAAACTTGATGCGCTGCTCGCCATAGGTGTCCTGCACCACCAGTTCGCCGCCGTCGTAGCTTGCGGGATCGCTCAGGAACAGCGTGCATGAAATGTCGGTGCGTACATGGCGTGCCGTGGCCGCGTGGGTGCGCACCGCGTTGTCCACATGGTCGCCGAAGGCGTTGGTCTGGCCGCCGTAACGGTTGAACAGCGGCGGATAGACCGATTTGGGCAGCGCCCCCGTGACAAACATCGGGTTGCGCGCCAGCGCCACCGAGACGATGTGGCGCGCCTGCTGCGCCGCATGCAAGTCTTCCGGCAGCTGCAGATTGTTTTTGACGGTCGCGCTCTGGCTGCCCGCCGTGATACGGCCATCGGCCCAGTCGGCGCCCAGGACCAGCCGCCTGACCTCGGTGAGTTCTTCTGGCGTTAAGGCTTGAGGAATTCGAAGCAGCATGGCTTTTACCTGTGATGGTGCAAGGTCTGGCTGGACGTTGGTTAAAACTTGCTGGTCAATGTCACACGCAGCGTGCGCAGCGGGGCCACGGTGGGCCAGGCCTGGTAGAGCGAGCTGTAGTAAATTTTGTTGGTCAGGTTGTCCAGATTGACTTTAACGGTGTTGCCTGCGTTCATTTTGAACTCAAGCAGCGCGTCCAGGCGGGTGTAGGACGGTGCACGATTGGCCAGATTGACAGCACTGGCCGAGGACGGGCCATTGGCGCTCACATGGGTCGCACCGCCGCCAACACGCCATTTCTCGTCCAGCTTGTAGGTGCTCCAGACATTGGCCTGCAGATTGGGGGTCAGGCCCGGGTTCAGCCCAACCGTTGCTTGCGCTGCGGCAGAAGAGCCGGCCTTGTCTATGACGCCGTGCATGAAGGCGATACCGCCGAAAACGTCCCAACTCGGGTTGATACGGCCAGCCACCTCGAACTCCAGCGAATTGGTGTGGCGCTGGCCTGAGAGCAGGTATTCGCCCGTCGCCTGGTTTACATCGGTGTTGCGTTCGTTGTATTTGTCGGTGCGGGCCAAGGCCGTGCGCAGCGACAGGTCGCCCTCAAAGAGTTCCCACTTGGCGCCGATTTCCAGGTTGCGACTGCTTTCGGGTGGTGTGTTGGCGCTGTTCGCGTCGTACTGGTAGAGGTCGCCCGAGGTGTTGAACGAGGTGCCGTAGGATGCGTAGTAGCTCACTTCGTCGCTGGGTTGGTACATCAGACCGGTGCGCTTGCTCAGCACGGTGTCGCTGCGCGACAGCGGCGTGCCCGGCGTTGCCAGGCCAGAGCGGTCGTAGTTGCCGGAGAAGTTGTCCAGGCGCAAGCCGCCTACCAGTTTCCAAAACGGCGCCAGCTTGATGGTGTCCTGCGCATATACGCCTATGGCCGTGGCGGTGAATTCCGTTGATTTCACGCGCAAACGGGTGTCTGTGACGGCGCTGTTGTCGGCCAGGCCAACGGTGGTGGCGGGGCGCACAGGCGTGCCGGTGTAGCGGTAGACCGTAGTGTTTTCCCGCGCAATATCGGTGCCGAGCAGCAACTGGTTTTTGCGTCCGAACCAGTCGGTCGACGTGATGAAATCGCTTTGCACAAAGGTATGGTGGTCTTCGGCGCCGCGGGTCTGGGTGCCACGGTTGACCACGGTATTGGGCCCGAAATTGGCTTGCGTCACGCCAGCTGCAAAGGCATTGATCTGTGTCGCCCAGAGATCGCGTTTGTAATAGCCGTCGCGAACCACGGTTTTCAGCGTGCTGCCGTCGGTCCAGCGGTGGGTGTGGGTGACGGTGGCGAAGTCAGCGCTGTCTTTTTGGTAGTCGGAGTTCGCGCCATACCATTTGTCCGCCGGCAGTGGCGCGGGTTTGCCCTCAAGCCAGCGGCCGCCCAGGACTGGTTTGTCGCTGTAGTTCAAGTGGTAAAGGCTGAACAGGAACTCGTCCGCAGTGCCTATGCCCATTCTGTAGTCGAGCGCCAGACCGCGGCGGCTGGTCGATGCCTTGCCGCCCAGACCGTCCCAGTCGGTGGTCATCGCGCCTATGCGCAGGGCCGCATCGTCGTCGGTCTTGATGTTGAAGTCACCCGTGGTGCGCAGGTAATTGCCCGTGCCGGCGGTGACGTTGACTTCCTGCTCGGTGATGGGCCGCGGCAGCTTGCTGACCTGGTTCACCACGCCGCCAGTGGAGCCGCGACCGAACAGCATGGATGCGGAGCCGCGCAGCACCTCGACGCGGTCATAGTTGAAGGTGTCCCGGTTGTACTGCGCAATGTCGCGTACGCCATCCAGGTAGATGTCGCCGACCACGCTGAAACCGCGCAGGCGGATGTTGTCGCCTATGCGGCCGCCTTCGCCGGCCTCAAAACTGATGCCGATTACATTTTCAAGCGCGCTTTTAAAGCTGTCCTTGCCCTGGTCGTGAATCAGTTTTTCGTTCACAACGGTCAGTGATTGCGGTACGTCCTTGGCGGCGACTGGTACTTTGCCAACGCTGGTCACGCCGCTCTGGTAGGTCTCGGTCGCGCGATCACGCGTTCCGGTCACAGTCGTCGTGGCCAGGGTTTTGCCGTCGTTAGCCGGGCTTGAGATGGCCGAAGTTTCGCTTGTGGCGCCAGTGCTTGGCGTTGGCGTGATGCTTTGTGCCCAGCCAGAAACCGAGACCGCCAGCATCAATGCGCCCAGCGGTAGCAAAGCTTTATCGGACGCGCCCGGCATGCTCGCAATCGAGGGCAAGGCTTGGGATGTTTTTTTGCGCGCAGATTTTGCGCTGCGGGTTAAAGCGTGTGCCAAGGGATGCTCCAAGCAGGCATTTGCCGTCCACGTCAGACCAGGGCAAATACGGGTTTCAGAAAATGGCTTGGCTGTTCTCTTGCCACCCAAGAGGCTGTGGCGGCGTGAGTTGGCTGGCTCGTCTATCAAGAGCCCAGTATAACTCAAATGCGAATGATTCTCGTTAATTTTCTAGAAAATACCGCTGGCTGTGGCTGCTGTGGCCACTTTAGCCAGCGGTAAATGGGCTCAGGCGACCGGCGCTGAGCTACGGATCAGGTGGTCAAAGGCGCCCAAAGCTGCTTTCGCACCCTCGCCGGCGGCGATGATGATCTGCTTGAAGGGCACCGTGGTGGCGTCGCCAGCTGCAAACACGCCTGGCACAGAGGTTTGTCCTTTGGCGTCGACCACGATTTCGCCGTGCTTGGACAACTCGACCACGCCTTTAAGCCAGTCGGTGTTGGGTACCAGTCCAATCTGTATGAACACGCCTTCCAGCGCCACGCTGTGCAACTCGCCGCCCGCGCGGTCTTTGTAGACCAGGCCATTGACGGTCTGCTCGCCAGTGATGGCGGTGGTTTGCGCATTGGTAATGACGGTCACGTTTTTCAGGCTGTGGAGTTTGCGCTGCAAAACGGCGTCAGCCCTGAGCGCGGTGTCAAACTCGATCAGCGTCACATGGCCAACAATGCCGGCCAGGTCGATGGCGGCTTCGACGCCCGAGTTGCCGCCGCCAATAACTGCCACGTGCTTGCCCTTGAACAGCGGGCCATCGCAGTGTGGGCAGTAGGCCACGCCCTTGTTCTTGAATTCGGCTTCGCCGGGTACATTGATGTTGCGCCAGCGCGCACCGGTCGTGATGATGACGGTTTTGCTCTTGAGCGAGGCGCCGTTTTCGAGTTGAACTTCGATCAGGTCCTGTCCAGGGCTGCTGCCAGGAATCAGCGCTTTGGCGCGCTGCAGGTTCATGATGTCCACGTCATAGGCGCGAACATGCTCTTCAAGCGCCAGTGCAAACTTGGGCCCTTCGGTTTCCTTGACGGAAATAAAATTCTCGATGCCCATGGTGTCCAGCGTCTGTCCGCCAAATTTCTCCGATGCCACGCCTGTGCGTATGCCTTTGCGCGCGGCGTATACCGCAGCGGCCGCACCAGCCGGGCCACCGCCGATGATCAAGACATCGAAGGGCGCTTTGGCGGCGATCTTTTT
>CANEXF010000012.1 GCA_947443645.1 Comamonadaceae bacterium | reverse complement strand
CAGCACGGTCGTGATCGCTGCCGTCAAGGTGGTCTTGCCATGGTCGACGTGACCAATCGTGCCAACGTTGACGTGCGGCTTGGTCCGCTCAAATTTGCCTTTTGCCATTTTCAACTCCAGAAATATATAAGAGTTACAAAACCAGTTAACACTACCGTCGGCAACCACACAAACTGCGCAGCGCCAACCTAAATATGGTGCCCATTCCGGGAATCGGACCCGGGACCTCTCCCTTACCAAGGGAGTGCTCTGCCACTGAGCCAAATGGGCCAAACCTAAAACAACTCACTGCAATCCAGCGAAAGATTCATCAGCAGAACCCGCACTCCTCAAACCGCAGTTTGATGGAGCGGGAGACGGGAATCGGACCCGCGTCATTAGCTTGGAAGGCTAGGGTTCTACCATTGAACTACTCCCGCGCAGCTCTGCAACTCACTCTCGAAAAATCACCTTTGATCCAAGGCACGCCTTTCGGCATTTACCTTGCACCCGTCACTTGATCAACATCAAAGTCTGGTGGATGGGGCTGGATTCGAACCAGCGTACGCGTTAGCGAACAGATTTACAGTCTGCCTCCTTTAGCCACTCGGACACCCATCCTTCAAGCGAACCTCGGATTATGCCACGCTTTTATGGCTCTTGGCAGCTAACTCGACAGCCAAACACTTTTAACCCGCTTAAAAAGCGGGTGCCACGCATCTTTTTGCAGGGGCTCGCGCGCTCCGAAACGCCCTTGTCACGGCGACGCAGCAGCTAAAACGCGCATGCGCATCACGCCGCATGTCGGTGACGAAATAAAAAGCGTGCGCTAACTTCCCAGCCAGTCGGGGGCAGCGCCATCGCGCCAGGCCCGCGCCGCCGAGAAATGTCCGCAGCCTATGAAGGGCCGAGGTGGCCGCAAGGCCGACAGCGGCGAGGGATGGTTGGCCATCAGGACCTGGTGGCGACTTGCATCAATCAGCGCCAGCTTGGTCTGCGCGTGTGCACCCCAGAGCATGAACACCACGGCGTGATCGCCGCTGGATACCTGGCGAATCACTGCATCTGTCAGTACTTCCCAGCCACGACCCGAATGGCTGGCAGGAAGGCCCTCCTCCACTGTCAGGCAGGTGTTGAGCAGCAGCACGCCGTATCTGGCCCAGCGCACCAGGCTGCCGCCAGGCACGGGAAACGCTGGTGGCACCACGCCCAGATCGCGCTGCAATTCCTTGAAAATATTGCGCAGGGACGGCGGCAGCGGCACGCCGGGCGCGACCGAAAAGGCCAGCCCCTCGGCCTGACCACGCCCGTGGTAAGGGTCCTGCCCAAGAATCACGACCCGCACTTCCTGCGGCGGCGTCAGCTCCAGCGCGCGCAAGGGTTGCGGCGGAAAAATCACGGCATTTGCTGCCAGTCGCTCACGCAAAAATGCCAGCAAGGTTTGGCCTGTGGGGCCTGCAAAAAAATCATCAACCAAGGGGCGCCAGCCGGTTGCGACCGGCCAGTTTGAAGGGTCGGCGCTGGCCAGCTGGTCAGCGGACTGAAACAGCGTCGGCTCCATGTCTGCGCGCTTTGGCACGCGTCAGTTCAAGCCGCGCCAAAGAACAGCTGCGCCAGCGCCACGCCCGGGTCTTCGGCGCGCATGAAGGCCTCGCCCACCAGGAATGCGTTGACTTTGGCATCGCGCATTCGTTTGACGTCTGCTGGCGTTGCGATTCCAGACTCAGAAATCAGAATCCGGTCCGCCGGCACCCGCCCCATCAGGCCCAGGGTGGTGTCGAGTGAGACTTCAAAGGTTTTGAGGTCGCGGTTGTTGATTCCTATAAGCGGGGTGGAGAGCTTGAGCGCGCGCTCGAGCTCGGCTGCGTCATGCACCTCAACCAGCACCGCCATGTCCAGCGACCTGGCAAGCGCTTCCATGTCTTTCATCTGCGCATCATCGAGGCAGGCGGCGATCAGCAAAATACAGTCGGCGCCCATGACGCGGGACTCGTACACCTGGTAGGCGTCGACCATGAAATCCTTGCGCAGCACAGGCAGGCTGCACGACGCGCGCGCCTGCTTGAGAAAATCTATCTCGCCCTTGAAAAACTGCTTGTCGGTGAGCACCGAAAGGCAAGCCGCGCCGTGTTCGGCATAGGTCTGTGCGATATCGGCGGGGATGAAATCAGCCCGCAACACGCCCTTGGACGGGCTGGCTTTTTTGACCTCGGCAATCACAGCCGGCTGGCCGGCCGCGATTTTCGCGCGCATGGCACCGACAAAGTCCCGCGTCAACACGCGCGACTCCGCGTCTTCGCGCATCACCGCCAGGGGCTTGCGCTTGATCGCCGCGGCGATTTCTTGGTGCTTGACGGCAACAATTTTGTTCAGGATGTCGGACATGATGGAAATAACCTCAGTTGGCGAGTGATTGGGAAAGCGCTGCGAGCTGCTTGAGTCTAGCCTTGGCTGCTCCTGATTCAATAGCTGCTCGCGCAAGATCGACGCCGGCCAGAATAGATTCAGCCACATTGGCGGCGTAGAGCGCCGCGCCGGCATTGAGAATCACGATGTCGCGCGCCGCGCCTAGCTGGTTGTCCAGCACGCCCAGCAGCATGGCGCGGGACTGCTCGGGCGTGTCCACCCGCAGCGCGCGGTTGCTGGCCATGGGCAGCTTGAAGTCTTCCGGGTGGATTTCGTACTCGGTGATCTCGCCGTCCTTGAGCTCACCAACCACGGTGGCAGCGCCCAGGCTGACTTCGTCCATGCCGTCGCGGCCATAGACCACCAGCGCGTGCTCTGCGCCCAGGCGCTGCAAGGCGCGGATCTGTATGCCCACCAGATCGGGATGAAACACCCCCATCAGGATGTTGGGCGCGTCGGCCGGATTGGTCAGCGGACCCAGGATGTTGAAGATGGTGCGCACGCCGAGCTCCTTGCGTATGGGCGCGACGTTTTTCATGGCCGGATGGTGGTTGGGCGCAAACATGAAGCCCACGCCGACCTCGGCCAGACAGCGCGCAATCGCCTCGGGCGAGAGGTTGATGTTGACGCCCAGCGACTCCATCACGTCGGCGCTGCCGGATTTGCTGCTGACGCTGCGCCCGCCATGCTTGCTGACGCGGGCGCCGGCGGCGGCGGCGACAAACATGGCGCAGGTCGAGATATTGAAGGTGTTCGAGCCATCACCACCGGTGCCGACAATGTCGACCAGATGGGTTTTATCAAGCACATGGACCTTGGTCGAGAATTCACGCATGACCTGGGCCGCTGCCGTGATCTCGCCTATGGTTTCCTTCTTCACGCGCAGCCCGGTGATGATGGCGGCCATCATCACGGGCGACATTTCGCCGCCCATGATGAGACGCATCAGGTGCAGCATCTCGTCGTGAAATATCTCGCGGTGTTCTATGGTGCGCTGCAGCGCTTGGCTGGGGCTTATTTTGTGGCTCTCAGACATGGGCTCGCTCTTTTTGAATGGGTTTTAAGCAATGCAGACGGGCGCTAGCAGCTATTGATTCAATAGCGCCAACACTCATTCCCGCTGCTCCAGAAAGTTCTTCAGCATCGCGTGGCCGTGCTCTGTGAGTATCGATTCCGGGTGAAACTGAACGCCCTGAATCGGCAGCGTCTTGTGGCGCACGCCCATGATCTCGCCGTCGTCGGTCCAGGCCGTCACATCCAGCACGTCCGGGCAGGACGCCTTGTCTATGGCGAGCGAATGGTAACGGTTGACGACAAACTGTTTGGGCAAATCGGCAAACACGCCTTGCTGCGTGGTGTGGATCACGCTCGTCTTGCCGTGCATCAGCTGCTGAGCGCGCACAGTCTTGCCGCCAAACGCCGCGCCTATGCTCTGGTGCCCCAGGCAGACGCCCAGAATCGGCAGCTTGCCGGCAAAGTGCTGGATCGCCGCCACCGAAATGCCGGCTTCGGCCGGCGAGCAGGGCCCGGGCGAGACCACCAGCCGGTCGGGTGCGCGCGCAGCAATGTCTGCAAGCGTGATTTCATCGTTGCGAAAGACCTCCACCTGGGCGCCCAGCTCGCCAAAATACTGGACGATGTTGTAGGTGAAACTGTCGTAGTTGTCGATCATCACTAATTTCATGATGTTTACTCCAGACCTTCTTCGACCAGCTCGGATGCGCGCAGCAGCGCGCGCGCCTTGGCTTCGGTTTCTTTCCATTCCAGCTCTGGCACCGAATCGGCCACCACGCCGGCCGCCGCCTGCACATAAAGCGTCTGGTCCTTGATGATGCCGGTGCGAATCGTGATGGCTACATCCATGTCGCCCGAATAACTCAGGTAGCCGCAGGCGCCGCCATACAGGCCGCGCTTGGTGGGCTCCAGCTGGTCGATCAGCTCCATGGCGTGCACCTTGGGCGCGCCGCTCAGCGTGCCGGCCGGGAAAGTGGCTTTGAGCACGTCCATGGCCGACATGCCGTCCAGCAACTCGCCTTCGACATTGCTGACGATGTGCATTACGTGGCTGTAGCGCTCTACTGAAAAGGCCTCGGTGACCTTGACCGTGCCGGTTTTGGCAATCCGGCCGATGTCGTTGCGCGCCAGGTCAATCAGCATCACATGCTCGGCGCGCTCTTTCGGGTCGTTGACCAGTTCATGCTCGACGGCCTTGTCGGCCTCGGGCGACGAAGCGCGAGGGCGCGTGCCGGCCAGCGGGCGAATCGTGATCTTCTGTCCGTTCTCGACTTTTTCCTGCCGCACCAGAATTTCTGGCGAGGCGCCCACCACATGAAAGTCTCCAAAATGGTAGTAATACATATAGGGGCTGGGGTTGAGCGAGCGCAGCGCGCGGTACAAACTCAGCGGCGACTCGGTGTAGCGCTTTTTGATGCGCTGGCCGACCTGCACCTGCATGAAGTCGCCGGCTTCAATCAGCTTTTTGGCGCGCTCCACGGCAGCGATGTAGTCGGCCTTGGCAAAGTCGCGCTCGGCCGGGAAACCCTGGGACGGCTTGACCACGGGCGCGCTGACCGAGTACTTGAGCTGCTCCTTGAGTTCGCGCAGGCGCTTTTTGGCATTGGCATAGGCCTCGGGCTGGGCCGGGTCGGCGTAAACCAGCAGGTAAAGCTTGCCCGACAGGTTGTCGATCACGGCAAGCTCTTCGCATTGCAGCAGCAAGATGTCTGGGCAGCCCAGCGTGTCGGGCGGGCAGGACGCTTCCAGCTTTTTTTCGATGTAACGCACGGCGTCGTAGCCAAAGTAGCCGGCCAGGCCGCCGCAAAAACGCGGCATGCCGGGACGCAGTGCCACCTTGAAGCGCTTTTGGTAGTCACTGATGAAGTCCAGCGGGTTCTGTTTCGAGCTTTCCACCACCTGGCCGTCGGTCACGACCTCGGTGACCGCCTCAGATCCAAAACCTGAGGCACGCACCAGGGTGCGCGCCGGCAGGCCAATAAAGCTGTAGCGGCCAAAGCGCTCGCCGCCAACGACTGACTCCAGCAAAAAGCTGTATTTGCCGCCATCCTTGGAAAAGGCCAGCTTCAGGTACAGCGACAGCGGAGTTTCAAGATCGGCAAAGGCCTCCAGCATCAAGGGAATGCGGTTGTAGCCCTGGCTGGCCAGGCTTTTAAATTCAAGTTCGGTAATCACAATGGGATCCTTCGCAAGTGGCTGGCGCTTGTCTGGCAAAGCCACATGACATTCAAAATTCCCCGGAGTTGGGGCGGGTCGCGCTTGGGTCTGAAACCAGCAGGTGCACTGGGTACACCTTGGTGCAACGCGAAGACCTGGAGCAAGCCTTGCGCCTGTGCGGGCGCTGTTCAGGCCCTGGGGTAAGAGCAGGTACGCCAGGGCCAGGCTCCCCGGCCGGCTTGACCTGTCTGAATGATGCGGTGAATGAACATACGGTTTAAAGTGTAGCAAACAGCCAGATGGCATTTTTTGCACGGCCGCTTTGGTGCAGGCCGCTTGCGCTGGCCACCGCGAAAACCCTAGTAGCCAGCAGCGCAAAGCGCTTGAAAATAGCCAAAAATAGAACGAACGTTCTATTTAAAACATTTCCAGGAGGTATTTCATGACGTTCACCAGGCAATCCATGGCAGTGCTGGCAGCTTGCTTGCTGTCGCTGACGGCGCTGGCCGCGCCGGTCGAGATCGCGGGCGTCAAAGTCGACGACCCGCTTGAGCTGAACGGCACCAAGCTGCAGCTCAACGGTGCAGGGATTCGCTACAAAGCCATTTTCAAGGTCTATGTGGCTGGCTTGTATCTTGGCAAAAAGGCCGGCACACCCGAAGATGCGATAGCCACACCGGGGCCCAAACGCATCAGCGTGACCCTGCTGCGCGACATTGACTCCAATGAGCTCGGCAAAGGTTTCACCAGGGGCTTCGAAGACAACACGCCCAGGACCGAGATGGCAAAAATGATTCCATCACTGATCAAGATGGGTCAGATTTTCGCGGACCAGAAAAAATTGCTGGCAGGCGAGAGCTTCACGCTGGACTGGATTCCAGGCACGGGCACCGTGATCACGGTCAAAGGCAAAGTCCAGGGCGAGCCCTTCAAGGAGCTTGAGTTTTTCAATGCCCTGCTGCGCATCTGGGTCGGCCCGAATCCGGCCGACTGGAGACTCAAGGACACCCTGCTCGGAAAACCCGCCTGAGCACGACCGCCAAGCCTGGCTTCAAGTGATCTCTGCCATGGAGCCGACATAAGCGTCGGCATCCACTGTCAGCACTGATTCGCCGTGGTTGTAGCCATAAGTCACCAGAACCACCGCGCAGCCAGCCGCGCGTGCCGCCTGGGCGTCATTGCGCGAGTCGCCAATCACCAGCGTGCGACAGGGGGCGCTGCCCAGCGCGGCGCAGGTTTTCAGCACCGGCAGCGGATCGGGCTTTTTGCGCTCGAATGAATCGCCGCCAAACACCTGGCCGAAAAACCCGGCCAGGCCTTTGAGTTCAAGCAGCGCCAGCGCAAAGGCCAGCGGCTTGTTGGTCAGGCAAGCCAGTTTCAGGCCACGGCCCTGCAACTGTTGCAGGCCAACCAAGGCGCCCGGATAGACGCTGGCGTACTGGCCATTGATCGCCAGGTAATGCGCCTGGTAGCTGGCCCAGGCAGCCGGATAAAGGCGCGCCACGTCTGCTTCTAAATCAATAGCTGCTTGCGCCCGTCCAGCGTGCGCTGAGAGCATTTTTAATACATGAGAAATGACGGACTGGATCAGGTGCTCGGAACCCTTGCCGACCCGTGACTCGACCTCTGCGCGCGCAACCGCAGGCAGCGACAAATCGCCCAGCATCCGGTTCAGCGCAACGGTGAAGTCACCCAGCGTGTCGACCAGCGTGCCGTCCAGATCGATGATGGCCGCGTCAAAGGCCTGCAGGTCCAGCACACTACCGGCCGGCCTGGCCTGGAGCGGGGAAACCAGCATCACTCGGCCAGCGCCAGACGCATGCTGTCGATGACCGACTTGTAATCGGGCTTGCCGAAAATGGCGCTGCCGGCTACAAAAGTGTCGGCACCGGCCGCCGCAACGCGGGCGATGTTGTCCTGCTTGATGCCGCCATCGACTTCCAGCCGGATATCGCGGCCCGAGGCATCAATGCGCTTGCGCGCCTGCTCGATCTTGCGCAGCGCCGAGTCAATAAAGCTCTGCCCGCCAAAGCCCGGGTTAACGCTCATGATCAGGATCAGGTCAATGTCGTCTATCACCCAATCGAGCACTTCCATGGACGAAGCCGGATTGAACACCAGCCCGGCCTTGCAGCCCTTGGCCTTGATGGCCTGAATGCTGCGGTGCACATGGCCGGAGGCGTCGGGGTGAAAGCTGATGAGGTCGGCACCGGCATCGGCAAACGCGGCGGCCAGGCTGTCCACCGGCTGCACCATCAGGTGCACGTCTATGGGCACTGCCGTGCCGTCGGCGCGCCTGGCATGCGGCTTGAGTGCCTGGCAGATCATGGGCCCGAAGCTCAGGTTGGGCACGTAATGGTTGTCCATCACGTCAAAGTGGATCCAGTCTGCGCCAGCCGCAATCACGGCGGCGAGTTCGTCGCCCAGACGTGCAAAGTCGGCGGACAAAATGGACGGGGCAATGCGGTAGGCGGGTTTGGTGGTGCTCATGCCCAGATTGTCGCAGCAAGCCGCGCCGGCCCGTCGCCGCGCAGCTTTTGTAACAAGCGCGAAAAGCCTGGCGGTTAACATGGCTGTCCACTGCTTCTCACCTTATGCCGAAACACCAATTTTCCTGCGATGTCACGCCGCAATACCAGCCAGACCAGTCGTCGCCAGAGGACTCGGTCTATGGCTTTTCGTACACCGTGACCATCACCAACACCGGCAAAGTAGCGGCACAACTGATCTCGCGCCACTGGATCATAAGTGATGCCAAGGGTCACACCGAAGAAGTCAAGGGCCTGGGCGTGGTCGGCCAGCAGCCGCTGCTCAAACCCGGCGAGTCATTTCAATACACCAGTGGTTCGCGCCTGCGCACCGCCAGCGGCACCATGCATGGCAGCTTTTTCTGCGTCGCCGAAGACGGCGCGCGCTTTGAGGCGCCTATAGCCATGTTCGTGCTCGAAGCCCAACTTGGCAGCGGCCCGCCCAGCCGCATGCTGCACTGACACCGCGATAAAGCGCGGCTACCCATGAAAAACCTTCGCGCGCTGCTCAATGAACTGGACCCTGATGCCGATCTGGCCACGCGCCATGTGTGGCTGATCAAAGTGTTCGAGTGGCTGCGCGGCGACGAAAGCTCGGCTGACGCCACCGTCTCGCGGCTGCAGACCTTGATGGCTGCCGTCAGCGAGCAGCCCGAGCTGGCGCTACGCCTGAAGGCCTGGTGGCAAACACTGATGCTTACGGTGGACATCACCACCTTGCTGGCGGACTTTGGCTTTGCGCCGCGCACGGCTTTTGTCAGCGCACTGACAGAGCGTTTGCGCCGCAAAATGCTGCCCGGCACGCCCGAGACCCAGAATGCGGCCGAGTTGTTTCCGCTGGTGGCACCCACGCGCTTTGACGCGCTGTGGCTGGGCGCGCTGCAGGAGTCGCAAATTGATCAGCTGGCGGACTTGCTGGCCGATGACGGCCCTGCCGACCGGCTGAACTGGCAACACGGCCTGATGGACGCCCTGAGCTACTGCACAGCGCAAATCCAGGCCACCGGCTTTGCGCCCGAGTTGCGCCTGCGCATGAACACGGCCAGCGATGAGGCGCGCGCCTTTCATGCGCTGCCCGCCGATGTGGCAGAACTCAGGCGTGTGTTTTTCAGCCCCGATTGCGGCGACGACCAACTGCAAGCTGCAATTGCGCAGTACCGGCTGCGGCTGGAAGCCTGCCGCCAGGCCGTCAACAGCGTCTACGCCCATCTCGATCAAAACGGAATTTCTGTTGGCATGGTGTTTTTGCTGCGCCAGTTGCGCGAACGCATCGTACGGGTGCGGGAGTTGCTCGATGCACTGGTGGCGCCCAAGCCGGCCGTGGCAGCAGTCAAGCTGCTGGCGCGCCGCGTCACCATCGGTCAGGACAGCAAAAGCATAGGCGCGCTGATAGGCGCCAACATCACGCTGCTGTCGGCCAAGGTAGCCGAGCGCAGCGCCGAAACCGGCGAGCACTACATCACGCGCGACAGTGCCGAGTACCGCGAGATGCTGGGCAAGGCCATGGGCGGCGGCGCAGTCACAGCGCTCACCACGCTACTCAAGTTCATGGTGGTCGGCGTTGGGCTGTCCGCATTCTGGAGCGGCTTCTGGGCTGGCATGGTCTACGCCAGCTCCTTTATCCTGATACAGCTGCTGCACTTCACGCTGGCCACCAAGCAGCCGGCGATGACCGCACCGGCCATGGCCGCCAAGCTCAAAGACATCGCCGCGCCTGAAGCCGACAGTACGCTGGAGGCCTTTGTCGATGAAGTCACGCACCTGGTGCGCTCGCAGGTCGCCGCCGTGCTTGGCAATGTATTGATGGTGGCGCCAGCGGTGTTGCTGGTCAATGCAATGGTGCAGCTGTTGCTGGGCCGCCCCATGATCAGCCACCCGCAAGCACTGCACGTGCTTGAAACCCTCACGCTGCTGGGCCCCACCCTGGTCTGGGCGGGATTTACCGGAGTAATTCTTTTTTCGTCCAGCATGGTGGCGGGCTGGACCGAAAACTGGTTTGTGTTGCACCGGCTGGACTCGGCGATTCGCCACAACCCGCGCTTCACAGCGCTGCTGGGCGACGAACGCGCGGCGCGCTGGTCAGGCTTTATGCGCGAGAACATCTCCGGCCTGGCATCGAATATTTCACTGGGCTTCATGCTGGGCCTGATTCCCGCGTTCACCGGCTTTTTCGGTTTTGAGCTTGAAGCGCGCCATGTCACGCTGTCTGCCGGGCAGCTCGCCGCGGCAGGCGCGTCGCTGGGCTTGGAAGTCCTGCGACTGCCCGCCTTCTGGTGGTGCGTGGCGGCCATTCCGCTGATAGGTGCACTCAACCTGGGCGTGAGTTTTTACTGCGCGTTTCGGCTGGCACTGCGCGCCCACAATGTCAGCGGGCTGGACCGCGCGCGCATACGCGCGGCCATCTGGACCCGCTGGCGCCGGCATCCGGGCAGCTTTTTTGTGCCGTGATAAGCCTCGTGCCAGCTTGAACAGCGCACCAAGTCAGCGCTGGCAGCAAGGCGCGTGCTCACGCTAAATCCGATTTCCGGGCTTGTCCTACAGCGCCCACAACACCACACCGGTATATTTAAAACGTCCTCGGCGCGCGTCCGCGCCGACCCGCTTTCACGGCGTCCTCCAAGCAGATCAAAACCCGCGTCCATAGGGCGCAATTGACTGCCATAAATAGAACTACCGGAGACCCGCCCCATGAACGAAGTCCTCAGCCTATGGACCGAATGGGTCAAACCATCGGCGGGTCTGCCTACTGTGCAATGGTCGATATTGCTTGCGTTGGCGGCCGCTGCCGGTCACCTGGTGCAGCGCTATACCGGTCTGCCCAAAGTAATTGGTTACTCGGCCGTTGGAACCGTGGCCGGTCTGGCCGGCTTCACCGGCGCGGTTTGGCCCCTGCAGGGTACTGGCCTGTTTCTTCTTGAGCTGGGTGTGGCCGTTGTGCTGTTTGAGGCCGGTGGACGCATTTCGCTGCGCTGGTTTCGCCACAACCCGATGCTCCTGGTGCAAAGTCTGTTGGAATCGGCACTGACCTATGCGGCGGTGTACTGGGCCATGCGACTCATGGGCATGCGCGATACCATCGCGCAACCGTTGGCACTGTTGGCCATGGCGGCATCACCGGCGGTGCTGGCACGCGTGCTGATAGACACCCGTGCATCCGGCCCGGTCAGCGAGCGCGCCATGCTGCTGTCGACCCTGAGCACGCTTTACGCCCTGACCCTTTGTAGCGCAAGCGCGGGAATGATGGGCCAAGGACAGTACGCCCTGCCCGTCATGGGCCTGAAAGACACCTTTTTACCGGTGTTGGTCGTACTTGGCCTGTCGGTACTGGTGGCTCTGGTGCTCGCCGTGACCATGCAGATCGCCTTGCGTGTGATGAACCCTGCCAGCGAAAACACAGCCATCTTGCTGCTGGCACTGATCGCCGCCGGGGCGGCACTGGCAGCCCATTTTGGCGGTTCAGCCCCACTGGCTGCGTTGCTGGGCGGCATGCTGCTAAAGCACCTCAATCCACGCCCTTGGTCATGGCCGCGCCAAATGGGTACGGCGTCAAGCATGTTGACCATGCTGATGTTTGTACTGGTGTCTGTGGTGGCAGCGCAGGGCAACTGGCGTGGTCCGGTGGCAAGCCTGGTGCTGGCACTGATCGCGGCCAGGATTTTCGCAAAAATAGTCGGTGTTGCGCTGGGAAACCCCCGCAGTGGTGCGAGCTGGCAACAAGCCCTGTGGGTCGCCTGCGCCATGCTGCCGATGTCATCAGTTGCCCTGCTGCTGCTGTCGCAATTTGTTCTCGCCTCACCCGCGCTGGGGCGGCAGATTGCCGATGTTGCCCTGCCAGCGATCCTGCTGATGGAGCTGTTGGGCTCAGTGCTGGCCACCGCGGCCATTTACCGCGCCGGTGAAAGCTCAAAGCCCCAGCCTCTGCTTTCACGCCTGAGTTTCAAAGGACGCATCCATGAGTCTTGAACCATTCCAGAAATCAGCCGCCCTGTCGCTAGGGGTGGAGCTAGAGCTGCAACTCGTCAACACACACGACTATGACCTCGCTCCGTATGCCGAAGACATGCTGCGCTTGATGGAGAAGATGCCTTTGCCCGGAGCGGTCGTGCCGGAGATGACCTCAAGCATGATCGAGGTGTCCACCGGGGTCTGCAAGTCCTCCTCAGAAGTGCTGGGGCAGCTTTCCCAGATCCGTGACGCGCTCGTCAAGAGCGCCGACAAGCTCAACATCGCAGTGGTGGGCGGTGGAACCCACCCGTTTCAGCAATGGCACGAAAGACGTATCTACGACAAGCCGCGTTTTCGCGAATTGTCCGAGTTGTATGGTTACCTGTCCAAGCAATTCACGATTTTTGGCCAGCATGTCCACGTCGGCTGCCCGGACGCCAATACGGCGTTGCTGACACTGCACCGGATGTCGCGTTACATCCCGCATTTCATCGCCCTTTCAGCATCCTCGCCTTTTGTGCAAGGGCAGGATACGGCCTTCGACTCGGCAAGGCTGAACTCGGTGTTTGCCTTCCCGCTGTCAGGCCGCGCCCCCTTTGCCCTGAACTGGAACGAGTTCAAGGTCTATTTCGACAAAATGACCCACACCGGGGTGGTCAAAAGCATGAAGGATTTTTACTGGGACATCCGGCCCAAGCCGGAATTCGGAACCATAGAAGTGCGGGTCTTCGACACGCCTGTGACGATCGAGCGTGCAGCCGCGCTTTCCGCCTTCGTGCAGTCGCTGGCCGCATGGTTTATGCAGGACCAGCCCTTCATGCCCACCGAGGACGACTATCTGGTCTACACCTACAACCGTTTTCAAGCCTGTCGCTTTGGCATGGAGGCGGCCTATGTTGACCCCAGCACAGGCCAGCACATGCCGCTGCGCGAGCATATTTTGCTGACCTTGGGACAGGTAGACCGTCACGCAGTCAGCCTGGGCGCCAGCGCATTCATTCATATGTTGCAAAACAGCGCCCAGCAGTCTGAAAACGATGCGCGCTGGCTGCGCGAGTGTCAGGGCAAAGAATCTCTGATGGCAGAAGTCGTACGACAGGCGGCACTGCGTTTTCGCGGCGGCACGGCGCTGGCCTGAGGTCGCCAGACGCAAGACGTAGACGTAGACGTAGACGTAGACGTAGACGTAGACGTAGACGTAGACGTAGACGGTGCCATCTTTACCGCCATCGCCGGGCAGCAGGTATGCTCGGCGCACGATGACTAAAGCCACGGGCGAATTCGATCTGATTGCACGCTACTTCACCCGTCCGGCTCGCCGCGCGGTGCTTGGTGTGGGCGACGATTGCGCGCTGTTGCAGCCGGCGCCCGGCATGCAGATTGCCGTCTCCAGCGACATGCTGGTCGAGGGCCGGCATTTTTTTGCCGATGTCAGCGCCCAGGCGCTGGGGCACAAGGCGCTGGCCGTCAACCTGAGCGACCTCGCCGCCTGTGGCGCCACACCCATGGCCTTCACGCTGGCGCTGGCGCTGCCTGGCGTCGACGAGTCCTGGCTGCAGGCGTTTTCAGACGGGTTGTGGGCGCTGGCCGAAACCCATGGCTGCGAGCTCGTGGGTGGCGACACCACACAGGGGCCGCTGAACATCTGCATCACGGTGCTGGGCCAGGTGCCGCGCGGCCAGGCCTTGCTTCGCTCGGGCGCCCAGGTCGGTGACGACATCTACGTCAGCGGCACCTTGGGCGATCCGCGGCTGGCGCTTGAGGCGCTGCAGGGCAAGCTGTCGCTGCCGCCAGCGCTGATGGCCGCGGCCAGAGCCAGACTGGAGCTGCCGACGCCGCGTGTGGCTTTGGGCCAGGCGCTGCGCGGCGTCGCCAGCGCAGCCATTGACATCAGTGACGGCCTGGCTGGCGACCTCGGTCACATACTCAAGGCCTCGCGCGTCGGGGCGACGCTGGACACTGAAATTGCTATTTCTTTGATAGCTGCCAGCACTCATTGGGCGGGCAATACAGCCATTATTTCTGCTGAAAATAGGCTCAAATACGTGCTTTCTGGCGGCGACGACTACGAGCTGGCCTTCACCGCGCCGGTGTCCGCGCGGCAGGCCGTTGACGCGGCTGCGAAGCTTAGCCAGACCGCCGTCACTCGCCTTGGCCGCATAGAAAAAGAGCCCGGCCTGAGGCTGATGGATGCACAAGGCCACAGCGTGCCGCAGACCTTTTCGTCTTTCGATCACTTTGGCTGACGCGCGCCAGATAAGCTTATGCAGAATCAGCGAAGTGCGCGGCGCTAAGATCGCAACACTTTATTTCACTGATCACCATGAGCGCCTTTAACGAAGAACGTGTGCTGTCCGTCCACCACTGGACCGACAAACTTTTCACATTCACGACCACCCGCGACCCTTCGCTGCGCTTTAGCAACGGCCACTTCACCATGATTGGCCTGCGTGTGAACGACAAGCCCCTGCTGCGGGCCTACAGCATAGTCAGCGCCAACTACGAGGAACACCTGGAGTTTCTGAGCATCAAGGTGCCAGACGGTCCGCTGACTTCGCGGCTGCAGCACATCAAGGTAGGCGACAGCGTCATCGTCGGCCGCAAGCCCACGGGCACGCTGCTGATCGACTACCTGTTGCCCGGCAAGCGGCTGTATCTACTGTCCACAGGCACCGGACTGGCGCCCTTCATGAGCATCATCCGCGACCCGGCAACCTACGAGGCCTTTGAACAGGTGATCCTGGTGCACGGTGTGCGTGAAGTCGATGAGCTGGCCTACCACGACCTTGTGACCGACCTGCTGCCCAAGCACGAGTTCCTGGGTGAAATGATTTCCAAGCAACTGCTGTACTACCCCACCGTCACGCGCGAGCCCTACCGCAACATGGGCCGGGTCACCGACCTGATGGAGAGCGGCAAGCTGTTTGAGGATCTGAAGCTGCCGGGACTCGATCCTGCCAATGACCGCGTGATGATTTGCGGCAGCCCGCACATGCTCAAGGACATCAAGCACATGCTGGAGACCCGCGGCTTCAAGGAAGGCAACACCTCCAAGCCAGGTGACTTTGTCGTCGAACGCGCTTTCGCCGACCAGTAAGCCACTGAAGCGCTCAGCTCAGCCCACGCGACCAATTTCTGGCCCGTGGGCTTTTTAATGTCCGCATTTGCCTAGATTGTTCAAGCTGCTCGCGGCTCAGCCCACGCACAAAGTGGCATTTGACGAGCCAAACAAGTGCATTTTGTGAGCTGCGCTGGTGCGTTTTGACAATCTCTTCCTTAATTGAAATTGTTCTATTGACAGGACATTAAGAGGCGCCCTAGCATGCGTCCAATGTCTGAAGATTTACCCCTTCCAAAATACCACCGGGTTTACCTGGTGCTGCTGGAGCAACTCGCCGAAGGCCGCTTTGCAGCGGGCCTGCCCGGAGAGCATGCGCTGATGGCGCAGTTCGGCGTGGCCCGTGTCACGGTTCGCCGCGCCCTCAAGCAACTCGCCGACGAGGGCTTGATCTGCCGCGAACCGGGTCGGGGCACACGACCGCTGGCGCCGCAAGCCAAGGAAGATGGCGAAGCCAAGGAACGCCGTGCGCAACTCAGTGGCCTGCTCGAGAACCTCGTCAGCATGGGCATGACCACGACGGTCAAGGTGCTCGAAGTGCGCGGCATTTTGGCCTCGGACGCCGTCGCGCAGGCGCTGCAGATCAGCGCTGGCACCGAAGTCCAGAAGGCCGTACGTGTGCGCAGCACGCGCGAGGGCCCGCTGTCCCACATCACGACTTATGTGCCCCAGCAGCTGGCCAAGTCCTTTGGACGGCTGGAGCTGTCGCGCAAACCCATTTTGCTATTGCTGGAAGAAGCTGGCGTCAAGGTCGGTCACGCACAGCAGACCATTTCAGCCCGCCTCGCAGACGCTGCCGTCGCTGAGCATCTGGACATCTCGGTGGGCGCCGCGCTGCTGTCCGTGCGACGCATCATTTTTGATGACACTGGAAAACCTATCCAGTGGCTTCAGGGCCTTTACCGGCCGGATCGTTTTGAATACCAGATGGAACTCCCTCGGATTGGCGGCATGGACGCCAAAGTCAGGGTGATCAAAGATTTGTCGGCCCGTTTCACTTAAACCAGGAGTGCTTATGTCAATGTCCAAAAATTCCCGTCGTCAGTTCATCACCAAGTCCGCGGCCACCGCCTCGGCACTGGCCTTCCCGCTGATTGCCGGCGCGCAGCCCAAGACCATCAAAATCGGCGTGCTGCACCCGGTCACGGGTGCACTGGCCTATTCGGGCCAGCAGTGCCGCGAAGGCGCCCTGATGGCGATCGAGGACATCAACAAAGCCGGCGGTATCAAGTCGCTGGGCGGCGCCAAGATCGAGGCCTTGCTCGGTGATGCCCAGTCATCGCCACAGGCCGGCTCTGCAGAAGTCGAGAAGATGAACGAAGCCGGCGTCAGCGCCATCGTCGGTGCTTTCGCTTCAGCCATTTGCCTGGCCACCACCCAGACCGCCGCCAAATACAACCTGCCGCACATCGTGGACGTCGGCGTGGCCGACCAGATCGTTGAACGCGGCCTGAAAAACACCTTCCGCTTTGGCCCGGGCTACCGCAAGTGCGCCGAGGTCGCCGTCGCCAATCTGCACGTGCTCAACACGGCTGCCGGCAAGCCAGCCAAGACCGTGATGATCATTCACGAAGAATCCCTGTTTGGCACGGGTACGGCCAACCTGCTGGCGCGCGAGCTGCCTGGCTATGGCTACGAGGTCAAGGAAATCATCAAGCACGCCAACCCGACGCGCGACTTCAACAACATCGTGCTGCGCATGAAGGCCGTCAACCCGGACATCGTGATTCCCGCCAACTACTACAACGAGTACGCGCTGCTGGTTCGCACCATGCAGCAGCAAAAAGTCACGCCCAAGGCCATCTTCTCGGTGCTTGGCGGCGCGGCGTCGAGCTACAAGTTCGTCAAGGAGTTTCCGGACGCGGCCAACGGCATCATTGACTGCAACCACTGGTTCAATCCGAAAGACAAGCGCTCGCAGGAGCTGAAAAAACGTGTCGAAGCCAAAGGCCTGTTCTTCAGTTACGAGATCTTCATGACCTACACCTCTATGCGCCTGCTGGCCGACGCGATAGACCGCGCCAAATCCACAGACCGCGCAGCCATCATCGATGCGCTGAACAAGAGCGAATTTTCGGACCACATCATGCCTTACGGCGCGACCAAATTCGTCAATGGCCAGAACCAGGGCGCTCAGCCGCTGATGACGCAGGTTTACAAGAACGACATCAAGGTCATCATCCCGCGCGAATACCGCGAGATCGATCCGGTCTTTCCACTGAAGGCCTAGAAATAGTGCCCCCACGGTTGCTCACTGCGTGTAGCGTCCTGCCCCCCTAGGGGCCGCTGCGCCTGTGGCCCGGCTAAGCCGGCTCCACGGCCCCTGCTTGCGAAAACCTCGCTTCGACGTTTACCAACTCACTGAAGATGTTTGACCTTTCCATTATTTTTTCATCGGTGCTCAACGGCCTGACAACGGGGGCGGTTTATGCCCTGATTGCGTTGGGCCTGACGCTTATTTACGGTGTGCTGCACATCATCAACTTTGCCCACGGGGCCGCACTGATGGTGGCGTTGTACGCCGTTTACATGCTCAAGGAGCACTGGGGAATTGACCCCTATCTGGCCTTGCCGCTGGTGGTACCCGGCATGTTTGCGCTGGGTTACCTGCTGCAGCGCTTGATCATCAACCGCGCCAGTCACGGCAAGGACGAGAACATCCTGCTGGTCACGCTGGGGCTGTCCATCATCATGGAGAACGCCGCGCTGCTGTTTTTCAAGTCCGACACGCGCACCATAGACACCGCCTATACGCTGACCACCATCGCGATCGGCCCGGCCATGATTGCCCTGCCCAAGCTGGTGGCTTTTGCCGGCGCACTGCTGGTGTCGGGCGCGCTGCTGTGGATTGTCGGGAAGACAGACCTGGGCCGGGCGATTCGTGCAGTCGCCAAGGAGAAGCACGGCGCCAAGCTGATGGGCATCGATGTGGACCATGTGTATGCCATGAGTTTTGGCATAGGCCTGGGCTGCCTGGGTGCGGCCGCCTGCTTCTTGCTGCCGGCCTACTATGTCAATCCGCAGGTCGGCGGAGGCTTTGTACTGGTGGCGTTCACTGTCGTGGTGCTGGGCGGCATGGGCAGCTTTGGTGGTGCCTTGATAGGCGGCCTGCTGGTCGGCGTGGTCGAGTCCCTGGGCGGACTCTTTCTGGGCGAATCACTGGGGCAGATCGGCATATTTGTGATCTTCATCGGCGTGCTGCTGTTTAAGCCGCAAGGCCTGTTTGGAGCCAAGGTATGAGCATAGACATCAAAGGCGGCGCAAAAGACCTGGCAGGCATTGTGCTGTTCGTCGCGCTGGTCGCCAGTATTCCGCTGATGACCGATTCGGGCGTCACCCTGAACTTCGTGATGATGGCGCTGTATGCGGCCCTGCTGTCGCAGGCCTGGAATATTCTGGGCGGCTTTGGGGGGCAGTTTTCGTTTGGCCACGCACTGTTTTTTGGCACTGGTGCCTACCTTCAGGCCATGGCGCAAATACATGGTGGAGTCAATCCCTGGTTGGCGCTGGCCGTGGCTGTCTCCGGCGGTGCTGGGGCCGGCGTGATGGTCGGCGCCTTGTCGTTTCGCTATGGCCTGAAAGGCTCCTATTTCGCGCTGGTGACCATGGCTTTTGCCGAGGTCTTTCGCATCCTGGCCTTGTCCGTGCCTTTCACCGGTGCTGGCGTCGGTCTGATGCTGCCTTTGCAGGAATCCTTTGCCAACATGCAGTTTGCGTCGCGCAAGGGCTACGTCTATCTGATTCTGGCTTTTGTAACGATCGCGCTGCTGGTCACCTGGGGGCTCAAGCATTCGCGTTTTGGCGCCTATCTGCAGGCGGTGCGCGACAACGAAGATTCGGCCCGCGCGGTTGGCGTGAGTCCATTTCGCGTCAAGCTCGCAGCGATTGCGCTTTCTGGTGGCCTGATGGCCGCAGGTGGCGCCTTTTATGTGCAGGTCTTTCAGTACATAGACCCGGGCATTGCATTCGGTCCTGGCACCTCGGTTGAGGCGCTGGTCGCGGCCATCGTGGGCGGCATAGGCACGCTCTGGGGGCCGCTGCTGGGTGCGCTGGTGCTGCATGTGTTGTCGGACATCACGCGCAATATGTTTGGGCAATTGCCCGGTATCAATATGGTGATTTATGGCGTGGTGCTGGTGACGATAGTGATGTTCTTGCCACGCGGCATAGGCGGTCTGGGCGCGACAGCCAAGTCGCTGTGGCTGCGCTTGCGTGAAAAAACGGGAGGCCGACATGACTGATCCCGTGCTCTCGATTCAGAATCTTTCCAAGTCCTTCGGCGGCCTCAAGGCCGTGCAGAACGTCAGCCTCGACGTGCCGTCAGCCAGTCTCACGGCGCTGATAGGGCCCAACGGCGCCGGCAAGACCACCTTGTTTGCACTGATGTCGGGTTTTTTGAAACCGGACAGCGGTAGCGTGCGCTTTGAGGGGCAGGACATCACGGGCCATGCGCCGCACCTCAATGCGCGTCTGGGCATGACGCGTACCTTCCAGATCGTCCAGCCTTTTGCACTGCAAACCGTGCGCGAAAACATCGCCGTCGGCGCGCATTTGCACATTAAAGACAGACGCCTTGCATTGCGCGAGGCGGAAAAAATTGCCCATCAACTCGGCTTGGCCGCATTGCTGGACAAACCGGCGTCCGAGCTGACAGTGGCCGGCCGCAAGCGGCTTGAGCTGGCACGCGCGCTGGCCACCAGACCCAAACTGCTGCTGCTCGACGAAGTGCTGGCCGGTTTGAACCCACAGGAAATTGCCGAAATGATTCCCGTCGTCCGCGGCATTGCCGACAGTGGCGTCACCGTGTTGATGATCGAGCATGTGATGCAGGCCGTGATGAACCTGGCCCAGCATGTCTGGGTGCTGGCCCAGGGCCAGCTGATCGCGCAGGGCTCGCCCGCTGAAGTCACGGCCGATCCCAAGGTCGTGGAGGCTTATCTCGGCCATGGTACGGCCGCGCGCCTGCGCAAGGCTGCGCTGGCAGCCCATACTGGAGCCACAGCATGAGCGCACTGCTCGAAATACGCGGCTTGCGCGGCGGCTACGGCCGGGTCGAGGTTCTGCGCGGCATTGACCTGGACGTTCAGGCCGGTGAAACCGTGGCCCTGCTGGGCAGTAACGGCGCCGGCAAGTCAACCCTGAACAACGTGCTGTGCGGCATTTACCCCGCGTGGGACGGTAGCGTTCAGTTTGACGGCCAGGACCTGAGCCGCGCGCATTACCGCGACGTGGTCAAGGCGGGCTTGATACAGGTGCCCGAGGGCCGCAAGGTCTTTCCCAACCTCACGGTGCTGGAAAACCTGGAGCTGGGCTCCTTTACGCGGGCACGCGAACGACGCGCCAGCAACCTCGAAAAAGTGTTTTCTATTTTCCCCCGCCTGAAGGAGCGACTGACGCAGCGCGCAGGCACCATGAGCGGCGGCGAGCAGCAGATGCTGGCGATTGGCCGGGGCTTGATGGCCGAGCCCCGCCTGTTGATTCTGGACGAACCTTCTCTGGGCTTGTCGCCCTTGCTGGTCGAAGAGATGTTTGGCCTGATAAGCCAGTTGCGCGAAGGCGGGCTGGCGGTACTCCTGGTGGAGCAGAACGTCGGCCAGTCACTGGAGATAGCTGACCGCGCCTACGTGATGGAAAACGGCGCCATACGCTTTTCAGGACTGCCGGCTGAATTGCTGGGCAGCGATGAACTGCGCAAGTCCTACCTCGGACTATGACCATGCAGCGCCGCGAGGTCTTGTTGCTGTCCGGGGCCATGCTTGCCCAAACCGTGCATGCCCAGGCCATGCCAATCCGCATACTGGTCGGGGCACCGGCAGGCGGCTCCACCGACACCTTGGCCCGCACCTTGGCCACAGAACTGGGGCGTCTGCTGGGCAAGATTGTGATTGTCGAAAACCGGCCCGGCGCCGGGGGCAATATTGCTGCAGATGCCGTTGCAAAAGCGGCGCCAGACGGCAACACCTTGTTGATGAGTTTTACCAGTCACGCCATCAATGCATCACTCTATCCATCGCTGCCGTTTGATCCAGTCAAGGACTTCACTGCACTGACCTGCGTAGCAACTTCACCTTCGCTGCTGGTGGCGCATCCGTCGGTACCGGCAAAAGATGTGAGGGAATTGATTGCGCTGGCCAAGGCCAGGCCGGGCAAGCTCAACTTCGCGATCGGCGCGGTCGGCTCGTCCTTGCATCTGGCCGGCGAACTGTTCAAGATGCAGTCCGACGTCTACATTGTGAATATCCCCTACCGCGGTACCGCCCCCGCCATCCAGGACGTAATTGCAGGACAGGTTGAACTGATGTTTGCGGCCATCGGTAATGCCCAGGCGCAGGTGAAGGCTGGCAGACTGAAGGCGCTCGGCGTGACAAGCGCAAAACGCCTGCCGGCTCTACCCGATGTACAGGCTATTTCCGAGGTATTGCCAGGCTATGAATCGAGCGCCTGGTTTGGCCTGTTTGGGCCCGCCCACATGAGCTCCGAGTTGGGCCGACGCATCAGTGATGCGGCCCGTCAGGCGATTGCTGCACCTGAGGTGCGAAAGCGGCTTGACGCAGAGGGCGCGATTGCCGTTGGTAACTCACCCGAAGAGTTTTCGAAGTTCGTGCAAGTCGAGATACAGCGCTGGGCAAAAGTAGTGAAATTTTCAGGAGCAAAACCGGAATGAATACGCCCGCGCCTGTTGCGCAAACCCTCGCGCAAAAGCTGATCGCACGCGCTGCCGGACTGCCTTCGGTCACGACCGGGGAGATCGTGACCTGCAAGGTTGACATGGCCATGTTTCATGACTCTTCCGGTCCGCGCCGCCTCAAGCCCATGCTTGAAGAACTCGGCGCGCAGATCTGGGACAAGTCGCGGGTCGTGCTGGTGATGGACCACTATGTGCCTGAGCGCGACGACGCGGCGCGAAAGATAGTCCGGATAGCGCGCGACTGGGCGCGCGAGCAGGACTTGCCGCATGTCTATGACAGCCAGGGCATCTGCCACGTGGTGGTGCCGCAGCATGGCCATATAAGGCCCGGCATGTTCTGCGTCGGCGGCGATTCACACTCACCTACGGGTGGCGCATTCGGTGCCTACATGTTTGGCATAGGCAGTACCGAGATGCTGGGCGTGGTCGTGACCGGGGAAATCTGGCTGCGCGTACCGCAGACCATCGCCATGGACTGGACCGGCCGCCTTAACCCGGGCGTTTGCGCCAAGGACATGATGCTGGCAATGATTGCGCGGTTCGGCATGAACGGCGCAAACTACCAGGCAGTGGAATTTACGGGTAGCGCCGTCCGCGCACTGTCCATGCAGGAGCGCATGACGCTTTGCAACATGAGTGCAGAACTGGGCGCACAGACCGGCCTGGTGGCGCCTGACCAAGTCACGCGGGCATGGCTGGCGGAAGCGGGCGTAGCATCGGCGGCCACGGGGGAAGACTGGTCCATGTGGCAGTCTGACGCGCAAAGCGCTGACATCACCCATGCGTTTGATGCCGGCCAGCTCAGCCCGCAGCTTGCTGCGCCGCACAGCCCCGCGCAGGGCGTGCCGATTGCTGAGCATGCCAACACCCGGATAGACGTCGCATACATCGGTGCCTGCACCGGGGCGAAACTGGAAGACCTGCGCTTTGCAGCGCAAGTCCTCAAGGGCGGAAAAATTGCCAGCGGTGTACAGCTGATGGTTGCGCCTGCCAGCCTCAAGGACCGCGCCCTGGCAGAAGCGGAAGGCACCATGCAGATCCTGCTCGATGCGGGTGCGACCGTGCTGCCAAGCACCTGCGGCGCATGTGCCGGCTATGGTGACGGATTTTCCGAAGGCCAGACCGTGATATCGAGCACTGCGCGCAACTTCAAGGGCCGCATGGGCCCGCCCAGCACCCAGGTCTTTCTTGGATCTGCCTATACCGTGGCAGCGTCGGCGCTACGCGGCCGCATCACCGACCCGAGGGAGGTTCTGGCATGAGCACGACACAGCAATGGCAAAAGATCTGGCATCTTGGTGACGATGTGGACACGGACGCACTGGCGCCTGGCGCCTACATGCAGCACGGCATTGAAGTAATCGCGCAGCATTGCCTGGAAAACCTGATCCCGGAATTTGCAGCTCAGGTCAGGCGTGGTGACGTGATCGTCGCAGGCAACAACTTCGGCATTGGTTCCTCCCGCGAACAGGCCGCGGCAGCACTGGTTCACCTTGGTGTGGCGGCCGTTATCGCGCCAAGCTATGGCGGCCTGTTCTTTCGAAATGCCTATAACCTTGGCCTGACGCTGCTGACCTGTCAAGGCGTCCAACAGCTGCGAAACGAAGATCGTCTGCGTGTTGTGTCGCCGGGGATTTTTCTGTCACTTCCTTCCGGTGAGCGCGTCGACTGCGAGCCAGTTCCTGATTTCCTGCTTCAGATGGCGCAGGCCGGCGGCTTGATTGCCAAGCTCAAGCAGCGCCTGGCGCGAGACGCGGAGAAAACCAATGCCTGACATGGAAGATGTCCCTGAGTACGGGCCGGTGATGGGCGTTGCCGTGCCACAGGCCAACACCACGGTCGAACCCGAGATGCAGGCATTGCTTGGTACAGGTCATACGCTATTGACGGCGCGCATGACCAGCAGCTCGCCTGATTCACGCCAGCGTTTGATTGATTATTTTGACAACCTTGGTTCGCATCTGACGCAATTTGATGTGGCGCCGCTGCAGGTAGCCGGTTTTGCCTGTACGGGCTCAAGCTACCTCGTCGGCCCCGACGAAGAGGCTGCACGCCTGCAAGTCATCTCCACTGCGTGCGCTTACCCGGTACTTTCTGCTGCCCGCTCCATCAAACGGGCACTGGACGTGCTGGGCGCACGCCGCATCGCGCTGATCTCGCCCTACCCAGCCTGGTTGTCGGATGCAGGAAAGTCCTACTGGCGCAGCTGCGGCCTCACGCTTGCAAGCTCCACAGGCCTGCCTGCCGAGTTGCTCGATACCCGCAACATCTACAAGTTGCGCACTACAGCAGTGATGGCAATCTTTGACGGTCTTGATATTGAGGATTGCGATGCCGTCCTCATGAGCGGCACTGGCATGCCGTCCCTGCGCCTGATTGCACAACGAGCGCTGCCGGTACCGGTGCTTTCATCCAATCTGTGTCTGGCCTGGGATATGCAGTCGGTGGTGCAGGCAGACCGACCCGCATCAACCTTGCTGCGTGACATGTTGTCGCCGCTGGCCGCATGGCGCCAGCCTATGGGCAGCAGCTCATGAAGACGTCAGACCAGGGCTTCGGACTGACGCAAGCCTTCGATCATCGAGGTGCGTATCAGGTGCTCCCGCAATGCCTCGGGCTGCTCGGCCGTGGCCTGGAGTTTTCGAAGCGCCGCCAGCCGCGCGGCCGGATCACGCTCGCGCATGCGGGCACGGTTGGCGCCGGCCTGCTTGAGGATCTGGTCCAGCGCCACAGGCCTGCGTTGCCGTTCATAAAGCTGCAGCAGCCCCGGGGACTCACCGCGCAAAACCCGGACCAGCTTGCCGGCAAGGTTGAAAGCATCATGTATGCCGCCATTCATGCCCATGCCACCCGCAGGACTGTTGAGATGCGCAGCATCTCCGGCCAGCCAGACGCGCCCGGCGCCATAGGACGACGCTATGCGTTGATGCACACGATAAGGCCGGACTTCAAACACCCGGTACGGTTCAGGCTGCTGCACGATGGCCTGAAGGGCTGCATCAATGGCTTCAGGCTTCAAGGCGTCCTCCACAGTACCGCTCTCGTCGGGATAAATGGACACACGCCAGCGTCCGGGCACCTTCAGCAGGCTGAAATTACCCGCACCCAGCTGCCAGCAGTAGGTGACGTTGGACAGACCAGCGAGATGCTGCTCAAAAGGAAAGTCCGTGGTGGCAAGAATGGTCGTCTCGGGGAAACTTTCACCATCAAATGTGATGCCGAGGGCCTTGCGCACGACGCTGTGTGCACCGTCGGCGCCAATCAGCCAGGCACTGCGCAGCGTCCGGGTGCCATCGGCAGAACGCACCTCGGCGTTCACACCATCGGCATCCTGGGTGACGGCCTGAAGCTTTGCATCAAATTCGACGCGCGCATGCGGATAGTCCGCCAGGCGAGCCAGCAGGGCACGCGACAGTTTGTACTGCTCGCATTGCAGGCGATAAGGGTGGGCCGTCAGGTCGGACAACACCGACAGGTCAAAGCGCGCATGCTCCCCGCTGGGATGCATGCGCACTTGCCAGTGCGGACACACCAGACCCTGCGCGATCAGGACTGGAGTGATGCCATAGGCATCGAGCATGTCAAGTGTGGGCGGATGGAAAGTGGAGGCGCGCAGGTCTTCGGTGATGCCGCTGGCAGCCTCCAGAACGTGCACGGCAACACCGGCATCAGCCAGAGCAAGGGCGGCCGCCAGGCCAACCGGCCCAGCACCTGCAATCAATACCGGGGGGTAAGCATTCATGGGAAGTGAGTCTACACGCAGGGCCGTTTTACGCGCTGCAGCTGTGGCCGGTGCAGCGGGCCCGTTTTTCATGCGCAAGGCTCTCGCGCAGGCATACCCCGAACGCAGCATCAGGCTTGTCGTTCCTTTTTCGCCCGGCGGCTCCACGGACGTGATCGCACGGCTCATAGGCCAGCGTCTTTCGGAGGCATTGAAGACGCCTGTGGTGGTGGAAAACAAGGCGGGCGCCGGATCGATACTCGGCACCGACCTGGTCGCCAAATCCGCGCCCGATGGTTATACGCTTGTGGTCGCAGCCAACCCAGCCATCGCCCCCGGTCCGCTGATGCGGGCCGGCATGCCGTACGACCCGATGAATGATTTCACGCACATCGTTCTGCTCGGAACTTTTCCGAACGGTTTCGTTGTTCGCGCCAATCATCCTGCCAGGACCATGGCCGAATTCATCGCCATCGCCCGCAGCAAACCGGGCGTCATGAACTACGCATCGGCGGGGGTTGGCAGCGCCGGCTTTCTCACAGGCGAACTCCTCAAACAGGCCGCCGGAATTGACATGGTGCATGTGCCTTACAAGGGGTCAGGGCCGGCGATCATAGATCTCATCGGTGGCCAGCTGGACGGATTGTTTGAAAGCCTGGTGACGGCCACCGGCTATGTACGCAATGGCAAGTTGCGACTGCTGGCAGTTACCGGGGACAAGCGAAGCAAGACCTTTCCTGAAGTGCCGGCACTCAACGAAGTCGTCGCCGGTGTGACGGGCGGTGCCTGGTTTGGCATTTCCGGTCCGGCCCGCCTGCCCTTCAGCATCGCACAGCGCCTTCAGGCGGAGGTGCAGGCGATCGTGAACGCCCCCGACATGCAAGCCCGCCTGAGCGAGCTGGGCATGGCACCCTTGCCGCTGGCGGGGGCAGATTACCTGGGCTTCATCCAGAGCGAGAACCGCAAATGGGGACCGGTCATCAAGGCCGGCAATATCAGGGTTGAATAAATGAAACGAATGAAAGTCAGTCATGTCTGAAAAGCAAATAGAGACGATGGATCCCGTCACGCTGGCTGTATTGAAAGGCCGGCTGGAGCAGATCGCCGAC
Organism: Comamonadaceae bacterium; assembly: GCA_947443645.1. GTDB lineage: Bacteria > Pseudomonadota > Gammaproteobacteria > Burkholderiales > Burkholderiaceae_C > Polaromonas. The sequence goes on along the minus strand of CANEXF010000012.1, from coordinate 83,116 downwards.
GAGATGGACGCCACGCTTTACCGCAGTGCGTTCAACCCCATCATTGCCGAGGCGCACGACGCCTGTCACGGCCTGTATGACGCCATCTCGGGAGACACACTGGTGCAGGGCAAGTCCGGCTTGCCGATTTTTGTCGGTGTCATGGCTTTTGCCGTGCGCGCAGCAGCCCACGCTGCGGCGCCTCGTGGCGGCATGAAAGACGGTGACACCTGGCTGTTCAACGATCCTTACGAGGGTGGCACGCACGCCAACGACTTCAAGCTCGTGCGCCCTTTTTTCCGGGACGGCAAACTTTTTTGCTACCTTGCGTCGGCAGCGCACTGGCACGATGTGGGCGGCGCAGTTCCAGGCAACTACAACCCGGCAGCGACCGAGTGCTGGCAGGAAGCGGTGCAGATTCCACCCGTTCGGATACAGCGCGCCGGCGTCCTTGAGGACGACATCCTTGCCATCCTACGGGCCAACACGCGCCTGCCGGACAGCTTGTGGGGTGACTTGAACGCCCAGCTCGCCGCACTTGAGCTCGGCGCCAGACGCCTTGCCGGCTTGCTCGATGAATACGGCGACGCACTGGTGCTGCAAGGCATGAGCGAGCTGCGCCAGCGCGCGGTCCGGCTGATGCGTTCACATATTTCGCACTTGCCGGACGGCCGCTACAGCTTTGACGACATGCTGGACAACGACGGTGTGGTGGACGAACCGCTGACCATCGCACTTGACATGACGGTTGAGGGCGAGCGCCTGACGCTGGATTTTTCACGCACCGCAAAAGCCTGCGCCGGACCAGTGAATATTTCCCGCGCCACGGCCATCGCCGCCTGCTATGTGGCCCTCAAGCATCTGTTTCCCGATGTTCCAGCCAACGCGGGCGTGCTCGACGCCGTCGACTTCGTACTGCCTGACGGTCTGGTCATTTCAGCCTCCAGGCCGCGCCCCGTGGGCGGCTACACCGAGACCATCCTGCGCATGATTGACGTGATCTTCAGCGCGACAGCCAAGGCCGATCCCAAGCGCGCCATGGCACAGGCCTACGGCACCATCAACGCGCTGTCACTGGCCGGCCACCGCACCGACGCGGCACGCAAGGGCCAGCGCTGGGTGATGTTCAGTTTCTTCGGCGGTGGCCATGGTGGACACTCTGATGGCGACGGCCTGAACCATGGCAACGCGCCTATATCAACGGCCACGATTCCACCGCTGGAAATTCTTGAAGCCGCCTATCCGGTGCGCTTCACAAAGTGGGCCTTGCGTGAAGGCTCTGGCGGCGACGGCGAGCACCGTGGTGGTCTGGGCGCAATTTACGAAATTGAACTGCTGGAAGAAAGCGCGGATGTGTTCGTCTTTGGTGAACGCGGGCGCTCGGCGCCAAAAGGAATCGCAGGCGGCGGCGAAGGCGCACTCAACATATTCAGCTATGAAAACGATGGCCAATGGCGCGAGCCCCCCATGGCCTCAAAGATGGTCGGCATCAAGCTCAAGCGCGGCGAACGCGTGAGGTTGCAAACACCGGGCGGCGGCGGCTATGGCGATCCAAAAAAGCGAAGCGCAAGCCAGCGCGAAATCGACCGGGCAATGGGTTACACAACAGCAGATAAAGCAGGGAACGGGGCATGAGCGAAGAACGTTTGATAAGCAAGCCAGCCAGCACTCTGGTGGTTGGCGTGGATGTGGGCGGCACCTTTACCGACCTGTTTGTGCTTGACGAGGCCACCGGTCGCGCCAGCATTGTTAAAGTGCCATCAACACGCGGTGAAGAATCACGCGGCTTCATGAATGGCATCGCCAGAGTTGCGGCCGAAGCCAGGGCGGCCAAGGGCGCTGACGCGCCGGCCAACGACGAAGGCGCTCAAGCCAGGGCCATCGCCACCATTGTTCACGGCACGACTGTTGGCACCAACGCATTGCTCGAACGCAAGGTCGCACGCACAGGCATCATCACCACGCGCGGTTTTCGGGATGTGCTCGAAATGCGCCGGCGCGACAGGCCGCAAACCTGGGGATTGCGCGGTAGTTTTGAGCCCATCGTTTCGCGACCGCTGCGCCGGGAAGTGGATGAGCGGGTATTGGCCGATGGCAGCGTCCACACACCCGTCAACCTTGATCAAGTCAGGATCGAAGCCCGGGCTTTGCTGGCAGCCGGATGCGAAGCGGTCTGCGTCTTTTTCATCAACACCTACGCCAATCCGGCCAACGAGCAGGCTGCGGTGAAGGCGGTGCGTGAACTCTGGCCCAACGCCTATGTAACGGCAGCCAGCGAAGTGTTGCCCGAGATCCGTGAATTCGAACGCTGCTCGACAGCCACCCTCAACGCCGCATTGCAGCCCGTGGTCGGCAGCTACCTGATACGCCTAGAAGGCGACTTGCGCGCGCAAGGCTTTGGCGGTGAGCTGCTGATTGTCCAGAGCAACGGCGGCGTGATGTCGCGCAGCACCGCTTGTGACGTGCCTGTGCGCACAGCATTGTCGGGCCCGGCAGCCGGTGTGATTGCCTGCGCGGCCATAGCGCGCGCTGCAGGTTTTCCCAACGCCATCACGGGTGACATGGGCGGCACATCCTTCGATGTCTCGCTGGTGGCCAATGGCAAGGCCGCGCTGGCGGCGCAGACCTCGATTGATTTCGGCATGGTGGTTCGCTCACCCATGATCCAGATAGAAACCATAGGCGCCGGCGGTGGCTCAATTGCCTCGGTCGATGCCAGCGGCATGCTGCAAGTAGGCCCGGAGTCGGCCGGCAGCATACCCGGACCGGCCTGCTACGGCCGCGGCAACACGCGGCCTACGGTCACCGACGCCAATGTCTTGCTCAACCGCATTGCGGCCGACAGGCCACTGGGTGGCGGCCTGCTTGCAGCGATGGACAGCGAAAAATCCCGGGCCGCAATTGAGGAGCATGTGGCCCGCCCCCTGGGCCTGGATGTGATGGCTGCCGCCGAGGCGATCCTGACCGTGGCCAACGCGCGCATGGCAGGCGCGATTCGCGTGGTGTCGATTGAGCGCGGCCATGATCCGCGCCAGTTTGCCTACATGCCTTTTGGCGGTGGCGGTGCACTGCACGTGTGCGCCATGATGCGCGAAGTCGGCGTCACCACGGGCATAGTGCCGCGTTACCCGGGCGTGACTTCTGCATTGGGCTGCGTAATGGCAGACATGCGCCACGACGCTGTGCAAACGCTGAACCGGGCGCTGGCAGATCTTGACATGGAAGACGTGCGCAGCCGCGTGGCGCAACTCACCGAGGTTTGCCAGGCGCGCCTGGACTCGGCCGGCGTTCGCTTTGCAGAGGTCACCCAGCAAATCGAATTCGACATGCTCTATGCGGGTCAGACGCACACAGTCGCGGTGCAGGTGCAGCCAGACTGCCTGGACCGGGCAGGCCTGGCGGCCGCCTTCGAAAGTGCTTACCGCAGCGCCTTCGGACGCATACTGGACGGCATTGCCGTGCGCGTGATGAACCTGCGCTACGCCCGCATAGGCGTGCGTCCGAAGTTTGATCTGGCCGTTCTCGCCCCCGAGGGCAAAGGCTCTACCGATGCAGTCGGCATGCAGCGTGTTTACCATGCGGGTCAATGGTGGGATGCGGTGCGCTACGCGCGCCTGCCGCTGCCGGTCCATGCAGAAATCAAAGGTCCGGCCATCCTGGAGCAACCAGACACCACGGTGTGGCTTGAGCCCCGCTTTACCGCCCGCGTTGACACGCTTGGCAACCTGATCATCACGGCATCATGAACCCGTTCAACCCAGCATCTACCGCGCTGGTCATCATTGACCTGCAAAACGACTTTCTGGCCGCCGATGGTGCCTACGCACGGGGCGGCGCGAGCAACCCCAAGGCCTTGCTGCTACCCGCCAAGGTCGCACAGGTCGCGCGGGCCTTGAAAGCCAGGGGCGGCATGGTCGCCTCCAGCCAGTTCACGCTGTGGCCTGACGCCAAGGGTGAGCCCATGATTGCGCCGCACCTGCTGGCGCTGCGGCCCTTTCTCAGGCGCGGTGACTTTGCGCCTGGTGGACATGGGCAGGCCAACGTGGCTGAAATTGCGCCTTTGGTGGATGTGAGTGTCTGCAAGGTGGCGTATTCGGCCTTTTTCAACACCCAGCTCGACTGGGTGCTCAGGCATGCGGGCATGGACACCGTCGTGGTCTGCGGCATCGTGACCAACGGTGGCGTGGCCAGCACCGTGCGCGATGCCCACATGCGGGAATACCACACGCTGGTGCTTGAGGATGCCTGCGCAGCCTTCAAGCAGGAAACCCACGATGCGGCGATTGCCGACATGCGCAGCATTGCCGACGTTATGCGTTGTGATGAACTGCTAGCGCTTTTGCAGCCATGAGCAGCAGCGCTTTTGGCATGCACCAGCGCCAGCCAACGATAGTCCGGGCCGAACGCATGGCGGCAGAGCTGGAAGTGCCGGTCGTGATTGTTGGCGCCGGCGCATGTGGCCTGGTGGCCGCCATCGCATTACGCGACGCAGGCATAGACTGCGTCGTGCTGGAGCGGGACGCTGAACCCAGCGGTTCATCGGCCCTGTCTTCGGGCTTTATTCCTGCGGCCGGTACGGCAGCGCAGCGCGCCGCAGGCATTGACGACAGCGTGGCACTGTTTGAGTCCGACATCGCCTCGAAGGCGCGCGGCACGGCCGCGCGCCGCCTGGTCCATGCCTATGCAAAGGCCGCAGGGCCAGCACTGGACCAGCTTCAAAGCGCACATGGCATTGTGTTTGAAGTGCTGGATGGATTTTTATATCCTGGTCACAGCGTGCGCCGAATGCACGCCGTGCGTGAGCGCACCGGCAGCGCGCTGATGGCGCAGCTGGAACGCGCGGCCATCAACATCGGCGCCACCTTGCTGACCGAAGCACTGGTTCGTGAACTGTGGCTTAACGCCAACGACCAGGTGCTGGGTCTGGGCTATGAGCGCCCCGACGGCAGCATGGAGCATGTGGCCTGCAGCTATATTTTGCTGGCATGCAACGGCTTCGGCGGCAACCCGAAAATGGTGGAGCAACTGCTTCCTGAAATGCGGGATGCGATTTTTGCAGGTCACGCCGGCAACGATGGCTCGGCCATCAGCTGGGGGCAGCAGCTGGGTGCGCGCCTGGCAGATCTGGGCGGCTACCAGGGTCATGGTTCCTGGGCCGTGCCCCAAGGTGCGCTGGTGAGCTGGGCACTCATGATGGATGGCGGCGTGCAGATCAATTCACTGGGCGAGCGCTTTCATGACGAAAGCCATGGCTACTCCGAGGCGTCGGTGCAGGTGCTGGCCCAGCCCGGCGGCATTGCCTGGAATGTGTTCGACCAGACAACGCTCACACTGGCACGCAGCTTTCCGGATTTTCGAGATGCCGAAAATGCAGGCGCGCTCAAGTCTTGTCCTGACCTGGACGCACTCGCCGCCATGCTGGGCTGCGAGTCGGCAAAACTCGGCAAAACGCTTGCAGCTGTTGCGCCCGAAGTTGAAGATGTCCATGGTCGAAAGTTTTTGCGCACGCTGCAAGCCCCCTACTTTGCCGTCAAGGTCACAGGGGCGCTGTTTCACACGCAAGGCGGGCTCGACATCGACGAAAACTGCCGCGTGATGCGCCAGGACGGCTCGGTGTTCTCCAGCCTGCTGGCCGCCGGAGGCGCCGCACGCGGCGTGTCGGGCAACGCGGTCTGGGGCTATTTGTCGGGCAACGGACTGCTCAGCGCCGTTGCTGGCGGAACGATTGCTGCGGCCACCATCATCACAGACATTCAGGAGTCCAAATGAATCAAGCCAACATGAAACCAAGCGACCTCAAGAGCAGATTGGCCCAGGCTTCGCCGCTGCTCGCGCCTGGCGTCTATGACGCGCTCAGCGCACTGGTGGCGCAGCAGGCCGGCTTCGAAGCCTTGTACCTGTCCGGTGCATCCATCGCCTACACCATGCTGGGCCGCTCGGATGTCGGTCTGACCAGCTATGCCGAAGTACAGCAGGCGCTTTCACACATCACTGAACGCGTTGATCTGCCGGTCATTGTGGATGCCGACACCGGCTTTGGCAACGCACTCAATGTCATGCGCACGGTCAGAGGCTTTGAAAGCGCAGGCGCGGCCATGATCCAGCTTGAAGACCAGACCTTTCCCAAACGCTGCGGGCATTTAAATGGCAAGTCCGTGATTCCTGTCAACGACATGGTGGGCAAGCTCAAGGCCGCCCTGGACGCCAGGAAGTCGGACTCAACCCTGATTCTCGCGCGCACTGATGCGATCGCCACCGAAGGCTTGGCCAGTGCGCTGGAGCGCGCCGAGCGCTATCTTGAATGCGGTGTGGACGCGTTGTTCATCGAGGCGCTGCGAACCCCTGAGCAGATGGACGCAGCCTGCGGCCAGTTTGCGTCGCGTATCCCCCTGCTGGCCAACATGGTCGAAGGGGGCAAGACACCGGTGCAAAGCGCCACGCAATTGGGCGAGCGCGGCTTTCGCATTGTCATCTTCCCGGGCGGAACAGTGCGCGCCGTGGTGCACACCCTGCAAGGCTATTACGCCAGCCTGCATCAACACCAGACGACCTTGCCCTGGCAGTCAGCCATGCTTGACTTTGACGGCCTCAACGCCGTCATTGGCACGCCCGAGCTGCTGGCCAACGGTCAAAAATACGAGTGACGGCGCCGAACTAATACCGGGCCATACCGCACAGCAAAAGTTGCCCCTGAGCTTGTCGTGCTATCGGTCCTGACTGGCGACAAGTTAGGCGCCAGCGCTAGGACGGTGTCAGAAAGTCGGCGCCCAAATGGCCGACCTTGACATAAATCGTTGCGCCTTCAGAGCCAGTGAACGGTGTGTGCCGGCTCCAGCGCGGGCTGCGCAGCCAGGTCAGCGCCGGATAAGCCCCGGCCTCGTCTCTGAAAAGACCTTCAAGAACCAGGATTTCCTCGCCGCCAGGATGGGTGTGGGTATGAAATTGTGTGTCAGGTGCCCAGCGGACCAGCGCGGTGTGAACGCCGTCGTGCTCATGCAAGGGCATCACTGAAAGACCCGGCACCAGCCCCTGCCGCCAGGCTTGTACGTTCGTGTCAACACACAGTGCTTGCTTGTCATCTTCAGCGAACTGCCAGAGTTTTACGAACAGCAGGCAGCCGTCGCGAGAAAAAGGCGCATGCGAGCTTCCGGGAGGGTTGCGCAGATAGCTACCGGCGGGATATTCGCCGCGCTCATCCGAGAACCCGCCTTCAAGCACCAGTATCTCTTCACCGCCGCCATGCAGGTGAGCTGGAAACTTCGAACCAGGCGCATAGCGGACCATGCTGGTAGCACGCGCGACCTCATCACCGACGCGGTCCAGCATACGTCGCTGAACGCCAGGCTGGGGCGAGCTTGTCCACACGGCCTCCTGCGAGTAGGCCACCACGCGCTGCGTGAAATCGGCATGCAGCATTGAAATTTGTGTCATATGGACTTGCCACCTGCAACATGCGCTTGTGAAGGACGCCGGGCGAGCATGCCGATCAGAGCAGAGCGGCCGCTGTGGCCAGTGCCCTCATCGAGTTCAGCCTCATACTCACGCAGTTCGAGAATCTCAAGACCACCGAAAGCCTGACGCAGCATGTCCTCGGTATAGAGATAGGACGGCTCGGACGGCCCACCGGTCTTGTAGTCAAGCTGTTTGAGCGCATAGCCCTGCAGCACCAGGGTGCCGCCGGGCTTGAGGCTGCTGACCATGTTCGCAAACATGCGATCGCGCATGGCGGGACCGGCAAACTGCACAAAGATGGCCGCGACGCCGTCGAGCGCACCCTGCGGCCAGGCATAGGCATCGCAATCGCTGACAGAAAAATTCACCGCCACGCCCTGATCAGCTGCAAGCCTGCCTGCCTTGGCAACACCAACTTCTGAAAGATCAAAAGCGTCGACCACCAGGCCTTGCGTAGCGAGCCAGACACTGTTTCGGCCATCACCATCCGCCACACTCAGCACATGCTGACCCCGCGACCATAGCGCTGCATGGTCGCGTAGCCAGACATTGGGGGCAGTGCCAAAAAGATAGGATTGGTCTGCAAAGCGCTGATTCCAGCGCGCATGCGGATCGGCCGCCAGGGTGTGACTTGTGGTGCTCATGGTGCGATTATAAAAACCGCCAAATATCAGCCCGGCTCCATGCCATATTTTCGATACAGCACGGCGGCCTCTGGCGTGGTGAGGTATTTCACCCAGGCACGTGCCGCCTGCGCGTGTTGGCTGCCACTGTGCAGGCCGGATACAAACACCGTGGTTTGCTGGATGTCTGCGGGCAGCGGCCCAAGGTACTGAATGCCTGCGACCGGGAGTATTTCCGGAATCTGCTGAAAACCAATCTCCGCATCGCCGCGCGCAACCAGGGCGCCAACAGGTTCACCCTGCACCAGGGTGGTTTTGGCCTTGATCGCATCGGCAATACCCATGCGCTCAAACAGCCCGGCAAGATAAGTGCCGCTGGGGCCGGTTGAGTAAGCAATGGATTTAGCCGACAGCAAGGTGCGCTTGAGTGCATCGGCAGAGCTGACGTCCAACCGTGGGCTGCCAGCGCGCGAAGCCATGCCTATGCCTGATTTGACAAACGCCACGCTGCTACCGGGCTCAAGTTTGCCCAGTCTGGTGAGTTCCACGATGCCGTTGTTGGCCATCAAGACCAGATCCACAGCTTCGTCGGCCTTGATGCGGCGCATGATTTCAACGGTAGGCACCCATTGCGTCGTGACCTTGTGGCCTGTGGCGCGCTCGAAAGCAGGCACCATCTCCAGGTAAGCGTCCTTGAAGGCCACCGAGGCCATCACACTGATGTCAGCCGCGTGTGCCATGAGCGCTCCGCAAGCCAGACCCACAGCGAGCAAGGCTCTGGCTGCTTTTGTGTTCATTGACATCGTGATTTTCCTCGTTCATGAATAGTTGCTTATTGTTTGTTTGGCCGAGACGGCCGGGTGATCTTATGGCGCCTTGCCATGAATTCTTCAATGAATCAAATAGGCTTGAAGTTGATGTCTCTGGCCAGCTTTCCCCACTTGCCAAAGTCACTGCGGATAGTTTCGCCGAAAAATTCTGGCGACTCCGTATGAATTTCAAGCCCGAAGGACTTCATGCGTTCACGCACCTCGGGCAACTTCATGGCCAAGCTGATTTCCCGGTTCAGCAGACTGACAATTTCCCGTGGCGTTCCTGCTGGCGCGATCATCCCGAACCAGCCCCCCGACACAAACCCGGGAACCGCCTCGGTAATGGTCGGAACGTCCGGATAGTCAGCAGATCGCGTGGCCCGCGCAACACCCAGCATTCTGAGTTTGCCAGCGGCCACGAAGGGCTGAATCGAATTGAACGAAGCCAGCGAGGCGTTGATTTGCCCACCCAGCAGGTCCGTGATGGACAGCGCCGCGCTTTTGTACGGCACATGCAGATACGAGAAGCCCGCCTGAATCCGGAACAACTCTGTCGCGAAATGCAGAAAGCTGCCATCGCCATTGGTGCCGAAACTGACCTTCCCCGGGTTGGCCTTGGCATAACTGACGAGTTCCCCGGTTGTCTTGAATGGCGTGGCGGGATGAACGACCAAGGCAAGGAAATTCGAAGCCATCAGGCTTACAGGTGCAAAGTCCTTGACGGCGTCATAAGCGACCTTCTCGTAAGCCAGAGGCACGATCACCATGTTGCCGCCCTGTCCACATGCCAGCGTGTAGCCGTCTGCCGGCGCCTGCTTGAGCAACACCAGGCCCAGCTGTCCGCTGGAGCCCGGCCGGTTTTCGATCACGACCGGTTGCCCAAGACGCTCACTGATTTTTGGCCCCACCAGACGCGCCAGCATGTCGCAGCTGTCACCGGGTCCACCCGGGACAATGATGCGAATGGGCTTGCTGGGATAGTTCTGGGCCTGCGCCACATTGGCCGCCGCCAACAACAGAACAAGCAACAGGTATAGGCGTTTGAGCATCATCAATTCTCGATCTATCTGGTTGGCGTCTGCATGCAGGCCGAAGGCCGACACTTTCAACAGACATTTTCAAGGGATGGCGAAAAGTAGGGCGAGCACTGAATCGCCATAAAGCGCCAGGCGGGTCATGCGGGGAACTGGGTTCAGCCGAAAGGCGCCAAGGTCTTGTCGCCCGCCACCACAGAATTAGCGTGGATCAGGATCACCGCCACCACGCAGGACTCGGGGCCGCGATTGATCCAGTTGTGCACCGTGCCGCGCTGCACCATCACATCACCGGCTTTCAGGTGAACCTCCTGGCCAGACTCAAGCTCCATGTCGATTTCACCCGACATCACCACGATGTAGTCAATCGTGTCGGTGCGGTGCACGCGCTGTTGCACGCCAGGCTTGAAGTCAATGATTCGAAACACCGTGCCGTTCTCGATCAAGGTGAACTTGCCCTCGCGCCTGCCCATGTCTGAATGGCCCGAGTTGTCGGGTGGAGAGGTGTCCGTTGTCCAGATATTGCATACATGGGCGCCAGGTCGACCTTCCCTGTAATGCGAGCAAACCTCGTCAATCTGGACGATGGCTTTGCCGGAGTCATCATGACCGGTCACGATTCTTCTTACCGCTGGAAGCTTCATGCTTTTGTCTCTTTAGTTATTGTTTCAATCGTGCCAACAGCATCAGCATCATCCGGCTGTGCATAAGCTCTTTCAGTATAGGAAGGAGCTGTTGGCTTAGGCAATGGCGATTGAGCCAGGCAGCCAAGCTTCAGCGCAATATTCCACCAGGTGAGACAATAAAAAGTTGATCGCTTTGCCCAATGGACTCTATGACTCGCAAACCATGAACAACAAGACAGAAGGTGCACAGAGTATTGCCCGCGCAGCCTTGCTGTTGCGCACGCTCTCGACATTTGGCTCCAAGGGCGCATCGCTGATGCAGGTCAGCATGCTCACGGCTTTACCCAAAGCCACTGTGCATCGCATCCTTGCGGCAATGATCGGGGAGCGCCTGGTTGAAAGGCCACGCGGAACCCGTCACTACTGCCTGGGACCCGATATCTTCGCCTTCGGCATTGGCATACATGACTCCTATGACATCAAGCGGCTGGCGCGGCCCTCGCTGGAAAGGCTTGCCAACGAGACCGGCGTCACGGTCTACCTGGGCGTTCGCAGCGGCTACGACATGCTCTGTGTAGACAAGGCGCAAAGCGCTTCAGAGCTGCTCCCCATGCTGCTCGACGTCAATGATCGATGGCCACTTGGAATAGGTTCGTTCAGCCTGGCGGTGCTGGCATTTATGACTGAAGCTGAAATTGCCGAAGTCATTGAATTCAACCAGCGGCGGATAAGCGAGGAAGACACGCTGACCTTCAAGCATATCCAGCGCTCGATAGAAAAAACACGCCGCAACGGCTATGCAAAAAGAACCATGCGCTCTTACCGGGGACTTGCCGGCATTGCAGTGCCTGTTTTCGATGACAGACGCTACCCCATAGCATCCCTGTGCGCGGTGTGTGGTGCAGGAAGCATGCATGGCGCCTACCTCACAGACCTTGCAAAAAAGCTGGTTCGCGAAGCGACGCTGATCAACAAGCTGTTTGACAGCGGCCGTCTGCAACAGCAGCAAAAGGAAAAATGGCGCGTCGCAGTGCGCGGCTCTTCTGACAGCCTGATCCCCGAGTAAGCCGCAGCAACAGACTGCAATTGATTCAAAGTTCCACCCAGTGGAACCGTCAGTGGTGACACCCACCGCGCTGCTACCTATACTTATTTGGAGACTGCAACGCGGCCATCCTTTGAGCCTGAGCCAGCGTTGGAGATTAAAAAAATAGTTCCAGCGAAGGATGTGCGGCATGCAATTGAACCATTTCAGGGCTGTAGTGGGAAACATGGTTTCACGACCAGTTCTGGCAGCTGCGCTGCTCATGACGACTGGGCTGGCCTTCGCGCAGTCTTATCCGTCGCAGCCCATCAAGATCGTCGTGCCCTTCGCGCCGGGTGGCTCCAGCGACATCGTTGGGCGCTTCTTCGGCCAGTACCTGCAGACCGTTTCCAAACAGAGCGTGATCATTGACAACAAGGCCGGCGCCAACGGGATCATCGGAACGCAATTCGTCAAAGCATCAGCGCCTGACGGCTACACGCTGGAGTTGACGACCAACACAACCCACGCGGCAAATGTGAGCTTGTACAAAAAGTTGCCTTATGACGCCATGAAGGACTTTGAACACATTGCGCTGTTCGGCACCTCGGCTTCCGTCGCATTGGTCACCAAGGAGTCTGGCATCAAGTCGATCGCGGAACTGGTGAGCTTTGCCAAGGCCAATCCAGGGAAGGTTTTTTTCGGCTACTACAACTCCGCCTCGCAGATGTCGGCCGAACTTTTCCGGGCAAAAACCGGCGCCCCCATCTCTGGCGTCGGCTACAAAGCCATAGGCAACGTACTGACCGACCTGATGGGCGGGCAGCTACAGGTTGTGTTCGCGGAGTACTTGCCAGCGCTGGCCCAGATCAAGGGCGAGAAGCTGATACCACTGGGCGTCACGGCCACCAAGCGCTACAAGGCCTGGCCGAACGTACCGGCCATTGCCGAAACCTACCCGGGCTATGAAATCGGCTTTCATTTGGGGCTTGCCGCGCCAGCTGGAACACCCGCCGAGATTGTCAACAAGCTTCATGCATGGACCGCACAGGCTTTGGCCGATCCAGCGTTTGCAAGCAAGCTTGACGAGCTGGGCATGGAGCCACGCGCGATGTCGCGATCGGACTTTCTGAAGTACTCAGCCAATGAAATCACCCATTGGGCCGAGTATGTCAAGGCGGCAGGCGTCGAGCCGCAATAAGCGTCGATCTGGCGCAAGCCCAAATCAATCTGCAAACCATTCTGCACCTGCAACTTTATCTTTCCTCTAGGACACACCCATGCGCCTCGGCTACTTCACCATGCCTCTTCATCCCTTGCATCGCAACGCCACCGAAACCTTGCACGAGGACAGACAAACCATCATCTTTGCGGACCAGCTCGGCTTCTATGACGCCTTTGTCGGCGAGCACCTGACAGACCAGGCAGAAAATGTCACCAACAGCCTGCTGTTCCTGGCAACCCTGATTTTCGAAACCAAAAACATCAAACTGGGTTCAGGCACATCAAACCTGTCACATTCACACCCTACGCTGCTCGCTGCGCAGGCGGCCATGTTTGATCATCTCGCCAAGGGCCGTTTTATCTTTGGCATCAGTCCTGGTGCGCTGGCTTCAGACGCAGAGGCCCTGGGCATACTCGATCAGGATCGAAACAAGCTTTTCGCTGAGGCGATTGATGTGATTCTGGCCATCTGGGAGAGGGAGCCACCCTACAACATCGATTTCCCGGACAACCGGTTCAAGGTCAGCACAGCAAAGACTGCGGCCCTGGAGATAGGTCGCGGCATCATGCTCAAGCCCTACCAGCAGCGTCCGGAAATTGTTGGTACGGTTGTCGCACCCCACTCCAAGGGCGTGATTGCCATGGGTCAACGCGACTTCCACCCGATGTCAGCCAACTTCTTGCTGCCGCACTGGTTGCCCAGCCACTGGGAAAACTATGCGCAAGGCAAGCAATCGGTAGGCGCTGTCGCCCGTGTCGACGACTGGCGCGTCGCGCGCACAATTTTTGTCTCCGACAAGGACAGTATCGCCAAATCCTATGGCGGCACCGACGACAGCAGCCCCTATCGTTACTACTACAAGCAGATGCTGACAAAAATGAAGATGGCCAAGCGCCATGTCATATTCAAGAAGCACGAAGATGAAGATGACAGCCTCGTCACACTGGACCGCTTGCTGGACGATCTGGTGATCAGCGGAACAGTCAATGAGGTGGTCGACCAGATCCTGGCGCTGCGCGAGCAGGCCGGTGACTTTGGTGAAATCGTCTACGCCGGCATGGACCTGGTGGACCCCAAGCTGGGCTGCAGGTCAATGGAACTGATGGCGCATGAAGTGATGCCGCGCGTGAACGCCGCTATTCGCGCTGGTCAGCCCGCAGAGTTGGCTTCTGCCTGAGGCCTGCGCATGTCCATCTCTTCAGACGAATACCGTCAACTGATGCGGCTGCATCCCGCAGCGGTCACCATCATCACCACGGGCTCGGCGCCCAACCGCGCCGGCCTGACCGCCACAGCGGTCATGTCCTTGTCCACCAACCCGGTGCGGGTTGTCTGCGCGATCAATCAGGCCTCAAATACCTACGCAAGAATTGCCGAGAACAAGACCTTTTCAGTCAATACGTTGGCTCAGGCGCAGATTCCACTGGCGCAGGCCTTTTCCGGTCAGGCATCGCTGTCTGGGGAGGCGCGATTCGGCGCAGACGACTGGATGACGCTGACATCCGGCGCGCCCGTGCTCAAGGGCGCGGTCATGACACTGGACTGCAAGCTGGTTGACAGCATTGACGCCGGCACGCACGCCCTCATCATTGGTGAAATAGTTGCAGGCCAGCGCGAGCCTGATCTGGCGCCCCTGATTTACGTGGACGGAAACTGGGCGGGTGTGCAGATGGACCAGGCACACGCCTGAGGCTGCGCAGGCCGGGCGGCAATTAAATCCGCCATTAACGCGGCGGTTTCGGCGCGTTCGCCAGACGCAATCGATCAGTCTGGGTGCCGACCCACCCAGGGAGCAGACGCTTCGTAGGCTGACGCAATCTGGTACAGACGCGGCTCACAAAAATCAGCCGCAGCTATTTGCAGCGCCAGCGGCAGACCTTCCCGACTAAAGCCCATGGGCAGCGTGATCGCCGGATTGCCGGTGACACTGTAAATCCGGTTGGCCACACTGCGCTTGCCCAGAGGGTTGCTTACAAGTTGCGCCATGGTTTCAGCAGGCGCCTCACGACCTGGACTGATGACGGCGTCTATGCCCGAAGCGAAAAGTTTTGCATACGTCTCTCTCAGCATCGTGGCCTGCGCGAGTGCGGCTTGGTATTGCGCTTGCGTGCATTGCGCGCCAAGCGCAAGTCGTTGCCGCAGCGGCGCACCCAGCTTGTCCGGAAAATCACGCAGATTCGCTTCGTGATAGCGACTGGCTTCATAGGCAATCAAGCGACTGCCCGCATCAAAGGCGAGCTCCAGCCCAGGCGGGTCAATGTCCACCAGGGTCGCACCCAGTGATCGCAGCACGCGCTGAGCTTCAGAAAAGGCAGAAAGAACCTCGGGAGCATGCGGTTGTCCGTCTATGTAGCGCCTGGGCACACCAAGGCGCAATCCGCGCATCGAGAGCCCGACATATTCCAGATAGTCCGGCACCTCGCGTTTGGCGCAATGGCTGTCCTGCGCGTCATGGCCGGCCATGGCCTGCAGCAGCAGCGCGTTATCAACAACAGTTCGCGTCATGGGTCCGACATGGTCCATGCTGGGCGCCAGTGGAATCACGCCGTGCAAGCTGACGCGTCCATAAGTCGGCTTCATGCCGACAATGCCGCAAGCGGCAGCCGGATGCCGTACCGAGCCGCCGGTATCGGTTCCAGTTGCGGCCATGACCATGCCAGCCGCTACAGCAGCGCCCGAGCCACTGCTGGAGCTGCCCGGCATGTGGTCGAGATTCCAAGGATTACGCGCGGCGGGAAAAGCCTCATCCGTGCCCGGTGAACCAAAGGCGAACTCATGACATGCCGCCTTTCCGAGGCTGATGGCACCGGCCTGCTTCAACCTCGTCACCACGCTGGCATCCCGGTCGGGAATCCAGTTCTCCAACAGCTTTGAATGCGCTGTTGTTCTCACGCCTGCGGTCAGCAGCATGTCCTTGTGGCAAATGGGTATACCGTGCAGTGGCCCGAGATAGCGTCCGGCGCGAATTTCAGACTCAGCCTGATACGCTTCGCGCAAGGCGCTGTCCGCCGTCAGGGTAATGAACGCATGCAGCGATACATCCAACCGGGCGATGCGCGCCAGACAGGACTGAACCAGCGCAACCGGCGACAGTTCACCGCGAGCGATCTGTGCGCCCGCCTGCTGCAGGCTCAGGTAATGCAGTGGCAGTGACATGGCGCGCCTGGTGCGAAACGCCTCAGCGTTTGGTCACCGCTTTTTGATACCAGTCGTGGATTTGTTCGCCGTTCCAGAACACCACACCGTCTTGTTTTTTCATGTAGCGCAGCATCTCGTCAAAGTACTTGATGCGATGCGCGGCGCCCGTGATGTAGGGATGAACGCCAAAGGCCATCACGCGCGCGCCCTGGGCGGACTCCCTGTAGATCTGGTCAAAGGCGTCGCGGGTACGCGTGTACATCGCATTCGACTCCTGGTGCGCAGTCAACATGATTGCAATATCGTTCAACTCTATCGAATAGGGAATCGACAGCAAAGGACCATTTCTGGTCTTGACATACTGCGGCTGGTCATCCAGCACCCAGTCACCGAACCACTTGAAGCCAGCCTCGCTGATGTAGTCAAGCGTGGCGTAGGTCTGACCACGGCCCGGACCCAGCCAGCCACTGGGCATGCGGCCTGTGAATTTTTTCAGTACCTCTATGGTGTGCCGAATCATCGCGGGTTGGTCTTCAATTTTCTGAATCGCCATCTGTTCATAGCAGTGCGCCATGAATTCCCAACCCTCATCCAGTGCGGCCTGCGCCACGCGTGGCCGGGTCTCGCAGACCTTGGCATTCAGCGACATCGTCGGCTTGATCTTGTGCTTGTGCAGCACTTCCATGATGCGCCAGATGCCGACGCGCATGCCGTACTCGTGCCAGGTCCAGGTCGGAATGTCCGGCACCGGCGCAGCGCCACCTGGGCCTGGCGAGACCTGCCTGGGCATGGGCCGCGCGATGTCCCACTCCTCTACGTTAACCACCGGCCACACCACCATGCGCGCGCCGCGCGGCAGCTTGAGCGGTTTGCGGTCGATGATGGCCGAGAAATCCAGCCGTTCGGCCGGGCGCATGGCTTGCGATTCATCTTGCGTAAAGCGTTCGGCCTGAGACTTGGGTTTTTGCATTGGGTTCCTGGATCAGAATTGTCGTTGTGCGTTGGTGTCAGTTGATGCCGCCCGGTATAGCGGCAGCCACAGCCCGCAAGCGTTCGGTTTCACTGCGAATCTGCTCGACCAGGTATTCCGGGCTGCTACCCACAGGCACCAGGCCCAGGTCGGCAAAACGCTTGCGCAAGCCAGGCTCAGCCAGCACTTTTTTCACCGCCGCATTGAGTCGCGATTGCACCTCGGCCGGCAGGCCACGCGGGCCGAACAATCCGACCCAGTAGGTCAGGTCGTAGCCGGTCAAGCCGGCTTCAGAAATAGTGGGGGCGTTAGGGTAACGCGGGTCGCGTACGGCGCTGGTGGTTCCAAGCAGTAGAACCTTTCCCGAATCAATATAGGGCTTGGCCTCGCCCGCAAAAATGACTTGGCAATTGCCTGCCAGCACATCCATCATGCCGGGGCCCGAGCCCTTGTAGGGCACGTGCACCATGTCGATATGCGCCATGGACTTAAAGACTTCGCCTGCAAAATGCAGCCCGCTGCCTGGGCCAGAGCTCGCGTAGTTCAGCTTGCCCGGGTTGGCCTTGGCGTAAGCGATGAGCTCCTCTACATTGCGCGCCGGAATACCCGGATTCGTGACCATCAGCAGGCCATAAGTGCCTATGAGCGAGATCGGTGTGAAGTCTTTGATCGGATCGTAGGACAGTGCTTTTTCTGTCACCGCCATGTAGGTGTGCGTGCCATTGGTGGTCAACAGCAGGCTGTAGCCATCGGCAGGCATC
This sequence comes from Comamonadaceae bacterium, assembly GCA_947443645.1. Classification (GTDB taxonomy): domain Bacteria; phylum Pseudomonadota; class Gammaproteobacteria; order Burkholderiales; family Burkholderiaceae_C; genus Polaromonas. Next base: position 65,472 of record CANEXF010000012.1, on the reverse strand, counting down.
TTGGTCACCAGGTCAGCGCCTATACGTCCGCCACCGCCAGCCCGATTCTCAATTACCAGCGTTTGATTGAACTCCTGCGACAGGGCTTCGGCAATGATGCGCGAACTCTGGTCAGAAAATCCCCCAGCCGCATACGGAACAATCACTCGGATCGGCTTGTTGGGGTAGGTCTGCGCCTGTAGTGCACAGGCACATGCCGCCAGCAAGACGGCAAAGGCCGCGTGCGAGAGGCGCTTGATATGTGAAAACTCCATGCTTGTGTCTCCTGTCCAGATAACGTTGTGTTATTTTTTTAGGCAGAGTGTATGGAAACAGCGCGCATCTGGCTGGCGCAAAACAGCTCGTTGGCCTACCGCATGACGAGTATTCCAGCAGGCGGAATGTGCTGCCGTTTTTCAGCCCGGATATTGACGCACCAGTCGACCGTTCGGAGGGTGTTTACCCGCAGTTAAAAAGGCAGAGCAAACGCGGCGGATGCGCCGCCTCTGCACCTCGCTCGGCACTGCAATGCGTGGGATTGAGCGCTCTTCAAAAAAACCACGGGGCCACAGGCCCCATGCAAGCCGTTAGCCAATCAGCCGGGGTAGCCAGGTGGCGATGCCGGGCAGCCAGAACACAGCGGCCAGCAAGATCAGGCTCATCACCACATAAGGAATGACAGCCATGAAAATATGCGCCATGGTGACCGAGGGCGGTGCCACGCCGCGCATGGTCATCAGCAGCAGCCCGTGCGGCGGCAGCAGCAGGCCAAGCTGCATACAGATCAAGAACATCACGCCGAACCAGACCGGGTCTATGCCCAGCGCCTGCACCACCGGCATGAAGATGGGCAGAGTGATCATCATCATGCTGACCTGATCAACGAAGATGCCCAGAAAAACAAGCATCAGCATCATCCCGACCACAATCATGTTGGTTGAGAGACCTTGTCCGGTGATGAACTGCACCAGCCCGTTGCTCGCGCCTGAAAACGACAGGATTTGCGCGAACGTGGTGGCACCCAAAATGATGAAAAGAATCATGCCTGATATGCCTGCCGTGCCCTTGAGTGCCTTGACCACGGCGCCCCAGGTCAAGGCTCGGTAACACAGCGCCAGCAGCATGGTGGAAAAGGCGCCCAGGGCCGCGCATTCGGTGGGCGTTGCCCAACCTGCGGCCAGTGCGCCAACGACGACGCCGAAAATCGACAGCGTCGGCAGCACATAAGCAAAAAACAGACTCCAGCGAGCCCAGCCGCGGTATTGCACCTCGCCCTTGTCGGCCGGTGCGAGCTGCGGGCTGATGCTGACACGAAGAATGATCCACGCAACAAATGCGATCGACAGAATCACGCCAGGCACCACACCACCGATGAGCAGTTTGGAAATTGAAATGCCAGAAAGTGAGCCCAACAGCACGGTGAGTGCCGAAGGAGGAATCAGCATGTCTACAGCACCAATCGCCATGATGGGCCCAACAGCAATGGTCGGGTGATAGCCGCGTGACAGCATGACAGGCAGCATCAGCGAGCCCAGCATGGCAGTGGTCGCAATGGTCGAGCCCGAAATGGCAGAAAACACGGTTCCCGCGACAACGGCGACCACCGCCAGCCGACCCGGTATGCGGTCAATCAGGCGCTCGACACCTTCAATAACCTTGAGTGCCAGGCCGGTGTGAAACAGGATCTCGCCCATGAGGACAAACAGCGGAATGGGTGTCAGTGAAAAGGCCGTGACCGAGCTCACGCTGCTGCGTGCCAGCTGTACCAGTCCGGGTTCGCCGCCCATGTATAGCCAGGCGCCAACAATATTGATGGCAATGAAGGTCAAAGCCACCGGCATGCCGATAAACAGCAGTACGGTGGAGCCGCCCAGCATCAGCCACGCGGCAATGCTCCAGCTGCTCATGCTGCGCCCACTGCGTCATGGCGAGGGCCGCGCACGCCGCGCTGCAGCCGGATCATACGAAAGATCATTTCGATTCCAAGTAAGACAAATACCAGCGGCAAGGGCGCCAGCGCCCACCACTCCGGCGTCACCAGGGTCTTGATGTTGACGGCGCCCGAAAGGTAGCTAGACCATGCCGCTTGCGCGCCATAGCACGCGACCACCAAGCAGCAACCCATTCCAATCAGATCGCCCAGCCATTCAAAGTACCAGGCCAGCCGGGCCGGAATACTCTGCAGCACGATGTCCACACGTATGTGCTGGCCCTGGCGCAACAGCCAGGGCGCCACACACATGGTGATCAGGTAAAGCATCAGCTCGGAGATTTCGGTGCTCCAGGCCAAGCCGCCAGGCAGGCCATCAATAGCCAGATTGCGCAGGGCGACATCGACCACGATGATCAGCATCATGGCCATCAGGATGGCGCAGCCCAGCATGGCCAGCCAGGCAAGGAAGCGGCCGTAAATGGCCGAGATTTGGTCAATCACCTGGATATGGCCGACGGCTATTTGGAAAACAGCGCTTTAAAGCGCGCGGCGACTTCAGGGCTTTGCTTGGCAGCACCAGCCCAGCCGATGTCATAGGCCTTGTCGTGAAACGCCTTGCTGGTCACGGCGTCAAACTTGATGCTCTGAATGCCGGCTTTTTCCTGGCGCGCGGTTTCTTCTATTGCGTAGCGCGACCAGAAGGTATTTTCCGATTCCAGGGCCAGCAACTGCTTTTGCAGGTAGTTGCGTTGCGCGTCCGTGAGCTTTTTATAGCTGGGCAGGTTCATGGTGAGCGAGACTTCCGCGTCATAAAAACCGGGGTCTACCCTGAACTTGGTTTTTTCCTGCCAGTTCAAATCAAAGATTCCACCAATTGGCCAGCCGTAACCATCGACCACGCCGCGCTCCAGCGCGGTGTAGACCTCGCCCGGCGGTGTAGTCACGACAGTCGCATTGAGCGCCTGGAAGAAATCGCGGTACACGGGAGATATCCGGATCTTCTGGCCAGTCAGGTCGGGCTTGTCGATTTTCTTGTTGGTGTAGATGTGAAAAGGCTGGTTCTCAACCATGCGCGCCAGGTACTGCGTATTGCCCTTCTCGTTCCAGACCTTGTTGATGGCCTCGAAGGCGCCGTTCTTTCGTTGCTCGGCCACAGAGATCTGTGTGAGCTTCAGAAAGTCGGCCTCAGGCATCACGTTGGTGTAAAAAGCGCCGGTGTTCATCGCCATGTCGACCACGCCGGTCTTCACCGCGTTGCCTGCTTCGAAGGTCGGAATCGCCTTGGGGCCGCCGAGGAAATTGATCTGCAGCACCCCCTTGCCTTCGGCATTGACCTTGGCAATCCACGGCAGCAGGCGCTGCACGTAAATGCCGTTTTCAGGGAAGGCACTGACCAGGCGCAGCGTGACTTCCTGCGCTGCTGCACCGAGCGAAAAGCTGACCATCAAAAATGCGGAAAGCATGGACTTTAAAGAGCGGGGGTTCATGGGATTTGTCTCCTGTTTATCGTTTGTGATCAATGATCCGGTCTGCACGAAAATTCGTCAATGCGGACTAACGCGCGGTGGCCAACATCTGCTCAAGCGCCTTGCCCGTGTCATCGGCCAGTGCGGCCGTCACCAGTGCCTTGAGCTGGGCCTGGCCATTAGGCATGGCTTGCAGCAGCGGGAGTTTGGCCATCACCTTCTGGAAATTGCCCCATCCACGCGCATGCGTGTCGCCATAACCCTTGACCAGGCGCTGCGCACGGGCGACCTCGAGCGCCAGCGCTGCTTGGGTCGGCGCCAGCTCCGCGATGCTGGCCAGCCAGCCCCTGATGCGCTGATGTTCGATGCCAAAACGCAGCGACTTGGGCCGGAGCGGCCGCATCGCTGCAATCGCGTACAACAGCAAGTAACCGCGAATGGAACTGGTCTGCACCACACGGCCCTTGCGGGTGAATGATTCGACGCAGGCGCGCGCCCAGCGGGTTGCGAGCAGCCACCGGCCCAGGCCTGCGGGCAGCGTATCGGCAATTTCCTCCAGCCGTGGATGCAGGAATTCATTGATGCCCAGATGCTGCGTCTGGCTCAGTTTCACTTCACCGCCGACGCGCTTGAAGCGCGAGCGCCGAGTTTTCAGGTCGGCAACACGCACCGTGTCCTCGTAGGACATCCACAGCGCGAGGTGGCGCGCGGTTTCGTCCATCAGCTCGGTCGCCAGCGCTGTGTCTTTAGGCAAGACTGCGACGAGTGGCTTGAGCAGGTCGAGGTATAGCGACGCGTAATTGACATCCTGGTAGTCAGCCGCGCGCAGGATGCCGGCGGTGAGCGTGGCGTGGTTGACAGGCTCGAAATCTGACTGAATGCGGGCGCTTAGCGCGCTGAGTCTTGGGCCAACCAGAGGAGACGATGCCGCAGACGTGGTGGCTGAGGCGGTGATGGGCGCGGCAGTTGCGGCGCTCCCGGCGGCTTCGATGACCGCTTGCGCCAGGCTTATCGCAGCGGCATCAAAACCTGCTGCGAAGGCCTTCAGGCTGGACTTGACGCCGACCCCGCCGCGCGAGATGGTGTCTTCAAACTGGGCACGGGTAAACGGCAGCCGGCCGCTCGCCGCGAGCGCGCCATACAGGGCCGGACCAATCAGGCTGCCAGTGACGTCAGCAATCTGCGCAAAGTCGGCGCTGATGAACTGCTTCGCTGCGGCAAGCCCACCCTTGACCAGCTTGTCGGAATCAACGCGGCCATCACCCATCGCGGTTCGCTCGGTCATTGAGTAGACCCGGTGTGTGGACGCAACGAAGGTGGTGCGGTCGCCTGTGACCAACCCACGCTGCAGTGCCCGGCCAGCCTCCATCAGCTCGGATGCAATGACAATGTCGACTTCACCCGGCACTGGGCTGAGCGCCATTACCGGCTGGCATCCCAGAGGAATGCGGTCTTCAGGAAACATCTCCAGGTAGTACACCGTGGCGCCCGTGCGCTGCGCCACGCCGGGCACTGATGTGGTTTGGGCAAGATAACCGTTTTGCTCTGCCAGATCGACCAGCCAGTCGGCCAGCACGCCACCACCTTCGCCACCCATTGCGAGAATGGCGATGGTGATGGCATGCGGACTGTTGGCCGCTGCGTTTTTGCTGCTGCTCATGCGGGTTGCCGAGGCGTTCATGCGCCGGTCTCCACAAGACCTGAAAGGCCTTCAAGCCGACGCTCGATGCGGTGTTGCAGCCAGCCAATCACCCGGGTGCGCAGACCGCCTTTGAAGCGGTCCCAGCGGTTCGGATTGTTGATGATTTCTGCGCGGTAAAACGAAGGGCACAGCACGGCCGCGTGGGCGACTTCGCCGCACAGGCCACAGCCCACGCAGCTGTCTATGACGGTGGCAATCGGGTCACGCCGCAGCGGATCGGGATTGGGCTTGATGGTCAGGGATGGACAGCCCGACAGCCGTATGCAGGAGTGGTCACCGGTACACGTGTCCGGATCAATGCCGAAACGCTCACGTACAACGCGCTCGCCACCTTCGATTCGTTTTCGTATCTGAGGCTTGACGCGGCGCTGCCGGTTCAGCATGCACTCACTTTGGGCGATGATGACCTTGGGCCCTTTTTCCTTGGTGGTCAGGGCTTCGCGCAACACGTCGCGCATCTGGCTCAGGCTATAGGTATTGGTAACCGTTTTGGCCCATTTCACACCGACACCGCGCACGGCCTTTTCAATCGGGTTGTTGGTGCTGCGAATCGGGTTGAGGGCTTTGGATGACAGCACGTCCTGACCGCCCGTGGCAGCCGAATAGCCGTTATCCACCACCAGCAGCAAGTTGTCGGTCTGATTGAACACAGCGTTGCCCACGCCACTGGTCAGGCCGTTGTGCCAGAAGCCGCCATCACCCATCATGGAGATCGTGCGTTTGGAGCTTTGCGTGGTGTTGAAGGCCGATGCACCCGCCCAGCCCAAGCCATAACCCATAGTGGTCGCGCCAATATTGAACGGCGGCAGGATTGAAAAAAGGTGGCAGCCAATGTCGCAGCTCACATGGTGCGGGCCAAGTTCGCGCTCGATAAGCTTCATCGCGGTGAAAATCGGTCGCTCAGGGCAGCCGGTGCAAAACGAGGGTGGCCGTGGCTGCACTTCATCGGATGCGGCCTGGATCGCGAAGACCTTGGGGTCGCCATTGAGGGTCGCCAAGCCGCTGGAAGCGGGCCGAGCCGCCGGCGGAAGTTCCTGCGCCTTGAGAAGTTCGGGGGCATAGACTTCCAGGAATCGGGCTATGCCCTTGAGCACCACACCACCGGTGTATTCACCCGCCATGGGCAGCATGTCTTTGCCATGCACGCGGGTTTGAAAGTCAGCCTTGCGCAGTATGCTGTGCACATTCTGCTCAATGAAGTCAGGCTGGCCTTCTTCGACCAGCAAAATGCCACGCTTACCGGCGCAGAAACGCTTGAACTCATCGTCCACCAGTGGATAAGTGATGTTCAGCACATACAGCGGAATCTGCGACTCGCCAAAAGCATCGGCCAGCCCCAGTAGTTCGAGCGCGCGCAGCACGCTGTTGTACAAGCCGCCTTGCAAGACGATGCCGAAGTCTTGCAGACCTTCAGCAAAAAATTCGTTGAGTTGCTGCTCCTGAATGAATTTGACGGCGGCCGGCCAGCGCAGTGCTATTTTTTCATGCTCATGCAGATAGCTCGACGGCGGCAGCACAATGCGGCTGACGTCGCGCACGGGATTTTCAATCGCATCTTTAAGCGTGAACGACGGCCTCTTGTTGTCCTTGGTCGGAAAGCGCCCATGCACATGGCAGGCACGTATGCGCAGCTCCAGCATCACCGGCGTGTTGCTCGCTTCGGACAGTTCAAAACCCATCTCCACGGCGCGTACTATGCTTGGCAGATTCGGGCGCGGGTCTATCAGCCACACCTGAGACTTCATTGCAAAAGCATGCGAACGCTCCTGCATGATGCTGGAGCCCTCGCCGTAGTCCTCCCCGACGATCAGCATGGCGCCACCAATCACGCCGCCGGAGGCCAGGTTGGCCAGCGCGTCAGAAGCCACGTTGGTGCCCACCGTGGACTTGAATGTGACCGCGCCGCGCAGCGGATAGTTGACCGACGCGGCCAAGGTTGCAGTCGCCGTCGCTTCAGACGCGCTGTGCTCGAAGTGAACGCCAAGTTCCTCGAGTATGTCGTTGGCGTCGGTCAGCACATCCATCAGATGTGAAATCGGCGCACCCTGGTAGCCTGCGACATAGGACACACCCGATTGCAAGAGGGCTTTGGTGACCGCCAAAATCCCTTCGCCGCGAAATTCTTCGCCTGCGCCAAGGCGGAGTTTTTCGACTTCGTGAGTAAATGATCTTTCTGCCATGAAGCGCAATTTACGCAGCTGAACCGCATACGTCTAATGGATTTTGCGGATGAAGCACATCCGTTTGGTGAATAATAGGGGACAACCCTGATCACTATCCAAGGAGAGGTCGCGATGAACTTTCGGCAGCTTGACCTGAACTTGTTGCGCGTGTTGGCCGCCGTCCACAGGACCGGTTCAGTCACCAAGGCAGGCAAGACCCTGTCGCTCTCGCAGCCAGCCACCAGCAATGCGCTGGCGCGCCTGCGCGATTATTTTGAAGACGAACTTTTTGTGCGCGCACCGTCTGGCCTCAAGCCCACGCGCTTGTGCGAGCGCCTGGCGCCCGCCGTGTTTGCGCAACTGCTGGCGTTGGAAGCTCTGCTTTCTGGGCATGAAGATTTTGAGCCCATGCATAGCGACAGGCATTGGCAACTGTCGCTGTCCGACCTTGGTGAAATGCTTTTTTTGCCGGCGCTGGCGGGCGAATTGCGGCGTCAGGCGCCAAGTGCGCGATTGTCAAATATCTCGGTGGCGGCGGTCGATGTTGCTGCAGCGCTGGAGGCGCGCGAGATTGACCTGGCGATCGGAATCTTGCAGCCGCGGCAAAGAGGCATACGGACCGAGCTGCTGTTTCGCGAAAACTACGTCGCCGTCGCGGCGCCGCATTGGCGACCAGCATCAGGCCGCAGCGGCCGCAACCTGAGCGCACAACAAATGGCACAAGCCTCTTTTGTGGTGGCGTCACCGACGGCGACCTTTCACGGCAGCGTGGAGCAGATGCTGCTGCGCATGAAACTCGAAGACCGCATTGTGCTGCGGGCGCGTCACTTCGGCGCCATGCCCGAGCTGGCGCTTACATCGAACCTGTTGTGCATAGTGCCCGAAATGTACGCGCAGAATTTGCACGAGCGCCATGACTTCAGGGTCTGGGGCATTCCTGGCGCACCGACTTATGAGGTCCGACTGGTCTGGCATAGCAGCACCGACAAGGACCCCGCGCACCAATGGATGCGCGCACTGGTTTGTGACTTGTTCAAACGCCCAGTGCGCACAGCGCCCGCCAGATAAACCTCGTGTCTGTCTCAAAGGGGACTATCACTGCGGCCTGCGCCTGCCTTTGCCTGACGCGAAGGACTCCGTAAAAACCCCGCTTGACGAACTTACTTTAAGCCTAAACAATTAAAGCTCGATTAATCTATGGGGCCTATTGATCATGCGCATTCTTTGTCTGGGCGGCGGTCCCGCAGGTTTGTATTTCGCCTTGCTGATGAAACTGCAAGACCCGGAGCATGTGGTCACGGTGGTGGAGCGCAACCGTCCGTTTGACACCTTTGGTTGGGGCGTTGTGCTGTCTGACCAGACCCTCGGTAATCTGCGTACTGCCGACCCGGTCAGCGCCCAGTTGATAGGCAACGCCTTCAACCACTGGGATGATGTCGAGATGTTCTTCAAGGGCCGCAGCGTCCGCTCGGGCGGCCACGGCTTTTGCGGCATAGGCCGAAAGCGTCTGCTCAATATCCTGCAAGAGCGCTGCATTGAGTTGGGCGTGGACCTGGTCTTTGAAAACGATGTCCAGGACGACCAGGACATGGCGCGCCGGTACCAGGCAGACCTCGTCATTGCCAGCGATGGACTGAACAGCCGAATCCGCACCCGTTACGCGGCGACATACCAGCCTGATGTTGAACTGCGGGCCTGCCGCTTTGTCTGGCTTGGAACGCACAAGACCTTTGACGCCTTTACCTTTGCATTCGAGCAGACAGAGTACGGCTGGTTTGCCGCGCACGCCTACAAGTTTGATGACAGCACCTCGACGTTTATTGTCGAGACACCCGAAGCCGTCTGGAAAGCCCATGGGCTGGACCAGATGAGCCAGGAAGATGGCATCGCATTTTGCGAGCGCCTCTTCGCCAAATACCTCGATGGCAACGCGTTGATGAACAACGCCACGCATGTGCGTGGTTCGGCCATCTGGATACGCTTTCCGCGCGTGGTGTGCGAGCACTGGGTACACCGCGAAAACATTGACGGCCGGAGCGTGCCCATCGTGCTCATGGGCGATGCCGCCCACACGGCGCACTTCTCGATTGGCAGCGGCACCAAGCTGGCGCTTGAAGATGCGATAGAGCTGAGCAACTGCTTGGCCGCACAGCAGGGGAACGATCAGGCGCTTCAGGCTTACGAAGCCGTCAGGTCGGTCGAAGTGCTGAAGATACAAAATGCCGCGCGCAACTCGACCGAATGGTTTGAAAACGTGGACCGTTACAGCGGACTGCAAGCCGAGCAGTTCTTTTATTCCATGATGACGCGTTCGCAGCGCATCAGCCATGAAAACCTGCGCGTGCGCGATGCGAGCTGGTTGCAGGGCTACGAGCAATGGCTGGCCAATCCGGACCGCGCCGCGAAGGGCCGCCCCGAGCAAGCGACGGCGCCCTCGGGGGGTAGCGCAGCAAGCATGGGGGTTGCATCTGCCCCGCCGCCCATGTTGCTGCCTTTGACGGTTCGCGAACTGACACTCAAAAACCGGATCGTCGTCTCTCCCATGGCGACCTACAGCGCGATAGAAGGCGTAGCGCAGGACTTTCATCTTGTGCATCTAGGCGCGCGCGCCCTTGGCGGGGCAGGCTTGGTTTTTGTCGAGATGACTTCGCCTTCGCCTGAAGGTCGCATCACGCCGGGTTGCCCTGGACTGTGGAATAAAGAGCAGGCTAAAGCTTTCAAGCGCATTACCGATTTTGTCCATACAAGCGGCGCCGGTGCCAAGATCGGCCTGCAGCTGGGCCACAGCGGGCCCAAGGGATCCACGCAGCTCGGCTGGGAAGCCCCAGACGAGCCGCTCGCAGAGGGCAACTGGCCCTTGTTGGCGGCCAGCGCTGTGGCTTACGGGCCGACAAACCAGATAGCGCATGCGATGACGCGGCAAGACATGAACCGGGTCACGGCTGATTTCGTGACATCAACCCGCTACGCAATTGATGCCGGTTTTGACTGGCTGGAACTGCACTGCGCGCACGGCTATCTCCTGTCAAGCTTTATCACGCCGCTCACCAATCAGCGCAGCGATGACTATGGCGGCAGCCTGGAAAAGCGCTGCCGTTATCCGCTGGAAGTTTTTGCCGCAATGCGCGCCGTCTGGCCCGCACATTTGCCTATGAGCGTACGCATCTCGGCGCACGACTGGGCGCCAGGCGGCAACACTGCGGACGACGCGGTTGCCATTGCCAGACTGTTCAAGGCCGCAGGCTGCGACGTCATTGACGTGTCCTCCGGCCAGACCACGCGAGCGGCCAAGCCGGTGTACGGGCGCATGTACCAGACACCTTTTTCCGACCGCATACGCAACGAGGTGGGCATACAGACGATTGCAGTGGGCGCCATCTCCGAGGCGGACCAGGTCAACAGCATCATCGCTGCGGGCCGCGCCGACCTGTGCGCGATTGCACGGCCGCACTTGGCAGATCCGGCCTGGACCTTGCACGAGGCGGCCAAACTGCAAAGCCGCCACGTCAGTTGGCCCCAGCCCTATTTGAGCGGGCGCGATCAGCTCTACCGTGAACTTTCAAAGAAAAACTAGCTGCCAGCGCACTGGAAATGAGCGCCGGCAGCTATCAATAAAATAGCACAGAAAGCTTGCCATGGACATGGAAGAAAGAGGCCATAGCGAACACCCGGAAGCCCTGCGGCTCTGGCTGCGCATGCTGACCTGCACCCAGCTGGTAGAAAAACAGCTGCGTACCCAGCTGCGCGAGCAGTTCGACACCACACTGCCGCGCTTTGACCTGATGGCCCAGCTCGAACGCAATCCCGACGGCCTGAAGATGAACGAGCTGTCGCGCCGCATGATGGTCACGGGCGGCAATGTCACCGGCATCACCGACCAGCTGGTGGCCGAAAATCTGGTCGAACGCATGGATGTGGCCGGCGACCGCCGCGCCTACCGCGTGCGCCTGACCGCACGCGGGCGCAAGGCCTTTGATGAGATGGCACGCCAACACGAAGCCTGGATAGTCACGGCCTTCGAGGCCCTGTCGCCACGCGAAGTCGAATCACTGCACAAGCTGCTCGGCAAGGTCAAGCAACACCACAACGCCAACCTCAAGATGGAAACCGCATGAAGCACTACATCAGCCCCAGCAACCCCATGCACGCGCAGTTTGACGCCATGGCCGGCCATCAGGCCAGGCACTTCGCCTACGCGTTCGACTCAGGCGTTGCAACCCTCACGCTGAACCGCCCGGAACGCAAGAATCCGCTGACCTTCGAGTCCTACGCCGAGCTGCGCGACCTGTTTCGCGCGCTCAACACCGCAACCGATGTCAAGGCGGTGGTGCTGACCGGTGCCGGCGACAATTTCTGTTCGGGCGGAGATGTGCACGAGATCATCGGGCCGTTGACCAAGATGAGCATGCCGGAACTGCTGGAGTTCACCCGCATGACTGGCGATCTGGTCAAGTCCATGCGGCTTTGTCCGCAACCCATCATCGCGGCGATCGACGGTATTTGCGCGGGCGCCGGCGCCATGATGGCTCTTGCAGCCGACATGCGACTGGGCACAGCGCGCGCAAAAACCGCCTTTCTTTTCACACGTGTCGGACTGGCGGGCGCGGACATGGGCGCGTGCGCGCTGTTGCCGCGATTGATAGGCCAGGGGCGCGCGTCAGAATTGCTGTTCACCGGTCGAACGATGAGCGCGCAAGAAGGCTTGCAGTGGGGATTTTTCAACGCGCTTCATGAACCAACAGCGCTACTGGCTCAGTCGCAAAAACTTGCCCAGGAACTGGCCAGCGGCCCGACCTTCGCCCACGGCATGACCAAGACCATGCTGCATCAGGAATGGGCCATGACGCTGGACCAGGCCATTGAAGCCGAGGCGCAGGCGCAGGCGATCTGCATGCAGACGCGGGACTTCACGCGCGCCTACGAAGCTTTTTCCGCCAGGCAAACACCACAATTCAAAGGCGACTGATATCGCGCGCGCCAGCACAGAAAGATTTCAACCATGACGCCAACGATTACGCATTTGAATTTGCCTTTTTTCGACACCGTTCACCGCGATCTGGGCGCCAGCCTGCGCGACTGGGTCGGGCAGCAAACAGTCGACGAGACCGATGACCGCCAAGCTTGCAGGGAATGGGTGCGGCGGCTTGGCGCCAGCGGATGGTTGCGCTACTGCGTGCCCGCCGGCCCCGACGGCACCCTGGGCGGCACGCTGCCCAGGCTTGATTCACGGGCACTGGTGATCCTGCGCGAAACGCTGGCTTTTCATTCACCGCTGGCAGACTTCGCATTGGCAATGCAGGGCCTGGGCAGCGGCGCCATCACACTGGCCGGTACACCGGCGCAACAGGCGGCCTATTTGCCGCTGGTTGCGAGCGGCGAGAAAATCGCCGCATTCGCGCTGAGCGAGGCCAACGCAGGCTCCGACGCAGGCGCGATGACCACCTCAGCCACGCGCGCTGGCGATGCCTGGACGCTGAACGGCAGCAAAACCTGGATCAGCAACGGCGGCATCGCAGACTTCTATGTCACTTTTGTAAAAACTGACCCCGCAGCCGGCACGCGCGGCATCACCGCATTTATCGTCGATGCGGACACGGCCGGACTGGACAGCACAGAACACATCACCGTCATCGCGCCGCACCCGCTGGCCACGCTGAAATTCAAGCAATGTGCCGTTGGCGCAGATCAACAACTCGGCATGCTGCATGGCGGCTTCAAACTGGCCATGCAGACACTGGACATCTTCCGGGCATCGGTGGCGGGTGCGGCGCTGGGCATGGCGCGGCGCGCGCTTGCCGAGGCGGTCAGCCATTCGAAGCAACGCCGGATGTTCGGTGGTGTGCTGGCCGACTTCCAGCTCACCCAGGCCAAGCTTGGCGAAATGGCCGCGCTGGTCGATGCGGCGGCGCTTCTGACCTACCGCGCCGCCTGGCTGCGCGATGAGGGCGAGCGGCTGGGCAGCAGCGTGCGGGTGACGGCCGAGGCGGCCATGGCCAAAATGACCGCCACCGAAAATGCGCAGCGCGTGATCGACATGGCACTGCAAATGCACGGCGGACTGGGTGTCAAGGTCGGCACCAAGGTCGAAAGCCTGTACCGCGACATCCGGTCGCTGCGCATTTACGAAGGGGCGACAGAGGTGCAGCAACTCATCATTGGAAAGGCAGTTCTTCAGTCATGACAAGCCGCCCACCAAGCAAACGACCGGTTAGCCAGGCAGACCGTTTTGTTCATGAGCGCCTGCCGCGACCAGAGCAATGCCCGATCATGCGCTACGACCTGCCCGAGCTTCTGATCCCTGACCAGTCCAACCTGGTCGAGGTGTTGCTGGCCCGCGTCGCGGAACGAGGCCTTTCAGATCGACCTTTTTTGCGCAGCGACAAGCGCACGCTGAGTTATGCCGAGGCGGCACGGCAAATCGACCGGATTGCGCAGGTGCTGACAGAAGATTTCGAACTGCTGCCGGGAAACCGGGTGCTGCTGCGCGGCGGCAACTCCATTGGCATGGCGCTGGCCTGGCTAGGCGTTGTCAGGGCCGGACTGGTTGCGGTCGCCACCATGCCGCTGCTGCGCGCCAAGGAGCTGGCCGAAATCATGGACAAGTCGAAACCCTCGCTGGCGCTGTGCGACGCGACCCTGTTGCATGAACTGCAGTCGGCAAAGAGTCTGGTGGCCACGCTGGCGACCATAGTGGCTTTCAACCAGCCCGATGCCGCAGGTTCGCTGGAAACTCTGGCGGCCCAAAAAAGCGGTATGTTCGAACGCAGCCTGAGCGCGGCCGACGATATCGCAATGCTGGCCTTTACTTCGGGCACCACCGGCAAGCCCAAGGCCGCCGTGCACTCGCACCGCGATGTACTGGCCGCCTGTCAGACCTGGCCGCGCCATATACTGCAGGCCAGACCCGAAGACATCGTGATCGGCTCGCCCCCGCTGGCCTTTACCTTCGGACTGGGCGGCTTGCTGCTGTTTCCGATGTGGGCCGGTGCGTCGGTATATTTTCCGTCGGCGCCCTACACGCCTGAGCTGATGGTCAAACTGATCGAGCAAACTGGTGCGACCATCTGCTACACCGCGCCCACCTTTTACCGGCAAATGGCGGTTTTTGCGAAGCAACACCGCATGCCCAGCCTGCGGATCTGCGTCAGTGCAGGAGAAGCCCTGCCCGACGCGACGCGCCAGCTCTGGAAAGACGCCACCGGCATTGACATGCTGGACGGCATAGGCGCGACCGAGATGTTTCACATCTTTATTTCAACCGTTCCAGGCGATGTCAGGCGCGGCGCGATAGGCAAGCTTGTGCCGGGCTACACCGGCAAAGTCGTCGATGATGAGGGTCTGGAAGTGCCGCGCGGCAGCATAGGCAAGCTGGCGATCATCGGCCCCACCGGTTGCCGTTACCTTGATGACGCGCGCCAGGCCAGCTATGTAAAAAACGGCTGGAACTTCCCCGGCGACGCCTTCGTGCAGGATGCCGATGGCTACTTCTTTTACCAGGCGCGCGCAGACGACATGATCATCACCGCCGGCTACAACGTTGGCGGGCCGGAGGTCGAGGACGCGCTGCTCACGCATCCTGCCGTTGCAGAGTGCGCGGTCATCGGGGTGCCGGATGAAGAACGCGGGATGATCGTCAAGGCGGTGGTCGTGCTCAAGCCCGGCCAGCTGGCAAGCCCGGCCAACGCCAAGGCTCTGCAAGACCACGTCAAGGCGACGCTGGCACCCTTCAAGTACCCGCGCCAAATCGAGTTTGTCGATAAACTGCCGCGCACTGAAACCGGAAAGCTGCAGCGGTTCAAGCTGCGAACACCATGAACTTCACAAGCTCCAAACTCATACGCTTTCACCATTGCGATCCGGCTGGCATCGTTTTTTATCCGCAGTTTTTTTATCTTCTGCATGAAATCCAGGAAGACTTTCTCGCGCATATCGGGTTCCCCGAACACACCATGATCCCGACTGGCATCGGCGTACCCATCGTCGACATGAAAACGCAGTTCAGGGGCATGTGCCGTCACGGCGACGAGGTGACGATCACATTGGGCCTGACAAAAGTAGGCAACTCCAGCATAGGCATGGATTACGAAATCACGCGTGGGCAAGAGCTCAAGCTGAGCGCCCAAGCCGTCGTCGTATATTCAAAAGTGCCCGACGGCAAGCCGGTTCGCATACCAGACGCCATGCGTCAGGCCCTGCTTCCTTATCTTCAAACCGACACGCCAAAGGTCGCATGAATAAACTCCAACCCCCTGACTGGGCCGAGCCTAAGGGCTATGCCAACGGCGTGATGGCACGCGGCTCGCTGATCTTTGTGGGTGGCCAGATCGGCTGGAACGCGAAACAGGAATTTGAAAGTGACGACTTCATTGTCCAGACGCGCCAGGCCCTGCTCAATATCGCCGCCGTGCTCAAAGCCGCCGGCGCAGGCCCCGAGCACATGGTGCGCATGACCTGGTACGTAGTCGACCGCGTGGAATATGTCGCCAGGCTCAAGGAGCTGGGCGGCGCCTACCGCGAAGTTATGGGAAAAAACTTCCCGGCCATGACCTGCGTCGAGGTGTCCGGCCTGGTAGAAGAACGTGCGCGGGTGGAAATTGAAGTGACGGCAGTACTGCCGGATTGACTTAAGCCAGCGGGCGCCAGCCAACTGCATGGCGGCACTGTTTGACGCTAAGTCAATGACGCCACCAAAACTTGCGCCATGGTGTCTTTCGGGCAAGTGGTGACGCTGTCGATAGTGTTGTGCGCAGCAGTTATTGTCTGCAACACTTCCCTGTCTATCAGACTGCTTCAGCTGGAACCAAACGCTAAGCGCTGACCCTGTTGACCGAAGACCTTCCTGAAAGCATTTCTTTTGCGATGATGGTGCGCTGCATTTCTGAAGACCCTTCAGTGATGGTGCGGCTACGTGCATCGCGAAACATCAGCTCCAGCGGCAGTTCACGGGACAAACCAATGCCACCGTGAATCTGGATGGCACGATCAACCACACGCATGTACATGTCATCGGCATAGAGCTTGACCTGAGATGCCTCCACATGAAAATTCATGCCTTGGTCAGCCCGCCATGCGGCGTGGTAGGTCATCAGCCGTGCGGCATTGAGCTCCACTGCGGAATCGGCAATCATCCACTGAATAGCCTGCCGGTTGGCCAGCGGTTCACCAAACGTGGTTCGCTGTTTCGCGTAAGCAATAGCCATTTCGAGCGCCCGCTCTGCACGGCCAATGGCTTTGGGGCCATGAATTAGTCGCCCCACATCCAGAAACCCGCGCGCCAGCGCCCACCCCTTACCGGGTTCACCCACCATCTGCGAAGCCGGTACCAGCACATCTTCAAACACCAGCTCCCACGGCCGGTCAGGTGACATGAGCTGAAAGTTCTGGCCCAGCCGCATGCCCGGCGTGTCGCGATCGATCAGAAAGCAAGACACCCCTGCTCCGTCGACGGTATCACCAGTGCGTGCAAACAGCTGTACGAAATCGGCCTTGTCTGCACCGGTGATGTATATCTTGTTGCCATTGATACGGTAATGGTCACCCTCGCGCACCGCGGTGGTCCGCATCTGTGAAGGATCCGATCCGCCGTTGGGCTCTGTCAGGGCGAAACAAGTGCGCTTTTCGCCGCTGATCACGGGATGCAGGTATTTTTTCTGCTGCTCCGGCGTGCAATTGAAAAGCACCGAGCCGAGGTAAGGCGTGAACACCGTAGGCGCGCGAAAAGATGGCACATTGCAGCGCGCCAGCTCTTCAAAGACGAGGCACATGCCAAGGTAGCCGACCCCGCCACCACCGAACTCTTCGGGAAGGTCGAAAATCCAGAAGCCCAGCGCTTTAGCTTTGGCCTGCAGCGCCGCGCGTACGTCATCAGGTATGTCGGCTTCGTTTGCATACAGCGGCTCAAGCGGCAGCAGTTCCTGCTGCACAAAACGGCGCGCGGAATCGCGCAACATGCGTAACTCTTCAGGGATAGAGAAGTCCATCAGATAGCGCCCTCATTTGCAAGTTTTTCCAAATCATCCGTGTCCAACCCGGCTTCCACCAGTACCTCCTGTGTGTGCTCGCCCAGCGCTGGGGGTGGCAAGAAATTGCTATGGTTGTCACCGTCGTAGCGAACAGGGCGGTGCGCAGCGCGTACGCTACCGTAGTGCGAATGCATCATGTCGTAGAAGACATCCAGATGTTGCACCTGGGGGTCATCAGCAAGTTCCTCGAGCCGACGCTCCGGCGCGAACGGGACATCGTTCTGCTCGAGCAGGGGCAGCCAGTAGTCGCGTTTTTTTTGAGCGAAGGCTTCGGCCAGATCCAAGGCCAACTCATCGTAGCGGGCCACACGAGCAGAACGATCAGAATATTTCTGCGATAGCTCTTCGCGGGAAATGGCCTTGAGCAGGCCTTTCCAGAACTTGTCAGGGGACGACAGATGTAGCGCAATCCGGTGGCCATCCTCGCAGGTCACCAAAAACGACTGCGATGCGGCCGCGCGTGAATAAAATGGAACCGGCTTTCCGCTGGCAAACAGCTTACCCAAAGGCTCGGTTGCAAATGCGAGCGTAGCCTCCAGCATACTCACTTCAACCTTGCGCCCACGCCCGGTTTTTTCGCGTTCCAGAAGTGCACCGAGTATTCCCATACTTGCAAACAGACCCGTCAGCGCATCAGATACGGCGGGGCCCGCAACCCGTGCATCACGGCCCTCATGAAACATTGAAAGCCAGCCTGACAAAGCTTGCCCCACATTGTCATAAGCAGGGCGCTCGGCATAAGGACCATCAGCCCCGTAACCAGTGATCGCGCAGTAGACCAGGCGTGGATTAAGCGCCTGAAGCCGTTGCGCACCAATACCAAGTTTTTCTTCAACCCCAGGGCGCACGTTGATCAACAGCACATCCGCGCTAGATACGAGCGTATCCAGCGCCGCGCGCCCGGATGGCTTAGTAAAGTCCAGCGCGACGCTACGCTTGTTGCGGTTGTGCGCCTGGAAATGCGAGCTGTAAAGACCATCGCCAAACGCACGAAACGGATCGCCGGTACCCGGTTTTTCAATCTTGATGACGTCGGCGCCCATCTCTGCAAGCAGCATGGCAGCATAAGGTGCAGTGATGAAACTGCCAAGGTCAAGCACCCTGAAACCGGAAAGAACCTGCCCTTGCGTGGTCGCATTTTTCATCATTCTGCTTTCACGCCGGTAACCTTGACGATACGGCCAAGCTTTTGCGATTCACTCTTGATAAATGCGCCGAACTCCGATGGAGACGAGGGCGCGCCAACGACACCCAGGGCGGCAAGCCTTTCCTTGACGTCCGGCTGATTAAGTGCAGCCGTAACTTCCTGATTCATGCGCAGTACGATATTCGAAGGGGTACCCCCAGGCAGGGCAACCCCATACCAGGTCATGAAATCAAATTCCGGCAAACCCGACTCAGCGACAGAGGGGGTGTCGGGAAACGAAGGCTGGCGTTTAGCGCTTGAAACGGCCAGGGCGTTGAGTTTGCCCGCCTTGACGTAGGGAACCGCCGACGACGTTCCGGTAAACATGAGGTCAACCTGGCCTGCAACGAGGTCGCTTAACGCCGGCGCTACGCCTTTGTATGGAATATGGGTCATGCTGATGCCGGCCATCGACTTAAGCCACTCCATCGATATTTGATGCGGCGTGCCGTTGCCAATCGAAGCGTAATTGATCCTGCCCGGTTTGGCCTTAGCCGCAGCAATCAGCTCGAGGACGGTTTTAACATTCAGAGAAGGATGCGCTACCAACACGAGCGGCACAAAAACCAGCTGGGTAACGGGCTCAAAATCCTTGATCGAATCGTAGGGGAGCTTGGGGAAGAATATCTGGTTGATAGCGTGGGAGTCGGTGATCAAACCAACGGTATAACCATCAGGCGGTGCCTTGGCCAGCATGTCGGTTCCAATGATGGTGCTTGCGCCTGGCTTGTTGTCGACAAGCACTGGTTGCCCCATGCTTACCGTCATCTTGGCAGCAACCAGGCGCGCCACAATGTCGGTGCCGCCACCCGGAGGGTAAGGCACGATAAAGCGAATCGGTTTGGCGGGATAGGTTTGCGCAACCACCGCTGAAGCGGTGATGATTGCAGCCACACCGGCAAGCAGCAAACGTCGAAAATGAAATTGCCACCTTGCTTTGGTCCTGTTCATGTCATGCCTCCTTTAGTTGTTGTTCCTCGAGATAGCCGCCTAAAATCTTCCCAGTAGATGAGCGCGGCATTTCACGCAATGGTCGACAACTGTATGGCGCCATCCTTTATCTTCAGCGACATGGATGTGATGCCCGTCGCCACTGGTCATGCACACGATGGTGAGGTCGGCATCGATCAGAGTGCGGCCAGTGCTCTGCCATCGCTGCCCGACCTGAAGTTTTTCGAACGAAATGCTCATGCCGGTACGCCCCGCAGAGGCAAATGCTGGTTCAGGAATGCCCTTGCTTCAGCGTGTGCCCACCTGATGACTTCGGGATCACCACGGGTGTAAAAACCGTGATCCGCATCCTCATAAACCTGTATGCGGACGTTGTGGTTCCCTCTCGTAGCTGTCGCTATCTGCTCGCGTACAGGTGGCGCTGCGTATTTGTCCTTTCCACCAAAGAACATCAGCATCGGTACCTTGATGCCCGCAGCTTCGTCGAGGCTCTTTTCAATGCCCACGCCGTAGAACGCCAAACTTGCGTCCACGGGTAGCCGAGACGCCGAGAGATAGGCCAGCTTGCCACCCAGGCACATGCCGACAATGGCCACTCCGCCGTCAATACCGGGTTGCGCTTTTGCATGGGTGATGGTGCAGCCTATATCCTGTACGCCAAGCTCTTCGCTGAACTGCTCTAGGACCGAAAATGCGCGTTTCATGTCGTCCTTCGAATGGCTCAGTGATAGCCCGGGCTCCGCCCGCCAAAACAGGTCAGGTGCGATAGCCAGATAGCCTTCCTGCGCATATCGGTCCGCCACCTCGCGAATATGCGGCGTAACACCAAATATTTCCTGCAGCACAATCACTGCATGCCCATTGGGTACATCGGGAATGCTGACGTAGGCGCTGAAATACTGGTTGTTTCCGGCGTTGATCTGGTCGTATCTTGTTTGCATCTTGTCTCTGTAGTAAGTGACGAACTGTCAGACGGAGTAGCGACCCGAAATGATTTCGCGTGCAATCGATGAACGATGAATTTCTACCGTTCCGTAACCAATCGACATACCTCGCGCGTCGCGGAAATATCGCTCGTACGGGTATTCTTCAGACAGCCCATATGCACCCGCAAGCTGCATTGCCTCATTGGTTACGCGTACGGCCATCTGGTTGACATACGCCTTGGTGATGGAGGTATCCACAATGCTGGGGTGCCCCTCATCTACACGCGCTGCAGCCCGGTACAGAAGTGCCCTTGCGGCTTCTATATCCATCGCCATCTCGGCCAGCTTCCATTGAAGTCCCTGGTTATCAGCCAGGGGCTTGCCAAACTGATGGCGCTCTTTCACATGCATGACAATATTTTCAAACGCCGCCTGAGCGATACCCAGACATACCGGAGGGTTGCCACTGATGCGGTCAGCGTCAAGCACGCCAAGAAGCTCACGCATGCGGCCGGCCGGAAGAAAAAGGTTGGCCGCAGGAATTTTGCAATTGTCAAACACCAGCTCGGCCATCCCTGTACCTCGCAAGCCGAGCAAGTCAAGATGGTTGCCAATGGTGAAGCCCGGCGTTCCACGCTCGACCAGAACGGCGCCGACGCCACGCATCCCCGGCGTGGGATCCAGCCGTACCAGTACAAGAAACAGGTCCGACACCTGAGCTGCCGTGCACCAAAGCTTGCTGCCGTTGATGACGAATTCATCGCCTGTACGGACAGCCCTGGTTTGGACGTTGCCCACGTCAGAGCCAGCATTGGACTCCGACATGCTCCACGCGGTAAGTAGTTCCCCCTTGACGATGCGCGGCAAGTATTTGAGCTTCTGTTCTTCGGAGCCGACCCCAAGAATCGCACGTGGTGTTGCTCCGTCAGTGCATGAAAACAGCATGGCAGTATTGGCGCAGTAGCGTGCAATCTGCTCTACAACCAGCACGTTTTCCAGCAGACCGAGCTCCGAACCGCCATATTCGGCGGGCATGAACATGCCGGTGTAGCCATGTTTAGACAGAACTTTGACATTCTCAATGGGCGGCTTGTATTGCTTGTCTGCGGCGGCAGCGCCGGGTGCAAACTGTTCTCGCGCCAAGGCACGCACGTTGTCCCTGATGAGGCGCTGCTCTTCGCTTAGTCCGAGGTCTTGCATCTGGATGTTCCGTTAAGACCTGTTGTGTTCACTGGCTTCTTCCTCGGTGCGTTCCCACACCTCGCGCGCAATCGGATTACGCAGTTCTTCGGCAAGATGGCCGACGATGCCGATGGTCCGGCCGATCACGGCAAGACCGCGGCAGAGCTTCCAGGGAATCTCCAGTTCGGATGACAGCGCACCGATGGCGCCGGTTGCATTCACAGGCAAAAGACCGGGCTTGTTCAGCGCCCGCTCGGCGGCCGACGCGACCAGCTTCATGAGTTCTACGTAGCGGCCACTCAAGCCGTTTTCTTGTGCAAGCTGAAACAGGCGAGGGGTGCGCGGATCGATCGGCTTGTGCAAGTTATGGCCGATTCCGGGAATCGACGTTTTGGATGCGATGTGCCGGGCAACAATTTCGTCCGCCAGAAGGGGTAGATCGGACAGCATCGTGTCTGGCTTAATCGCCTCCTGCAACAGGCGGGCTGAGCCTTCCGCGGTTCCGGCAAATGTGGTGCCCATGCCCAGAATGCCCGCAGCCACCGCGCCTTGCAGGGATTCAGGAGCGCCCAGATAGGTCAGCCGCGCGGCGATCACCATTGGCGTCATGCCATGCTCAACCAATGTCCCCAAGACAGCGTTGAAGACCAGTGACTCCTCAGGGGTCGGCGTTCTGCCCTTGATCTCAAGAAAGGCAAAGTCGCCAAGGTTTAACTTCCCAAGGATATCCATCGATAGGTCGAGTCCCTGAACGGTGATGCTGCTTACGTTGCTCCAGCCCATGCTGGACTGGATTTTTTTGCGTGCACGTGCCATTGGTCGCGGTCTCCTCTTTGTAATTGCCGCGAAGGTAACATCGGCACTCGATCAGCGCAATCAATGAGCTGCATGAGGTGTATTAGGAAAATAGATAAGCATCTCGATTGCGGCAAATGGCAGACAGAAAGAGATGGGGACAGCCACCCTTCCAGGAGACAACACTCGATGGATATCAGAAAAGTTGATTTAAACCTTTTGCTAGCATTTGATGCCTTGATGCAGGACGGCAACCTCACCCGGGCAGGCGTCAGACTGGGGCTTTCCCAACCCTCCATGAGCCATGCACTGGGTCGCCTGCGAATAATTTCTGGCGATCCCCTGTTTGTCAGGGTGCCCACCGGCATGGAGCCAACGCCTTTTGCTCTGCAGATTTCAGGCGCTGTCAGGGATGGGCTGGCCTTGCTTCAAAATGCACTGGATGGCGCAGCAGTGTTCGATGCGAGTACTTACAACCGAACATTCCAGATTCTCATGAGTGACATCGGGGAGCTGGTGTATCTGCCGCGTCTGATTAACAAATTGAAGACCGCTGCGCCCAATGTCAATCTGCGTGTATTGCAATTGCCGCGCGAGTCGTACCAAAATGCTTTCGCTTCAGGGGAAGCAGACTTGGCCATAGGGTTTTTGCCCGCATTGAAGGCCGGCTTTTACCAGCAACGCCTCTTTGAAGACTCCTATGTTTGCATTGCCCGAAAAGGGCATCCACGGATTCGAGGTGACTTGTCTCTTGAACAATTTACCCAGGAGTCCCATGTCCTCATCGAGCCGGCAGGGTCCCGCTACAGCACCGTTTCCCTGCAATCCTCAACCACTACTTTTATCGAGCGCCATCTGGCTGATCAGGGTTTGAGCCGACGTATCGCACTGCGGGTGCCACACTTCATGGTGGTGCCCGAGATCGTGCAGAAAACCGATCTGCTGGCGACCGTTCCAGGTTCAGTCATGGCCTATATCCGGCCCATGCCCAAGGTAAAGATGCTGCAATTACCCATCGCGACGCCGCGCTTTGAGATCAAACAGTTCTGGCATCAGCGCAACCACCACGATGTCGCCAATAGATGGCTCAGGAGAACGATAGCGGAGCTGTTTTTGAGTGTTCTACCGCCAGCTGGTCCCGAGGCAACGGCTTAATATTCGGACCGCGTTGACGCAATATCCTCAAATGAAGTGCGTAGATCACGTTGTTGAAAGGTACAGCCACAAGAGGCATGGCTGTTCACGTTAGACGCCCATCCGCGACGCCTCGATATGCATGACGCAGGCTTTAGTGGAGCGACGCAACAGCAGACCCCAAAAAGCTGAAAAGCTTTGCCTGACAAGGACTTCAATTAGATCTGGTGCGGCTGGCGGGGATCGAACCCACGACCCTTGGCTTCGGAGGCCAATACTCTATCCACTGAGCTACAGCCGCAATGCTGTGAGGTGACTTGCTACGAGAGCAAGGCGCAATTCTAACAGCCGGGCGCGGGCGGCTGGGACGAGCTGCTCGTGGACTGAAGGGCCACCGCTATAATGCGCCGTGGCTGAGCAGTCCCTGCTTCAGCACACAACACTCGCGAGATTCGCCCCCGATTTTTTGTTTTTTGAGGACGCCATGAGCGCTAACGATCACACCACGGCCCACGAAGAAGCCCACACCGGGCCCATCAAGACTCCTAAACAGCTGCTGGCTGCGGTCTTTTTCTCTTTTGTAGTTCCCATTTTCGCCATCATCGGCCTGGTCTATTACGTCACCTCCGCCAATAAAACGGCGCCGGGCGCAGTGGACACCGAAAAAGCGCTGGCTCAGCGCATCCAAAAAATTGGTACGGTTGAAATCCGTGACGCCAACCGCACACTCAAAACCGGCGAAGAAGTCTACAAGGCGCAGTGCGTGACTTGCCACGGCGCGGGCGTTGCTGGTTCACCGAAGTTTGGCGATACCTCGGCTTGGGCGCCGCGCATCAAGACGGGCTTTGATGCGCTCTGGAACTCCGCACTCAAAGGCAAGGGCGCCATGGGTGCGCAAGGCGGTGGCGACTTTGAAAATGTGGAAATCGGTCGCGCCGTGGTCTACATGACCAGCGCCGCAGGTGGCAAGTTTGCAGAACCTGCAGCGCCTGCTGCAGATGCTTCGGCCGCAGCCCCAGCCAAATAATCCAGCACCCCGCAGGATTATTAAAAAGCCGGTTTCGACCGGCTTTTTTGCGTCTATTTACTACCGAAAAGGCTTGCAGCCCATTGATGGCGCGTGCAAGCAGCTATGATTTTTGAAGTTAACTATGTTCCGCATGGTGTTGCTGCGGGCTGCGTACATAAGCAAATCGGGCCGGCAAGTCGCTGGCCATGACTTGCTGCGGCACCCACAGCCCAAGTTCAACCGCATCCGCCGCTTGCAACATGTCCAGCGTGTGGACCAGGCCAAAGCCCAACTCGGTTTCCAGATAAAGACGGCCATGCTCGTCGACCACGCAGCGCTGGACGCGGGCCGGCTGGCCGGTGTGCGCTGTGATGGCAAAGCCGGGGGCCGCATCAACCCGCCAGATCAATGGTGTGGCTTCGAGTTCGACGTAAACGCGCTGTGGACCATTCTGAAAATACCACTGACCCTTTGTGCTGCTGCCGGGCGCTTCGTCGCTCTCGTAGTTGCGCTGGATAAAGTCGATCAGCTTGTCGTGCTTTAGCAGTGAGCCTTTGCTGGCGGCCTGCCGGGCCGGGTCGGTGCCGGGCGCGCCGCAAAAGGGTCCGGCCGCCTGCGCCTGGTCATCGCGCATATACCAGTTGCCGCGCGCGCTCAGGCCCAGCCAGCCGTAGCAGTGCGGCACGTTGGGCCATTTGGCCAGGGCGGCTTTGACGATGTCATCCATGTTTGTTCATTCCTGCATTCAAAGGTGGGCCTCGAAAAACGCTGCGACGGCCTCCGGCATGGCCCGCACATCACCAGGGAAAGGTGCCTCGGGCGGTGCCGACGGAAAACCCACATGACCGCCCTGGGCCGGCTGCCAAAGGCTGACACTGCGGCTCACGTCGCCCGCCTGGGGCAGACTCCAGGCCGGCACAAAAGGGTCGTTCAAGGCATTGAGCACCAGGGCCGGCACGGCGATCTTGCGCAGATGCGGCTTGGCTGATGCCCGCGTCCAGTAGTCGTCGGTGTCTTTAAAGCCATGAATGGGCGCCGTGAACACATTGTCGAACGCGTACAGATCATGCGCGGCCAGCACGGTGTCACGGCTGCACAAGCCTGGGTGTTGTGCCAGCTTGGCCAGCGCCTTGGGCACCATGGTCTTGAGAAACATGCGGGTGTAGACCTGTCGGTTAAAACCCCGGCCAATCGCCCAACCGCTGGCCGCCAGATCAAGTGGCGAGCAGACTGACGCGACAGCGCTGACCACGCTGGCAGCGTCAGCACCGAACTCACCGGCCCAGCGCATCAGCGCATTGCCGCCCAGCGACACACCGACCGCAAGCACCGGGCCAGCGTGCTCGGCCTTGAAGCGCCGCAGCAGCCAGTCGATTTCTTCAAAGTCGCCTGAATGGTAGGCGCGTGGCGCGTAGTTCAACTCACCCGAGCAGCCTCGAAAATGCGGCACCGCGCAGGCCCAGCCATGCGCACGTGCGACGGCGGCGAGCGCCTCGGCGTAATGGCTGGACGACGAGCCTTCGAGGCCATGAAAAATAACCAGCAAGGGGGCGTCCGGGCGGCTTGCATTTTCGGCAAAGTCGACATCGACGAAATCCAGGTCAGGCGTTGTCCAGCGCTCGCGCCGAAAAACCGGTGCGGGTCCGGCAAAGCGCCGGGCGCTCAGCGCTGCCCAGATGGTTTGAAGATTGCCGCCAGGCAACCACCAGGGCGCGGAATAGTTCATCACAGCGCCATCCCTTTAATGCAGCATGGGCGGGCTGTCGGAGACTTCCAGCATCTCACGCGGCGTGCCGGGGCTGGCATGGTGCGCGACCATGCGCCAGCCCTGGGCGGTCTTTTGGTAAACATTGGTGGCAATGACGTAAGCGTGGCGCGGCCCCTCCTCGGTCAGCACCTCTATGCGCTCGAGCACGCTGTGCACGCTTGCGCCCATGGCGTCTACCGTACGGACTTTTTCTGCTTTGGCCTGAATGCTGCCATTGGCGAACATGGCGTCAAACGCGGCGCGTATGCTGCCCGCGCCCAACAGGCGCGCGCCGCCTGGATGCACGCACACAATATCGTCCTCGTCGGCCCAGCAGGCCATGAGTTTTTCGATGTCACCGCTTTGCAGCGCCTCGTAAAAGGCGGCTTCGGTGTCGTCGGCGCTGCCGTTACTCAGAGGTGGAACTTTGGGTTTTCGCATGGGAGCGTCCAGAAAATGGGAGCAGCTTGCTGGCTTGATGTTTGTCAGACAGCATGATTTTGGACTATGTTAGTGTTGACCTCTGAGTTTAGGAGGCATTCACATGAAATACCGGTTTTTCGCTTTGCTGCTCATCGGCTTCGTCAGTGCGCTGCTGACAGGCTGCGGTTACAACGACTTCCAGCGCCTGGACGAACAGACCAATTCAGCCAAGTCCGAAGTGCTTAACCAGTACCAGCGGCGCGCTGACCTGGTGCCCAACATCGTGGCGACCGTCAAAGGCGAAGCGGCTTTCGAGCAAGAGACGCTCGCGCGGGTGGTTGAAGCCAGGGCCAAGGCGACTTCTGTCCAGGTCACGCCCGAAACGCTTAATGATCCGGTGGCTTTCAGCAAATTTCAAGCCGCGCAAGGCGAGTTGAGTTCTGCTCTGTCACGCCTGCTGGTCGTGACCGAAAACTATCCCAATCTGAAGGCCAACCAGGGCTTTCAGGATCTGCGCGTGCAACTCGAAGGCACAGAGAACCGCATCACGGTGGCGCGCAACCGCTACATACAGGCCGTGCAGGCCTACAACGTGCTGGCACGCAGCTTTCCAAGCAACCTGACGGCCATGCTCTTTGGCTACAGCGTCAAGCCCAATTTCACGGTGCAGAACGAAGCGCAGATTGCCACGCCACCGGTCGTCAACTTCGACAAGAAATAGGCAAAAAGTGCACCCAGCCCCCATTCAACGGGCGCGAGCAGCTCTGTTTTTTATAGCGGCTGCAATTTTTTCCGCGTTCGCTCCTGTGCTGGCGCAGACGCAGACGCTGCAGGCCATACCGGCACTGAACGCCCATGTGATTGACACCACCGCAACCCTGGACAGCACACAGCGCGCGGCGCTGGACGCCAAGCTCACGGCTTTCGAGAAGCGTCGCGGGGCGCAGATCGTGGTGTTGATGGTGGCCAGCACCCAGCCTGAAGACATCGCCTCTTACGCGCAGCGTGTGGGCGACAGCTGGAAGATTGGGCGAAAAGACATAGGCGACGGCTTGCTGCTGCTGGTTGCCAAAAGCGACCGCCAAATGCGCATTGCCACGACCAAGACGCTGGAAGGCGCCATCCCAGATCTGGCGGCCAGACAGATCATTGACAACGCCATGGTGCCGCGCTTCAGGCAGGGCGACTTTGCCGGTGGTCTGAACGCCGCGGCGGATCAGATCATGGCGCGCATCAGCGGTGAGAACCTTCCCTTGCCGGCCGGCGAGCCGGCATCCGATAACTCGCCGTCCGTCGTGGCCGGTTTCAGGTGGACTGACCTGGCGGTGTTTGTATTTTTTGTGGTGCCGTTTGCTGCGCGCCTGCTGACAGGCCTGCTCGGGCGCAAGACCGGCGCTCTGGCCACAGGCGCAGCGGCAGGCCTGCTGGCATGGCTGTTCACGAGCAGTCTGTTGCTGGCGATTGCGGCGGCGGCGCTTGCACTGGTGGTTGGCCTCTTTAGCAGTCTGACGTCCCTGGCAAGCATGGGTCGTGGCGGCAGTTCCTGGGGTGGGCGCGGCAGCAACAGCGGCTGGGGTGGTGGTGGTGGCTTCAGCAGTGGCGGCGGTGGTGACTTTGGCGGCGGCGGCGCCTCGGGCAAGTGGTAAGCATGGGAGCCATGACCTCATGATGTTTTACAAGGCCCAACGCATGCTCAAGCACCTGTGGCTGGACGCGTCCGATGCGCGTCGCGCCTTGGGGCCAGACCTGCTGGAGCAGCTGAGCCAGCGGGTCGCTGCCAGCGAACACCGCCATAGCGGTCAAATAAGAATTTGCGTGGAGGCCGCGCTGCCCATGAGTTACCTGATTCGGCTGGACAGCAGCGGCAGCCTTGACCAGCTGGTGCGCGAGCGTGCCGTGGCGCTGTTTGGCAAGCTGCGCGTCTGGGACACCGAGCTCAACAATGGCGTGCTGATTTACCTGCAACTCGCCGAGCGCGCCATAGAAATCGTCGCGGACCGCGGTTTGGCCAGGCATGTCGCGCCGCTGCAGTGGCATGCCCTGACGCAGCGCATGGGCGCGACTTTTCGTGACGGTCAGTTTGACCATGGCCTGATGCAGGCCGTTGACGAAGTGACTGAGCTGCTGGTCGCGCATTTCCCTTCAAGCGGTAATGCCCGGCAAAAAAACGAGCTGCCTGACGAGCCCTTCATCGGCTGAGCAAAGCGCGGGCCAGGCCTGAGGCGCCCGTACTAGAGCGCCGTTAGTGCTTCATTGATGCGCCCGGTGCGTCCAGCGGATTTCACTGGTCCCGATTGATTCAGATCAAGCGCTGCGCCCATTGCGCATGCACGGCCCCACGACTTCATCCTAGACTTGCGCTCTGCCTTCTCAATGTTGTCTGCACTATGGACTAACAAAATGAGCCCTTTCCATCAACAAGAAGTTCAAATAACCGCAGGAACGATGGGCCTTCCCGGCTTGCTGAGCCTGCCCGACAATCCCGCCGGCCTGGTGCTGTTTGCGCATGGTAGCGGGAGCACTCGCCTGAGCCCGCGCAATAGCTTTGTTGCCAGCAAACTCCACCATGCAGGATTGGCAACACTGTTGTTCGACCTGCTCACGCCACAGGAAGAGCGCCGCGACGCGCACACGCTTGAATACCGCTTTGACATCGGCTTGCTGACACAGCGGCTTGAGGGCGCAACCCAGTGGGTTAATCAGCACGCAGCGCTGGGCAAACTCAGCTTGGGCTACTTCGGAGCCAGCACCGGCAGTGCGGCCGCATTGGCCGCAGCCGCACATTTGGGTCGCCGGGTTGCGGCCGTGGTGTCGCGCGGCGGGCGACCTGACCTTGTGCCATCGGCGCAACGTGACACGGTAAGTGCCGCGGTGTTGCTGATTGTCGGCGGCAACGATGAGGATGTGCTTGCGCTCAACCGCGTCGCGTTTGAAGACTTCCCGGCTGAAAAGCAGCTTTGCATTGTGCCTGGGGCAAGCCATTTGTTTGAGGAGCCAGGCGCGATGGAGGAAGTCGCACGACTGGCAGCGGACTGGTTTACCAAATACCTGCTGAGGCCGGCAGCGCAGCCATTGTCACTGGAGCGACCATGAAATTCCACAACCGGCGCGAAGCCGGCAAAAGGCTGGCCGGCTTGCTGAGCGCCTACCGTCATCAATCTGGCCTGCTGGTGCTGGCACTGCCGCGCGGCGGTGTTCCGGTGGGCTTTGAGGTGGCCGGCGCATTGAACGCGCCGCTTGACGTATTTCTGGTGCGCAAGCTCGGCGCACCGCACCACCCCGAGTACGCCATGGGCGCGATTGCCACCGGCGGTGTGCGCGTGATGAACCCTGACGCAGCCTTGCTGCATCTTGATCCGGCCGAGGTGGAGGCTGTGGTGGCCCGTGAGCTGCTGGAAATCGAGCGCCGCGAGCGCCTGTATAGAGGCAGCAGACCACCACTGGATCTGCACGGCCGTACTGTGATTCTGGTCGATGACGGCCTGGCAACGGGCTCCACCATGCGGGCGGCAGCGCTTGCGGCCCACCAGCAGGGTGCGGCACGCATTGTGGTGGCGGTGCCTGTCGCTGCGCCAGAAACCGCGGCCAGCCTGCGAGCAGAAGTCGACGAGCTGGTGTGTGTGACAACGCCCTCGCCCTTTCATGCGGTCGGTCTTTGGTATGACGATTTCGAGCAAGTCAGCGATGGCGAGGTCGGCACTTTGCTGGCCTTGGCCAGTAAGAAGGAGCTACCGTGAAGCTAGGCACGCCCCGTCCTCATCAGCCAATCCAGGCAGACAGCGAAGTGCTCAATGCGCTGCGCGCCAACGCCGGACCCTTGTCGGGTCATGCTTCGGACTATTCGCCCTTGCTTGAGCTGATTGGTGATGCGCGCTTTGCGTTGCTTGGCGAGGCCTCGCACGGCACGCATGAGTTTTACCAGGAACGCGCCGAAATCACCAAACGGCTGATTGTCGAAAAGGGGTTTACGGCCGTCGCCGTCGAAGCCGACTGGCCAGATGCCTGGCGCGTGAACCGCTATGTGCGCGGCGTGGGCGATGACGCGAATGCTGACGCCGCGCTGGCCGGCTTTCAACGCTTCCCAGGCTGGATGTGGCGTAACACCGTCGTGCGTGATTTTGTCGAGTGGCTGCGCGATCACAACCGCTCACAAGTTGCACAGCGACAGGTCGGCTTTTACGGAATGGATCTTTACAGCCTGTTCTCGTCTATGCAGGCCGTCCTTTCCTATCTGGACCAGAAAGATCCAGCAGCAGCGCTGCGCGCTCGTCAGCGTTACGCCTGCTTTGACCATGTCGGAGGCAGCTCGCAGGCCTACGGCTATGCGGCGGCCTGGGGTATTGGCAAGAGCTGCGAAGACGAGGTGGTCGCCCAATTGGCGGAGATGCGGCGGAGTAGCGCGTCGCTGTTCGCAAATGGCGATTCGGACGAGCTGTTTTATGCGCAGCAAAACGCCCGCCTGGTGATGAACGCGGAGGAGTATTACCGCGAGATGTTTCACTCGCGCGTGTCCTCATGGAATTTGCGAGACAGCCACATGGTCGAAACACTACAAGAGCTTGAGCGACACCTGTCCCGTCACGGCGTGGCGGCTCGCATGGCTGTATGGGCTCACAACTCACATCTCGGTGACGCAGGCGCTACCGAAATGGGTGAGCGGGGTGAATGGAACGTTGGCCAGCTGATGCGCGAACGCTACAGCGGCGACGCCGTCCTTATAGGCTTCAGCACCTATCACGGCATGGTGACTGCGGCCACAGAGTGGGATGGCCCGGCTTTGCATCGCAGGGTCAGACCCGGCTTGCATGGAAGTTACGAGGCGCTCTTTCACCAGGTTGGAATCAAGCGCTTCATGCTCCTTCTTGAAAACAACCGGGCTTTGCTCAACGCACTGCGTGAGCCCCGGCTGCAACGCGCGATTGGCGTGATTTACATGCCGGGCAGCGAGAGGCAGAGTCACTACTTTCATACCCGGCTTGACCAGCAATTCGACGCCATGATCCATATCGATGAAACGCGCGCGCTGGAACCCTTGGACATAGGCTTGCACTGGTCCTCGCCAGAAGCGCCCGAGACATATCCCAGCGGCGTCTGAGCCAGACAAATAAAAAGCCTCTGGGTTCGCACGCAGAGGCTTTTTGTAGACGCGGCCCGTATAAACGGGCTGCTCAGTCTTATTTGCTGTGGCGGTATTTGCGCAGCGCTGCAATCTGAGCGGCCATCACAGCCAGCTCGGACTGGGCCATCGCGATATCTATATCGCTTTTGGCGTTTTTCAGCGCTTCTTCAGCCGCCGCTCTTGCTGCCGTCGCCTTGGCTTCGTCAAGATCCTTGCCACGAATGGCGGTATCACTCAACACCGTCACGCGATGCGGTTGCACTTCAAGCAGGCCACCGGCCACGAATACAAACTCTTCCGTGCCGTCGGCTTTTTCAATGCGCACGGCGCCCGGCTTGATGCGGGTGATCAGCGGGGTGTGACGCGGGTAGATACCCAGCTCGCCGGCTTCGCCAGGCAAGGCCACAAATTTCGCTTCACCGGAGAAGATGGACTCTTCTGCGCTGACAACGTCGACGTGAATGGTTGTTGGCATAAACGTTCCTTAATGAAAACAGTTTAGATAAAGCAAGCCGTTGGGATGAACCGCCAGACGCTGAAGGCCAAGGTGCAATTGCACATTGAACAAAGCGACAACGCAGATCAGCCCACTAGGACGCTTTATCAGACTTTTTTCGCTTTCTCGAAGGCTTCGTCGATCGTACCGACCATGTAGAAAGCCTGCTCTGGCAAATGATCACACTCACCAGCAACAATCATCTTGAAGCCGCGAATGGTTTCAGCCAGGCTGACGTACTTGCCGGGTGAGCCGGTAAACACTTCAGCAACGTGGAAAGGCTGTGACAGGAAACGCTGGATCTTGCGGGCGCGGGCCACGGCAAGCTTGTCTTCAGGTGCCAGCTCGTCCATACCCAAAATCGCGATAATGTCGCGCAATTCCTTGTACCGCTGCAACGTACCCTGAACGGCGCGGGCCGTTGCGTAGTGGTCTTCGCCCACAACGTTAGGATCAAGCTGGCGGCTGGTGGAGTCCAGTGGATCGACTGCCGGGTAAATACCCAGCGAAGCGATATCACGGCTCAACACCACGGTGGAGTCAAGGTGGGCAAAGGTCGTGGCAGGGCTTGGATCGGTCAAGTCATCGGCAGGAACGTAAACGGCCTGGATGGAAGTGATGGAGCCAACCTTGGTTGAAGTAATACGCTCTTGCAAGCGACCCATTTCTTCAGCCAGCGTTGGCTGGTAACCCACGGCAGATGGCATACGGCCAAGCAGGGCGGAAACTTCGGTTCCGGCCAGGGTGTAGCGGTAGATGTTGTCCACAAAGAACAGCACGTCGCGGCCTTCATCACGGAAAGACTCGGCGATCGTCAGGCCGGTCAGCGCCACGCGCAGACGGTTACCTGGGGGCTCGTTCATCTGACCGTAGACCATGGCCACTTTGGATTCGCCGAGGTTTTCCAGGTTCACGACGCCGGAGTCAGCCATCTCGTGATAGAAGTCATTGCCTTCACGGGTACGTTCACCCACACCAGCGAAAACGGACAAGCCCGAGTGCGCCTTGGCGATGTTGTTGATCAGCTCCATCATGTTCACGGTTTTGCCGACGCCGGCGCCACCGAACAAACCCACTTTGCCGCCTTTGGCGAACGGGCAAACCAGATCGATCACCTTGATACCGGTTTCCAGCAATTCCTGCGATGGC
The DNA here is from genome assembly GCA_947443645.1 of Comamonadaceae bacterium. Taxonomy (GTDB): domain Bacteria; phylum Pseudomonadota; class Gammaproteobacteria; order Burkholderiales; family Burkholderiaceae_C; genus Polaromonas. The sequence goes on along the minus strand of CANEXF010000012.1, from coordinate 32,091 downwards.
GACAGTTCGTCGTATGCAGGTGCCTTGCGGTGAATCGGGGCGGTCAGAGTCTGGTCAACCGGACCACGCTCGTCAATTGGTGCACCCAACACGTCCATGATGCGGCCAAGGGTTGCCTTGCCGACGGGAACCGTGATGTTGGCGCCGGTGTTGTAGACCATGTTGCCACGACGCAGACCGTCGGACGTGCCCAATGCGATGGTACGCACAATGCCGTCGCCCAGCTGCTGCTGGACTTCCAGCGTCAAAGCGGAGCCTTCCATTTTGAGCGCGTCATAAATTTTAGGCATTTGGTCGCGCGCGAACTCAACGTCCACCACCGCGCCAATACACTGAACAATCTTGCCTTGAGCCTGAGCCATGATGGATCCTCTTTCGATCTTTACGTTCGTTATTTAAGTCTGTGAGTCGGGTGAGGCGGCTTAAACCGCTGCAGCACCGGCAACGATTTCCGAAAGTTCTTTCGTGATCGCCGCTTGACGCGTTTTGTTGTAAATCAACTTGAGCTCGCCAATAACACTGCCGGCGTTGTCGGTCGCAGCCTTCATGGCCACCATGCGGGCCGACTGCTCTGACGCCATGTTCTCAGCCACGGCCTGATAGACCAGCGCTTCAACGTAGCGAACCATCAGGTCGTCAATCACGCTCTGCGCATCGGGCTCATAGATGTAGTCCCAACCATGCTGGCCCTTGTCGGCCTGCAAGCGATCCGCGGTCAGCGGCAACAGCTGCTCAATCACCGGTTCCTGGCGCATGGTGTTGATGAATTTGGTGTAGCACAGGTACACCGCCTTCACCTTGCCTTCGCTGTAAGCGTCGAGCAGCACCTTGACCGGACCAATCAACTTGTCCAGATGCGGCTGATCACCCAACTGCGTTGCATGCGCGACCACTTTGGCACCCACGCGGTTCAGAAAACCCAAACCCTTGTTGCCGATGGCAACGGCTTGTGCGTCCTGGCCGGCAGCCTGTAACTCCTTGAGCTTGACAGTCACGGCGCGCAGCACATTGGTATTCAAACCGCCGCACAGGCCCTTGTCGGTCGTCACCACGATAAAACCGGTGGTCTTGGCATCGTTGGGTGCCATGAACGCGTGGGTGTATTCGGGGTTGGCCTGACTCAGGTTGGCCGTGATGTTGCGGATCTTGTCGCTGTAAGGACGCGAAGCGCGCATGCGCTCCTGCGCCTTGCGCATTTTGGAAGCCGCCACCATTTCCATGGCTTTGGTGATCTTCTTGGTGTTTTCCACCGACTTGATCTTGCCGCGTATTTCCTTGCCTGCTGCCATATCGCTTCCTAATGGTTTCTAGAGCGTTTGCCGTTGAACTGCCTTGCGGCAGGATCAGGCAAACGACTTCTTGAACGCAGCCACGGCCGTATTCAGTTCAGCCTCGGCATCCTTGTCCATGGCCTTGTTGGCTTCGAGCTTGGCCATCAAAGCCGAGTTCTTGTCCTTGAGGAAGCTATGCAGACCGGCTTCAAAAGCCAGTACTTTCTTAACTTCCACATCGTCCATGTAGCCCTTGTTCACTGCGAACAGCGTGGCGGCCATGTCGGAGATTGCCAGCGGCGAGTACTGCGCCTGCTTGAGCAATTCGGTCACGCGGGCACCGCGGTCCAGCTGCTTGCGGGTTGCTTCGTCCAGGTCGGAGGCAAACTGCGCAAACGCAGCCAGCTCACGGTACTGGGCCAAGTCGGTACGGATACCGCCAGACAGGTTCTTGATCAGCTTGGTCTGGGCGGCACCACCAACGCGGGACACCGAGATACCGGCGTTGATAGCAGGGCGAATGCCGGCGTTGAACAAGCTGGTTTCCAGGAAAATCTGGCCGTCGGTGATCGAGATCACGTTGGTTGGCACGAAGGCAGATACGTCGCCGGCTTGCGTTTCAATGATGGGCAGAGCCGTCAAAGAACCGGTTTTGCCTTTGACAGCACCTTTGGTGAAGTCTTCAACGTATTTTTCGTTCACACGTGCTGCGCGCTCAAGCAGACGGCTGTGGAGATAGAACACGTCGCCAGGATAGGCTTCCCGACCTGGTGGACGGCGCAGCAGCAAGGAGACCTGGCGGTAGGCCACGGCCTGCTTGGACAGATCGTCATACACGATCAGCGCATCTTCACCGCGATCGCGGAAGTATTCGCCCATGGTGCAGCCGGAGTAGGCGCTGACGTACTGCATGGCAGCCGATTCAGAAGCCGAAGCCGCCACCACGATGGTGTATTCCATGGCGCCGGCTTGCTCGAGTGAGCGCACAACGTTCTTGATGGAAGAAGCTTTTTGACCAATAGCGACGTAGACGCAGTAAACGCCCTTGCCCTTTTGGTTGATGATGGCGTCAATAGCCACAGCCGTTTTACCGGTCTGGCGGTCACCAATGATCAGTTCGCGCTGGCCGCGGCCGACTGGAACCATGGAATCAATTGACTTCAGGCCGGTTTGCAGCGGCTGGTCAACCGATTTACGAGCGATCACGCCAGGCGCGACCTTCTCGATCACGTCGGTCATTTTGGCGTTGATCGGGCCTTTGCCGTCAATCGGCTGACCCAGTGCATTGACCACGCGGCCAAGCAACTCAGGACCGACAGGCACTTCCAGAATACGGCCGGTGCATTTGACGATATCGCCTTCAGCCAGATGCTCGTATTCGCCCAGAATCACGGAGCCGACCGAGTCGCGCTCGAGGTTCAGCGCCAGGCCATAGGTTGGCGTGCCGTCGGCGGTAGCTGGGAATTCCAGCATCTCGCCCTGCATCACGTCGCTCAGGCCGTGAATACGCACGATACCGTCGGTCACGGACACCACGGTGCCCTGATTACGAATGTCGCTGCTGGCTGTCAGGCCTTCGATCCGGCTCTTGATCAGTTCAGAAATTTCTGCGGGATTGAGTTGCATGACTCTTTCCTTCTTTCTAGGTTGTTGGCGAAAATTGGGACTGCGCGATAGGCGCAAGGTCAGGCAATCAGCGCCACTTTCATTTGCTCTAAACGGGCTTTGACAGAAGTGTCCAGCACTTCGTCACCCACCACGACGCGAACGCCGCCTATCAATTCAGGCTGCAGCTCAACCTTGAGGTTGAGTTTGCGCGCAAAACGCTTTTCCAGCGTTACAGCCAGATCGGCCAGCGCGGCACCGTCAAGTGCAAAAGCACTGTAGACAGTGGCGTCAGAAGAGCCGCTGTGTGCGTTTTTAAGCGCACGAAACTGGCTGGCAATTTCTGGCAGCACGCTGATCCGACCGTTGTCGATAACCGCGCGAAGAAAGTTCTTTGCAGCTTCCGACAACTTGGCCTTGGCCACGCCGGAGATCACATCAAACGCCTGACCCGACGATACGCCAGGGTTGCCGGCAAACTGCTGCAGTTGCGTGTTCGAGGCAATCGCTGCCAGCTCATCGAGCCATGCAGCTGTGCCGCCGAGATCAGCTCCAGCAGTTTTAAACAACGCTTCAGCGTAAGGACGGGCAATGGTGGCTAGTTCGGCCATAGTGATGCTCGCTTGGGTTCAGTCAAAGTTCAGTCTTCAGGCGGCTCAGCAAGTCAGCATGCACAGTGGCATTGACTTCCTTGCGCAGAATCTGCTCAGCACCCTTGACAGCCAGCGCGGCAACCTGCTCACGCAGAGTTTCACGGGCCTTGACGGTTTGCTGTTCAGCTTCAACCTTGGCGGCGGCAATGATCTTGCCACCCTCTTCGGTCGCCTTGGATTTGGCTTCTTCAATCATGGCTTGCGCGCGGCGCTCGGCCTCGGCAAGACGCACGGCAGACTCGTTACGCGACTTGGCCAGCTCTTCTTCAACGCGCTTGTTAGCAACGGTGAGTTCAGATTTGGCCTTATCGGCAGCGGCCAGGCCGTCAGCAATCTTCCGGGCGCGTTCGTCAAGCGCGGCTGCGATTGGTGGCCACACGAATTTCATCGTGAAAAGCACCAGGATCGCAAACACGACGAGCTGCGCAAAGAATGTGGAGTTAATGCTCACAACAGCACCTCTTCTTAAGGTTGGCGTCTAGAAAAGCGGGCAATTACTTCAGCACGAACGGGTTGGCGAACGCGAACAACATGGCAATACCAACGCCGATCAGGAAAGCTGCGTCGATCAGACCAGCCAACAAGAACATTTTGGTTTGCAGTTCGTTCATCAGCTCTGGCTGGCGCGCAGCAGCTTCAAGGTATTTGCTACCCATGATGCCGATGCCGATACATGCGCCGACAGCGCCCAGGCCAATGATGAGGCCAGCGGCCAAAGCGACAAAACCGAGTACGTGTTCCATTTAATGCTCCTATGGATTAACTAACTAACAACAAAAAAAAACGATAGCGAGGGGAAACGAAAAACCTGACGCCCGACCCGAAGATCAGTGATGGTCGTGGGCCTGCCCCACATAAACCAGTGTCAGCATCATGAAAATAAACGCCTGAAGCGCAACAATCAGAATGTGGAAAATAGCCCAACCGGTGCCCGCAAGCACGTGGCCTATGAATAGAAAAATGCCGGTGGCAGAGCCGAATCCAACTGCACCCATGAGGGCGATCAGCATGAACAAGAGCTCACCTGCATACATGTTGCCGAACAGTCGCAAACCATGTGAGACGGTCTTGGCTGCAAACTCGATCAGCTGCATCAGGAAGTTGATGGGGTACAAAAACCACTTGTCACCGAACGGAGCAGAAAACAGCTCATGCACCCAACCGCCAAAACCCTTGATCTTGACGTTGTAGAACAGACAAACCAACAACACACCGCAAGACATGCCCAGAGTTGCCGAGAGATCGGCCGTTGGAACAACACGGAAATTATGAATGCTGTGATCCAGTCCGGTCACTGCAAAAAGACTGTGGAACAGATCGACAGGCAAGAAGTCCATCGAGTTCATCAGGAAAATCCAGACAAACACCGTCAAAGCCAAAGGCCCAACGACCTTGCGGGACTCTGCATTCTTGACAATGCCCTTGGCCTGGCTGTCGACCATCTCAAGCAGGATCTCGACAGCTGCCTGCATGCGTCCGGGCACGCCCGAATGCACGTTTTTGGCAACGCGCCACATGGCAAACAGACCGACCACACCCAGCGTGATGGCCCAGAAGATGGTGTCAATATTGAAGACAGAAAAGTCAACAATACCGACCTGCTTGTGATTTTGCAGGTGCACCAGATGGTGGCCAATGTATTCACCAGCGGTCAAAGCGTTTCCGGAAGATTCACTCATCTCTCAACTCTTTATGTTTACGCTTAACGTCTTCACTTACTCTTAGATTTGGCAGCCAGCAAAAGGACCAGCCAAACCACCTTCATTGTCACCACCAGACCAACCAGCATCGCTGGCCAGCTCAAATTAGCTATTACACGTGGAGCGGCAAACAGCATGGCCACCGTCAAGCCTATCTTGACCATTTCCCACAGAAAAAACCCTGCGACAGCAGAACCCGGATTAGCGGATGACACCCGGCTCATCAAGCCACGCGCAAACAAAGCGCCCGGAACCACCACCGCCAACGCCCCATACAAAGCCGACCAAGCAACATCACGGCTGGCAGTCAAAGCCCAGCCAGCACACGCTACCAGGCAACCCGCCAGCAGCTGCCCCAACAGCACCGCCCAGACAGACATTGAAGGATTCTCTTCGCGGAGCTTTTGCGCCTCTTCACGCGTCAGGGGCCTGAACCCCTCATCCTTCACATCGTCTTCCACAGCAACCTCAAGAGCAGCCCACCTTAACAGCGAGCTTGTTGACCTGACCTTAACCTCATCTACCATTTGGCGGCTTGGGGGCCACGCCAGTCTGTTCGTCGATTGCCAACGCGCCCATAGGCGATATTTAGCAAAGCCCCTGATTATACGTAGAAACCCCCCTCGAATTAGCAAATTCTTGCAGGTCTTAGTCAAATAAGGCTTGCGTCCTTCGGGGCCTTGCGCCGCACCAGGCACAGCAGGTCATGCGTCGTACACAATAAGCGTCGCCGTGATTGATCTGACAGACAAAAGAGCAGCTTCAATCACCGCCCCCCCGACACCACAAGGAACACCCATGAACGCTCTGATGAAATTTTTGCATGTCGCCGCAGCCATTGCCTGGCTCGGCGGTGTGAGCTTTATGCTTTTCGCGCTTCGCCCGTCGGCGACCGAACTGCTCGCGCCGCCGCAGCGTCTGCCGCTGATTGCGCAAGTGCTGCGGCGCTTCTTTTTGTTGGTCTGGCCGTCGATCGGGATTTTGCTGATCTCCGGTCTGGTGATGCTGCTCGGCGTCGGCATGAAGAACGCGCCCATCGGATGGCACCTGATGCTGGGCCTTGGCTTGCTGATGTTTGCGCTTTTCGGCCACCTCTTTTTTGGACCGTTCAGGCGCCTCAAGCAGGCGGTGCAAGTCGCCGACTGGGCTGAGGGCGGCCGGCGCATGGGGCAAATCGCCACCTTGGCAACGATCAACCTGGCTTTGGGCCTCATCGCCATAGCCGCGGTTATCTTTCTGATCTGATTTCTCGCATTCGAGTCACCCATCCCCACCTATGCAAGGCCGTATGCCGCCTACCAGCAAGCCAAGCAGGAACCATTGATATGAGCCAGACACCAGACATCCCCCAGGAACCCGAGGCAAAGTCGCCTGAACGCCAGGAGTCACTGATTGACTACCCGTCGCTGTTTCCCATCAAGGTCATGGGCGTGAAGGTCGATGGCCTGGTCACCGCCATCACCCATGTCGCGCACCAGTTTGACCCGGCATTTGACGCCACCACCATTGAGCTGCGCGAAAGCAAGGGCGGCAAATACCTGGGCGTGACCATCACCGTGATGGCAACTTCCAGAGAGCAGCTTGACGAGCTTTACCGCACATTGAGCACACACCCCATGGTCAAAGTGGTGCTTTGAGGCACTGGCCGACCAACTGATGCCGTTCGATGTTCTTTACTTGGGCCGGGTCGACTATTTGCCGACCTTTGAAGCCATGAAAGTCTTCACAGCGGCCAGAAACACCGAAAATTCAAGCCAGATCGGCCTGCAGCACAATGGTGACGGGCGTGACCAGCTATGGATTTGTGAGCATTCGCCGGTTTACACGCAGGGGCTGGCCGGCAAAGTCGACCACGTACTGAATCCGGGCAACATACCCGTGGTGCAAACCGACCGGGGCGGGCAAGTCACCTTCCATGGTCCTGGACAGGTGGTGGCCTACCCTTTGATGGACCTCAAGCGCGCGGGCTACTACGTCAAGGAATACGTCTACCGGATTGAAGAGGCCGTGATCCGGACATTGGCGCATTTTGGCGTGACCGGCCACCGCGTCGCCGGCTCACCCGGCATCTATGTCCGTATGGACGCCCCCGCCTCGCATGCCGCGCTGACCGGCCCCGTCAATCCGCTGGACCCTTTCAGCGGGCTGGGCAAAATCGCCGCGCTGGGCATCAAGATCAGTCGCCATTGCACCTACCACGGTGTGGCGCTGAATGTGGCCATGGACCTGGAACCCTTCTCGCGCATCAACCCTTGCGGCTACGCGGGACTGAGAACCACAGACCTTTCTACAATCGGGGTATCGGCAAGCTGGCAGGAGGCCGCAGACGTGCTGGGCCAAAAGCTCGTCACCTATCTCACGCCCTGAAGCCGGGACCCTAAAAAGCAAACATCATGAGCATTACAGTCCCTGTCAATCCCGCTATAAATCCTGTTGTCCGCGACATCCAGACCGTGGAGGACTACAACCCGCTGGCCAAACAAAAGGCCGCGGCCAAGCTGTCGCGTATCCCAGTCAAGGTCGAGCGCGCCGAGGTCCTGAAAAAGCCGGAGTGGATTCGCGTCAAGGCCGGCAGCCCGAGCACGCGCTTTTACGAGATCAAGCAGATCCTGCGCGAAAACAAGCTCAACACGGTCTGCGAGGAGGCCAGCTGCCCCAACATCGGCGAATGCTTTGGCAAGGGCACGGCGACCTTCATGATCATGGGCGACAAGTGCACGCGGCGTTGCCCGTTTTGCGACGTTGGCCATGGAAGGCCCGACCCACTGGATAGCAACGAACCCCTGAACCTGGCCAAAACCATAGCGGCTCTGAAGTTGAAATACGTGGTCATCACCAGCGTGGACCGCGACGATTTGCGCGACGGCGGCAGCGGCCACTTTGTCGAATGCATACAGAAGATCCGCGAACTCTCGCCCGGCACCACGATTGAAATTCTGGTGCCCGACTTCAGGGGCCGCGATGACCGCGCGCTGGAGATACTCAAAGCCGCTCCGCCCGATGTGATGAACCACAATCTGGAAACCACGGCGCGCCTGTACAAGGAAGCCCGCCCCGGCAGCGACTACCAGTTCTCACTCAATCTGCTGAAAAAGTTCAAGGCGCTGCACCCCGACGTGCCGACCAAGAGCGGCATCATGGTGGGCCTGGGCGAAACCGACGAAGAAATTTTACAGGTCATGCGCGACATGCGCGCGCACGACATCGACATGCTGACGATTGGCCAGTACCTGGCGCCGTCGACCTCGCATTTGCCGGTGCGCCGCTATGTGCACCCGGACACGTTCAAGATGTTTGAGCAGCAAGCCTACGAGATGGGTTTCACGCACGCCGCGGTGGGTGCCATGGTGCGCAGCAGTTACCACGCAGACCAGCAGGCCCATGCCGCAGGTGTGGCCGAAAAAGCCGATCAGGCCGACTGAAGCAGGGCGGCGGGATCGTCGCTGGCCAGCACACGCGCTGCCCAGCTTTTGAGCTTGCCCGCATCGGCGCGCAGTATCTGCTGCTTGACCGCCAGAATTTGCGATGGGTGCATGGAAAAGCTGCGCAGCCCCAGCCCCAGCAGTAAGCGCGTCATGGTCACGTCACCGGCCATCTCCCCGCACACGCTCACGCCCTTGCCCTGTGCGTTGCATTCGGCAATCGTGTCGGCGATCAGGCGCAGCACCGCCGGATGGCAGGGGTCATACAAATGCGCGACCGACTCGTCGGCGCGATCAATCGCCAGCGTGTACTGGATCAGATCGTTGGTGCCTATGGACAAAAAGTCAAAGTAGCGCAAAAAGAGCTTGAGCGTCAGCGCCGCAGCCGGAATCTCAATCATCGCCCCCAGCTGCACCGGACCGTACGGGACACCCCGGTTGTCGAGTTCAGCGCGCGCGTGATCGAGCAGCGACAAGGTCTGGCGGATTTCACTGGCGTGAACCAGCATGGGCACCAGCAGGTTGACCCTGCCATGCGCTGCGGCCCGCAAAATGGCGCGCAACTGGGTCAGGAACATGGGTGGATCGGCAAGGCTCCAGCGAATCGCGCGCAGGCCCAGGGCCGGATTGAGGTGGCCGTCCTGCGCCTTGCCGGCCAGCTTGTCCAGCGGCTTGTCCGAGCCAATATCAACGGTTCGAATCGTCACCGGCAAACCCTGCATGCCATCAATGGCCTTGCAGTAGGCCAGGTATTGCTCTTCTTCGTCCGGCAGTTTGCCCAGACCCTGAGACTCGCGCCCCATGAAGAGGAATTCACTACGGAACAGCCCGACACCGACCGCGCCGGCGGCCAAGGCACCGGGCGTATCGCCAGGCATTTCAATGTTGGCAAGCAGCTCGACGCGTTGGCCGTCTATCGTCATGGCAGGCGTGTGCCTGAGGCGGTTCAGCCGCTCGCGTTCGAGCTCGCCCTGGCGCTGCTTGAAACCGTATTCTGCAAGGATGATGGAAGAGGGGTCAACGATCAGCACGCCGGCGTCGCCATCAATGATGACCCAGTCGTCCTGCTTGATCAGCTGGCTGGCGCTGCGCGCGCCAACCACTGCCGGAATGTCCAGACTGCGCGCCACGATCGCGGTGTGCGAAGTCTTGCCGCCCACATCGGTGACGAAGCCGGCAAACAGACTTTGCTTGAACTGCAGCATGTCCGCTGGAGAAATGTCGTGCGCGACCAATACCAGCGGCACATCCTCAATGTCATCGAGCAGCAAACCCTGGCGCGACTCCTTGCGGCTCGCACCCGCCTGGCGCAGCGGCTGCATGGGCGAGGCAACGCCACGCATGCGCCGCAAAATACGCTCGACCACCTGTTCCAGATCGGCCTTGCGCTCGCGCAGATATTCGTCTTCCATGTCGTCGAACTGCCGCGCAATCAGCTCGTACTGGGTGGTGAGCGCCCACTCAGCGTTGTAATGCCGGTCGCTGATCCAGTGCTTAACGCCAGTGATCAACTGCTCGTCCTGCAGCAGCATCAGGTGAACATCAAGCAACGCTGCCAGCTCATGCGGCGCGTCTTTGGGTAAATCCAGTTTGATACGCGTGATCTCGTCGATCACCGCATTGCGGGCGACCCGCACACGCATGATCTCGTCATCGGTTTTGGAGGCGTCGACAAAATAATGCGCCACATCGGCGCGGCTGGAGGCCACCAGCACGGCGCGGCCAATCGCAATACCCCGCGACACCGCCAGACCGTGGACAGAAAATGTCATGCGGCGGTTCCGAACAGAAAGTCAGATCGCTTTTCAAGCGAACCGCACACAAGCGCAAGCCCATCTTGGCGGAATCCTTCGACAAGCTCAGGACGAACGGAATCGAGGCGCCGCGCGCTTGAATGTGCGTTCCAGTTCAAGCAGGGGCCGCGGAACCGGCTTTGCCGGGCCGCAGGCGCAGCGGCCCCCCAGGGGGGCAGGAAGCTACACGCAGTGAGCGACCGTGGGGGCAAACAATTTCCCGCCGGGCCGCCCCAAGGGAAATTAGCCCCCCCGGGGGGCGGCGCAGTACACGCAGTGACAAGCGTGGGGGTCAAATCACTCACCCTCACCGAATTTGTCCGCAATCAGCGCCAGCAGGGCGTCCATCGCGGCCTGCTCCTGCTCGCCGTTGGTTTCCAGCTCAACGGAACTGCCCAGTCCGGCAGCCAGCATCATCACGCCCATGATGCTTTTGGCGTTCACGCGGCGCTCGCCCTTGCGCATCCAGACCTCGCAGGGAAAACTGCCGGCAAGTTTGGTGAGTTTTGCGGAAGCCCGGGCATGCAGGCCGAGTTTATTGCTGATGTTGGTGCTGGTCTTGATCATGTTTTCTTTTTGCTTGATTTTGCGGTGCGGTAATCGCCACCTGCATCACACCTTGCGTTGCACCAGCCAGCGCGCGCGCAACCAGCGTATCGAGCGGCTCATGCCGATAGGATATGGCGCGCAGCAGCATGGGCAAGTTGATGCCGGTAATGAGTTTGGAGTTGACGCCATCAACCAGCTTTTGCGCCACATTGCAGGGAGTAGCACCAAATACGTCGACCATGACCAGCGCATGCGAGGTGCCAAGCTGCTCAAACATGATGCGTGCCTGGGCCAGGGTTTCTTCTGGGGGCATATTGGGCTGCACATCCAGGGCGACCACGCCAGCCGGGTTGTCCGGGTAGACATGCAGGACGCATTGGCGCAAAGCGGAGGCCAATGGCGCGTGAGCGATGATAAAAATGCCATTCATTGTTATCAATTATCAACTTTCGTACTTAGAAAGTAGACGTATGAGGCAATACAACAACACAAAAATACCCCCATGGCGGCCTGAAAGCTCGCAAGCTGGCCCCAACCCATGCCCGAAAAAGCATCGATCAGCAAACCTATGCCCCATTGGACGATAAACACACCGCCGAATATTCCAAGGTTGTAAGCCGACAGGGCGCGCCCGGCCAGCGAAGGCGGGAAAGCCATGGCAATCGCGGGCTGCGCCAGCCCCATGGCGCTTGAACTCATGCAAAACAGGGCCCAGCCCAGCCAGCCGGTAGCAGCGCCACCCCAGACATTGAAGGCCAGCACCAGCAAGCTCAGGGGCACGCCCCAGCTGATAAGGCGGTGGGCATTCCAGCCATTTCTGGCCAGCCAGGGGTTGACCATGCCCCAGCTCCAGAAGGTCAGCAGCATGGTGGCATTGAGATAAAAAAGACCCGTGGCCGCCTCCAGCGGGGTGTAGCCTGCCACCTTGATCATCCACGGCGCCGCCCACAGGGTTTGCATGGCCACCATGCCGCCGTAGTTAAAGACGGCCAGCGGCAGCATCTTGCGGAAATAGCGGCTTTGCCAAACTTCTGCATAACTGCTGGCAACTGTCCCCGTGTTCAGCGCTTCATGTGAAGCTCCGACTTTTGTTTTGTCGGCCAGCTTCCATGCCGGCGTGACCCAGGCAATCCCAGCCATGGACAGGAGAATCAGCCCCGCGAGAATCCAGAACAGCGGGCGCCAGCCCGTCAGCGGCAAAAGCCATTGCACCGGCAAAGTGGACGAGAGCATGCCGAGTGAGCCGGTCATCAGCATCCAGGAGTTGGCGCGCAACTGAGTGACAGCGTCATACCAGCGCCGGAAGCCGGTCAGCGGCGCCATCAGACAGGCGCCCACACCCATGCCCACCAGCACACGGGCGGCCAGCAGCCCACCAAAACTGCTGGCAAGCGAAAAGGCCAGGCACCCCAGCACCGCCAGACTCAGGAAACACACAATGACGCGCTTGGGACCGTAACGGTCCAGCCATTTGCCCAGAGGCAGCTGGATCGCGGCAAAACCCAGGAAATAGCCGCCGCCTAGCAAACCCAAATCGCGCGCATGAAGGGAAAACTCCTGCGTCAACACCGGCGACAGCGTGGCGGTGATCGCGCGCACCAGGGCGGAGCAAAAATAGGCGGCGGCAAATGCCAGAAAAACAATAACGCCGGTTTTCCTGTCCAGCAGCGTGGCACCAGCGATGTGAGGCAATCCGTTATGCACAGCGGTCATCGGACAGCCGGCCTGTTGAAGCTGGATTTCATAACGGGTATGAACTCATTCGAGTTTGAGGCTGGAAAAATATGTCTCGCTCAGTTCTGGCTTCAGCTTGTCGGCATACACCAGAACCTGAAAAATTTGCGCGCCCTGGGCAAAGTAAGCCGCCTGTCCGATCACCGCACTGCCGTCAGCGCGTTTGCCGCGCGCCTTCACCAGCACCGGCGCCGGGTCACTCGAGGCGGCCCCCGTCAACTTGAGCGCCAGCACCTGGGTGGCTTGAGGGGCGCCGCCGGCCTCAGCTTGCGGCGTACTGGCGACAGCTTCGGCCTTCATATTGAGCAGCGTCAGGCGCTGCCATTGCGCAAGCACATCCGAGACTTTGGCGGCATCGCCAACATCGGCCACCGCCAGGGCAAAAATCGCACCGCCTGTCTCGCAACCGAGCATCGTCAGCTCGGTAGGCCGCCCGCCCAGCGGCACGGTTTTTTGCAGCTTGTCAGGCTTGCAGGGCAAGAGCAGGCTGAGCCTGGTGTTCTCAGGCCTGACCTCACGCCAATTGAAGGTCGGGCTGCAGGCCGCAAGTGCAAAGCCGGCAATGCCAAGAACCAGGCTGCGAAAAAACATGGCCATGCGCACAGAAAAAGGTCTGGCTGAAAAGAAAAAACAGATTGAACAGGGCATCAAGGGCTCGGATATCGGCAAAGTATTAAGTACACATGGCACTTTACAGGCATTCGTGCGCCGACTTGGGGCCAGCGCGGAACGCGCACTCCCGATATATGCACCAGATACAGTGAACGCACCAGTCTGGATAGCTTCTGCAGCCATGCTCTGGCCCAAATGCACCAACTTGGGGTTGTCAGCCCGAATATGACGCAAGAGCGCTGGTTCAAATTGGCCCATAGCTTGCAATACACCAACATCTTCCCCTTGAAAGGTGATCGCCATGTCAGAGTTCTTTTCCCCCTACGATGCCGACCGCCCGCTGATGCTCAAATGCAGTTGCGGCCAGGACCACAGCCCCGCCGATCATCACGCGGCCGTATCGGCAGACGCCGCAGCAGTCGAGCTGCGCCGCCGTAGCCTGACCAGCGAATTCGAAGCCTATTCCAACGAGTTCATTGAGGCCACGCTGGTCAAGGCCATCTTTCCACAAGACGAGGTGCGCCGCCGCTTTCTGCGCGCAGTCGGCAAGGGCACGGCCATGGCGGCTATTTCAAGCCTGCTGCCGGTAGCCAGCATGCAGGCCATGGCCCAGGAGGCTGGCAAAAAAGCTGGCTCACTCGAGAAGACGAATCTGAAAATCGGTTTTATTCCCATCACCTGCGCCACGCCCTTGATCATGGCGCAGCCGCTGGGCTTTTATAAGCAGCAAGGCCTGAATGTCGAAGTCACCAAGACCGCCGGCTGGGCGCTGATTCGCGACAAGATGATCAACAAGGAATACGACGCCACGCATTTCCTGTCGCCCATGCCGCTGGCGATTTCCATGGGCCTGGGCTCGAACGCCACGCCCATGAATGTGGCGACCATACAAAACATCAACGGCCAGGCGATCACGCTGGCGCTCAAGCACAAGGACAACCGCGACCCGAAAAACTGGAAGGGCTTCAAGTTCGCGATTCCGTTCGAATACTCGATGCACAACTTCCTGCTGCGCTACTACCTCGCTGAAGCCGGTCTGAACCCGGATACCGATGTGCAATTGCGCGTGGTGCCGCCCGCTGAAATGGTGGCCAACCTGCGTGCCGGCAATATCGATGGCTTCCTCGGCCCCGATCCTTTCAACCAGCGCGCGGTCTATGAAGAAGTCGGTTTCATCCACCTGCTGACCAAGGACATCTGGAACGGTCACCCCTGCTGCGCCTTTGGTACGTCGACCGAGTTCATACAGAAGAACCCCAACACCTTCGCCGCGCTCTACCGCTCGGTACTCACGGCCGCAGCCATGGCGCGCGACCCGAAAAACCGCGAACTGATCGCCAAGGTCATCGCCCCAGCGCAATACCTGAACCAGCCCGAAGCCGTGCTGACCCAGGTGCTGACCGGAAAGTTCGCCGACGGCCTGGGCAACATCAAGACCGTGCCGGACCGCGCCGACTTTGACCCCATGCCTTGGCAATCGATGGCGGTATGGATGCTCACACAGATGAAGCGCTGGGGTTACGTCAAGGGCGAGGTCAACTACAAGCAGATCGCCGAAAAAGTCTTTTTGATCACCGATGCGAAAAAGTACATGAAAGAGCTGGGTCAGAAAACGCCAGAAGGCGCCTACCCAAAGTTCACCATCATGGGCAAGGAATTCGACGCGGCAAAAGCAGACCAGTACGCCAAGGGCTTTGCTATCAGCAAGATGTCTTGAAGATATGAAGCTTTTCAAAACCCTAGGCTTTCGCGCAGGCATAGTCTCCGCTGTCATATTTGTGCTGTTCATCGCGATCTGGTACACCGCAACCGCAACGCCTGCCAGCACTGGTGGCAACGTCACTGGCATGACGGCCGAGCAGATCGAGTACCAGAAAATGATGGGCAAGGATCCGGCCAGCGCGGGTTTGGTCAAAGCCTCGGGCTTTCCAACACCGCTGCAAATGGGCCATACCGTTGTCAAGCAGCTCAGTGATCCGTTTTACGACCGCGGCCCCAACGACAAAGGCATTGCAATTCAGCTTGCGCACTCGCTGGGGCGTGTCGGCCTGGGATTTTTGCTGGCTTGTCTGGTGGCCATTCCTCTGGGTTTTGTCATTGGCATGTCGCCGCTGCTGCGCCGGGCGCTGGACCCCTTTATCCAGGTGCTCAAACCGATCTCGCCG
This sequence comes from Comamonadaceae bacterium, assembly GCA_947443645.1. GTDB lineage: Bacteria > Pseudomonadota > Gammaproteobacteria > Burkholderiales > Burkholderiaceae_C > Polaromonas. The sequence goes on along the minus strand of CANEXF010000012.1, from coordinate 16,587 downwards.
TTGGCCTGGATGCCGCTGGCGCTCTACACCATCAAGGACTCGTCGGCCTCTGGCATCTTCGTGATTTTCATCTGCTCGGTCTGGCCCATGCTGATCAACACCGCCTTTGGCGTATCTGCTGTCAAACGCGAATGGCTTAACGTGGCCAGCACGCTGCAGGTCAGCCCGCTGCGCAAGGCCTTTCTGGTGATACTGCCGGCAGCTGCACCGACCATACTGACCGGCATGCGCATTTCGATGGGCATCGCCTGGCTTGTCATTGTTGCGGCTGAAATGCTGGTGGGCGGAACCGGCATTGGCTACTTTGTCTGGAACGAGTGGAACAACCTGTCGCTGACCAATGTGATCTTTGCGATCTTTGTCATCGGCATTGTGGGCATGCTGCTGGACCTGAGTTTTGCCAAACTCCAGAAGGCGGTGACCTATGTGGAGTGAGCCTGACACACGCAGCGCAAGCAGCAGCAAGAAAGAACACGCCATGCAAGGATTTCTAAAAATCGAGCGCTTGAGCAAGGCCTATGTGCCGACCAAGCCGGTGTTTGCCGAAGTGAGCTTCACCATAGACCGGGGCGAATTCGTCTGCATCATCGGCCATTCGGGTTGCGGCAAAACCACGGTGCTCAACGTGCTGGCTGGGCTGGACACTGCAACATCCGGCCATGTGTTCATGGACGAGCGCGAGATCGCCGGACCCAGCCTGGAGCGCGGTGTGGTGTTTCAAAGCCATGCATTGATGCCCTGGCTCACGGTGCGCAAAAACATTGCGTTTGCCGTCATCTCGCGCTGGCCAGAATGGTCTGCGGCCCAGGTCAAGGTGCATGTGGAAAAGTTCGTTGCGCTGGTCGGGCTGTCGGCCGCCATTGACAAGAAGCCCTCGCAACTTTCAGGCGGCATGAAGCAGCGCGTGGGTATCGCACGAGCGTTTGCCATACAGCCCAAGATGCTGCTGCTCGACGAGCCCTTTGGCGCACTTGATGCGCTCACGCGCGGCACGATTCAGGACGAGCTCATGACGATAGTGCGCGAAACGCAGCAGACGGTGTTCATGATCACGCACGATGTGGATGAAGCCATCTTGCTGGCCGACCGCATTCTGCTCATGAGCAACGGCACGGAAAACGCAGGCGGCTATGCGCCCGGCAACATTGCCGAAGAAGTCGTCAACCCGCTGCCGCGCGAACGCACACGTGCCGGCCTGCACCACCTGCCCGGCTACTACGAGCTACGCAACCACATTGTCGATTTTCTGGTCTCTCGGGCCAAAGCGCACTGAAGCGTTTTAATTCAATTCAAGCAACAACCAACGCACCAACAGGAGCACACCATGAACCGCAACGACATCACCGAAAAAATCATCACTGTCAAGGTCGCCAAGGGCATCACCTGGGAATCGGTCGCCAAGAAAGTTGGCCTCAGCAAGGAATGGGTCACGGCCGGCTGCCTGGGCCAGATGACTTTTGACGACAAGCAGGCCAAAATCCTGGGCAAGATTTTTGGCCTCACGGCAGAACAGCAGAAGTGGCTGCAGGTCGTGCCTTACAAGGGCTCCTTGCCAACGCCGGTGCCAACTGACCCGCTGATCTACCGCTGGTATGAAATCGTCAGCGTCTACGGCACCACCATCAAGGAACTGATCCATGAAGAGTTCGGCGACGGCATCATGAGCGCGATTGATTTCTCCATGGACATCGTGCGCACGCCCGACCCCAAAGGTGACCGCGTCAATGTGGTGTTGTCGGGCAAATTCCTGCCCTACAAGCAGTACTGATACGCCCGTCCTCAGCGAAGCATCGCGGGCAATACCTGCCCGCGGCTTTCGCCGAAGCCGATACGGACATAGCCCGGCTTTTCACACCAGCCGCGCAGGATGACGGCGTCGCCGTCTTGCAGGAAAGCGCGGTCTTCGCCGTTGCCCAGGCTCACCGGCTTGCTGCCGCCGAAGGTCAGCTCTATCATCGCGCCGGCTTCGCCTTCACCCGGTCCCGAGATGGTGCCGCTGCCCAGCAGGTCGCCGCTGCGCAGGTTGCAGCCACCCATGGTGTGGTGCGTGACCATTTGCGCGACAGTCCAGTACTGGTGTTTGAAGCTGGTGCCGCTCAGGCGCGAAGGGCCTTTGCCTTCGGTGCGCAGCTTGTCGGACTCCAGCAGAACCTCCAGCGAAATATCCAGCGCGCCCTTTTCTCGGTTGCTAGGCGCATCTAGGTAAGCCAGCGGCTGAGGCTCGTCCGCATGGCGTGTCCAGGCCTGGCGGTAGGGCTCCAGCGCTTCCATAGTCACAATCCATGGCGAGACCGTGGTGCAGAAATTCTTACTCAGAAAAGGGCCCAGCGGCACCATCTCCCAGAACTGGATGTCGCGCGCAGACCAGTCGTTGAGCAGGCAGATGCCAAAGATGTGCGGCTCGGCATCGGCCAGCGTTATCGGCTCGCCCTGCGCATTGCCCTGGCCGATATAGATGCCCAGCTCGAGCTCATAGTCGAGCCGCGCACACGGCCCGTAAACCGGCGCCTTGGCACCCGGCGGCATGGCCTGGCCCATGGGCCGATGAAAGGTCTGGCCGCTCACGCCTATGCTGGAAACACGGCCATGGTAGGCAATCGGCATCCACTGGAAGTTGGCAGAGACGGGATCATCGGGGCGGATCATCTTGCCGATGTTGCGCGCGTGGTCTATCGATGTATAAAAATCGGTGTAGTCACCTATGCTCGTGGGCAAAGTGAACTCGACCTCGCTCTGGGGAACCAGGCAGCCCCGCAGCGCATCGACCTTTGGGCCATAAAAAGCCTTTTCGAGCAGTTCGAACAAGCCGTGCCGCAGCGCCTTCCATGCAGCAGGGCCCATGGCAAAAAAGTCATTGAGCGTGGTTTGAGCGCAGCTGGTCGCAGCGGCCTGCGCCAGGCCGTCAAGGCAGGTGGTGCGCGCCACCTGCGCCATGTCAATCACCTGGTCGCCAATCGCCACGCCACCCCGGAAGGCTTCGCTGCTGCCGGCGCGGCGAAACACCGCGAACGGCAGGTTTTGTATCGGGAAATCGCAGCCAGCTACGTTGGCAGATGCCACCCAACTTTTCGCAAAAGCACTGTGGGTAGGGTTGGAAGTGTCGAATTCTTGTGTCATGAGTATTCAGGCCTAAGCCGTCAGGCGGTCATCAAAAATAGCGACGGCGCGGGTCCAGCCGGCCGAGGCGCCACGGATCTTGTGCGGAAAGCACGAGATGTAAAAACCGGTGGGTGGCAGCACTTCAAGGTTGTGCAGTTTTTCAAGGTGGCAGTAGCCGATGTCGCGGCCGGCCTTGTGGCCTTCCCAGATCAGCGAGGCATCGTGCGTCTCGTCGTATTTTTTCGCGGTATGCACAAAGGGTGCGTCCCAGCTCCAGGCGTCGGTGCCGGTCAGGCGGATGCCGCGCTCCAGCAGATACATGGTGGCCTCGTAGCCCATGCCGCAACCTGACGACACATAGTTGGAACTACCGTAGCGTTTGCCGGCGGCGGTGTTGATCACCACAATCTCCAGCGGCGACAGCGTATGGTTGATGCGCTTGAGCTCCGCTTCTACATCAGCCGCCGTGACCACATAACCATCGGCGAATGCAGTGAAGTCCAGTTTGACGCCGGGCTGGAAGCACCAGTCCAGCGGCACTTCATCAATCGCGATGGCGCGCTCCTGCTTGCCCAACGCCTTGTTCATGGTGCTGTGGAAATGGTAGGGCGCGTCCAGATGCGTGCCGTTGTGCGTAGACAGTGTGATCAATTCGACCGCCCAGCCTTCGCCGTCGGGAAGGTCTTCTTTTTTCAGCCCCGGGAAAAAAGGCTCGATCTGCGCAAAGGTGTTTTCATGCGTGAAGTATTCGATCTTGGGCGCAAAAGCCGGTGGATCGCTGATCACATCGTTTTCAAGATAGATAGACAGGTCAATGATTTTTCGGGTCATGGTGCTTTCCTTTTTTACTCAGTGGGATCAGGGCTGTTGCCATTTCAAAAACCGTTTTTCAAACGCCGCCAGCAAGGCACTGCTGGCAAAACCGATCAGGCCCAGCAGTGCTATGCCAGCAAACAGTTCATTGGCGCGAAACGATCGTGCGGCCAGCAAGATCGCCTGGCCCAAGCCGGGCTGCGAGGCAATCATTTCGCCGACAACCGACACGATCAGCGACACCGTAAGCGACAGGCGCATGCCGGCGAGAATGTCAGGCAGGGCATTGGGCAGGCCGATCTTGCAGACAAAAGCGGCGCGCGACAACTGCAGGCAACGCGCCACCTCCTGCAGGCGCGGCTCGACCGCAGCAAAGCCGTGCACGGTGGCCAGAAGCACCGGCCACATGGCGCCGAAGGCCACGACAGACAGCACCATGCTTGGGCTCAGACCAAAAATCGAAATCGCCAGTGGCAGCAAGGCAGACGCCGGCAGAGGCCGCATGAATTCAAGCGTCGGCTGCAGCCAGGCACGCGCGGTGGCCGAGATGCCTATCAGCGCACCGAGCGCGATGCCGACCAGCGAGGCCAGCAGCCAACCCTCAAACATGCGCGTCAATGTTGCCCAGCTATAGGCCAGCGATTCACCCTCACCGAGTCCATCGCGCAGACTTAGCCAGCTTGCCTCGGGTGTGGGTAAAAACACCCGGCTGATCCAGCCTGCATGGCTGGCGATCCACCACAAGCCCATGATGGCCAGGAAGATGGCAACAGATTCAAACCATGACAGCAGACCAGCGCCCGGCGCCTGCATGGATTTGCCGCTTGCGGGTGCAATGGCTTTGATGCTTGCAAGCGGGGGACTCATGCGACGCCCATCCTGCGGCCGACATAGCGCTCAAGCTTCAGCGCTGCGACATTGATGATGTAACCCACCACGCCTATCCAAAGCAGCCAGGCCAGCATCAGCGACGGGTCCATGCTCTGCTGCGCAATCATCATCGCGTAACCCATGCCGTTTGGATTGGCCGCAACTTCAACCGTGACAGCCACCACCAGCGCCACTGACACGCCCAGGCGCAGGGCCACAAACAGGCGCGGAGCAATGGCCGGCAGGATAATCTTGATGGCGCGCTGCGTCGCGCTCAGGCCCAGCACATGGCTGACCTCGAGCAGCCGAGGCTCCACCTGCTGAACGGCGGCCTGCGTAAGAATCATCAGCGGCCAGAACGATGCGAACGCGACTATAGAAAACTCCATGCGCAGACCGAAACCAAACACCAGCATGGCCAGCGGAATCAGCGCCACCGAAGGCACCGGCCGGAACACCTCGATCGACAAAAATGCCATGCGGGCCGTGCGCTTTGACAGCCCGAGCGTGATGCCTGCGGCAATACCCAGCACTGCTGCCAGCAGCAGCCCGAGCGCAGCGGCGCCCAGCGTGAATGCGGTGGCCTCCAGAAGCGAGCCATCGGCTACCGCGGCCATGAACGCATGGACTGCTGCCGTTGGCGGCGCAATCGCATCGCTGAGTTTGCCCAGAGTGCGCGCATACCATTCGTAGCTACCCAGCGCAATGGCAGGGAAACACCAGGGCCGTAATTTGGCCCCCACGCTTTTCACAGCGTCTAATGCGCTGCCCCCCGAGGGGGCTGGCCTGGCCTGGGGCGGCTTGGTGCTGGCGGCCGTTCTAGCGCTTTTCTCTGCCTGCTCAGTCATGGCTTTGCTCGATAAAGGCAAACAGCTCGCGGCGCAGCTTCAGGAACTCCGGATGCTCCTTGGTACTGAGCTGATCACGCGGGCGCGGAATCTGCACATCAATCATGCGCGCCAGGCTGGGCCGCCCTGGGCCCGGGTTGGCCTGCAGCGCAATCACCCGGTCACCAAGATATATCGCTTCTTCCAGGTCGTGCGTGACAAACAGCACTGTCAGGCCTTCCTCGCGCACCAGACGCGCCAGCTCGTCCTGCAGGGTTTGCCGCGTCAACGCATCGAGGGCGCCGAAGGGCTCGTCCATCATCAGCACTTCGGGCTTTTGCGCCAGGCAGCGGGCAATCTGCGCGCGCTGCTGCATGCCGCCCGAAAGCTGCGCCGGGAATTTGTACGCGTGTTTTGACAGCCCCACTTTCGCCAGCACATCGCTGATGCGCGCCGGCCGTTCCACCGCAGGTACGGCCGCGGCCTCAAGCGCCAGGCTGACATTGCCCTGCACGGTGCGCCAGGGCAGCAGCGCACGGCCGTAGTCCTGGAACACAAAAGCCACTTCACGCGAGGGCTGCGTCACCAGCTGGCCATGACGACGCACTTCGCCGGCACTGGCCGACAACAGGCCCGTGGCGGCGCGCAACAGCGTCGTCTTGCCGCAACCGCTGGGCCCGACAATGCAAACGAATTCACCCCGCGCCACATCGAACGAAGTAGGCGAGAGAATTTCCCGCCCACCCAGGTGAATGGCCACCTGGCTGAAGGTCAATATCGGGGTAGTAGCCATTTATTTCGGGTAAAAAATGGCCGCTAGCGCCCTGTTCACGTGCGCAAGCAGCTATTTAATTCATAGCACGAGGAGGCAGGTCTATTTCACGATCAGCGTTGTGACCTTGGGTACGGTCTGTAGCATGCCCTGCTCTTTCATCAGGCCGACCCAGTAGTTCAGCTGCTTCTCGGTCACCACGGGGCCTGGAGGCGATATCTGCGCTTTGGCCAGTATCTCGGGCGGCAGCTTGATGTACTTGCCAATGGCTGTACGCACGGCGGCATCGTTTTTGGCCTGGGTCATGAAGGCCGCGGCTTCCTGCACGGCCTCCTTGAATGACTTCACCGTGGCTGCGTTCTTTTGTGCCCACTCACGCTTGGCCGTGTAGATGATGGTCGGATTGCCCTGCTCAAGAAAGGTCGAGTAATACGAGGCCACATAACCCGCACCGCTGTCGACGATGCGGCTCATGAACGGGTCTGCGGTGACCACTGCATCAATCGAGCCGCCGCGCAGCAGGTCGCCGTGCTGGGGGAAAGACGCCTCGACAAAGTTGACCTTTTTGTAATCCACGCCGTTCTGCTTGAGCCAGGCACGAAAGGTCACATGAAGGAAGGCGCCCAGGCCGGGCACGCCGATCTTCTTGCCGATGCAGTCCTGCGGCGTTCGTATGCCGGAGCCCGCCCTGGCGACAAAACCAAAGCCGGTGTTGGTCTTGGACGTCACGCCGCCGCCGGCAACCACGACATGGTCAAGACCACCATCGACCGACTGGAGATAGACCGATGGCGTCGGGCCACCAATCTGCAGCGAGTCGGCCTGGATGGCAGCGGGGATGGTCGAATTCAGCGGAATGAATTTCAGCTCGACGTCCAGTTTTCGCTTGGTGAAGTAGCCCTGCTCCGCCGCTACAAACACCGAGGCAAAGTCTGTCACGGCCGTGTAGCCGAAGACGATTTTTTCGCTCTGGCTCCAGGCCGGGAAAGCCGCAGCAGCAGAAGCCGCACCCAGTGCGGAGATGACGGCGCGGCGGTTCATGGTGATGTTTTTCATTTGTTGTCTCTTTCTGTTTAGGCGATGGCAGGTTTGCCGGAACGAGGGGAACTGGCAGGAACAGCAAGGGCCGCACGCAGGCCGCCCACAATGAAATTGCTTAACAAGCTGGCCGCGGCGGGGTCACCCTGAAGGCTCTCACCGTCCGAAAGCCGTTCGACGCGGTAGTCGCTGATGTGGTGCAGCAATGCACCCAGCGCGAACTGGTAGCCCCAGGCCAGCTGCCCGCGGCTTGCATGCGGAAAGGCCAGTTGCAACGCGTCAATAAATGCGCGCGCCAGCGGGTCGAAATAGTCGCGCAAGACACGGTCGGTTTCTGGTTGAAAGATATACAGCTCGCGCGCCACCAGCAGCGCGTAATACTCCCCCTCGGGACTGGCCCGCATGCGCAACACTGGCGCCACAAAGGCCTCGATGATGCGCGGCAGGGTTTGCGCATCCAGCGCTTCACCGGTGACCCTGCGCAAGGCCTGCAGGCGCTCTTCTATCGTCACGTTCCAGTGCTCAAAAATCGCATGGAACAACTCATGCTTGAGCCCGTAGTGGTAGCCCACCAGCGCCAGCGGTACGCCGGCCTCGTCGGCAATCTGGCGAATGCTGACGGCGTGGTAACCATGCTTGGCAAACAACTTTTCCGCAGCCAGCAGGATGTCGGCCTTGCGGTCTGGCCGAGCCGCCACCTGCGCGCGCGCAGCCCGTGTGGTTGTAACTGGAGTTTGGGCGCTGCGCGACATACGTACACTGTACGAGCGTACAAATTACTGTACAGGCGTATAAACCCTGAGTATTCGCCAGCTACAAGCTGTCTTATTTAAGGTTTGCCCACATGCGGCGAAAATAGCGGCATGAACTCTCTTCAAGGCATACGCATCCTCGATTTGTCCCGCGTCCTCGCGGGCCCCTGGTGTACCCAGACCCTGGCCGATCTGGGTGCTGACGTCATCAAGATTGAACGCCCAGGCACGGGCGACGACACCCGCACCTGGGGGCCACCCTTTTTGAAAGACGATCAGGGTGTGGAAACGCAGGAGGCCGCCTACTACCTCGGCACCAACCGCAACAAGCGCTCTGTCACCTGCGACATTTCCCAGCCGGCTGGCCAGGCCCTGATTCGTGACCTCGTGGCCCACTGCGACGTGTTCGTCGAGAACTTCAAGGTCGGCGACATGGCGCGCTACGGCCTGGACTTCGCCTCCCTGCAGGCCATCAACCCACGCCTGGTTTATTGCTCGGTCACGGGCTTTGGTCAGAACGGCCCTTATGCGGACCGTGCCGGCTATGACTACGCCATTCAGGGCATGGGCGGGTTGATGAGCGTGACGGGCGAGCGTGATGATCTGGGCGGCGGACCGCAAAAAGTCGGCGTCGCAGTGGCCGACCTCATGACCGGGATGTACGCCACCGTGGCCATACTCGCCGCGCTGCGCCACGCTGAGAAAACAGGTGTTGGCCAGCAGGTCGACATGGCGCTGCTCGACACCCAGGTCGCCATGCTGGCCAATCTGGGCGCCAACTTTCTGGTCAGCGGAAAAACCCCGGGCCGAGCTGGCAACGCACACCAGAACATCGTGCCCTACCAGGTGTTTGAAGTGGCACCGGCCGCCGACGGCAGCAAGGACCATCTGATTCTGGCGGTGGGCAACGACGCCCAATTTGTGAAGTTCTGCAAGGTCGCCGACGTGCCTGAGCTTGGCAACAACCCCCTGTATGCCAAAAACCGCGACCGGGTGCTTCACCGCGCCCAGCTCGTGCCGCTGCTGGAGGTCGTCATGAAGACCCGGCCCAAGGCCCAATGGCTGGCCGCGCTGGAGGCTGCCAAGGTGCCCTGCGGCGCGATCAACAGTCTGGCCGAGGTGTTCAGTGATCCACAGGTCGAGGCCCGTCACATGGTCACACAATGGGCGCATCCGGTCAAAGGCGATCTGCGCCTGGTCTCCAGCCCGATCAAGCTCAGCGCCACGCCCGTGCGCACCGACCTGCCGCCGCCGCTGCTGGGCCAGCACACCGCAGAGGTCTTGCGCAGCGTGCTGAACTACTCCGAGGAGAAGTTGTCTGAATTGCAAAGCAGCAAGACCATCTAGGAATCCATTTTGAGCCTGACCCGTTTGCAGCCATCGGCCAGCACCGGCAGGCGCAGCTTCGCAGCCACACTGTTGGGCGGACTGCTGTTGCCCACCATGCTGCCCAGGCTCGCCTGGGCCAGGGACAGTGCACTGCCCGTGCCCACCTCCCTGCCGCTGGCTGCCGCGCGGGCAGCGGCCAGGGGCGAGCCGCTGGTGCTGCTGATCAGCCTTCCCGGCTGCCCTTTCTGCGAACTGGTCAGACGCAGCTATCTGCTGCCGGCACGCCGGGACGCGGGTCTGCAGGCCTGGCAGCTCAATAGCCAGGACAAGCGCACGCCACTCATAGGCTTTGACGGCCAGGTCACCACGGCAGCGGCGCAGATCAGCGCCTGGAAAGCCGGGTTCACGCCCAGCGTGCTTTTTTTCGGCCCGCAAGGCCAGGAACTGGCGGAGCGCCTCGTGGGTATAGCCGTGCCGGATTTTTATGACGCTTACCTGCAGGAGCGGCTTGCAAGGGCACGCAAGGCGCTTTGAACAGGCCGAATCGCTATATTATTTATAGCTGCTAGCGCCCGGCTAGCGGTCATCAGCGGCCAATTCCATTCCTAAAAATAACTGTTTTGAGCTATTTTCCCGCGCCAAACACCTTTTGCAGAATCGCGGAACCACTTCCAATCGGATCCTGGCGTATCTTTTTTTCTTCCTCGCCAATCACCAGGTAGAGACCGTCCAGCGTCTTGCCGGTCACGTACTGCTGGATGTTGGCGTCTTCCTTTTTGACGAGGCCAAAGCCCGCAGCCTTGCCGGCAAATTCGTTGTACTTGTTGGCCAGGCCGACTTTCTCGGTGGCTTTGGTCACCACCGGCAAAAACTTCAGGCCCAGCGGCGTGCGGGTTTTCTCGGCGAAAAACCGGGTGACGGAGGTGTCGCCGCCCGTCAAAATAGCCTTGGCATCGCTGACGCTCATGGACCGCACGCTGCTGACCAGTAAATCGCGGCCCATGGGCACGGCCGCTTCGGCAGCGCGGTTGATCGCCGTCAGCAATTCATCAATGTGCGCGCCTTAACCCAGGCTTCTGAGCAACTGCGAGGCATTTTCAAGATAGCCCGGCAAGGGAATGCGAACTTTTGGGTTGCCCAGGAATCCATCAGTCTTGCCCAGCAAGGCTACGGCAGCCAGCGCGCCTTTTTCGAGCGCTGTTTTCAAGGCGCTGCCGGCTTCCAGATTGCTGATGCCGGCGAGGTCGCCCAAGGCCAGCGCTTGGGCCTGCAGGTAAGTTGCGCATAGCAAGGCGCCAAGAGCGCTGGCGCCCAACTGGTTAAACTGTCGGCGTCGCATGATGAAATCTTCCACTATGAATTCCGTTTCACTCGCCGGCCTGCGCGTCGCGCTGGCCGCGGCTCTGGCACTGGCTTCACTGGCCGGTTTGTCCGCTTGCGGCGGCGCCCAGGCCGCGCCTGAGTCAAGCTTTGTGCTGCTCGATGGCAGCAAACAGAGCACGGCCGACCTCAAAGGCAAGGTCACGCTGGTGAACTTCTGGGCGACCAGCTGCGTGACCTGCGTGGCAGAAATGCCCAAGCTTATCGCCACACACAACAAATACAAGACCCAAGGCTACGACACGCTGGCGGTTGCCATGAGCTATGACCCGCCCAGCTACGTCGTCAACTACAGCCAGACACGCCAGCTGCCCTTCAAGGTGGCGATAGACAACACCGGCGCAGTGGCCAAGGCCTGGGGCGATGTGCAGCTCACGCCCACGACCTATCTGCTCAACAAGCGCGGCGAGATCGTCAAGCAGTATGTCGGCGAGCCGGACTTTACGGCACTGCACCAGCTGATTGAAAAGCTGCTGGCTGAGAGTTAGGCCCCCACGGTCGCTCACTGCTTGAAAATACAGGGGCAACAGAGACAGCCGCTGCGGTTGTAGTCCATTGAAAAAAAGGCCGGCTCCCGAAAGGGGCCGGCCTTTTTATTTGCGCTATTGCCTTTACAAGCTCGAGCCGCAGGACCGGCTTTGCCGGACTGCAGGCGGGCGGCCCCCTCGGGGGGCAGGGAGCTGCACGCAGTGAGCAACCGTGGGGGCTATTATTCTTTCCGGAACGCGTCGTGACAAGCTTTGCAGCTGCCAGCCGTCGCGGTAAACGCTGTCTTCAAGCTGTCCAGGTTACCGGTCTTGGCGGCTGCAGCCAGTTTGGCGCTTTCTGCCACCAGCTTGTCACTGCTGTCCTTGAACTTGGCAGAATCGGTCCAGATCTCAGGCTTGGCCCGCGTAGGTATGGCGCCCTTGTCGGTACCGGCTGCGAAAGCGGCCCACGGAAGTTTGGCCATCTCAGCGACGATCTCGGCATTGTCTGCGGCGGCTTTGGCATCAAATGGCACCCGGCCATTGACCATCGCACCTATGCGGCCAAAATGCTGACCCATTACAAACAGCGCACTCTGGCGGTATTTGATGGCATCTTCGGGTTTGGCAAACTGGGCGGAAGCCGGAGCAGCCATGGCCACCAAAGTGGCAGCTACAGCGATGAGGGCAAAAGCTTTCATGTTTTTTCCTTGATAATTTAGTGAGCTCGCGAACTGGCCAGGCCTTGCCTGGTTCCAGACTGCTGGAGTTTAACGAACTACGCTAAGTTCCAGACTCCTTTGCTGTTTACGGGAAAGCACCAAGAAATCAAGCTAGCAAAAGTCTCAAAGCACCTGTTGGTCCCGCACGCTTGATGCACTCGACAACTGTGCAATGCTTTGACGATGCAAAAGCCACAACAATGAAGGAACATGAATGTATAGCAACAAAAACCTGACCAAGGTCCGAGTCTGGGATTTGCCAACGCGGCTATTTCACTGGACGCTGGTGCTTGTCGTCGTGGGCTTGGCCGTATCGGGCGTCGTGGGCGGCGATGCCATGGTCTGGCATTTCCGTCTGGGCTATACCGCCGCTTCTCTACTGCTGTTTCGCATCATCTGGGGGCTGGTGGGCGGACGCTGGTCACGTTTTGGGGCGTTTATTTACGCGCCGCAAAGCCTGCTCAATTACCTCAAGGGCAAGGGCAAGCCCGAGCATTCTGTCGGCCACAGTCCGGTTGGCGCTGGGTCGGTGTTTGCGATGCTGGCGCTCCTGCTCGCCCAGATTTGCACCGGTCTGATCAGCGATGATGAGATCGCCGCATCAGGTCCACTGACGCGCTTTGTCTCCAATAGCACCGTGAGCCTGGCCAGCCACTACCACGCTGACATCGGCAAATGGCTGCTGCTGGCATTGGTACTGCTGCATATCGCGGCCATCGTGTTTTACCAATGGCGCAAACACAATCTGATCCATGCCATGCTGCACGGCGACAAGGAATTGGTGGTGGCGGTACCGGGTTCGCGCGACGATGCCCTGTCACGCACCGGTGCGGCGCTGGTGTTCGGCGTCTGCGCCGCATTTGTCGCCTGGATCGCCAGCCTGGCGGTGTAAGCGCGCAACGGCCTGGCGTCTGTATAGTGATAGCTGATCCGTTATCAGCCCACATCGACTCCTACCGCCCCCCCCCAGCTCACAGTGCACTTTTCAAATATCGCCTTCATCAGGCCGGAAACAGCCGAACAACTGGCGGCGACCCGACAAATCTTCACGGAGTACGCGGCGCAGCTGGGCATAGACCTGTGCTTTCAGAACTTTGACGCTGAACTCGCGGGATTGCCAGGCGAGTACGCAGACCCCAAGGGTGCGTTGCTGCTCGCGCTGGTCGACGGCAAGCTCGCTGGCTGCTGCGCCATGCGTCCGCTCGACTCGGTCGACTATTCCAACGCCTGCGAAATGAAGCGGCTTTATGTACGCGAGTCTTTTCGTCGACACGGACTGGGACGGCAACTGGCTGAGGCGATGCTCGATGCCGCACGCATGGCTGGCTACCATCACCTTCTACTAGACACCCTGAGCGATATGGAGTCGGCCAGGTCGCTCTACCAGGACCTGGGCTTCGAGGAAATCCCGCCCTACTACCATAACCCGATAGCGGGCGCGCATTACCTCAAAGTGGATCTCTAGGAGTCGCCCGCGCCGCTGCACAGCTGACGGGGACTCAAATTAACCAATACCTTGGTTTAGGCTTTGGCTTGTGCGAGCAGCGTGGCGGCGTCGCTGACTTCAAATTTTCCGGGACCTTCGACGTTGAGGCTCACGACCTTGCCGTCTTTGACCAGCATGGAGTAGCGATTGCTCCGCACCCCCATGCCACGCGTCGTCAAATCGAGCGTCAAGCCACAGGCCTTGGCGAAATCGGCGCTGCCATCGGCCAGCATACGAACCTTGCCCTCGGTTTTTTGTTCACGTGCCCAGGCGCCCATGACGAATGCATCATTGACGCTCACGCACCAGATTTCATCCACGCCAGCAGCCTTGAAGTCAGCCATGTGCTCGACATAGCCAGGCACATGTTTGGCGGAGCAGGTTGGCGTGAACGCACCCGGCAACGCAAACAAGGCAATGGTCTTGCCAGCGCTGGCCTTTGCCACTTCAACCGCATTGGGGCCCAGGCTGCAGCCGTTGCCTTCAACTTCTGAATACTCCATCAACGTGGTTGCTGGAAGGTTGTCACCGATTTTGATCATGAGATGCTCCGATATGGTTGTGCGTGAAGAACTGACAGCGCGTATTTTTAACCATGCTGAGAGACTGTGGAAAGCTTGTGGGCATAGACCGCCAGCTGCGCGGGAAGGTCCGCCCGAAAACAAACAAGGCCCACATAGTGAGCCTTTTTTGATGACTTGAGGTCAGAGTCTGAAATACAGACTTAAACCAGCGCAGCCTTTTCAACCAAACGGGTAACCACCCAGTTCTTGGTTTTGGAGATCGGACGACTTTCGGTGATCTCGATCACGTCGCCCGTCTTGTACTCGCCCTTTTCGTCATGGGCGTGGTACTTGCTCGACAAAGACACGATCTTGCCGTAGAGCGCGTGCTTGACGCGACGCTCGACGAGCACGGTAACGGTCTTGGCGCGCTTGTCGCTCACCACCTTGCCAATCAAGGTGCGCTTGAGGGATTTTTTAGCTTCCGTCATTATTTGGCTCCTTGCTTGACGATGGTTTCGACCAAAATGGTTTTGGCGCGAGCGATAGCACGGCGCGTGGAGCGCAGCGTGGCGGTATTGTTCAGTTGTTGCGTGGCTTTTTGCATGCGCAGGCCAAAGTGGGCTTTTTGCAGCTCTTTGACCTCAGCTTTGAGACCGGCAACATCTTTTTGGCGCAGTTCAGTAGTGTTCATTGCTTCATTCTCCTGATTACTGGCCGATCATGCGGCTGACGAACGTGGTGCGCAGCGGCAGCTTGGCAGATGCCAGGCGGAACGCTTCGCGTGCAAGTTCTTCAGGCACACCGACTATTTCAAAGACGATTTTACCGGGCTGAATTTCAGCCACGTAATACTCTGGATTACCTTTACCGTTACCCATACGCACTTCAGCAGGCTTTTGGGAAATCGGCTTGTCCGGGAAGACACGGATCCAGATACGGCCACCACGTTTGACGTGACGGGAAATCGCACGACGTGCGGCTTCAATTTGACGAGCAGTCAAACGACCACGATCAGTGCATTTGAGACCAAAATCACCGAACGCTACTGAGTTGCCTCGTGTAGCGACGCCGGTGTTGCGGCCTTTTTGCTCTTTGCGGTATTTTCTGCGAGCGGGTTGCAGCATTGTTTTTCTCCGTTATTCTGACCGATTACTCGATCTTGGCACCGTCAGCTGCTGCAGCTGGCGCGGCTTTACGGACGCGCTTAACGGTGGTTTTCGGGGCGTCGCTACCAGGGGTAGCTTCAGCCGGCTTGTCGCTGCCATCAGCGGGTGCAGTGTTGGCGCCACCAGCTACTGCACGCGGTGCACGGGCACCACGCGGAGCAGGACGGTCGGAACCAGGCCGGTCACCAGGACGTGCGTCACGACGAGGTCCGCGGGGCTTGCGTTCTTCATCAGCAACTTCGACCATACGTGCGCCGGGTGCATCGCTGCGGCCGAGCGTGTCACCTTTATAGACCCAGACCTTGACGCCGATCACACCGTATGTGGTCTTGGCTTCAGAGGTACCGTAGTCAATATCGGCACGCAGTGTGTGAAGTGGCACGCGACCTTCGCGGTACCATTCGCAACGAGCGATCTCGATACCGTTGAGACGGCCAGACGACATGATCTTGATGCCCAGGGCACCCAGACGCATGGCGTTTTGCATGGCGCGCTTCATCGCACGGCGGAACATGATGCGTTTTTCAAGCTGTTGGGTGATGCTGTCAGCGATGAGCTTGGCATCAATTTCCGGCTTGCGAACTTCTTCGATGTTCACGGCGACTGGCACACCCAGCTGGCGGCTCAGTTCTTTCTTGAGGTTCTCGATGTCCTCGCCTTTTTTGCCGATCACAACGCCCGGACGTGCCGAGAAAATCGTGATGCGTGCATTTTTGGCAGGGCGCTCGATCAGAACGCGCGAAACTGCAGCATTCTTCAGCTTGGCCTTGAGGTACTCGCGAACCTTGATGTCTTCTGCCAGCATGCCGGCGAAATCACGGTTGCTTGCGTACCAGCGGCTGGACCAGTTGCGGCTGATCGAAAGGCGGAACCCGGTTGGGTTGATTTTTTGTCCCATATCGCGCTGCCTTTAGTTGCCAACCACCACGTACACATGGCACGTGGGCTTGCTGATGCTGTTACCGCGGCCTTTAGCGCGCGCAGAAAAACGCTTGAGCGTGGCGCCTTGTTCAACGTAGATGGTTTTCACCTTCAACTCGTCGATGTCAGCACCGTCGTTATGTTCAGCGTTGGCGATAGCGGACTCAACCACCTTCTTGATGATTCCAGCAGCTTTTTTCTGCGTGAAGGTCAGGATGTTGAGCGCTTGATCCACTTTTTTACCGCGGATCAAATCAGCGACCAGACGGCCTTTGTCGACCGACAGACGAACGCCCCGGAGGGTTGCACGTGTTTCCATGGTCTTTCCTTACTTTCTCACAACTTTTTTGTGAGCCGGATGACCTTTGAAAGTACGGGTGAGTGCAAACTCGCCCAACTTATGGCCAACCATTTGATCGGTGATGTAGACAGGTACGTG